>CAINMV010000019.1 GCA_903850915.1 uncultured Bacteroidota bacterium
GCTTCGTAGCCAGGGTCGATATAATTTTTACCGTTGCTTAGTTAGGTACAACCCTGTGTTGAGAATAGACAGTGCAGTGCATTGCTAATTCATTAAATTATTGATTTTATATATATATATATACCTGTTGGCTGCAATGTCGATGGACTGGTAGGTTGGGTAGTCGGCTGTCCTGTGGGCTGGTCTGAAGGTAATGATGACTACACTGCACTGCACTGCACTTTACTGTACTGCACTTTACTGTACTGCACTACACTGAATTGTATTGTATTGTATTGTATTGTATTGTATTGTATTGTATTGTATTGTATTGTATGTCTACTACTCTTAAAATTTCAGAGTGTTATGCTAGGTTTTTGCGCCCTGTTTGTAGAATTATAATGGTTATATTGTATTTTGTGCTTTATATGCGTGCTAATTGTCGCACAAGGATTCGATTGTGTATTTAGCTCTATAAGTATTTCCCGTTTGTAATATTATAATTGCAAGCAGGTCCTAATGTCGCGCTTCGCTAGAGCTAAATATTGAGGATAATTAAACGTGTTTTAAATAATTAAATACCAGATTAATTCTTTCCTGATTTGCTAAGCAAATTAAACAATAAATTACCCTAAATTAGGTTAATTTAAAATTTATTTATTGTTCATTTTTTTATATACAAGAAAATTTTGCTATATTCGCGCCTCAAAAATTATTAACCCATGGCAACCACAAGATTAAAACGTAAAGACCGCAAAAATAAAGTTGTAGCAAAAAATAAAATTACTACCCGTAAAGTTGCTACTCAAAAAGTAACTGTAAAGTCACCTAATCCGGTTACTTTCCTCGAAGCTTAATCTTAATTAATTTCACCGTATACAAAGGCTCTATCGTAATCCCGATAGGGCTTTTTTTGTTGTTTCATTTCTTAAATCATAATTCCCTGAAAACCTTGGTTTTAACTAATTTTCAACCTGGAGTGTGTTTATTCAAAGTCCTTTTGGTTTTTAAATAGTTTTTGCCTATATTTGCACGCTTTTATATGGGGATATTATGCCCGTTCGGGTGTAATCCATTTCTAACTACTATAGGGAATTCATTAAAAATATGTCAAGTAAAAAAGATTTTAAAATCAAATCAAACTTCTCACGTTTGCGTATTGGCTTAGCTTCACCCGAGTTGATTCTAAATCGTTCTAGTGGGGAAGTAACAAAACCCGAAACCATTAATTACAGGTCGTTTAAGCCCGAAATGGGTGGCTTATTCTGCGAGCGTATTTTTGGTCCGGTAAAAGATTTTGAATGCCATTGCGGAAAGTACAAACGTATTCGTTACAAAGGAATTGTTTGCGATCGTTGTGGTGTTGAAGTAACGGAGAAAAAGGTTCGTCGCGACCGAATGGGACACATTAATTTGGTGGTTCCGGTTGCGCATATTTGGTATTTCCGCTCTTTGCCAAATAAAATTGGTTACTTGTTAGGTATTCCTACCAAGAAAATGGATATGATTGTTTACTATGAGCGCTATGTAGTAATTCAAAACGGTATCAAGGTGAACGACGGTGTTAATTACCTCGATTTATTAACCGAAGAAGAGTATCTTGACATTTTGGATGGCTTACCAAAAGAAAACCAGATGTTGGACAATTCTCATCCTGATAAATTCATCGCCAAAATGGGTGCTGAAGCATTACAGGATTTGTTAATTCGGTCTAACTTAGACGATTTGTCATTTAATTTACGTCATCAAGCTGCCAACGAAACCTCACAACAACGTAAGCAAGAAGCTTTAAAACGCTTGAAAATAATAGAGGCATTCCGCAGTGCAAACTTAAATGGCTTTGAAAATAGACCCGAGTGGATGATTTTAAAAATGATTCCGGTTATTCCACCAGAATTACGTCCATTGGTTCCATTGGAAGGCGGTCGTTTTGCAACGTCAGATTTAAATGACCTATATCGCCGTGTAATTATTCGTAATAACCGTTTAAAGCGATTAATGGAAATTAAAGCCCCTGATGTAATCCTACGAAATGAAAAACGTATGTTGCAAGAGGCTGTAGATTCATTATTGGATAATACTCGTCGTGTGAGTGCTGTAAAAACAGAAGGTAATCGTCCTTTGAAATCTTTAAGTGATATGCTTAAAGGTAAACAAGGTCGTTTCCGTCAAAACTTATTGGGTAAACGTGTCGATTACTCAGGTCGTTCTGTAATTGTTGTTGGTCCGTACTTAAAATTACATGAGTGCGGTATCCCAAAAACAATGGCAGCAGAGTTGTACAAGCCATTTATTATTCGTCGATTGATTGAGCGTGGAATTGTTAAAACTGTAAAATCAGCGAAGAAGGTGGTGGACCGTAAAGATCCGATCATTTACGAAATCCTTGAAAATATTATCAAAGGACATCCTGTAATGTTGAATCGTGCACCTACGCTTCACCGTTTGGGTATCCAAGCTTTTCAACCAAAACTTATTGAAGGAAAAGCAATTCAACTTCACCCGCTTACCTGTACAGGATTTAATGCGGATTTTGATGGTGACCAAATGGCGGTGCATTTGCCTTTAGGTAATGCAGCGATTTTGGAAGCCCAATTGTTGATGTTAGCCTCTCATAATATCTTAAATCCAGCGAATGGTGCTCCAATTATGGTGCCATCTCAGGACATGGTATTGGGACTATATTATATTACTAAGATACGTAAGTCTACTCCAGAAGATAAAATTTTAGGCGAAGGAAAAAGATTTTATGGAACGGAAGAGGTAATTATTGCGTTTAACGAAGGTAAAGTAAGCTTGAATGCTGAAATTAAAATAAAAGGAAATACACGTCAAAAAGATGGTTCAATGGTTTACGATTGGATCACAACTTCGGTTGGACGTGTATTATTTAATCGTAATGTTCCAGAAGATGTTGGTTTTATTAATGAGCTTTTAACAAAAAAATCATTACGTGAAATTATTGGAGACGTGATTAAAATTTGTGGATTGGATAAAACCGCCCAATTCTTGGACGCAATTAAAGAATTAGGTTATCATTATGCATTTAAAGGTGGTTTATCTTTTAACGTTGCTAATGTGGCTATTCCTGACGAAAAACGTTTGTTGTTAGAGCAAGCCAATGCTGAAATCGATTCAATTGGTGAAGAGTATTCTATGGGTTCCATCACAAATAAAGAACGTTATCAAAAAGTAATCGACGTTTGGACTCGTATCAATAATCGTGTTTCTGAAGCAGTTTATACAAAGCTTAAAAACGACGACAAAGGATTTAACCCTGTGTTCATGATGTTGGATAGTGGAGCGCGTGGTAGTAAGGAGCAAATTCGTCAGTTGGCTGGTATGCGTGGTCTAATGGCGAAACCTCAAAAGAGTTCTGCCAATGCACAAAGTGGGGAGGATATGATTGAGAACCCGATTACATCAAGTTTAAAAGAAGGTTTGACGGTATTAGAATATTTTATTTCTACACACGGTGCGCGAAAAGGTTTGGCGGATACAGCCTTGAAGACTGCAGATGCGGGTTACCTAACACGTCGTTTACATGATGTGGCTCAAGACGTAATCGTAACTGATGTTGACTGTGGTACTTTGCGTGGCGTGCCTGTTGCAGCATTAAAAGAAGATGAAAATATTGTTGAGAAACTTTACGATCGTATTTTAGGTCGTGTTTCACTTCATGATATATATGCTCCGATTACAAATGAATTGCTCGTTGCTGCAGGTGAGGAAGTTGTAGAGTCTATTGCTGCCGAAATCGAGAATGTGGGTATCGAAGTAGTAGAAATACGTTCTGTATTAACTTGTGAAGCGAAATCAGGAATTTGTTCAAAATGCTACGGTCGTAACCTTGCTTCTGGCCGTATGGTTCAGAAAGGGGAGGCTGTAGGTGTTATCGCAGCTCAGTCAATTGGTGAGCCAGGAACACAGTTAACGTTACGTACCTTTCACACAGGGGGTGCCGCTAATTTAATTGCGTCAGAGAATATGCAAACTGCTAAGTTTAATGGAGAGGTAGAGCTTGACGACATGAAGGTGGTGAAAATGAAGAAAGGAAAAGAAACGAGTGAAATCGTTTTAGGTCGTACTGGTGAAATTCGTATTGTCGACAAAAATAGCGGTAATATCATGCAAGCAATTATTGCTCCTTATGGTTCAGTTTTGTTTGTAAAAAGCGGACAAAAAATAGAAAAAGGCGACACTTTATTCTCATGGGATCCGTTCAACTCCTTAATTATAACTGAATTTGACGGTCGTGTAAAATTGGAGAGCTTTGCTGAAAATATTAACTACCGTACAGAAACTGATGAGAATACTGGATTCAGTGAGATGGTAATCTCTGAAACAAAAGACAAAACACGTGGTCCTTCTATTAAAATCATGAATAAGAAGGAGGAAGTGATCAAAGAATACAATATTCCTGTAGGTGCGCATATCGCAGTATCCGATGGTGTTATGGTTTCAGGTGGTGAAACATTGGTTAAGATTCCTCGTTCTGCTGGTAAAAACCGAGATATTACAGGGGGTCTGCCTCGTGTAACAGAATTGTTTGAAGCTCGTAACCCTTCTAATCCTGCCGTTGTAAGTGAAATTGATGGTATCGTTACTCATGGCGGTATCAAACGTGGTAATAAAGAGATAATGGTTGTAAGTAAGGATGGTGAGAAATCAACTAAATATTTAGTTCCATTAGCAAAACATATCTTGGTTCAAGATAACGACTACATTCGTGCAGGTGAGCCTTTATGTGATGGTGCGATTACACCTCAAGATATCTTGCGTATTCAAGGACCTTTGGCCGTTCAACGTTATATTACCAATGGTATTCAGGAGGTTTATCGTTTGCAAAATGTAACAATCAACGATAAGCATATCGAGATTATTGTTAGCCAAATGATGCAAAAGATGACAATCGAGGATCCAGGAGATACCCATTTCTTGCAAAATGATGCTGTTGATCGTTTATTGTTAATGGAGCAAAACGACTGGATTTATGATAAGAAAGTAGTTACAGATAATGGTGATAGCACTTCTTTCAAAATTGGTCAAATTGTAAGCGCCCGTAAATTACGTGACGAGAATTCATTGTTGAAACGCGGTGATAAGAAACTCGTGGAAAGCCGCGATGCACAGCCTGCAACTGCGTCACCTTTATTGCAGGGAATTACACGTGCAAGTTTAGGTACACAAAGCTGGATGAGTGCTGCTTCCTTCCAGGAAACAACTAAGGTATTAAACGAAGCTGCAATTTATGGTAAGGTGGATCACATGTTGGGATTGAAAGAAAACGTAATCGTTGGGCATCTTATCCCTGCAGGAACCGGACTGCGTGAATACGAGCGTTTAATCGTTGGTAGCAAAGATGAATTTGAATTATTGATGTCGTCGAAAGAAGAGGACGATGAATAATCTTCTATTGTTATAAATTAAAAGCCGGATAGTCATCACTTTCCGGCTTTTTTATTATCCAAAATCGACTTTCATTTAACTCTCAATCCTGATTCATGTTGATGGTGGTCAGGTGGTGGGTTTCACTTTGGTAGCTTTTAGAAATATGCGTCCATGATCTGGAAAGTGATAATCCATAGTTAACTTTTTGTTTATTACTCTATGTTTTTATCAATCCAAAATCGAGGTTGATTTCGAAAGAAAATCCTTTAGCCGGAATACAATCAACCTATTCCCATTCCGGGTGAGAAATAAATATCTTTGACAGCCTGAGATTGCATATGAATCTAATGCATAGGAAATAGGCATCATAACAGATGTTTTAGTCTCATTTAAAAAAAATGCGCTTAAAGGTTATAGCAAACTTAAGAATTAGAAATAAAACCGAAATTGCAAGTGTGAATATTTCAATTCTGAAAAATATTATGTTGGATTTTATAAATTGAAACCTATGAATTATACCAAAATCCTATTTACTTTAGTTCAAACTCCAACTTTAAATGCTTTAGCAGTATGAGAGTATAGAAGGAAAAGGGCAAAGTGCTATTAATTTAATACTTACGTGTTATGTATTAGCCCCCTAAAGAGCTGGACAAAATTATATAATTAAATTAGTAATAATTTTGTTTTCAATAACTTTAGGAATATGACCAGATTAAAAAGGAAATTCACACCTGAAGAGCGATTATCGATCGTTCAGGAATCAC
>CAINMV010000020.1 GCA_903850915.1 uncultured Bacteroidota bacterium
CCTTTGTTTGATTTTATACTTAAAACATGAATAGGAAAACCCATATAAAGTGAAGGAAAAAACTCGCTCCGTTCTAGTAAATCAAAACCTTTGTAAAGTTTTTTTTCTTCACTATTCCAAAATGGATTGTCATATAAGCTATCTGGTTTTGAGTGAATATAGTTTTCAAACAAGGTCATTACCTTTTTGGTCTCAACGTTTGAAGTGTCAACGATATAATTATAGGTGACTTTTTGAGCCAAAATTGTATTCGAAATACTGAAAATGGATGTCAAAATTAGTAAAACGTATTGCAGTTCTTTTTTCATTTCTATAGTATTAATAGTTTGTTGTGTCGTCTTTTAGCATGACCGATAACGGTTTGCAGCTAAAAGAAGTTGACGATTTTTACCACAAATGTTCATACGAAGAACGAATGTTTGTTGAACCACAAAACTATCTTTGGAACACGAAACCCCGCCTTTTGGGTAGGTGCTGTTATGCCCAGTATTAAATTGATTTACTGTGTAATTCCTTCCAACGAAGATCGGCTTGCTGGTCAACCCATTGTTTTGACTTATAGCCCCCACTTCTTAAATTCTGATTTATTAGCTTCCCAAATCCAAACGAATAATTGATATTATTGTCCGTTCCTAATTCAACGTATACACCATCAGACACTTTAAAAACACCATTTAAACCTTTGAATGTTAATCCATCGATGGAATTACTTGGCGTTTGACCAGGCTCTAAAATTGTCACGCCTTGATTCTCGTCTAAAATATAAAATTGAATATTTGAATCATTCCGCGTTATTTTCCCTCCTTTTTTTATGTCTAATAACTGTAGCAAAGATGCTATACCAAGCCCTAATCCAATATTTCTGGTTGTTTGATTTTCTGAAAGTGATAATCCTACTGTTGCAAGAAGTCCTAATGACATTCTTGTATAAGGATCAATCTTATTTTCAAGCGTTTTAATCCCAGCATATGACACAATACTGGAGCTAGTTATCGTTAATCGGTTCTTCTTCATTTTCTTTTTATGAAATGTTAATCAATTTTTATTCCACTTCAATTTATCTGACATGTTGTCATTTGACTGAAGCTGACTGTTAAGACTTAATTAATCTTTACTGTCTTTGTAATATTGGGCATAACGTTTTGCAGCTACAAGAAGGGCGGGTCTTTTACCACAAAACTTGATTTGAAAGACTAATGTTTGATTAACCACAAAACTGTCTTTGAAACACGAAACCCCGCCTTTTGGGTAGGTGCTGTTATGCGTTCGTTTTATTTTACCATTCACTTTTACTTCCACTTGGCGCTTGAATATATTTTGCATAATCATCAATTATTTGTTGCATGTCAGCTTTTAAAGAATTCATTAATTCTGTCCACGGTCTTTCCATAAGTGAACATTTCCACCCTCCTGGCCATACATCAGCAACGTCTGCTGTACTAACCCCCTAATTCTTGGACAGATTTTTTAAAACGGTTGTGTAATATTTCACTCTCCCCACTGTTGTCCTGTTCACCGCTTAGGCGAAGATAGGCAGTTTCTCCAGACTGGTCAAGGTCGGGCTCTGTTTTGAAA
>CAINMV010000021.1 GCA_903850915.1 uncultured Bacteroidota bacterium
GGCCTCTTTTGTTGTTGTAGTAAGTAATAAATTCATGGCATTGTTTGTATAAAATATTTCCATCTTTACTTGGCTCAAGATATAATTTATCATATTTGATGGTTCTAAAGAATCTCTCTATATGAGCGTTGTCAGTAGCCCGACCTTTACCATCCATAGATATCTGAGTATTTGGCAACGATTTAACGTAATCAACATATTCATTGCTCGTAAATTGGGTCCCTTGATCGGAATTTATATATTTAGGCGCACCATGTTGATGTACTGCTTCCTTTAGTGTTTCAACCACCCAGCTAGCATCCATTGTATTTGATATGCTCCAACCTACTATAAATTTGCTGTAAATATCAATGATGGCAAACAAATACATAAAACCATATCGCATAGGAATATAGCTGATATCTATGCCCCATGCTACGTTTGGAGCATTTATATTAATTCCTCTCAATAGGTAAGGGAATTTATATTTTGTTTTGTCAATAACCTTAGTTCTGGGCTTGGGGTATATGGCTGCTATACCCATAATTTGCATTAAAGTTCTAGCGTGATCCCGGCCCAAATGATAACCAAGTTTACTTATTTCACCAGCATATCTTCGGGTACCTCGAGTGGGGTCCTCAATGTAGAGTTCGTCCATCATTCGCATAATTTGTAAATCTTCTTCTTTTATGCCTATCGGTCGGTAATAGTATGTGCTTTTGGGGATACTCAATAACTGACACTGATGTTCTACACAAAAGTGTTTATCTTCTTTATTTACAAGAGATTTACGCAAATCTATAGACATCATAGTACTTTTTTTTTAAGCCATTCATTTTCCATTTTTAAGCGACCAATTTGTTCAAAAAGCTCTTGTTCCTGACGGCTCTGATCCTCTTCTTCACGCCTGGTTTTGTTACTAACTCCATTGAAAACATTGGCTTTGTTTTCTAAAAACTCTTTCTTCCAGACTTTGATCTGAACAGGAGAAATTTTGAATTTTTGAGCTAATTCCACAATGGTTAGCTTCTCTTTAATTGCTTCAAGTGCAACGTCTGCCTTAAAGTCGTTCGTGAATTTTCTGCGTTCGCGTTTCATTTCGATGTGTAATTTCGGTTTTTTCTAGATTTTCAACAAGTCCAGTTTTTCCCGACCACATCATATATATGATTTTGAAAATAGCCAATTCCTAAAAACACCTTGACTAAAATTATAATTATGGATTTAAAGAGAGTATCAAGAATACACCTAACAGTTAATTTGGTTTTGATTATAATGTTTTTCCTTACCAAAAGGTATCTACGTCCAAATTATAGTGATATTATTTTAATATCTGCTATTCTTGGGAGCTTGCCAAATCTCATTGGTGCATTTATGTTCAGTCTACTCCCAATAGGCCAAACATTAAAACTTAACTTACATAAAGGACGAAGGATTATTTTAATATGTTCCGTTACGGTATTTGTCATTTTGACTTATGAAGAATTTTTTCCGTATTTTACAGCGTCAAAAACATTTGATTATTTAGATATTATTGCATCCGGAATAGGTTCATCCCTTGCTATTATTTACTACTATTATTTATCCAAAAAGGTTGCTTTAATAAAATAATATCTTGGGGGCAATAATCAATTCAAAGAACTTTATTTTCTAAAAAAAATGAAAGGCTTTGTATTGACATTTCGAGCGTCAAAATAATGAGTAAATATCCAAATGACAATGAAGTTTTTTACCGAGTTTTATTGAAACATAATTGGACTTTAAAAAACCGCATATAACAAGGGTTTGAAACAAGTGGCGGTTCAGTGCTCTGCAGACACATTTGCGGTAAGTCAAAGTTTGGTTCTCCTTCGCTAAGACAGTTGCGAAGTAAACAACGAAGTTATCATCACTTTGCGTGACAATCATTGCATAAACGACCATTTCGTTGAAGCCGAATGCAGGCGCTTGTGTATTATATATTTCGTTCGCCAAGACAGTTGCGAAGTAAATAATGCTCCTATCCACACTTTGCGTGACAATCATAGCTTATACGACCATTGCGTTGACAACCATTGCAGGCGCTAACACTGCCGGTAATGAAGTTTCTTTAATGCAACTTGATGCGCACGAAGGCGCAAGACCAAAATGAACCATGCCGCTTAGACGCCCAAAATGTTTCAGCGGAATTTTTTTTGTTTGACGTCCAAACTGCTTAGACGTGGATGGCATGCTTGATGTTTTTGATGCCCAGCGTGCAGGCTACAACCTATAACAGCGGCTAAAATAAATTGGCTTCATAGTGCTTCAAATTAAAATTAGTTTTACATTTGAATTGTAGTTTGCAAAAGAAAGTTGGTGCTTCAAAATCGCCAACTTATTTTAGCCGCAAAACGTTATTGGCAAAAAAGTGAATTCCCACTTCGTGCCTGGGGAAAATCGATAACGTTTTAAATTTTCACTTCGATTTAAATTCACAGGCGACGACGAACTGAACCGATAAAAAAATATAATTATGACAAACGACTTTATTACAAGCGCTAAAAATCAATTCGAATATTATAGATTATTAGGCGAAAAAACTTTCAGTCAATTAACTGAAGAACAACTCTTTTGGAAATTTAACGAAGAAAGTAATTCTATTGCCGCTATTGTAAAGCATTTAAGTGGGAATATGCTTTCAAGATGGACTGACTTTTATAATTCCGACGGAGAAAAAGAATGGAGAAATCGTGATGCAGAATTCGACAATGACATAAAGGACAAAAATGAACTTATTGAAAGATGGAATAACGGTTGGAATTGTTTGTTTAATGTAATAGACAATTTAAATGTTGAAGACCTTGACAAAATAATTTACATAAGGAATCAAGGACATTCTGTTACTGAAGCTATTAATAGACAATTAACTCACTACCCTTATCATATTGGACAAATAGTGTTTATAGGAAAAATGGTGTGTAACGAAAAATGGAGTTCATTATCAATTCCTAAAGGAAATTCGAGTGAATACAACGAGAAAAAATTCGAACAGCCAAAGGAAAGACTTCATTTCACAAAGGAATTTATAGACGACAAGAAAAAATAAAAAATACGACCTCAATCGAGAGACGACCACACACGGACGAATTTGGTAGGTTACACAACAAACTTTTCAGCCAATAACAACTGTTAGGTGACAACGGGCTGAAACGTACTGTGTTTGTTAGCCCGCTGACACCTAGCAGTTAAAAGTTATGTGCAACCCTAAAAGAGGAATTAAACCAATAAAAGAAAAACAAGTCCAAAGAAATAAATAGACATGAAAAAGTTATTTTTACAATTCATTTTGTTGATTTCACTATCCAATTGGGCTTTTGCTCAAACGAATATTTATGATAGTATTTATGTTAGTGGTCGTTGGAGAACTTTTTTAACTCATCTTCCAACAGGATATAATACTTCGAACAACTACCCATTAGTTTTAGCATTTCACGGTGGTGGTCTATTAGGTTATCAATCCATTCAATATCAATCTCGTTTATCTCAAAAATCAGATACTGCAGGTTTTATTGTTGTATATCCCGAAGGAGTAAAAATTGCAGGAAATAGAACTTGGAACGCAGGAGGTTGTTGCGCTCCTGCAACTACACTAAATATTGATGATGTCGGGTTTGTAAATTCATTATTGAATAACCTATTTTCAATAAGGCCAATTGATACAACTCGTGTTTATGCAACTGGCTTTTCTAATGGTGCATTGTTGTGTTATCGACTTGCTAACCAACTAACAAATCGATTTGCCGCCATAGCGCCAGTTGCAGGTGATTTAATGTATTATCCTTGGAATCCTGAAAGATCTATCCCAATAATTAGTTTTCATTCTTATCAA
>CAINMV010000022.1 GCA_903850915.1 uncultured Bacteroidota bacterium
CTCAAGAAATTTCGGCAAAAATTCTTTCTAAATTGAAAGCAGATGCAGAGTCGTACTTGGGTCAAGCGGTCACCGATGCGGTTATTACCGTTCCCGCGTATTTCAATGACGCGCAACGTAAAGCGACCAAAGAGGCAGGAACCATCGCAGGTCTTAACGTCCTTCGTATCATCAATGAGCCTACCGCGTCTGCTTTGGCGTATGGTTTAGAGTCAAAAGGGGATGAAAAAGAGCTTGATTTATCACTATTTGGAATCGATCATTTATCCTTAAATATGTCGGCAGGGGTACTTAATTGGCCCATTGTGTTTATCATGACTGACTTAATTAACGAGTACTTTGGGAAAAGAGGAGTGAAGACCTTATCGTATGTAGCCGTTGTAATGATTGCCTATGGCTTCTTTACGGTTTATGGTTCGATGAACCTACAACCTGCAGGTTTCTGGATTAATAAGACATTAAGTGATGGAACTGTAATTAATATGGATCATGCCTATAATAATATACTAGGTCAGGGGCTATGGATTATCGTAGGTTCTATTGTTGCATTCTTAGTAAGTCAGCTTATTGATGTGAGTATATTTCATTGGATAAAAAAGAAAACTGGAGATAAGGGAT
The DNA here is from genome assembly GCA_903850915.1 of uncultured Bacteroidota bacterium. Classification (GTDB taxonomy): domain Bacteria; phylum Bacteroidota; class Bacteroidia; order UKL13-3; family UKL13-3; genus CAINMV01. The sequence continues at coordinate 619 of CAINMV010000022.1, forward strand.
TATGGTTAAGAGCAACTGGTTCGACTTTAGTTTCTCAACTCATCGATAGTTTTGTGGTAATCTATATTGCATTTTATATTGGTGGAAATTGGACTTTCGCACAAGTGATTGCGGTAGGTTTAGTAGGGTACATTTACAAGTCGGTTGTAGCTTTAAGTGTGACACCAATATTGTATGTTGTGCATAATGTAATCGATAAGTATTTGGGTAAAGAGCTGTCGCATAAGCTTATGGACCATGCTAAAAACGAAGATTAATAGTTTTCCACGTTTAAAACAATTCTCAATTTAATTTCTACTTTTGTATTGCTTTGGTTTCCGATTGAGGTCGGAATTAAAAGGGAATTTGGTGTAAATCCAAAACAGTCCCGCTGCTGTAAGCTCTAAAAGTGTTGTTTCATTCTAGCCACTGAGAAATCGGGAAGGCGAAACAAACAGAGTAAGTCAGAAGACCTGCCGTTGCATATAATATCACAGCTTTCGTGGATTGAAGCTCGGTAATCATTCGTTTTCATCAAACGTTTTTTTATCTATTATTCCACGTGGCTATTTTGAATTTAGACATGAGGAAATTACTTTTTGTATTCATCGTATTCTTATCATCGAAGGCTTATTCATTAAGTCTATCGGATACTACGAACATACCTGAAGTAGAAGTAACCATTAAGAAAATCATGTTCGCTTCTGCAAGCACTAGTTTCGATAGTACTCGTTTATTTGCAGCTTCTTCGCGAACATTAAGTCAGTTTTTACAAGAGAACTCTAGTGTACAATTTAAAACATACGGCACTTCGGGTTCTTCGGTGATGAGTATAAGAGGGGCGAATTCTTCGCAAAGTAAAGTATTATGGAATGGATTAGCCTTAGGCTCTCCAATGCTTAATATGAACGACGTTTCATTGCTCAATGTAAATACTACAACAGAAATTAAACTTGAAAAAGGAGGAAGCTCCGCAACGCAAGGAAATGGTGCTTTATCAGGATATATTTCATTACACACTTCAGCAGAATTTAATCAAGAAAAAATTAGTTTAACCACAGATTATTCAAGTTTACATAACCAATCTGTATTACTTAGAGTTTCTAAAGGGAATCGTTTTTTATCTAGTCAAACGAGCGTAAATGTTGCCAATGATAAGAATCAATTTAATTATAAAAACTATTCTGAATTAGGTAGTCCTATTCAAGCACAACTTAATTCAAAACGTAAACAATTTGCAATAATTCAATCTTTTTATCTTAGGTATAAAAAGTCTATAATTGAATGGCATCAATGGTTACAAGAGAGTGATAGGGAATTAAGTCCGGCAATATACAACCGAAACAGAACCAATTACCAGCTCGACCAATCATATCGTAGTATTGTTAATTATAACAAAGAGATTAACCTCAAACATCAGTTTAATTCAAGCATTAGTTTTGTTAGAGAAAAATTGAGATATGTAAGTC
>CAINMV010000023.1 GCA_903850915.1 uncultured Bacteroidota bacterium
AATCAGGATGAAGAGTCTTCAGGTATCATAGATATGCAAGATATCTTAGGATCAGGAATGTTCCTTACCACCGATCAGGCACATTATGCTATAAGCGGCGCAGCAGTAGAAGGAGGTCAGTTATTGGCTATGTTCAATCCTTACACAGATATCGTTAAACATCCAGACTCTTTAAAAATTTGTGAAGGTGGTAATGCCAATTTTAATGTTAGTATTAATAGTACAGGTACTCCAACCTACCAATGGTATAAAGATGGGGTTCTTATTCCATCTGCCAAGGCTGCATCCTATAGTTTGAATGGTATCTTATTATCAGATTCCGGAAATTATACAGTAACTGTTTCTGATGAAAATGGAATTACAAGTAATTCAACAGTTGCCCAACTTACTGTTATTCCTAAAAAAACACCTACCATTTCACCTGCAAGTTTTACATTATGTCAGAATACAACGGTAACGCTTCAAGAATCAACTGCAGGAGCACAGGTAAGCAGCTATCAATGGAAATTGAATGGATTTAATATTGCCGGTGCAAACGCAAGTACCTATGTTGTGGGTTCTGCTGCTGTAGGAAATTACTCCGTGGTCGTTAATTACACCAATGGATGCAGTTATGAATCTATACCATCGGCAATTTCTTTCACACCAAAACCTAAACCTGAATTTGTTGTGAATATCAATGTGCAATGTGTAACTGGTAATAGTTTTGTATTCAACAATACATCAACCATTGCATCTGGTAGCATGAGCTACCTATGGAGATTTGGTGATGGAAGTACTTCAATTACATCAAATCCAGTTAAATCATATTTAAATTATGGAACTTATAATGTAACGTTAATTGCCACAAGCAATAATGGTTGTGTCGACTCAGTAACACAAATGGTTTTTGTTAATCCAAAACCAACGGCTTCTTTTAGCATCAACAATAGCAACCAATGTCTTTCTAATAATTCATTCCAATTTACCAATTCTTCGAATATTGTTAGTGGAAGTGCAACTTATCTATGGCGTTTTGGAGATGGCAGCACATCAACAAGCACTAATCCAACTAAAGTGTATGCCGTTGCAAATAATTACAATGTAACTTTAATAGTTGTAAGTAATTTTGGATGTATAGATTCCACCACTCAAACATTGGTGGTGAATGTAAATCCATTACCAACAACACCTACCGGACCAACAACGGTTTGTTCTTCAATCAATGCTATATCACCTACAACATTTACCTATACCTCAACGTTAATCGCTGGTTTAAACTATAGCTGGTCGGTAACAGGGGGTACTATCTCTGGAAGTGCTTCAGGCATCAATCAAAATTCAGTGAATGTATTATGGGGAAATGCTGGTACAGGTTCAGTAACCGTTACTGTAACTAACAGTACAACAAATTGCAATGGTTCCGCAACATTGAATGGTGTAATTATTTATCCTACACCAACTGCATTAATCTCAGGATCTACAGCTGTTTGTTTAAATTCAATTAGTCTATACACTTTAAGCAACACAACTGGTGGAAGTATCAGCAGCTATAACTGGATTGTGACTGGAGGTACTATTGTTTCTGGACAAGGTTCTCCAGTGCTGAGTGTTCTTTGGTCAACTACCGGAGCGAAAACGGTGATTTGCAATTTAACCAATACAAATAGTTGTGCTGGTACAACTTCAATATTCAATCTAACTGTGAATCCTAATCCAACAGCGACTTTCACGGGTACCTCTACAGTTTGTCCAAATGTATCGTATGCCTACACTGCAACATCTGCAGGAAACAACTATAATTGGATTGCAAATGGAGGTAGCATCGTTTCGCAAACAGGAAATACAGTCACCATTATTTGGAGTAATGTTACCACTGCCTCACTGATGTTAACAGAGAGCTTTGCTACTAGTTGTGTTACTACAACTGCACAAAGTATTACAGTGAATGGTCCTTTAAGTGCAGTGATTTCTGGTTCTTCACAAAATTGCGTTTCCAGTGTTCAAAATTATACCTTAAATGGTGCGACCGCCGCAAGCTGGTCAGTTACAGGAGGTAGTATTACAAGCAGTAATGGAAGCAGTGTTACAATTACCTGGACAGGCACAGGAACGCAAACAATCACAGCCAATTATACCAATGGAACTTGTAACTACAACACCCGTTATACTGTGAATGTGAATGCATTGCCAACACCTGTTGTTACAGGAGCAAATGCAACATGTACAGGTACTACTATAAGTTATGCGACAGTTAATAATGCTGGAAGCACTTATAATTGGAATATCACAAGTGGTGGTGCCATCATGAGTGGACAAGGAACAAATAGCATCACCGTGCTTTGGAATACTGCGGGGTCAAATACCGTTTCTGTTGCAGAAACTATTACTTCAACAGGGTGCACAGCAAATAGCTCGACTTTCAACGTAGTGGTAACGGCTACTCCAGGTGCAACAATCACGGGTAATGCCAATGTTTGCAGTGGCGGTGCATTCACTTATAATGCCCCAACAGCCTCTACTTACGCATGGAGTGTAACAGGTGGTACAATTTCAGGTTCAGCTGCGGCAGCATCAGTTACTGTAATATGGGGAATAGGTTCGAATGGTTCAATTTCATTAACCACATCGAATGGAAGCTGTAATAGTACTTCTTCGTTGCCGATTACAATTAATACTACGCCTGTCGCCAGCATCACTGGTCCGGCTTCTGTATGTAGTTCTTCAACGAATCAGTTCTATGCTACATTTAATTCGAACTATAATTATATTTGGACTGTAACCAATGGCACTTATACTACGGGTGTCAATGCGAATATCATTAATGTAACTCCAAATGTCGCCGCAACCTCGCTTACCATATCTTTGACCGTACAACTTTCAGGTACAGTTTGTTCTGGAACAGCAACAAAAGTGGTTACGGTGAATACTACCCCATCCGTTGTAATCACTGGTGCTACTACTGCTTGTGAAAGCAGCTTACAAACATATAATTTCACAGGGGCGGCCACTTACACTTTCACCATCACTGGCGGTAGCATCAATTCATCTACTGCCACCTCTGTCACCGTACTTTGGGGGAATTCAAATGGTTCAGTATTAGTAACCGGAACTAATGCTTCTGGTTGTTCGCAAAGTGCCTCACTGGCAGTGACTGTAAATGCATTGCCGGTCGTTGCCATCTCTGGAAGTAAATCGGTTTGTGCAAATAGCACTAACAGTTATGGTGTTTCTTCAGTTGGTGGTGCAACTTATAATTGGAGTGTGGTTGGTGGTAATATTTTAGGTGCATCCAATTCTAACAATGTAATAGTAACTTGGGGCACTGGTGCAAACGGTACCTTAAATATTATAGTTAATAATAGTAATGGTTGTTCCATTACAAAGAGTATTAATGTTTTAATTGGCACACAACCGAATCCTACTATTTCAGGCTCGGCTACTGCATGTCAAAATGCTTTGTCAACCTACTCAGTAGTTGCTATTGCAGGCGCAGCCTACAACTGGTCGGTTACAGGAGGTATAATTACTTCAGGTGCCGGAACTAATGCAATAAATGTTGTATGGAATACTATTGGCAATGGCAGTTTAAATATTACTCAAGGTGTTGGGTTTTGTATAGGTTCCAATAGTAAATCTATTAATATTAATGCAGCACCTGCGATACCTTCAGTTTACAAGGCAGGCAATACACTTTCAACCGATGCCATTGCAAAAAGTTATCAATGGTACAATAATGGCACTCCAATATTGAGTGCTACTGCGAATACTTATGTAGCTAATACTCCTGGTCAATATAGTGTTACGGTTACCAATGCATTTGGTTGTTCTACATCATCGACTATAGTAATTGCTAATGTGGGTGTTCAAAATAAGGAGCAGTTGGCATCATTAAAAGTTTATCCAAACCCTGCCAATGATATAATCACCATTAACGCAAATAGCGCTATTGAAAAAGAAGTAACAATTCAAATATTTGATATGAACGGCAAACTACTTTTCAATGAAAAACTTCTTCTTTCAAAAGGAGAAATAAGTAAGACAATCAAAATTGATGATTGGTCAAAAGGTATCTATTTATTGCAGTTACATACCAATGATGGTAATACCACACAACAAAAAATAGTTAAGAAGTAATTAACTAAGTAATTAGGTTAATATTAAATGCCATCTTAATAAGATGGCATTTAATATTTTGGTGGATTTTTATATTCTTTTTAAAGGGATGCTTCGAATTGTAAAAAGGGTAACGCCCAAACCTTATTAAATTGACCTTTTCAGAGCTGATATTATAAAAACGTTGCAATGAAATACCTATAGAATTATACTTTGCGTTCAGAAAAAAGTAACCGATTTTGGATTAAATTACAAAAAATATCCGAAACCATTGATAATCAAATGATTTCGGATTTAAATAGTGGAGAATATCGGACTCGAACCGACCACCTCAAACATGCCATGCTTGCGCTCTACCAGATGAGCTAATTCCCCTTTAAAACGTTACTAAAATTGACTTTTAATAATACTGCAATAATACTGATTTTTTTCAAATTTTGTACTTCAATAAAAACTTACCCACCAATTTCTTTTTATTAGACGGCTTCAGCATCTATTTTATATTTTTGCGTGCTACAATATGGAAAGAGTCGTAAGTGGAATTCGCCCTACGGGTAACCTACACCTTGGTAATTACTTTGGTGCTTTGCAGAATTTTATAAAAATGCAAAACACACATTCATGCTATTTTTTTATTGCTGATTACCATTCCCTCACAACACATCCTAACCCTGCAGATCTTCATCAAAATGTGAAGCAAGTGCTGGTAGAGTATTTGGCCGCCGGATTGGATCCTGAGAAATCTGCCATTTATTTACAAAGCGATTTGCCGGAAACAGCCGAAATGTACCTGCTTCTAAATATGAATGCATATATGGGTGAACTTGAACGTAGCGCAAGTTTTAAAGATAAAGTGCGTACACAACCAGAAAACGTAAATGCCGGACTGTTGACCTATCCCGTGCTTATGGCTGCCGATATTTTAATACATAATGCACACAAGGTTCCTGTTGGAAAAGACCAAGAGCAGCACTTAGAAATGACACGAGAATACGCGCGCCGTTTCAACAAAATGTACCATACTGATTTTTTTACAGAGCCAACAGCTTTTAATTTTGGTGAGAAATTAGTTAAAGTACCAGGTCTTGATGGTACCGGGAAAATGAGCAAAAGTGACACCGGCATGAATGCTATTTTCCTTTGTGATGATGACAAACAAATTGAAAAAAAGATAAAAGCGGCCAAAACAGATTTAGGTCCTCAAGGAGAAAATACACCTTTCTCTCCCGAAATTGAAAATATTTTTGCTTTATTTGAACTGGTAAGTTCAAAAGAAACGATTAATTATTTTAAATTGAAATGGAATAATGGTGAGGAAAAGTGGTATGGTGAAATGAAGAAACAATTGATTACAGATATGGTGTCGTTTGTTAACCCTATTCGCCAGCGGATTCAAGAACTCAGCAAAGACAGCGAATACCTGAGTAAAGTTGCTCGCCTCGGAGCAGAAAAAGCGCACGAAAGTGGCGCTGAAACAGTTAGAAAAATGAGAGAGATAATTGGATTTAAAAAATTCTATTGAGAAAATCAAGCAAACAGTTCAGAACAAAAAGCTAAAACACGATTTATATAAATACCAGAAACAATATGCATATAGCAATAGCCGGTAATATTGGCGCAGGAAAAACAACATTAACCACGCTGCTCGCAAAGCACTACGGATGGACTCCTCAATTTGAGGAGGTCGACAATAATCCGTATATCGAAGATTTCTATAATGATATGCAACGCTGGAGTTTTAACCTTCAAATTTTCTTCTTGCACAATCGTTTCAATAATTTGGTGCAACTTAAAAAAGACAAGAACAAAACAATAATACAGGATCGAACCATCTATGAAGATGCCTATATTTTTGCTCCAAACCTACATGCCATGGGGCTAATGAGTTCGCGTGACTTTGAAACGTATAGTCAACTTTTTGAAACCATAAAATCGCAAATAAAAGGCCCCGACCTTTTAATTTATTTGCGTGCCACCATCCCTTCTTTAGTTAACAATATTCAAAAAAGAGGACGTGATTTTGAAGACAGTATTCGTCTTGATTATCTCAAGCGTCTTAACGAAAGATACGAAGCATGGATTAGTAAATACAAAGAAGGAAAACTACTCGTTATTGATATCGACGATATGAATTTTGCTGAGAACAAAGAACATCTTGGTGAAATAATCAACAAAATTGAACGAGAAATTAATGGACTTTTTAAGTAGTCATTAATAACTTTGAAAATTCTGTTCTCATCTTAACTCACTTATTTTTATTTTATGAAATTCCCAAACACCCTTGGTGCCCTGAAAGAATCAGGTTATATCTCTAAAAGTATTAAAGACGAAATGCGTGACAATCTAACGCATGCACTTAAAAATAATATCGACCTTTTCGAAGGCATTCAAGGCTATGAAAATAGCGTCATACCGCAATTACAAACCGCTGTATTATCCAAACATAACATTATTTTACTCGGCTTGCGCGGACAAGCTAAAACGCGTATTGCACGACTAATGTTAAATTTGTTGGATGAATTTATGCCAGTGGTTGAAGGCTCTGAAATTAACGATGATCCATTGCAACCACTGAGTAGGTATTCAAAAGATTTAATAGCATCCCACGGCAACGACACCACAATTGCTTGGATTCATCGCAGTGAGCGATATACAGAAAAACTAGCAACACCTGATGTTTCCGTTGCCGACCTTATAGGTGACACAGATCCCATAAAAGCCGCCACATTAAAGCTACCCTATAGCGACGAAAGGGTTATCCATTATGGCTTGATTCCTCGCAGTAATAGAGGCCTTTTTGTAATTAACGAGCTCCCCGATTTGCAGGCAAGAATTCAAGTTTCACTTTTTAATATTTTACAAGAAGGCGATATTCAAATTCGTGGATTTAAGTTGAGATTGCCTTTGGATATTCAATTCGTATTTACCGCCAACCCAGAAGATTATACCAATAGAGGAAGTATTGTAACTCCTTTAAAAGATCGAATAGACTCTCAAATTTTAACCCATTACCCGAGGTCAATAGATACTGCATTACAAATCACAGCGCAAGAAGCAGAAATAAATCCAGCCTTAGAAAAAGATATTTATTGCGCTCCAATTTTAAAAAGAATTATCGAACGTGTTGCTATTGAGGCGCGAGAAAGTGAGTTTGTTGATAAGAAAAGTGGCGTAAGTGCCCGACTAACCATCAGCGCATACGAAAACTTGTACAGCTCTGCGTATCGCCGAATGTTAATCCAAAACACAGAACATGAATTTATACGCATCACCGACTTACTTAGCATTATACCAAACATCACCGGAAAGGTAGAGCTAGTTTACGAAGGAGAGGTAGAAGGAGTGTCGAACGTGGCACAGAACCTATTGGGAAAAGCGATCCGAACCGAATTCTTAACGCACTTCCCCGATCCAAACAAGCTTGCTAAAACGAAGCAAAGAGCCAATGGGCCATTTGAGAAAATTGTATCCTGGTTTAATGAGAATACATTGTTTTTAAATCCAGACCTATCTATAAAAGACTATACCACGCGTCTAAAGCAAATAAGCAACTTACAAGATGTGGTGAAGTTGCATGTCAAGGATTTGAACGAAATAGATTTACTTATTTTTATGGAATTTGTGCTTCACGGTCTTGCCGAATACAATAAACTAAGCAAATTTGTAAATGACGCTGAAATTAGCTTCTCAGACTTAATGCGCAGTATGCTTAATAATCCCACATCGAACGACGAGGAAGAAAGTTTCTAAATATACCTATCTTCGCATCACAAAAGAGTACCCTAAAACCACCTTTGAGGATGCGGATTAAACTAATTTTGATGTTTTCTTTTGCGTCTCTTTTTAGTGTCGCACAATTTAGTGTTTCCAAAGTTTCGGATAGTTTAGTATCAGATTCATCAATATCGCATCAAAAATTTGATTCTGCTATTACTTGCCAAGTTTTGTATTGCAAATCAGGAATCGCCTCTTATTATGGTAAACAGTTTCAAGGCAGGTATACTAGCAGTGGAGAGAAATTTGATATGCATTTGTTAACAGCAGCGCATAAAACACTACCTTTCGGCACTATGGTGGTGGTTACAAATCTATCCAATAACAAATCTGCTATTGTAAAAATAAATGATCGGATGCCAACTTGGAATAAACGAGAAATTGATCTGTCTTTTGAAGCGGCGAAGAAAATAGGCCTCATCGAAGCAGGTATTGCAAAGATTCAACTTGAAATTTGTTGTCTGAATTAAAGAAAGTAAAATTACTATAACCCTTATATATTATGGAATACAAATACATTCTCACCGAAATTAGCGATGCAATTTTAACGATAATCATAAATCGTTCAGACAAAATGAATGCGTTAAATCGGGAGCTTTTACAAGAAATTAAGGCTGCTGTGCTTGATGCACAAAACGACACCACCGTTATTGGCATAATCTTGACCGGTTCTGGCACAAAAGCATTCGCTGCTGGTGCTGATATTGCTGAGTTTGCACAATTCACGGTAAACGAAGGCGCAGACCTTTCAGAGGCTGGCCATGCTGTTATGAACACCATTGAAAACTCAATTAAACCTATTATAGCAGCCGTGAATGGCTTTGCCCTAGGAGGAGGTTGTGAATTGGCTATGGCATGCCACATCAGAATAGCAAGTAGTAATGCAAAATTCGGACAGCCCGAAGTAAATTTAGGACTTATACCAGGATACGCCGGAACGCAGCGCCTTATTCGATATATTGGAAAGTCACAAGCCTTGGAAATGCTTATGACAGCGGATGTAATAAATGCGGAAAAAGCAGCATCATTAGGCTTGGTAAATACCATAGTTCCGCAAGAAGAGTTATTAGGACACTGTATTGGAATTCTCAACAAAATAAAAACGAAATCGCCATTAACCATTGCTCAAATCATCAAACTGTCGAATGATTACTATAATGGAACTGGTTTTGAAGAAGAAATTCAACAATTCGGCGCTTGCTTTGGAACAGAAGATTTCAAAGAAGGGACAGACGCATTTTTAAATAAAAGAACACCCGTATTTGTTGGGAAATAATACACGGAAATATACAATTAAAAAAGGTCGCTCATGGTTTAACAAGCGACCTTTTTTATGTCTAAATTATGGCATTAGTTAGTCACGGAACTCATAACCTACCCCACGGTGTGAGATAAAGTGCTTGGGGTTATGGGGTTCTTCCTCAAAATTACGACGAAATGAGAGAATAAAATTATCAATGGTACGAGTGATGGGAGCCACTTTATACCCCCATACCGTATGTAAAATATTTTCACGGCTTATTACTATACCTTTGCTCTCAATTAACAATTTAAGCAAAAGCATCTCACGTTTGGTAAGTTTAAATTTTTCGTTCACGCCTTCAGCCTCATAAGTTTCAAAGTTTACAATATTCTTTTTGCCAAATTTATAGACACTACCTACTTTTTGTGAAGCTACTGCTCGTGCGTCTTTAGCAATTAAATTTTGAATTCTTAATAAAAGCTCCTCTAAATTAAAAGGTTTTGTAACGTAATCATCCCCCCCTCTTTTAAGTCCCATTACTTTATCTTCACTTGTGTTCTTAGCAGATAAAAAGAGCACCGGCAGCGTTGCATTATGTATTCGAATATTTTCGCAAAGTCGGATGCCGTCCATATCAGGAAGCATCACATCAAGCAAAACCAAATTGTAATCATTGCTTTCCTTGAATAATTTCATCGCAGAGGCAGCATTACCAACGGCATCTACAAGGTATCCATCTAATTCTAAATTCAATTTTAGTGCTTCTTGTAGATGAACTTCATCTTCAACTAAAAGTATTTTCTTTTTGTCTGACATGGTGGTTTTTTTTACGTAACCAATAATTTTTTTTAATAAAACCTTTAAAATTAACCATTAATAAACTCTATTTCAAAAATTGTCCCTTTAGGTTTGTTATCGGCAATGGACACTTTAGCATTGTGTTTTTTTAATACTTCTTTGACAATATAGAGGCCTAAACCCGTTCCTTTTGTTCTTCTTGTATTCTCATTTCCAATACGATAGAATTTATTGAAAACCATATTTTTTTCAGAATCATGAATTCCTATACCTTGGTCGGCGATTTTCAATTTGGTTGTTTCACCTTTACAAAGAAAAATTTCCACAACACTTCCAGGTTCAGAATATTTACATGCGTTTTCAATGAGATTGCTTATCACGAGCATCAAAGTAAAGCGATCTCCAGACACCTCCACGTCAGGCTGGATATCAGAATTAAGGATATACTTACCGTCATTGGCATAACTAAATTTACCAACTTCGTTTTCTAACAAATCACTTAAGTTAAACCTATCGAAAATATACTGATAACCACTACTTTCAATTTTTGTCGCAACGAGCACATTTTCAGAGAGTTCGTTCAAACGTTCGATATCCTTTAAAGAATTTACAATCATGGTATCAATTTGTTCTTTAGTTAAAGAACGTTTTTGCATTGTTTGAAGGTAAAGCTTAATAGAGGCAATTGGAGTTTTGAACTCATGGGTAACCGAAAGTAAAAAATTACGTTGTTGTTTTTCAGTTGCGATAACCTTTCTGTTGCTGTTTATCACAAACCAAATACCCATAAGTAGTACAATTAAAAAGGTAATGCCTTCGGCATTCCACATCTGTTCTTTGCGTTTAAATTTGTACCTGATCGAAGCGAAATTTTGCTCCAAATTTACGAATCTGACAACAGAATCCAAACTGTTGGAGTGGACAATTTCAATAGGGTCGTTCGGATAATTGGTTGCGAAATAGGCTAAAACCATCGAATCATCTACCTTGAGCTCGCCACCCGAAAGCTGAAATATCCTGTTGTGTTCGCCATTGAACTCATTTTTAAAAGCATGGTGAAAAAAGTCTTTTTGCAAATCTTGATAGTGTTCCTCTAAGAGTGATTTATCAGAATTGTAGTTTGAACGACTTAATTCGAATAAGGAATAAAACCACCAGCTAAAAGCAATGAGAATAAAGACCCCAAGAAAATAAATAAGTTTGTTGGAGTTCATACTTGCGAATATACGTTGGAATGATGATTTTAATAGCAATCAAAATTAAACCTCTTTTTGCATTTTAAGACATCTTAAGTCTCTCATTTGAAAATTTTACCACATTATGACTCAAGGATATCAAAATAAAAACTGCATTAATTCTTTCAAATTTGAAAGAAAATCGTACCTTCGCGCTCATTTTTAAAATTAATCCATTAACCCATAACAATTATTAATTAATTACCCATGGCAACTAAAATCAGACTTCAGCGTTTCGGACGTAAAAACAAGGCCTATTATCATGTCGTTATAGCCGACTCACATTCACCTCGTGATGGTAAATTTATTGAGCGTATCGGCAACTACAACCCAAACACCAATCCGGCAACTATCGAAATGAATTTCGAAAGAGCCATGTATTGGTTAAATAATGGCGCAATTCCTTCAGATACAGCAAATGCTATTCTTTCTTATAAAGGTGTTTTGTATAAAAACCATTTATTAAAAGGAGTTAAGAAAAATGCATTAACCCTAGAGCAAGCGGAAGAAAAGTTTGCCACTTGGACAGAGGCAAAACTAGCTAAAGTAGAAGCTAAAAAAGCCAATATCACCGAATCTAAAGTTGCTTCCCGTAAAGCATCTATAGAACAAGAAACTAAAGTTAATATCGCTCGTACTGAGAAATTCGTTGCAAAACGCAAAGCTGAACTAGAGGCATTAATTGCATCTAAAGAAGCAGAAGCGGCAAATGATGTGGCATCGAATGAAGTAGTAGCTTCTGAGCCTGCTGCAGAAGAAAACTCTCCAGCAGCTGAATAATTAACAATTATCCTCTATATAAAAGAGCCAATTCTAATTAGAATGGCTCTTTTTTTTGTGCAAAAAACTTCAAATGGAAAACAAGTAACGATTCCAAATTTGAATTATTCAAGTTATCGTACTGTAAAAAAACATAGCACTCCGATTTCGTATCTTTGCACAAAACAAATGGCCTCTCAAGAAACCCTTCCAACTTCAAAATATAAACGCATCGTTATAATAGGTGGCGGCTTTGGAGGGATTCAATTAGCTAGATCTCTTCAAAATGCGCCTTACCAAGTGATTCTAATTGATAAAAATGATTCCCATCAATTTCAACCTTTGCTATATCAAGTGGCCACAGCAGGATTGGACTGGAAGTTAATAAGCTTCTCCTATTCCTCTATTTTCAAAAAAAACAAGAACGTCCTATTTCGACAAGCTAATGTAGATGAAATATTGCCTGAACAAAACATAATAAATACGTCCATTGGAACAATAGACTTCGACTATCTTGTTTTCGCTAATGGTGGCAGGAACAAATACCGAAATAAGGAGAGCCTTCAAGAAATAGTTTACTCCTTAAAAAGCGTAAATGAAGCCTTAAGATTACGAAATCATATTATTAAATTTTTTAATGATGAAGAGAATAACTTAGCCCAAAAAGACCTTAAAATGAATCTTGTGGTTATAGGTGGAGGACCAACAGGCGTAGAAGTAATAGGTGCACTTTCGGAAATGTGCAATTTTATTTTGCGTAAGTGCATGACGGAATATAGCACCAAACAAATACAACTATATTTAATTGAGAGTTCGGATCGGATACTGCCAATGTTCGATGAAAAATCGTCGGTAAAAGCGAAATATACTTTAGAAAAACTAGGGATAATTGTACGAACAAAAACTCATATTGAAAAAATTGATAACGAAGGCATTACTTTAAAAGGTGGCGAAACGATTATAACAAATACAGTTGTTTGCGCCTCAGGTATACAAGGCAACGCAATAAAGGGTTTTGCCGCAGCATCACAAACAGGGGATCATCGGTTTCGTGTGAATGAATTTAATATGCTGGAAGGCTACAATAATATATTTGCTATTGGAGACATTGCATTCAGAATTGAGAAACACCATCTTAAAGGCTATCCACAAGTAGCCCAAGTAGCGATACAACAGGCTAAATGTTTAGCCACAAACTTTAAAAATCAAACTCTAAATAAACCCTTAAAGCCATTTATATATATCGACTTAGGTAATATGGTAACCCTAGGACGCATTAAAGCAGTGGTAGAAATAGGTCATTTCAAAATCTATGGAATCCCGGCTTGGTTCATTTGGGCTTTCATGCATTTGATTAGCTTGGTTGGAATAAAAAATAATCTGGCTGTGTTAATCCGCTGGGTTAGAAGTTATTTCAACTACCATAGCCACCTCAAAACCATTATAAAAAAAAACCGTCAAGTTTAACTTTATTATGACAATAGTCGCCGACATCATACATCATTTCCTTGGTAACGACCTAAGAACATCATTACTTATTATACTGAACTTAATTTTAATTGAAAGTCTATTGAGTATCGACAATGCAGCCGTGCTGGCTACAATGGTAATGGATCTGCCTTTAAACCAACGTTCACGGGCCTTAAGGATTGGCATTATCTTCGCTTATATTTTCAGAGGATTGTGTTTGTTATTTGCATCCTACCTCATTAAAATTACATGGTTAAAATTAGTTGGAGCGCTATACCTTCTCTATCTATGCTTTAACTATTTCAAGAAAAAAGAGCCAGAATCAGAAATCCATCCCGACAGAAGCAAGAGTAAACTATTCAAGTTTCTTCACCAATATCTAGGAACATTTTGGAGTACCGTTGCCATGGTAGAGCTCATGGACTTGGTTTTTTCGATTGATAATGTATTTGCAGCAGTGGTATATGCCAAAGATAACATATACCTGATTTGGATTGGCGTTTTCATCGGTATCATCACAATGCGACTTGTAGCCACCATTTTTGTGAAACTCATGGAAAAGTTTCCTTTGTTAAATACAGCCGCCTTCGTTGTTATAGGATTGTTAGGCTTGAAATTGCTCTTATCATTTATCTGCACTACATTTCAACTAACCTCACTTTGTGAGATTTTAGAAAACAAGCAATCTGACTTTTTATTTTCTCTATTTACGCTCCTTGTGTTTTGCATCCCCATATTAGTAGGATCAAGACATGTACGAAAAAGAGTAAATTAAAAAAGCTTAATAAAGGTTTGATGGGCTTCATTTTCAACAATAAATCCATAGCGCTTTGTCATTTCAGGCAATTCCATTTCATCGATATAAAAATGTTTGAACTTACGACCAATACATTGCTGAGAGCCAGTTTTAAGAATATTGCCATTGTCGTCGATTAGCTTAAATCCAAAAACTTGGGTGGTGGCACTATAGATTGTAAAACAAAATAAGTGATCTGCTTTATTGTAGGTAATATTAAAAAGATTATCCTTGGTTCTGTCGTATGTTGAATCGCCTAGTATAAAATTCGCAAGGTTAAAATCAGGGATTCCCATACCATAAAAAGTATCCGCAATTTCTGCACGATCGGCACTCCACCGCACAGCGTCTGCAATTTCTTGCGGTGTTTTTGCAGGATGCTCCTGGATGAGACAAGCCACTAAACCGGCAGTGATAGGCGTTGCGAAAGAAGTACCATCGGCATAACTTACGCCACCAAAAGGAGAGGCAACAGCTGAAGAAACGCCAAGTGCCGTTATGTCTGGCTTAGAAACACCATCAGCTGTTGGTCCGGTAGAACTAAAGTCGGCAATAGCTCTGTCTAAATTTACAGCACCCACAGTAATTGCATGATGAGCATCGCCAGGAAAACCAATTTTCCGCCACGCTTTAGCACCATCATTTCCTGCACTGCATACCACAACAATACCTTTACTGAAAGCTAATTCGGCAGCCATAGTAACGAAAGATGTTGCGCCATCAAGGTCGGAAGGTGAATGGTTCATGTTTAAATCATCAAAGGTATTATACCCTAGCGATGTAGTAATTAAATCAACACCAATACTATCCGCATATTCAGCAGCAACCGACCAATTAATTTCTTCAACTAGCTGTTCTGTTTCAGCATCTTCGCTTCGTAATAACAGATATTGGGCCAAGGGGGCTGTTCCGATATAAGTGCCAGAATCGACCATTGCCATGCAGCTTAACACCTCAAGCCCATGATCACTTGCATCAAAAACCAAGGTGTCATTATCAACAAAATCATGCATTCCAAGGATCTGATGGTTTTTTTGCAAATTAATAAACCAAGGTAATTTATTGGCATTGAAATAACCGGCGTCGAGCACAGCAATGGTCACTCCGTTCCCAGTTAACTTTTTTTGATGCAAGGCTGTTCCTTGCAGCATCTTTATTTGATCGAAGGCCTTGCCATAAATATTTTGACGCGATGATTTGGAATTCTCAACATTTTCGCCAAACACATCTATAGGCTCTCCTCCTATCTCGGCATTCAATTCGGCAGACACTTTCGCTTGCTTAGAATATTTTGCAACACATAAAGCATAAGCGACATAGGTATTATCGGTTATTCGAAGCAGCGCATTGGTATCTTCTACCTCTACCAAAATGCCATTTAACCATTTACTCGAATTTTTAAATTTCACTTTTCTACTGCACACGGCTCGGATATAGGACTCATTCACTGGCAAATCAGTCTCGTCAATTTTTATTTGAAATTTAGCGCGGCGGAGAATCGCTTTATTTGATAAAAACAACTCTGGTTTTTTGATGTCAAAGATTGAATTGTTTTTATCTCTAAATTTAATAAAATAGGTGTACGTCTCTTTTTGTGCTTGAGCAATAAGCCCAAATAGCAGTGCGAATAAGGTAATTAGCTTTCTCATTATTTACTCCAATCTATGGCTGTTTGTCGGTAGTATACGCCTTTCTTAATATTATTTTGAACTTCTACAGCATCATTACGCTTATAAATCATGCCAATATTCTCGGCATAAATTTCCATCGCGAAGCCTTTCTCTACAAAATTATCCTCGGCACTGTCACGCTGCAAAACGGTGATCGTATTAAAAAAATCCTTTCCAGGAAGAGAAACTTCACCTTTCACATTCAGATAAGTGTAATCTAATGATGGCAAGTTATTGTATTTATTGCCAGGCCATACCTTAAACTCATTGGCAGGAAATACAAGTTTCACATAACGAATATTCTCCTCCACCTTTTCAAAATCAGAAGCGGTAATTTTTGATGACCAAACATTTGTAATTTGCCAAGGCAAGGTATCGATGAGCCTTTGAAACCTTTCTATTCTTGTATTTTCCTGATTTGTACCATCAAAAAAAACACCAGCAATCACCTCTTTAACTTGAAATTTGAAAGTATCTATTTTTTGAACAGTAATGTTAAAGTCACTAAACACAATAGAATCGACATTATAAATAATCCAGCTTCCTATTTTAGAATTCACATATTCTTTACCATTTACATGCGTATTATTGTCATGGTTTTTTTTACAGGCATTCGATATCAGAAGGAGTGCAAGGAGCAAAAAGAAAACATTCTTCATCACTTTTTTATTTGGTGAATAGAAGTAGTGTTTCATAAACAGACTTTAATGCAGAGGCATCTTTGGTTAAATCATTCCAAACCACGCGATGCTCGCTAGATGAATTTTTTAATGCGATAAAATAATATAGATTCCCTGGGTCGTTAATTTTAATTGAATTTATATTTGCACTTTCCAAAGCCGTTAACAAATCTTTTAGTTGCGACTTGGATATCGTTTTTATCATCTTTTCGCCTTGCATTAACCTTCCATTCTTTAATAAGCGATACCCTTCGACCGATCCTGTAAATCCGCCACCAGAACCAAAGGCAATCTCTGTAAAGTTTTCAATAGTGCAGGATGCAGAATTATTCGAAGCCTTCTGGCTTCTTTTGCAAATAGCGCAAGAAGAAAAAAACAAGGTGATAAAAAACAAGGATACAATAAACTTCATAGTTATAATTTATAAAAACAATACAATTGACTAAAATGATGCCGCAACGAACTCTCGTAATTCTTTATTTTGATCAACTCGGATAGTATCTTTGGTGCCTTCCCACCATTTATCACCCTTGTTAATATACAATATATTATCACCAATGTCATAAACACTTTTCATGTCGTGGGTATTAATTATTGTAGTCGTTTTAAATTCTTCTGTGATTTCTTGTATTAGGTTATCGATAACACGAGACGTAAGCGGATCTAATCCAGAGTTAGGTTCATCGCAAAACAGATAACGTGGGTTTAAAGCAATTGCACGTGCAATGCCTACCCTCTTCTTCATGCCACCGCTTAATTCACTTGGATATTTTGCATTTTGATTTTCTAATCTCACGTGTTTCAAGCAGAAATTAATTCGATCTATCTGCTCTGGCTTCATCATCGTACTAAACATCTTTAAGGGGAAACCCACATTTTCTTCGACCGTGAGTGAATCAAACAATGCTGAACTTTGAAACAACATTCCAATTTGCCTGCGTATATCAATTTTATCTTCGTAGCTTAAACTGGTGAAGTCCTTTTTATCAAAAAGAATACTTCCAGTGTCTGGCAACTCCAATCCTACCATAAGTTTCATTAAAACGCTTTTGCCACTTCCACTAGTACCAATTACCATATTGCATTTCCCTGGAAGGAAAGTCATATTTATATTATTAAGCACCTTCTTATCACCAAAGGACTTTGACACATTCGTAATTTCTATCATAATTATTTTAACAAACTTTCAAAGTCTGCCTTTACTTTTAATCGAGTTAATTCACCTATACTCGCCAAGGGCTCCCTTACTATTTCTTCACATAAACCCATCATATTGAGATAGGCTTTTACCCCACCTGGGCTGCCATCGGCAAACATGTTTTTTATTGTTTGTAATAATTTATAATGCAAAGGACGTGCCACATCAAACATACCATTTATACTTGCGCGAACCATACTAGAATAATCATTTGGATACGCATTGGCTACCACCGAAATAACACCAACCATACCCAATGCTATATATGGCAACGTAAATGGATCGTCTCCACTTATCACCATGAAATCGTCTGGCTTAGATTTCAATATATCCATACATTGATCCAAGTTACCTGAAGCTTCCTTAATCCCAAATATATTGGGATGTGAAGCAAGCTTTAAGGTTGTTTCAGCTGTAATATTTGCGCCGGTGCGAGATGGCACATTATAAAGTAATATTGGTAATGGTGAGGCATCTGCAACAGCGGAATAATGCTTAAAAATACCTTCTTGATTTGGCTTATTATAATACGGACAAACAGACAATATAGCGGAGAACCCATTAGTGTCTATAGATTGCAATTGTGCAACTACCTCCTTGGTATTATTGCCTCCAACACCAAGCATTAATGGCACTCTATTATTGTTGGCATCAAGAACACATTTCATAATACCCGTTTTTTCTTCAGCAGTTAAGGTAACACTTTCGCCAGTAGTGCCCAACACCACAATATATTCGCAACCACCTGAAATAATATGACTCGTGACTTTAGATAAAGCAGCAAAGTCAACCGTTGAATCTGATTTAAATGGAGTTATAATGGCTACTCCTGTGCCGGTAAATTTTTTAATTAAACTCATTGTTACTCGCAAAAGTAAGAAAAAGGAAGTTATTGAAATTAATAATGTTATGATTACGATAAATACAATTCTAACATGTCACTTTCGTAATCGTGATTAATAAACTTAAGTAACAAATACAACTAAACAATGGTGTAAAACAGTTAACTATCGCATTAATTGAAAAGAACCCTTTAGGAAAACCTCCCGTTCGGATTCTCGACGATAATATAGATTAGCTTGGAGTTCATAAATGTAGGTACCCATTGGAACAGCTTCACCTTGATATTTGCCATCCCAACTTTTGATTGTTGTATCACTCTTAAACAGCAAATTCCCCCATCGATCATAAACAATTAGTGTGTAATTTTTTAAGCCAACACCCTTAGGTAATAATACATCATTGATGCCGTCATGATTGGGAGAAAAGGCATTCGGCATCCATACTTTAGGTTCTGTATAAAGATAAACACGATTACTAACAGAAATAGCATTGTTACCCGTCAATTCGGCTGCTTCAACGAATAACACAAATTCTACATTTGAATCAGCAGGATTAACAGGAAAAGCAATAAAAGTATCCCTGGTTGCAAATACATTTTCAATACTATTATTTTCAGGGTGATAGCGATAAACATTATAGATATCAACGCCGTTGAGCCAACTTTTATAACTGTTCCATTGCAGATGAATAAATCGAGAATCCTCCATATTTCCATTTAGCAACAAGGTGCTGTGTGCCAAGCTTTTCTGATTTAAAAAATTACATGAGTCAACCACAGAAATCTGATAATTATAAATTTCTGTTTGTGGATTCTTCTGATACATAAACGTATCTGTTACTATAGTTGTATTAGCAAGTTTTGAGGATACCTTATAAAAGAGTGCTTTTGGATAACTCTTCCATTGCAACAATACCATACTATCGTTTGCCCATGTTGCTCGCACCACCTCGGCAGGCAGCAAGGAAGGTTTGTTTGGCTGGTTTACAATTACTTTTCGAACTAAAATACAGTTGTTGCGATCTTTTATTTTTACTGTATAAATATCGGCTTTTAACTGACTAAAAACGGAGTCGGTGTTATATGCAGAGCCATTGAAGGAGTATAAATAAGGAGAAGATGCCCCACTAACTTGAACAAGCAATGAACCATCACTTCCGCCAAAGCAACTAACATCCTGTACAAGCGAATTAAATTTAAAGGAATCGGGCTGAATAATGGTAATCGTGGTATCACGAATACAACCAAGCTTATCTTTAACGTTTACTTTATAGGTATTCGGAGAAAGTCCATAAAATTTCGATATCGAAGAAAATGCGTTGTTGTCGAGAGAGAATGTAAATGGAGGTACACCTCCAATGGCCGCTATTTCTATGGTTCCATTACCAGCATTGTAGCATGTTACATTGGTTGCAATAGCTTTTACATAAATCTGAGGCGGTTGCGTTAGAGTAACAGTTGTATCTTTTATGCAATTAAATGTATCCCTTGTTTGCAATGTATAAGTGCCGATTGGCAAATTGCTGAACGAACTAATTGTATCGAAAGGAGCGCCGTTTAAGGAATAACTGTAAGGCTTACTTCCCCCTTTAGTGAATACGCTAAGAGCACCATCATTAGAGTTGAAGCAAGACACATTTTTTACAGTAAAATAATTGGTCATTAAGGTTGACTGAAACACCGTTACCGCAGTGTCGTAGTTACAGCCTTTACTATCGCGTATATAATATTTATAAATTCCTGCAACTAAATTACTGAATGTAAAAGTTGTATTATAATTAACTCCATCTATCGAACATTGATAGGGGGGAGTGCCACCACTAGGGAAGATAGTCACCTTTCCGTCATTTCCATTGTAGCATGTAATGTTCTTAACTGTAGCATTTGTTATTATTTTAGGTGGCTCTGTTATTGAAAAGAAAGTGTCGAACACACAATTTTTATT
Source organism: uncultured Bacteroidota bacterium (assembly GCA_903850915.1). Taxonomy (GTDB): domain Bacteria; phylum Bacteroidota; class Bacteroidia; order UKL13-3; family UKL13-3; genus CAINMV01. The sequence goes on from CAINMV010000023.1 coordinate 20,505, forward strand.
GTCTTTAACATGCATCAAATAAACACCTGATTTAAGATTACCAAATGTCGAGTCTAACTTAAAAACACCTGTATCGATTGCATAAATATAAGGTGGCGAGCCACCTTGCATTCTAACAGTAATATTGCCTTGCGACGCACGGTAACAGATATTATTAGTGATAAGATGTGTTGAAACCATCCGAGGACTTTGGCTAACAGCCACTAAAGTGTCGAAGGTGCAGTTGTTGGAATCTTTAACTGTAATTTTGTAAATTCCAGCTATTAAGCCATAATGAAAAGTGGACAGAGTAAATGATCCCAGGTTAAGCTGATATCGATAAGGAGGAGTGCCGCCAACACCATTAGTTTGCAATTCACCATCATTACCATTAAAACAACTCACAGTTTTCAAAACCGCAACATTCATTCTAAGATACGTAGGTTGAGTTAAAACAACCACGGTATCATATAAACAGCCACCAGCATCTTTAATATGAAGTGTATAAATACCCGCCACTTTTTTCTTAAAAACCCCATTAGTTGAAAAGGTATCAGTACCTATTGCATACTTATAAGGAGGCATCCCACCGATTGCGCCAATATTAATTTCGCCACTAGAATCTGAATAACATAATGCATGTTTAAGAATTACCCGAAAGGCCAATTTTGCAGGCTGGGCAAGAACTCCAAAGGTATCTATACGGCACCCTCGCAAGTCTTTTATGGAAAACGAATAGCTACCGGCTGCTATATTAACAAATGAATCAAGCGTACTAAAAACCCCGTTATTGAATGAATATGTATAAGGGGCAACGCCACCATTAGCTATAATTTTTATCATTCCATTGGTATTTCCGAAACAAGAGATAGACTTAAAAGTGAACGAGGCGCTCAACCTTGGAGGACTAGCGATAGTGATGATCGTGTCGCGTGTACAATTATTGCCATCTTTTATTCGAATACTATAATTCCCAATGGGAAGTGTATCAAAAACCGTTTTTGAAGTAAATGCGCCTCCATTGTATGAGAATAGATAGGGTAGCGTCCCTCCAAAAGGTGTTAATGTAAACTTCCCATCCGATGAATTCCAGCATGTGGTGTTCAGCTTATTGATATTAAAATTAACCGGAAAAGGCTGCGTGAGAGTTACCGTTGTATCTTTTATACACTGATTATAATCTCTAATGCGTAATGTATAAACCCCAGCTGCTAATGATGAAAATGTATTATTCGTGGATAATGCTCCACCATTTATTGAAAATAGATACGGAGGAATACCCCCAAAACCATTAATTTTAATGACTCCGGTATTACTTCCATTGCAAAGCAAGTGGGTTAAGTTAGGGCCAAATTGAATGGGTGGTGGTTGTCCTATTGGCAGAACTGTATCCACAACACATCCTCTTCCGTCCTTGATTGAAACCGTCATTGTTCCAGCACCAAGTCCGGTTCTTGTGTTTACGCTACTAAATGCACTTCCACCAAAAGAGAAGGTATATGGTGATACACCACCAAAACCATTGATGATAATAGAGGCCGTGTTGGTATTGTAGCAGCTAGCATTAACAACATAGCCATTTACATAAAGATGAGCCAAGGCATTTACACGCACCGAAGAGTCAATTCCACAATTGAAGGTATCTCGAATCGAAATCCAATAGTTGCCTTCATTTAGTCCGCCAAAAGTTGGATTATTTGAAAATCCACCAAAATTTTTTGAATATCGATATGGAGGATTTCCACCGCTGGCATTTACTGTGATACTTCCATCAGGGTTCCCTCCTGTGCATCCGGATGCCTTAACCACCGTAAAACCTACACTTAATTTTAAACTTGTAAATGGAGCAGAAAAAGTAGTGTCGTAAACGCACCCAGTGCTATTTTTTATTGAAATGGTATGTGTACCTCCTTTTACATTAAGAAAAAAAGTATCTGTTTTATAACTTCCAGTGTCCATCTTGAACTGATAAGGACCATTAAAATTGCTTACCTGCATTACTATTGCTCCGATGCTGTCCACGCCACAAACATTTCGTTTTATAACATTAATAGTAGGACGTTGTATCGTAATTAACGAATCGAACTCACAACCAACAGCATCCTTCACCTTAACATGGTAACTACCATAATATAAATTATCGAAAATATTGACATTGCTATAACTGTTATTCGCAAATTTATATTGTATATTACCTTGTCCGCCAGAACCTAAAACCTTAAGATGGCCCTGCCCTTGAGCAAAACAACCATATGCAGAGGTGCTGTCGATAAAAACCTTTTCACTGTAAATATTAAAAAACAAAGAATCAAAATAACAATTTGTGGTGTCGGTCATGCGCTGACATATAAAACTACCTGTTCGTGTTACTTTAAGAAACCTTGTGCGAGCTCCATTATTCCAACGATAGCTAATAGCACCGGTACCACCATCGAGTAACATATAATTAGAAGCACAACGAATGGTATCAATAATAACATTTTGATTAATGGTAGTAGAAGTTCCTTTTACATTAACATAAACAGAATCAGTTGCCACAACCAAAGCGGAGGGCGAACCGCAAGATGAATCAACAGATAATTGAGCACGGTACCACTGAGAAAAAGTAGGGCATACCGTTTGAGTTAAACCGCTGCCAATGATTGATGACCCACTGAACCAACGTAATGAATAATTTCTATTTACCCCGGATGGAGAATACCTTCTGGCATCATTTAACGTAGACCATTGGGAATTATTACGGCCTGAAGTGGCATAAGCAAAGGTTCCATTTTGATCTTGAACCCCTTGAATAGCTAGCCCACCGTTCCAACCAGAACACATCGTTTTCTTTTTAATGTAGACATCAATAATGTTCGTTGTTTCATAGAGTGCTATCTTCATATCAAGTTCATTTGCCGGATAATTGCATGTTCCTCCATTATACGCACAGTGATTAAATTTCACAATAAAAACACGAAACGGAGCAGCACCAATAGTTTGAACTGTTATAGATCCATTTAATGGAACGAAAACATCCATACAACACCCCATAATAACATTTAAGAAATCGGAATTGGAAGGATTCGGAATTGGAAGGTATGAAACCAAGTTATAGCCACAGGGGTTTGTAGCACGGGAGGTATCAAATGAAATATATCCATTATCAGAAAGCATACATTTAGAATACGAATTCCCGAAAAAACAGAAACTAAACCCTAGATTTATTTTGTCGGAATATAAGTTATCGGGATACATGTAATTACTAGGTATCGTCCCTAATCCTTCGCAGGGAAGACTATCTAGAAAAGGGATACTTGTAATGGTATAAGAAGTGGCAGCTTTTAAGTCTGGTATTTTTGCGAACAAATCCAAACACGAGCCCTTACAAATTACCGTGTCGTTTTTCTTCTGATTAAGAGAATCCGGAATTGTTCGAAACTTAACTATACTGCATGATTGAGACCTACTAATGGAAAACCAAAATATAGCTACAAATAAAAATAATATTTTGAGATACTTAGTAAACTTCAAGCCCATACAATAGTACTTTTCCTAATTTCCAAAACTAATAAAAGAATTAAAAAAAACACTACGAAGGACGAAAAAATTACAATTTAGATGGTTTACTATTCTCAAAAAAGAAAGTAAAAAAGTTCATTTCCATCAATAGCACTTGAAACCTTACCTTTGCAAAGTATGGAACTACTTACACCACTTCATTTTAAGAACTACGAGTTACTTGATTGCGGCAACTTCCAAAAGCTAGAGCGATTTGGCGATTTTATTACTGCAAGGCCTGAACCACAGGCCGTTTGGCAAAAAAAATGGAGTGATGCTGAATGGAAAAGCAAAGCGCATGCTATTTTTGAGCAACGAGGAAGCCATCAAGGGGAGTGGATTACAAAAAAAGATATGCCTGACAATTGGAAAATAAATTACAATTATAATGGCCTCAACATTAACTTAAAACTTGCGCTAACCCAATTTAAGCATATTGGAATTTTCCCAGAACAAGCGGCCAATTGGGACTATATTTTTGAATGCGTAAAAACGTTAAAAGCACATACACCGAAGGTTTTGAACTTATTTGCTTATACCGGCGGAGCTACATTAGCCGCTAAGGCTGCGGGTGCAGACGTGGTGCACGTAGACAGTATAAAACAGGTAATTAACTGGGCCAACGAAAACATGGAGATGAGTAATTTAAATGATGTTAGGTGGACTTTGGAAGATGCTGGTAAATATGTGCAACGAGAGGTACGACGTCTTAAAAAATACCAAGGCATAATGCTTGATCCGCCGGCTTATGGATTAGGTACAAAAGGAGAAAGATGGAAACTAGAAGACATGATTGATGGACTATTGGCAGATTGCAAGAAAATTCTTGACCCTGAAGACCATTTCTTTATACTAAATACCTATTCACTCGGATTCTCTTCATTAATCATCGAAAATTTATTAAGCTATCATTTCCCTAAAGCAGGCAACCTAAAATTTGGTGAGTTATATTTACATGCAAGCACCGGAAGTAAACTACCATTGGGCGTATTTGGTAGATTTAAGAGCTAGAATCAATCTCACTTTTTAAATAGAACTTTATTAGAATTTAGAAAAAGTAAAAAGCGGACCAAAGTCCGCTTTCGAGTCAAAGATTATATGAAGAAGAATTTGCAGTTAAAATAAATCAAGAATATTCACCCCAACTGCAATAGGGTGAACTTCGGGTCCTTGATTTTTTTTGAACAAGCTTGTAATACTATACAACGCCCAAAAGTTTGCTTTTTTATATTTAAGACGCACCATGGCGTCGAATCGAGTCTTTTCTAAATTGTAATCATCGAACGTTTTTTCGATATGGCTTCCTCCCTTTCCATCGGTACTGGTTTTAATCATAGCACCCAAACGAATTCCCGTTATTATGCCAACTGCCACATGCAATGCCTTGTTTTCCTTTTCATGGGTATTAAAACCAATTAAAATTGGCACGTTAAAATAAGACACACGTAATTTATTGGAATTTAACTTTACCGTAGAATCATAGACTGCAGTAAGCGTTGACTGGTTAGATTGAAATACATAAGGCGAGGTGAATTTAAAATTGCTCCAACTAAAACCAGCACCCACCATGGCTATAACAAAACGTTTATAAAGCTGCACATCCTTTTCAAAAAGATTTAGATTAATTTGCATTGAGGTAGGATTGCTCATCTCCAAATAACTATACCCTATTGGCGACTTCAACAACATGGATGAATTCATTAATCCATTAATACCCAAGTCTAACCCTGTCCAATTAAATCCAGCATCCTTAGATATATTACATGAAGGACTTAGAAACTGATTATTTTTAGCTAAAGTATCATCCTGTAACTCCATCTGAGTTTCTAACTTAGTTGTTGTGTCGAGGTTAATATTATTATCTAGCACCTTACCTACACCATAAATTGAGGAGACGTAGGTTTCTGGAATATGAGTCAAGTAAATTTTTGAGGAGCCACGAGCCTCAACCTTTAACTCCGAATTTACTTTGTTAAGAGAACAAACAGATGCGCCATTGGATGCAACCTCGCACCTTTCAAATTCACATTTATTTGCCGTTACCTTGGAGGCACCATCAATAATAATATCGCCTTGCGCTGCCTTTCCAATTAATTCAACTTGTGCGGCACCACCGACTTCTAAAGCAAGGAAAGCGGCTTCGATTTTTAAAACACCTTTGGATGATCCTTTAAATTCAGCTTTTAAAGCATCACAAGCCAACGATTGGTCACAAAAAACATACGTTTCACCCGATACATTCAACCCTTTCAAGCTTTTTATTTGAACATTAGCAATCGCATTTCTTGAAATTCCACCTTCGATATGTAAAGTATTATTGTAAACTTCAAATATAACCCTATTGGCATTCTCTGATTTTGAATCTGCTGCGAATGTATATTTACAGCTATCTCCTTGTTTAATATTCAACGTGATATTGCCTGCGCATGTAATCCGATTAAAGTCGGATTGGGCCAAGCCAATAGAATATGCAAAGAGAAGAAAACAAGAAAAATGAACAGCAAATTTCATATTTAGATTATGATGTATGTTTGTTATTACGATAAGCCACCGCGAAAGTTACAATAGAGAGAAATATTCGTTATTAATATAACAGAATTAAATTGATATTTTTATCATATCCTTGATTAGACAATAAAACGTAGGTATTTTATTGAGGATATTAGAACCAAAAAAGTCGATAAACGGACTATTCTAAAGGAAAATATATTTCAAGTACCTTCAATATTAAATCTTGAATTGTTTGCTCTGCCTTTGCCGAAAACTCATCGGTGTGACGATTTGCTAAAATTGCATTAAAAGAAATCGCATGATGCCCTAAAGCCGAGGCTAAAAGATAAATTCCAGCCGTTTCCATTTCTATATTCGAAATCCTCTGACCTGAATAATTCTGCTCAGCCAAAAATGGCACCAGATCTTTCGTTAGCTTGGACTGAGCGCGTAGTGCTCTGCCTTGAGGCGCATAGAAGCCCGGCATTGTAGCTGTTATTCCTTCAATAAAACCAGTATCTATTTGCTGAAGTAAAGCATCAGAAGCATCAACTAAATAGGGTTTCATTTCTGCCTCTATTAACTTTGACAAAAGGTAAACAAAAGCATTCGACTTGCTGATACAATTCTTATTTTGAGGCGTATCGTAATATGAACCTAAAGCATCAAAACCAATAGCTTTGGCGCTCACCACAAAACTGTCGATTGGGATATCATTTTGAATGGTACCGCTGGTACCAATACGAATAAAATTAAGCGAGGTTAGGTTTTCTTTTGCTGTTTTTGTAACAAAATCGATATTGTGCAATGCATCAATTTCATTGACAACAATATCAATATTATCAGTGCCAATACCGGTACTTACTACCGACAATCGGTGGCCATGATAATGCCCAGTGTGGGTTACAAATTCACGGGATTCACGTTTTATTTCTATGGAATCAAAATGTGATGAAACCATGGGTACGCGATTTGGATCGCCTACAAATACAATATTTGAGGCTATCTCGTTGGGGCGAAGTTGAAGATGATAAATACTACCATCTGCATTGACGATAAGGTCGGTTTTTTTTATTTGCATTTTCTTAAGACAAAAATGTTAAAAAGTTTCACATTACTGCCCCTTATTATCAAAAAAGCAGCATCAGACAACTTCAATATTCCAAGAATCTTTAACAATTATTTTATAAACGCAAAGCTACATTGAATTTGAATATAAAATGGGAGCAATTAATTAACAAAATCAGTTGCATCACCAACCACATTATATTACCTTTGCACGTAAATTATAATAACAAAAATGAATAGTCCTAAAAAGAACATGATGTTGGTTCCAACCGACTTCTCTCAAGTTGCAGAATTGGCTTTGGAACATGCCATAATGATTGCTAAAACTTTTGATAACGACATTGCTCTACTCGCCATTTACGATACCGGCAATCTGATTACCTCAATTTTTTCAAAAAACGCAACTGAAGAAATGGTGGAGAAAAGTTTGCAAACGAAATTAGATGTCATGAAAGAGGAAATAAAACAAAAGCATGGCATTGATATCATTACAGTAGTCCGATCAGCTTATAGTATTTATAAAACAATTGTGGAAGTTGCCGAAGAGCTCGATTGCGATAGTATTGTAATGGGAACCCATGGTGCTAGTGGATTACAGAAGATTATGGGAAGCAATGCCCAACGCGTAATTAGCCAAGCAGGGGTACCTGTTATTGTAATTAAAGGCAAACACTTCGGAGATGGGTATAAAAATATAATATTCCCGATCGATTTAAGTTTTGAAACCAGACAAAAAGTAAAATGGGCTATTCATTTAGCTAAAAAATTCAATTCTACAATTCATATACTTACCTTTAGAGAAGATGATGAATTTTTAGGTCATAAAATCAATGCCAACATCAACAACGTTGAGGCCAAATTTAACGAAGCGGGAGTTAAATACACCTCATTTTTCCTAAAGGATAAGAATGCATTGGCGAAGGAAACCATTAACTATGCCGAAAACATTAAAGCCGATTTAATTATGATTATGACGCAACAAGATGAAGACCTTAAAGAAATAATCATCGGAAGTTATGCGCAGCAAATCGTAAATAATTCGCCAATTCCAGTGATGACTGTTACGCCAACAACCAAAGGTATTACAGAGGTCGTTCGTGCACTATAATATCGAATAAATAATCCAAGACAATGGAAAAAATCAAGAAGTGGATTTTAAGTTACAATTCCATTTTCCTTGTTTTTACCATACTAACTATTGCTATCAGCTTTCAACGCTTTTTGCCAGCTCATACTTTTAACGGCAAATTCTGCTATTACAATAACTTTATACTCTTTAAATATTCTGTAATTCATTTACTCGAATTTAAAGATATGTATATCCCTTACGAAAATGAGGGGGCATGGGATTTGTACAAATATAGCCCTACGTTCGCTGTTTTCATGCTACCCTATGCATTTCTTCCCGACCTACCCGGTTTGATTTGTTGGAATCTAACTAATGTTTTGCTCGTGTTTTGGGCCATTCGTACGTTACCCACTTTTAGAGATTCATCAAAACAACTTTTATTATGGTTTATTTTACCTGAGCTAATGTTATCGACGCAAAGCTCGCAGAGTAATGCCTTAATGGTTGCGTTGTACCTTCTTACATTTACCGCTTTCGAAAATAGAAAAATCGCCACAGCAGTAATATTAATTGGCCTTGCCACTTGCATAAAACCTTATGGTATTGTAATTGGTGTATTGTTTTTGTTTTACCCAAACAAGTTACGTTTTGTAATTTATAGTTGTATCATAGGGGTTCTTTTTGTGTCACTTCCCTTATTAATTACCTCGTTAAGCAACCTCCAAAATCAATACATAAGCTGGTTTGCGATGCTTTCTGGCGATTACACCAACTCAACAGGGATTTCAGTTATGGCATTAATAAATGACTTCTCAGGCGTTGCTGTAAATAAAATGACAGTAATAATCCTAGGAACACTTCTAACAGTATCAACTTTATTGTTTCACAAATCATATCACAATTATTCCTATCGAATACTCATTTTGTCTTTATTTTTAATTTGGGTCGTCATTTTTAATCATAAGTCAGAATCCCCAACTTTCATCATCCCAGTTGTTGGAGTTGGCCTCTGGTTTTTTAGCCGTCCACAAAACCAATGGAATTTAATTCTACTCATTATCGTCTTGATTCTCACCCAACTTTCCGCCTCTGATTTGTTCCCGGCTTATGTGCGTAAAGAGTTGTTTGCGAAAATCCATATCAAGGTAATACCTTGCTTTATTGCTTGGATTGTAATTCTTATTCGGATTTATTGGGATAGCTTAATACGAAAGCCTGAAAAAGTAAGCCGAATTATATAAACAAGAATTCGCATCAAGAGTTTAATAATAACGAGCATCAAAGCGGCGAGTAATTTTCAAATCCTGCAACAAAGAAGACTTCGCTTGTAAACTAAAATTAAAGCCTCTATTTTCTCCAAATGGCCGTATGTTGATGCGCATATCCCAACAATGTAAATCGCGGTATAAATCCACTGAAACAGTTTGTATCTGAAGTTTTGAAGGGTCCATATATACGCTACCCGCCACCTTCCAATTTGGAGTAATACTGATGTCGCCACTTAAACTTAAGCTATGGCGGTTTTTCACCACATATGACTTAATTAGTTTATACGGTGCGATATATCCGTAGTTGTAATTAAAATTAACATTCCACGGAATATTGAAGTCAATATAGTTATTTAAATGATTATTGACATCGTTTAATTCTTGAGCCGTTCCTATATTACTCTTCTTCTTCTTTGTAGCCTCGGAATTTAGGCTGAACACCACGCCAAGATTTAGATTTTGCATACGAGCGAGCTGATGACCTGGCGTACTTAAAAGATATCGATTCACGGTATGTTCCGAATTATTTGAACTATCTACATCATACGGAGTAAAGCCACAACCCATATTAATGCTGATTCTTTTCAAGATGCTCGTTCCTGTAGACAAGGATATATTACCCAGTTTCAGCGAGTCGGCCAAGAAATTATAGCCAGTGCTAAGATTTAAAAACTCAATTAACATTATTTTACGTGTACCGAGAATTGTATCCTTTTTGTTTTTCCATTTACTTTCAAAATTGTTACCTAAATTAATGTTCATAGCTGCCGTTCTTCCCAATGAAGGAGCCCCATAAACAGCACCTTCAAAGATGCTATAGTCTGTAAATTTGGAATGCGTTGTATCGCCAAGCATACCAACCTTTTTAAAATAGTTGTATTTTGGATCGCTATAATCGGGGTGATAAACAAAACCAATGGATGGAGTTACCGCATGCCTAATCGCAATAAGTTTGGTGCCGTAAAAATTAAATTTACCAAAAAACCGGGTGCTTAAACCCACGCTAAAGCTATAGTCAATTGGTGCTTTAACGCCATAAACTGTAGATACCAAAACACTGTCTCCAGTGCCATTGTAATTGCCATTTTGGATTAAATTCTTCTCAATCGAGTTGAAATAAATTCGTTGATTAAACGTAAAATCGGGCGACAAATTAAAATACTTAAATAGATTCACTGAAGTTCTGAGTGGAATGCTATGCATCATTCCATTTTTAAGATATTTATTTAAGGTGTCGAGGCGGTATTGTTCGCGGGTATAAAAAGTAGAATCGTTGGAAGACAACGAATTTGTGAATTGAAGATTGTAATTAGTTGTTATTTTCTCATACCAGCGCTGCGAACCAACGTGTTCACCAAATCGAAAGGGATAAATATTATTTAGATACACCTGTCCAGATGGCAATGTGATATTTACGAGGTGTGTTAAGGTATTTTGAGAGTGGTTTGCCGTTAGCGATAGCAAAACCTTTCCGTTCAAAAGCGATTTTGAATAACTAATATTGGAACGAATTTCATTGTTAAGAAAGTCACTATTATTAGTCGCATTGCGTCGAAGATAATTACCTGTAGCTCCCCCACTTGACAAATTAACATTGGCCGAAAATGTTGTTCCTGGATGCGTACGTGTATCAATGGCATGGCTCCATTGAATAAAAAATTGCTTGCTCGTTACTTGTTCGAAGGTGTTAGGTTCGCCATATTTATTATTGGCATAATTAAAACTTAGCATTCCGTTAAAACGATAGCGTTTTACATACTGGGAGGTCATACTACCAATCCAACTTCCTTTGCTGTATACACTCCCTGTTAGACGCATATCTGCAAAATCTTTAATATGAAAATAGTAGCCTCCATCAACCAACCCAAAACCACGTCCACTCGGAGATTCTTCATTGGCAAAACGAGGTATTACAAAACCATTTCGTTGCCCTTTCGTAATCGGAAAAAATGCAAATGGAATGAACAGCGGTGTAGGAACATCCGCTAACACCAAATATGCCGGTCCGGTAACAATTTGCTTACCCGGAATAAGCTTAACCTTGCTAATATTAATTTGAAAATGAGGATGTTCCAAGTTACACGTTGTATACCAACCATGTTTCATAAATACCGTTTCATCTGTATTACGCTTTACAGTTTCACCAAATAGAAAACCATCCCCTTGCCGGGTTCGTACACTCTTCATTTTCCCTTTTTTAGTATTGAAATCATAAATCATCGTATCGGCCGGATAAGGCTCGCCATTCACCGATAACACAGGCCTTCCCATCGTAGAATCGCTGATAGAATCTTTTAATCCATAAGCAAGCAACTGATTTTTACTCCAATCAACAAGTATATAATCTGCCTCAACCTTCATGTTATCATATTCGAGTATAGCATTTCTCACAAGGTAAAGTTTTCTGTTTGCAATATCGAAATAACAGCTATCAGTAGCTTGATATTTAACTTTAGATTTAGGAGCATCTTTCGCAATTTTAAGAACTACAGTATCTTTTTTTGAACTGCTATTTTTTAGTGTGTCATTAATAACAGAGTCAAGGGGGGGCAATCGAAAGTTAGGAGCGAGCGTCGCCCTTGCATCACCAAAACCATACAAAACAACAAACATTAACAAAGCAAAGGGGATAAGTTGCCTTATTAGTAGCGTTTTGTGTAGGTATTTAGCAGTAAATTTGATTTTTATAAATTGCATTCTTAGTGTTCAAATTTCAGCTTCCCTCAATATACCTAAAAGCCATACTCATATTCGGCTTGTCAGTGCTTTTTACGGTGTTTGTTTCATCGTTTAGGGTGGTAGGAAAACCGTACAAATATACATTGAAAACTATTGTGATTGACCCCGGACATGGAGGTTCCGATCCAGGGTGTATTACCACCAATAGCCAAGAGAAGGTAATTGCACTCCAAGTATCCTTAAAGCTAGGCAAATTCCTTCGCGATAGTTTTCCTGATATGAAGGTTATTTTCACCCGAACTGTTGATAAATTTGTAGATTTAAATGAACGTGCAGTAATGGCCAATAAAGCGAAAGCAGATTTATTTCTATGTATACATGTAAATACAAGTGCCAATTCCACAGCTTATGGTACCGAATCATACGCCATGGGATTGTATAAAGCGGAAGGTAACCTTAGTGTGGCCAAACGAGAAAACGATGTGGTACTATTAGAAACAGACTACAAAGAAAAATACGAAGGCTATGATCCAAATTCACCAGAGAGCCACATTATTTTCTCGATGTATCAAAATGCCTACCTCGACAAAAGCCTAAGTTTGGCCTACAACATAGAAGAGCAATTTAAAAAATCGAAACGTTTCAGTCGTGGTGTAAAGCAGGCTGGGTTTTTGGTTTTATGGAAATGCAGTATGCCTAGTGTTTTATGCGAAACGGGCTTTATAAGCAACCCTTCGGAAAGGGCCTATATCACTAACGACTCCTGCCAAAACATTATTGCTAGAAATCTCTTTATTGCTATAAAAAAATACAAAGAGACGGCAGAACGCAATTAATCTTTATTATGCAATTTTAATTTCAATCTCTTTAATACCTGAGCAAATCTTCTGCTATTTTATTTATTGAAAGGGTATTTTACATTATCTTTGCGGCGTAATATTAAACCTAATAAATCATGATACAGCAAGGCAATATCTCCGTAAGTACCGAGAACATTTTCCCCATTATTAAAAAATTCTTATACAGCGATCACGATATTTTTTTACGTGAATTGATAAGCAACGCAGTAGATGCGACCCAAAAACTTCAAACTCTAAGCCGAATAGGTGATGTTAAAGGTGAAATAGGTGAAACTAAAATTGAAATTCTACTCGACGAGAAAGCCGAAACCATCACTATTCGCGATAAAGGATTGGGAATGACTGCGGAGGAAATCAACAAATATATCAATCAGGTTGCGTTTTCCGGGGCAAAAGAGTTTGTCGAAAAATACAACGACAAACTCGATCAGAATCAAATTATTGGTCATTTTGGATTAGGATTTTACAGCGCCTTTATGGTAGCCTCCAAAGTAGAAATTATCACTAAAAGTTTCAAAGATGAGCCTGCTTCAAAATGGACCTGTGATGGAAGCACTTCCTATACCATCGAAGAGAACCCAAGAACTGAAAGAGGCACCGATATTATTTTATATATCAATGAAGATAGTAAAGAGTTTCTTGAAACCACAAGAATACAGGACATTCTCAATAAATTTTGTAAGTTTTTGCCAGTTGAAATAGAATATGATGGCAAGGTTGTAAACAACCCTAATCCAATCTGGAAAAAGAAACCATCAGAACTAAAAACAGAGGATTATGAGAACTTCTACAATGAACTTTATCCATATAGCGAACCTCCATTGTTTTGGATTCATTTGAATGTAGAGTTGCCTTTTATACTCAATGGGATTCTTTATTTCCCGAAAGTAAAGCCAGATGTTGAACCTCAACGCAACAAAATACAACTATATTGTAACCAGGTATTTGTTACGGATGATGTTAAAGATGTGGTACCGGAATTTTTGATGCTCCTTCATGGAATCATCGATAGCCCAGATATTCCATTAAACGTCAGCAGAAGCTATCTTCAAGGGGATGCGAGAGTGAAACAAGTAAATCAATATATCTCTCGTAAGGTAGCCGATAAGTTAGATGAGATGTTTAGAAATGAGAGAGATGTATATGAGAATAAATGGGGAAGCATCAACCTATTTGTAAAATATGGCATGGTGAGTGACGAAAAATTTGCAGATAAAGCACGTAAATTTTGCTTGCTAACCGACATTGAAGACAAGAATTTCACTATCGATGAATATATCGAAAAGGTGAAGCCATTACAAAGTGATAAAGACAATAAAGTCGTATTACTCTACACCTCTGATGCAACGAAACAACATACTTACATCTACAATGTGCAGCGAAAAGGCTATAGTGTATTAAATCTAGGAGGCCCGCTTGACAATCACTTTATTCAACATATTGAAACTAAAGTAGAAAACATCACCTTAAAAAGAGTAGATGCTGATACCTTGAACAAGCTCATCGACAAAGGTGAAGACAACGTAAGCATATTAAGTGCTGAGGACGAAAAAAAATTGAAGGAGCTCTTCGAATCCAAAATAGCAAATGCCACCTATAAAGTTGAAACCAAAGCGCTTGATGCGGATGATGATTTTGTAACTATTACAAAGCCGGAATTCGAACAGCGTATGAAAACAATGAGCCAAATGGGCGGCATGAGTTTTTATGGTGCCTTTCCTGATACCTATAACGTTCAGTTGAACACGAACCATGAATTGGCAACAAGCATCCTGAATAATACCAATGAAGAAGAGGTATCGAAATTACTTATGCAAAGTGTTGATCTTGCCAAGTTGTCTCAAGGGATTTTAACGGGACAAGAACTAACGAATTTTATTAAAAGGAGTGCTGAATTATTAAAATAATCGCTCCAAAAGGTGGATTTGTATTGCGATTGAATAGTATGTAATATACTAAATCTATTGGCTAAGTGTAGAATTTCAAGTTAAAAATCCTCAGTTAATTTAGGATCGTAACGGTCCCCTTTTTGTAATATACCCTGTCGTCCCAGCCGGTATAGGTAACAATCCAAATGAGCACTTCATCAAAAGGAGTGCGCCCTTTATAGTCGCCATTCCAATCGTTCTTTTTATTGTCGGTTTCAAAAACAAGTTGCCCCCAACGGTTATATACTTTCATGTTATATTCACGCACAAAAACAGGAACAATACCCCAAGTATCGTTAATGCCATCATTATTGCTACTAAATGCATTAGGCACCCAAAGTAATGGCGGTTGATATACATACACTGTATTCGATTGTGAGGTAGCTTTAAAATTTGAATCGTTTTGGTGCGCTACAACATAATACCAATATCCACCCCAATCGTAATCTAAATTTTTATCAATATAGGTGCGTAAATTAGAAGGGGTAATAGTTTCATTGGTGATGAATTTTCTGTCGTCGAAGCGAAATAACTCATATCGATTAACTTCCTGATACCAGTCCTTGTATTTCGTCCAAGCCAATTGATGTTCAAATGGCACAGCGTTGCCCTTCAATATTATATTGCAGCTCTGATTAGTAAAATGACTGATATGCCCACAAGCATCTGCTACTTTCACGTTATAGCAGTATTCATTGTTCTGCACATCAACAGCCTCATCAATAAACGTGGTATCCAAAACCGATAAAAACGACTTGTACAACACAAATGGTTGTGATTTATTTCCAATGGTTACCCTACGATATATTTGATACGCTGCAAAATCCTTTTCTTTCGACCGCAACCATGTTACTTTAATGTTTTTGTTGTCGACAACTGTGGCCGTGTACATATAGGTAGAGTCAATAGGGATATTAAACTCCCGAATACTACAAACATCATAAGAGGCAGTGCCTGGTTCGTTACAAATATTGTAGCCAATTATTTTGTAACATATATTTTTTACATCGTAATTAAAAGCTGCACTATCGTAGTATTCCTGAATTGCTCCTGCACGCATTGTATCTACAACCCGTGTGCCGTTGCCATCGGTTTTGTAAAGCAGATAGTATTTAAAATAACGATCAAGATTAAAAGAGTCCCAACGTAATTTTACCGTGTGATTATTCACAAAAGTCATGCACATCATTTTGGGTGGATCGGGAACTGTAGGAGGTAAAACTTTAATTTTAATGTTGGCCGTATCTGTGCGAATCGCCGGACAACCAACATCACGTACAATTACTTGAATATAAAACGAATCATTTTTGTGGCTACACCCAGGGAAGTATTTAAATTGTGCCAAACTACTTCCGACTCCAGCTACCGTGGCATTTCCTGAAATTGGAGACATTGATTTGCCTGAAGGAGATTTGGCAACACTGAAGGTCGTATAAATGGAATCATCAAAATCAGGATCAAACGTTTTATAATTAAATTTTAAAGTATCTAAAAAGTTAACCGTGTAAGAGGAGTCTTCAACGATTGGAGCGCGATTTAAATTCTCAAAATCAATTTTAAATAATGCATTATTACAATTGGTAGAGCGGTTGGTTCTACTCCACGCCCCGGGTGTTGTTGGAAACTGCGATTGTCCGCCGCATCCGCCACATACAGATTGATAAATGATGCCCTCCCGATCAAAACGACTGGTACCGCCATCGTCGTGTTCATCTATGCCATCACCACCAAAGTATGTGGCAAAAAGTAAAGTGTTGATATCCTTTGAAAAAATGGCAATATAAAAATCGCTTCCATCGGTAGTTTTTTGAAATGCATCGTTAGTTAGTGGCATTCCTTTAACATTGCCACCTGGCCCTCCCAAGCTCCCTTGGTTGTCGGCACCACCCCAACCGCTAATAAAAACATGATTACACTTGTCAACTAAAAAAGCGGAAAGTGACATTTTTGCACTTCTAGCATTGCCAAATGACATGCTACGTTTCAAGGAATTTAAACTATTGTCGAAAACCTGAATAAACTGATTGGTATTTGGCTGGTTGTAAATTGTAGAAGGTATAATAGGGACAGATCCATCGGTTTGACCCGCAACATAAACATTTCCTGTAGAGTCTGTTTGCACAAAATAAGTTTCATCAAAGGTGCTTGTACCCACATAGGTTGAGTTAATTAGGCTGCCAGTGGTACTATTTAACTTAAGCAGAAAACCATCGGCTCGCCCTCCATAATAACTACCGCGATTACCATTTACATTAAACGACAAACCATAACTATCAGTGCCACCAACCACAAAGAGATTATTATTTCTATCGAAACAAATGCCGTAGGCAGCATCATGTATATTTCCTCCTACATAGGTACTCCAAAGCACTTGATTAAGCGTTGAATTCAACTTAAAGATACAACCGTCTTGTAAACCCCCGCCAAAGGCTGGCTGAAATCCATTTACAATTGGAAATCCAGTACTTGATTCGGTGCATGAAGCAAAATAAACATTGTCGTTCCCATCTACGTTTATCTCACCTCTAAAAATGTCTCCATAATTGTAGTAAATTTTACTTGGGTTATTTATAAATCCATTGTCGATATTCCCATTTAGTCCATCCCGTTGCGGGCCACCTATAAAAGTACTCGCCAGCAATATTTTGCCATCAGAACTTAATTTTACAACATAGATATCCGACATCCCACCAAGTGTGGTACTGAAGCCATTTGAAACCACAGGGAAATCGGTGCTCCAGGTGGTTCCCAAAATTAGCAACTCTCCTTTACTATTTACCACCATGCTATGTGGCTGCTCATTATGATGACCACCTAAATACGTGCAAAAAAGCAATTGCGTTCCATCGCTACTATATTTTAATATACCTGCATCACGAGCCAATTCCCCAACCGAGCCATTAACGTCGATGCCGTTTTTAAAAAACTTTTGTACAGCCCCTAAAGTTACTGGAAATCCAAAATCATATACCGTACCTCCGCTATATCCATTACCTGAATTATCATAGGTGCCCGTGAAACCCCAATTGTCGGCTAAACTACCTGAGAAAGTGCTAAATACAACCTTGGGGTCGATTATAAGATCCTTGGATTTATTGTACTGGCTAATATTAAAAGATACTTTTTGTTTTTGAAGGATAAATTTACTGGACACCACAACCCCTTCTTGAAATGAAATTGGGGCATCTTCATGGATAACGCCAAGGGAGGTAGGGATTTCAAGGGAGCCATGATTAATATCCAACACATCTACACCTTCGTAACGTAATTGAATAGAAGCAATATTACCTCCAGGATGTACAATAAAATTATATTTTAAAAACCTTCCTTCAGTGCTAAAAATCTCTAAATCGATGTTTGGATATACATTGATTAACTTGATTTTATGGGCGCCATAAACCCCTGCAGCCCACAAAGAAGGATTGTTCCCTATAAAATAATTATAGTATTCTTTAGTAGGCTCGAACGTTTCGGAAACATTCCAGTCGCTTGCACCTTCAAACCATACTTTAAAGGAATGAATTTTAACCGTTGTTTGAGGATCGCGTGTAGCGTGATATTTTTCAAATGCAGCTGCCTCATAAAAAGAATATGTGAGGCCGGTTTTCTCTACAAACATTACCCCTCCTGGAATAGCCGCTTTGAAGAGTACATTAGACTCGTATTGCCCCTGATTCGGAATGAAAGTTACCGACTGGGACATAGACGCTATGCTCAACAGAAAAAGAAATAGAAATAGCACCTTTTTTATTTTAAGCATAATTTTCCACATCAAAAATAAAGAAGTAATTTCAATTCTCCTTATCTTAGACGAAGATTTTATAAAAAAGGCAATACCCAGCGTGTAAATTTAGAAATTCGGCGACATCGTGTACTTCATATAGAAGTCTTTAATCACCTTAACCGCCTCTTCTGGGGTGTCAACAATATGGAATAAGCTCAAATCAACAGCATTAATGTTGTTTTCTTCACCAAGCATTGTTGTTTTAATCCAGGTAAATAATCCTTCCCAATACTTGGTTCCAATTAGCACGATAGGGAATTCAGCAATTTTCTCCGTTTGAATAAGCGTAAGTGCCTCAAACAATTCATCTAGTGTTCCAAAGCCTCCTGGTAGTACGATGAAGCCTTGAGCGTAACGCATGAACATCACCTTTCGAACAAAAAAGTAATCGAAAGAAATCAGTTTATCCTGATCAATATATTTATTATGAAACTGCTCGAATGGCAAATTAATATTTAATCCAACAGAGATGCCACCATTTTCCTTAGCTCCTTTATTACCTGCCTCCATAATACCTGGGCCACCTCCAGTAATTACACCAAAACCTGCATCTGTAAGCCTTTGACCTACTTCTACCGCCATTTTGTAATACGGGTTTTCTGCGGCTGTGCGGGCACTACCAAATACAGAAACGCATGGACCTAAGCGGCGCATCGACTCGAAGCCCTCCACAAATTCACTCATGATTTTAAATACACTCCAAGAATCAGAAAATTTACTTTCCCTCCAATTTCTTTTTTTAAGTGCGCGTTTAATGCGCTTCTCATTTTTCTCTATCATAGTATTAAATTAATTCAAGAATCAAAAGTCCCTCTTTTTTATGGTACTACGAAATTTTATTTACACCCAACCTTTTGTAAAATTATCCGATAAAACAACTAATAATTATAAAAAAAGCCATAAGAAACTTACGGCTTTTTTTGTAATTATTATGTTTATAGTTTTGAATTACTTATTCGACCACTACCTTAAGACTTTTAAAGCCAAGGCTTGTTTCCACCCGCAAAAGGTAAATGCCCTTGGCAACGTCTTGAACATCTAAAGCTAAAGTATTTGTTGATGCAACTACTCTGCCATGCATATCCAATAAGGATGCTTGATAGTATGGCAAGTCAGTTTTGACATTTAAAATCCCGTGTGTGGGATTTGGGAAAATTGAAATTAGATTGCTCTGATTTGAACTATGAATCCCATTTCCGGCACCGTCGTTATAACGAATAACTAAAGTGTGTACCGATGGCGCTGAAGCTACGGCATTGTTGGAAGGACCAAGTATGGATAAAAGCACGGACTCATCCCCTTCTGGCGTGGCATCATCAATTATTATTAAACCTATTTTTTGTTTCGCTGTAACGGCAAATCCAGCAGGATAGTTAACTGTGGTAGAAGTGAAATTAAAATCTTGTCCATAAGTGGCACTTCCACCGGTAAAGGCTACCGTTGCTGAGGTTGCAGTACGCGCTGCCCACTGCAAGTTTACTTCAATTGAATCTAAGCCAACACTTTCTATAACGCTATCAGAAGCCGCAGCAAAAGATAATTTAGGATACACTATTTCATAATCACTTATGCTTAATGGAATGATATAATACAATGAATCCCATGGAATAGTAGCATCGTTTTGCGCAAGAATACCACTGATATGAAACCAATATGGCGTTGGTTGAGTACTATCAATATCAGTTTGACGGAAAATTTGGGTGGTATATAATTTATTGTTTTGATCAACAATGGTAACAGCGGCATTGCCCGCAGCCGTAGGCCATTGGGTTGTATTTAATAAATGACAGTATTGTAATGTAACATATTCGCCTTCGTTAGCCTCTGAATAGGAAGAAATAACTTTCGGAGCGATATGCGAACCAGTGCCCACTTTATAAACTGTATCTAAATTTGTAATTTGTAGTTGACCATTGGCTTGTTGTATATCGCCTTTAACCACCACGCTATCTTTATCTTGTGGCATATACCCTCCAAATGTTCCCGTTGTGCGCAATACCTGAATGCCACCTGTTCTATCATGTATAAAAAACTGATATCCTCCTGGACGTATATTTGGACCATAGACTACGCCATGTAATTCGCATCGCACACTTGTACTATCGGCAATACCTAATCCATCATGTTTGTTAATTTGGCTAACGGTATAATAAGGCACATCGTTATCTGTGATTGTTACTGTATCGTATTCGTTAGTATAAAATACCGGATTACTTGGATTTGTTAAACGCAAAACGATAGTCTCTGTTCCTTCAACCAAATTATCGTCGGTAATAGGCAAACTATAATTAATTGTTGAAGATGTATTTGCTGGGAAGGTGATGGTATTTGAGCTTAGCAAATAATCCAAACCACTTGTAGCATTGCCACCCACTGCCGAAATTGTAATACTTGTTGCTGTTAGCGTTGGATTTGTTAATCGGACCCTTAAAGTCACATTTCCAACATTTTCCTTCACCATCTGAGTTGTAGGCGTTATGAAGGTAATAGTCGGAGTAATATCATCATTGGTAATCGTATAGGTATAGGATGAAGCACCTAAAACAGCACCATTGGTAGCGTTAGTTAAGGTGAAAATGATGGTTTCATCTGCCTCTGAAATTGCATCGTTGATAATGGCAAGTGGCACATTGATAATTGTTGTAGAATTGGCAGGAAATGTTAACGTTTGATTTGAAAAGGTAAAGTCACTACCCAAGGTAGCAGTGCCACCACTTACAGCAATATTAACGGATGTTACATTTGTATTTGGGAATTGAATAGATACCGGAATATTAACTGAAGTGGTAGATTCATATCCAGAACCTGATGCTGTATTAAACCCAACATATGGTGCGTCGTCATCAATAATTATGAGCGTATCAAAGGCAGGCGAACCAGCAGTTGCGCTGTTGGTAAGATTTGACAACCCGAAAATCACAGTCTCTGGGGCTTCCGGTGATCCATCATTTGTTATATTTAAGGTTACCGATTTTGGTGTAGTTGAATTGGCGGGAAATATAATTGTTTGCGTGGTAAAGGAATAGTCACTTCCTGAAGTCGCTGATCCACTTTTATAAATTATATCAACAGATGTCGAATTCGAGCTTGGAAACTTAAGTCCGACACTTATTGTAGCGATACCAGCATTTTCAGCGATGGTATGTGTGGAGTTAATAAAATAAATTTTTGGAGGAACATTTACCAATGGAGCATCATCGGCAGCAATCGACAAAGCATTTAATCCCGAAGATGCATTCACGGTATTAACTGAACCCATATCCCAAATTCCATCCGCATCAGTATTAGCCCAAGCAATTAAACCATCAGAAAGATTCCTCCTTTCAATTCGAGTTAAACCAGTACTAAGGTTGTTTGGGATGAAAGACCCCCAAGTTGCAGCAATGGTATCAACAAAGTTTCTATAATATGCAGGATATGATGTAGCATTAGGAGAACCAGCGGCTCCATTTCCAGATTTGAAATTCAAGCCATCTGTTTCAAGCCAAGAGCCTGTGAGTGGTCGACCTGTTCCAGCAACATTATCATAAAGAAAAACAATATCCTTGGCTGGCGCCAAACTAGTGCTATATACTCCTGTAGAATTGCTCGTATTATTGCCGAGTGCTATTATTTGAATAGAATCGGCTACTGTTAATACTGTTGGAGCTCCTCCACCAGTAGCAAGTTGAAGGAAAATACGTGCATGAACATAATTGCCTGCATTAAAACGTGCATTATTACCACGTGTTGGCTCGAAGGCAAACCAATTTGTAACCTCGCCTAATGCATTGGTGCGCATGGTATCTGAACCAGCGCCTGGCCCTCCAAAAGCTGGATTGGTTGAATATGTAAAGTTGCCCGTTGGCTTTATAAAAACAGCACTTCCACCTGCCGCATTTACTCCGTCGATGGCGGCACTTGCAGCACGGGAATAAAAGCGATAAAGTGTGTTGGCTGTTAGACCTGTTATTTTTGCTCTAAATACGTAGGGTAGCCTTGCTCCTGTTGTGCTATCTGTGCAATATTGAGGATATACAATCGGTGTTACGGCTATTTGTGCTTCTATTACAGAAGATGATAGAATTAGAAAAAAAGTTAAAAAGAGAAATAAATTCTTCATAAAAAATAAATTGTTTGAAATGAAAATATTTGTCGAAAATAACGATTATAGTTGCAACAAATAATGATATTAACTAATATTTAGCAAAAAAAAACGAGCTTTTTAGAGCTCGCTTTTTTTGCTAAATAGATACCATTGTTTTTTAGCGCACGATTGCCATACTTCGAACTTGTTGATTAAATCCATTCTGAAGTCGTGCATAATAGTTTCCAGGAGCAAAGCCCGTGGCATCAAACCACACATTGTAGGTTCCTGCTTGATATTCTGTATCGACAAGAGTTGCTATTATTCTTCCCATAGTATCAAAGATCTGAACCATTGTATGTCCACCTTCTGTGGTAAAAGTAATGGTAGTACTTGAAACAAAAGGATTTGGATAATTCGAGATAATATTAATACCCGCCTTTTGGTTGGCCTCATGAATACCAGTAGGCATACACGATGCACTTGATTGAATAAGTCCTAAATCTTGGAAATTCTTTAACATAATCGTATTTAAATCGTGAGGTGCTACACACAACCAATGTTGCAGCAAAGTAGCATAAATTGATCTAAAATCATATTGCATTGGAACATTATCGTTCACCGAAACAGTAGCGCTAATTGTTGGATTAACACCAACAAGTTTACCACCATCAACTTTATTGCCGAAAACAAATACAGGAGCTGCTGAACCGTGATCGGTACCACCTGAAGCATTTGATTTGATTCGACGACCAAACTCTGAAAATGTCATCCCTACAACACGATCGCCAATTCCTAGTCCCTGGCAGTCATCGGTGAAAGCTTTAATGGCATCACTAAGCTGTAGCATTAAGTTAGCATGATAACCTTTAGACGAATCGGTAGGATCCACCTGAGCCGAATGGGTATCGAAGCCGCCAATAGTTACAATATACAAACGGGTTTTGAGGCCCCCTTTAATAAGTTGTGCAACTATCTTCAATTGACTTGCTAATCCGTTTCCTGTTGGATACGCTCCTTGAGTGGTTACATTAGATGCTGCTGCCTTTATTCCACTTAAGTATAAGGAGGTTTGCTTTGCAACGGTGCGTATGTAGGCCAGCTCTTTCCCAGCAGGTGTGGCAGGCTCAGGATCTTGCACATTATTTACGATATTGTAAAAACTTTGCGGGTTGCTGATGGCCATACCCATGTTTACCGCAGGACCCATAAAAGCTGGCGTTACAGACGATCCAATCTGAATTGCTAGTGGATCAGGCATTGTAACATTAGGATAACCCACAGGAAAATTTGGATATTCTGTTCCCAGATAACGACCTAACCAACCAGTATTTAGCGTTTGGCTAGAATCAGAGGCCGTATTCCAAATATCGGTAGCTCTAAAATGGGAAAAACTTGGCGAAGGATAACTAACACCTTGTACAATTTTGAGTTTACCATTGTTATACATGCTCTGCAAACCACCCATCGATGGATGTAACCCCGTAGCATTAGTGCCATTTAATTTAAGAACCTGGCTTGATGGTATCAAGATATTACTTCTGGCATTTGCCAAATTAGCATATTGATCCAATGGGATGACCATGTTCAAACCATCGTTACCACCACTCATTTGCACCATTACAACTACGTGGTCGGTATTTGCTGTAGCAGCAGTTAAGGCATCTAAAAAAGGAGATGCGCCAAATGCCTTCACCGAAAAGCCATTTAAAAGAGCGGGTGCTGCAATAACTGGAGCTGCGTTGCGTATAAAATCTCTACGTTTCATGATAGATATATTTTTTTGTTTGAATGTTATTAATGTTTGAGTTATGCTAATTGATATTCGGCTAAATCCAACATATATTTGATCATATTTTGCAAACGACTTTTAACAACCGCTTTGTTGGCTAAATTGGTTCGATCGAGATTAAAGAGATTCCAAGCTTGTGTCCAATACACATCATTAGTAAGATTATTAAGCAAAGTAGACATCTTAATGAAATCCTTATTCGTTGTTGATAGGTCGATTCGGAAAAGATATTTCAACGCATCGCTAACTAAAATATTAGGATCTGCAGGGTTGCTCATCAGATCGGCAAAAGCAATAACATCTAATGCAGGAATTAATCCATAATTATTCATCACCAAAGAATCTAGGAACTGCGATCGTTTCGGATATGTATCAGTATTAATCCAAACCTCATAATACATGGGCTCCTGATAGTATGCTGGCCATCCGGCTACATTTGGCGGATCGCCGATAGGCTGTTGAAAAACTGCTAGGAGATTATATACGGTATACCATGCATCGTAATTTAACGCAAGATCTGCATTCTGAAATGGAACATTAAATTCTCTCAGCAACCCAATGGTAAAATCGACAGGGCTTTTTATTTGACAACCCATATTTAATGCATCAAAGAAATGTTCCGACTTTAGTAAAAGTTTTAAAGGAACTTTGATATCCCAATTGGATGAAAAGAAGGCCTGGGCCATTGGTGCAATGACATTAGTTTCAGTAGCTGCATCAATTTTATAATACACAAACCAACGGTATAGCTTACGACAAATAAAATAGGCTACCTCAGGCAGAGGCTGAGAAGCAGGCTTTCCAGCAAAAACCATCGCGAGCAAAAAATCGAGTTCATTTATTCCGTTTGTTCCCGACTGGCCAGTCACAACTGTATTGCCATAGAATGCTGAAAAGGTTTTGTTGGTTGAATCGTGATTGGTAGGAATGAAATTGTATGTTACGGAAGTATCATTGATATTGATACCTGTTAGCACTCTTGCAGCAGCTTTAACATCATCTTCTGTATATTGACTATTGGGGCCTTTACCACAGCAGAATAGCTCCTGAAGCTCTCGTCCATAATTTTCATCCGGTGCTTTTGCTGTGTTCACATTCCCATTTAAGTAACGCAACATCATCGGGTCGAGCGTAATTGCTTTTACAAAGGCCTTATAATCTCCCAAGGCATATTGACGAAGCAAAGCATTGTATTTGTAGTTATAACGAACATCGTTATATGCATTTATTTCTGTAGGAAAATGGTTGTGCCAAAACATCACCATCTTTTCCGTGATATTGCGGTTTTGATTAATCATTAAGCTAACCCACCATGACTTAAATGAATTGGTTCTATATCCATTGGCGTCATTATTATAAGGAGCGTTAACCCATGTAACACCTTTGGCAATACCATCAGGATCGACAAATGGAGGAGTACCTTTACCTTCATAACTATTTACCGGAGGGGCAGGAGCCGCAAGTGGTGTAACCAACTCGTCAATAGCCTGAGTTACGGTTCGACCTTTGAAATAAGCGACATCTGAAATTTTCGCTCCAAACATCGTTCGCTTCAAAAGATGGATAACTTCTTTGTCTGTCCAGGCTCCAGCATAAGGAGTAACTCCACTATTGGTTCTAGCCATTTTTAAACCCTGAGCCACACTAACAGGCTTTGACTTTGTGGCTTTTGCGGTGAGAAAGGATTTTCTATCCATAGGATTAATTGTTATTATAATTTACAAATAATGAAATTAATTCGTTTAAACCAAATTTATTTGAAAAAATGACAATCAGAAAAATGTTGACTACGCTTAGGATAAAACGTTAATAATTAAAAAGAAACTAACGTAATCAAAAAAAAATAATTGATGACGGTAAAACTTAATGCAATGAAGCATTAAAACAACTCCAAATAGAGAAGAGTAATTGCCGCCACCGACATTAACACCAAAGTAATAACACCTAATATATTAGATCTGGTGCCATTGGTAAATTCTCCCATTACCACTTTATTATTGCATATATGGAGTATAATGGCAATAAGAACAGGGGCCGTGACACCATATAAAATAGCTGAATATATTAATGCTTGAATTGGAGTGATACCTATGTAATTAAGAGACAACCCTAAAATCAATGATATTGCTATGATAATATAAAAAATACGCGCCTCATGAAATTTCTTATCAAGTCCTTCTTGCCAATCGAATGTTTCACAAAAAATATATGACAATGAACCACTTAATACTGGGATGGCTAAGAAGCCCGTACCGATAATACCTGCGGCAAATAATATATACGCGAAATTGCCTGCCAATGGACGCAAAGCCAAAGCTGCTTGTTCCACTGTATTAATTTGATGAATGTTACCATTAAATAACACAGTGCCGGAAGTAAGAATAATAAAAAACATCACAACATTAGAAAGTAACATGCCAAAATCTACATCATCCTTCATATCCTGAATAATTTTTTTATTTACCATTACCTTTCGTTTGCGTTGTTTCACCTCCTCAACTTCCATATTGGCTTGCCAAAAGAAAAGATAGGGTGAAATGGTAGTACCTAAAATCCCGACTAAAATACTAACATATTCTTTAGTGAAAGTGATATGAGGAACAAGCGTGTTTTTAAGAATGGTGAGCCAATCTTGTTTATATAAAAATGGGACAAGAACATAAACTAGCAGTACGATGCAAAGATATTTTAACATCGATGCAATTTTTTGATACGGCAAAACCACAATGCTTACTATAAGGATAACTGTAAATCCAATACTAAAAAAGGTAGCATCAATTTGAGGAAATAATAAATTACCAACAGCACCCATTCCAGCGATATCAGCGCCAATATTCATAACAATAGCTGGAAAACTGAATACGACCAGAAGATAAAGTACTGATCGAGGATAGTGTTTTTTTAAGGTGCCTGTTAGTCCAGTTGCCGTAACCAACCCAATACGCGCGCACATTTCTTGTATGGCGGCCATTAGTGGGAAAGTTATTAAGGCAGTCCATAGCGTAGATAAACCAAAAGAGGCGCCTGCTTGCGAATACGTGGCAATTCCAGAAGGGTCGTCATCGCTGGCGCCTGTAATTAAACCAGGACCTAGCTTTTTCCATAGGCGACTTACTCTATTTATTTTATTTTTGTTTTGCATAGCGCAATTTAGGATTAAACGAATAGTCTCTAGGCCATTTCAAAATCAGCCTGACGATGCATCGGATCTGCTGCCATTATTTTAATAAGAACCTTATCGCCAATTTTATATGCCTTCTTACTGCGTTTTCCAATCACTTGATAATTTTGATCATCATAAGTATAAACATCATCCTTTATTGAAGTTAACCGAATCATTCCTTCACATTTATTTACAATAATTTCGGCATATAAACCCCATTCGGTGGTGCCACTTATCACAGCCTCAAATGTATTTCCTATTAACTTTTGCAAAAACTCCATCTGTTTAAACTTTTTGCTTGCCCGCTCCGCTTCAGCGGCATTGATTTCTTTTTCAGTGCTGTGTTTACAAAGCTTCTCCAAAGATTCAGGTTCTGGGCTGTTATGCTTTAACAAATACTCTTGTAACAAGCGGTGCGTCATCATATCGGGATAACGGCGGATTGGAGAAGTAAAATGGGCATAATGTGCGAACGCCAATCCATAATGTCCAGACTTCTTTGTTGTATAGTAGGCCTTAGGCATACTGCGGATAGCAAAATGCGAGATAATATGTTGCTCTGGCTTTCCCTCGCTATCTTTTAACATCGCATTTATACTTGCTGCAATGCTACGATGCGATTTAGCATTTATTTCATATCCAAAACGCTTTGCGAAATTAGTTAGCGTGCTGAGCTTAGTATCTTCGGGAGCATCATGAACCCTATTTACTGAAGTGAATTTATGGTTATTTAATATCTCTGCAACCTTTTTGTTGGCAAGCAACATAAACTCTTCAATTAACTTATGCGCCTGTTTGCGTTCGTATGGATAGATGGCTATTGGTTCATTCTTTTCGTTTAACTTTATTTTAATTTCATCACTATCGAAATTAATAGCTCCGTTTTTAAAGCGTTGTTCTTGGAATTGCAGAGCCAATTTATTCACGATCATTAGAGCATCGGCATGCGATCCTTCTTTAGCATCTAAAATAAACTGCACTTCATCATAGGTAAAACGACGATCCGAATGAATAATGGTTTTGCCGAACCACGTGTTAAGCACTTGCGCATCAGGAGTAATTTCGAATACCGCACTAAAAGTTAGTTTATCTTCATTGGGGCGCAACGAGCAAAGCACATTACTTATTTTTTCAGGGAGCATAGGCACCACACGATCTACTAAATAAACAGATGTGGCCCTTTGCTGTGCAGTTTGCTCAAGCAAGCTATCAGGTTTTACATAATGCGTTACATCTGCTATATGAACTCCGATTTCGAAATTATCATTGTCGAGCTTTTTAAATGAGATGGCATCATCAAAATCTTTTGCATCATCTGGATCTATAGTGAATGTAAGCGTGTCACGAAAGTCCTTTCTCTTTCTTATTTCATCCTTGGAAATTGAATCACTAATATGCACTGCTTCTAAAATGGCATCCTCATTAAATTCTTGTTCGATATGAAACTCGTGCAGGATGCTATTTATTTCCGTTTTGTGTTCGCCAGGCATACCTAGCACACGAACCACCTCACCAATAGGCAGTTCATCGTTCTCTACCCATCTCGAGAACTTAACTATTACCTTTTCATCATGATTAGCGTTATTTAGTTTGCTAAATGGAATGATAAAGTAATACGGTATTTTTTTATTGTCGGCGGCAAATAATGCTCTATCTTTTTCGATATCAATAATTCCTGAGTATTGATGATCGGCCCTTTTAACAACATTTGCAACCTCACCCGTCATCTTATTTCCACTACTCTTAGAAGGAGTTACCCTGAACAATACCTCATCCCCATTTAGTGCTCTGTAGGTGTAACGTCGAGGAATAAAAACATCTTTTCTAAACTCGTCGCACACGACATAGGCATTTCCATCGCTCAACATGTCGATAACGCCCTTGTATAGTTTTTGTTTGGTCATTTTTAGTTGGATTAATATCCAAGTATTTTAATCATACTTTGAACATCTTGTTCTGAATGAAAGATTGTAACCTTATTCTCTTCATTTATTAAAAGATGTTTTGGAGCAGGCAAGAGACAATGTTGGAGTCCACCATAGCCACCAATACTTTCCTGATATGCACCAGTGTGAAAAAATCCAAGATATAATTTTTCGCCTGGCTTTATTTGTGGCATAAATACTTGATTTGCCTGTACCTCGCTATTGTAATAATCCATTCCGTCGCAAGTGATACCGCCAAGATTTACGCGTTCATAAGGTCGATCCCAATGATTTAGAGCCAACAAAATAAACTTTTGACCAATGCCCCAAGTATCGGGCAAGGTATTTATAAATGAACTATCAATCATATACCAAAGTTCATTATCGTTTTGTTGTTTTATGCCAACTACGGAAAACAAGACGCCACCACTCTCCCCTACAGTAAAAGACCCAAACTCCGTAAAAATATTTGGAACTGGAACATTGCGTTCGTCACAAATTGTTTTAATCGTAATGACAATTTGGTCTATTAAATACTCATAATCAATCTCCACTCCTAGTGTATTGTAGATAGGCAAACCACCTCCAATATCAAGACTATCTAGCTCTGGACATAACTTTTTAAGTTCACAGTATTTCTCCACTTGTCGAGCGAGTTCACTCCAATAGTAGGATGTATCTTTTATTCCTGTATTGATAAAAAAATGAAGCATCTTTAATTTCACCAAAGGATTGTTCTCAATCTCTTCCTGATAAAAAGAGACCGCTTCATTGTATCGAATTCCAAGTCGCGAGTTGTATAAAAGGAAATTAGGGTCTTCGTTAGTTGCAAGTCGAATTCCTATATTGCATGGCTTACCAATTGCGTTGGTCAATTGCTTTAGCTCCTCTTTATTATCTAGAATACAAACTGCATTAGAAAAACCATCACCAACTAAAGATGCAACTTTATTGATATAATCAAGTGGTTTAAACCCGTTATGCAACAAATAGGTTTCTTTATTTATTTTACCCTCATTATGCAAACGGCGAATAATATCAATATCAAAGGCGCTGCTAGTTTCAATATGGATGTCATTCTTTAAGGCCTCATCTAATACAAATTTAAAATGTGAGCTTTTCGTACAGTAGCAATAGGTATAGGTGCCATCATAATTATTCTTTTTAATCGCATTGTTAAAAAGCATTTTTGCCTTTTGAATTTGCTGGCTTATTTTAGGCAAGTAACTATACTTTAAAGGAGAGTGGTACTGCTCAACCAAATCCATCATTCGCATATTTTGATAATATAACTCATCATTCTTTTCTTCGAAACCATGGCGAGGGAAGAAAAAGGTTTGGTTGATTAGGTCCTTATATCGGTTTTTAATCATGAGTACAAAATAAGTGAAAAAACCAATACCTTTAGCAAGCTATCCTGAGGGATAAATACGAAATTTAAGCACCCTAATTTAACAACAAACGAGGATTTAAGGATTAGACAAAGAAAGCATTAAAATCGCTTAGAACGAGTACAATACAAGCCATGATACTATTACGATTTTATTAACAGAAACAAGTTGTTTTTAACACCAAATTTAATGAATAGTATCTGTATCCAAACTTCTACCAGCAAAAACCCCTAAGCCGTTTT
Organism: uncultured Bacteroidota bacterium; assembly: GCA_903850915.1. Lineage (GTDB taxonomy): Bacteria > Bacteroidota > Bacteroidia > UKL13-3 > UKL13-3 > CAINMV01. The sequence goes on from CAINMV010000023.1 coordinate 51,749, forward strand.
TCACATTGCTATATGTTGCAGATGAATTGGATGGGCCATTACTAGACTTTGAATACGCATAAAAATAGGCATCTTTACTTAACGAATACAAACTTAACAAATAATTGGGCATTCCAAAATAATAGCCAGAAGGCACTTTTAATATAAATGTTTTTCGCTTACCATTAAAAAGATTGTCAGTAAATAAAAACTCACCATTCATTAATCGAACTGCCAAGTTTTGATTCAATGATTGATCTTCACTAGTAAATCCAGACAGGTAAATATACTCTTTGCGCGTATCATCCCAAAATTTCAGGCTCAATAAATAGTTATTCTCACCTAAAGGGTCATCAATAGTAAATGAAAGCTCCCCAAAATAATCGCCATTGCTATTTTGCAATGTCGAATCAAGGTAATACCAATCTGATATTTTAACTGCCACCGGCAATACACTTTCCGTTTCGGCTAAAGGAAAGCCTGCGTTAGAAACCGTTACTTTATAGGTGTTACCAGGGATAGGAATAGTAGTGGCTGTATAATATCCATTGCCAGCAGAAGCCAATGTTTCAGCAAAAGCATTATTAATATATAATTTCACATCAGACGATGATAAATACTTGGGAATCAGCGTATCGTAAACATTAACTGAATTGGAAACCGAAATTTCAAAAGGCGTACCTTGTTCGAAGAGATTATTAACAACAAGTTTTGAAACGTAATTTGAATTATCAACCGTAAAGGGTTTTTCGCAGGAAGCGAAAAATACAATGGTAAAGATTAGGATTAGCGATTTTTTCATAGGATTAAAATTTATAGTTAACACTTAATGCAGGAACCATAAATGGAATGAAACTGCGATAGTACGCTTGATATAAAGAGCCATTATAGCGTATTAATGCACCAGAAGGGTTAGCATTAAATAACACATTATAAAAAGAAAAATCGTAACTAAAGTGTCTGGCATCTTCACTATGCGGAGTTTTACTGAATGAAAAGTCAACCCTCTTTGTACTAGGAAGCCTAACATTATTGCGACTTGGAAATTCCATAATTAACTGCCCATCCACATCATAATATTTACCCGTAGCCATGGTAAAAGGCTGTCCTGTTGCAAACACATACGTTAAGGCGAAATTCCATTTCTTGTTTGGATTAAAGAGAACAACCAAAGTTATATTGTGACGGCGATCAAAATCGGTAGGGAAGTATTTGTTGAAATTAACGGTAGGAAATATTTGCATAGATTTCGATAAGGTATAACCAACCCATCCACTCCATTTCTCGTCAAATTTCTTTTGAAGCAACAATTCAAGACCAAAGCTATGTGACTTACCCTGTTCTACATTTTTTTCCCAATCGCTCAAAGAGATACTGAATATATCGGAAGCCGACTTTAGTGCATTAATATTATCTGAGTACTTATAATATCCTTCAGCAATCAATTCAAATCCTTTTTTAAACGTATGACTGGAAGAAAAAACCACTTGCTGTGAGCGTTGAGGCTTAATATTTTTTGTAGAAGGTGCCCAATAATCCAATGGCAGTCCAATATTAGTAACCAAGATACGTTGTATATATTGATGCACCATAGCGTAAGAGGCTTTCAATGTCCATCTTTTATTCACTACGAATCGTGCAGAAACCCGAGGCTCTGGATAAATAAACGCGGAGGAATCAACAAATAATGATGTTAAACGAAGGCCATAGTTTAATTTAATACGTTTTTTATAAACGATTTCATCTTCAATATACATAGCAATCTCATTGCTTTGAATCTCGCGTGAAGGCATTAAAGTGGTGTCAAATGGCGTAAATCCGGTTTGATAATACTTTAGATTTATAGTACTTGGCGTAAATTTGTGATTGATGTAATTCATTCCAAATTTAATGTTATGTTTGGAATTAGGAACATATTCAAAGTCGGCCTTAGCACCAAAATCCCGAATGCCATTGTATAATTTAAAATCCAACTCCGTTGCCTCTTGCTGTGCAGTTGAATATGTAACGATATCTTGAGCATTAATATATACTGTTGTTTTATATCCTGTGTAATCAATCATAAAATTAGCGAATGTTTTATCGTTAAAAATGTGATTCCAACGAACTGTAGCTAATGTATTTCCCCATTTAAGTCCAGCCTTTAATGTGCTTTCTTCCGAGTAGCTAGCAACATTGAATTTCTGAGTCAATGCTGTATAAAGGTTGTCCATGCCTTTATAGAAGCTAAAGAAGACCCTATCGTTTTGAGAAATGCGATGACTCAGCTTGAAATTAATATCATAAAAATAATAACCAAGGTCAGAACTTGTCGAGTCGTTATTAGATAGCTTTATGAGTGGGGCAATAAGTTTATCCAAATACGTGCGTCGAGCAGAAAACATAAAAGTTGTATTTCCTGATTTACTTAACGGACCTTCCAATAGCATTTTAGCAGAAACCGTTCCTAATGAAAAAGATCCGGAAAACTTTTTCGAGTTACCTTCTTTCATAGAGATATCCAATACACTTGATAATCGTTCGCCAAAACGAGATGGAAATCCTCCCTTGTAAAAAGACACATAATTAATGGCATCAGCATTAAATACAGAGAAGAAATTAAATGTATGGGAGACATTATATAACGGAGCGCCATCAAGCAAAATAAGATTTTGATCATTATTACCGCCGCGCACATATAAACCCGTTCCGGCTTCACTGCCTTTTTGCACCCCAGGTTGAAGTTGAATAACTTTTATTACGTCGGGCTCTCCTAAAATTGCTGGGACACGTTTGATACGTGTTCCACTTAATTCTATTTTGCTAACCTGAGGATTATCCAATGTTTCATTCTTACGTTCTGCAATTATCATTACTTCATCCAATTGATTGTTTTCCGCTAATTGAACGTTTAGTGATAATTTAGGCGTTAATTTGATTTTAAACGCTTGTGTTTTATATCCTACATACGAAAAGTACAGATCAACGCTATCTCTTTTAGAAACAAATGTTAAAGTATAGAAACCATAATTGTTGGAAACCGTACCCGTTTTCTTGTCGAAAGAATAAACACTAACACCGATAAGGGCTTCTCCAGTTCTCGAATCCGTAATATAACCACTTATCGTATGATCCGCTTTTACCGTAAAGGCCAGGATGAGTATAAAAAAAGAAAGAATAACTTGTTTAAATAGCATAAAGAAATGGAAAAAAGTACTACGAAATTAATTTTACAAAGTTACATTAAAACTCAGACAACTTCTAGCGTTAGAAGGTTTGATAAAAATTGTGTTTATCCTTGGCATTAACATTCTATTAAGAAACTAAGGACATGACGATACGTTGATTTAAAGAAAGTAAAGATAATCCTTTGTAAACTGTGATTTAATAATCCTAAAAATGATTTTATTTAGCCTTTTAAACTCATTTTAATTAATTAAAGCACCAAATTTAATTGTCGAAAAGACTACAAAATAAACTAGGGGATTGATATGATTGTGATGGAAAACCACATAACAATCTAATAATAAAGATATTGAGTCAAGTAAAAAAAAGGAGTTGGAAAACCTGTAAAACAAAAAAGAGGGAACAAGTCCCTCTTTAATGAATAAAAACTTATGAAAAAAACAGTGTTAAGCTTACGCTTAACGATACAAATGTACAATTAAATTATAAAAGAGAAAAAAAATATTGCATTTTTAATAAAAATCTAATATAAGCTGTCGTATATTTAAATTAACGAATAAACAACATTTCTCTGTATTTAGGCAACTGCCAATAGTTGTCGGCAACAATAAATTCCAACTTATCTACCTCCTCACGAATCGAATCAAAATAAGGCTTTACCTTGTCGCAATATGTCACAGCTTTGCGATGGGTGTCAACCATTTTATTGGCCTTCATACGTTCTATAATCATCTTATCCACCTGAGTTTTTATGGACGTGACTCTGTCGTTGATTTCGTTAATAATTGCCATTTGAGATGTCATTTTACCCTTTGGAATCCCGATAGATTTCATACCTGCAACACTATCAATAAGCACTTTTTGATATTGCAAAGCAGCTGGAATAATGCTACTATATACCATTTCACCCATAATACGGGCCTCTATTTGTACCTTTTTAATATATGTTTCTAACATAATTTCATGACGTGCATGCAATTCGCGTTTATTAAAAACATTGTTGTCAATAAACATTTTTTCAGATTTTAAAGAAACATAAGCATCTAAAGCTTTTGGTGTTGTTTTTATATTACTCAACCCTCTTTTAGCAGCCTCCTTTACCCATTCGTCGCTATAGCCATTGCCTTCAAAAATAATATTCTTAGATTTTTTTATGTAACTGCGCAAAACTTCAACAATGGCTACCTCTTTCTCCTTACCTTTCCCTATTGTAGCATCTACATCCACTTTAAATTGTTTTAACGTTTCTGCAACTATAGTGTTCAACACCGTCATGGCATTGGCTGAGTTGGCGCTAGAACCCACCGCCCTGAATTCAAATTTATTACCTGTGAAGGCAAATGGTGACGTACGATTTCTATCCGTGTTATCTAATAAAATTTCAGGAATTTTATCAATTTTAATACTTCCTATGCTTCGCGCACCACTATCTGAAGTGCTTTTTTCTAAATCGTTTAGAACATGATGTAATTGCGTACCAACAAAAACGCTCATAATTGCTGGTGGAGCCTCGTTGGCACCCAAACGAAAGTCGTTGGCGGCACTTGCAATACTTGCTCTTAACAAATCAGCATGATCGTGAACTGCCTTAATTACATTCACAAAAATAGTAAGGAACAAAAGATTACTTTGTGGTGTTGCACCAGGCGACAATAAATTGATTCCTGTGTTAGTGATTAAACTCCAGTTATTGTGCTTGCCGCTGCCATTAATACCAGCGAAAGGTTTTTCATGTAAAAGCACTTTCAATTTGTGTTTACGGCTGATTTTATCCATCAAATCCATAAGCAACTGATTGTGATCCACCGCCAAATTAATTTCTTCAAACATTGGAGCACATTCGTATTGTGCCGGGGCCACTTCGTTATGTCGCGTTTTTAGTGGAATACCTAACTTAATAGCCTCTTGTTCAAAATCTACCATAAAGCTATGAATACGCTCTGGGATAGCACCGAAATAATGATCATCTAATTGTTGTCCTTTGGCTGGTGCTGCACCAAAGAGGGTTCTTCCACTTAGCATTAAATCTGGTCGGGCATTAAAGAAAGCCTCATCAATCAAGAAATATTCTTGTTCAATACCTAGGGAACTCCAGGTTTTTGTGATTTTCTTATCAAAATATTGGCAAACGGCTACAGTTGCCTTATCAACGGCATTTAGTGCCTTAAGTAAGGGTGTTTTATAATCGAGCGCTTCGCCAGTATACGATACGAATACGGTTGGAATACAGAGTGTATTGCCACTTTCGTATTCCATAATAAATGCAGGAGACGATGGATCCCAGGCTGTATATCCGCGGGCTTCGAATGTATTTCTGATACCTCCACTTGGAAAAGAGGAAGCGTCGGGCTCTTGCTGCACAAGTGCCTTACCCGTAAAGATTTCAATTGCATTGCCATTTAAATCTGGCTCAAAAAAAGCATCATGCTTTTCCGCGGTGGTTCCTGTAAGTGGTTGAAACCAATGGGTATAATGCGTCACATTCTTACTTAAAGCCCATTGCTTCATCCCTTCAGCTACATCGTTGGCCAAATTACGATCGATTGGCATGGATTTATCAATCGCATTCTTTATAGCCTTAAATGCTGCGGGCGAACAGAACTTTTTAATCGCTGCATGATTAAAAACATTAGAAGCATAATAAACAGTAACCTTATCTTTTGGTTTTGTTACTGATACAGGCTCGCGGCTCTGAATTGTAGAAATAATGGTAGAACGTGACATTTTTTTGAAATGAAAATGGGTTGAGTTTTCTGAGCACAAAATTATTTTTAAAATTGACAATAAACATCAATTAAAATCAACAAAAACAAAAAGCAATGTGGAAAAACCTTGAAAATGTTATTATTGTACCCTCTATATGGAAAAAATTTGCCACATTACGTTAAGCCAACCGGCTTTTAACACCCGTATTTTATTAAAAGAATGCTTCACCTTAAAATCGACCTATTCAATAGTAATTTTAGCCGGTAATACTGAAAATAAAACAATCAATGGCATTGAAATTATTGGTTTTAAATGGAAAAACAAGCCTTCGCTACGAATGTTTTGGACCCTATGGCGACTCGCCATAAAGCACAAATCTGCTTTATATCACATACATGAAGCAGCTTTGCTTCCGTTGGCCTGGCTGTTAAAGTTCTCCGGCAAAAAAATCATTTATGATGTAAATGAGATTCCAACCCATTTAATCCCTTCAATCACGCAAGCTTCGCCTCGCCATTCGAAAGCCAACTATCTAAACCACTGGGCCGCAAAAAATACAGCCCTTTTATTATCTCAGCGCAGTTACATATCATTATACCAAGGTGTAAGTAAAAATATGTGTGTGGTTGAAAACTATGCTGACCTAGAACTAATGTCACCTTATCAGGTTATCGACCGTTCTGCTTGCAATGGCATGGTTTATATTGGCCAAGTTTCAAGTAAAAAAGGTGTCTTGGTTATGCTGGAAGTGTTAAACAATTTAATTTGTCGTGGACATCAAATTTCGTTAGCAGTAATTGGTGAGATGGTCGAACCAGGTTTAAAACAAAAAATAGCGTCGCTTCCTTTTTACGGAAAAATCAAAAAACACCTTCAATTTCACAACCAACTTGAACTTACAGAGAGTTATAAAATTGCGAAAGCGGGATTTGTAGGCTTGTGTTTAACAGATGAACTTATAGAAACCCAAGAAATTTATCCGACTAATATTTTCGAATATATGAGCGTAGGGTTGCCTGTGGTAGCAAGTAACATCAGCATTTATAGAGCGGTAATTGAAAGAAGGGAATGCGGCATTGTAGCCCCATTTTCTGATATTGACGCAATTTCAGATTCGATAGAGAAAATTTATCAAGACAAAGAGCTACAGAAACTCTTTTCTGCTAACGGCCCTAAGGCAGTTTCATTAAATTACAATTGGGCTCACGAAAAAAATATTTTACTGGACTTTTACAGAAACAATCTTCGAAGTTAAGAAGTTGGTCCTGGCTGGCTAGCTAAAAGGTACAAAACTGCCATGCGAATTGCTACACCATTTTCTACTTGTTGCAAAATAATACTTTGATTACTGTCGGCCACCTCACTTGTAATTTCTACACCCCGATTTATTGGGCCTGGATGAAGAATTGTAATTTCTTTCGATAGACTATGAAGCGTTTTTAAATCGAGACCAAACATCAGGCTATATTCTCTAAGGCTAGGAAAAAATTTGATATCCTGGCGCTCAAGCTGTATTCGAAGCATATTGGCAACATCACACCATTCGAGGGCCTTTTTAAGATTATGCTCTACTTTAACACCTAAGGTATGATAATACTTTGGAATCAACGTTGTAGGACCACATACCATAACTTCAGCACCTAGTTTTTGCAAACAAAAAACATTACTTAGCGCCACTCGGGAATGCAAAATATCGCCTACAATAACAATCCGCTTTCCTTTTACATCGCCATATTTTTCGCGGATGGAATAGGCATCAAGTAAGGCTTGCGTTGGGTGTTCGTGGGTTCCATCACCAGCATTTATAATATTTGCATCGATATGACGTGAAAGAAAAATTCCGGCACCAGGCATAGGATGGCGCATAACTACCATATCTACCTTCATACTTAGAATATTATTCACCGTATCAATTAATGTTTCACCTTTAGAAACACTACTACTCGAAGATGCAAAATTTACCGTATCGGCACTTAATCTTTTTTCGGCAAGTTCAAACGATAATTTGGTACGTGTAGAATTTTCAAAAAACAAATTCGCGATGGTAATATCACGCAGGGATGGAACCTTCTTTATTTTCCGATTTATAACTTGTTTAAAATTGTCTGCAGTAGTAAAAATTAAATCAATATCCTCATTGGTGATATATTTAATTCCTAATAAGTGTTTGACACTAAGTTGAGACATTGATTCTGAATGGTTATTCAGAGGACAAAGATAAGATTATAATTGACAAATTAGTGATTGTCAAACTATGGCAATGGAATTATTCCTCACGGCTTTTAAAAACCCGACTTTCTATTTGCGATTGAAAAACACATCTAAAGTTAATTTATGTTGTAAAATGGTTTTGTAAAAATCCACACCATGACTTAAAATTAACTTGGTTACTTCAAAAAAAAAGTATTAATTCGCCGTATAAAAAATAAGCAAACCTTCGCCTATCGCGTCAATTTTACGTCATAAAATTCAAATTGAAACAATAAAATAATAAATATGCGTTAAAGCGACCATTCGCTAAGAGAAGCAAAAAGATTATTTTAAAAACATTACATCATCGCATGAATTTGAAACGTAAAGCATTATCTTTAATTGTTTTAATGACCTTGGCTTTTTCTTTAAAAGCCAATAATATCAAAGGAATTCATAGAATTACTATTGGAATCCACGTTGATTCTCCGGCAGTAGATTCAAATAAAATCTACAAAACCAACATCAAGTTAAAGTCGCCTAAAAACCTTACGACCACAACAGAATTAGATACATTAAGCGGTGGATTTGTTAGCAGAACACGCTTAGGTTCCAACCCTATTGGCCCTCCTCGTTTCTTAACCTTGGATGAATACCTAGATGAAAGCAGAAAACAAGGCGTTAACGATTATTTCAAAAAAAGATCCTTACAAGACGAATTCGTAAAAGGTGGTGGATTGCTTCCTTCGTTAAATTTGCCTCCTAACCCCATCACTAGTTGGCTTGGAGGAACAGTAGATTTGCATCCACAAGGCAGTGCCGAACTTATTTTTGGAATTAACAGCAACAAAATAAACAATCCAGCACTAAGTCCTAAACAACGTCATGTAACGCAGTTTGACTTTGACCAAAACATCCAATTAAATCTTACTGGAAACATTGGTGATAAAATTAAGATTAACGCCATCAACGATACCAAAGCTATTTTCGATTTTGACAATATCTTCAAATTAGATTACAACGGTAAAGAAGATGAGATTATTAAAAAAATTGAACTAGGTAATGTTGGGCTTCCTCTAAACAGTAATCTAATCAACCCAGGGCAATCACTTTTTGGTGTAAAGTTAGCGTTGCAATTTGGCAGACTTAATGTAACAACGATTGTCACCCAAAACAAAGGGAAGTCCACCACCACTGAATTTACTGGTGGAGCACAAACCACCAATTTCGATATCACCGCAGACAATTACGATGCCAACCGCCATTATTTCTTGGGTCAGTTTTTTAGAGAACATTATGACCAATGGCTCAATCGAATTCCGTTGGTGAACTCGGCAGTACAAATTAACAGAGTAGAAGTATGGATTACCAATAGAAGTTCGACCTATTCTGAGGCCCGCGATGTGCTTGCCTTTACAGACTTGGGAGAAGGCAATCCGTTCAATCCAACAAATATAACCTCTAAAAGCTACAAAGCCACTGATAACTATAATAACAATCTTTACAGTAAAATTTATAACGATAAGAATTTACGTAATTCGAATAACGTTATTAATCAACTTAGTAGCGCTTATACCGATATGGTTTCAGGAGTTGACTATCAACTCCAGACTTATTCGAAACGACTAACAGAACAGGAATATACCTTAAACTCAAAGTTAGGATACATCTCTTTAAATTCCCCATTAAACAATGGAGAAGTATTGGCTGTAGCTTACGAATACACCTATAATGGCCAAGTTTTTAAAGTAGGTGAATTTAGTACAGAACTTCAGAACGACTCTAACTCAAACAAGGTGCTTTTTGTTAAATTACTGAAAGGGTTCAACGTTCGTCCAGATTTACCGACATGGAAGTTGATGATGAAAAATATCTATTCCTTGAATGCATATTCGGTGCAACAAAAAGACTTTAAACTCAATATCATTTATAAAGATGAAGCCACTGGAACAGAATTCAACTTCATCCCTGCCAAGTCGGAAGAAGCTGTTTATCAAATCCCTTTAATAAAAGTACTCAATCTTGATAACGTAAATTCACAGCAAGACAATGTAAGTGACGGTGTTTTTGACTTTATTGAAGGAGTGACCATATTATCTTCCAATGGTCGAATTATTTTTCCATGCCTTGAGCCCTTCGGAAGTTATCTTTCCACAACTAAAAAAATTCTAGACCCGGTTACCTTAAAGACGTATTCATTTCAAAGCCTATACGATTCCACCAAATTTGCTGCACAACAAGATGCGCGTCACAATCGTTTTTATTTGAGAGGAAGCTATCAGGGAAGTGCTAGCAATGAGATCTCGTTAAATGCATTCAACATTCCAAAAGGATCGGTAAAAGTTACCGCGGGCGGAGCTCCATTGCGAGAGGGAGTGGACTATAGTGTAGATTACCTTATTGGAAAAGTGAAAATTATAAACCTAAGTTTACTGCAATCTGGTGCAGTAATTAAAGTAGTAGCAGATAATAATAATCTTTTTAATACTCAACAAAAAAGTTTAATTGGAACGCGATTAGATTATAAAATCAGCAAAGACTTTGTGGTTGGAAGCACCTTCCTTAAGTTAACAGAACGCCCACTAACCCAAAATGTATCGGCTGGAGACGAGCCATTAGCAAATACAATTATTGGAGTTGATGGAACCTTTAAATCTGACTCTCGTTTTATTACAAAATTAATTGATAAAATTCCCTTTATTCAAACCAAGGAGATATCAAGTGTGACCTTAGCCGCAGAATATGCCAAAATAATTCCAGGAGTGCCTCGGTCGTTAGACAAAACCAAAAAAGGATTTTCATATATCGACGACTTTCAAGGTGCAGAAGCGCCATACGATTTGCGTACACCAAATGCTTGGTATACCGCAAGCACACCGCAAGGAAACCCAACAGAATTCCCAACTGGCGGCAGTCATGGACTAGAAAATAGATTTAATACTGCACGATTGTCATGGTATTTTGTTGATCAATTTACCTTCTTTGGAGGTACCCCGCCATCAAATATTTCCAATGCCGTTCTCGATGATCCTTACCAACGCTTAATTTTACAGAAAGAGGTTTATCCAGACAAACAATTGGCACAAACCACGGCAACCAACCTACAAAGTTTAGATATTGCCTTTAACCCCAACCGCCGTGGTGCTTATAATTTTAATGTTGATGGACTTAATAGTGATGGAACTTTAAAAAACCCAAAGAATAATTGGGGTGGCATCATGCGAAAAATTGAAACCAACGATTTTGAAGCAGCCAACATAGACTATATCAGTGTGTGGGTAATGGACCCTTTTTACAAAAACCCTGGCAACAGTGGCGATTTGTTGATACAACTTGGAAATGTATCCGAGGATATTTTACCAGATGGAAGAAAAAGTTTCGAACATGGATTGCCAAAATCAGCGCAAAAAACACATGTAGATACCACTACTTGGGGTATTGTTTCTAAGCTTTCTCCTATTGTAAATGCTTTCGATAATGATGAGACAGCCCGTGAATATCAAGACATCGGTTTAGATGGGTTAAATGATATAGAAGAACGAACCTTTTACGATACCTCTTATGTTGCCAAGGTGAAAGCTAAATTTGGCCTTAATTCCACTGCCTATTACAATGCCGAGCAAGATCCAAGTGCTGATAACTATAAGTATTATTTAGGTCCAGACCAGGATAATGCCAATGCAAACATTATCGATCGTTACCGTTTTATTAACAATGGAGATGGTAATTCTCCTACCAATGCACAATCCAAAGCCAAAACAGGCTATGATAACTCAGCATATACATCTACACCAGATGATGAAGATATCGATCGCGACTTTTTGATGAATACCAACGAAGACTACTTCCAGTATCGCGTTAAGTTAGATCCGAATATGTTAGTTCCCGGACAGAACTTTGTTACCGACAAGCAGCTGCGTACGGTTGCTGTTAGCAGCGGAACGCAACAAATTTATTGGTATCAATTAAAAATTCCGGTTCAACAATTTGAGAAAAAATTCGGTAGTATCAACGACTTTAAATCTATTCGATTCATTCGTATGATATTAAAAGGCTTTCAAGATAGTGTGGTATTGCGTTTAGGCGAATTTCAATTGGTTAGAAGTGAATGGCGCAAGTGTACCCAATCCTTGCGTGACCCTATTCAAAACATCCCAAGCAGTGGTAAAGGTAATACTCGCTTTGATGTAACTACAGTAAATATTGAAGAAAACAGCAAAAGACAACCTATAAATTATGTTATACCTCCGGGTATAAATCGTCAGCTCGACCCTAGCAATCCACAATTTGTGCAGCAAAACGAGCAGTCGCTTTCTATGATTGTTTGCAATATGGAAGATGATGATTTGCGTGGCGCCTTCAGAAATACCCAATACGACTTCAGAAATTACAAGCATATTCGCATGTTCACACATGCCGAGGAGTTTCAAGGACAAGCATTAAATGACGACGAGCTTTGGGCTTTCATTCGATTGGGCATCGATTATACCAATAACTATTACGAGTATAGTTTCCCTCTAAAAGTTACCAGAGCTGGTCAAAATACAGCAGAGCAAGTATGGCCAGATTACAACCACATGGACTTGGTCATTGAATATCTTGCTGCACTCAAGCAAGAGCGAGAGTTAAACTCAGCCTCACTTACGCAGCCGTATTATTCGAGTTTACATCCGGGCTATAAAATTGTTGGAACACCCGATATCAGTTCCTTAAAAATAATTTGTATTGGAGTTAGAAACCCAAAAGACGATGGACGAAGCCAATGCGGTGAAGTTTGGTTTAATGAGCTCCGATTGGAAGAATTCAACAACAATGGGGGTTGGGCAGCAGAGGGAAGAGCCGATATAAAACTTGCTGATTTTGGAAATGTCAGACTCTCTTCTCATATTCATACCTATGGCTATGGAGCTTTGGATAAAAAACTGAATGAAAGAAGTCGCGATGATGTGAGAGGATATGCGTTTCAGTCGAATTTCGAATTAGGTAAATTTTTTCCACTCAAAGCAGGTGTAAATATCCCATTCGCACTTAGCTATAGTGAAGATGTAATTCGCCCGCATTTTAACCCTTTAAACCCGGATGTGCCGCTAGAACAAGCTTTGCGCACAGCGGGAGCTTTAAATAAAGAACTTGAAGCACAAATAAGATCAGCTGCCAACGACTACACTAGTCGTTATGGATTAAACTTCATTAATATGCGCAAAACGCATATTGGCCCAAAAAGAGCTTTACCATGGAGTATTAGTAATTTTACCTTCTCTTACCAGTATAATAAAATTTACAAGCATAATCCTACGGCATCGCGTATAGAGAATAAAAGTTGGAGAGGAATGGTAACCTATACCTATGCCTTGCCTAATGCTACACTAGCTCCATTTACAAAACTTAGCAAATCGAAATGGTTAAAACTTATAACCGACTTCAATGTAAATTTACTTCCAAGTACTTTTAATTTCCGATTGGAAACGGATCGTAGGTATAACGTATTACAGATGCGTAATACAGATTTTCGCAATAACAATAACGCTATTGTAGAGATTTTACCAACCTACGACAAAGATTTCACCATGAACCGAATCTATGATTTGCAGTGGGCACTCACCAAATCTTTAAAGCTGAATTACAATGCAAACAATGGTTCACGAATTGCCGAACCACGTGGAGCCATAATTACCCAAGAGCAGCGCGATTCTATTCAGAAGAACTTCTTTACAGGTGGGGAAGTACGTAAGTTTAATCAGAATATTGGATTAAACTACCAAGTACCTTTCATGAAGTTTCCATTAACCGATTGGATAACAACGAACGTCAACTATAATATTAGTTATGATTGGACAGGTGCCGCTTTAGCATTGCTTCGCGACTCGCTAGGAAATCAAATTCAGAATTCAAAAAACCTACAGATACAATCTCAATTGAATTTTATTCAGTTCTACAATAAGTCGAAGTTCCTGAAAAAAATAAATGAGCAAAGTGCAAAAGCTAATTCCAATGTACCAGCGGCACAAGAAGAAGAGGTGATTTCAAAAGGAAAGGGAAAGGGAAAATCGAAAGCTAAAATGACTGCCAAGCAAAAACGCGAAGAAGAAAAACGTATTGCAGAAGCGAAGAAAAAGAAAAAAGAAGAAGAGTCGAAATATTATCCTGTGGCACTGCGCGTGGTGGTTAAAGCCATTACGGGCGTAAAAAACGCAAGCTTCAACTACTCTGTAAATCAGGGCAGTGGTGTACCGGGTTTCCTTCCCGCTCCCAACAATTTCGGACAAAACATTTCATTACTAGCTCCAGGCTGGGATTTTATTTTTGGGAATCAAATTGACACCAATTACTTATATAATTCCGCACGTAAAAATTGGATCAGCAACCGTTCGGAAATGAACAACCCCTATTCTATTACACGAACCACAAAAACGGATGGTCGTATAACCTTTGAGCCTCTTACCGACTTCCGAATTGACATTTCCTTCAATCGCTCACAAGCATTTAATGAATCAGGTATTTTTAAGTTTGACACTGTTGAGCAGTTTAATGATTATAGAGTTCAAAATCCGCTGCAAGGAGGAACATTTAGTACGAGTTACATCATGTTAGGTACCGCATTCCAAAAAGATATTGTAACCAATAGCACCAACACTTCTCCTATCTTCAAACAATTTGAAAACAATAGATATACCATTTCTCAGCGTTTACAAACCGCGGAAGGAAGAACCACAGGTGTAGATTCAATTACAAACTATCCAAGAGGATATAGTAAGCAGTCACAAGATGTTGTATTATTAGCCTTCCTTTCCGCATATTCTGGCAAAAATGCAACGACTTTTTCGCTGGATCGTTTCCCTACAATTCCATTGCCTAATTGGCGTTTTAATTATAACGGACTGTCAAAATTAAAATCGGTGCAGAAGTATTTTAACGGCATTACTCTAACTCACAGTTATTCATGTACGTATAGCACTCAATATAACTCGAGTGTAGTAACCGGTATTGACTCTGCGCATGATTATATCCCGAATTTAATTATCCGTGGAGTTTCATTAAGTGAGCGACTTGCGCCATTAATTGGTGTTGATATCACCACAAAGAACAGTATGACCCTTGGTGCTCGATATAACCAAGATAGAACATTGGCAATGCAAATTGCATCCAAATCATTATCGGAAAGCAAAACGCGAGACTTTACATTTAGCTTTGGCTATCGTGCCAATCAAATATATTTACCAATCAAATATCAAGGCAAGCAAATATTCCTAGAAAATGATATGAATATTAAGTTAGATATTAGTTTTAGAGATAATCTTGTAATTGTTAGACGCATGGATGTTGGTGCTGACCAAGCCGCTAGCGGCAGTAAAATCGTTACGCTTCGACCAAATATTGACTATATGATGAATCAGAATTTGAACTTGCAGCTCTTCTTTGAAATGAATATCACCAATCCGCATGTGTCGAATCAATTTCCAACTAACATTTCCAAAGGAGGAATTAAAATTCGTTACACACTCGACGAGAATTTCTTGAAAAACCAAACACAAAGTGGAGGAAAAAAATCGAAAAAAGGGACAAAACAGATGTTTTAATTTCGCAGAATAGATTTATTTTCTAGAAGATAAAATGCCTAAAGAAATACCTCTTTGGCATTATTATGATCGTTGTTACTCTTTAATTATTTTATTGTGCCTGCACCATTCCTTTAGGCCACATTCAGTGCATTTTGGACCTCGGGCAATACATACATATCTACCGTGAAGAATTAACCAATGGTGCGCCTTTGGAATTAGTTCTTGAGGAATATATTTATAAAGTTGTCTTTCCACCTCTAGAGGCTTTGTAGCGGTTTGGGTAACAATACCTAGTCGACGAGCCACACGAAAAACATGTGTATCGACAGCCATAGTAGGCTGATTATACACAACTGAAAGAATAACATTCGCTGTTTTTCGCCCTACTCCAGGTAATGATATAAGCTCATCCATGGTTTCGGGTACATTAGAATTAAATTCCGAAACTAACTTCTCTGCCATACCCACTAGATGTTTTGCTTTATTATTCGGATAACTGATACTTTTAATATATTCATAAACCTCTGGAACTTCAGCTTCGGCAAGCGCTTGCGGTGATGGAAAGCGTTTAAATAACGTTGGCGTAGTTAAATTCACACGTTTGTCGGTGCATTGTGCTGAAAGAATTACAGCTACAAGCAGTTGAAACGGATTTTGATAAATCAACTCAGTCTCTGCGATTTTAAAGTTCTCTTGAAACCAATTTACTATGTGCCTTGCGCGTTCTGACTTATTCATACCTGAGGCAAAAATAATAGTATAATCTGATTCTGGAGCACTGCAAGGCAAACCAAAATCTTTTATTTATTTTCACAAAAAATTATTCAATCATGATACGTTTAAAAATTCTACTTGTAATATTCTTTTTTACCACAGCAACAATAGCTCAGAAATCATATTTTAGTGGTGAATTTAGAAGTATAGAAAATCCATATTATTGGAAAAATAGAGTTCCTTTTACTGGATATTGGCAACAAGACGTTTCCTATCAAATAAAGGCAACACTATATGATAGTTTGGATATGTTGGATGGAGAGCTAACGCTAACCTATTTCAATAATTCACCTGATGATTTGAATGAGGTATTCTTTCACTTATATCAAAACGCCTTCCAACCGGGCAGCTACTATGATAATCTTCAAAAGAATAATAATATAAAAACCGAATATGGCAAAAACGAAAAAGACAGAAAAGATGAAGTAGTGGAGTCTGTCCTAGTAAATGGCGTCATGGTGAATCCTACCTTCGATAATACCATCATGCGTGTTAAACTTCCAAATGTACTTCATCCCAATGGAAATATCGTTTTTAAAATAAAATTCAAAAGCTACTTCGGTGATGGTGGCAACGTGCGACGTCGGATGAAAATGTTTCGTGACAACTGGGGAAACAAACAATATGATGGGGTTCATTGGTATCCTCGTATCTGCGTTTATGACCGTAAATTCGGATGGGAAACAGACCAACATCTTGGGCGAGAATTTTATGGCGATTATGGAACCTATGATGCGGAACTCACCTTGCCATCAAAATATGTGAATGAAGCCACTGGAGAGCTTATCAATGAAAAAGAAGTCTTACCCGATGACCTTCGTGCTAAATTAGATGTAAAAAACTTCGCGACCAAAAAAGCGGATGTGAAACCTGAATCTATTATGCCAACACAAGGCTGGCGTACCTGGAAATACCATGCTGTTAATGTGCACGATTTTGCATTTACCTGCGACCCAACCTATCGCATCTCTGAGTCGTCGTGGAATGGAATTCGATGTATTGGCATTGTGCAAGAACCACATGCCGCGGGTTGGCAAAATAGTGGTGTACTTGTGGCCGACATAATTAAAACATACAGCAACGATATTGGCATGTATGCCTATCCAAAGATGGTAGCTGCAGACGCACGCGATGGCATGGAATATCCGATGCTTACGCTCGATGGCGGATCTAGCCCTAGTTATACTAATTTGCTCAGCCATGAAATAGGCCACAACTGGTTCTTTGGTATGGTTGGAAATAATGAAACGTATCGTGCTTGTCTTGACGAAGGATTTACTCAGTTTTTAACTTCATGGTATATGGTTAAACAAGAGCAACGCAAAGAAGCCTTAGTGAAACAAAATGAAGGCCTGTCGGTTGTTAAAAAGAAGACCTTGGGTACTCGGTATTTAAATCGCTATTCAACTTCGATTCCACAACGCGAGAGTGTAGCTTATATGGGATATTTAATGGATGCAATAAACGATAATGATGAAGTAATTAACCAGCATAGCGATGGATTTAATGGAGCCGTAAATCATGGAGGTGGCTATCGTCACGTATATTACAAAACAGCAACCATGCTATGGAATTTGCAATATGTGCTAGGAGATGAATTGTTTCTAGCTACGATGCAAAATTATTTCAATGAATTTAAAATATGTCACCCCTATGTAGAAGATTTCCGAAATAGTGTTATTCACTATACGCATGTGGATTTGAATTGGTTTTTCGACCAATGGTTCGAAACCAACAAGCACATTGACTATGCCATTAAAAGCATCAAAAATAGCAAAGGCGACAGCTTTGAAATTACCTTTCAGCGCATTGGGCGCATGCAAATGCCTATCGATTTCACGGTAAAAACGAACGACGGAAAGAACTTGGATTTCCATATTCCCAACACCTATTTCGTTAAAAAAACTACCGCTACAATATTGCCTTTTTGGAAAGGATGGGATCTTTTACAACCAACATATACCTGTACTATTTTAGTTCCAGGCGGTATCGATGACATAGAAATTGATCCAACGCATCGTTTGGCTGATATCAACTTTATGAACAATACATTACGTTGTCCGGTGAAATTCAACTTTGATCATCAATTGCAAAATCCGAACGACATGTACCATTATATATTAAAATGGCGCCCCGATTTTTGGTGGAATGGTTTGGATGGCATAAAAGTTGGCGTGCATGCTAATGGTGGTTATATAAATAGATTTCATGTTTGGGATGCTACGCTTTGGTATAATACAGGAATGCTCCAATCAAATGAAATGCAATTTCCAATCAATTATTCGGTGAACTACCGAAATGCGATTGGAAAAAACCTGGGGTGGAATTTCTCTACACGATATCTGGATGGTTTATTTGCCAATAAATTGGGGATATCAAAAACCAACAACGACTATACTTTCTACGCTAATTTCAATACATTGTACCGCACGCAAATCTTCTATTATAAAAATGGCAAACAAACAGACTCGCATTTAATATATCCTGAGCTTTGGAGAGAACAAAAATGGAATAACTTTATTAATATCGGAATCAACAAACCATATAGTTACAGCCATGGTTATGCATCACAGAATTTAAATTTGCGCACAAGTGCTTTAGGTAGTGATTATCTATATGGTAACCTTAGTTATACCCATATTGACAATATTGCAATAAAAAAACTAGATTTCAAAGTTCGAGTTTTTGGGCAACTCGGATTTAACACACCAGCACCAGAAAGCGCTCTGATGCTTGCCGGTGCTAATAATGAGGAATTAATGGAAAGTAAATTTACGAGAAGTATTGGTTTTGTTCCGAATTCATGGTCTGGATTTGGCTCAGAAATCAATCATTTCCAACAAGGTGGAGGTTTAAACATACGCGGGTTTGCAGGTTATAAAGCTCCCGTTGGCGACACTACAAATCAACATTTACTATATAAAGGTAATAGCGGGTTAGCCGTAAATGCTGAACTAGACCTCGATCGTTTATTGAAATTCGAACCAAAATTTCTACGTAATTGGTTGCATTTAGATTTTTATGGTTTTGCGGATGCAGGTTATATTGCAAACAAACCAATAACAGGAAAATGGTTCTTTGCCAATGCTTTGCGCGCCGATGCAGGAGTTGGCACAGCATTAACCATAAAACGTTGGTGGAACTTGAGCAATATCAAGCCGTTAACCATTCGATTTGATATGCCATTTATTATAAATCCAGCACCCGCTAGCAGCAATAATCTAGAGTTCAGATATGTAGTTGGTTTTGGAAGATGTTTCTAAACTAATCCTTAGGAATAAAAATTGTTCCTGGTTAATACTATTTCTTTTTATTTTTTGTTGATTCTGAAACTCCAACCGAAAACAACATTGCGTTGAAGAAATATAAAGTGTTGAGAAGCTTTGTCAGCTTCGTCCATAGTGGTGCGAATATCCGGCATGTTTATATAGCCCCCTTTGAATTCACTTTGTATAAAAAAGTGTTTGCCAAAGTTTACCCCTAAACCAATAACAGCACTTACCCCATAGCCTGCCAAATGAAACTCATCATATCTAGGCTTCCCTAAAAGCGTGGTGTTTGTTCGGGGATATAAAATTCCAACACCTAAGCCTTCGGTAAAACTAACCGCTATATTTAAAGAAGTTAACTTCTTTAAATTATAAATCTCATCAATTCTTCTAAATTCAGTATTAATGTAATTTAAGCCATCGGTATGCTCAAATTGTAAGAAGTTTGAGGTCAATTTAATGTCTTCATTTTTATAATTTTTATTGAAAGTAGAATCTTGCATGTTTATGGTGCCATTAATTTGAACCACTTGATTTGTTTTCATCACATATTTCATGTGGTCTTCGCCCATTGAAATACTATAATGTTCATTAATGTAATACCCAAAACGATTATTGTATTGCGGAATGGTAACTGTTGTTGGATTAAAATACAATGGAATTGAAAAGCGCGACTGGCGATCCTTAGCAACCACTTTTGACAAAATAAAATCGTAATCAACTCCTTTAAAATGAATGTCGGAGACACTATAAATGCTTCGATTCCAACCCCAATAAAGATAGAATTTTCCTTTATTTACATTGTTGTTTTTGGGTTTTTCCTTTGCAAAAGCAGCTATATAGCTACAAAAAAAGATGGTGGTAAAAAATAGAAAAGATTTCATAATAGCAAAAAAACGACTGCGAAGATATTCAACTACGTTTGTTATTTAAAAAAATATGATTAGGTTTGAAATATGAAATTCCTACTTTCTTTAATTTTACTCAGTAGCTTTAGTTTAAATATATTTTCACAATCGCAGAAAAAAATTATAGTTCCTCTTGCTGCCGCTATAAATGCAGCTGCAATTCCGGACGGGTTTGATGTAAATATACTTACAATAAAGTCTCAACCGCATCCTGCTTCTGGGTCTGAGCTCTTAAAAAGGCAATTAAACGAAGAACGACAGGTAAAACAGCAAAAACCAATTTCATTAAACAAAACAAATACTACCAATAACGCGGCCACGCCTATCCTACTAAAAGTGTTTCAAGCAAACTTTGCGAGTAGCATTCCAAACGATAATCATATGGCTATTTCTAATGGTGGAAAAATAGTAAGTGTGGTAAATAGTAATGTGCGCATGTACGATGAAACCGGAACACTTATTTTCACAAAGGGACTTAGTGCCTTTAGCAGTGCAATTGGAAACTATGCGAACATTTCCGATCCTCGGGTACTTTACGATCAAGAATCTGATCGCTTCATAATGTTGTATTTCAGCGGATACTACGCTACAAATAGCACAATTATTGTTGGATTTAGCAAAACAAATGATCCAACTGCACTTTGGAATTTCTATAAGGTCCCTGGGAATCCTTATAATGACACCTCTTGGAGTGATTACCCAATTCTTACCTTAACAAAAGGTGAACTTTTCTTTACCTTTAACTTATTACAAGATGGTATTGTTGATTGGCGTAAGGCCTTTAAACAAAGTATTATTTGGCAGGTCGATAAGCAAAAAGGCTATGCTGGCGATTCCCTAATAACAAAAGTCTGGGGCGATATAAAATATAATGGTAGGCCATTATGGAACATTTGTCCGGCACAAGGTGGCAGCGCGCTTCAAAACAACGGTGTTTATTTTGTTTCAGTTCGACCTAGCGACCTACAAAATGATAGCGTATTTCTAACCTATTTAAGTGGCACTTTGGTAAGCAGCAGTCCTCAACTAACCACACGCGTATTCAAACAAAACAAAACCTATGGGTTGCCACCAAATGTTCCAATGCCCAACAGAAATTACTTACAAACCAACGATGCACGTGTATTAAGTGCTACTATTGAGAACAACATGTTGCATTATGTTCAAAACACCATCGACACCACCTTTAACACAGCAGGCGTTTATTATGGACGAATTGCCAATCCACAAAACAGCAATCCTATACTTACCGCAACAATAATCCGCAACGACACGATGGACTATGGCTACCCTTCAGTAGCCTATGTTGGCGGAGGTTTGACGGACAATAGTGTGATGATTACCTGTTCCCATACCTCAAAAAACATTAAACCTGGCACATCTGTTTTTTATGCCGATCGATTAGGACAAATTTCATCGCAGCTAAGATGTAAGGATGGTGAAGGTTGGATTAACGCCTTAACAGATACAAACGAACGTTGGGGCGATTATACTGGCATACAACGAAAATACAATGAGGCAGGCATAGCTTGGCTTTGCGGATCTTACGGCGACCCATTAAGCGGATATTATCGCACATGGATTTCGAAGGTGAAAAATAATGATTACAGCTTTGGAATCGCGCCTAAAATAGAAGAAACGAAACTAACGCAACTATATCCAAATCCCACAAAAAACCTTGTAAATGTAGAGTTTGAAGCAACTAATAAATCAAATATTATTGCAGATGTATTTGATATAAATGGCAAGTACGTTGCGCATGTTTATGAAGATGCTGTGCATGATGGGCTAAACAGATTTACTTTCAACACCAATACCTTTAGCAAAGGGATTTACTTTTTAAAAATAACTACATCGGGTAAGACCATAGTAAATAAGAAATTTGTGGTAGACTAATTTACTCGCTGAAGTACATACTTAAATAACTTTCATAACGCGCAATAGAAATTTTAGCAGCCGTAACAGCTTCTTTTACTGCGCATTCGGGTTCATTTACGTGCAGGCAATCATTGAATTTGCATAGAGGGGCAAATGATGTAAACTCAATCATATATTCTTTAATCTCATTCTTGGAGAGATGAATAACACCAAAATCTTTGATTCCAGGAGTGTCGATGATAAATGCATCATGGAATAACTCGTGCATTTCGGCAAAAGTGGTCGTATGTTTGCCTTTATTATTCGACTCTGAAATAATTCCTGTACGAAGGTTAAATTCTGGATTAAGTTTATTAATGAGTGTAGATTTCCCAGTACCGGAGTGGCCAGCAATCAATGAAGTTTTACTAGTAAATAACAACTTGATTGTTTCAATATGAAAGCCAGTTTTTGCTGAAACTTCATAACAAGGATATCCAATATCCTCATACATTTCAACTATTTTTTTTTGATACCATTTGGCCTCCTCATCAAGTAAATCATATTTATTAAAAACTAAAATAGTTGGGATATGAAATGATGCCGCAGCCACTAAAAACCGATCAATGAAACCTAACGAAGTCAGCGGAGATGTGGTAGTAACAAACATAATCGCTTGGTCGATATTACTTGCGATAATGTGCGTTTGTTTAGACAGATTATTGGACTTACGAATGATATAATTTGAACGTGGAAAAATTGTTTTAATCATGTAGTCTGGTGAATCTTCCAACACCTCAACATGATCCCCAACAGCAATTGGATTGGTGCTTTTAATTCCTTGAAGCCTAAATTTCCCTTTTATTCTTGCTTCTATGATGCTGCCATTTTCAAGCCTTACCACATACCAACTCCCGGTTGATTTAAATACAATTCCCCTCATTCGAAATCTTTGTATAACAAATACTTTTTACGCATCAATTTATATTTCTTTAATCCTTCATCCCACGACTTCTGAATTTCTTCGATAGACTTACCTGCAATTATTTGCTTTCGCAATTGGTCGGTTCCTGCAAGCTTATCAAAGTAATTATTAAAGAATTTAGTTTTGTCTGTGCTTTTTTCGTAGAACCCTTGCAGCCAATATAAGTAGAGACGCTTGGACGTAACGATATACGAATCACAAAAATTAGTAAGATCAAACCCTGAACAAATTTGATTTTTATATAAAGGAGCATCAGAAATACCCGGAATCACTTTAGGTATAAATTTTATTCTGCCATCGGCAAAATTTGGCCTTCCAATTTGCTGAAACGGCTTATCCGTGCCTCGACCAACACTTACATCGGTGCCTTCAAAGAAACACAAGCTCGGATACAAATAAACACTTTGAGAAGTTGGCAAATTTGGGGATGGCTTTACAGGCAGAGGATACAACGTATTATGATCATAACCGGTAACTTTTAATAGTATTATTTTACACCAAAGATTGTCACCTAGCCAATGTTCCCCATTAATCATCTGCGCATATTCGGCAATGGTCATGCCATGCACAACAGGCACCGGATGCATTCCAACAAATGATTTGAAAGCCGTATCTAAAATTGGGCCATCAATATAATATCCATTTGGATTAGGCCTATCTAAAATTATTACAGTCTTCTTGTTTTCCGCGCAGGCCTGCATTACATAATGCAAAGTGCTAATGAAGGTATAAAAACGAGCCCCAACATCCTGAATGTCAAAAATTACAATATCTACATCACTTAAATCTTGTACCGAAGGCTTGAAATTTTTGCCATAAAGCGAGATAACTTTCAATCCTGTTTTTTTATCAATGCTCGTTGAAATTTTCGCACCTGCCTCATTATCACCTCGAAATCCATGTTCAGGCGCAAATATTTTTTTAATGTCCACCTTTAATTTCTGCAAGGTATCCACCAGATGCACTTGACCAATTACAGCTGTTTGGTTGACCACCAATGCAACTCTCTTATCTTTTATAAGAGGTAAATAATATTTCAGTTGCTCTGCTCCAGTGACAATTTTTTGCGCGAGGACGGCATTACTGATAAAAACTAATAAAATAAATATACTTTTACGCATGATTTTTTAGGAATACAAACCAAAATTATCATTTTCGTTGCAATAATACTTGTTAAATTTTGAACCTACCGTTTTTTTTATCGCGAAAGCTTAAGTTTGGAGGCAATACTATAAATGCAAAGGTGATGCAACGCATTGCTGTTGGCACTGTTTTGGTAAGTATTGTTGTTATGCAATTGTCTTTTGCAGTGATGCATGGCTTTAGAAACGAGGTTACATCCATAGTAAAAAACTTCAATGCTGATATTGTAATAAAACGTCTATCCTTTAATAGCACACTCGAAAATGCCCCAATAGAGAACTTTCCGCAAATAATAGAAACTATAAATCAAGAGAAAACTATTGTAAGAAGTTTCCCATTAGCAACCAAGCCAGGCATTATTAACACCGGAAATGAAATTGAAGGTGTGGTATTACGTGGAGTTAATCAGGATTACGACAGCAATTACTTCAAACATTTTATTATTGAAGGGACTTTTATCCATTTTAAGTCTGAAAGTCCCACCAAAGACATTGTAATTTCTTCGTTTTTCGCAAACAGACTAATGTTAAAAATTGGCGATAAACTGCCCGTTTATTTCATGCAGGATACCATACGTGTTAAGCAGTTTGTGGTATGCGGAATTTATGAAACTGGCATGGAAGACCTAGATACCAAATTTGCACTTTGCGATATACGACATCTACAAAAAGTAAATTACTGGCAGTCAAATTTCGCAAGTTCAATTTTGGCGGAGACCAAGCCTGGTGGCGATAATAATAAAATAAAAGAGGAAATACAACTGCAATTAGGAAATGATTATTCTGCCCAGACTTTGCAAGAAGTATATCCGCAACTCTTCGACTGGCTATCGTTAGTTGACACTAATGCTGTTATAATTTCTGTGCTTATGCTTATTGTCTCATGCATCAGCATGATTACGGTTTTGCTTATTGTGATTCTCGATAAAACACAAACAATTGGAACCTTAAAGGCCCTAGGACTAAGCAATGGCAATACAATTAGAGTGTTTTGGTATAAATCAGCACGTATTATCCTACGTGGCATTTTTTGGGGCAACATCGTTTTCCTGATGATTGCTTTTATGCAAACCCAATTTCACATTATACAACTTCCGAAAAAAGATTATTACGTTAGCAATGTACCAATTGCAATAAACTGGGCAGAAGTTGTAATAATTGACCTTGGCACATTGGCGCTTTGTTTGTTGTGTATGCTTTTACCGGTTCAAATTGTTAGCCGTGTGAATACTGTTAAAGTACTCCGCTTTAATTGATATTGAGGGGATTAATATAAAATACTTACTAAAGGTCGATTTATCGTTGAATTAAACACCGATTGCAGCTCGAAAAGAAATTTTGATAACCTAAAATATTTCATCAAGTTTGCATTAGTAAACAACACATCTCTTTTCTCACTTTAACCGGTCTAATTATGGAAGCTTCACAAACACAAATTGATGGTCATTTAGACATCTTCACTAAAAACAACGAAATTTTCATTAATGGCGATTCTGTTGGATTACGTTCATTATCAAATCTTCTTCTTCAAATGGCAAATATTATCGAAGAAGATGATGAGAATTTAAACGCTGGAGATAGAGAGCACATAAGCTTAACCCCAAATAAAGACCTGTCGAAGAGTTCCGATGCTCTTACTATTGGCCGCTTAGAAGCCAAATTCACTGGAAACTTCTACGAAGGTTATATTCCAAGAGAAAACAATTAGTGCCATTGGAGGTCTCCCAATGCCTTTAATCAATGATGGAAACCGACCTAATATAGTCGATTACTAAGGTATTGAATTTCTGCTCCTTTTCTAAGAAACTTACCTCGATAGGTAAATAATAAATTGGAATGTTTTTAAATTGATTTTCCAATTCGGTGGCACGAATGCGCATCCAATCTTTTTCGGTACAAATCACAATTTTATCACTGGATATTTTGGAAAATCGATGCACGATATCATCAATTTCCGTTACATCAAAAGCATGATGATCTTTATATTCTAGAGGGATTATTGACTTAAAATGACGCTCACAATAATTTTCAAATGGAGCCGCATTAGCAATTCCAGAAAACACCAAGGCGTTTAAACTTCCCAGGTTTTCAAGTGTTAATCCGCTAAAAGCGTGCACTGGGGCACCGTAATTGATTGTAGTAAAGAAAACATGCTGATGCGATAACGGTCGTATTTTCTTTATATATTCTTTTTTAGTTACTTCAGTAATTTCCAACGGACATTTAGTAACAATAATAACATCCGCCCTATTGTAACCAGAGGCCCATTCGCGCAACGTTCCAGCCGGAAGCAAGAAGTCGTTGAAAAAAGGTTTCTCAAATGTAGTTAATAAAATATTTAATCCGGGTTTTACAGAACGATGTTGATAGGCATCATCCATAATTATAACATCTGTTTCCGGATGATCGGCGATTAAATTTGGTATGGCAAACAATCGTTTTTCGCAAACTACGACCAAGGTATCTTTGAATTTTGTGGCATACAATAACGGCTCATCTCCAATCTCTTCGGCAATACTATTCGAATCAGCGAGGATATATCCAAGCGACTTTCGTCCATAACCTCGACTAAGAGTAGCTGTTTTATAATGAGCTTCCAAAAGACGTAAAAGATACTCCACATGTGGCGTTTTGCCTGTACCACCGACAGCAAGATTTCCAACATTTACTACAGGCAAGTCAAATTGCTGTTCCGGATAAACATCCCAATCGAACATTTTATTTCGAATCCAAATGCCCAGCCCATAGAGCAAAGCGAAAGGAAACATGAGGTATTTAAAAACTATCAATATTGAAATGTATTTTTGCAAAAATAGGGAATCATGTTACAAATCAAAGATATCGTTAATTACCTCGAAGCAATTGCGCCTCCAGTTTTACAAGAAAGTTATGATAATAGCGGATTACTGTTGGGTAATGGTGAAACGGAAATCAGCAAAATACTTATTTGCCTCGATAGCAATGAAGATGTTGTTGATGAGGCTATTGCTAAAGGTTGTAATTTAATTGTTGCACATCACCCTATTATTTGGGGCGGATTAAAGCGTATTAACGGGAAAAACATGACCGAGCGTGTGGTAATAAAAGCCATTAAGAATGATATCGCTATATATGCTTGCCATACGAATTTGGATAAGGTGAAAATTGGGGTAAATCGCAAGTTTGCAGAGAAGCTGCAACTGAAAGATTTAAACATTTTAAAGCCTGAAAGAGGGCATTTAAAGAAACTTGTTACGTATATCCCAAAAACACATTTAGAAACATTACGCACGGCCCTTTCGAATGCAGGTGCTGGTGCCCTTGGCAATTATGATTGCTGTTCTTTTGAATCGACAGGTACTGGAACTTTTCGCGGCAACGCAGAAAGTAATCCCTTTATAGGACAAGCCGGGCAGCTCAGTCATGAAATCGAACATCGATTAGAGGTTATATTCCCCGTTTATCTTCAACACAAAATAGTTGAAGCGCTCAAAAAAAACCATCCTTATGAAGAGATTGCTTATGACATTTATGCACTAGATAATAGCTTTGAATCAGTAGGATTGGGTATGATTGGAAATTTAGATTCAGAAATGGATGTGAATACATTTTTAAGCTGGGTAAAAAACTGCCTTCAAACCAATTCAATACGTTTTGTAAACAGCCAACCTCATCGTAAAATTAAAAAAGTGGCCGTTTGTGGCGGGGTGGGGCACTTTTTACTTCGTGATGCTATTTCGCTTAAAGCGGATGCTTATATTACCTCAGATGTTAAATACCATGAGATGATGGAAGTCGAAAACCACCTCTTATATGCTGATATTGGACATTATGAGAGTGAAAAATACACAATGGAGTTGTTTATAGAGCTAATCTCGCAAAAATTCGCTAATATTGCGCTTCTTTTTTCAGAAAGTAATATCAACCCAGTTCAATATTTTATTTAATACTATGGCTAACAAAGCAGCAGAAATATCGGTAGAAGAAAAATTAAAAGCCCTTTACCACGTTCAATTAATCGACACTCAAATTGACAAATTGCGTGCTGTTCGTGGCGAATTGCCTATCGAAGTAAAAGATTTGGAAGATGAAATCATTGGCTTGGAGACTCGTCAAAAGAACATCACCAATGGTATTGAAGACTTAGACAATCGCATCGTTGACTTCAGAGCGCGCATCAAAGAATCCCAAAAGTTGCTCAAAAAATATGAAGAACAACAGATGAAGGTGAAAAACAACCGTGAATATGAAGCCATCACCAAAGAAATTGAGGTTGAAGGCCTAGAAATTCTAGCTAACGAAAAGAAAATCAAGCATGCTGGTTTCGAGAAAAACGAAAAGACCAAAGCCTTAGAATCTATTGCAGAAGAAATCGAAATCCGTAAGGGCGACTTAAAAATCAAGCAAAAGGAATTAAAAAATATTCTTGAAGAAAGCCAAATCGAAGAGGATAAAATCATGAAGACTCGCGACAAGGCCGCAGAAAGTGTTGCTGAGCGCTTAAATGTTGCTTACAACCGTATTCGTGACAATTACCGTAATGGCATCGCAGTAGCTACAATAGAGCGTAATAGCTGCAGTGGATGCTTTGCTCAAATCCCTCCTCAACGTCAGTTAGATATTAAGCAACATAAGAAGATTACCGTTTGCGAAAACTGTGGCCGAATTTTAATCGATTCAAGCTTAATAGAAGACGCGAAAATCTAATTTAGCGTTGTTATACATTAAAAAGGCGAAGCATCACTGCTTCGCCTTTTTTAATTTTTTCGGGTACCTTATTACTTTACAATTGCAAAAGTCCCTCTGCGCATCTCCCCGGTTTGAAAATCTTTTACTGTAAACAAATAGAGCCCTTGAGTAATTCCTGTTTTATTCTGACTTAGTAAATCCCAGGCATGCTCACCACCAGGAAATACTACATTTTTAACTGTACTGAAGTTTTTATACCATCCTATATCATTGCCAACAGCACCACTCCCAGTATCGTGCAAGAGATTCACAACAACATCGCCAGCCGCAGTGTAAATAGTAATCTCCGCCTTGGCAGGTAGATTTGTGAAATACATTTTTCGGGTACGAGAGGAACTACCATCCCAAGCTGCATTAATAGAATAAGGATTAGGATAAACTCCCACCTCCTTTTCGTCGCTTTTATCGAAAGGGTTTATATCTGTACCCGTAAAAATCTGTTTAGCATCTTCAGTAAACGATGACTCTAATGATGGTATTCCAAGCGCCTCATCTCCTTTATCAAATGAAGTAACAACAATCATATATTGCCATCCATTAAGCATATTTTCCAATTTGTAATGATAATAGTACAATACTGAATCACCTTCAAATTGCATTGGTTGTGATAAACTTATATTGTCGAACCCATTATTAAATCCAATTTTATTGCCAATGGAATCCCACTGTTGAAGCAACTTTAAATTCTCGAAGAGGTTCCCTTTTTTATCATCACCTGTGTTGGTTCGATAGACACGATACCCTTCAAAATCTTTCTTTTTGCTAATCGGATCAATGCTTGCCTCTGCCGCTGCATTCCAATATAAATCAATACTCCCATCATGAGTAACAACTTTAACTTTTGGGGTGGCGGGCGGCTCAGGTAAAATATAATTGTCCAATAAATTATTGGCATTTAAATCTTCTCCCGCATCCAAGGCGCCATTTTCATTTAGGTCCTCGCCTAAATATGTACGTTTAGCCCACGACAGATGCTCCTCCAACTCTTTACGTGATGATGCATTGTCGATTGGCCCACCAATTTGCTTCGCACATACGAAGGCGCAAACATAGGTAATGCTCTCACCGGGTAACATGCTAACCAAAGGGCCTGCACTTAAAAGTTGCGTTTTGTTGGAGGCTACTTTTAATTCATTGTTAACGATACTACTAGTGAAGTCAAGTCCATTCGCCATCTTATAATAACGACTTGGATCGTCGCCTGGATAAGGAAACTGAGATGTGGCACTTCTATAATCCCAAAAGTTACCATTCACCTTTGGAGAAGGTAATCCGTTTTTAGAAAACAAGGAATCGTTGTTAGGATGAAAATATTTGCCTCTCCATTTTATACCCAAGAATTGTAATGCCCCATAGCTTTGTGTGAACAAGATATCATCGCCTAAAACCTCGTAGGCATATAATGCACTATAGTTAGGACTAAAACCACCGCCGCCTTTATTATAAAAAGCAGTGCCCGTTTCTTGCGTTACATTTACATTGCGAACCACTAAATCACTCCAGTTACCCAACCAAACGCTGTCCCATTTGTTGCTACTGGTATTGGTGATGGTATAATTACAGATTACAAAATAATCGGCGAAGCTGTAGTTCCAAGTATATGTTTCAAGGTGTACTTGCGCCCCGAGTGGATTGGTATGCTCTTGTATGGGAATTGTTGTACCTGGTACAATTACATTTTTGTCCGTGAAATTTGTGATGAAATCTTGATGAGAAATCGCATTTGAACTATAAACATTACTCGATGAGAGCTTAGACTTCTCGGTGATACCACCTGATGCTGTAAACTCATAACCAGCGCCACCAGTAGAATATCCACTTGGATTATCGATGGCTGCCGTACTAACAAGGGTTTGTCCATTTACACGAGCTCCTATCCACAAGCCACTCTCAAAAAGATGCTCAACACCGCTGTTAATAGGATATTCCATAGAAGGTGGTCCGGATGTATTATTTTGTACATTCGGACGTCCGATAGTTCCCACATTACTAATCATCAAACCAATTTTACCAACATCCGTATAGCGCTGTTGAAAAGTTTGTGCTACAAGCGTTGTGGTAAAAAAGAAAAGAAAGGGATTAAATAATATTTTTAGCATCGGGAGCAAATATAATTAATTCGTTCAACCTAATTTCTATTATCAAAACAGCTAAATAAATGTAAGAAAAGAAATGATTTTAAAAGTTAAATTAATAACGGCACTACCATTGACGCTTTCGGATATATTCTATTAATTTGACGAACTAAAAAACAAGGCGATTCAAACCTAAGATGAAAGATCAAAAATATAACAACCTAGAAACCGATGTAATTGATGCAAAAGAATCTGATTATCTTTTTATTAAGACATCACAGATACCTTTCACAGAAAGTGGTTTGTATACCGCACTTGCAATTTACAAAAATGAAATAATAGCCATCTTTAAGGGTGAAAGTATAACAAATATTGAGGCGGCAAAAAGAGCTAAACAAAACCAGAATCATTATTTTGTTTGCCTTCCAGATGGAGGTATGCTAGACTCAATGCATGTTAAATGCTTTGCCAAATATGCGAATGATGCTGAAGGATTCACTAAATCGAAGTTTAAAAACAATGCAATAATAACGTTAGATGACAACGACAATCCATGTCTTGTGGCAAAACGAGATATCAAAAAAGGAGAAGAGGTTTTCTGCGCCTATGGAAAAGAATATTGGAAATCATTTCGTAAAGAAATTAAAAATACTTAACCCAAAATCGAAATTTACATCTTGATTTCAAACCACATAAAGCAGAACAATTCAATAAATTCTTTGAAGGATACCCAGAAGAAATGACATCGAAAACGAAATTAATTACACGAACTGTATGGATATTATCATTGGTGAGTTTATTCACCGATACAGCTAGTGAAATGCTATATCCGGTGATGCCAATATACCTCAAAAGCATAGGATTTTCTATAGTTCTAATAGGCATTTTAGAAGGCTTGGCAGAGGCTGTTGCCGGCTTAAGCAAGGGTTATTTTGGAAGTCTATCCGACAGTATGCAACGTCGCGTTCCATTTGTGCAACTTGGATACAGCCTTAGTGCATTATCAAAACCCATTTTATCTTTTTTTGTTTTTCCGGTATGGGTTTTTTTTGCGCGAACACTCGATAGATTAGGCAAAGGAATAAGAACAGGCGCACGTGATGCTATATTATCATCAGAGGCTACAAAAGCCACGAAAGGTTCAATATTTGGATTTCATCGTAGTATGGATACTATAGGAGCAGTTATTGGCCCAAGCTTTGCATTGCTTTATTTGAACTTTTTCCCTGAACACTATCAGCAATTGTTTTACATTGCGTTTGTTCCAGGTGTGATGGCCATTTGCGCTTCTTTATTTCTTAAAGAAAAAAAAACAGCAGCTCGCATACCAAAGGCAACCCACAACTTTTTCTCCTTTTTAAATTATTGGAAACAATGCAACTCCAACTACAAAAAAGTGGTTCTTGGCTTATTGGCATTTGCGCTCTTCAATAGTTCTGATGTGTTTTTATTGCTGAAAGCGAAACAAAGTGGCCTTTCGGATAGTATGGTAATTGGAATTTATATTTTTTATAATTTGGTGTATGCTATCGTTGCATTTCCGATCGGCTTACTTGCCGATAAAATTGGACTGAAAAACATTTTGATATTTGGGCTACTACTATTTTCTTTAGTTTACTTAGGAATCGCATTCGCAAATTCAACTATAGTATATTTAATACTATTTCTACTTTATGGAATTTATGCAGCAGCCACCGAAGGCATCTCTAAAGCCATCATAAGCAACATTTCTAACCCAACGGAAACAGCAACTGCGATTGGAACCTTCGCAGCATTTCAAAGTATTTGTGCATTAATGGCGAGTTTGATAGCTGGTATATTGTGGTTTGAATTTGGAATTCCTGTTACCTTTATTGTTACAGGAATTGCTACATTATTCGTAATATTTTATTTTATTTTTATGGACATTAAAACAAGTCCAAAATAAATATAATTTTGTCGACATGAAAAGAAATTTAAAATTAGCACTAAGTTTGGTTAAATACGATTTTATATGCTACGTTTGGTAGATAAAAAAATGTTATTACGTAACTAAATTAAAAACAATTTATCTAAAATTAAATTACAATAAGAAAATTCATCGAAAATGTAAATCTAGAATATGGCGCGGCACTTTTAGCGTCATCAAAGCAACCTCAAGAAGTCAGGTTTTGAGGAACAAATACCGAAAGCAAAAAAATTAACTTAGCACTTTGCGGCCTGGGACAATATGAACTATCTCGCAAAGGGAATTGAGATTTCACATATAAACTTTTTGCAACGGCTGATAATGGTAATTTTCAATTATCCTCTAATCTTTAATATGGACCATATCAATTAAAATCCTCTCAAGGGGCAATTTCATTCCCTAATATCAACAAGCAAGTCAATTGGATGGGATGGGAAAATTACTGCTTGAAAAAGCACCTTGCCTTTCCACATAATTGGAGAAGAAAGAATTAAGACTTAAAAATCATTGATGCCATTTACCGAGCAGCAGAGTCAGGAAAGGCCGTTACTTTAAAATAAATAGGCCTTGTTTACATTTTAAATATCCAAAATATTTGATCGTAATTCATTAATAAATGTAAAAAACACCAGTTATATTTCCACTAAAAAGCAAAACTCAAAAAAACTGAAGGATATATCACATTAAACAAAAACACTATCTTTGAGATTCAAATACATTAACATTGAAGTAAAGAACCTTTGCCATGGATTCTAGTCGCACAATTGTTTTTTTTGCCGGTAGAGATAATTGGGAAAAAGACCAAGAATTAAATCAAATTATAGTTAAATTTCTAGTCGAAAATAACATTGAGATTCGGTGGGAAGATCCGGCTGAAAATCTTTTATTTAAATTTCGATTTCTAGAAAAGCACTTTAATTGGCTACCTCCATTTTTAAAAAGAAATCGACGTAAAATAGTCCAGTTAACTTATGGTATATTCAATTGGTCTTATTTAAATTACTATTTTAACTTCTACTATAATAATTATAGCGGTAAATCAAACAAAACTATTGACTTTAGAACGAAAAAACTGAAAGAAAGTGTTCTCAATTTAGGAAATAAGAAAGATATAATAGTTCTTGCAAGATCATCGGGAGGCAGATTTATTTCAAGTGTCGCCGATGAATTAAAATTAAAACAAATTATTTGCCTTGGCTATCCATTTAAACATACTAAAATGCCGGATGAGCCATCTCGATATTTGCACTTAAGAAATTTAAAAACGCCAATGTTAATTATTCAAGGTGAACACGATGAATACGGAGGCATCGAAAGTAAGGATAAGTATGAGTTAAGTTCAAAAGTAAAACTTGAATTTATTAATACCGACCATGATTTCAATATCAATATTGATACCTGGAATTACGTATTAAATAGAATCAAGGATATTATCTTTTTAAATTAAAAAAACTATACGATTACCCTTTCATGATAAGTCATTTCTAAAGATTAATTAACTTTGACAAACAAAAATCATTCGCTAACTTTCCAACTTTAACAGAAGCCATAAAATACAAATGCAAACAATATTTGGGGCAGGTGGCGCAATAGCTATACCTTTAGCGAAATCGCTAAATAAATATACCGATAACATTCGTCTGGTAAGCAGAAACCCAAAGAAGGTTAATAGCACAGACAAGCTTTTTCAAGCGGATTTAAATGATCTATCATTAATAGATAGTGCCGTGGCTGGAAGTGATATTATTTATGTGGTTATTGGCTTTGAATACAAACTCAGTGTTTGGCAAAAAACATGGCCCACCTTCATGCACGCCGTTATTCAAGCATGTAAAAAACATAATGCTAAACTTGTCTTTTTTGACAATGTGTATATGTATGGAAAATCTCAAATACCATACATGAGCGAGAATGCTAGAATTGAAATTGCAAGCAAGAAAGGTGAAGTACGCAAGCACCTTCACGACATGATAATGGAGGAGGTAAAGAATGGAAAATTAACCGCCCTGATTGCTAGGTCGGCTGATTTTTATGGCCCTGACAATAAAAATAGTGCATTAAATATGATGGTGTTGAACAATTTCATGAAAGGCAAAAAGGCACAAGCCTTTGGCAACATTAATAAAATACATACCTACACCTATACTCCCGATGCAGCAATGGCGACCGCTTTACTCGGAAATACCGCCGATGCGTACAATCAAGTTTGGCATGTTCCAACCACAAAGGAAAAGCTAACCAACAAAGACTGGATTCAATTAATTGCTAGTGAGTTAAAAGTAAAATCGAAAATTCAAAATGTGCCAACTTGGCTATTGCACGTCCTTGGAATCTTTAGCCCAATGATGAGAGAATTTCCTGAGATGTTGTATCAGTTCGAACAAGATTACGTTTTTGATAGTTCGAAATTTGAAAACCGTTTTGGAATATACGCCACATCACCTATTGATGGGATAAAAGCACTAATAGAAAGCTACAAGAAGAAATAAAAAGCCATGAAACAATTATTCACCATATTAACTTTTACTTTCCTTTTTTCAATCGCGAAAGCACAATTACCTAATCCAGCATTAATTGGCTATTGGCACAATTGGAATGACGCTAATGCGCCCTATATTTCGTTAGATGCCATAGACAATCGCTATAATGTAATTGCAGTAGCCTTTGCAGTTCCTGTATCTCCATCGGATATGACTATGCTATTTACGCCTGACGTTATTACAACGAGTGTATTCAAAAGCAAAGTGCAAGCGCTTCAAAATAAGGGTAAGAAAGTGCTCTTAAGTATCGGAGGAGCCAATGCTAGTATAGATCTGACCTCAACGGCAAATAAAAATGCGTTTATAAGTTCCATATCATCATTGGTCAATACCTATGGCTTTGATGGCATTGATATTGATATTGAAAACGGTAATTCGATATTAATTACTGGTGGCTCCATGGCGGCTCCTACCAATGTTGCTCAAATTAATTTAATAGAAGCCATCAAACAAATTATGGTAAATTATCGAACAAGCCATTCAAATAAACTCCTACTCTCAATAACACCTGAAACCGCCTATGTGCAAGGTGGCCAATCTGCATTTGGAAGTATTTGGGGAGGATATCTTCCAATTATTTCAGCTTTACGCGATTCATTGGACATGGTTCAAGTGCAACTTTATAACAGTGGAACCATGTATGGTATCGACAATAAAATTTATGCTCAAGGCACTGCCGACTTCATTATTGCTATGACCGAAGCTGTGATTCATGGCTTTAGTACTTCTGGAGGTTCGTTTGTAGGATTGCCTGCAAGCAAAGTAGTTGTAGGCTTACCTGCATGTAACTTAGCTGCAGGAGGAGGCTATGTAAATCCAGACACATTATTCGCAGCGGTAAATTACTTAACTGGCGTTGGAATTCAGCCTGGTTCATACAAATTATCAAATACCAACGGATATAAAACGCTAAGAGGATTAATGACATGGTCAATAAATTGGGATGCGGTAAGTACCTGTGCTACGTCTAATCAGTTTGCCGCTAACTTCGAGAGGATTTATGGTAAGTCGTCATTTATAAAAAACGCCGAATCGTCAACTTTATTTTCAGTATTTCCTAATCCGACTCATGGAAATATAACCTTGTCATTAAATTCAGAAAACACCTTGATAACAATTACTGATGTTCTTGGCAGAGAAGTTTTGAAAACCATAGCCTCGGAAAAACAATTAAATTTAAACTTAAAAAACAACGGAGTTTATACCATTTGTATAAAAACTGAGCAAGGTATTGCTATAAAAAAAATACTTGTAAACCAACAAAATTGAGGTAAACAAGCAATTCGTTTCCAATACCAATATTAATGCCACTCAATATAAAAATTAAGCAGCAAGATTTTCAGCAGATGAATGGTGAAAACCATCAAATCAAAATTCCAATGAAACGGTTATTAACTTCAATATTACTGTTCTTCACTTTAGTTGCCAATATCAAAGGCCAAAGCCTGTATTTTCCACCACTGAACAATGCACTTAATTGGGACACAATTTCACCATCAACTTTAGGTTGGTGTGAGAATAAAATAGATACGCTTTTTGATTATCTTAATAAACAAGACACAAAAGGTTTTATCGTTTTAAAGGATGGAAAAATAGCGATTGAAAAATACTTTGGCACCTTCACCAAAGACAGCTTATGGTATTGGGCTTCTGCAGGCAAAACAATTACATCATTCTTGGTTGGGAAAGCACAAGAGGAAAAATATCTTTCGATTTACGATACTACCTCAAAATTTCTAGGTATAGGCTGGACCAATTGCACCAAATTACAAGAAGATAAAATTAATATTAGAAATCAAATCACCATGACCACAGGCCTTGATGATGGCATTACTGATAATCATTGCACTGCCGACTCGTGTTTGAAATTTTTAACTAGTTCAGGATCCCGCTGGGCCTATCATAATGCACCTTATACCCTATTAGAAAAGGTTTTAGAAAATGCAACTGGTACTTCAGTAAACAATTACACGCAGTTAAAATTAAAATCAAAAACGGGGATTAATGGCTTATGGATTACAAGTGGATACGACAATGTGTTTTATAGTAAAGCTAGAGCTATGGCCCGATTTGGACTCTTAATTCAGAATAATTGCGTGTGGCTAAACGACACTTTGCTTTATGATAAAGCATACCTAAATCAAATGACGAACACGTCCCAAAATTTAAATCTTTCGTATGGCTATTTATGGTGGCTTAATGGCAAACCATCCTACATGCTTCCGGGCACGCAATTTGTGTTCCCGGGTTCTTATGCACCAGCAGCCCCAACCGATATGTTTGCAGCACTAGGAAAAAATGGTCAAATAATTAGCGTGGCGAAAAGCTTGGGATTGGTGGTTATTAGAATTGGAAATCAATTGGACGCGGCAGATGTAACGCCAAAATTGTGCAACAACATATGGGAAAAACTAAACGCCGTGATGTGTATTTCTGCGGGAGTAAACTCAACCCAAGGAAAAGAAGTAAGAATTAACATTTATCCAAATCCAGCCAATACTGAATTAAATATTTCAATGCATAACGATGAAGATTTTCAAGTTGAAATTCATGACTTACTTGGTGAAACAATATTGAAAGCAGCTAATAAACCGATAATCGATCTTTCGAATTACAAAAGAGGAGTTTATTTTATTACAATTTCTCAAGGAAGTTTAAAAATCACACAGAAGTTCACAAAAACCTTATAATTCTTTCATCATAATTAAGTTCGGAAATCTTATATTTTAGAGCAAACAAAACATTATTGAAGGTTAAATTACGAATTAGTTCAAAATTTAAATTATACTTATTAAATTCAATCGAAATCCTACTATAAGTAAATTGAAATAACACTTTTGTTTTAATTTGCAGTAAAACAAGAATAAAAATAGGGGTGAAAAGTATTCTTAAAAATTTAACTTTTAAAAATAATCCTAAGATAAAATAAAATATATGGGGAAAATAAAATCGCTTTCACCTGACAACAGTGCACTAATTCTTGAAACATTAAAACATCGTTTTGAGAAAAATAGGATTAGACACCAAGAAATGAATTGGGATGTTATTGAAAAAAGACTACAAATAATGCCTGAAAAGCTTTGGACTCTCCATGAGATGGAAAAAACAGGAGGCGAACCGGATGTAATTGAAAAGGATAACGACATTTATGTTTTTTACGATTGTGCTGCAGAAAGTCCGATTGGTCGAAGAAGCCTATGCTATGATAGAGCAAGCCTTGATGCAAGAAAAGAGAATAAACCAAAGCATAACGCTATTGAGATGGCTGCTGAGATGGGTATCGAACTTTTAACGGAACAACAATATCGCAAATTGCAACTGGCAGGCAACTTCGATACGAAAACATCGAGCTGGATTTTAACACCCGATGAAATTCGAAAATTAGACGGCGCTTTATTTTGTGACCGCAGATACAATAACGTTTTTGTTTACCATAATGGCGCATCGTCCTATTATGCAGCGCGTGGATTTAGAGGCATATTACGTGTTTGAAAAATTTAAATAATTCTAAATGAAAAACAAAGAAAACCCTGAAGTGAACTTCTTTTTTAACAAGGATTCGAAATGGCAAGAAGCATATAATTTATTGCGAGAAATAGCACTAGCCTGCCAATTAAAGGAAGAATTAAAATGGGGAGTCCCATGTTATTCTCATAACAAAAGTAATATAGTTTTAATTCACGGTTTTAAAGAATATTGTGCTCTTCTATTTCATAAAGGCTCCTTGTTAATCGACAAGCATGGGATTTTAATTCAACAAACAAAGAACGTTCAAGCTGGTCGACAGATTCGTTTTACAAATGTCGAAGAAATCGAGGCAAGTCGCAATGTTTTAAAATCGTATATTGAGCAGGCTATCGAAATTGAAAAAGCGGGATTGAAGATTGAATTTAAAAAGACAGCTGCATTTGATATGCCTGTCGAGTTTCAAATTGCATTAGAAAAATCCAAGCCATTAAACGACGCATTCTATAAATTAACTCCTGGCCGACAAAGAGCCTACATTTTTTATTTCTCAACACCCAAGCAATCTAAAACTAGAGAATCAAGAGTTCTGAATTCAGTACCTAATATTTTGGCTGGTAAGGGAATTAATGACTAAAAAAAGAAAATCAAATATTCCAAAATTACTTAAATTTGTGTATTACTAGAATAATAATCGAACAACTATGTTCTATAATATATGACATCAAAAACTTATCTTCTATTTTTTTTGTTTGGTTTGGCTTCAATAATAAGTTTTGGCCAACCACCAGCTGGGGCCTTAGCGGCAAATCCAAATATTATTTATTACGCTGGAGGAAGTTGCATCTTCTATGACATAAATAACAACCAATTACTATCGGTAGATGCCGTTGAAGCTGGTTGGTCAGCAACACCTGCAAAAGCTGCTTGGGTGGTTGTAACACCTAACAATGCAGGCTATTTCGAGTTTCCAAATTATTCTTCAAATATTCCTACATGCAATAATATTCAATATTTAGAGC
The DNA here is from genome assembly GCA_903850915.1 of uncultured Bacteroidota bacterium. Lineage (GTDB taxonomy): Bacteria > Bacteroidota > Bacteroidia > UKL13-3 > UKL13-3 > CAINMV01. The sequence goes on from CAINMV010000023.1 coordinate 92,061, forward strand.
CATTTTGGAAGTCAGATACAATATATAATGAATTGATATTGTTGACTGGTATTAACTCAACAGCGAAACTAATGTTTTACCCAACAAAAATAATATCTATCACAAATTACGACTTTTCAAAAACATATATTGAGAACACAGATTATACAATAAGTGGAAAAACTGTAACTCAAAAATCAGCTCAAGTTTCATCAACTTTTATTCAAAAATCAGGAGTCAAGGGAAATGGTCAATCAAATGGACTAATGAATACTGTGGCAACATCTTGGGTTTGTGTTACGTATATCGCAAATCGAAATGATTGGGTCGGTAATTCAATATTTAAAAACAAAAGCAATTTATTGCCTAAATCATATGCCAAACTAAAAAACAAATTACCGATTGTTATCGAAGCCTATGGAATGAGCATTACTGCAGGACTTAATGTTAGTGGATTTGCAGGTGATGATAAAAACTTTACGCCAACGAAACCTTACATGCATAGCTACATAGATTTACTTGGCGTAGGACTACACAACAAATTTGGAGGTTCGGTTAACATAATAAATGGATCGTGTGGAGGCAAAAATGCAGCGTGGATTAACCAATACTGTACAAGCATGGTGGTTCCGAATATACCAGATTTAGTGATTCTGGATATGGGGATGAACGACATTTGGGGCACCTCGAATGATTCATTTAGAGTTAGGATGCAATCGTGTATTAATAAAATAAAATCTTCAAATCCAAACACTGAATTTATTTTAATTGGCAACATGCTTCCTGATATCAATTCGCAGGGGGCACCTTCGAATGGAGAAAATTTAATGTATGGCTTTTTACAACAATTGAAATCGTTAGAATCGAATGGCATTGCCGTTTTCGATATGACGACGATGTCAGATTCAATTTACAAAAGAAAAGGCGCTATTCATTGCACATCGAATGCTCTTCATCCAAATGATTATTTAGCACGTTGGTATGCGCAAGGTCTAATACAAATTTTCGATGATTCAATTCCGAATAATGTGCGCCATACCTATTACGTTAATAATACTGGAAATAATAGCGATGGACTTTCCAAGTCTACAGCCTGGACTTCAATAGACAAAATAAATGCAACAAATTTCAATCCTGGTGATAGTATATTATTTGAAGGTGGACTAAGCTTCTCTGGAAATATTGAGCTTGACAATTTGGATGGCAATGACGAAAAAAACCCTTTAGTATTTAGCACCTATGGCATCGGCAATTCAAAAATATCTACCAAAGTAAACAACAAATGTGGATTTAAAGCTACAAATTCGCAAGGCATTCATATCATTAATTTAATATTTCAAGGACCCGGAAATGGAACTTTAAAGGATATTGATGGCATTTCGTTTTATACCACGAACTTAACGGGATATCTATCAAACATATTAATCAAAAACGTGGAAGTAAGTGCCTTTGGATATTGTGGTATTCGATTTTACTCCAACTGGTCAGCAATAACTAAGGGAGGATTTAGCGATGTCATAATAGATAGCTGCATCGTTCATGATTGTAGGGAAAATGGCATCGTGACTTTTGGATATGATGACCAGAGTTCAAATTTCTATCAACACAAAAAATTTAAAATATCAAACACACAAGTTTTTAATATCACAGGATATTCAGCATCTTCCCATAAAGGCAGTGGCATCGTATTATCTCAAATAGATTCTTCGATAATTGAAAAATGTGTTGCCTATAATAATGGAACAGGTAATTCAGCATGTGGTGGTCCAGGTGGAATTTGGGTTTATTCTGCCAATCATATTACTATTCAAAACTGCGAGTCACACCACAATTCTTCAGGAGTAGCATCAGGTTGTGATGGATTAGGATTTGATTTAGATGGTGGTGTTACAAATTCGACATTACAATATTGCTATTCTCATGATAATGATGGAGCCGGAATTCTATTAGGTAATTTTGCTGGAGCAAGACCTTGGGGCAATAACACAGTTAGGTATAACCTCAGTGTAAACGATGCAAGAACTAACAACAGCGCTGTTACATTATTTACTGCTACAAATACCGCTTGGAACGGACTTCAATTTTACAACAATACTATCTATGTAACACCCTCCATTAAGAACAAAACACCCGAATTTGGAGCATTTCAAATGACGAACTTCGGATTGAGTATGAATGGAGTTGAGTGCTATAACAATATTTTCCAAACGATTGGTGGCTTACCTTTAATAACAGTTCCTACCGTCTTCACCTCTCAGAATCCTAAATTTATAGGAAACTTATATTTCAGTTCCGGTCAATTATTTTCGATTACCTATGGCTATAAATATGGTACTTTATCGGACTTTAGATCCGCTGGGATTTATTGTGAGAAAAACGGATCCATTAATACAGGATTAGATTCTAACCCTCAACTTATTAATGCTAACAGATCTCCACTAACTGTATTTCCATTACCCATTGACTCTTTGAATGCATTTAAAATACCAGCAAATTCCTTAGCCAAAGATGCAGGTTTAGATTTAAAAACCTGCTTTGGGATTGACCCTGGTGTGAGGGACCTATGGAATAATTCTCTTCCTAGAGGATTTTTTTTTGATATTGGAGCCTTTGAATTTCCAGTTCAAATCAACGGACTTTCAAATTCGAATTCACTAAATTCTAAGATTTCCATTTATCCAAATCCTTCAAATAGTGATAATATTATATTAGATTTTGGAAATAAGATTGAAGAATCGGTTGCAGTGGAAATGAAAAACTCTGCTGGACAAGATATTTTTCGCAAAGAATTTTCTACATTTAATTATTCAAATAATAAAATACTAATTCCAGTTCATGGACTGCCGAACGGTATTTATTTAATAAAAGTGTATAATGGTATTTTTATATACTATTCTAAGCTTGTCATTAACCGATAAAATAGCGAATACCCCATTTGTAATTCCCATGCAACTATCAAAAACCATAATTTCTATTAATTCGAAACAAAAACTTGATTATATTTACCAAAACGCTCTTATAAAAGACTTAATCAGAATGCAGCTTCATAAATCCAAAAACAATCAATTACACCTTACTTCAGTAAATCACCTTCTTGAAAACGATTAAACAGCCGACCCTGAAGTATGGGTAGAAAAGGTCCCTTCCAAAGGTTTAATACTCAAAACAGGAATTGGGGAATGATTTACAATTTGTTGTGCAAATGCGCCTAAGAATACACCAGTAATCTCTGACTCGTGACCAGTATTAATTACCATTAAATCGCAATTGTTTTCTGCAGCATAAGCCAAAGCGGTTTTTGCCATATTACTAGCCACTTTAATTGTTGTTGTAAACTTCAACTCTTTACCCGCAATTATCCCTTCCACATTTTGTAATTTAATTTTCATTTTTCGTAAATCTTCTTTATCCTTTGAATCCAAAATTCCAAGTATATGCACATGAGAATTGTAGATTGCAGCCACTACACTTGCAATATTTACTTTTTGACGGCTATATAAAGAATGATCGAAAGGCATTAGAATGTTTTCAAAGCCTGTAATATTGCTTCTTGTAACCGTAAGAACTGGAATATCGGAAAGTGTTACCACGCGTTGTGCATTACTTCCAATAAATACCTCTTTATAGCCAGAAACGCCGTGGGTGCCCATCACAATTAGATCAACGTTTTCCGATGTGGCATACGCTCGAATTTCACTTTCAATATTACCCGTCAAAACCACAAGCTCTGCTCGGCGTTTAAAGGCATGTTGAACTCGAATTTGGATTGCTTCTAATTTCTTTTGAACCTTTTCCTTAATCTCTTCTACTGGTGGAATTAAATGAACCGATTCTGGCAAAACAGAGAAATAATAATCGTTATGTTGGATAACATAAAGAAAGGTCAAGTCGCACAAACAACGTTGGGCAATTGCAGCAGCAGTGTCGATAGCCAACTCCGAAATTTCTGAGAAATCTACGGGTACAAGTATTTTTTTAATGATGTAGCTCATGGCGCAATTTTTTTAAGATGTGAAAAATGAAATAATCTATTTCCATTTAATATCTGCGAACAAAATTACGCTAGCATTTAACAAGAAAAACAATTTATTATCATGCAAAAAATGTGATTTTAATCATTTTTCAACAGTTAAAGCATTGGCATTTTGCTTTAACCTATCATTATATGCGTATCGGGATAAGTGAAACTTGTCTCTTCCTTTTTAACACTTAATGCATAAACAAAAGAAAGTACCCCTACCCTTCCAATAAACATACTTACCATTAAGATGCTTTTAGAGGCATCAGTTAAATTGGGTGTTATACCCATACTAAATCCGACGTTACTGAAGGCGGAAACTTCTTCAAATAACAAGTCAAAGAAAGGTGTTAAAGGTTCAAAAATTTGCAGTAAAAATACACTTAAAGAAATTACTGTCGTAGCAATAAAAAATATGGTGAAGGCTTTCAAAATTAGCTGCGCATTCACATTTCGATGGGCAATGGTAACAGACTGGCGATTTCGAATTCCGGAGGTTATTGTTCTAAAAATAACAGCAAAAGATGATGTTTTGATCCCTCCTCCTGTGCCTCCAGAAGAAGCTCCAATAAACATAACAACACAAATCACAATCAAGGTAGGATAAGTTGCATGTGCAAAATCAACAGTAGAAAAGCCACCAGTTCGAGCATTTATTAATTGAAAAACTGCGGTGATGGAGCCTTCCATACCTTTTTGATTTCGCAATAAATTATTCGCTTCCAAAACATAAAATATAATGCTTCCAAAAAACACAATAGCCAACCCCGTGTTTAAAGCAATTTGGGTTGATACTTTCCATTTCTTCCAAGGTAAAGCAGCGCGCATCCTTAAGTTACGAATTGAGAAAATATCACGAATAGCTGGAAACCCTAAGGAGCCAAAAAACACAATCGCGGCCATACCTAAATGAACAATGTACATGCTACTCACCGCCGGATTTCTAAAGTTATCAGGAAATAAGCTGAAGCTCGCGTTACAGAATCCACTAATAGCATGAAATACTGCATAATAAATATGTTGCGCAGAGGAGGTCCATGGTACTTTTTGCCACAATAGGTAAAGCATGATAGCTGCAAGTATCTCAATTAGAATGGTAACAAAAACAATTTGTCGCCATTGAAATGATGATCCTTCAACACTTTCATTATCAAAAACTGTTTTTAACACCGACTGATGCTTTAAACTCATGCCCTTACGTATAAAGGAGGCAAAAAAGGTGGCAAAAGAAATAATACCAATGCCCCCAAGCTGAATAAGGGCTAATATAACAAGTTGGCCTCGGGTATTAAAAAAAATACCAATATTCTGCACTTGCAAGCCACAAACACAACTTGCACTTACACTCGTAAAAAGAGAATCGAGGTAATTAAGCATAACTCCTCCACGGTTCATTCCCGGTAGCATTAACAAAACGCTACCCATTAAAATCATAAGTAAATAAACGGTAATAAATAAAGTAGCAGGGCGTAATTTAACGTTACTGAAAGTACGACTAATGCCCTTGATAAGTTCTTTAGCAACTAAAAACAATAAATATAGCTGAATTAATGCTGTATAGAAACTTATAAAATGTGGCAATTGGATTTGATTAAAAAAATGTTCTAATAAGGCAAATCCAAAAAGCCATTGATTCACAATATCATATAACATGATACTTAATAGTATGGCTTCAACCCAAGTGCTATTTATAAATTTCGTTCTGTTAACATTGAAAAACAAACGAAAAATATAATTAAGAATAAATACCAAGAAAATAGAACGATTTAGGTCGATAAGCCATGCTTTTTCTTCAGCCGTATGTATAAACCCATGGTAATAAACAAAGGTGCTAATGCTTAAAATTGAAACAATGAAAATTAGAAATCGCAACAATGAGAGTACCGGCTTGCGAAACCGATAAATAAATAACTTAAGTAGCGATGGTTTTGATTTGGCCAATAGCGATTTATCTTTTAAGCCTAATTAACCTAATTAATATGCAGGGTACTATCAATTTTACCTTCTTTCTGGAATTTCTTTATCCATTCTTCAGCACTTTTACCAAGGTTGCCCTCCAAAATACTTTTTACAGACTCGGTGTATTCTCCAGCAGGATATTTAGCAATGTATAAAGAATAATACTCCTTAGCTTTTATGGTATCATTCTTATTGTTTTCATAAATGTTTGCTATTAAAAACATTCCAGCTTCCACCTCTTTCGCATCAGGATAAGCATTAATCAATTTATTCAATTTTAATATCGCTTGATCTAAATACTGCCCTTCTTGCGTTCCTCTAGAGTAAGTGCTCTGCGCTGCACTTAATAAGTATCGAGGAGCTAGTGAATCTTTGGGAAACTTTGTAACAAAAGATTCATATAAAACATTCAAACTATCCAAATACTGAGGATTGTACTCATCACCATTTTTCTCCATACGTTGTATTTCAACTATAAGTTTGTTGCGATTGCCAGAAGTACAACAAACAATAATAAAAATTGATAGTGCTAGGGTAAAATATAATTTTTTCATTTGGTATGCGAATATAAGATTTTATGAATAATGACGGTGAATTACAACACAAAGGTTTATATAATATTGGTTTAAAATAAAAATTCATGGTGTTTGAAAACGTAATATCGTCTCCCTTATTTAAAATGATTAAAAATAATATAGAATTGAGCTACATTTTCATTTCCTTTGTAACTCCCTTTTTAAAAATGATAATCTCTGCTTGCCGAAAGGCACATTTTAATGCCGCACATCGACTTTTTAATCGCAATTGGAGCGATGAAAAGAACAACGCTGTTTTTGGGCTTTGTGCCAACCCCAATTACCATGGTCATAATTATGAGCTTATTGTAAAGCTTACAGGAGAGCCTGATCCGGAAAGTGGGTACTTATTTGACCTTAAAATCTTAAAGGAAATTATTCAAGATGAAATTGAGAATCGTTTTGATCACAAAAACCTCAATTTAGATACGCAAGAATTTAAAGAATTAATCCCAACAGCAGAGAATATATGTATCATAATTTGGGATATCCTTAGAAAAAAAATCGACCCAAAACTTAAGCTACACGTCACACTTTATGAAACACCAAACAACTACGTAGAATATGAAGGAAACAATGGATAAAAAAATTGACGAAATCGGAGACATGCATATAAGCACAAGCACCGATACACCAATGCGTTTGGATGCCTTTCTTTTGGATGATGCGCTAAAAATCGAACTTATTGAGAAGCATTTTAGAGAGATTATGATTATTTTAGGACTCGATTTAAATGACGATAGCCTAACAGGAACGCCGCGTCGGGTTGCTAAAATGTATGTTGAAGAGATTTTCAAAGGCCTAAATCCAAAAAACAGGCCTGATTCGAAACTCTTCGAAAATAAATATAATTATGGCCAAATGTTAGTGGAGAAAAACATTACTTTTTATAGTAACTGTGAGCATCATTTTGTGCCAATTTGGGGTGTTGCCCATGTTGCCTATATCGCTAATGGGCATGTAATTGGACTCTCTAAAATAAACCGAATAGTGCAATTTGTAGCCGCTCGCCCACAGGTTCAGGAACGGATGACAATGCAAATATTAAGAGAATTAAAAGAGGCGCTGAAAACAGAAGATATTGCAGTGGTTATCGATGCGCATCATCATTGTGTCTCTTCGCGTGGCATTCGCGACATTCAAAGCAGTACCATCACCTCGGAATTCAGCGGTAAATTTAAGGACGATGAAAAATATCGGAATGAATTTTTCACGTATATCGCGAAGTAATTTGAATGCTAAAATAAACACAAATGCTGCGAATCGTTCGACCTCAGAATTTAGCATTATTAGGTTTGATTCAGTGCTTTGTATTGGCTAGAACAGGAGATTATAATTTTCTTTTTTATGACATTCACAAAACCTTAGCATTACTCGCATCAACATCGCTCATTGCTGCAGCTGGTTATATTATCAATGATTATTTTGATTTAAAAATTGATCTAATAAATAAACCCCATCGGGTTTTTATTGGGCAAAATTTACCTCGACGATGGGCCATGACACTTCATCTAGTATTGACAATTATAGGATTGACGCTTGCGTGGCAGGTGAACCTACTAACTTTTGGAATCTCATTTCTCTGTTCAATATTACTTTACCTTTATTCTGCAACGCTCAAACGGAAGTTTTTAATCGGAAACCTAGCAATTGCAATTTTAGCCGCACTGAGCGTTTATATTTGTCAAGCAGGCGTCGGATTGCTTAATATAAATCTAGTGCTATCCTATTCCTTTTTTGCTGGTTTCACCACATTCTTGCGTGAAATTGTGAAGGATATAGAAGATGAAGAAGGTGATGCAATTTTTCATAGCCACTCTTTAGCCATTGAATATGGCTTACAAAAAACCAAAAAAGTACTTATTTTGTCTACTTCGCTATTATTTCTAATATTAATCCTCTATGTAATTTGGCAAGTAGAGAATACTGAATCTACCAATCTCCTTTTTAATACTTATATTATACTGCTACTTGCTGGTGTGGGATTGCCTTTATTGGTTTTTATGGTGAAATTAAGAAACGCGAAACAACAAGATGAATTTGCTCAATTAAGCAGACTATTAAAAGTTATTATGTTGATAGGTGTCTTTTCCATACTATTCTGTTAGTTATATTTGCCTAACAAATATGATAATATTAGCATCAAAGTCTCCACGAAGAAAGCAACTGCTTATTGAAAGTGGCTTAGAATTTATTGTAAAACATTACGAAGTAGATGAGTCATTCCCAGATTCACTCAAAAAACAGGATGTGGCGCTTTATTTAAGCCGTAAAAAAGCAGAAGCATATACCGAACCTCTTCATGATGTAGTCTTAATTTGTGCGGATACAATTGTTAGTATTGAGAATGCCATTTTAAACAAACCACAAGATTTCGATGAAGCATACGCAATGCTAAAGCAACTTTCAGGCAAAATGCATGAAGTCTATACTGGCATCACGCTTCGCCGCGACAACGACTACCACAGCTTTTACGAGTGTACGGAAGTTTATTTTAAAGAACTTTCCAATGATGAAATTGAACAGTATATTAAACACTTTAGTCCATACGATAAAGCTGGAGGCTACGGCATCCAAGAGTGGATTGGTTATATTGGAGTAGAAAAAGTAGTTGGATGCTATTACAATGTAATGGGAATGCCCGTTGCTCGACTTTACAAAGAGCTCCTCGAATTTCATCCTAAAATAACAAAATCGATTATCTTTAGATAACAAAAAAAGACTTCTTTTTGAAGTCACCAAATTGCTGACTAAAGTCAGTTTTTTTACTGACGAAAGTCAGTTTTTTTAACCCGTTTTTAACAGTTTTCACGTAATGTAAAAGTACTGTCATAATCTTTATTGACAGCACTTTCATGGTTTTTGTAAGCATACATTTGCTGCACAAAATGAACATTAGAAACAACCCAATCATGAAAAGTATTTTTACATTATTTTTTGTATTATTAATTAGCCTGCACTTGTCGGCTCAAACTGTTATCAACGATTCAGTATCCATCGGTGCTGGATATGCAAACCAAACTTTCTATAGCATTGCCAAAGGCACTGTTTTGAGTATCGACAACACCGATTGGGATCTAGCATTCCATACCGACAATCGAGAGGTGGCTATTTTTATAAACTCGAAAAAAGATGTGAAATTATACTTAGCGAGTAATGACACCTCAAAATGGAATTCGCTAGACACTGCAAATAGGACAACAAAACAATATCATAATAGTGATAGCAGTTGGTCGTTTGGCGCATTCAACCGTGAGGCTCCTGCAGGAGGTTTCGATTATGGTTGGGGTACCTATAATGCTACCACACACGAAATTTATGCTAGTAAAATTTACTTCATAAACTATGGAGTAAACCTATGGAAGAAAATTATTATCAGCAAACACGATGCGAATTATACTTATCATTTCCGCTATGCTAACCTAGATGGTTCAAATGAGATTTCAGTGGTGCTTAAAAAGTCACCTTATGCAAACAAAAACTTCGTTTACTATTCTTTAACAAACAACACAATAATTACTCGCGAACCCGATTTTACAACGTATGACTTGATATTTCATCAATTTGAGCAAGAAATACCTTACACCTATAAAGTGACAGGAGCACAACAAAATAGGAATGTAAAAGCCAAGAAAGTTTATCCTGTTAGCGATGTGAATGCTGCAACCGTTGGCACAACGCTATTAAGCAAAAATATTACTTCGGTGGGCAGCGATTGGAAAACTTTTGACCCAGGAACAAATAAATGGACCATTGAAGATTCAACAGTTTATTTTATTCAGGATGTCACTGGTGCTAAAATATGGAAACTGGTATTTACCGGATTTGGGGGCTCAAGTAATGGCAAAATGTACTTTAACAAAACAGCCTACGCATCTGGAATAAACGCATCTTCTTTAACAACGTTGGGTATTTATCCAAATCCTGCACATAATAATACCACAATCAACTTCTATATTGGCTGTGCACAAAATGTAAAAATGAGTGTTAAAGACTTAACTGGAAAAGAAGTTAGCTCACAAGAAATAAATTCTACCGCCGGATTTAATGCATTTATACTAAACACCAGCAGCATTGTCAGCGGAACGTATTTCGTAACCATCCAAAGCCTCGAAGGAATTGCAACACAGAAGTTAATTATTAATAATTAAACAAATCTTACTTAATCCATGAAAAGATTACTGTGCCTATTACTCATCGTAATGCTGAAGTTCACCCTTCAGGCACAGCGTCTATTTATAATTGATAGCAATGCCACACCTGTAAATGCAAAAGTAGAAGCTCTATATATGCTCGAAGGCAAACGAATTTCGGCTGTCACGGAAAACGGATTCGTCACACTTCCTACTGCTGGCTCTTTTCAAGTAAGAGTTCACGCAATAGGCTTCCAAGACCTTCAAAAAACTTTCGTTATCTCTCAAAATCAAACAATTACCATTGCACTTACGCCTGCTACAATTGTAACTGAAGATGTGGTTGTTACCGCTCAAGTTGGCGCTAAAACGGCAAAGAACTCTGTAATATCCGTTACTGTTATCGACAACAAAAAAATACAATTGATGGGTGCTCAAAACCTTCGCGATGTGCTTACTAATCAAATGGGATTGCGCCTTAGCCAAGATAATATTTTAGGAAGCAGCATTAGTATGCAAGGCCTCAGCGGTGAAAATGTAAAGATCCTAATCGACGGTGTTCCTGTCATTGGACGTCAAAATGGGAATGTCGACATCTCACAAATCGACATGAATAATGTGGAGCGCATTGAAATTATTGAAGGGCCTATGAGTGTTAATTTTGGGACAAATGCCCTTGGTGGCGTTATTAATATTATCACTAAAAAAGGAAATTCAATACATAACTCATTTGCGATAAAAACGCATTATGAAACCATAGGAACTTACAATAGCTCTTTTACCTATAACACTCACGTAAAGAAACTCACCACTCAACTAACAGCATCTCGTAACTTTTTCGATGGATGGAGTGTAAACGACTCTTACGAAGCTATACCCATGCAACATATTGCAGACACCAATCGTTTTAAAACATGGAAGCCCAAAATGCAATACAATTTAGGTTTAAATCTTGGGGGTAGAATAAAAAACTTTGACCTTAATTTTAAATCGAATTATTTTAACGAATCTATTTTAAATCGTGGAAAGCCTACTGCACCATATTTTGAAAGCGCTTTCGACGACACTTATAAAACCACGCGTTTGGATAATGTCGTGATGTTTAACTTTTCTAAAGACCAACGAAAATCTTGCAATAGCCAAGTTTCTTGCAGCTTTTACAAGCGACTAAAAAACACATATTATAGGGATTTAACAAGCTTAATTCAAAAAATATCATCAAATCCAGAAGACCATGACACCACAAATTACTATTTATTGAATCTTCGTAGCACACGAAAATCTTATTTCAAAAAATTGAATTATGAATACGGTGTAGATCTAAACTTCGAAGGCACATCTGGACAACGAATAAAAGATCATTCACAATCGCTTTACGACCTTGCTTCTTTTGGAATTGCCGAATATAACTTAACCGATAAACTTACCTTACGAGGAGGTGTAAGAGTGGCTTATAACTCCAAGTACAAAGCCCCAATTTTACCCTCACTAAACTTAAAATGGTTTATAAACACTAAAAACATTGTGAGATTTAGTTATGCTCAAGGCTTTAAAGCTCCAGGATTAAAAGAGCTTTATTTCTATTTTGTTGACTTCAACCATAATATTATAGGCAACACCTCCCTTAAAGCAGAAAAATCAAACAGCATTAACATTCAGTATAATTATGTTACGATGTATAAAAAAGCGTTAGTGAAATTTGAATTAAAAGCCTTCTACAATTATATCGAAAACATGATAACTTTGGCGCAAATTCAAGGATTGAGCTACACCTATGCCAACGTTGGAATATACAAAACAAAAGGATTGCAATGTAATGGCGATATTATATTGGGTAACTTAAAAATAAATGCTGGCCTTAACTATACTGGACGTTACAACCAACTAATAGAAGGTGCTGCAATAACCACATTCTCTTTTAGTCCAGAGTTTAATAGCGCTTTAGGCTATAACTTCAAAAAACAAAAAACACAGGTTTCATTTTACTATAAATTTAATGGAAAACTCCCCTCCTATTTTAAAGATGCCAATGATAATTTAATCATCCAAAATATTGGAAGCTACCACTGGGCTGATGCTTCTGTAACAAAAAGCATTTTCAAGACAGTCTTAATTGGAGCGGGAATTAAAAACATCTTCAACATTCAAAACATCAGCACTGCCAATGGCACCGGAGTGCATCAAACCGAGAACAAAATGCCTATTGGTGCAGGCCGTTTTTATTTTTTAAGCGTTAACTACACTCTATCAAAATGAAGAACGTTAAGCTTCTACTAAGTGTATTTCTTTTTCTCTTCATTTCTTGCCAAAAGCGAGAGTTGCCTATTCAAAAGGCAGATCGAGGCACAGCCATTACAAGCTCATTTTATTGGGGACCAAAATATGCAACGCAAACTTGGTTTAAATTAAATGGGAATAAAATTGTTTCCCAAAATAGTCGTGGAGATTGGGATTTGGAGTTCGAAGCCGGCACTGGTAATCATGTGAGGCTCAACGCCGCAAAATTTATGTTTGCCCTTAACACGCATAAGCAAACTTTTGCTGAGGTAAAGGATACTTCCTCTTTCAATTTCTATAACACTAAACAATGTGACCGAGTAGCAACTTTAGATTCATCGGTAATGGGTGTTTTTGAAAATCACAGTCCAGTTTATATTATCGATTTAGGTGTTGATGATAACAACATGCCTCTCGGTTTAAAGAAATTCCAGTTTCTTGAAAATAAAAACGCCAGCTTCACCTTTTGTTATGCCAACCTAGATGGAAGCGACTCACTATGCCGTTATTTTTCGAAAAGCGACAACTACAACTTCGTTCAGTTTTCTTTCAAAACAAATCAATTACAGAGTAATATAGAACCCCAAAAAAAAGATTTCGATCTAGAATTCACTCAATATACGTATATCTTTGAGAATCCTTATGTGCCATATTGGGTATGCGGTGTATTATTAAATAGAAGTGAAGTAAAAGCCTGCAAAATTGACGACAAAGCCTACGAAACAATAAATCTAAGCGATACCCTTCAGCATCCACTTACAAACCGCCCAGATGCCATCGGCTATGATTGGAAGAAATGGGATTTCACCTTGGCTCGTTATTCATACCCTGCTTTTTCCTATATTATTAAAGATTCAGAAGGCTTTTATTTTAAACTTCGATTTCTAACCTTCGAAAATGATTTGGGGCAGAAAGGATACCCCACTTTTGAATTTCAAAAGCTCTAGTTAATTGTAACTTTTTAGATTTTAGTAAAAATTTAATGCAGTAACATCGAAAGTTGGTTTAACACCAAATCCGCTTGTAATTCTTAGAAAGAGCAAAAAATAGGGCTTATAACGTTTTTAAGGCCTCAACACTTAATTTACCACTTATTCCAAGCCAATGCTAAAAAAGTCCATTATTGGCCAAAAAAACCATAAAAACAATAAATCCTCAATCATTTTCATGATTGAGGATTTTAAATTACTATAGATTACGATTACTCTGCGGTTACATCCAATCCTAGTCCACGTAATTCATGAATCAATACATTAAATGACTCAGGTAATTGTGGCGTTGGCATTGGCTCACCTTTAACAATCGCTTCATACGATTTTGAACGTCCGATGATGTCATCACTCTTTATTGTCAATACCTCTTGTAAAATGTTTGATGCACCGAATGCCTCGAGAGCCCAAACCTCCATCTCACCAAAACGTTGACCTCCAAATTGAGCTTTACCACCCAAAGGCTGTTGTGTAATTAATGAATATGGGCCTATTGAACGAGCGTGTAACTTATCATCAACCATGTGTCCTAACTTCAACATGTAAATGATACCCACTGTAGTTTTTTGTTTGAACTTCTCACCTGTTTGTCCGTCGGTTAAAAACGTTTGACAATTTTCTGGTAATCCCGCTTTAACAATATATTGAGCAATTTCTTCTTGAGTAGCACCATCGAAAATCGGTGTTGCAAATTTGCATCCCAATTGTTCTCCAGCCCAACCCAACATAGTTTCATAAATTTGACCTAAGTTCATACGACTTGGCACACCCAATGGATTCAATACAATATCCACTGGAGTTCCATCTTCAAGGAATGGCATATCTTCACGTGCAACAATACGAGCAACAACTCCCTTATTACCGTGACGTCCAGCCATCTTATCCCCTACCTTTAACTTACGTTTGGTAGCGATATAAACTTTCGCCATTTGAACGATACCGGTTGGCAACTCATCGCCTACTGTTAAAGCAAATTCTTCACGGCGATATTTTCCAACTAAATCATGCGCAGCACGACGATAGTTTACTAAGATATCACGAATTAATATATTTTTATCTTTATCGGTAGTCCATGCTGTTGGATTAGTCAAATCGTAATCCAATTCAAACAATGCTTTTTGAGTGAACTTAACGCCTTTACCAATCAACTCTTGCTCATACACATCATATACACCTTGCGAGGTTTTGCCATTCAATAAAGTCATTAGCTTTTCAACTAAACGCTCTTTCAATTTCGCGAGGTTTTTGTTGTGGGTATCCTGCAATTTTGAGGTAACCAATTTCTCTTGATCTTTGGTTAACTTATCTTTCTTTATTTTGGTAAACAATTTCTTATCTATAACCACACCGTTTGTTGATGGAGGAGCTTTTAGAGAGGCATCTTTAACATCACCTGCCTTATCTCCAAAGATAGCACGTAATAATTTTTCCTCAGGTGAAGGTTCAGTTTCACCTTTAGGTGTGATTTTACCAATTAGAATATCTCCTTCTCTTACTTCGGCACCGATACGTATCAAACCGTTTTCATCGAGGTTACGTGTTGCTTCCTCACTTACATTCGGAATATCGTTGGTTAATTCTTCTTCACCACGTTTTGTATCGCGCACCTCAAGCTCATATTCAGTAACATGTATAGATGTGAAAACATCCTCTTGTACTGCTTTTTCGCTGATAACAATCGCATCCTCAAAGTTAAATCCTTGCCAAGGCATGAAAGCCACCTTAAGATTTCTACCCAAGGCCAATTCACCTAATTCAGTAGCATATCCTTCGATGATAACATCGCCTTTTTTAATTTTATCTCCTTTTTTAACCAACGGGCGTTGATTTACGCAGGTATTTTGATTGGTACGTTTGAATTTAGTAAGATGATACGTCTTCATTTCACCATCAAAATTCAACAATTCTTCTTCAGCAGTAAGGTTATAACTAACCACTACTTTTTCTGAGTCAGCATATTCAATTTCGCCATTTCCTTCAGCTACCACTACTGCACGACTATCGCGAGCCACACGACCTTCGAGACCTGTACCTACAATTGGCGATTGTGGTTTTAATAAAGGAACAGCTTGACGTTGCATATTCGATCCCATCAAAGCACGGTTCGCATCATCATGCTCCAAGAACGGAATTAAAGATGCTGCAATACTTACAATTTGATTTGGTGCAATATCCATGTATTGAGCCTCCTCTGGGGATATCGATGGGAAGTCACCATCTTTACGTGCACGAACCTTCTCTGTTAAGAAATTCCCTTTTGCATCGTATTTTGAGTTTGCCTGTGCAATAGTTTTCCCATCTTCATCTTCTGCACTTACGTAGGTAACAGGCTCATTCACTTGCACTTTTCCGTTTTGGATTCTACGGTATGGAGTTTCAATGAAACCCATGCCATTCACTTTTGCATGAACACAAAGTGATGAAATCAAACCGATATTTGGTCCTTCAGGAGTTTCAATAGTACACAAACGTCCATAGTGAGTATAATGTACATCTCGCACCTCAAAACCAGCACGCTCTCTACTCAATCCACCAGGGCCTAACGCCGACATACGGCGTTTGTGTGTAATTTCAGCTAATGGATTGGTTTGATCCATAAACTGCGAAAGTTGAGACGTTCCAAAAAAGGAGTTAATTACTGAGGATAATGTACGTGCGTTAATAAGGTCGGATGGATTGAACACCTCGTTATCACGAATGTTCATACGCTCACGGATGGTGCGAGCCATACGAGCCAAACCAACTCCGAACTGCGCAAATAACTGCTCACCTACGGTACGTACACGACGATTACTCAAGTGGTCAATATCATCCACATCAGCTTTATCATTACTTAATTTGATTAAGTTTTTGATGATGTCAATGATATCGTCTTTTGTTAATACACGACTCTTTTCGTCAACTTTATTTAATTTACGGTTGATTCTATAGCGTCCTACCTCACCTAAATCGTAACGTTTATCCGAAAAGAACAAACGCTCAATTACACCACGCGCCGTTTCTTCATCTGGTGCATCGGCATTACGCAATTGACGGTAAATTAACTCAATCGCTTCTTTACCATTGTTCGAGGTATCTTTTTGTAATGTGTTATGAATGATTGCAAAGTCGTTCGATTTACTTTCTTCTTTATGAAGAATTATCGTTTGAACTTTAGCTTCAAGAATAACGTCGATATGATCTTCTGTGATGTCGATATCACGCTCAATTAAAACTTCATTACGCTCAATAGAAACCACTTCACCGGTATCTTCATCCACAAAATCTTCAACCCAGGTGCGTAACACCCGCGCTGCTAATTTTCTTCCAACTGCATTTTTCAAGCCAGATTTAGAAACTTTAATTTCTTCCGCCAAGTTGAATATATTTAAGATATCCTTATCACTTTCAAATCCGATAGCACGGAATAAAGTAGTAACAGGGAATTTCTTCTTACGATCGATGTAAGCATACATGATGTTATTTACATCTGTAGCGAATTCAATCCAAGATCCTTTAAATGGAATGATACGTGCGGAGTATAATTTTGTTCCGTTAGTATGGTAGCTTTGTCCAAAGAACACGCCTGGAGAACGGTGAAGTTGAGAAACTACAACACGTTCAGCACCGTTAATAACAAACGTACCCTTTGAGGTCATGTAAGGGATATTTCCTAAATATACGTCTTGAACGATAGTTTCAAAATCTTCATGATCTTTATCGGTACAGAATAACTTTAATTTTGCTTTTAAAGGCACATTGTAGGTTAAACCACGATCCATACACTCTTCGATGCTGTATTTAGGAGGATCTACGAAGTAGTCAATAAATTCCAATACAAAAATGCCACGAGTATCCGAAATCGGAAAATTCTCCATAAACACTTTGTAAAGTCCTTGAGATTTTTTGTTCTCTGTTGAAGCGTCCAATTGGAAAAACTCCTTGTAAGACTGGATTTGCACGTCCAAAAAGTCAGGGTAATCGATGACTTTTTCTACCGATGCAAAACTGATACGATTGATGTCTTTAGTTGCCAATGCTTATCAATATTAATAGTTAATAATTTATTCTCTCTCTCTTCACTGCCGGATACATTTCGTCCTTTTAAGTTACAGATAAAACCAATAATTTGTATTGGTGAAATGCTTGTGCGACAACACAACTATCTGCATCTCCCTTTTCGCAGTTTGTAGGCAAAAGCATACAAGATACATTGCCATTGATAAACTCAGCTTTAAAAGCCGACGGCAAAGACCAATTTTATATTAATTATGTAGAAAAAACAAACTCGAGTACTGCAAAAGGATTGCAAATATAGCTTTTTTTTGTGTAAAATCAAATTTTGGCAAAAGAATTGTAGGAAGAGATGCCAGAAGGCTCAGCTGAATAGCTAAATCACCTCAGAAAGAAACGATCAAAAAAAGCATAAAATAATGATTGTCAATTGCAAATAGATGAAAAATCGGGGTTAAAATACTGTCTTCACCAACATGGTTTTCAAATCCACCTCAATGCTCTTCTTCACCGATTCTACGATTCGCCCGATTTCTACCCCATCTTTATAAACAATAAAGGTTGGTACATTTAAAATATTGTTTTTCTCGGCTTCGCCCTTTAAGGTTTTTTTCTGACGATCGACACCAAAAAGCGTTATTGATGAAGCAGGAAACTGAGCCTCATCTATAACACGAAAAAACTTAGGTAAAAGAATTCTCGTGTCATCGCACCAAGTTCCACCAAAAACCACAAAAGTAACACGTTGATTGTAGGCTTTTAAAAATAAAATATCGGTATTCAGCGCCGAATTATAGCTATCATAACCCGCCTTAAACCATGGATAGATTTCAGTATTTAGCATACCACGGTTAATTTTCCCTACAAGTACTTTCTCACTTTCATTCGAGATCAACTTATATTGCTTACAGCTTGAATTTATCATAAAAGCTAAAATTAAAAGTGCAAATAACTGTTTCATTTTAAAAATGTTGTTTTTTGTTGCAAAAATAACACAATTCACCACTAAAGACTAAATACTTAAGACTATTGGCAATAATAACTACCCTTTCATCGTTGCGCATCTACCACAGCCAGTGTTACCATATTCACAATATCACGAATTTTACTTCCCAACTGCAAAATATGTACCGATTTCTTCATGCCAATAAGTACAGGGCCAATCACTTCTCCGTCACCTATTTCTTGCATTAAATTATACGCAATATTTCCTGCAGAAAGTTTTGGAAAAATAAGAATATTGGCTGCACCATTACCATCGGCCAAGCTACTAAATGGGTAATTTTCAATAAGTAGCTCCTGATTCAGTGCAAACTTTGCTTGCATCTCACCATCAACAATTAAATTAGGATCCTGTTCTTTTATGATACGCAAGGCCTCTTGCATTTTATGCGGCGTGATACCATCAACACTGCCGAAATTGCTATAACTTAACAAGGCTACCCGAGGTACTATATTAAACTTTCGAACCTCATCGCAGGTAAGCTTGCAAATCGCAGCCAAATCAAATGCACTCGGATCACGATTTACCGTTGTATCCGCGAGGAATATAGGGCCTTTTTTAGTTAACATAATATACATACCTGCTACAATATGCGTGTCGTCGCGCTTGCCAATTACTTGCAATGCCGGACGAATAGTACTTGGATAATTGCGCGTTAAACCAGAAATCAACGCATCAGCCAAGTTGTTTTCAACCATCATACAACCATAATAATTACGCTGGGTCATTAGCTTTCGAGCTTCGTGTAAGGTGGTTCCTTTGCGTTGTCGTTTACCATAAAGTTGTAGCGCAAATTTCTCTCTATTGTCTTCGTCCTCATTGTATGGGTCGATGATAGGACAATCGTATAAGTCGATGTTGTGCTCATTCATTATTTCCTCAACACGCTTGCGGGTACCTAGTAAAATTGGGATGGCGATGCCTTCGTCGCGCACCACCTGCGCAGCTCTTAAAATATTATAGTTTTCTGCTTCAGCAAAAACCACACGTTTAAGATTAGTTTTTGCTTTTTCTGTAATAAAACGAATAAATTTATTGTCTTTGCCAACGCGCTTTTGCAATTCAATTTTATATTCATCCCAGTTGGTGATAGTCTTTTTAGCAACACCACTTTCAATAGCCGCTTTGGCTACAGCAATAGATACGGCTGTGAGTAGGCGCGGATCAACGGGTTTGGGAATAATATAATTTCTTCCAAATTCTAATGACATGTCATTATATGCTGACTTTACATTCTCGGGTACTGGCTCGTGCGCTAGTGCTGCTAACGCTTTCACAGCCGCAAGTTTCATGGCCTCGTTAATGGCGGTAGCACGCACATCAAGTGCTCCTCTGAAGATATAAGGGAAACCCAATACATTATTCACTTGATTTGGATAATCGCTGCGCCCTGTAGCAACTATTACATCCGGACGTGATGCAACGGCTAAATTATATTCAATTTCTGGGTCTGGATTTGCCATGGCAAACACAATAGGATCAGGCGCCATACTCTGCAACATTTCCTGACTAACCACATTGGCTTTACTAAGGCCAATAAACACATCCGCATTTTTCATGGCATCTTCCAAAGTATGGACATCCCTAGACGTAGCAAAATGTCTTTTGCGATCGTCCAGCTCCTTGTCATCCTTGCGAAGCGGACCTTTACTATCGAACATAATTATGTTTTCAGGTTTTACACCGAGGGCAATAAACGTTCGCGTGCATGAAATTGCAGCCGCACCAGCACCATTTACAACCATAACAATTTCCTCCATTTTCTTGCCCACGATTTCAACCGCGTTAAGCAATCCGGCACCACTTACAATCGCTGTTCCATGCTGATCGTCGTGCATTATAGGAATATTGAGTTCCTTCTTTAATCGCTCTTCTATCTCAAAACACTCTGGCGCTTTAATATCTTCTAAGTTAACACCGCCGAAGGTAGGCTCAAGTATTTTAACGGTGCGTACAAATTCATCGATATTGGTAGTATTTAACTCTATATCAAAAACATCAATATCTGCATAAATTTTAAACAAAAGCCCCTTCCCTTCCATCACGGGCTTGCTGGCTTCTGGCCCGATATTACCTAAACCGAGTACCGCTGTGCCATTGGAAATTACTGCTACCAAATTACCTTTGGCTGTGTATTTATAAACATCCTCTGGATTAGCTGCGATGGCCAAACAAGGTGCTGCCACACCAGGACTATACGCTAAACTTAAATCACGTTTGGTTTGTGTAGGCTTGGTAGGCACTACTTGAATTTTTCCAGGACGGTGTTTGCTATGGTAGTCTAATGCGTCTTTGGTTAATTTATCATTACTCATATTCTAATCTCGTAAAATTAATGGGCGGTAAATATAGGGATTTTGGATTTTAATGCTATTGTGATTCTTATCAGAATGATATTGTTAAAAATATGAAAAAAAGGGGACTTTGATTTAATGTAAAAAGACATAATTTGCAATCAAAACAAGTGCTTCATATAAAATAACTTAGTATACTTGCAGTAAGTAAAAACTAAAAAATTAGCACTACTTTAATTCATTAATAACAAAACAACAGCAATAAAATGGGACTTTTCAAAATAAGACCGCTTCTGTTTTGGATACTTCTTCTCTGTATTCATTTAAACACAATAGCATCGATTACTACAATAAGTCCGAAAAACATAATCGGTGGGGTAGGTCAGCTTTTAACCATTACTGGTAATGGCTTCGGAAGCACGCAAGGCAATAGCTATGTCTCATTTATTCAAGAGTCGGGCAGCTACTTAGATGCCACGGTGAGCAAGACTTTGAAATATAATAGCTGGATCGACTCCAAAATTGAGTTGGAGATGCCTGTAGCCTTTTCAGGCAGAATCAAAGTTAATATTGGTGGGGTAGATAGCTATTCGATAGACACATTGAAAGTGAAGGCTAACTTGGGGTATAGGAACGTGAATCCATTGGATTATAACTTTTTAAACAATACCAATAACAAAGGAGGTTATACGTGGTATATGCATCGCTCTTACTGGAATATACCCGCAGCGAAGCTAGCCATCGAAGATGTTTTCAAAGAGTTTAGATGTAAAACGGGTATCAACTATATTTTGGCGAATGCCCCATCGGACTCTAATTTAAAACTTGGCGACAACATCAATTTAATTGCACCCGATTCCGTATTAGGCGTGGTGGGATTTACCGATATGGCTTGGGGTTCGTGTATTCTAGGAGGAACCACTTTCTATCGTTGGTCCACCATGGATGTGCGCATGTCGACCAAGCAAAATTGGTATTTTGGCACTGGCACCACCCCTGCTGGCAAGTCGAAATTCAGATATGTGCTGATGCATGAACTCGGGCACTCGCTTGGACTAGGGCATGTGAATGAAGTTGGACAAACGATGTATCCATCGGTAACATTCCTTCCGTCGGACACCTGGAATTCGAGAGATACGATAACGAATGAAGAAAGAACGGCGATCTCGTATTTCGTGAACCTCTCTAAAAATTTCACCTTTCGTGGATGTGGTTTCACACCGCTAAGTTCAATTTTTGATTGTAATGACGTCTTTGGTGTTTCGTCGGGCATTAACGCAAACAAAAACAAGAATACAATGGTGCTATTCCCCAACCCTAGCAATGGCTTGCTGTATGTTACTGTTTCAAATGAAACTACTATTGAAATTATTAATGCCTTTGGGAAACAGATAGATTTTTCGAGCACTTTCAACGACAGTAAACTAGAATTAAATCTCCTAGACAACCCTTCTGGAATTTACTACCTGAAATGCAAAAATGGCAGAAACATGGAGTCATTTAAGTTTGTGCTAAAGCATTAGCAATCGAAACGTTAATACAGCAGAAAATTAAATACTTTACTTTTGCATTGCGTTGCAAGCGCACTTAACTAACGAAATTAAAATTTATTTCCATTTCTGCCTTAATTAACTTTCAAAGAATTACACAAAACAAGTATGTTTAAAAAAGCCATTGAAAAAGTAGCGCAGTATACGCGCCCTATCCATTCTATAAGTAGGACCTATGCGGGGAAACATATTCTGCCTGGAGCGGGAACCTTGTTTTTTGTGAACGAAGAAGGATATGCGATCACCTGCAAACATGTGGTAGAATATTTGATGAACGCAGAAAAGACGACCAATACATTTAATAATTTTAAAACAGAACGTTCGCTGTTACCCAAAGACAATAAATACAAACAACAGCTACGTGGGTTAGAGTTAAAATACCATTACAGCCCTGACACACAGATTCAAGTTAAAAATACCTTTGTAGATTGTGTTGATAGAATGTCTGGCTTTACCAGCTATCTTCATCCAAACTATGACCTTGCGATAATTAAATTCAATGATTTTAAGCAATTGATGTGCAAAGAATTTGCTGTTTTCAAAAAAGATATTGGAGATGTGCAGCCGGGTGAATTCCTTTGTAGGCTTGGGTTTCCGTTTCCAGAATTTAACAACTTCACGTATAATGAAGCAAACGATGATATTGAATGGACGCAGACAGGCATTTCTGGTTCACCGCGTTTTCCTATCGAAGGTATGGTCACTCGTTTTTTGGCAGAGGACAACAAACTTTATGGTATTGAGTTGAGTACACCTGGTTTAAAAGGACAAAGTGGCGGCCCATTATTTAACAAAGATGGGATAATTTGCGGTATGCAATTTTCAACCAAACATTTGCATTTAGGATTTGATGTAGTTGATGCAGAAATAATTTCCAACGATAAAATTAAAAAAGTCACCGATTATTCCTTCATTCATTTAGGACAATGCATACATGTACATGCCATTAAAGACTTTTTAAAAGCTAATAATGTAAAGTTTCAAGAAGCTTAGTGGCCAAAAGAAGCGTGGCTTTTAAACCAACATTATGTAAAACATTACTTGATAAAACAGTCAACTTCAGTTTTAAAAGACAATGCTTTATGGTAATAACTAATTCTTAATACAACGCACAGGCAAACCGCAAGGTTTTTCTAAAGAGGAATTACCATAGACCAACCAATGGTCTGAAAGCCAACCAAGTTGAGGAAGAGAAACATCTTCGCTGTTAAGCTTTCCATAAATATCAAAATCCATAACGTAACCAAGCGCATCACCAATATAACTATTTGTCCAATAATAAGATTCTGAGTCGTTGTCTTTAAATTCACCATAATTATTTCTAATGTAATATTTTGCGTTTGGTGATTTAGTAGGCGATAAAAAATACTTTGCTCCTCTGTTAAAATCAGGCAAGTAATTAAAGGTGAGTGAAGGAAAATACTGAGATGTAGTGAAAACACTATTTAATTGACTTTGCAAATCTGAAGTATTTATGCCATCCTTCTTTTGTTCCTTTATCTTGTCTTGAAGTGCCATAATATCTGCACTTAAATATCCTCTTAACTCTTCCACTTGTGTATGAGAAGGTATTTTCCATCCTTCTGGTGCCAAGCCACGAGGATCATTAACAGCGAAAAAATTATATAGTAATCCATGCTGAGCCACCGTTAATGGATCGTTATTATATTTGCAGAATGCGGGCTTACCATTCGCACCAGCCTGAACCCACTCCTCCATGCTACGCACCTCAGGAATATCGTCTCCATTTCGAAATCTTGTTACATTTAAGTTCTCTGACATCCAAACCTGATTTCCAATGGTTACCTGCTGAAAAGTAACTGGTTTTTGAAATTCACCAGCAGCAAAACTTCCCTTTTGAAAAGTTTTATTGGCTAAAGTCATTGTTCCTTCGCCGTTGGGCAACCCATTTCCCCATTTACCTTCATAAATGCGCCCGTCTTTATAAAGCATTTTACCTATCCCATGTTTTTGTCCATCTAGCCATTCGCCGGTATAAGTACCTTCTGGTGAAATTTCTGTTCCTTGACCATTTTTACTATCATTTTCAAAATTCCCCTTATAAGTGTAGTTTTCTGTGGTGCCATCCATCGGATTAGAATTGGTTCTTATTTCCTCCCCGTACCCTGTCATCTTATCGTCTTTCCAGTTGCCAATGCAATTTGTTTCACTCCCTTCACCTGAATAAAATGATTTTCCTTTACCATTTTTCAAGTCATTGCTCCATTCTCCTTCATAAGAGTCAAAACCATTCACATATTCCATTTCCATCTTTCCTAATCCCTGCTTCTTTCCAAGACTCCAATTGCCATCATAAGTCGCTTTTGTTATATCGGTCTCCTCGCTTAAATAATGCCGTACCATCTTCCCATTTCCATGCGCCTTGCCATCCAAATAATACCCAACATACATGGAATCATTTAACATACTCGTATCTTGGGTAGGATATTTAATAAAAAACTTACCTAAACCTTGGTAAAAAAATCGCATTAAATTACCATCCACTTTACCGGCAATACCTCCAATGTATTTTCCACCTGAAGGAAGCGTTACCTCGCCTGAATCGACAGGCATGTTCATCTTCCAATTGCATTTCCAAACTTCGCCGTTAGCCAGCTTCATTATGCCTGCGCCATCGTACAAACCACCCTTCCAATCACCATCATAATAACTGCCATTACTCCAGGTGTACTTTCCTTTCCCATTCCTGATGTCGTTATCCCAATCGCCATCATACGATGCGCCATCAACATAAATCATTTTTCTCTTGCCTTGCTTTTTATCTATACTTATATCTCCAATATATGAGCTCTTTTCACTATAGGGGATTTGTGCTTTTCCTGTAAATTTCCCATTCTCCCATGTTCCAATTTTTTGACCTTCTAAATTTGTCTTTTCTAATAGGAAAAACAATTTACCCTTCACCATCTTTCCATCCATTAAAGTGCCTTTAAATCTGCTACCATTGGTAAACCTAACATCCACGTCACCACTTACATTGAAACCATTCCATGTTAATGGTCCTTTTCTTGTCAATGAAATTTCTAAAGGGTTCGATGGTATTCCTTGGTTAACTGCTTCTTGGATACGTTTCTTATCCTCAGTGGTGACACTCTCCAAGTAAGTTAAATCGCCGGTTCCTTTTGCAGAATCGTTAAACCATTCACCTGTAAATTTCACAGCATTCAATCCGCCGACCTCTGAAATAACCAATTCTCTTCCTTTATAAAAACTCAATTCCCCAGTCCCGCTTCGTTTATCATCAATCCAATTTCCAGAATATTGATCACCATTACCCCACATAAATGTTCCGTTGCCATTTTTTTTACCCCTAACCCATTTACCATCATAAGATCCTTTTATCATTCGTTTTGTGCCTTGATAAAAAACCCCATAAAGCATGGTACCATCCCCTTCAATAAAATCATTTGTCCAATTGCCTTTATATTCATCACCATTAGAAAAAATCATTTCCCCTGTACCGTTTCTTTTTCCATTGGTAAATTGGCCATTGTAGTTTTCTTTGTTATAAATAAATCTTCCGGAGCCGTGCATTAATCCCTTAAAGCATGAGCCAGAATATTCAAAACCTTCACCAGTAATTGTTCCAATGCCACTTGGAACTTGAAACTTACCCTCCGAAGTTTTGATTTTCACCATTTCACCGGTATATGTCGCTTTTAATTGAGGACCACCATTGATTGAAACAAATACAACAACTAATTCTTCCTTTGAAATTTTTGGTTTCTTGTTTTCAGATTCATCTTCAAACGTATTATCAGAAAGTAATACGAAGGAGCCATTCTTCATTTGATGATATACACGAAAACCGAACGGAGTGTTTTTCACCTCCGCAAACTGTGC
The DNA here is from genome assembly GCA_903850915.1 of uncultured Bacteroidota bacterium. Taxonomy (GTDB): domain Bacteria; phylum Bacteroidota; class Bacteroidia; order UKL13-3; family UKL13-3; genus CAINMV01. The sequence continues at coordinate 118,695 of CAINMV010000023.1, forward strand.
GTTGGAAGAAATTGTTACGAAACAAAAAGCGACAAAAACAAAAAGCGCTAAAACTGATTTCGATAGATTAGAGTAGGTGTTTTTCATATGACAAAAGTAACTTTTACATTCACAATTAATAGTAATGTTCCTAAACTTTACGTTATACAAGGAAACAACTACTTTAAGTCCTAATTATCAGCATATTAACTTAAATGGTTTATTTAGAAATGAGCACAAAAAGTTCAAATTTGCATTTGAGTTCGAATTACTAGAAGGCCCTTCTCTTTAGTCATTAAAAATAAAATGCTGAAGCTCAGCGAAGTCTTACAACTTCTTGGGAGTCTTCGTAAATCTCTGATTTGCGAACAACTTTTATGCGAATAAAAAAAGCCTTGGTTATCAAAAGATATCAAGGCTTTGTAATTTTTTTTTGCGGAGAGTGAGGGATTCGAACTCTCGATGCCATTTCTAACATACACGCTTTCCAAGCGTGCTCCTTAAGCCACTCGGACAACTCTCTCTCCCAATGACAGCGAAGATAGTTGATTAGAAGTGCATCAACAAATAAGGACAACTAAGTTAAGCCTGTTTTGAAAAATACAAATAAGATGGTAAAACTCCATTTTCGTAAATCAAATAATTTAAGTAGCATTGTCTTTTAATTGCATCAACTATGGCATTAAGTAGGTTCTGGTCTTTCATCATCGTTTTAAGTATTGTTTTTGTATTCTACCAGCTTATCACTGGTGGCATATACGCAGTTGGAGAATTGGTAAATGGCAAACAACATGATCCTATCGTTGTTGCTGAGTTTACCGCAGATCAAATAAAGTCATCGGATACCGCCTTTTATGCAAATCTTTTAGTTGCCAAAGATGATGGCGTGGTGAAACATGACTCCCTTTTTCGGCTATTGAAAAGTGGTACCGTAGAGGTATGTGTTGGTAAGCAAAACGCGGATGGGATTTTCGCTACATGCAAAAATACAATCATCGATATCTGGCTTCCATTAATAGGATATCTCACGTTTTTCTGCGGCTTATTGCATTTACTTCATGCTTCAGATGCTATTAGCAAACTATCGAAAACACTTACCCCTTTCTTTCGTAAAATATTCCCTGAACTGCCACAAGGGCATGAAGCGTATGGATTTATGACCATGAATTTTGCTGCAAATTTCCTTGGCCTGGATAATGCCGCTACACCGTTTGGCCTAAGAGCGATGGAGAGTATGCAAGCCGTTAACACCAACAAAGAAAAGGCCTCCAACAGCCAAATCATGTTTCTTTGTTTGCATGCAGCTGGACTAACACTCATACCAACCTCCATCATCGGCTATAGAGCAGCACAGAATGCTGCCAATCCCTCGGATATTATGATTCCGTGTATTATCACTTCCTTTATAGGAACCTTGGCAGCCTTAATTTTAGTTAGTATAAAACAACGTATCAATTTAGTGAACTGGATTGTTATAGGCTTCATCACTATCGTAAGTGGACTCATTGGATTAATCCTTTTTTATGTTGGAAGGCTTAATGGAATTGAGAAATTTCATTTTACCGGGAACCTTAGCAATGGCGTTTTACTTGCTATTATTTTAGGTATCATTGGCTATAGCATACTTCATGAAAAGATATTTCGTAAAAATGAAACCAATATTTTTGACGCCTTTGTTCATGGCGCCAAAGATGGCTTCACTACTGGTGTTAGAGTGCTTCCATACATGATAGCGATGCTTGTGGCATTGAGCATTTTTCGTAATTCCGGATTAATGAATATTATAATGGGTGGCATAAACACCATGCTCTCCTTTATGCATGTTGACCCTCAAATAATTAATGCAATTCCTGTTGCAATAATGCGACCATTTAGTGCTGGAGGCTCTAGAGGTTTCATGTTAGATGCAATGAATGTATATGGCGCTGATAGCCTTACTGGTCAGCTTTCATGCCTGTTTCAAGGGGCTGCGGAAACAACCTTTTACGTGGTTGCTTTATATTTCGGCTCGGTGAATGTAAAAGATTCTAGATATACCTTGGGCATTATGCTTACGGTAGACGTAATATGTGTTTTAACCGGAATTTTTGTTTGTTATCTTTACTTTTAATCTACTGTATCTAAAAATATATTTATAAAAAAACAGCAGCTGAAAGCTGCTGTTTTTTTATAAATATATTGCAATAATTGTAAAGCAATAAAGCGTATGAAACAATTAAACTAACTTACGTTTTACTTCGGTAATCTCGTATCCTTCAATGATATCGCCCACAGCGATATTGTTGAACCCTTTAATATTCAATCCGCATTCGTAGCCAGTTGCTACATCCTTTACATCATCTTTAAAGCGTTTTAAAGATTCCAATTCTCCAGTGTGAATTACTACACCATCTCTAACAATTCGAATTTTTGTTTTACGTTCAATTTTACCATCCAACACATAACATCCTGCAATATTACCCACTTTAGAGATATTAAACACCTCACGAATTTCGACGTTACACACTACTTTCTCTTCGGTTGTAGGTGCTAACATGCCCTCCATCGCAGCTTTAATATCATTGATGGCATCGTAGATAATCGCGTAGTATTTGATATCAATTCCTTCGGACTCGCCTAATTTACGTGCCTGTGCACTTGGACGAACTTGGAAGCCTATAATAATGGCATCCGATGCTGAAGCCAACATTACGTCGCCCTCGGATATTTGACCAACACCTTGATGTAAGATGGTTATCTGTACCTCGTTGGTACTCAACTTTTGGAATGAATCTGTTAACGCTTGAACGGATCCATCCACGTCGGCTTTCACAATCAACTTCAACTCCTTGAAATTTCCTATGGCCAAACGTCTTCCAATTTCGTCCAACGTAATATGCTTTTGTGTACGTATTCCTTGTTCACGCATCAGCTGCTGACGACGAGTAGCAATGTCTTTTGCTAAATCCTCATCCATATACACCTTAAATTTCTCGCCAGACTGAGGAGCACCGGCAAAACCTAATATTTTTACCGGGGTCGATGGACCAGCGCTTTCAATTACAACACCACGTTCGTTGAATAAGGCACGTACCTTAGTGGCAAACTGACCTGCCAACAACATGTCGCCACGATGCAAGGTACCTTCTTGAACCATCATCGAAGCTACGATACCTCTACCTTTCTCCATTGTTGCTTCCAAGACCGTTCCAACAGCCGATTTATTTGGATTTGCCTTCAACTGCAACATCTCTGCTTCAATCAATATTTTCTCTAATAACAACTCAATATTTAATCCTTTTTTGGCTGATATCTCTTGTGTTTGATATTTACCACCCCACTCTTCAACGAGGATATTCATTGCCGAAAGTTGCTCACGAATTTTGTCTGGGTTTGCACCATCCTTATCCATTTTATTAAATGCGAAGATAATTGGAACATTCGCAGCCTGAGCATGACTTATAGCTTCGCGCGTTTGAGGCATAATAGCATCATCGGCAGCGATTACAATAATAACAATATCGGTTACTTGTGCTCCACGTGCACGCATCGCGGTAAACGCTTCGTGACCAGGAGTATCAATAAATGCAATTTTCTTTTTATTTGGAAGTGTTACCTCATAAGCACCTAAATGTTGTGTGATACCACCTGCTTCACCGGCAACCACATTCGCATTTCGAATATAATCGAGTAAGGATGTTTTACCATGATCGACATGACCCATAATGGTAACGATAGGTGGACGTTCAATCATTGCCTCTGGATCATCGATAAACTCCTCATCAACGTCAACGATTTCTTCTGATTCCGCACCCACAAATTCAACTTTGAAATCAAATTCTTCAGCCACAATTGTAATCATCTCCGCATCCAAACGTTGATTTATGGAAACCATCATTCCTAAAGTCATACATGCTGAAATGACTTCTGTAACAGGCACATCCATCATCTTCGCCAAATCGTTGGCACTAACAAATTCTGTTACTTTAAGTACTCTTGATTCCTCTTCCTGCAACATCCTACTTTGTTCGGTACGTTCGGCATGGATATCACGTTTTTGCTTGCTAAATTTACGACGATCAGAGCCAGAAGTACGCGTGTTGCCTGTTCCACCCATTCTATTGAGCGTTTGCTTCACCTTATCACCTACCTCTTTTTTAGTGAATTCGTTTGCAGGACGGCGAGAATTACCACCTCCACGATTGTTTCCAGGTGCACCAGTGTTTGTGTTTGGTGAATTTGGATTACTTGTGTTACGGTCAAATCCTGGTCCACGATTTGGAGTTCCACGTCCTGCTGCAGGATCACCACCAGTGGTGTTAGGGCCTTTAAAAACCTTGGTATCGCTACCTCCTATGTAATTTGATTTATTTAGACGCTTGCGCTTTTCTTTCTTCTCGGCAGGCGTAAGTCTAATTTTCTCTTTATCAACCGGGATTTCAATTTTATTTAAAATCTTCGGCCCTTCCAACTTCACATATTTTGTTTCCGTGAGCTCCCCTTCTACACGCTTCTCTGTGGTATCTCCTTTCAGTGCTTCACTGATATTTAATGGAGCCTTACCTTTTTTCTTATCTGCAAGGACAGCTGCTGTTTCTAACTCAATAATAGGTTTTACTTCCGTCGATTTCGATTTTTGTTCTGCCTTAGATTTTGCAATCTTCTCTTTACTTGAAGCTTCTTTTTCCGCTTCAATATCGGCTTTGGTCTTTTTAGGTCTTATTTTTTTACCATTCTCATCAGGAAGTTCAATTACATTAATTAATTTGGTTCCTTTAAGTTTAGTTGTTTTAATCGACAAAACATCTTCTTCTGAATTTACAATAGGCTCAGATTCAACAACAGCAGGCACTTCCAGAGCTGATTCCTTTTCTGCCAAAGCCTCGGCGGCTTTAGCCAACTCTATCTTCTTATCATCTTCGCTCTTTTTCTTAGCGTTAAGTTCATTTACAATAAATTGCTTTTTCGTATTTTCGAGAATTTCATCAAGGTTATCTTCTTCTTTGTCGTTAATGATAGCCGATTTTTTTTCAGGGGCTACAATCACCTCACTTTTCACAAACTTATCTTCATTGCGTCGAACAGCCTGATCTTTCAGTGCTTTATCTGAAGAAAATTCCTCCAACAAAATTTCATGAACTTCCGGAGAAATTTTAGCATTGGCACCTTTATCCTTATCAAACTCGACTCCTTTTTTAACAAGGAATTCGATAAGAACACCGGCCTGCCTGCCTAAATCTCCCGCAATTTTATTTAATCGTACTACTAGTTTTGGGTCGCTCATTTATTGAATGTATATATACTTTTTTGTCTTGTGAAAATTACATAGCACAATCATGCTGCATTGGGGATGCCTGCATTACGCTACACAAAACTTATATATACGTTAAGCAATCCCTTACATGTGATTGTAATCTTTAAATTTCAATTCTATTTTGAAAGAAGTTTTCATTAACCTTCAAATTCAGCAAGCAATATTTGCTTGATTTCTCTAATGGTTTCTTCTTCCAGCTCGGTACGACGCACTAACTCTTCATCACTTAATGCTAATACGCTTCGAGCAGTATCGCATCCAATCTTCTTTAATTCGTCGATAATCCAGCTATCAATTTCGTCTGAAAATTCTTCCAGATCCACATCATCTTCCTCATTTATTTCTTCACCATCACGGAACACATCCACCGTGTATCCGGTAAGTTCGCCAGCCAACTTTATGTTTTGTCCGCCTTTACCAATAGCCATTGCTACTTGATCAGGCTTTAAAAATACCGCTGCACGTTTCTTTTCCTCATCCAACTTCACGTTTGTAATTTTCGCAGGGTTTAATGCCCTTGAAATATACAACACCGTATTGGTGGTGTAATTTACAACGTCGATATTTTCGTTACGTAATTCACGCACAATACTGTGAATACGGCTACCTTTCATTCCTACACATGCGCCTACTGGATCTACACGATCGTCATAGCTTTCTACAGCCACCTTGGCGCGTTCACCAGGCAATCTCACAATTTTTTTGATGGCAATTACGCCGTCCATAATTTCAGGCACCTCACGTTCTAACAACCTTTCTAGGAAGATAGGAGCAGTACGTGAAAGCGTAATTTTAGGAACCGCATTATTCATTTCTACTTTTTCGATTACAGCTCGAATGCTGTCGCCTTTCTTAAAGAAATCGGCACCAATCATATTTGCGCGAGGTAATGACAACTCATTTCCTTCATGCAAAATCATCATCTCTTTTTTCCAGATTTGGTAAACCTCTCCAACAATCACCTCTCCTACCATTTCTTTGTATTTACGGAACAAATCCGCATTTTTTAATTCAAGGCTTCGGCTATTCAGTGTTTGACGTGCATTGTAAATAGCACGGCGTTTAAATTGACTTAAATCCACTTTTACCGCTATTTCTTCCCCTATTTCACAATCGTCAACATGTTTTATTGCATCGCTGTATTCCATTTCAGTGGCAGTACTATAGATGTCCTCATCGGCCACTACGGTATAATTCTGCCATATTTCCAGCTCACCATTATCCGGATTTACAATAATATCGAAGTTCTCATCGCTACCATATTCTTTTTTGAGCATAGCTCTGAAAACGTCTTCTTGCACTCGAACAACGGTCGCTTTGTCAATGTTTTTGGAATCCTTAAATTCACTAAAAGCGTTGATCAAGTCTGACTTGTCCATTTCGGTACTTTTTGCTTTAGCTTTCATATCAATAATTAAATTTATACTTATGAATCTTGTTACTCAAATTAAAATTCTAACATAACACGGGCTTCCTTCACGTCCAACATTGGAATGTTATGTTCTATCGCTTCCTTTTTTTTACTTAGTTCTTCCAACACCAAACTTACACCATCAAACGACTTCAACCTACCTTTGATTACATCACCATCATCCGTTTTAACTTGAAACTTTCGTCCCACATGCTTAGGATATTGTCGTGCAATAAGCAGCGGCTCATCGGCACCTGGGGAAGTTACATCTAAATGATAGGCGTCTTGCAAACTTTCTTCCTCTTCTAAGTGATCGCTTAAAAAACGACTTACTTTAGTGCAATCTTCAATAGCCAATCCAGCATCTCCATCTATAATCACGAGTATCTTTTTATTGCCTTGGGAAATTTTTACACTTACCAAAAAAACGGGAGTTTCCTTTAAAAACTCCTGAACTAATAGAGATATTTTCGCTGCCAATTGCATGGTATAAAAAAAGAGGGGTTACTGCCCCTCTTTTCAAATTCACCGCAAATATACGCAAAGTTTTATCATATAAGCGTATTTTCGCCGAAAAAAACAGTACTTATCGAGGCGAATTTCCCAATCATTGCTTAAATTGTATTTATTTCAATGCTCCAAGACGTCATCGGTAAAAACAGGAACACCCAAAAACTCAATGATACAATGTTGGAAATATAGATTACACTACAAAATATGCATTATAACCTCAACGACACAATAGTAGCCTTAGCTACGCCTCAAGGTGTAGGAGCCATCGGCGTAATCCGATTGTCAGGACCATTGGCGATATCCATTTGCAATAGCGTATTTAAGGGCAAAGACCTTAACAAAGAAGCTTCCCATACCTTACATTTTGGAAAAATAGTCGACATACAAGGGGAAATTATTGATGAAGTACTTGTTTCGATTTTTAATGGTCCAAATAGTTATACTGGCGAAAATGTGGTAGAGATATCCTGTCATGGGTCGCCCTATATTTTGCAACGAGTGTTGGAAATTTTGCATACACAAGGTGCCCGCAGCGCCGAAGCTGGGGAATTCACGCTACGCGCTTTTTTAAACAAGAAGCTCGATCTCTCCCAGGCCGAGGCGGTAGCCGACCTGATCGCGTCCGACTCCAAGTCGTCTCATCATTTGGCGATGCAGCAGATGCGTGGAGGTTTTAAAAACACCATTGCAGGCTTACGCACCGAATTAATAAATTTTGCTGCACTTATCGAATTGGAGCTTGATTTTGGTGAAGAAGATGTTGAATTTGCAAATCGCGATAAACTAATTGAATTGATTAATAAAATACAAGCAATGCTTCTACCTTTAATGGAATCATTTCAACTCGGCAATGTAATTAAAAATGGGGTGAGCACGGTAATTGCTGGTCGCCCCAATGCTGGCAAATCAACTTTACTTAATACACTATTGCAAGAAGAACGTGCCATAGTAAGTGAAATTGCAGGTACCACACGCGACACCATTGAAGAAGCCTTGGTTATCGATGGCATTGTATTTCGATTTATAGATACAGCTGGCATCCGTGAGGCAACTGATACGATTGAGCATTTAGGTATTGCGAAAACCTTTGAAAAAATCAGACAGTCGTCGATTATAATTTATGTCTTCGACTGCACCCAGCTTAATGAGGTGGACGTTATTGAGGATATAAAACAGCTTCATGCAGGAGATATTCCGGTACTCTTGATTGCCAATAAAATAGATTTAATCGCAATCACTCCTAAATACAAATATCCAAATTTAACTGTCCATTCCATTGCAGCTAAAGAAAACAGAAATATAAACGAGCTAAAGAAATTGCTGCATGATTTAGTACTTAGCAATACGAAAGTAGTGGCCAACGATATCATAATTTCCAACCTACGACACTACGAAGCGTTGACAAAAGCGAATAAAGCTTTGGAATCTGTTCAGTGCGGGATTGCCAACAAAATTAGCGGAGAGTTGGTTGCCATGGATCTTAAAGAGGCCTTGACTTCCTTAGGTTCTATTTCTGGAGTCATCGACATCGACCAAGACATCCTAGGAGCTATTTTCAGTAAGTTCTGTATCGGCAAGTGAAGCATGAAACCAACAACAAAAGTTCTTGTATTCTCATAACCATAGCAGCGGTGAAAAATAAATATATAAACGTCCACACTCATCAAACAATTGAAAATTCTATTTCAGAAAGTATTCAGAATGTATCTGGCGATTTTGATAATATCAAGGAACATGGCTTTTTCTCGGTGGGCCTGCATCCTTGGCATATTAATGCCTTAACGGCTAAAAGTTGCTTCGCTGAACTAGCATTGGTAAGCCAAAAAACAAATGTTTTAGCTATTGGCGAATGTGGATTGGATAAGCTATGTAATACGAATTATGAACTTCAAAAAAACTGGTTCGTAAAACAAATTGAATGGGCAAATCATATTAAAAAACCACTTATTATTCACTGTGTGAGAGCCCACGATGAAATTTTACAGTTGCTTAAATCTGCAAATAATAAGTCACCTGTTGTTTTTCATGGCTTCAACAAAAAGCTAACTTTAGCATCGAAAATAATTGATCATGGTTATTATCTCTCTTTTGGTAAACAGTTGCTGTGGGGAAACTATAGTGATATTTTTAAGGCAATCCCAATAGAAAGGATAGTTTTTGAAACTGATGACGCTCATGTTACGATTGATGAGATTTACAAATCGGCGGCACACATCAAAAATATAACACTCGACATTTTATGTCAAAAGGTCTTAAACAATACCATATGTGTTTTTGGTAAAAACTTCACGAATTTAAACGAATAATATTTTTGAATTATCATAATTGAAAACAAATCGATCTTTTAAAAACCCTACCTTAAAGGCATTACTGTAATTTATTTAAATTAATGTAACTGGCACTAAAACTATCAAAGCCGACTTGAGAAGCCGCATTTGAATTTATTTTAAACCTAGAAAAAGATAGACTTTGGAGGGAAGAAATAAATTCCACCGCTATGCAAAACAAAACAAGGTTCTTGACAATTATTTTTCGCAAAATGCTGGAGACAATTAAAATGCCAAAAAATATATTACTTTTGTTAATCATTGAGTTAAGTGTTTCTTTGTATACAGTGAAAGATTGAAATTTGTTGATATAACAAACCTATCAGCTTGACTTTGAATAAAAAGCAAAAAACAAGAAAGTATTAAAAGCACGCAACCACTTAAATAACATAAGGCTCCACAGAGAGTTTAAAGCCATTATTAAAATTAACACAAAATAGAATGCGAAAGACCGACACTAAATTAAACACATTCATTATAATAATTGGAGTTTTGTTTATGCTCAACATCTCTTGTAAAAGAGACCCCGTTAAAACCGCTGAAGAAAAAGTAGAGGATGCGCAAGATGCCTTTATAGCATCACTTGTTGCAAACCCTCCAACGAAAGCCGACATCTCTGACAGGGTAAAAGTTTATTTACTAAATAACACAAGTGATTTTTTTGGGGCAACCGTTACCTTGCTCGATAGCTTGAAAATTGCAACATACAGCCCATATTGGTATCGATCGGGCACTAATTTAATGATGACTGACCTAAACGCAGATACTGCCTATAATATCAACAATCAATCATGGCTTCGTCAACCAATCGACGGAGGCACAGCAATATGGACAGCTCCATACTTTGATGCAGGTGGTGGCAATATCTGGATGAAAACACGATCGGTCCCGGTTTTTGTTAATGGAAAAATAATTGCCGTTTCAACCACAGATATGGCCACCAAATAATTTTCACAACGAAGCCACATTTTTATTAAAATCCTTCATCCTAAAATTAGTGGTGATGCATCTGATTGACAATCTTTGGATTTAATTACCAGAACGAATAGGTGTAAATAAAATCAATGCACTTGGAAGACAGTTGAAAAATAGTGCTCGATTTTTCTGAACAGTAGTAATAAATAAGACAATGTGTATTTTTGACAAAATTTCGTAAATTATAATGAATGATCTTTCGTGGTTGTCGAGAACAAGCTTGCTAATCGGTAGTGAAAAACTTCACAACCTCACGCAAAAGCATGTGATGGTAGTAGGAATGGGCGGTGTAGGTTCGTTTGCCGCCGAATTTATAGCTCGAGGTGGTGTGGGTAAAATGACCATTATCGATGGTGATATCGTGGATCCAACCAACCGCAATCGACAATTGCCAGCGCTATCATCCAACCACGGTGAGGCGAAAGTTCAAATAATGGCTCAACGTTTGCTGGATATAAATCCAGAATTAGAGTTAAATGTGATTGAAGAATTCATAAATCCATCAATGGTTAGTCAACATTTAGATCTTAACCCTGATTATATCATCGATGCGATTGACAGCCTAACACCAAAACTTACGTTTATTAAAATGGCCTACGAAAGAAAAATGCCGTTGATAAGCAGCATGGGGGCAGGCGCGAAATTGGATCCTACGATATTAAGAGTGGTAGACATTTCAGAAACTTACTATTGCCCATTTGCACACCAAGTTCGCAAAACATTACGCAGGCAAGGGATAAAGTCAGGTGTGCAAGTTGTTTTTAGCCCCGAACCGCCAAACAAAGAAAGCTTGATGCTCACCGATGGTAAAAACTATAAAAGATCGGCCTATGGCACTATTTCCTATATGCCTGCTACATTCGGTGCCGTTGCTGCTTCGGTTGCCTTACGTGGCTTGATGAAAACGAAGTGACTTTCTAGTTAAATATTAATGAAATATAACTCTTTAAGAAAGCCAATCAATTATTTTACTTTATTTGTTTGAATTATATCTCTACTTTTGGAAACATAAATATTTGATGATGCCACTGCTTGACAAACAATAAATTCAAATCCACTTTTATCATGAAAAAAAATTTACTTTTAATTTTAATATTGGCTTTTGGGAAGTTAGAATTTGCACAAACAGCTGTTGACTTTACGGCTCCTGATTGTTCGGGTACAAGTCACAATTTATTTACAGAACTTAACGCTGGTAAAATTATCGTTTTAGTATGGGTAATGCCCTGCGGCACATGTATTAGTGATGCTAAAGCTGGCTACGATGCTGCACAAAGCTTTGCTACATCTAACCCAGGTAGAGTGATTTATTGGTTAGTCGACGATATTGGAAATTCAACCTGTTCAACAGTATCTTCATGGGCAAACACCAATGGAATTGTAACCAACAACATCACTGTTTTTTCAAATTCTGGCAATAAAATTGATGAAGCTAATTATGGTGGTTCTGCAATGCCACACGTCTTGGTTTTGGGTGGTATGAATCATCGGGTTTACTATAACAAAAGAAATGGCAATAATGATGGCGCCGCAATTACTTCAGCTATAGATCAAGTAATCGCTAGTGGTATTGTTGCACCCAATGGAGAAAAAGAAAATCCAATCGAAATCTATCCTAATCCGGCAAAGGATAAAATTACGTTGATTGGTTTAAATGATTTCACAATCTATCATGCAATCGAAATTTATGATGTATTTGGAAAAGAAATTCATGCTATAAAGCCGAGTAACAAATATCAATTGAGGGGTGCATTGGAAATAAGCCTACCTCCATCAATCCCGAGTGGAAATTATATGCTTCGTATTAAAAACGAAACTGAGTCCTATAATTTACGTTTTATGATTGTCGATTAATAATTTTGTAATGCGCTATTTCCTTCTTCTAACTGCCTTTTTTTCATTCATTTTCATTGAAAAAAGCCATGCACAAGGTTGCTGTTCCGGTGGAAGTGGAAGCCCTATTGCTGGAGGCACATCACCAGGAGTGTTGGGGTATAAGCAGATGGAGTTGGCAACCAACTTTCAATATATTAATAGTAATCGTTTTAAAACCGAGAACAAGTCCACCGCTGCTCTTTTCGATAAATATGAAAGCAAATATCTCTATTCGAAAGTAGCCTATGGTCTGACGAAGGAACTTACCTTTTCGGTTGAAATGGGTTACTTCTTCCATAAAACTCAAATTGGATTAAATCATGCCACAACCATTGAGGCTTCTGGCGTTGGCGACCTAATTATTTTTCCACGTTATAATATTTTTAGTAAAGTAGACTCTACGAAACGTTGGGATATTACTGTAGGTATGGGATATAAAATTCCTTTGGGAAAACATGATGTACCAACACTCGTTTACACTAACCCTGCAACAGGTGAACAATTATTTACTACCGCTCCTCCACTGGTGCAGCCTACAACTGGCTCTCACGATTTTATTTTTTATGCTTTTGGCTTGCGCGGATTTCCGAAGCATAACTTTAAAGTTTTCACCAATGTCACCTTTATTGCCAAAGGATGGAATTCCTTGGGTGAAAAGTTTGGAAACTATTCAAGTCTAGGTGTTTTTGCTAGCAAGACAATTGCCAAAAAAATTGGACTAACACTTCAAATCAAAGGCGAACAAATAAAAAAGATGCGCGCTGCTAAAAATGTTGATGTATTAGCAATGTATAATGTTGACACCGCGTCCACAGGCAACAAGCGAATTATGTGTGTGCCACAGATATCATATAGCTTTGAAAAACTAACTGTTTATTCGTTAATGGAATTTCCATTATTCGAGAACGTGAATGGCAGCCAAGTGGTAACAAAAACGCAAATTACTGTTGGTGTCTCTTATCGGTTTTTCACCACTAAGAGGCCTTTTTGCCGGCCCGACGGCACAACCGTTTATTATGATTGCCCAATGAGATGCGAGGGAAACCGAAGCACCAAACCAGGTAAATGTAGTATTTGTGGGATGGACTTGATTCAACTAAAATAGTTGATAGCGTAAGCAAGAAATAGCGTTTTGCGTATAAACGCGAATCCAATAAATACCCTTAGGCTGCTTTGCTAAATCAATTTGCATGCAAGTATCTCCAACTGTATTTTCAATAAGCACCAACTCTCCTAGAGCATTATAAACTTCAACTTTATCTACCCGAAAACTTGTAATGTTTTTTAATTGCAATACACCTTCTCCTGGATTAGGATAAATAATCCAGTCATTCTGCGATGAATTATTTTTTGTGATTCCTAAAAGCACATTTGAATAACGTAGCAACGCAACATCGTCGTTGATACCATTGGCACTATATCCGGCTAAAACAACTTTGTTGTCTGCTTGTAATAAAATGGCATTGCAATAATCAGATCCTGATCCCATCGAAGTAATCACTTTACCCGCATTACCATAGGTATTGTCCATACTTCCATTGGCTAGATATCGAACAGAAGCAAAATCGAAATTGGCTCCATTGAAGCTAGCACCCGCCACTAGTATTTTACCATCACGTTGCACTACCAAACCATACGGGTCATCATCACCGCTTCCAAGGGAAGTATTCACAATGCCTGCGGTACCAAAGGTATTGTCTACCATGCCATTACTATTAAAACGAGTAGTTCCAAAATTGTAGTCGGCACCATTAGTTACATCACCAGTCATCACCACTTTTCCATCGGCTTGCAAGGCAATACAACGGCCATAATTATCAGCTCCACCTCCTGTGGCTGTCGCGATGCCTGCAGTACCAAAACTATTATCTAAACCACCATTAATAGTATATCGAACCAAAGCAAAGTTGATATTAAATCCATCATTACTCCAGCCACCGGCAATTAACTTACCATCTGGCTGCACTAACACAGAATAGGCATAATCTGAGCTGCTTCCCACCGGAGTGGTAACTTTCCCACCAGTGCCAAAGGTAGCATCAAGAACTCCTGTTGTCGTATAGCGTACCAACGCAAAATCAGAATTTGTGCCATTCAACGAATTCCCAACCAATACAATTTTACCATCTGCCTGAAGAACCATTCCATAGGCAATATCGGCAGCGCTACCAATCGGAGTAACCACCTTGCCCAAGGTGCCAAAAGTATTGTCGAGAGTGCCATTGGCATTATAACGAACAACTGCAAAATCAGCATTAGTGCCAGTATAACTATACCCTGCCACTATAATTTTACCATCCGTTTGCACTGCCACTGCATTTCCAGTTTCTGTGCCACTTCCAATAGCGGTGGTTACCTTTCCGCTAGTTCCAAAGGTATTGTCGAGTGTTCCATTCGTATTATAACGTAAAACCACAATATCAAAATTGGTGCCATTGTAAGTATTTCCAGTCACCACAATTTTACCATCACTTTGAACAGCAATTGCAGAGCCTACATCATTTCCATTGCCCACAGCAGTAGTAACCTTGCCTGCTATGCCAAATGAAAGATCAAGGTTACCTGATTGACTAAAACTAGTTAAAGAAATGGTAATTATTAGAAATGCAATTGCGAGTTTATTCATTTTTCAAAAGTAAATTATTGCATGTCATAAACGCTATGGAGCACCAAGAAAAAATATAATAATGGTTATTATTAAGTTAAATTCTAAGAAGCACAAGAAGAACTGAAGATAAAGAAGTGATAATTCGCAAGTTAGTTAAACGATTATTTCCGAACTAAATCGGCTAATTCTTTCACCATTTGGAGATAGGTAGGCTTTAAAAAGCTATCGCCGTTAGTCCCATAATTTACATTAATAACATAGTACCTATTTGTTTTTGGGAAATAATAAACTTCACTGGCATAACCTAAATCACCACCCGTATGACCAATTCTCAATGCATCACCTTGATCTGCATTAATTCGAAATATACCCAAACCAAAATCGGTATGCTCCGAACCTTGGTCTTTTTTCCATTGCATCATTTCATTTAAAGATGCGGAGCTAATTACTGACTTATTAATAAAGACACCCATTAGAAACTTCTGCAAATCGAAAACATTACTATATACTCCGGTGTAGCCATTGCCACTTCCGGTAACTACGTTACTTACATTGCTCAGCGTTTTCTTGTTGTACAAATCAAAATACCCTTGTGCTGTAATGGATGGCAAGGCATCATGCGTATGGTAATATGTGTCGTTCATCTTTAGCGGCGTAAAAACCTTTTCGTGTAATAAATCACTGTGGCTTTTACCCGTAATTTTTTCAATACAAAGGCTAAGTAATAAAAAATTCGTATTCGAATATTTCACGCCAGTGTTTGCAGCAAACATGGGTGTTTGATTTCGCACAAAGGGAAGCAATTCTTCACCTGTCCAATGTTTGTTAGGATTATGCAACACCGCCAAATAAAAGTCACTGTTTGTGATTAGGTCGTATATTCCAGTGGTATGTTGTAGGCAATTTCGAAGCGTAACTTGATCGGCATTTACGATGTCTTTAATGAGTTTAGCATCAAGCCATTTCGATACTTTATCATCTAAATGCAGTGTTCCTTCTTCAACCAATTTCATTACCATCACACCCATCATCATTTTAGTGATACTGCCAAGTTTTTGCACCATACACGGAGCATACGTGATGTTATTTTCAAGATCTGCTTTTCCGGCAGCTCCATACCATACACCGTTGGAATCGCCTACCAGAAGCGATATGCCAGGGATGCCCTGTTTTACATAGGAATCTATAAACCCTTGTAATTCGAAACCTTTTGGATGCGAAGTTGTTGATGCGTTAGTGCAAGTAGAAGTATTGCTTACCTCTGCTTTCTTACAAGAATTAGTAAATAAAAATAGAAATAATGAAAGGAAAATAAAAAGTAGCTTTTTCATAGAAATTATTTTTTTGCTTTTTTACTTAAAATTTGAAAAGGCATATGATATCCTATTGTAAGCAGGTTATAAGGCATTAATGGCACATAGCTGCGAACAAAAGGAGCTTGTAAGAAGTTCTCATACGCCAAGGACAATCGTTGATATTTCACCAACAGCCCCATCCGTATGATTACCTGTGCTTTGCCTGACCTGCCAGTTCTTTCATAAGCGCCATCCACAAATTTAAATTGAGAATTCAATGGAAAACTATGCAAATAACCAGCTCCTAAAAATGCCCCAACTTGCCATTTTTTTTTCAAACAGTGTTTATACTCCATGGTGGTATAAATTGGCAAAATACTTTGCAAAAATCGATGATATCCAAACCCAATATTCACATTTTGCGACCAACTATTTTTCTCGTTTTTATTCCACTGATAGGCCGCCCCAACCTCCACAATCGGATGAAACGGAGTGGTAGCAACTCCTAGGAGCTTGCTAAATGGGAAGGCCGGACGCATGGCCGATAGCTTAACATGTGTTTCTTTCCAACCTTGGCTAAATACACTAGAAAAAGAAACACCTAAGACGAGGATTAAAGTTAAACGTTTCATAAAAAAGGAATCAGAAGGAGATGCCTCCTTCGATTTTTTGTATTTTAAGATTCAAATATAAAAATATTTACCACCCAATAGCAAACATAATAGCGAACTTTTTAGGCAAAATTTACAATAGCGCTAATTTTTTCCTTGGAATTATATAATTTCGAACATGCAGAAGTTTTTATTCATCGTTGCCCTATTATTTTCTAATTCCATTCATAGCCAATTTGTCCGATTTCGCATGGATTTACTTAATGGCAAAATCAATGGCAAGGAAATGAATATCCAGCACAAAATCATTCAAACTGATATTAAAGATACCAATGATGTTTTGCTCTTGGGATTTAATAGTGACAACGAAAGGCTTGGTGTGAAATTTTATCTGTTAAAAATCAGCACGAAAGACAGCACGTATTACCTTCCATCCATGAAACTTTATTTTGTTGAACGATATGGTTTTATTAAAGAAGTGCCCTTTAACACGCCCGACTATTCTCATCCGTTAACCAAGACCAACAATAAATACAAGATATTGGCGCGACATGAGAAAACAGCAATTGGCGACCATACCTTCGAGATGCAATACAACTATTATATAGATGGAAGCTCTTTAGACTTTAAAGGGGTAGCCCAAGCTAAAAACATTCCAACTTCAGTAGTGCTGGCTATTAAAATTTTCAAGATGCATGATTCGCTTTTGTTGCATGACAAGAAGCTTGTTTTAAAGGCTAGCACTGGCATGCAAACAAAGGAGTTAGCAAAGTATAATAAACGCCCTGTTGAGCTTATCTATCGCTTGCAAAACGGCACCATTGGCAATCTAGAATGCGTTATCGTGGAGTCTTATTTAAAAACAAAAGACGCTACTGGCAAAACCGATTCATCTTCTTTTATTCAAGCGATGTCGCTTGTTAAAAAGAATGGCGTTTATGAGCGCATGCGATGTGACGATTCGGGTAAAAATTGCACATCTGAGATCTTCTGCGATTATGAACTAATTTTTAACAAAAAAGAATAAGTTGAATCTTAAAAAGGATCGCTATACACAGGATTATTAATAAATTCAACGTCGGTTAGTGTTTTTAGAAAACGAATCAAACACTTCTTCTCGTTGGCCGTTAGTCTGTGTTTCGGAAGCAAGGCCATATTAACGTCCAAGTTCTTGTTGTAATGAAATCCACCATCATAAAAGTCAAGCACTTCCTCTAACGTCTGAAAACGTCCATCATGCATATAGGGGGTAGTGAGTTCAATATTTCTTAAGGTGGGGGTTTTAAAACTCATGAAGTCGAAACCAAAATGCGTGATACCATAACGTCCAACATCTGGATTACTTCCAACAGTAAGAGTATCCAAGCCATTATGTTTAAAATCAAAATTTGTAAACGTGCCTCCTTTACTGTGGCAGTGATTGCAATCTCCTTTTTTTTGATCGTCGAAAAGCATGAAACCAGCAAACTCAAATGAATCGAGGTTTACTTTACGCTGCAGCCATAAATCGAATTTGCTTGAACCCGAAACAATAGTGCGCTCAAATTGTGCGATGGCCTTTTGCACAAGAGCAATAGTGATGGAGTCGGTGCCAAACGCTTTTTTAAACAGATAAGGATAATTAGCATCTGCACGAAGTTCTTCAAGCAGTATTTTCAAATCCTGGTTCATTTCAACTGGGCTAGTGATAGGCCCAATAAGTTGTTCCTCTAAATTCGGTTGTGCGCCATCCCAGGTAAACGTTTTCGACCACATCAAATTAAATGTTGCAGGTGCATTTCGCAGGGTCCTTGAAATTCCATCGGCACCAGTGCTTAAATTAAAAGACGGTCCGTTGGTAAAAGCGTATTTCTGGATATGACAACTACCACAAGATTGTTGATTATTGCCTGAAAGTAATTTATCGTAAAACAACCTACGGCCTAAAGCTATTCCTTCGAGTGTTAATGGATTGTCTGCACGCAGATTCAAATCAGCAATGGAAGCGGGAAAACCTCTAGGAATAAATGAATTTACATCAACATAATTCACACCAAAACTTGCCAATGGGAAATCCTTGCGGCAGCTTGCTAAAAAAGAGACTAAGACAGCCAGGAGAAATACAAAAAATGCGATCTTACGTTTCATACTTTTATTCAATACTAATCACACTAAAGGCTTGACTTGCATTATACATTATCCTTTTCATCCAAGGCCCATCCGAAGCTGTGGATTGACGATCGTTATCCGCTTCAAAATTTATAGTATGCAGGGCATCCCCCATCACCTTGTCGATATCCAGGTTTAAATTCACCTTCTTATCCATGCCTTTAACGTCCATAAAAATTGGAATTTCAACAGAAACCAATCCTGAATCAAGTCCCAGGTGGTTACGAAAAGCTGTTTCGGTAGTCACATTCGAAGACGTAAAACGCCCTTCTAACTTATAAAAAATGTATCCAAAAGTCCAATTCCAAAGCATGCCATTTGAAACACTCAAAGCTCCCTCTTGAGCACCAGTGTGATTGCGCTCCTCATCTACTCCCATATAAAACTTCAATTTGCGATAATTGCCATTGGGTATCTTTTTATCGAGAACGATGGACAAACTACTTGGATCAAAAGCATTAATTAAATTGTAATTTTTATAATTGGTCGGTTTCCCCTTTTCGTCGATTAAAGTAATATTGGTGATATAATATTTTAACAAATCGATTTTGTACGTATTTCCAGCGCTATTGGTATATGCTTTGGTTGAACGTTCAATAGGCTGACCTTTAATACTATGGCTAAAATTAAAGAATACCGTAGCATCCGGATTAGGCATCACCGGCTTGTCGACTATACAAGAATTAAAGAATCCAAAGAAACCTAAGAGAATTAAAAAATTAACAAACTTCATGTTTGAAATAAATTTATTTTTGCAATACCAAGGTAAAGATAATTATAATACCCAAAATTGCGATAAGGTTGCAAAATTAAATCATAAATATGGCATCATTCGACATTGTAAATAAAATCGAAGAACAAAATATCGACAACGCGGTAAACACTGCTAAGCGCGAATTACTTAATCGTTACGACCTTAATGGCACCGACAGTGAGATAGAATGGGATAGAAAAGGGAATACCATTACCATAATTTCCAATAACGAAATGCACGTGAACACCATTGAGGATATTTTATTGGCACGCATGATAAAACAGCATGTAGAAGCCAAAACCCTCGACTTATCAAAAGACATCCTACCGAGTGGCAAAACAATGCGTAAGGTGTTACCAATTCGATCAGGTATTGATAAAGAGGCAGCAAAAAAAATAATAAGTAAAATTAAAGAAAGTAAACTAAAGGTACAAGCCTCTATTATGGATGACAAAATTAGGGTAACAGCCAAACAAATTGATGATCTGCAGCAAGTAATTGCTTTATGCCGAAACTCAGATTTTGAGGTACCTTTGCAATATGACAATATGAAGGCTTAGTGTTTATGATATCCTCCATGTTATAGCTTATAAAATAATTCTTTACTTTCCTCCCTCTTTCTTATACAAATTGTATTTTTGCCTTTCGTTATGAAACTGAATAAAACCCAAATAATAGTTGTGTTTGGCATAGTGCTACTTACCGCTGTATTGTATTTCCTGCCTAAAAATGTGCTTTCCAATTCAAAACAAGGTGCTAACCGAGATAAGCCACAAAGTGAAAATGCAGAATCTCAACCTGAATCCCAGGAAAACCTAAAGATGATAGATGTGATTTTGGCAGAATCTATTGCTAGATTAACCGAAGCCGAGCAAAAAGACCTAAAATTAAATGAAGGTGCTGATGAACAAGCCATTAGCAAGGCTATGAAACAGTATGGCAAATTTGACAACAAACTAGGCGTTGCTTTTTGTATGGAGAAACTTAGTGGGAAATACACCAATAAAGAGTTGGGGATGGCCTATTATCAAGCCTTTCAGCAATCGCAACTCGAAGAAAATAAAAAATCCATTGGCGCTAAAACTGTATCCTTTCTTAAAACATACAGTGAGCAAAGTCCTGACGATATAATTGCAAAATGTGCTTTGGCTGATTGCTTTGTAACTTCTTCGGCCAACCCAATGAACGGAATAATGCTTTTACGCGACGTAATTGCGAAAGATAGCACCAACGAAACTGCCTTACTTTTACTTGGGCAATTTGCCGTAAAATCAGGTCAAATTGAGAAGGCCATCAGCCGATTTGAGAGCTTGATTCGTCTTTATCCTTCCAATATTAAATATTCTTTGTATCTTGCGCAACTTTTTTCAGACCAGGGAAATGCCCAAAAGGCATCTGAAACCCTCTCTAGTGCGAAGAAACTTGCAGTCAGAAAGTCTGCAATAGACAGTATAAATTCAATTATCAATCATTTAAAATAGCCCAATCGTATGCCAAGCGGAAAGAAAAGAAAACGTCATAAAATAGCAACTCACAAGCGCAAAAAACGTATGCGCCGTAACCGCCATAAAAAACGCTAAGTTTTTTACTACCGATTTAAATTGAGAACATACAAGGGCAGCGCTTTGGTGCAATGTCTTTGTATTTTTTCAATTTATGTTTCCTGCCGGTTAATTGAGATCAACTGAACTGTATTAAAATCTCAACTCAAACACCATGAAAAACTTAGCCGCATGTGGAACCTTTAAACTATAATCGTAGTGAACGAACTAATTATTGACGCCTCCGAAACTGGAGTGCGTATTGCGTTAACGCAAGATAAAAAACTTATTGAATTACACCAAGAGCGCCATAACAAGAACTTTAATGTTGGCGATATTTATCTTGGCACTGTAAAGAAAATCACGCCTTCTCTAAATTCTGCTTTTGTAGATATCGGGCACGAAAAACCCGCTTTTCTGCATTATCATGACTTAGGTCCGAACGTGCGATCCTTAAATAAGTACACCCAAATGTGTCGTGCCAATAAAATTTTCAAGGCCGACCTTTCCAACTTTCCTAAAGAGGCGATTATAGAGAAAACCGGTAAAATTGCCGACCTTTATCAAAAAAACGAAGTCGTGATGGTGCAAATCACCAAGGAGCCCATCAGTACCAAAGGTCCTCGTCTCAGTTCCGAAATTTCGTTGGCAGGAAGATACCTCGTTTTAGTGCCCTTCTCCGACTCTATTAATGTTTCTAAAAAGCTAAAGAGCAGCGCCGAGCGTCAGCGATTAAAATCTATTGTTCTAAGTTTAAAATCCAAGAACTTTGGTGTTATCATTAGAACTGTTGCAGAAGGCAAAGAAGATGACGACATCCGCAACGACTTAAAGGAACTTATTGAACGTTGGAATCAAATTTTCAAGCGCCTCAAAGAAATCGGAAACAAAGAAATACCTCACGAAAAGGTATTGGGAGAGATGGACAAAAGCCAATCGCTATTGCGCGATATGTTGAACGATGACTTCAGTAACATTGTTGTCAACGACACCAACATCTACAACGACCTGAAAAATTATGTTGCACGCATATCGCCTGAGAAGGAGAAAATTGTAAAACTATTTAGCGGTAAGCAAACTCTGTTTGAAACTTTTGGTATTGAACGACAAATTAAAACTTCGTTTGCCAAAACAGTAACCTTTAGTGGTGGCTGTTATTTGGTGATAGAGCATACAGAAGCCATGCACGTTATTGATATTAACAGCGGAAGCAAACTCAACAACGATTCAGACCAAGAAGAAACTGCAATACGTATAAATCAGGATGCCGCAAAGGAAGTAGCCCGACAATTGCGATTGCGAGATATGGGAGGGATTATTATTGTTGATTTTATTGATGTAAGACGCACAGGTAATAAAAGATTGGTATATGAAGCCATGCGCGATGCAATGGCTACTGACAGAGCCAAACACAAAATACTACCTTTAAGTACCTTTGGACTCGTACAAATTACACGTCAGCGGGTAAGACCTGAAATGAATATCGACACCTTAGAGGTTTGCCCGCAATGTAAAGGCACCGGAGAGGTAAATAGCAGCTCCGTTATTGTAGATGAAATTGAGAGCACCTTAAAGTATTTAATTCAAGAGAATGGCAACAAGAAAATCAGCATTGCCACACATCCATACATCGCAGCATATATTAAGCAAGGCCTGTTCTCGCTTCGTTTTAAGTGGTGGAGAAAGTACAACGAATGGGTGAAGATTGTTACCGATGAAGACTTTCACTATGGTGAATTTCACTTTTTGAATGCCCAAGATGAGGAGATAAAAATATAAAAATGGGTTGTAAATAGCACAATAACATTACAATAGATACACTCACTCTTTGAATTGCAAATCAATAAAGAGAAAAAACAAATTCTTCCTTTCGTAATATAAAAAATAACTTCTTAACTCAGTTGTTAGCGCTGCTGACTCATAATCAGGGGGTCCTTGGTTCGATCCCAAGCTGGTCCACCAATAGCAGAAAAGGTTTCAGACAACTGAGACCTTTTTTGTTTTTATGGATTTGCACATAATTTGCACATAACGGCGCTAATGGAAAATTTGGTGGCATTGACCACCCATTTTCATCCTTAATTGACCACCAGTAAAAATATTTTTTTTAAACCTAAAACCCTATATTTATAATACTCTGCAAATTTTGCTTCAGGTGGTCAGTGGTTTCCGAAAATGGGTGGTCAATTAAGTCGGAATCTCCAGTTGAGTTTTGGAAGGCATAAAAAAACGTGCACGCCTTACTAAGAAATCTTTTGCAACAACAACTTAAATCAAAAGGGCCAAACCTACACCAATGGCAATGGCCATAAGTTTGAATCGACCAAAACTATGATTTTCACTATTCTCAAATAAAATGGTAGTGGAGATATGTAAAAAGGTGCCAATAACCAAGGCAAGGATATTTTGAAGCACCCCAGAGTCAAAGAAGGTCATGCCTGTGGAAATTGAACTTAACGAAATTCCAAACAACGACATACACGAATACAGAACCATGATGATGTAAGAGGTACTTCGAGAAATACGATTATGCCGAAGCAAGGTAATAAGTGTAAATGCCGCTGGAGCCTCATGCAAGGCAACGCCATAAATTAAATGCACACGCTGTGCTTCGCTTAAAAAACCAATATTGCTCAACGGTATACCTTCAATAAAACTATGCACACATAAGCCAATTACAATAGCCGTAGGAAATTGATTGCGCCGACCATGGCTATTCAAATGGCCATGCTCAATGCCTTTGGTGAAATACTCTAATATTATTTGAAAAAAGAAACCGGCAAGGATAAAGACCCCACTGTTAATTTGAGTGTTCTTTTGATATAAGGTGGGTAAAATATCAACGATACTCACAGAAAACAAAAAGGCGCCACTGAACGCTAAAAACAACTTCAATAGATTTTTGTTTACACTGCTTACCTGCATTGCAATAAAACCTCCCACAAAAGGTAACAAAAACAAAAGTGCGTATCTGTAATCCATTTGATAATGCTATATTTATAAATTAAAGTATCGTGAAAAGTAATGTTTTATTATCCAATGAGCGCCAAAAGCTACCGAAATGCCTATTAAAGCTCCACCAACGATGTCCAAGGGGTAATGAACCCCAACATATACTTGTGCCACGGAAATAGCTCCTGCCCATGCTATAGCAGGAAGCAGCCACCATTTGTTGCGACGGTAAAAAAACAACGCGATTGCCATCGCTAATGAAAAATGATTTGCCGCATGGCTAGAGGTAAAGCTGAAGCCACGATGTCCGCATTCGATGCTTGGTATAAACTGAGCGGCCACAGATGGCTCTTCGCATGGGCGCAGCCGCTGGAACGATGGTTTCATGACATGCGAACTAAGTGTATCGCTTATGACTACACACATAATCGCAACAAAAATAATTCGAGCACCAGCCCATTTGTATTTTAGCATAAGTATCGCGATGATAAAAAAATAGAGCGGAAACCAACTGTATTTATTGCGCATCCATGGCATCATCACATCCATAAATGACGTATGACAATGCTGTTGAATCCAAATAAAAAAATGCTGATCAAGTTGTATTATCGTTTCCATCGGTTTATTTCTTAACTGCGATTAGAATCAACCTTTCGCTTGCAGTATCAAACTTTTCCAATGCATAATTACCGAAAACTTCTTGAATATGAAAACCTGCCGCTAAAATCATTACCTGCAACTGCGCCATTGAATAAGCGAAAACTCGCTCTTCAAAATGATAACTTTCATCACCATCTGTAAACTTTATCGATTTTACAATCTGACCATCAAGCTTAAATTTTTCAATTTCAAAACACAAATCACCTCTTTTTTCTTGCGCAAATTGAGGCAATGATGGTAGTATTTTTTCACTGTTGAAGTAATCTAAAACTAATTTCCCTCCTGGTAACAACTGCGAATAACAAGCATCGAGAACACGCTGGTTGTCTTCTGGCAATTCAAAATAACCAAAGCTGGTAAATAAATTAAAAATTAAATCGAAACCCTGCAGCTTTACAATACTGCGCATGTCATGTTCTTCAAACTGTAACGTGCTCGTTTCCAATTGTTTCGCTTCATTAATGGAGGCTGTCGACAAATCAACTCCCAACACTTTCAAACCAAGCTTACTAAGCATAATGGAATGCCTTCCGGTGCCACACGCTAAATCTAAAACCTTGGCCATGGGTTCTGGCTTTAGGAAGTTAATTAATTTTGAAATAAAGGCTTCCGCTTCTTCATTATCTCTATTATTGTATAAAATATGATAAAACGGAGTGTTAAACCAGGTCTGAAACCATTGTTTTTCTTCAGTTTCGAGTATTGTTGACTGGTTTTTCTTGTACACGTTTGCAGGATATTGTATCTTCGCAAAGATAAATTAAAATAAAAGAAAGATAATTGAGTTTAATCGTATCTATATCCGGAATAAGAGGAACTATCGGTGGTGAAGTGAATAAAAACCTTACCCCATTGGACATTGTGAAGTTTGCCTCTGCGTATGCCAAATGGCTCATCGAAACTACTGAATCTAAACCCAAAGTTGTTGTTGGTCGTGATGCCCGCATCTCTGGTGGAATGGTAAATCAATTGGTTATTGCCACATTAAATTCGATGGGCATTGATGTTGTTGATGTTGGCTTATCCACCACCCCAACCGTTGAACTTGCGGCAGTTGACGAAGCTGCACAGGGTGGCATTATTATTACTGCAAGCCATAATACCAAAGAATGGAATGCGTTAAAACTCCTTAATTCAAGCGGAGAATTTATCTCTGAGAAAGATGGTGACGCCATAAAAACCTATGCAGAGCAAGGTGAATTCGACTATGTAAGTGTCGATAAACTAGGAACCGTTACCGAGGGTTTAGATTATATCCAAAAACATATCGATAAAATATTAGCACTTCCCTTAGTTGATATTGAGTCCATTAAAGCAAAAAACTATAAAATTGTAGTGGATTGCGTGAACTCTACCGGTGGAATTTCCGTACCTCCTTTACTCTATGCATTAGGGGTGAAAGAAGTAGTTGAATTGTATTGTACACCCAACGGACATTTCCCACATAACCCAGAACCCTTGCCACAAAACTTATCTCAAATTGCTTCCGACGTTAAATTCCACAAAGCCCACCTGGGAATTGTAGTTGACCCAGATGTAGATCGTCTTTGTTTTATCAATGATGATGGCGATTTTTTTGGTGAAGAATATACTTTGGTGGCCATTGCAGATTATGTTTTAAAACATAAAAAAGGTAATACCGTTTCCAATTTATCGAGTACACGTGCCCTGAGCGATGTCACTTTAAAAAATGGGGGTAAATACTTTGCAAGTGCAGTTGGAGAGGTTAATGTGGTGAAAGAAATGAAAAAACAGAAGGCTGTAATTGGCGGTGAAGGAAATGGGGGTATCATTTATCCAGAACTTCATTATGGCAGAGATGCCCTGGTGGGTATCGCATTATTCCTTACACACCTTGCTAAAAGCGGCAAAAACTCGTCTATTTTGCGTGCCAATTACCCCAATTATTACATGTCGAAATCGAAGATTGAACTTACCGAAACACTAGATCTCGATAAAATTATTGCTGGAATTAAAGAAAAATACAAAAAACAAAATTTAATCACCATCGATGGATTGAAAATTGAATTTGAAAATGAGTGGGTTCATCTTCGTAAGTCGAACACCGAATCTATTATCAGAATCTACACCGAAAGCCAATCGCAATCTACTTCCGACTTCCTAGCAAAGAAAATAATGGAAGATATTAAAATGTTGATGTAAGAAATTCACTTAATAATGCCTCCCAGTATTTTTCTATGGAATTTATGGCGGCCATAAAAGCAACGTTCAAAAACCTTTATTTATATAAAAAATGGCCTTACAATGTGGCATCGTAGGACTTCCAAATGTTGGAAAGTCAACTCTTTTCAACTGTTTAAGCAACGCTAAAGCACAAGCGGCGAACTTTCCGTTTTGTACTATCGAACCCAACATCGGAGTTATTACGGTTCCCGACGAACGACTCACAAAACTGGCCGAGTTTGTTTTGCCACAACGTATTATACCTACCACCATCGAGATTGTAGATATTGCTGGTTTGGTAAAAGGTGCTAGTAAAGGCGAAGGCTTGGGAAATCAATTTTTAGGAAACATTCGCACTACAGATGCGATTATTCATGTTGTTCGTTGTTTTGATAACGACAACGTAATTCATGTGGATGGCAGCATTAATCCGCTGCGTGATAAAGAAATTATTGACACTGAATTGCAATTGAAAGACCTTGATACCGTTGATAAACGTTTATTGAAGGTTTCTAAACAAGCGAAAGTAGGCAACGATCCTTTGGCAAAGAAGGAAGCAGATTTGTTAAACACGTTAAAACAAATTTTAGAATCAGGTAAATCGGCACGTGTGTATATGCCTCAAAATGAAGACGAAAAGCGCTTATTAAGTGACTTTCAACTTTTAACTACAAAGCCTGTTTTATACTTATGCAACGTAGATGAAAAGTCGGTGGTTAATGGCAATGCTTACGTAGATATAATTAAAAATGCCGTTAAAGACGAAAACGCGGAGGTGTTAATTATTTCGGCTGCCATTGAATCGGATATCGCTGAACTGGATTCTTACGAAGACAAGCAAGCGTTTCTTCAAGATTTGGGATTAACAGAGCCAGGCGTGAATAAGCTTATCAAATCTGCCTACAAACTTTTAAATTTAATAACCTACTTCACCGCAGGTGTGCAAGAAGTAAGAGCTTGGACCATCACCAATGGCTGGAAAGCGCCACAAGCCGCAAGTGTTATTCATACAGATTTTGAAAAAGGATTTATTCGTGCAGAGGTTATAAAATACAATGATTTCATAACATTCAAAAGTGAAGCGGCGGTAAAAGAAGCAGGGAAAATGGGAATCGAGGGCAAAGAATATCTAGTGCATGATGGAGATATCATGCATTTTCGATTTAATGTTTAAAATAATGATGTCTGATTCTTATTTACAATACAGTGTTTATTTCGAGAAATAAGATAAAATCTGCTCAAAATAAAAGGCTCCAACAACAATCAGAACGACCACTAAGATAAACATAGCCTCGAAAATATACAATTTTGCGCGCTCTTCTTTTTCTGGTACATTTTCCATGTTTACGAAATAGTTATTATAACTTTTTAGTTACAAGCAAAAATTGTTCCATTTCTGAATAATGCCGATTATCAGCATCTTAACTTTGCTTTTTCTAATAGATTACCACCTTTTCTATTTGAATTCGTTGCTCCTTATCATAAAAAGAGGCAAAATAAACCCCTGGAGGTAAGTCACTAAGATTCATCTCGAAATATTCAACGCAAGGCAAAGCCTCATTCCATAGTTGTTTCCCATGCACATCGGTAATCGCCAAGTAGCGGGAAACAGTTGGATCAGCCTTCACCATAAAAATGCCTTTCGATGGGTTAGGCTGAATTGAAATCAAGGAACGCGCGTCGTTATTTTTAATTCCAGTGTTCCAAACACTAAAACGCAGATTGTCAAAAGAATAGCCCGTATATTGAATTGTATTTATTGCACTATTCTGATCTTGTTGCCCAATACGAAGCTGAAAACTAGTGGTGAGTTGCTGTTTGGCTGAATCCAAAAAGTAATTTAAATTATACAATGGCGTAATTTTAGATACCCCGGTGGCGGCTTTATTTAAAAACAAATCATAAAAACGAACCCAAACACAGGTGTCGCAGCCGCGCTCCCAAACGGCATCATTGGGGTATTGCTTATCACCATGCTGCATATACGTAAATCGAAACAGCAACGGAGAAGGAAGCAGCGCCACCTGACTCATGTTGTAAGTGAGGGTAATGTAATTGGTTTGAGAAATGGTATCGAAGAGCCAGTTTCTGTCGCTTTTATCTAAAGTAACACTGCGTGTGCCAGCCAACACAAAACCGGCACCGGCATTGGTTCGTAAACGACATTGCGGCGAGGTATTCTCATAATCCATCCGTAGGTTTCCATTGAAGCCATCAACGGAGGAAAACCACCAATCGTCGGACAAGGTTTCAAAGTTTTCGATATATGGCATTGCAATAGGTAGATTTTCAAATTGCTGAAAATTGAACTTTATCGTATCGTTCTCTTTAACACCATCTGTAATATCTTCAACCCACATTGTTAAGTCATAACTGCCCGTAGGGAATAAATCGAAAGGGCCAATGTTTACTAGCGTAGTGCCTGCGGTTAATGCAACGCTGCGACTTTGGATGGGGCCATTATTGAGGCTGTACTTTAGCGTTGTGGAAATGCAATTCTGCACCCCTTTATTTGAAATTCTTAAAGGAACAAACTGGTTCGACTTCAGTTCCGATGAGGTTTGCTTTCTGCCTATAAAAGAACGTTTTGTCGCGTCGAGCATTACATCGAAATTGGTTTTGGCAATGCATTGCCAATCAACTTCAAAACCTTTGCCTGTGACTAAATAATCGCTTGTCTGACGAAACGTAGCCATGCCTGATTTGCAATATAGTATACCTCCACCAGGTAAGCTATTTCCAGTGAATTTTCCGATTAATCTCGATAGTGTATCAAACCCATCATAAACATATAGAAAGTCAAATTGATTTTCAAAATCAAATGCTTTGAATGTCAACTTCAATATAGAGCTGTTGGCGGGAACAATACTTCTTATGCTATATACTAAACTTCCATAGTTACTTGTATCGCCATCATCACGAAGTGTTCCAGTGCAACTCGTTAGCATCTCCCCTATACCAACTTTGGGCATATTTACACGTTTGCAATCACCCAAACTCGGATCTATTTTCACAAATTGAATTTTCAGAACCGAATCAATACCCGCAGCATTGCAACCATAGACTATGAGCTTCACATTAAATGTACCCAAAGTACCATACTCATGAGTAGGATTTTGAATAGTCGCTGTTTGCCCATCGCCAAAATCCCAATAATAAGCATTCGCATTCTCACTCGTATTAAAAAACTGTACTTTAAATGGTGCCACACACGAAATCGTTTTATCTGCATTAAAACTTACCTTAAGTAACGATGATGCGGAGTCACCCACACCTACAGCATACCATGCATTTATTACTTGCTTCACCTCATTACTGCAATCACCATAAAGCGCTCGGGCCGCGATAATGCTATAAAAACGGGCATCGTTATAGTTAGAAAGTGGGGTTAGGAAATTAGTTAAATTTTTATACGCAATCTGCACAGCTTTAATAAATCCAATACTATCCACCTTGTATTTGGCTCCATTATCGTTGGTCCCTGTATCACCTTTACATAGAAGATAAAACCATTTGTTTTGCACGCCACTATTGTAGTGTACACCACCATTATCAGATTTATCCGCTATCCAATATTGCCCTTTATAGGTTGCTGGGTTCTGATAAATTTTGGGGTTGCTCATATCACGCAAACCTGCACCACCGGGACCAAATTGCTCTCCAATCCGGAAATTAGCTTGTGTTGGCCGGGTATAGAAATCAATCGAAACGCCGAGTATATCGCTAAATGATTCGTTCAAAGCACCACTCTCATTAGAATAGATTAAAGCAGCTGTCTTTTGTGTTAGTCCATGCGTAATTTCATGTCCGCAAACATCGAGAGATGTCAATGGAAGATAACCGCTACCTCCATCACCATAAGTCATAAAATAGCCATTCCAAAAAGCGTTAATATAGTTTGTGCTATAATGCACATAGCTCAATAACCTGAACCCATTGTTATCGATGCTATTTCTATTTAATACGTTTTTATAAAAATCATATGTTTTTTCTGCACCCCAATGTACATCACCAGCTACCTCATCGAAATTAGAATTTATGTTAGACCAATAATTATCGGCATCTGTAAAATCGGCTGCTGAAGCATAAACCGTGCCCTTTTGCATGTTGTAGGTTTCGATGCCCTTGCCGACACCACGAGCATCCTCTCTCAATCGAAAAACACCAGCTTGAACGCTATCAGAAATAATATCTTGAAGTCCGCTATACTTTGTATTTGCCTTGCCTGGAACATTTGTACTTTCAATTTTATCTTCCACAAATAACGTTTGAAGTGTTTCTGCATCCACAAAATACACAAAGCGAGAAAGCGGAACGGAGGCGTATAAATCCACGGCATAAACTACACGCGGCAATTTGGAAACCGTATTTAGTGAGGCTGGAAGTATCATCATTACGGGGTTTGGCGATGAAGCAAATTGTTTATCATAACCATCGGGAAGTAGAAAGTCATAGTTAACATTCGGATGTTCGTTAAGCAACTTATTAAGCGCATCGTGGCCTGAAAACTTTGCAGATATCACCTTAGGTACTTCAAAAACCTCTCCGTTACAGTATGAAATCACACCTTGCGTTTCGTGTGCAATCCACATACTTCCAAAAACATCCAACCCACCGTTGACCTGAACATAGCGATGGTGTTTGTTTCCTTGGGCATCTATTTCGGTGTTTAGTAAACGAAAATCAATATTTTCCATACTTTTCACTGCTTTCAAAGCAAAGAGTATATTTCCTTGAGTAATATTATTTCCTTTAAATTCAACAAACTTTGGGAAGGAATTGTTTTCATTAAATCTTAAAATTTGATAAAAATCCGCATTGGTGTTTTGTCCAAGGCAAACGACGGCATTAAAGGCAAGCAGGAATAAAAACAGGAACTTCATATTTTCAATTAATAACTGGGCAATTTACATGTTTTCTATAATGATAAATAAATCTTTTCTTTGCTAATCGATGTTACATGAAATTACACTTCTTGAAAAGCAAACCAAGGAACAGAAATATATAAGCCTATTGCCACAACTATTTGCTTTAGTGGAAGGCGAAACCGATGTTATTGCCAATTTGGCCAACATTAGTGCTGGGTTAAAATCAAACTTTGGGTGGTGGTGGGTAGGATTTTACCTTGTGAAGGGCAATGAGCTCGTTTTAGGCCCCTTTCAAGGCACCATTGCATGCACTCGCATTGCATTTGAACTGGGGGTATGCGGTTCATCATGGAAACAAAAGCAAACCATTATTGTTGACGATGTGGAACAATTTGCTGGTCATATAGCATGCAGTAGTTTATCTCGTTCAGAAATTGTTATTCCTATCATTAAAAATGAAATTGTGATTGGCGTTCTTGATGTTGACTCTGAAAATCTAGCAAACTTCGATGCAACAGATAAAAAATACTTGGAAAAACTTGCTAATTTCATAGCTTCGCTATTTTAAATTACAATGAAACATAAAAATATTACATTACTAATAATTGTTGCATCCTTGGGATATTTCGTAGACATCTACGATCTAATAATTTACAACATTGTAAAGGAGAAAAGCCTGGCCGACATTGGAATTACTGGTGCCGAATTCGTTAAGAACGAAATTTCACTCTTTAATGTACAAATGATCGGGATGCTTTTAGGCGGCTTATTATGGGGGATTTTAGGAGATAAAAAGGGGCGTTTGCAAGTTCTTTTTGGATCTATTTTATTATATTCTTTAGCCAATATCGCAAATGCCTTTGTAACCGACATTACCACGTATGCCGTTTGTCGTTTTGTTGCAGGTGTTGGATTAGCAGGCGAGCTGGGCGCTGGGATTACTCTTGTGGTAGAAACAATGAATCAAAAAAACAGAGGCTATGGCACCATGATAATAGTAACCTTTGGTGCATTGGGCGCTGTGGCGGCCTATTTTATTAGCCAACAATTGGGATGGAAACAGGCGTATATCGCAGGTGGAATAATGGGATTGTTGTTGCTTGCCATGCGTGTTGGAATAGTGGAGTCGGGACTTTTTAAAGGACTTACTGATAGTAATGTGAAACGTGGCGATTTTATGATGCTTATTAATAATAAAAAACGTTTCAAGAAATATTTGGCATGCATCTGTATTGGACTTCCAGTTTGGTTTGTGGTAGGTGTTCTGATTGCATTAAGCAAACGCTTTGCCGCATTAAAAGTAATCGATGGACAAGCAATAGAAACAGGCAAGTGTGTTTTATATGCCTATTTCGGTTTGTCGGTAGGCGACTTACTCAGTGGGCTTTTGAGCCAATTATTTAAAAGCCGTCGAAAAGTGGTGCTGCTTTATCTCGCTTTTATTTCGGCGACGATATTATATTACATTTTAACGCCTGCGATGACCACCAGCGAATTTTATTGGATTTGCTTTTTATTAGGTGCCGCTACTGGATTTTGGGCTCTTTTTGTTACCATAGCGTCCGAACAATTCGGAACAAATTTGAGGTCGACTGTTGCCAATACCGCCCCTAACTTTGTTCGCGGGGCAGTGGTATTAATTACTTTATGTTTTACCTCTCTCCAACAAATTTTTAATGCTAATATTGCCGGGTTAATTGTCGGCTCCGTTTGTGTCTTACTTTCATTAATTTCGGTTCTGTATGTAAAGGAGACCTTTAGTAACGACTTAAATTATTTCGAAACAGAATAAAAAACAACGTTAAAACAGACATTTATATTTGCAATAACATGTACGAAAACAAGAAAGTAATTATAGTATTACCCGCTTACAATGCGGCCAAGACTTTAAAAAAAACCTACGAAGAAATCCCTTTCGATATCACCGATGAGGTAATTTTAGTTGACGACGCCAGTAAAGACGATACCATTGCGGTGGGGATGAGCTTGGGGATCAAACATATTATCCATCATGAATCGAACAAAGGATATGGAGGGAATCAAAAAAGCTGCTACAAAAAAGCCTTAGAACTTAATGGTGACATCATCATCATGCTTCATCCTGACTACCAATACACACCAAAACTAATTCGCGCAATTGTAAGTATTATTGGTAACGAGTTATATCCGGTAGTTTTTGCAAGTCGTATATTAGGTAATGGTGCTTTGCGTGGAGGTATGCCCATGTATAAATACGTTGCGAATCGTTTTTTAACCTTATTTCAAAATATTGTATTTGGCCAAAAACTAAGTGAATATCATACAGGATATCGTGCATTTAGCAAAGACGTGCTTCAAAGTTTGAAATTAGATGAGAATAGTGATGACTTTATTTTCGACAACGAAATAACATCACAAATTTTCTACAAAGGATATGAAATTGGCGAGGTTACTTGTCCAACAAAATATTTCGAAGAAGCCTCCAGCATAAATTTCAGCCGAAGCATGAAATATGGATTAGGATGCATTCGTGTTTGTTTAATTTATCGCCTATGTAAAATGGGGCTAATGAAAAGCAAATTGTATTAAATTTCAGTAAAGCTAAAAGTGAAAATTGGCTACAATGCAAACGCAATAGGCATCTGACTATTTTCGTTTAAAAAAAACAAACCCATTTTTACGGTATAGTTCTGTTATAAACTCCCGATTTTCTTTTATAATATTTTCGGCCGAAGTGCACTTACAAACAATATATGTGGGTTTATCGACCTTGCCGCGCAATAGCCAAGAATTATCTGAAGCCTCTATACGTTCAGGCTTCTTTCGTGAATAAAAATAAGGCGCATAACTTTTATATCCAAGCGTGGTAACATAACAATCCTGTTGTTGAAGACCTTCAAAAAATTCAATTGCGGCACCTTGAGAATATTCCTCTACACGAGGAACAAACAACAAAAGTACCACTTGAATAAACAGCATCGTACTAATAAAAAAAGCAAGTAATGCCCTTTGGTATTGAAGCCTGCGCAACCAAACAAAGGCCATCACAATAGCAACACCATAAATTAAACCGGGAATACTTAGTGCGTAATTCCAATCCACCATTGCATTTAAATTCTCTTTACCAAAAGAGTCTTGAATAAAGGGGCGCAACCATTCGGGATGCATTCCAACAAGGGGCAACGCCATGGTAATTAAACTCCAAATCAATCCTAGTATTAAAAAACAATACAGCTGCCAGCAATGTAATTTGTATTTTTGGGTTAACAGACCTTCGATGCTATACGCTGCTAGAAAAGCCATTGGCAAATAACAAAATGAAGAGTAGTGAATAATTTTTGTTTGGACCATTGTAAACAAGAGAATCACCACAGAAAATGAGACCAATGCAAACAAACGAAATGTTTGCTGTATCAAGGTTTCATTGCTATTGCCTCGCCATCGATAGATAAGCAGAGAAACAGGAAAAGCACCAACAAATAAAACCACAAAATGATATAAAAAAAAACCGGAGTGGCCGGCATCGTGTGTTTTGAATAAACGAATTTGATAATTAATAAACTCTTCTAAAAACCACCATCCATGTTGCGCAACTTCCAACCCAAACCACAATAAAGTTATCACAATTACAATTGCAATAAATTGAAGATAGCTCTTGAAGGGAAGTATGGCAGATTTTCTTTTTATCACCACCACAATAAGATAACTTAACAGCACTACTAAAAGCGCTACCGGACCTTTTGTTAAAATTGCCAGCCCTGTGAAAATTGCTCCATAACGAACGGATGCGTCAAAGGCACGCTGCTCTTGGAATGCTACAATAGCTTGCGTTAATTGAAATATACCTAAGAAAATAAACAAGTTAAACCATGGATCGATAATGCCACTTTTAAAATAAAATTGTGGCAAAAAACTACCAGCATATACTAACACCATCCACCAGGCAAAACGTTTAGAATACAACCTCGATCCAACATAAAATAGCACCGAAAGAAGCGTTATGCCACAAATGGCATTTGGCAGTCGGGCAGCAAATTCATTTACTCCAAAAGCCTTCATACTCAATACTTGCATCCAAAAAAATAGTGGTGGCTTTTCCCAAAATGGAAGATAGTTAATTTGCACCTGCATGTAATTATGCGTATGCATCATCTCCCGAGCGCTTTCAGCGAAATTAATTTCATCCCAATCGAACAGGTGCACTTGCCCTAAAAAAGGAATAAAGAGCAAAGCGCCGAAAAAAACAATGATTAAATATGGGAAACGATTAGCAAACATGGAAGCTGACTTAAGAATCAAAACGTTGGTAAAAATACTAAAAAAACAAGGCTATCTTTAATGTTAGTACCCAAATCGATGTTCCAATAAACTTAAGTGTTCAATATCGCCGCAAAAACAAGGATTTACAAGAAAATGTTTTACTTTGCCTTTACGATGAAACTGATAATATCAACATTGCTTTCTTTATCCCTAATTGCCATTCAAGCGCAATATAACTGCACCCAATTTGTAGACCCGAAAATTGGCACAGGCGGCCATGGTCATACCTTTCCAGGTGCAACCTTACCCTTTGCGATGGTACAACTTAGTCCAGACACCCGTATTGATGGAAGTTGGGATGGCTGCAGTGGCTATCACCATAGCGACTCCATTATCTATGGATTTTCGCATACGCATTTAAGTGGCACAGGATGCAGTGACTACGGAGATATTGCCTTTATGCCTACTTTAGAAATAGACTCGTTAAAACCAATCTGGAAATTAGACACGCTTTCGACTTCGTTTACGCACCGCAATGAAATAGCCAATGCCGGATATTATTCGGTACTACTTAATAATGAAATACACGTAGAATTAACGAGTACCAAACGCGTTGGAATGCAACGTTACACCTATAAAAAAGCAGGCCTAGCTTGGATAACATTAAATTTAAAACATCGTGATGAATTATTGGAAGGGAAAATCAAACAACTAAGTAGAAATTCATTCTCTGGTTTTCGTCGCTCCAAGGCGTGGGCAGAAGATCAGTTGGTTAATTTCTATTTTGAAGTTAGCCGAGATGCCACGATAATTAAAATAACACACGAAGCC
The DNA here is from genome assembly GCA_903850915.1 of uncultured Bacteroidota bacterium. Classification (GTDB taxonomy): domain Bacteria; phylum Bacteroidota; class Bacteroidia; order UKL13-3; family UKL13-3; genus CAINMV01. Next base: position 155,759 of record CAINMV010000023.1, read on the forward strand.
AATGGCGAAACAAAAATAAACTTGGGCTATGTGGTGCAAGCTGGAGATAATATAATAGTAAAAACAGCGATATCAAGTGCAGATGAGGCAGGGGCAAAAAACAATATGAATGCTGAGCTACCGAATTGGGATTTTGAAGCCACAAAAGTAAAAGCCGATCAAGCATGGAATTTAGAACTCAATAGAATTAAGGCATTTGGAGGCACAACGGCTGAAAAAATTAATTTCTATACAGCCCTTTATCACTGTATGATTCATCCCAATATTATGAATGATGTAGATGGAAGATATCGTGGTCGCGACAAACAAATTCATACCGCCGATGGCTTCAATTATTTCACAGTCTTTTCACTTTGGGATACATACCGGGCTTTGCATCCACTATTAAATATCATCGACAAAGAACGTTCTCGCGACTTTGTACTTACCTTTCTAGCACAATTTGAACAGAGTGGTCGCTTGCCGATGTGGGAGCTTTGGGGCAACGAAACCAACTGCATGATTGGTTTCCATAGTGTTAGTGTTATTTTAGATGCATTTAACAACAACGCCATTGGTTCGGAGGCACTTAACGCAATTTATACTGCAGTTAAAACCGAAGCGATGAGCACCAGATTTGGCCTAAGTCAATTTCGCCGTAATGGTTTTTTGTCAATAGAAGACGAAAGTGAGAGCGTATCCAAAACTTTAGAATATAGTTACGACATGTATTGTGTTTCACAAATTGCATATGCTACCCACCATAATGAAGATGCCCTTTATTTTAGTGCGCTAGCAGCAGCATGGAAAAATGTTTATGACACTAAAACTGGATTTATGCGTCCGCGTAAAAATGGAGGATGGCTTACCCCTTTCGATCCTAAACAAGTAAACAATCATTACACGGAAGCCAATGGTTGGCAGTATTCTTTTGCTGTTCCACAGAATTATGAAAAGATATACGATATAAATAAGCTATCTGAATTGTTTAATGCAGACTCTAAAACCACCGGTCGAGAGCAATCCGATATCTCTGGTTTAATAGGACAATACGCACAAGGCAACGAGCCGAGCCATCATATCCCCTATTTGTTCAATAATATCGACTCCACCGGCAAGTATGTAAAACAAATTTGCAACACACTATACAAGCCAACACCTGATGGACTTTGTGGCAATGAAGATTGCGGACAGATGAGCGCATGGTATGTATTTAGTGCTATGGGATTTTATCCCGTTAATCCATCAACACGCACTATGGTTTTTGGGAATATGGTGTTCGATAGCGTTACTTTTTCAAATGGAGAATCAGTGGCTACAATTTACAAAAATAAAATCCCTAGTCATTATTTTAAACCTTCAAATACTTTTTCCTTGTGGGATTTGCAACACGAATATTATTTTGGATATGACTTCCCTACAGAAACAGAAGAGATACCCTATTCTGTGTCGAACATGCTTGCAGCACCTGTCATTGCTTCTGCTAGTGAAGTCTTCAATGACTCCATGTCGATTACAATAAGCGCCAACGATATTCCTAGTAACGCTAAAAATAACCAAAAAAACGAGATGGCAAGTCAAATTTATTATACTTTAGATGGTGCTGTCCCTTCAAAATCATCATTGAAATACGATTCGAATCAAATCATCACCATAACATCGAATACAACCTTAAATGCGATATGCATCAACGACAGTGGCTTCAAAAGTGCTATCGCAAAATCGATGTTCTTTAAACGCCCCAATCATTATACAATTAAAATTAAAAGCGTTTACAATAAGCAATATACTGCCGATGGCGACGAAGGCTTAATTGATGGCCTACATGGAGATACGGATTGGCGAAAAGGAAGATGGCAGGGTTATCAATCTCAAAATTTTGAGGCTGTAATTGACTTAAATGAAAACAAATCGATAACTCAAATTACTTCTGGATTCTTACAAGACACCCGTTCCTGGATATTGTATCCCACCGAAGTTGCGTATTCAGGATCAATCGATGGAATTAATTTTGAACCTATTGGGAATGTAAAAAACACGATTTCTGCTCAAGACCTGAATTCACAACGTAAAGATTTCAGCCTTCAAAACATCAATAAAAGCTATCGTTTTGTTAAAGTAATGGCCATTAATTTTGGTATACTTCCGAGTTGGCATCAGGGAGTTGGTGGAGATGCATTTATTTTTGTGGACGAAATTACCGTTGAATAGCACACTTTAAAGGCAACATTAAAACATCACATTCTAAATTTAAAAGCATGACAATCAATAACTTACATCAACAATTAAGGCAAATTCACCTAATTTATGTGAAATCTAGTGTAACTAGGGCTTAAACCCTTTCAAACTATGCAAAAACCTTTCGTTGAGATTTGGAATTCAAGATTGAAATAGTTACTTTTGCACCCCTAAAAAAATTTTATATTTTATCCTATGGAACATCAATACGAATCCGTCGTAGTACTCACACCTGTAATGACGGAGGATCAGGTAAAAGAAACGATAAATAAATATCGTGCCTTTTTAGAAAAGGGAGGTGCCACTATAGTGCACCAAGAAAACTGGGGCTTAACAAAAATGGCTTACCAAATCCAAAACAAAGGAACAGCGTATTACACTGTGTTGGAATACACCGCTCCTACTGATTTAGTATCGAAATTCGAGTTGCAATTAAAGCGCGACGAATCGGTATTGCGTTTTCTAACTATCGTGTTAGACAAACACTCAATCAGCTACAATTTACGCCGACGCAATGGTGAATTAAAATCTCAACAAGTAAAAAAAGCAGAAGCATAATTTAATAAAATCGAATCATCATGTCTAAGCCACAAACACATTCAAACGGCAATTCCATCTATCCTTTTTCACAGACGGATGCCAATGCCGGAAAAAAGAAATATTGCAGATTCAAAAAATCAGGTATTAAATATATCGATTATAAAGACGCTGATTATCTAAAAAAGTTTTTAAACGATCAAGGTAAGATTTTACCTCGCAGATTGACAGGCACCTCGTTGAAATTTCAACGTAAAGTAGCTCAGGCGATAAAACGCGGACGCTTAATTGGCGTGCTTCCATTTGTTGCCGATAACTTCAAAAGCGATAACTAATCCCTTATTTTTAACATTTAAAAGTCAAATTATCATGAAAATTATTTTAAAGCAAGATGTCAAAAATCTTGGATATAAAGATGATGTGGTAACCGTTAAAAATGGTTACGGCAATAACTTTTTGATACCGCGCGGTTACGGTGCAGTAGCAACAGAAGGAAATCTTAAGATGTTAGCTGAAAACATTAAACAGGCTACATTCAAACAAGATCGTATTGTTAAAGATGCAACTGCCTTAGCTACAAAATTAGAAGGGAAAACCTATACTATAGCAACAAAAGCAGGTAGTTCTGGTCGTATCTTCGGTGCTGTAACTCCTTTACAACTAGCTCAAGTTATTAAAACTGTTGAGGATGCTGAGGTTGACAGAAGAAAAATCGTATTCGACAAAGATATCAAAGAATTAGGGACTTATACCGCTACCTTAAACCTACACAAAGGAATTTCTGTAGTAGTTAATATTGAAGTAGTTTCAGAGTAAGCTGTTTATTCCTTAACGAATTTTAAAAGAGGCTGTACTTAATTGTGCGGCCTCTTTTTATTTCTCGGCTACATTTTTATAAACTTCGTTGCCATAGATTGACCATTATTGGTGACAATTCGAAGGTAGTAAACCCCTGATGCCAATTGACTTATATCTATTTTATTTTCAGCTTGGCAAATTAATATAATGAAGCGTCCGGCCGCATCATAACATTCAATATTAACAATCTCAAACTTAATATCGGGTAATATCAAGTAATTGGTTGCGGGATTTGGCTTTACGGCACCTATTTTTATTCCTTGCTCGTTGCGCATAATGCCCGTATTACGAACAAAAGTAAACGTGGAAAATATCGTTATTCCGCCGCCGGTATTTCCAAGAATGATATCCGCCAAGGCATCACTATCCAACTGCGCAATGGCTGGCGAAACATACCACCCTGTCGCTTTTTTAGTGGCTGCTTGCGACTTACTAAATTTCACCACCGTATCAATTAGTGTGAGCGAATCGCTAAGTTTACCAGCTAAACCAAGGTATTGATACAATCCATATTTACCTCCAAGCAATAAATCAGGATTCCCATCTTTATTTATATCGGCAATTAACGGAACACTAAAACCATCCCCATAAAAATAGCGATATTCATCAACACTGCGTGTGCAAATTTTGCCAACGGAATCTACCATCTTTGTGAATGAAGGTGTATAAATAGTGCCTGAATTTTGATAATAAACCACAGTTCCATCGTAGTTGCCAGTAAACAAATCCAATCTGCCATCTCCATTGAAGTCGAACAAACAAGGCGCCAAATAATTCCGCCCTAAAAAACCTGAAAACGTGGTCGTATTCTCTATAAAACTAATTGTGTTGGCACCGGCAGTTGTGTTAATAAAGTATTTTAATTTCCCATTCGCCTCACCCAATAGCAGGTCAAGTTTTCCGTCGCCATTTAAATCACCGAAGCATGGTTTAATACCATGCCATCCCCTACCGGAAATCTTTAGAAAATCGGTGTCTTGTAATTCAAAGGAAGGATTTAATAAAGTTCCAGTATTTTTATAATAAACAATAAAGTCATTCGAATTGTTTGTTTTCGTAAAGTCGCCATAAGAGGCAAGAAACAGATCGTCATCGCCATCATTATCGATATCTGCAAAAGCTGGTGAAGATTGACCACCAAAATCAATTGACCCATCAAGAATAAAGTCATTTTGAATGAGCATAAATACTGGTTTCCTATCGGTGCCCACATTTTTATAAAACAATATTTGATAGCAATTTTTACTTGCACCACTTGCATCGTTAGGTGCGAGAATAATATCCCTTTTACCATCATTATTCACATCTAGAAAGTAGGCCGCAGGAAAGCTACTTATTTGCATGCGCTCGGCTGCCGAAGGATAAACAGAGTCTTTGGCTATCATCGTGTCCTTGGCATAGCCAAATTCCTTCTTTCCATTTTTTAGAAAATAGAGGTAATCATAAAATATATCACCCAACAAAGCTTCATAGTCACCATCGCTATCCGAGTCGAGTGTCAACAATGTGCTTCCTGAATGCGCTTCTGCCCCTGCCGGTGTGGGTCCGCCACATGAATATCCTAAAGACAATGAAAGTGATAACGAAAATTTACCCCAACATTCATCGGCTAAGAAATAACTCCATGCATTTGAATTTAAACCTAACTCCGTCCGATCGTTTTTAAATAAATTTACCGTATAGCCTAATGGATCCCAAGTTAGTATATCCATATCCCCATCATTGTCGATATCATTAAATGAAGGGATATTTGAACCCGGACAAAAGATTTTTATACCGTTAATATCCATCAAAGTGTCTGGCTTGCCAAACGACACTAAATTATTGCTGCTTGTGTTTCGAAATTGTTGTATATAGCCATTGGCATCAATTAATAAATCCATACGACCATCGTTGTTAAAATCGTAGGTAAGGCAATAGTAATTGCATTCTGGCAACAAACTTTGATATTGGGGCTGATATGTGTAACTGACGGTATTGGCTATTCGATTGTTTATAAAGGTATAGAACTTCTTTGTTCCTCTATCGAATACCAATAAATCGTTGGTGCCATCTAAATTTAAGTCGATTGCAGAGAACTGAGGCAACTCAAATCCTCCTGTGAAGGGATTAGTTATGTTGCTAGCGTTAACACCTTGCTTTACCCCTACAAATGCATTGTATTGATAGTTAATCTGTCCGAGGGCTACTCTAAAAAAAGAACATAGGAATAGAAAGACAAACAACCTTGAAATTTTCATAAAAATAGGCTTGACGCTAGGGCTAATATTCATTGGATTCGACATGAATAGTGTGCATTAATGAAATTACAGCTTGATGAATTTTCCATTGACATGAGATCCATCCTTAGCCATAATTGTAACCACATAGACACCTTGTTGAAAGTGGGAAATGTCAACCGTTTCCTTCTCAAATTCAACTACACTTTTTTCAAGTATTTTTTTTCCAGTGACATCATAGATTGTTAGAGTGCTCGGCTGCAAATTTAGGTTGCTAATTGAAATGGTATTTTGTGCCGGATTGGGTAAAATAATTAGCCTTGAATAGACTTTGGTTAAATCGTTAATCCCTTTTCGATCTTTAAATTCATAGGTGCCGAATAAGGATAGTCCGCCACCATTATTCCCCAGCATCAAATCAAAATAAACAGAGTCGCTATCCAATTGCGCTATGGCAGGCGAAGCATAAAGCCCCGTTGCTTTTTTAATAGAAGTTTGCGAAAATCCAAAGCGAACAACTGTATCTTGCAATTTCAATGAGTCGTTTAATTTATTTTCAATGTTCATATAGAGATAGAGTCCATTTCGACCACCCGCTATTAAATCAAACTTTCCATCGTTATTTAAATCTGCGATAATCGGAACACTGAATCCATCGCCATAGAATGTTCTAAATTCATCTACGCCACGCAAGCAAATTTTACCCACCGAATCTACTGCTTTTGTAAATTGAGGAGCCGAAAAAGTACCGGTATTATTGTAATAGGAAATTGTGCCATCGTAATTGCCCAAAAATAAATCTTGTTTCCCATCGCGGTTATAATCAACAAGGAAAGGTGCAGCATAATTGCGTCCAACAAAAGAAGAAAACTGTGTGGTGTTTTCAAAAAAACTTAAAGATGAACCAACGGAGGTATTTATAAAATATTTTAATAGGCCATTGGACTCGCCCAAGAGTAAATCCTTTTTACCATCACCATTTAAATCGCCAAAACACGGCTTAATGCCACTCCAACCTTTAATCGACAAAAACAGGAAATTCGTATCTATTAATTCAAAAATCGGATTTGCAACATTGCCTACATTCTTATAATAAACAATAAAATCTCTAGAATTCAATGTGGCTGTTGCTTCACCATGGGTGGCAATAAACAAATCGTCATCGCCATCATTATCTATATCTACAAAAGTGGGCGATGTGGCTCCACCCCATTCGATACTACCTTCAGATAAAAAATCCTTTTGCACTAAGTTGAATATCGGCTTTCTATCGGTTCCGATATTCTTATAAAAATAGATTTGACCTTTATTTTTACTTGCGCCACTTGCGTCATTCGGTGCAATAATGATATCTCGTTTTTTATCGTTATCTACATCTAAAAAATACGCTGCTGGAAAATTCATCACTTCCATTCGTTGAGCTACTGATGGGTAAAGTGAATCTTTGGCAATCATGGTATCTTTAGGATAATTAAAATCCTTTTTTCCGTTCTTCAGGAAATATAAATAATTATAAAAAATATCGCCCAATAATGCTTCGTAATCGCCATCGCTATCGGTGTCAAGTGTAAGCAACGTGCTTCCTGAATGAGCCTCAGTGCCACCCGGTGTTGTTGGAGGAGTATAATCATCACCATTGGGCCAATATACCAATCCCTTACAACGAAAACCAAGATGAATCGCATAGTCTAACAAAAACTTTCCCCAGCATTCATCTACCATTTTATATTGCCATTCGTTGGTTGTCATTCCTTTTTCTACCCTCCAATTCTTATACAATTGAATTGTATATCCTAGTGGATCCCAAGTTAAAATATCCATATCCCCATCATTATCAATATCATTAAACGAAGGGATGTTGGTACTCGGACAGAAAATATTGGTTCCAAGAAAATCGAGCAACGTATCGGGTTTAGCAAATTCTAATGTACTTAAACTTATATTCCGGTATTGGTATATGGTACCTGAGGCTTCCATAAATAAATCTAACTTACCATCATTATTATAGTCGTAAGTGAGACAAAAACTATTGCAGTCAGGAAACTTATTTTGATACTGTGGTGCATACGTGTAGCTTACTGTATTGGCAATACCATCATTAATAAATGTATAAAACAATCTTGTGCCGCGGTCGAAAACTAGCAAATCGGGAATGCCGTCCAGGTTTAAATCTATAGGTGAAAACTGTGGTAATTCGAATCCTCCAGTAAATGGATTTTTTAGTTTAGCTAAATTGACGCCTTGTTTCACATCCACATGTCCATTATAGGTATAATGTAGGGGCGATTGCGAAAAGGCAATACTAAAAACACAAAAGCAAAATAATACAGAAATTTTATGTTTAATATTTTTCATGACACCATTAATAGTAGCCTATTGTTTAGGTAAAGTTACAGAAAAGAATATGCTTCGATATAATATTTCTAAAGATAACCATAAAGAAGACACCGATTTCTAAATAGGTTGCAAAAACGGATAAAACTTAAGCCCCCGTATTTTTAAGCAAACGAATCGTCACGCTGGGATTTGAAGCTGAAAACACCGTGTTGCCTGCCACTAAAGCATCGGCGCCTGCCAAAAGCAAATCGTGTGCATTTTGCACTGTTACTCCACCATCAACTTCTATTAATGCGCTACTTCCCTTTTTTATAATTAATTGTTTTAATTCAGCGCATTTATTCAATGTATTAGCGATAAATTGTTGACCACCAAAACCAGGATTTACACTCATCAGCAACACAAGATCTAACTGATCGATAACTTCTGACAGCACATATATCGGTGTATGTGGATTCAACGCTACGCCTGCTTTCGCTCCTGTTTGCTTTATCGACTGGATAGCACGATGAAGATGTGTACATGCTTCGTAATGAACTGTGATATAAGCCGCCCCTAACTTGGCAAACTCGGCGATGTATAAACTTGGATCCTTAAGCATCAAATGAACATCTAATGGTTTCTTAGCTGCCTTTTGTAAGGCAGACATTATTGGCATTCCAAAAGAAATATTTGGAACAAAAACCCCATCCATTATATCAACATGAAACCAATCGGCTTCACTCTGATTAATCATTTCGATGTCGTTACCGAGATTTAAAAAATTAGCAGAAAGAACAGATGGTGAAACAATCATAAAAACTATTAAATTAAATATGGATATTAAAATATTACGATATCATTTATAAAATCCTTTCCTATTTCACGATTTATTATTTCGATGAAAACGGATTTAGAAAAGGCAATTTCTTGTTTTATCACGGGTGTCGTTACCTCTAAATAGAGCCGTTTTTTCTTAACATAAAGCTTTTTAGTGTAACGCGCAATAACCACACCAGCAATTTTCTCCCATTGCTGTTCCAACTCCGACTCGAGCAATTTCTCCTTAAGTCCGTGTGCCTCCACAAAGGCATCAAGGGCATCTTTTAAGTTAGTTTCGTTGTGTTTCAATTGTAGAATTTTGTTGCAAGATAAAGGATGTTATTTACATCTAAATTGCCCAATTAACGATTGTGGATATTCACATATCTATAATATTGGAAGATTAAACATATTGAAATTCGAATTGAGTTGCTAGTTCTTGCTTAAGAATTTCTTTCACTTCTTCTATATTAACTTTTTTGCCTAGCTCCTTTTCTAAGCTCGTTACACCTTTGTCGTCGATATTGCAAGGAATAATATTCGTGAAATAATTTAAGTCGGTATTAACATTAAAAGCAAATCCATGCATGGTTATCCAACGGCTACAACGCACACCAATAGCGCAAATTTTACGTTCTTTACCAGTTACGCCAACATCAAGCCAAACACCTGTCAAGCCTTCTATGCGTCCTGCTTCAATACCATAATGTTTCAACGTATTAATTATCGATTGCTCTAAATATCTCAAGTATAAATGCAGGTCAGTAAAGAAGTATTCCAAATCAAAAATTGGATATCCAACAATTTGCCCAGGGCCGTGATAGGTAATGTCGCCACCACGATTATTCCGAACAAAGGTTGCATGAACCCCAGTTAAACCGATTTCGTCCAAAAGTAAATTTTCGACCCTACCACTTTTACCTAATGTATAAACATGAGGGTGTTCGCAAAAAATAAGTTTATTCAAGGTTTTTTCTTTTGTCTCGGCTTCTCTATTGGCCAACTTAATTTCAGTATTGCGTTTCAGTAGTGACTCTTGATAGTCCCACGTTGGCAGATAATCAACCAAACCCAAATCTTCAAAAGATACTTCAATCATGATGTCATAGGTTTAGGCAACAATACCATTGTTGCACTAGCTTTCGCTATTGGAGTTCCACTTGATGCATCCAAAATTTCGCCTTCACAAAAAAACATCCGGCTACCAGCTTTTATAACCCAGCCTTTGGCAAGAATAACAGCTCCAACCCCAGGATTAAGGTACGAGATTTTCAAGTCGCTTGTTACGACAAATTCATCCTCGGCAACCAAGGAATACGCTGCGAAACCACAAACCAAATCTGCCATTGTTGCTATGGCTCCGCCATGCAAAAAACCACTTTGCTGTTTCAGAAAACCTTGAAAATTTAATTTTCCTTCAATAGCGCCCGGCTCAATTTTGGTTAACTCAAAGCCAATATGCTTCATGAAGTTTTGATTTAATAAAACTTCTTGAATAGCTTCATGATAATGGATGTTTTTAGGAACAAATTGCATTCGTAATAATATAAATCATCTTGTGATTACTTCAACTTTAAGACATCCTCTACACCAATAGCACGTGCAACAGTAAATCCTTCACCGTAACGAACACCAATAATTCTTCCAACATCCATGGCGCGAGATGGTAAGAACTCCCAAAAATCTTTCGTGGCAATAGGCGTTATTGGTTCTGCTGAATCCGGATTAAAGAACTGACTCTTATAACACTTAATTGCCTCAACTTTTTGTTGCCATTCGTTTGTTATATCAAAGACAATATCAGGGGCAATAAAATGATCTTGAATATAATGATAAACCACCTTTGGTCGCCAAACTAATTGATTATTGCCGTTTGCATCTTTTGTTTCAATTTTTCGCAAGCCAGACAAGAAACATGCATCCGATTGCAAAGCGGCGCCTCTCCCGTGGTCGATATGACGATCAGAAATGGCATTACAAAAAACAACTTCTGGCTGATACTTACGAATCATTGCGATAATACGTAGCTGATGTTCTTGATCATTTTTAAAGAAACCATCTTGCATCATCAAATTCTCTCGAACATGAATTCCCATTACAGTTGAGGCCGCTTTACTTTCCGAATCACGTAGTTCAGCGTTACCACGTGTTCCTAACTCTCCTCGAGTAAGATCCACTACTCCTGCCTTATATCCGAGCTTGATATGTTTAATTAAAGTTCCGCTGCAGGCCAATTCCGCATCATCAGGGTGAGCGGCAAATGCTAAGATATCTAGTTTCATAATGTTATTAATTTAATTACCCCAACGACGTTCAACTAACTCAGCGAATTCTGCAACTAGAACACTCTCCGGCTTCCACTTGTAATTTATCTTCAATTGATGAATTAAATTGTTAGCAAGGTCAATGTTTCCAACCGTGTTTATTTTAGAAATTGCATTGTTGTAAATATCAATATCGCCTTCAAAAAGTTCATTCACGAAAGCAAATTTTTTATTTAAAGAAATCTCTTTTGTTAAGTCTGTAATAGGATTAAGAAGATGTTTTTTAGCTAAATTAGTTTCCGTTTTAAGGCTTGAAAAACGCTCGTTTAAAGTAATATCCTTTTCTACTTCTTTGGCACTATCTTTTTTATCGTTAACTAAATTAGGTTTATTTAAAGTATTAACAACTTTAATTTCGGCAACGGAAAGGATAGTATCCTTGGAATTATCTGAGGCAATCATAGTTTCAACAGCCATTTTATCCTCAATAATAGGAGCTGTATTTGTCGCTTCTTTGAGATGATTGCTAAATCCAATATCTGTTGTGTCTTTAACAACAGACGAAATAAATGGGATAACTGGTGTTTCCAAAGTCTTCGCTTCAGGAATAGAAGAAACGATATTCGAATTTTGGAGCTCATTGAAGGAAAAAACATAATCACCTTCAAAGGAAATCTTTAATCGAACAAAATTTTCAAATAACAACGCTGTGTTTTTCTGCAAAAGTTCTAATTCGACGTTTGCACTAGAGTTCTCATAAGATTCAATTAGATTTACTACCTGAGAAATCCTTAATAAATTTAATTTAAGTTCACTAATAATCTGTTTACGATCCATGATGCAAATTTAAACAAAAAAAGGCCGCTCGTTAACCGAGCGACCTTTTTAAATTATTTATTTTTAAATTAGAATTTAGTCACTTTAAATTGAACACGACGATTTAATTGTTGACCAGCATCAGTAGTATTGTCTCCGATTGGTAATTTAGAGCCCATTCCTTCATATTCCAAACGATCAGCAGAAACACCTTTACTTACTAAGTAATCATAAACAGCTTTTGCACGACGTTCAGATAATTTTTGATTGTAGGTTTCTCCATTACGGCTATCAGCATGACCAGTAACTTTGATACTCATATTAGGGTATTTGGTCATTACTTCAGCTAAGTCGTTTAATTCTGACACTGACCCTGGAAGTAATTCGCTTTTATCCGTTTTGAAGAAGATACGAGTTAAACTATAGTTTCCACCGTTTTGGTTGATTTTCTTACGTAACTCATCGATATCACCATTTGTTTTATCCAATTCTTTCTTTAAATTTTGGAAGTTATCATCATCACGTTTACGTAAATCGTTGTTCATTTTTTCAATTTTCTTTTTCGTGTCTTTTACAGTACTATCGATGTCATCCGTTTTCTTGATGTTATCTTGCAATGCTGTATCTAATTTATTAACACGTTTTAACAAATCATCTTTATCCTTTCCAAATTGATATCCAAGAATAAATTCATGAGTTTGACCTACTAGATTTGATCCTTTCCAGTTAGTATTTGTATGGAAATCATACGCATACCCAACAGTAAACTGATCGAAAAGTTTAGCACCGATTTGTGTTATCACACCATACTCAGTTCTATAAGCTACACCAACAAAATATGTCTTCATGTAATCATACATTACATTTATATCAAATTGCATAGGACGCTTGTTGTCTATATTACCTGGAAGCGGATTAGACGCTTTTTTAACTAAATCTCTTTTCCATAAAACAGAAGGAGTCAATGCATGTTTGCCATCAGCTGTTAAATTAAATTCATAGTTTGTCAAGAAAGCAATATGACGAGCATAAGAGAAATAAGAACTACTAGAGATTAATGAATCATTTTTGTGGAATTTAGCTTTTGTGTTAACTAAATTAGGAATAGAGAATCCAACATTTAATTTCTTCCAACTAAAATTAGCACCTCCAACTCCATCAACAGTCATCTTGTTCATGGCGCCAAAAGTATAAATAGACGGATCATCTGGACTTAAAACATTGATATCTTCGAATTGTATACCTAAGCGATTTACACCCATTCCAACACCAAAATATAAATTAGAAAATTCAGCTAATTTTAGTTTATATGAATATGCAAATTTAGCACCAACAGTGTTAGTAACACCTAAGGCATCATTATAGATAGTCGCACCGATTCCAATCTTATCGCTTTTAAGAGCAGATTCGATAGTAACAGCACTAGTTGTTGGATTGCCTGGCATGGCAGTCCACTGGTTTCTATGCACTAGATAAAGCTGAGGGCGTTTGTACGCTCCTGCTAAAGCAGGATTTATTAAAAACTTGTTGTAGCTATAAGTGCTTGAAAGAGGGATTTGCTGTGCAAAACCCAAACTTGTCAATGTAATTAAAGCAGCAAGTGTAAATATTAACTTTTTCATGCTATACGATTTTTTTACGAACTTGATTTGAATTGTTGATTATTTGTTTTATTTATCCTTCCCCGGAAGGCCGGGGAAGGATTATTATATTATCTGCCTCTTAAAATAGTTACGTTGCCTTTGTAGATTACCTCGTTACCATTCACATCTTTATGATTTGTTTTGATAATGTAGAAGTAAGTTCCATCTGGTAACTGACCACCTGTATTATTAAATGTTCCATTCCATTTAGCAGAAGCATAATCTTTAGTTTGATAAACAACATTACCCCAACGATTAAATATAGTTACTTCAACATCTGTATATGTTTCAATGTTTTCAATTTCGAAGTAATCATTTTTACCATCACCATTAGGAGTCATGAAATTCGTAGGTTTCAAGTTGTAGTCATCAATCATAATGAATCTAACTGTGTCTCTTTGTATACATCCTTTTTGATCAGTAACAGTTACTACAAAATAGTAAGTGTTTACATTGTTTGGAGGTGTAAGTACCGGATTGTAAATTGTAGCATTACTAATTGATGCTTTAGGATTTGCATCTTGAGGTGTCCATAAGTACGTAAAGGTGTTATTTGGACCAGTTACAATAGCAGTAACTTGTTTGTTCCAACCTTTACTTATTGTTACTAATTTATCACTCAAAGTAATAGTAGGTAAAGGATTAACCTTTAAGTATGCTGAGTCAACTTTAGTACATCCAAATCCAGAAGTAACCGATAAATAGTACCAACCTGATGAAGGAGGATTAACAGTTATTGATTGGCTTGTACCTAGTGCCACTCCGCTTCTAGTCCAAAGATATGTATAACCAGGACCTGAAGGGCCAGTGAATATAAATGGAGTACCATTACATGTTTCGATAGGGAAATTAAATGGCTTAATTGTAGCATCAGGAATTGGATCAACAACAACAGTTTGCAATTTACTGAATGTACATCCATTGCTGTTTGTTATCGTCAACATCACATCATAAGTTCCAACAGCTTTGTAAGCATAAACTGGATTTTGAGATGTAGAAGTGCTACCATCACCGAAGCTCCATAAGTACCCCGTTATTGTTCCGCTACCAGCAGTTGAACCCGTGCTGCTAAATTCATGCGCAGTACCTAAACATGCGTGGAAAGCTTGAGATTTGAAGTTAACTGAAGTGATAGCAGCCGTAGGTAGTGCATTAACAATTACTACTTTACTTATTGAATCAAAACATCCTTTATCACTTGTTGATGTTAATTTCACACGATAAGTACCAGCAGTATTGAAAGAATAGATAAACTCTTGGTTATTAGAATACGTAACTGATGATACAACTGTACCTGAAGTATTGATTACCTCCCATTTACTTGAAATAATTGAACCACTTGCAATTGTAGTTGTATTACTAAATGTATCAACTTCATTTACACAAATGATGTAAGCAGATGCACTAAGATTAGTCAAAGGAAGATCATAGATGGTAACTACTTTAGATATTGTAGATGTACAACCATTTTCAGCCATTGTTAAATTGATAGTGTATGTTCCACTCATTGCATAAACATGCGATAAAGATGCAGTTAATGCAGAACCATCACCATAATTAATGATAATTGTAGTTTTAGAAGTAGAATTAGAACCCGCAGTATCTAATGTTATAGCATCACGTAAACATGCATTCGCAACAACAAACTTAGGTTTTGGATTAGCTTTAACAAGTATTGATTTACGAACTGAATCGATACAACCAAATGCTGAAGTAACTACTAATTTCACTGAATATATTCCAGGAGCGTATGTAAAGATAGGACTTGGAGTAATAGAGGTAGTGTTTGCAGCATCACCAAAGTACCATAAGTAGCTCATTGAACCACTAGCGATTGTAGACAAGTTGGTGAAAGTAGTTGCAGAACCTTCACAAACAGTATCCGCTACGAAAGCGGCAACTGGACGAGGCCAAACGGTTACTGATTTAGTAACTGAATCTTTACAACCTGATGCATTAGTTACAACCAATTTAACACTATAAGTACCAGCAGTTGTGAAGTCATGTGAAGTGTTTTGAGTCGATGAGGTATTCAATACACCAGATGCTAGATCTCCAAATGTCCAAGCAAAAGAACTACCTGTGCTAGTTGTAGAAGCATCAGTAAAATTCATTGTATAACCGTAGCAAACATTACTTGAATTAAAGTTGACAACTGGTTTAGGATTAACAGTAATCGTTTTTGAAGTTGTATTAGTACAACCATTGCTATTGGTAATAGTCAATGATACTGTATATGTACCAGGACTAGCGTATGTTTTAGCAGCAGGATTTGCAGCAGTGCTTGAGCTACCATCACCAAACGACCAAGCATAACCAGCTATCACACCTGAACCAGCCAATGAGCCAGTACTAGATAATGTAACTGATTCATAGATACAGATTTGGTTTGATGCAGGATTAACAACAATAGTTGCTGTTGGATTAGCATTGATTATAATCGTTTTACTAGCAGAATCGATACAACCAGAACCTGATGTAGCGTATTCACGAACAACGTATGTTCCAGCAGTAGCAAAAGTTTGCACTAATGAAGCGTTAGAAGATATTTGACCAACACCATAGTTAAATACACCCGTGTTATCAGAAACTCTCCAACCATAATTAAATGTACCTGAAGTAATAGTAGATGTACTGTTGAAAGTAATTGTACTTCCCGCACATGCAGTATTTAAACTAGAGTTAAAGCTAACCAATGGAAGTGGATTAACCGTTACTTGTTTAGTTACTGTATTTGTACAACCTGCATCCGTAGTTACAGTTAATATTACTGTATAAGTACCTGAAGTTGTAAACAAATGTGTTGGATTTTGAACGTTAGAAGTATTGTTACCTGCAGAAGTAGGGTTGCCAAAGTTCCATGACCAACCTGTGATGTTACCAGTAGCAACAGTTGAGCTAGTGCTATTAAATGTAGTAGTTACACCCATACACTCTGTTGTGTTTGTGAAGTTAGCAACAGGAGTAGGGAAAACTGTAACAGGAGTAGCGCTGAAGATGAAAGTTTGAGTACATCCATTGCTATTTGTAATTGTCAACTTAATAGTATAAGTACCTGCAATAGCGTATGTTGTTGAAGCAACTCTAGTCGTAGCTGTGTTTCCGTTTCCGAAATCCCAAAGATACGAAGTAATAGTTGCTGCATTAGCAACAGTGGCCGTAGCAATACCCGTTAAAGGGTTAATTACATATGTAGTACCTCCACCGTCACCGATAGGAGTGAATGTAACAGCTGTTCCTGCGCAAGGTGCTGTGTTACTGATGTTTACACCAGTAGCAACTGGCAATGCCCAAGCAGTAACATTTTTAGTTATACTATCGCTACAACCATAGATGTTGGTTAATTTTAAGCGAACTGAATATTGTCCAGGGTTGGTATAAGTACGACTAACTGGAAGAGTTGTAACAGTTTGAGCAGCTGTTCCATCTCCCCAAACTACTGCATACGTATTTGCAGCATTGTAATTTACAATATTTACAAAATTAGCGCTACCTAAACAAACTGGTGCAGTTGTGTAGTCTGCGTATGTTACATCATTAACAGTAATTGATTTACTTGTATTGTTTGAACATGATGCCACAATAGTTGAACCAACTAATGTGTTAGTTGTTGCTACTAAAGAAACTGTGAATGTTCCACTGTTAGTATAAGCGTGTGTAGGATTAGTAAGCGTTGATGAATTAGAAGCTCCACTTGTAGGATCTCCAAATGTCCACAAATAAGTAGTTGTTGTTGTAACAACTCCTGGGATATTATAAAGAACTTGATCTGCAGCAGTTAAAGTAGTACCTGGAGAGGTTGTATTATTAAATGCTGTAGGAGGAGTGTTGAAACAAACCGTTGTATTAGTGAAATTAGCTATTGGGTTCGTATTTACAAATACACCTGAAGTAGATGAATTTTGAGAAGGACAAACACCACTTTGAACAACAACCCTATATAATGTAGACACAGCGATATTTGTAGCAGTATAAGAAGACAGCGTATTCGTAATATCAGTCCAAGTAGTACCACCATTTATTGATTGTTGCCATTTAACTACATTTCCAACATTGCCAGATAAAGTGAAGGTTGTTGAATTAGCAGAAGAAGGGCAAATAATTACACCGTTAGATAAAGTACCCCCAACTGAGGTTGGATTAACCGTAATAGATGTGTTTGCTGAAACAGAACCACAAGGTGCTGTTATTGCAGTTAAATAATACGTAGTAATACCCACTGGAGGTGTTACAACAAGAGTATTATTAAATGTACCAGAAGTGCTAATAGTTGTGGTACTCATAATGTCAGTTCCTCCTGCAGTTGTTCCAATAGCATATGTTGTAATTCCACCAACCACATTCCCAACTGAAATTGAAAGCGTAGTAGTGCTACCCAAACAAATTGGATTTGGAGCCAATGTGATCGTAGCTGTTGGAACTGGACGAACTGTTACAGCAAAATTATAGGTTACACTTGCACAAGGTGCAGAAGTAACAGTATAACTATAATTAGTTATGCCATTAGGATTAACATACATTGAAGGAACAGTGAATGGACTATTAGGAGCAGAAGTGTTGGTTGCATAAACGATAGATCCTACCGATGGATAATCAGAAGTGATTTTATAGGTAGTTAAACCTGCAACAGTATTGGTTGAAGATAAAGTTAATACTGTAGGAGTAGATGCACAAATAGGCGTAGTTGAAGTAATTAATGCAGTTGGAACTGGAATTACAACAACAGTAACACTTGCAGTTACTGGAGCACAAGCGCCATTAGAAACTGTATAATAATAAGTAGTAGTTACCGTAGGTGAAACCGATAATGGGAACGTAGGAGCAGTTGTTAAACCTGCAGAAGTTGTTCCATAGATTTCGAATCCGCCAGAAGTAGTTCCAACTTTGTATGTGGTAACACCAGCTACAACCGGAGTTGAAGTACCTGTTAATGTTGTAGAAGTACCATTACAAATTGAAGCATTCGCCGAAGTTAATGTAACTGTAGGCACTGGATGAACTATTACTGTTGTAGTTGAAGTAGTGAAACCGCAAGGTAAAGAAGAAACAGTATAGGTGTAAACTGTCGTTCCATTAGGGTTGATGTTAGTTGGATCAACAGTTAATGGACTTGTAGGAGCAGTTGTATTTGTAGCATACACTTCAGATCCAGCAGTAGGATAATTAGAGGTAATTTTATAGGTAGTTAAACCAATTACAGTACTTGATGTAGAGAAAGTCAACACCGTACTTGTAGTTGCACAAATAGGCGAAGGTGAAGTGAACGAAGTAATAATAGGCTGAGCTATAACAACAACAGTTACATTAGCCGTTACTGGAGCACATGCACCATTAGATACTGTATAATAGTATGTTGTAGTTAATGTAGGAGATACCGATAATGGGAACACAGGTGCGGTAGTAGATGTGCTATAAATATCAGATCCACCTAATGTAGTTCCAATTTTATAGGTTGTAACACCTGGTACAACAGGTGTAGCTGTTCCTGTTAAGGTTGTTGATGTGCCATTACAAATAGACGCATTAGCAGTAGTTAAGGTAACTGTAGGAACCGGATGTACAGTAACAGAAGTATTTGCTGTTACAGAACCGCATGGTGCAGATGTTACAATATAGCTATATGTTGTGGTTCCATTTGGATTAACATAAGTAGCTGGTACTGTTAATGGCGTGTTTGGTGCCGAAGTATTAGAAGAATAAACAATCGAACCTGAAGTAGGATAGTCAGATGTGATTTTATAAGTGGTCAAACCAGTTACTGTATTCGTTGATCCTAAAGTTAATACTGTGGTAGATGTAGCACAGATTGGCGTAGGAGAAGAAATCGAAGCAGTAGGCACTGGAATAACAACAACTACTACAGATGCTGTAACAGGGTTACAAGCACCATTCATTACTGTGTAATAGTAGGTTGTAGTAACTGAAGGAGATACACTTAATGGGAACGAAGGAGCTACAATTTCTCCAGCTGTTGTCGTTCCATAAATATCAAATCCACCAGGAGTAGTTCCAATTTTATAGGTTGTAACACCTGGTACCACAGGAGAAGCAGTTCCGGTAAGGTTTGTTGAAGAACCATTACAAATTGAAACATCAGCCGCTGAAACAGTAACAACAGGTACTGGATGAACAGTAACTGACTTGGTAGCAGTTGTCGAACCACATGGAGAAGAAGTTACAGTATACGTGTAAATGGTAATTCCATTAGGATTAATATTCGTAGGATCTACAGTTAATGGGCTAGTAGGTGCGGTTGTGTTTGTAGCATAAACCTCTGATCCAGCTGTTGGATAATTAGAAGTAATTTTATACGTAGTCAAACCAGATACAGTGCTAGCAGTTGCAAATGTTAATACAGTACTTGTAGTAGCACATATAGGCGTTGGAGAAGTAAATGTAGTAATAATTGGTTGAGGAATAACAACTACAGTTACACTTGCTGTTATTGGCGCACAAACACCATTAGTTACTGTATAATAGTAAGTAGTTGTAGTGGTTGGACTAACAGTGAATGGGAATGTAGGTGCTGTTAGCAATCCAGCAGTAGTAGTACCATAAGTATCAAATCCACCTGGTGTTGTACCAATTTTGTAAGTGGTTACACCTGCTACAACTGGAGCTGAACTTCCAGTTAAGGTTGTTGATGTTCCATTACAGATTGACGCATTTGCTGCAGTCAAAGTTACAGTTGGCACAGGATAAACCACAACAGAAGTAGTCGCTGTAGTAGAAGCACATGGTGCTGATGTTACAGTATACGTATAAATAGTTGTTCCATTCGGATTGATATTCGTTGGGTCAACTGTTAATGTGCTGGTAGGAGGAGTTGTGTTCGTAGCATATACTTCTGATCCAGCTGTTGGATAATTTGAAGTAATCTTATACGTAGTTAATCCTGTTACAGTACTAGTAGTAGCGAATGTTAATACAGTACTTGAAGTAGCACATATTGGTGTTGGAGAAGTAAATGTAGTAATAATTGGTTGTGGAATAACAACTACAGTTACACTTGCTGTTATTGGCGCACAAACACCATTCGTTACTGTATAATAATACGTAGTTGTAGTGGTTGGACTAACAGTGAATGGGAACGTAGGCGCTGTTAGCAATCCAGCAGTAGTAGTACCATAAGTATCAAATCCACCCGGTGTTGTACCAATTTTGTATGTTGTTACACCTGCAACAACTGGAGCTGAACTTCCGGTTAAGGTTGTTGATGTTCCATTACAGATTGACGCATTTGCTGCAGTCAAAGTTACTGTTGGCACAGGATAAACCACTACAGAAGTAGTCGCTGTAGTAGAAGCACATGGTGCCGATGTTACAGTATACGTATATACCGTAGTTCCATTCGGGTTGATATTTGTAGGATCAACTGTTAAAGTGCTGTTAGGTGCTGTCGTATTTGTAGCATAAACTTCTGATCCAGCTGTTGGATAATTTGAAGTAATCTTATACGTGGTTAATCCTGCTACAGTATTTGACGTAGCAAACGTTAACACGGTACTTGAAGTAGCACATATAGGAGTTGGAGAAGTAAATGTAGTGATAACCGGTTGAGGTATTACAACGATAGTTTTTGAAGCTGATATCGGAGCACATGGGCTATTTGTAACCGTTAAGGTATATGTAGTAGTAACTGTTGGAGTAACTACATAAGGGAATACAGGTGCTTTTGTTGAACTTGCATAAATCACACCACCTGGTGCTGCAGTAATAACATAAGTAGTTACACCAGATACACTATCAACAATAGAACCAGTTAATGAAGATGATGAACCGATACATATTGAGTTATCGGCAGATGTTAAACCAACAACAGGGACAGGATATACTGTAACTGCAATTGTAGATGTAACATTTGCGCAAGGAGCTGAACTAACTGTATAAGTATAGTTTGTTACTCCTTTTGGATTAACATATGTAGCTGGAACAGTTAATATAGAGTTCGGAGCCGTAGTGTTTGTTGCATAAACAACTGAACCTAAAGAAGGATAATCTGAAGTAATTTTATATGTAGTTAAACCTGAAACCGTGCTAGCTGTAGCTAATGTCAATACAGTAGTTGAAGTAGCACAAATTGGTGTAGGTGATGTAAATGTAGTAATAACTGGAACAGGTATTACAACTACAGTCACATTTGCAGTTATTGGAGCACAAACACCATTAGTTACTGTATAATAATAAGTAGTTGTGGTGGTTGGACTAACAATGAATGGGAATGTAGGTGCTGTTAAAGAACTAGAATAGATGTTTGAACCACCTAAAGTAGTACCAATTTTATAGGTTGTTACACCTGCAACAACTGGAGCTGAAGTTCCAGTTAAGGTTGTTGATGTGCCATTACAAATTGATGCATCTGCTGCAGTTAAGGTTACCGTAGGAACTGGATAAACTGTCACAGAAGTAGTCGCTGTAGTTGAAGCACAAGGTGCCGATGTTACAGTATACGTGTATGTTGTTGTTCCATTCGGATTGATATTCGTTGGGTCAACTGTTAATGTGCTGGTAGGAGCTGCTGTGTTTGAAGCATATACTTCCGATCCTGCTGTATGATAATCTGAAGTAATCTTATACGTAGTTATACCAGCATCAGTTCTTGAAGTAGCGAATGTTAATACGGTACTTGATGTAGCACAAATTGGTGTAGGTGAAGTAAATGTAGTAATAACTGGTTG
>CAINMV010000024.1 GCA_903850915.1 uncultured Bacteroidota bacterium
ACCACCAAAAACATCATCAATCCATTAACACTTCACCTAACAAAAAGTATCATGAATCTATCAATCAAAAAGCAGCTTAAACAATCAAATTATTTAACTTAACTTCCTAAACTTTTGGTACAACAAATGGGGAGTATTACACAATTCTCCTTTTAGATCCATAAATACGCGTTAACAACCATTGTTTTTTATTTTATGAAATCACTAAAAATATTCTCTCTAATTTCCTTGCTAGTGTTGATAAATGCTTGCCAAAATGGAAACACTTCAAAGTCGGAAACAATAAAGAATGTTTCTGGTGAAATCTCAGTTGATGACTTTGAGAAAAATCTTAATGCCAACAGCAATGCTCAATTAATTGATGTAAGAACACCTGAGGAATTTACAAGCGGACATTTAACCAATGCCATTAATATTAATTGGAATGGAAGTGATTTTGATGCGCAAGTAAAGAACCTTGACAAAAACAAGCCAACTTTTGTTTATTGCCTTGCTGGAAGTCGAAGCCATGAAGCAGCTTTACAATTGAAGACGCTTGGCTTCAATAATATTTGCGAGATGCAAGGTGGAATGCGCGCCTGGAAAAAAGCAGGAAAGCCGATTGGGAATGACTCCAAAAAAACAGAGAACAAAGCACTTACAGTTGATGAATACACCCAAAAGATAACTTCTAACAAACTTATACTCGTGGACTTTAATGCTCCATGGTGCGGCCCATGCCGAAGATTAGCACCAATTCTGGAAGAAATAAGTAAGGAGCAAAAGGACGATCTTGAATTAATAAAGATTAATTCTGATGACAATTCAGAACTTGCCAACGCCCTAAAAATTGAAAACCTTCCAACACTAGTGCTTTATAAAAACGGCAAGGAAGTATGGAAACATGTGGGATTTTTAGATAAAATTGGAGTGATGGTAGCTATTGCAGATGCAAAAAAACAATAGCTTAATTTGAGTTTATACAACTGGCCTTTTTAGGAGAAAAACAACATAAATGAATACGTGAATTGCGAGTTAATATTATCGAAATATAAATTCAATGTTAATACAATTGGTTAATAAATTTTGATTATCGAACCAATATCACAGTTCCTTTCTTGCGCATTCCTTGATGATTTACATATCGTCCCTGAACTGACCAGACATAAGTATCTTCCGGACATTCTTTAGTATTATAGGTTCCATCCCACCCAACTTCAGGATCGTGAGATTCAAAGATTAGTTCGCCCCAACGATCATATACCTTAAATTCATAATCATCAACTATAACACCAAAGCCATCAGGTTTAAATTGATCGTTTATTTTATCGTTATTCGGAGAGAAGGCATCAGGAACGTAAACCTGTCCATCGGCAATAACTGAAATGTAGTCTACGAAAGTAATCGAATCAACGCAGCCATCTTTACTGTATGCAAAAAGTTTAACAGAATATAATCCCGCTTTAGAGAAATGCACTTTAGGATTAGCCGAAGTATCAGTAAAAACAATACCATCATTGATGCTGCTTATTTCCCATAAAAATGAATTGCCTCTTAAGGATAAATTAGTGAAGGTAACTTCACTTTTAGGCAAATAATTTTGCAATGGACCACCGATGAAATTCGCCACTGGACGATCGAAAACTTGAATGTATGAGGACTTAATAGTATCGTCGTTCCCACTTGTTCCATTTACCTTTAATCTTACTGTGAACTTTCCCGGGTTATTGTAAACATGACTAGGATTCATCAGTGAAGAAATATTACCATCGCCAAATTCCCAAAAATAGTTTAATGCATTTGAACTTTTATCTTTAAAGTTTAAAGCTAATGGTAAGCATCCAACAACAACATCGGAGCTAAAATCAGCAATGGGGAGCGCCGGCATTACACGAATAAATCGGAATATAGAGTCTGAGCAGAAACCATTTGATACCTTAAGCTTGACTTTAAAATTGCCGGTATCTTTGTAAGTGTGCTGATCATTTTTTAAGGTGGAAGTAGTTCCGTCTCCATAATCCCATAAATAGGAGGCTGACAGTAAAGAGATGCTAGTGTTGGTGAAGTTAACCGTTGAATAAGGCAGCATCTGCGACATTGGAGTTGCAGTGAAGTCGGCTATTGGAGCATCCATAATCTTAACAAGATTCAGATACTTCACTGAATCCAAGCAACCATCAGCACCCATAGCTATTAATGTAACAGTATAGCTACCACTAGCACCATATACATGGGTGGTGTTGCGAATTGAACTTGCTTGTCCATCACCAAAATACCAGATTATTGTTACTGCATTTGTTGATGAATCTTTAAAGTTTACACTTAATGGAGCGCAGCCTGTTATTTGTTTGCCCGAAAATGCAGCATGCACCAAAACATTAACCAATAAGGTCTTTCTAATAGTATCACTGCAACCAAAGTTAGTTTTCGCAATTAATGTAACCGTATATGAGGTGTCGTTGTATTTCGCAGAGATAAAGTTATGAAATGGATTCCTAGTAGTATCTGTGGTTCCGTCACCAAAATCCCAACGATATGAAGTTGCATTTATTGATGCATCGTTAAATTGGAAACCAGAATTACCACATCTAATGGGCTTGTTAAAAGTGAAATTTGCAATCGGCTTAGGGTAAACAGTAATTGGAATAATGGCAGTATCAAAACATCCGAAGGCATTATACGCAAGCATCATCATGGAAAATACCACAGGTGTATTGAAGTTGTTAATATAGGTGTGTGTTGGACTAAATGAAGTGTCGTTATAGGCATCTCCAAAATACCATTCGTATCGTACTGCTCCAATTGAATTATTATTGAAATGCACGGTAAAAGGATTACAGCCACTAGCTGAAGCAACATTAACTATACTAATTGGTGCAGTCTTAACCTTTACGATTCTTTTTATTGTATCTGGGCAACCCCATTGACTAAAACTTATCAGAGTCACAGTATAGGTACTATCAAAATAGTAAATATGTACAGGATTTATGGTGGACGTCTTAGGGCTGCCATCGCCAAAATCCCAAATATACGAGGCTGCACCAATACTCATATTTAGAAACTGAACCCTTAATGGGCTGCATCCAGAGTCAGGAACAATAGCAAAATCTGCGAATGGGCGTGGTTTTACTTCTACGATGCTATAAAAAGTATCACCTTTGCAGCCATGTATTGATGTTGCAATTAGCTTAGGATAATAGAAAACAGAAGCATAGGTAAGGTTTTGATAGGCGTGACTAGGATTTGAAATTGTATCCGTTTTGCCATCGCCAAAATCCCAAAAATAGGAATAACCATTAATAGTTCTATTTACAAATTGTACTGCAAAATTATGACAACCATTGCTAGGGACTAAATAAAAAGAATCTTGTGGTTTTGCATAAACCTTTAATATTTGAACCGAGGTATCGGAACATCCATGTTCGCTATATGCAATGAGCTTGATGATATAAGATGTGTCTTGAATTTTAGAACCTACAAAACTCACCGTTTCATTTTGATTTAATGATGTCCTTCCGTTGCCAAAGTCCCACAAGAAAGACATTATTTTAATACTTCCCGTATCTCTTGGAAACGAAACATTGTTAAAAGAAACTAAACCAGAACTGCATATAGCAGTATCACTCATTACAAACTGAGATTTTGGTTTTGGATATACTCTAACCTGTTTAAAACTTGTATCTGAGCATCCAAAATTACTGTAAGCAATTAATTTAATTAAATAAACAGTGTCTTTTAAAAATGATGCATTAAAAATGACAGACGTGTCTTTAACATTTGAAGTAAGGCCATTTCCAAAGTCCCATTTAAACTTCATGCTATCTATTGGTAAGCCATTTCCGTTACTCGACGTGTTAATAAAATTAACAGTAAAAGGGCCACAACTATCCATTCGGCTCATAATAAAACTTGACTTCGCTATAGGATGAACTGTTATTGATTTTACAATAGTGTCAGAGCATCCATTGATATTAAATACAATCAATTTTATTTGATAGGTAATATCACTATTTAGTGCTGCGGCAAAGGTAACTATATTGTCTTTTGCTGTTGAATACGTGCCATTACCAAAATCCCATTTAAATGTTAATGAACTTAACGGCAAGCCATTACCACTCGTAGATGTATTTGTGAATTTAACGGTAAACGGCCCACAACTATCGTTGCGACTAACAGTAAAATTAGCTTGCGGTCTGGCTGAAATAGTAATCGGCTTTACAATTGTATCAACACAGCCTAAAACAGAAGTGCTTACCAAACGTACATAATAAATTGTATCTAAAAGACCTATGTTTGAAAACGTATGCAACGGGTTTGTAAAATTCGAGGTGGTTCCATCTCCAAAATCCCAACTACTAGATACTGCTGATAAAGAATTATTTAAAAACTGAACAGCCATTGGAACACAACCATTGACAACGAAATTACTAAAATCGGACTTTGGTTTTGCCTTCACGGTAATTAACTTTCGAACAGTATCACCATAACATCCGTTTACTCCTTTTGAAATCATACTCACATTGTATGTTGTATCATACAAATACCGACCTATAAATGTATGTGTAGGGTTTAGAGCTGAATCAATTACTCCATCACCAAAATTCCAATAGGATTTAGAAACATTGGCACTAAGATTATTGAAAGAAATGGTTAATGGACTGCATCCATTACTAATAGAATTAAACGTATCTTTAGGATTAGCATAAACCCTAAAGTTTTTTTGCAACGTGTCGGAGCAACCATGAGAGCTGAAGGCAATAAGTGTTATTTTATAAACAGTATCTTTTGTTGGTGTTCCTAAAAATGTTACTATTGGATTCTTCTGCGTGCTTGTTTGACCATTGCCAAAGTTCCAATAGAAGGTCATACTATTAATGGTGCCCGTATCTTTAGGAAACGATGAATTGGTGAAAGATACTATTGCAGGATTGCAATTAGCGGTGTCCTGCATGCTAAATTGAGCTTTGGGTCTAGCATAAACTATTACATGCTTAATTATTGTATCAGGGCATCCAAAATTACTATACGCAATTAGTTTAACTTGATATACCGTGTCACGCAATATCGACTCTTCAAATAAAATAGAGGTATCTTTAGTCAAAGAATTAATTCCATTACCAAAATCCCATTTAAAACTCATGGAGTTGACACCGAAGTTATTTCCCGGTGAAGAGGTATTGATAAATTGAACTCTCAAGGGGCCGCAGCTATCTGCTCGACTCATCGTAAAGTTTGCCTTTGCGTTTGGATGCACAACCAACGATTTTACAATCGTATCTGCACAATTGTGTTTTGAGAATGCAATTAGTTTTACAGCATAGGTTGTATCATTATTCGTCGCTGCAACAAATCGAACTGAGGTATCTCGAGCCATTGAAAAAACACCATTTCCAAAGTTCCAGATAAAGTGCATGCTATTAATTGATTCTGTATCACCAGGAGAAGAGTAATTTATAAATTGAACTTTAAGCGGCCCGCAGCTATCCACCCGACTCTGGGTGAAGTTCGCCATTGGGCGAGGTCGAACATGTATTGGGATAGTTTTGAAATCATTACACCCTTTTGCATTAAATGAAATCAATTTCACATAAAAAATAGTATCACGAGAAGTATTGTTATAAAAGGTATGAATTGGATTTGGAAGGCTGGTCATTGGCGTGCCATCGTTAAAATACCATTCATAAAAAACAGCGCCTGAGCTTAAATTAGAAAAAGAAACTGGGAATGGATTGCAACTATCTAAACTAGTTGCTGTGAAATCAGCCACGGGATTAACAAAAGTACGAGCCTTCAATTCAAATGTGTCGCTTGAGCATAAATTAGTATTGGACGCGATCAAACGAACATTTAAAAGTGCTCCTTGAGATGCAATTAAGGTGTCGCGCAGAAAAGTATCTATTGAAACTAATGAATTGTTAATATACCAGCGATATTGATTCGCGTTGGAAGATAAATTAGTAAAATGGAAGTTGAAAGGAAAGCAAACGGCGGTATCATTTACCGTAAAAAATGCTGATGGCTTAGGCTTTACAAAAATTGTTTTCTTCACTGAATCCATGCAGCCATTGCTATTATAGGCAAATAATTTTACAGTATATGAGCCCGGATTAAGATATGAATGTGCTTGAGAAGTATTTCCAATTACAGTGCTATTAGAACTGGCATCGCCCCACTGCCAAATAAATATATTAGCACCAGTGCTTGAATTTGTAAATAAAAATGGTTCATTCATGCACTTCACGCTAGTATCTATTATGAAATTTGGACTTGGAATATTAACAATATTGAAATGTGCAGTATCATAAGAAGTACAACCTCTATTTGTGGTGATTTGTAAAACTACATCATGTGCTCCCGGCGTAGAATATTGGAATACCGTGTTTTTTGAAAAAGCATCATAAATGCCATCATTGGTATAATCCCAAGCCCATTGTATAATTGTATCACCTGCTAAAGTATATGAAGAGTCGATTAACGCAGTAACCTGACCCAAACATATGGAGGATACCTTAATCTTAGCTTTTGGATTTACACTGACTTTAATAGAGTCGGTAAACGTTTTAGAACAACCCAATGTGTTGTAAGCAGTGAGTTTTACCGCATAGGTTCCTGGTAAAACATAACGATGCGAAGTATCTTTCGAATAGCAAACCACACCATCGCCGAAATCCCAATGATAAGCTGTGATTGTTGAGTTTAGAACTGATGCATTTCCGTTAAATGTAATCGTATTTCCATCACAAATATTGGGATATGGCGAATACGTAAATGAAACATTCGGCCGCTCTAGGACCAACACCGACTTTGTAATTTGCGAAATGCAGCCCCCCGAAGTAATCACCTCAAACTTCACATAATGAAGTCCAGCAGTTGGAAATTTGTATGCTAAATTCTTGATCGTATCTTGTGCTAGCAAAGTGTTGGTAACTGAATCGCGATAAGAAAACCATGTCATCTGATCGTTATTTAGCGATCCCAGGTAATGTGTAGCATTTGCATTAAAATGAGTGCTATCACCAAGACAAACAGTGTCTGCAATAAAATCAGCTTGCACTCGATCATAAACATGAAATGTTACCTGTTGGCTATCCAAACCACAGGTATCATTAATTTTTAACTTAATAGTATAAACACCTGGAGGATACGTTTTAGTTGGTGGATCCTTTAATGTTGAGAATGAGCTATCGCCGAAATCCCATGAATATTTGGCAAAAGGAGAAGCCCCTGTGGACTGATTAAACCCGCTTAAAGTGTAAGGATTGCAACCATTTCCAATTGGCAAAATGATAGCCTTAGGAGTTTCGTATACCTCAATAATCACCCAGGCAGAAACGGTATCACAAGGATTTTTAGCTGTGCAACGTACGGTATATCGTCCTGCTTTATTAAAAGTATGGGTTACCGATTTGGCTGTGTCGGTTTGTGGCTGGCTTCCTGAAGTATCATCAAAATCCCATTTACGGGTGCGCAATAGTAACCCTGAAGTAACTGTGTCTATAAAATTGATGGTTAAGGGCTTACATCCAAATCGATGACTTTGAAAAAAGCCAGCTTTAGGCAAATTGGTAATAAATATCACTTGTTTAAATGTATCGATTCCGCAATCATTACTATCCAATAACTTAACAGTATATTTCCCTGTATCTGGATATAAATGTGTTTGAGGAGATTTTAAATTAATCCATCCAGAATTTGTACCATCACCAAAATCCCAATAATAACGCCTAGTTCCAGGCCTACAATTAAGTTGCGAGGCATTCTGAAATGTGAAGGTCTTTCCTTGCTTTTGAATACACTTTATCGTATCGGCCACTGTAATTTTGGCCCGATCAACGTCATACACTGAAACAGTTTGCCACGTTGTTGCCGATTGACCACAACTATTTTTAGCAGTAAGCTTAATTGTTTTATTGCAATCACTTGGTACTTCTGCAGTATCTCTTACATAGGTATGGTAGATGGTATCATTGAAGGTTTCTGCACCCATTGTATCAATTTGCCCATCGCCCCAATCCCACATGAATATAGTGGTGGCAGACGAATTAAAGGAGTTGTTAACGAACCTCACTGTAAAAGGTACACAACCATAATTACCACCAGCCGCAGGGGGCGTTAATGAAGCTGAGGGTATCCTTTCGTTGACCACCAATCCAAAAAGAGTGTCATTACAACCTCCAGAATCACTAATAAGCTTAAAAGGGAAATGACCTAATGTATAGTAATTATGTTTAAGCGGAACTCCTGGCGGAAGTTTCAAACCTGTGGAGTCTGTAGACGTATCGCCCCAAATAATCCTAAAATTATATATCGTATCCACCACTTCAAATTGCATATTATAATTAATAATACTGCCAGCCGACTGAATACAATTGGTAAAATAAGGAGTCCAAGTGGGGAATGATCCTCCATCATGAATTCCAGGTGTATTCGTTTTAATAGTATCGACAACCACAAAAGAATCAATACAAAAGTGATTGGGTGATTTCGCCGTTAATTTAATGCGGTAAACTCCAGGACTATAAAATACATGAGACACATTTGTTAACCCAACTGAAGAATCTAACATGACACCATTAATATACCAATGATATTTAGAAAATGAGTTATCAGTTCCACCTGAAATATTCATTAACGTTACACCCCTAGGGATTCCACAGCTATGCGTTTCAGTAATCATAAAGCTAGCGGTAACAAAGGGGCATGAGGCTGCCAGTCTTTGAATACTAATCAAAGAAACCAAAAATAGCAATAAAAGAACTTTGTATAACTTATGCATTAAATAGTACATTTGGTTAATAAAGTGATTCAATTCGAGTTTGTTTATAGCAAAAATAATTTTAACATTCCCAACTAAAAATGAAAACCTATATTCAACATGTTCTCTTTTATATTCTACATGTCCTTCTTTCTAATTACAAAAACCCCATCGCGTATCGGTAGTAATAATTTCTCAACACGCTTATCAGTGAAAATGAAATCGTTAAAAGCTTTCAAAGAAATCGTATCTTTATCGTTATCAGGCACTTGAGTGTTTATTACCTTTCCACTCCACAATACATTATCGGCCACAATAAGCCCCCCTGGACGCACCCTATCCAGTACCATCTCGTAGTACTTTTTATAATTTCGTTTATCCGCATCAATAAACACTAAATCCCATAAATGGGGAATTAAGGGTACTATTTGAGAGGCGTCTCCAGTGTGTTTCACTATTTTCTTGCTAAAATCAGATCGATTAAAATAACTCAAGGCGATATCATTTAATTCTTCATTATTATCAATGGTGTGCAATACGCCATCAGGCGCTAAGCCTTCTGCAAGACAAAGTGCTGAATATCCAGTAAACGTTCCAATCTCCAACACATATTTAGGATTCAACAGTTTACTAATCAAACTGAGCAAACGCCCTTGCAGATGTCCACTGAGCATACGAGGCATTAATACGTTAAGATGCGTTTCCCTTTGCAATTCTTGCAAAAGCATCGTCTCAACTTCGGTATGAGCTTCAGCGTAATGTTCGATGGCTGAGGAAAGAAATTGCATTTATTTTCTAAAAACCATTTTATAGTGTGGTATGCTTGCCTCGTAAAAAATCTCCCCTTCTTTAACAAACCCAAACTTCTCATAAAGCGGCATCGCTTGCACTTGGGCATGTAGATAAATCATTTTAGGGCCTTGTAATAAAAGTTCATCAAGAATTGTTTCAAGTAAAGCCGAGGCCACACCACGCTTTCTGAACTCTTGCAAAACAGCAAATCGCTCTAGCTTCACTCCTTTTTCGGTAACCCGCCAGCGAGCAGTGCCAGCAGGCTGATCATTAACTCTAGCTAAAAAGTGAATACTTTCGTCATCAAACTCATACTCTTCGTCTTCTGGGCATTCCTGCTCTTTCACAAATACTTGCCTACGAATCTCAAGCGCTGCCTCAAGATCAACCATGTTATTAATTTTTTCCACCTGTACCATGAGTATCGAGATAATAATTCATCGAAATTCACCAATTATAGATACAGTTTAAAGTCATATTTTCTACAAAAAGCGTGGGAAAGTAGAATAGTGTATAGTAAATTGTGGTCTTTTGAATGCTTAATTTTGCTCATTTTCTTTTTTTTCAATAAAAATATTTCAAAAAATAGAATAGATTCATTCTTAGTTGCTTCCATGCGAAATAAATACTAACAATCCTTTATCTTTTTTTTATTTTTGCATTCATAATCTAAAACACCATCTATCCAATGAATACCTCAGAAATCATTGAAAAAATTAGTGGCGCAGCTAATCATCTGCACCAAAATTTAAGTCCAGCCATACTTGTTGAACATATTATACAACGTGGCGAAGGTAAAATCACCAGTACAGGTGCTATTTCAGGCGATACCGGCGAATTTACAGGGCGCTCTCCTAAGGATAAATTTACAGTTAAAGATAGTGTTACTGAAAATACTGTAAACTGGAATGACATCAACATCCCACTAAGCACCGAGAATTTCGACAACCTATTCAATAAAATGCTTGCGTATGTTAATGGTAAAGAGCTATATGTGCGTGATGCGAAAGCTTGTGCAGATAAAGATTACAACATTAACATTAAGGTTTTCACAGAACTTCCATTTCACAACCTTTTTGCAAATAACCTTTTTATTCGCCCAACAGCTGAAGAATGCGCAAGCATGGCGCACGATTGGGTAATATTTAATGTACCTTCTTTCCGTGCAGATGGAGCAGCGGATGGCGTGCGCCAGCATAATTTTGCGGCAATCGATTTCACAAAAAAGATGATCTTGATAGGCGGTACAGCCTATACTGGTGAAATCAAAAAGGGCATTTTCACCGTTTTGAATTATATACTACCACAAGACAGGCACACATTAAGCATGCACTGTAGTGCAAATATTGGCGAAGATGGCGACACCGCTATTTTCTTCGGATTAAGTGGTACAGGAAAAACAACGTTAAGTGCTGATCCACACCGCCCTTTAATTGGTGATGATGAGCATGGATGGGCAGCAGACAATACAATTTTTAACTTCGAAGGTGGATGCTACGCAAAGTGTATTGAT
Source organism: uncultured Bacteroidota bacterium (assembly GCA_903850915.1). Lineage (GTDB taxonomy): Bacteria > Bacteroidota > Bacteroidia > UKL13-3 > UKL13-3 > CAINMV01. The sequence goes on from CAINMV010000024.1 coordinate 11,040, forward strand.
TTAACCGAAGAAAAAGAGCCTGAAATTTTCCACGCCATCAGAGAAGGGGCTTTGGTAGAAAATATTGAGTTTTTCTCTGGCACCAACGAAGTAGATTATAGCAATATTGTAAAAACAGAAAATACACGTTGCGCTTATCCTTTGGAGAACTTGAAAAATTTTGTTAGTCCTTCTGTCGGAAATAATCCAAAAAATATCTTCTTCTTAACCGCTGATGCTTTTGGTGTGTTGCCTCCAATAAGCAAACTAACAACTGAACAAGCAATGTATTATTTTATCAGTGGTTATACTGCTAAGGTTGCAGGGACAGAAGCTGGTGTTACAGAGCCACAAGCAACCTTCAGCGCCTGTTTTGGAAGAGCCTTTCTACCCTTACATCCAGGAAAATATGCATCTTTATTGGGCGAAAACCTAAAAAACAACCCTCAAATAAATGTTTACCTGATTAATACCGGATGGAGCGGTGGCGCTTATGGAACTGGATCAAGAATGAAGTTAAGCTTTACCCGTTCGATGATTACAGCAGCGCTTAAAGGACAATTAAATGATGTTTCTTATGATACACACCCTATATTTGGAGTGCAAATGCCTCAAAGTTGCCCTAATGTGCCTTCAGAAATATTGAACCCACGTAATACTTGGGCCGACAAATCGGAATATGATGTTAAAGCAAATGATTTAGCCAAACGATTCAACGATAACTTCACAAAATATGCTGATGGTGTTACCTCCGATATTCTAGCTGCAGCACCAAAGGTACAAGCAGTGCAATAACAATTCTAACCTTAATAGAAAAAGGCCTAGATTAATCTAGGCCTTTTTCTATTGTCGAAGCATTGCCATAACTTCCTCCTGATCCTTTTTGGGGAGGCTTGCCAACACCTGTAAATAGCTATGGTCAATCCACTCTTTTAGCTGTTTCCAACTTATGAAAGAATCAAATCTTATTGTATTCCAATGCTTTTTATTCATATGATAACCTGGGGTTACTGCATCAAATTGTTCTCGCAGTTCAATAGCAAGATCAGGTTCACATTTAAGGTTTACACTATTAAAATTAACAATGTCAGCCAAGGCAAATATTTTTCCTTTCAGTTTAAACACCAAAGTCTGTTCATCAAATGGAAAATGTTCTGTAGCAAAGGGCTTGCTTAAGCAATACTCACGAAAGGTTTCAATGTCCATAGCTCTAATATATTGTTAAAGAAAGTGTCGTTCAGTATTCGAATGAATAAGCCTTGGTGGTTAATTTGCTTATGAATAACTATTCTTTCCAAGTTAATGGAAATAGAATAATAGATAAAACAACGAGCATAAGACTCAACGCACTAAGCACTAATACATTCGGCATAATAACTGAAGGATCTAGTCCGATGACGGCCCCTCTGCTTAATTTGATTATCACCATTATGCATGGAAATATTATCGGAATGCTTAACACTGGCATAAGTAAAGCACCGCTATTGGTTTTGGAAGCCAAGGCGGAAAGAAGGGTAAATGCTGCCCCCATACTAACACTGCCAAGCAACAATGCATAAATAAAATACAATTGTAACTCCACCGGATTACCAAGAAACCAGCTGTATGTGGCATAACATAGTAAGCTCACAAAAATCATAAAACAAACATTGTAAATGACTTTCGAAATTATGACTGCTACAGGAGAAGCTAGCGTATAATAGTAAAGCTGCCGACCTCGCGCTTCTTGCATAAAACTTTTACTTACTGTAATAATAGCCGCAAAAAGTAAAATTATCCAAAATAACGCGTTCCATGTTTCAGGGGATACTTCTTTAAAAGCAAGAAAGGCTGTAAAAACAGTGATTAAGGTATATACTACTATACCGTTAAAAGCATAGCGATTTCGCCATTCAAGGGTAAATTCCTTAATTAATAATTGCTTTATGGTATTGAACATATATAATAGCAAAAATAAACGAATACTATCAAAATTCAGGCAAAAATGATTATTAACCCTACGATTTCTGTTTTTTATTTTACGTTTGTAAAATAATTTTAGAAAGCAAGATTATGATTTTTCTCCTTTCAACGGCAATTTCGTTAATCTAATTGCATTTCAAGGCTGAAATAAAATATTTGGGCATAAGTGTTAAAACATATATTTTTGAAAAAATCAAACTATTTTTTTTACCCCTTTGTTTAACATGAAAGATTTAACCAATACGTCAACAATACTAGTACCACACGACTTTACGGAAGTTGCAGATAATGCATTATTACATGCTAACTTACTGGCTAAGGTATTAAATAAACCAATTACAATTACCCACGTTGTTAAAACCGACAAAGAAAAAAAGACAGCACAAGAAAAACTAGATGCTATTGCCTTAAAAAATAAATTAGATCATAATGTCGATACAACAACTTCCATTAGTTCAGGGGATTATCTTGAAAAAATAGGTGAGATTGCTGAAATCGTAAAAGCTACATTTGTAGTGATGGGCACCCATGGTGTAAAAGGCATTCAAAAGCTAATTGGAAGTTATGCCTTAAAAGTAATTACCAATAGCAATGTACCTTATGTGGTAGTGCAAGCTGCGCCGGGAACGCATGACGGATTTAAAAATATAGTTCTACCTTTAGATTTCACTAAAGAATCTAAACAAAAACTAGATTGGGCTGTATATGTAGCCGAGCTCTTTGGATCTCGATTTCACATTGTTGCCGATTATGAAAGTGATGAGTTTACTGCAAAAGCCTTGAAAAACAACATTGCGTATGCCAAAAGTTATTTATCGAATAATAACTTGCAGTATGATTTATATGAATTGGAAAAAAATAATCAAGGTTTGACCAAAGAAACAATTGCGCTAGCAAGTAAATTAAATGCCGATTTAATCGTGGTAATGACTACCATGGATAAGGGAATAAGCGAATATGTAATGGGGTCGCCTGAACAGGCCATAATCGCAAACGAAGCTCAAATTCCGGTAATGTGCATTAACCCTATTGATATAATGAGAAGCAAGGATGGGCTATCGATTGCCAACTTTGCATAAACAAACAAAAAAACGAATTGAATGTATGAATTTTGAAGCTGTTGAAACTTATATTTTAAAGAAATTGGAGGAAGAACTTCCTAACCATTTATTTTATCATGGTCTTCACCATACGAAAGATGTTTTTAGTGCCGCTTTAAATATCGCGTTAGAGGAAGGAATCACTGAATCGTCGGAACTCACTATGCTTAAAACAGCATCGCTTTACCACGACGCTGGATTCACTGTTGACTATCAGAATCACGAAGAAAATGGATGTGTTCTGGCAAGAAAAACGCTGCCGGAATTCGGATTCACAACGAATGAAATCGAAACGATTTGTGGAATGATAATGGCTACAAAAATTCCGCAGAGCCCACAAAACAAACTCGAAGAAATTCTTTGTGATGCTGACCTCGACTATCTAGGAAGAGATGATTTCTATAAAATTGGAGATACCTTATTTTCCGAGTTGAATTTTTTCAAGTTAGTTTCAGATCAACAGCAATGGAATCGCATTCAAGTCAGCTTTTTATCCAATCACAAATACTTTACTAACTATGGAAGAAGTCATCGTGAAGGTCAAAAGCAATTGTACTTAAATGATATTAAAAAAGTGGTTGATGCCTATTGATAAGTGATTCATTAAAATTAATCTTAAGCCGACTTTCTATTTTTAAGTAAGTCGGCTTATCTATTTATATTAGAGCACATTTAACAATTGCTCCTTAATTTTCTCCAACTCATCTTTCATTAATACAACCATCTGCTGAATCTTAGAATCATTGGCCTTGCTACCCATGGTGTTTATTTCACGACCCATTTCCTGTGCCACAAAATTTAATTTACGACCACAATTTTCTTCATCCATTACTTCAACAAAATAAGTACAATGGTTTCTTAAACGTACCTTTTCTTCTGTAACATCTAAGCGCTCAATATAGTATATCAACTCTTGCTCAAACCTATTTTCATCAACTTTAATACGTTGCTTTATATCTGTTAAATCTTTTGTGATTCGCTCTCTAATGCTTAACAAACGCTGCGGTTCCAGAGCCTCTACATCGTTTATTAATGATGATATATTATGAACACTTTGGCTTAATACCTTTTGCAATGCTGCACCCTCTTGAGTGCGAAATGAGATGAAGTGTTTTAATGCTGATTGGAGGCTTTCCATCACAAATTTAAAATCATCGTCGCTAATTTCATCATTAATAGATTTCATCACTTCTGGCAGCGACAATACATTTTGCATTAAGTTTTCATTAGGTAAAGCCAAGCGATTGGCTATATGCATAAGTTCACTCAAATAAGATTCAGCAAGCTGCGTATTTATCTTGCGAGCACTGGAGGCCACATCTTTATATTCAACATTAATATTAACATTCACAGAGCCTCTTACCGTCTGCTTTGTTATCTCATTGCGAATCAAGAATTCTTTATTGTAAAGCTCTCTAGGCATACGCAAATTCACATCAAGCGCTTTGCCATTCACCGAACGGATATCTGTTTTTATTATAAAGCGTTGAAATTCTGTTATGGCCTGTCCATAGCCTGTCATTGATAGTATCATAGGTCGCGAAGTTAAAGGATATTTATGGATGCTGAAATACGAATGTAAAATTGAATCGCTTCTTCAAAAACCTACTTCATATTTATTTAAGCTTAACTTTCACCGCAACATAAAAAGCAACCAAAAATCTTATCTTTTATAGTTAATACAGTGCAATTCACTCACTTAAGCTACTTAACAATCAATATAATCAGCCTTTTTTCATCTCCGTTGATTTTTGCGTAAATTCGCATTGAATAAAAATGTCAAAAAACAACCTACAAATGCATACAAATCATAAAGAAGAAATAGACGACATTGAGGAGGTCAGCACACCTGCTGAAACTTTCGAGATTCATAAGGTTATTGTAGATAAAGGGCAAGAGTCGCTACGAATTGATAAGTTTTTAACCGCACGCTTGCCAAATATCAGCAGAACAAGAATCTATCATGCTGCAAAAATGGGCATGGTGAAGGTAAATGATTTGCCAGTAGAGGTGAATTACAAAATAAAACCTTTGGATATTATCACGGTGTTTTATACACGTCCACCAGCAAACACTGAGTTGATTGCTGAAGACCTTCCCCTCAATATTGCCTACGAAGATAATGATGTATTACTCGTGAATAAGGCCGCTGGCATGACTGTGCATCCGGGTGTAGCCACACGCAGTGGAACACTTGTAAATGCACTTGCTTTTCGCTACGCCAACTTACCCAACATCGCTAATGGCGAAGGCCGTCCAGGTTTAGTGCATCGAATAGACAAATACACCACTGGCTTACTTGTGATTGCAAAAAACGAGAAGGCGATGGCATCACTTCAAAAACAGTTTTTCTTTCATACCATTCAACGTAAATACTGGGCTTTAGTGTGGGGCGATTTTACTGAAGATCAAGGCACAATAAATGCCAACATCGGACGAAATCCTTCAGATCCCGTTACGATGATTGCCATGCAAGACGACACTTTTGGCAAAACTGCAATCACGCATTATAAAGTTATTGAACGGTTTCATTATGTAACGTTAATTGAGTGCCAGCTTGAAACCGGCCGTACCCATCAAATTAGAGCACACATGCGATATGCAGGACATCCGCTTTTTAACGATGAAACTTACGGAGGCGCATCGGTATTGAAAGGGACTACATTTAGCAAGTACAAACAATTTGTAGAAAATTGTTTCTCGATTTGTTCACGCCAAGCGCTTCATGCCAAATCACTCGGCTTTAAGCACCCAGCCACTGGGGAAGAGGTGTTTTTTGAAAGTGAACTGCCTGACGACATGCGACTTGTGCTAGAGAAATGGCGTAAATATGTTAATGCAACAATTGATGGGGAACTGCTTGGTAATTAATTTTAGCAGTTCAATTTATATGAAAAACCCATCTTAAATATAACATCAATTATTATAGAATGCAAAATTAGAAATCATTACAATAAATGGAAGAGATACTAATAAATAAAGTTGCACAGAGCAATCTAATTACATTCAACTTAGAAGACCTATACGATAAGCACGAACGTGCTAGTTTCGATATGACGCAGTGCTTATTTCAAGGATTGATACTTCGTGAGAAAGACTTTCGCGCGTTTATTGAAACACATGATTGGGAGCAATATCGAAATAAAAATGTTTCTGTATTCTGCAGTGCAGACGCAATTATACCTACCTGGGCCTATATGCTATTGGCAAATAGGCTTCAACCTACAGCTCACTTTGTGTACTTCGGCACACCACTTGAATTGGAAAATGTAATGCTAATTCGTTCACTTCAGCAAATTAAACCCGAAGACTATACTGATCAGCGTGTTGTAGTGAAAGGCTGTGGAGAGATTAACATTCCAACAGCAGCATATGTTGAAGTCACCCGTCTCCTTACCCCATTTGTAAAAAGCATCATGTATGGTGAACCATGCAGCACCGTGCCCATTTATAAAAAGAAATAGAACAAAACTGTGGCTCAGCGTATTCTTTTTATTTTTTATCTGCTTACGTTAGCAGTTTCTGGATTCTCGCAAAACGTTCTTATTCATACGCATTTCGACAAAACGAATATCCCTCCTGTACCAAACTACTCCAAAGAAGCAACATGGGCGGCTTTGCCCTTTAAAAAAGATTTAGCCGATAGCACCCCAATCGGACTTTACGATAATCAGACAAATGCTGATGTGGATGTGTTTTTTATTTATCCTACCTCATATACCAATAAACCGAAGGACCGTTATACTTGGAATGCTGATGTAAACAATGCAACATTGAATCAAAAAACTTCACGAACCTCTATTCTATATCAAGCATCGATTTTCAATGCATCTTGTCGAGTATATGCCCCATACTATAGGCAAGCGCATTACTCGGTATTTTTAACCAACGATAGTAATGATAGAAAGCAAGCCCTAAACTTAGCTTATGAAGATGTGAAAGCGGCGTTTGAATTCTATCTTAAAAACTACAATAACAATCGACCAATAATTATTGCCTCGCATAGCCAAGGCACCGTTCATGCAGTAAGGTTATTGCAAGAGTTTTTCATAAATCAGCCATTACAGAAGAAGCTAGTGGTAGCCTATATTTTGGGTATGCCTGTAAGTGCCAAAATGCTTCCAACTATACTTCCTTGCAAAGATTCACTGCAAACCAATTGTTTCAATTGTTGGAATACTTTTGAAAATAAATACGTCCCAAAGTTTTATAGTCTTGGCCTAAACCAAGCCATTTGCACCAATCCATTAAGTTGGAAACTCGATGAGAACTATGTGGATGCATCATATAACAAGGGTGCGATTATTAGACCATTCTCCAAAATACGGCCCAATTGCTGCGATGCCAAGGTAAATCAGGGTTTGCTTTGGGTAAAAAAACCAAACTTCCCGGGAAGTTTTTTTATTCGAACGCATATTTACCATGCCGGTGATTTTAACTTTTATTATCTCGATATTCGAGAAAATGTAGCAACTAGAATTCGAGTGTACCTCAATAAAAATGTCAATTAAACTCCAATTAATTAACCTTTAACGCAAGTTTGCGCATAAATTAATATTATTTTTGCACACTTAATAACCGAAGTTCCTCATGAAACCAGTTTATATTGTTGATATATTGCGCTCTCCCGTTGGAAAATTTGGAGGTGCCTTAAGTGCTGTTCGTCCAGATGACTTGGCAGCAATTACAATTAAAAAACTTATCGATAGAAATCCACAAATTGATATTCATGATATTGAAGATGTAGTTTTAGGAGCTGCAAATCAAGCAGGTGAAGACAACCGAAATGTGGCAAGGATGGCACTGTTATTGGCTGGATTACCACAGCATATTGGTGGGGTTTCGGTAAATAGACTATGCGCATCAGGCCTTCAAAGTATTATAGATGCATCGCGCGGAATTATGTGTGGAGATGGCAAAATCTATATCGCAGGTGGCGTTGAAAGTATGACACGCGCACCATTTGTTATGGCCAAAAACGAACACCCTTTCGGCAGAATCGCCGATTTACATGATACCACTATTGGATGGCGTTTCACAAATAAAAAATTAGTACAAATGGGCCACACAAACACCATGGGTGAAACAGCAGAAAACGTAGCACATAAATGGAATATAAGTCGGCTAGCACAAGATGAATTTGCAATGCGATCGCAAGAAAAATATTTCGCTGCGGAGGCTCAACACAAATTCAAAGAAGAAAGAATCACTATTGAAATAGCAACTAAAAAGGAATTAGTCCCATTTGATACTGATGAGTTTCCACGTTTATCAAGCCTTGATGCATTGTCGAAACTTAAACCTGCATTTATGGCCGACGGAAGTGTAACAGCCGGCAACAGCTCGGGCATTAACGACGGTGCAGCTTGCATGTTGCTTTGCGGAGAAGAAACTATCCAAAAATACAATTTGAAGCCATTAGCAAAGATTAAAAGCATGGCTATTGCAGGAGTCGAGCCAAAATATATGGGAATCGGTCCTGTTTATGCTACCCAGAAAGCATTACACCGTGCTGGCCTTAAAATTTCCGACCTCGACTTAATTGAACTCAATGAAGCTTTTGCATCGCAAAGTATTGCATGCATCCAGGAACTTGGTTTGGATATTAATAAAGTAAATGTTAATGGAGGCTCAATTGCCATAGGACATCCCCTCGGTGCTAGTGGCTCGCGCATAAGCGCCACATTAATTCACGAAATGAGGAGACGAGGAAGTAGATATGGATTAGCAACAATGTGCATCGGTGTTGGACAAGGTGCAGCCATTATTTTTGAAGGCACAAAATAGTATTCAAGAAATCTACTGCGCAATAAAATAAATGTTGTGTTAAACTGGGAATAGCAGAAAATATCCTTTCTAGTTTGTATGTTTGTATCAATAAAAAAATACAAACTTATGTTAAGAGAATTATATCAAACAATATATCCTCATGTTTGCTATGGCTGTTCAGCCGACTTAGCAAAAACAGAATGCTGGCTTTGCAGCATATGCAAATCAAATCTACCAATTACCCATTTTCATCGATACACCTCCAATCCGGTTTTTCAATTATTTGCTGGAAGAGTTCCTCTAATTCAAGCATCATCGTATTACCTATTTATCAAGGAAAGTGCCGTACAACATTTATTGCACGCGCTCAAATATAAAAACGTATCCAACTTGGGAGTGGCAATTGGAGAGTGGTATGCCGAAGAACTGCGAAACGACGGCGCGTATAATTCAATCGACACAATTATTCCGATTCCTTTGCATAAAAGCAAACTACAAAAGAGGGGCTATAATCAAAGTGAAATGTTCGCAAAAGGACTTTCAAAGCAACTTAATAAGCCTGTAAATAATAGCTCTGTTGTTCGTGCAATGGCAACCAGCACGCAAACAAGAAAAAACCGCATAGAAAGATGGGGTAACGTTGAGTTTGTGTTTCGAGTTGAAGAAGATGACACACTAATAAACAAACATATTCTGCTAGTTGATGATGTAATTACCACAGGAGCTACATTAGAAGCATGTGCCAACCAAATATTAAAAATACAAGGCACAAGTATAAGTATTGCTACCATTGCCTTTGCTAAAATATAAACACCCAATTAACACAACAAGAAGCAGCTTAAAACTTTATTGAATTATAAAAACAAAGAGCCGATATTTATTTTTAATTTTGCCTTTTGTTTTTGAAAATGCCTATCATGAAAGATTATAAAAAATACTATATACTTAACGCTACTCCAGAAGAGGTATATATCGCCCTTACAAACCCATTCACTATAAACCTGTGGACTAACGAAGAGGCAATTATGAGCACAGAGCCTGGCTCTGAATTCTCAATTTTAGGTGGCAGTATTGTTGGAAAGAACATAGAATTCATTGCAAACAAAAAAATAGTTCAAGAATGGTATTTCGGCGACGAAGAGCCAGCATCTATAGTAACAATAAAACTTCATGACCATAAAGAAGGCACCTCATTCGAACTCGTGCATACAAATATCCCCGATGAAGTTTACGATGATATCTCTAACGGATGGGATGAAAACTATATTGGAAATTTACGAGAGTTTTTTTAGTTGTTAAATAAATCTATTTTGAGAACACACAACAAAATATTAATAACAACGCTGCTTTGTTTTAATTTTATTCGGTTGCTTGCCGTTCCACATGCCATAAAAATCACCATATCTGGAGCTGGAACCCAAACCCTTTTACTGGCCCATTATTTCGCGAATACCACGAAATATGCAGTTGACACAACAACACTAAACGCCAATGGAATTGGATTTTTTAAGAATTCTAAACAGCTCGAACCCGGAATTTACCTAGTGATTTTACCCGACTATAGAAACATTGAATTGCTACTTGATAGTGATCAAACTTTTGAAATCCAAGCCCAGAACAATAACCTAGCTAATAAAATTAAATTCTACAATTCGACACTAAACCTTGACTTCCAAAAGTACAAATTTAGAAAATCGATCTGTGATTCATTTGTCCTTTCAGATGCATCAGAAAAGAACAAATTAATTGAAGCCAACAATTTCCAACTGTATTTAAACGAACTAATCAGAAAATACCAAGGAACATTTCTACAACGACTGTTATCCTCTGGATTCCTCGATAATTGCAACAGTAAATCTTCAACATCAATCGATTTATTTAAGGATATGAGTTTACTAAGAACTCCATATTTTGAAAAAAACTTATTCTGCTTTTTAGACCGCCAAATACCTCAGAATTCAGACACAATAAAGAAAAACATCACCGTCCTTTTTAATAACGCCTTCACCTCAAACTACCTCTATCGTTATCTTTCTGTTGCTTTGTTAAAGCATTATCAACATAATACACAAGCTGAAGAAATATTTGTTTATACCGCTGAAAACTATGTAATACCCTTTGCAAATTGGCTGTCATCGCAAGAAATGTATGAGCTTCAACTGCAAACAGACGCAATAAAATCAACCAGAATTGGCAGCCTTGCACCTAATTTTCTTTTCAAAAAATATGTTGCAAATGCTTCCCCAAATTTCGACTCCTGTTTTATAAAAACAAAAATGCATCAACTGCAAGGAGATAAAACTATTCTTGTTTTTTTCGACACAACCTGCGAAGCTGCATTGGAAAATTATATAACCATAATTCGTTGGCTAAAAGCAAACCAAAATCTTGCTACCACCGTTCTATGTATCAATAAAAAAGAGTGTGCCAAAAATATCTTAGCAACACAATTCTACCTTCCTGATGAACTAACAACACATTTTATTCAAGGCTTTTTCACAAGTGAAGACGCTCGTTCAATTTATCAAGCCAACCTAAATCTTACAATTTATGTGCTTGATAAAAACAAAGCAATTGTCGATAAAAAAATTAGTTGGGCGCAGCTCGAAAGTGTTATAAAATCGAATTAGTTCGATTTTATAATGGTTAGCCAAGAGTAATTTAAATTACAGTAATCTATGGTCTAGGTTCTTCTTCAAGAGTGCTGTGGCAAAACGAAAAACTATTTCGTAAATTCGCGTTCTTTCTTATTACTTCAAATGTATATTGAACAAATTTATACTGGCTGCTTAGCGCAAGCCTCCTACTATATCGAAAGCAATGGCGAAGCTGTTGTTATAGACCCAATTCGCGACTACCATTCATACCTTATTTTAGCCTCAGAACGTAACGCAAAAATAAAATTCATTTTTGAAACGCACTTTCATGCTGACTTTGTCAGCGGTCATCTGGACTTATCGAAGGCTACCGGAGCACCAATTGTATATGGCCCTGAGACAGAAACACAATTCGATGTTTATTTGGCCAAAGATTACGAAACGTTTGCAATTGGAAATTTAAAACTAGTTGCACTGCACACTCCAGGGCATACTCCTGAGAGTACCTGTTACTTATTGCGGGATGAGAATGGTAATGACCATGCCTTGTTCTCTGGCGATACTTTATTTATCGGTGATGTAGGCCGACCAGACCTTTTCGATGGTAAATTTACTCGAGAAGAAATGTCGACGCGATTATTTAACTCACTCAATTCCAAGATAAAAAATTTAGCTGATGGTGTATTGTTATATCCAGCCCATGGTGCTGGAAGTAGTTGCGGCAAAAGTCTAGGTCCAGAACGATTCAGTACCATAGGCATTCAAAAAGCAAACAACTACGCAATGCAACCCCTTAGCTTGGAAGAGTTCATTAGCCAAGTTAACGAAGGGATAAGTACGCCACCCGCCTATTTTTCAAAAAATGCTACTCTAAATAAAACCGGATACGCACAGCTGGAAACGATTATAGAACGTGGGATGAAAGCCCTCAGCATTGAGGAGTTTACAGTCTTGAAAAAAGAAGGTGCAATAATAATCGATAGTCGTAAACCAGAAGATTTTGAAATAGGATTTATACCAGGAGCTTTCAATATCGGATTAAATGGGCAATATGCTATTTGGGCTGCAACGCTAATTGATTTAAAAAAGCCGATTTTGCTAATCTGCGACACCGACGCCGAAAAGGAATCTGTGTTACGCTTAACGCGCACCGGATTTGACAATATTCAAGGATTTCTATTGGGAGGAATAGAGGGATGGAAAGAGGCCGGAAAACGGATAGACATGATAATCGGGATAGAAGCCGATGAGCTTTTAATCGATGCTAAGTTTGATAAAGAGATTGAGATAATTGACGTGCGCAAACCCGGAGAATGGGACAATGGACATTTACCTCAGGCTAAAAACTACTCGCTTCAAGACCTTGAAAAAAAAGTAATCGATTTAAATAAAGACAAGCCTTATTATATCCATTGTGCTGGTGGCTATCGCAGCATGATTGCAGCTAGCATTTTCAAACAACATGGTATTAGTAATGTTCGAAATGTATATGGTGGCTTCGCTAAAATTCAGGAAGCCTTGTTAGAATCGAAGTCCTAGGCTAACCACTAATTACTTATTCAATATATTTAGAAAACAAGAAACGACTACTTGAAATAATAATTATTCTATTGGCCAATATCGGTAAAATACAACTCCCAGAATTCCCTCTTTTACTTGCCCCTATGGAGGATGTGAGCGACCCTCCTTTTCGAATACTTTGCAAAGAGATGGGAGCAGATTTAATGTATACGGAATTTATCAGCAGCGATGGTCTAATCCGTGATATTGATAGCTGCATGAAAAAACTCGACATCTTTGATTATGAGCGTCCAATTGGAATTCAAATCTTTGGTGGAGATGATGAAAGTATGAGTCGCGCGGCAGAAATTGCAGCAGAGGCAAAACCCGATCTTGTTGATATTAATTATGGGTGCCCTGTTAAAAAAGTGGCTTGCAAAGGCGCTGGAGCAGGAATTCTGCGAGATTTGCCGAAAATGATTAGAATCACATCAGAGGTTGTAAAGTCAACCTCCTTGCCTGTGACCGTAAAAACAAGATTAGGTTGGGATGAACAAACGAAAAATGTTGTAGAGGTAGCTGAACGACTTCAAGATATTGGCATTCAAGCAATAACTATTCATGGACGAACGCGCACACAGATGTACAAAGGACATGCCGATTGGTCGCTCATCGCTAAAATAAAAGAGAATCCACGAATGCATATTCCTGTTTTCGGAAACGGTGATATCGACACACCTCAAAAAGCAGTGACATATAAAAACCAATATGGCGTTGATGGGGTTATGATTGGACGCGCCACCATAGGAAATCCGTGGTTCTTTCGAGAAGTAAAACATTTTATACGAACAGGAGAAACACTAGCTCCTCCAACTTTTGAAGAGCGAATAACGGTATGCAAAAGACACCTAAAATTCTCTGTTGAATGGAAAGGAGAAATACTTGGTTTGTTAGAAATGCGACAACATTATTCTAATTACTTCCGAGGTATTGAAGGCATTAAACACTATCGTAATAGCCTTGTAAACACCTTAAATATCAACGAAATTGAAGCTACCTTAGAAGAAATGAAACTCAAATTTAGCAATGCCAGTTTTTAGTTTCTTGCATTTACTTTATTTGTAAAAACAAATCCTCCATTTAATCAATTGAGACTAAGATTTTTATCTAAAGATGCATTTTCCGGGAATTAATTTCTTAATGTTGCAATAATTCAAAATAAATGGCATGCTTTATTTTATTCTCGTTTGGTTACAAAAAACAATATTTCGTTTGTATTTGAAGCATATCCATGTTACCAATTTAGATGCCATTCCGCTGAATAAACCTGTTGTAATTGCATGCAATCATCCCGGAGCATTTATGGACCCTGGCTTCATTGGAAACATCATCCCAAAACCCATCCATTTTACAACGCGTGGCGATGTTTTTGCGAATCCCATAGTTAGAAAAATCCTTAAAGGCATGCATTTAAATCCAGTATATCGCTTTGATGAAGGCTTTGGAAATCTTACTAAAAATTTTGAAACTATTGAGAATCTAACAGATGTATTAAAAAACAATGGTATCGTATTAATATTTAGCGAAGGTTATGGCGCGGTAGATCGTCGGCTTAAGCCTCTGCGTAAGGGAACAGCCCGCATCTTTTTGCAAATCGCAGCAGAGCATAATCTCGATATTCAACTTTATGCCGCAGGACTTACCTATACCCATAAAATAAATTTTAGAAAGTCAATTCTCTGCTCTTTTTCGGAACCTTTGTTTTTAAAAGATTATCTCACCGATTTCATTACCCATCGACAACGGGGTTATCATACATTTTCGAAAGAACTCGCTTGCCGAATTTCAGATAATTTTGTCGTTGTTGAGAATCCAGAATGCGATGCAATGGTTGACTTACATATCAATTACCAATGCAATACAGAGAAATTAAGCATTGTGCCGATAGTAAAACACAATCGAAAAAAACTAACTCAATTGCAAACATTAAGCAAGGCGATTAACCTGCTATTTAAGCAAGACCCTTTGGCATTCCAAGAACTGGAGAAACGAACCAACGCCTATGAAGAAGCATTAATACATAATAAAATAAGCGATTGCGGCCTGACGGCTACAAAATTAAACTTCGGAGAATGGATATTGATCTTATTGGCGCTGCCACTTTCGACTCTAGGTTTCTTTTTTTTTGGTATCCCCTTCTTAATTGCCAAAAAGATTTCCGATAAGAAGGTTACTCGCATCGACTTCTATGACTCGGTCTGCATGAATTCCGTTATGTTAATTTATTCCATAATTGCCTTAACTACAAACATTTTATTGGCATTTAATATTGGCTGGTGGAGTTGCCTTACCTTTATTATTGCGCCGGCTTTAGGAATGATTACTGCTTGGACCTATGATGCGCTTCTTCGAGATCGCGAAGCCCGTCGTGCAGATAAATGCCTTGGTAAGGAAAAAATGCTTCAACTCCGTAAAACAGTTGTGGAATTTATGTAACTATTTCAATTTAGCTGCGTATTACTGCTACAACTCCGACAAACTATTCTAAGCCCCCTGTAAATCAATAGGTTATAGCTTATTAGTACCCCTATGTTATAGGATTAAATCAGATAGTAAAAGTCAGGAAAAAAATCGCTATCTTCGCCAACTTTTATGAGGAACAGGTACACTGTACTTTTAATGCTGTCTTTCCTGATGCTTTTCGCATCTTGTAGTGAGTATCCGAAAATACTGAAGAATAAGGATATGAAACAAAAATTGGAATGGGCAGAAAAGCTCTATAAAAAGGGGGACTATGTTCGGGCACAGCCATTGTACGAGCAACTTGCGATAAATTATCGTCTTACTTCATTATCAGAGGATTTGCAATACTATAATGCCTATTGCTTCTATGGTATGAAGGATTATGAGATGAGTACTTATCTGTTCAAACGCTTTTGTAACGATTTCAGCAATAGTAAAAGAGCAGAGGAGTGTAATTACATGTTTTGTTTGACTGAATTTAAGAGTAGCTTACCAATCTATCTCGACCAAACAGATACCAAAAAGTGCATGGACGATATTACGGAATTTATTGGGGCCTACCCCGATAGTAAGTATATCCCTTATTGTAATGAATTGGCCGATCAGTTACGTCAGAAATTAGAGCAAAAAGCCTTTAACGCTGCTTATCTTTTCTACAAAACAGAAGAATTTAAAGCTGCCGCTATAACCTTTGCGAACCTGATTAAAGATTTCCCTGAAACCAGCCACAAAGAGGATGCAGAGTTTTATATAATGAAGAGCCATTATTTGTATGCTAAAAACAGCACCGATATAAAGAAGTCGGAACGCTTTATGCAAGCAACAAAATCTTATGACGAATTTCATTACGACTTCAAAGACGCCCACGTGAAAGAAGCAAACAGCATAAACGAAGATGCATTGAAGCAAATTGAAAAATATAAAGTAGTAAAATAATTTAATTACCGATTTAAAAAAATGACACCTACAAGTAAAACCATATCAACAATTACACGCGACATGCGTAAATTGGAGGCTCCAACTAACAATATTTACGAGTCAATTTCTATCATTTCAAAACGTGCAAATCACTTGTCTGAAAAACTAAAAGAAGAAATGACAGATGAATTATCTCATTTTGAACATGCTGATGGAATGGAAGAAATGAGTGAAAATCGCGAACAAATTGAAATGGCAATAAAATATGAACGCATGACAAAACCTCATGTAATTGCTACAGAAGAGTTTTTAAACGGAAAGTTATTCTTTAAAAATCCGTCAAAAAAATAAAGACCGAAATCGTTTTTAAATTTAGGAGCCACGAATTACCTTTGTTAAGTAATGACGTGGCTTTTTTTATTTTAAATTATGCTTAAAGGCAAAAAAATTGTGTTAGGTATTACTGGTAGTATTGCTGCTTACAAAACAGCAACACTGGTGAGATTCTTGGTCAAGGAGCAGGCCGAGGTAAAGGTAGTGATGACTAATAGTGCTACGCAATTTATTACGCCACTCACACTCTCCGTTTTAAGCAAAAATCCAGTTTTGAGGAGCTTTGAAGCTGCTGATAAATCGTGGAACAACCATGTGGAGCTTGGGCTATGGGCAGACTTAATAATAATTGCACCAGCAAGTGCAAATACTATCGCTAAAATGGCTAACGGAATCTGTGATAATCTGCTTTTAGCTTGTTATCTCTCCGCAAAATGTCCAATAGTGATAGCGCCTGCAATGGATCTAGATATGTACTTGCATCCTTCTACCCAGAAGAATTTAGTTACCCTCCAAGCTTTTGGAAATTTAATAATTCCACCCAACGACGGTGAGCTAGCAAGTGGCTTGTTAGGAATGGGCCGAATGGCTGAACCAGAGGAAATTTCAGCTTGGATTCGCGTATTTTTAGCACCAAAAAAAAGCAAGCTAACAAATAGAACCATACTAATAAATGCAGGACCAACCCGAGAAGCTATAGACCCAGTGAGATATATAAGCAATCACTCTACCGGCAAAATGGGTTATGCAATTGCGGAAGAAGCAGCAAAACGAGGAGCTAACGTTATTTTAGTCTCCGGCATTACCCACTGCAAAGCCAACAATGCAAATATCAAGGTAATCCATGTTATCTCTGCTAGTGAGATGACGGAGGCGTGCCTCAAACAATTTGAAAATGCCGATGTGACAATATTAACCGCAGCTGTAGCTGATTATTCTCCAAAAAACTATTCCTCACATAAAATAAAAAAAGAAGAAAATAACCTTTCGTTGGAACTTGTTAAAAATATTGATATTGCGAAGGAATTGGGAATGCAAAAAAGCGGAAAACAAATTATCGTTGGATTTGCGTTAGAAACGAACAATGAAGTGGGGAATGCAAAAACAAAAATAACACAAAAGAACCTTGATTTAATTGTATTAAACTCCCTTAATGATGCGGGTGCCGGTTTTGGAGCTGACACCAACAAAATAAAAATTTTAAATCGATTAGGTGAGCAAAAAGATTTTGAATTAAAGTCAAAATCGGCCGTTGCTAAAGATATATTGGATGAAATTGAATTAATGATATCATGATAAAAAAAGCACTATTCGGAATATTATTTTTTACCAGCATTATATTAAAATCGCAGGATTTTAATTGCCGTGTGCAGGTGGTAGACCCTAATAACGATGCTGCGTTTAAGCAGGTTTTTGGAGCATTGCAAACATCTGTGCTCGAATTTTTCAATAACAGAAAATGGTGTTCTGACAATTTACTCGCCAACGAGAAAATTGAGTTAAATATCACTATTAATATAGATCAAAAATTAAGTATAGACCAATTTGTTGCAACCTTTGCTGTGCAGGCAGTTCGTCCTGTTTTTGGAACTAATTATACTACACCAATACTTAACTATATCGACAAAGACTTCTCTTTTCGCTATGCTGAATTACAAAGCATGGACTTTAACGAAAATCAATACAATAATCTCACCTCCTTTTTGGGGTTTTATGCAAATGTAGTACTCGGTTTAGAATACGACTCCTTTGGGGCAGAAGGTGGAGGCAGTTATTATACAAAGGCCCAAACCATTGTGAATGTGGCCCAAAGCGCTCCTGAAGCAGGATGGAAACAAGTGATGGGCGCAAGAAGCATCAACCGCTACACCCTTGCCACCGATTTAAACAACTCTCGTTTTAAAATCTTGCATGAGAGTATTTACAAATATCATCGTCTCGGTTTAGATGCCATGACTAAAGACGCTTCAGCCTCTAGAGCCGTCGTTACTGAAGTATTAAATGCATTATACACTTTAGCAAAACAAAATCCGAATACATTGGGAATAAAAATATTTTTTGATGCAAAAGCACGTGAAATTGTTGAAATTTATAAAAAGGCCGACAATAGTGAAAAAACAAAAATCGTAGATATGTTGAAACAAATCGACATCAAAAATGCTATGATTTACGACGGAATCTTTGCTAAATAGGTTCGGTGAAGCTCATTCATACATTAACGGTTGTTCCGCCTGCACAGTTGCAGCGCATCGATATTTATCTTTCTACAAAGCTTCGAAAGTTTTCTCGCAATAAAATTCAAAATTTAATTTTCAGGAAGGCAGTACTTGTAAACTCAAATCCTGTTGAGGCAGATTACAAATTGCAATGGAATGATAGGATTGAAGTTTATTCACCATTCAATACTTACAATGAAAATGTCACACCTGAGAATATCCCTATAGAAATTATTTATGAAGATGCTTCGATAATTGTGGTAAATAAGCCTAGTGGAATGCCTGTTCATAAGGGACTTGGCAACTACAGAGGGACTTTGCTTAATGCGCTAGCATATCATTTTATTGCCTGTTGCGAAACAGTAAACATCGAACAGGGTGCTATTCATAGGTTAGATAGTGGCACATCGGGATTAATCGTTTTTGCCAAGAACAAGAACGCAAAAAAGCATCTTGAAAAACAAATCAAGAACAACGCAATGCATCGCACTTATCATGCTTTAGTTTGGGGGATAGTTGCAGAAAATGACGGTGAAATAGATGTGCCGATAGGCAGGAATCCATCAAATCCAATGGTAATTCAAGCTTTCCCATTTCGTGATCAAGGTAAGGCTTCTTTAACAAATTATACGGTTGTGCAACGGTTCAGATTTGCAACATTGGTTCAGTGTCACTTGTTTAGTGGGCGCACGCATCAAATTAGAATTCACATGCAGTTTATTGGCCACGCCTTACTAGGCGACCCAAGATATGCTAGTAATTTTAAGTTTAAAGACATTGAAGAATTGTTAGTTAACCAGCAAGTATCGCATCAGCTACTTCATGCGCATTCATTACAATTTGAGCATCCTGAGACATCGATAATGTGCCATTTTGAAGCACCATATGATAACCGCTTCGAAGTCATATTAGCTTCTTTAAAACAATGAATCTATAATTTCAAGTGCCATTCTAGCGGTCTTGTTTTCGATATCAAGCAGTGGATTGACTTCTGTCAATTCAAAACAACATATGCGGTCATCTTTCAAAAGTAATTGCAATAACTTTTTAGCTTCAAGTTCACTCAACCCACTATCGACAGGGGTTCCGGTTCCCGGCACCAAACTTTTATCTAAGCTGTCGATGTCAAAACTTACATACAAATAATCACAGTGAGCTAAGTGTTTAGTAGCCTCGTCGGCAACTTCTTTTATGCTCATGCTTCGAAAGTCGATGGGATCGATAACTTTAATATTATGCGTTTCTATTAATTCATCCTCTTCAATTTCAGTGTCACGCAATCCGATGTAAACAACATCTTGTGGTAATATCTTTGGTTCAATTTCACGACTTCCCAAGTATTTTAATTTATTCCAAAATTCAGTTTCGCGTTTACTGATTCGATATTCCTTAATACCATCGAATCCTAAACTAGCTCCCATGGGCATGCCGTGCATGTTGCCACTTGGAGAGGAATATGGTGAATGAAGATCGGCGTGAGCATCGACCCAAATTACACCAATACGTGCTTCGTTATAATAGTTTTTAATACCAGCAATTGTGCCAATGGCGTTGCTGTGATCGCCGGAGATAATAAGAGGGAATTTTTTTTCACGCAAACATTTTTCAGTTGCTTCAGCAATTAACTTACACTGACTATAAACTTTATCGATGTATTTAGCTTGCTTATGCACCGAAGGTTTAAGCAGCTCGGAATTAAAATCCTTAACAGCTACAATTTGCTTTTGCCTTCTTTTCTCTTCACTATAAAAAAAAGTATTATCCTTGGTGATATCAGCCATTTTAATAGCATCAATTCCCAAGCTAGCCCCACGAAGTCGGCCTCCCAACTCACTTCTCACCTCTAGTATTCGAATGTTGTTCATGCTCTGCAAAAGTAAGAATTTTAATACAACTGAATAAAGTATAAAAAATAGGGTGCAATGGCCCAAAATGATCGATTTTATTGATATCGTCGTAAATTTTAATTTAATTTAGACTTTATTCCTTAATCGTTGATAACTACTTTTTAAATAAAAACGCCACTTACTTATATTTGGACTTTTTAAAATTCCCAATTTTATCTTGTCTTTATTCGTATAATGAAAAATAATATTCTGGTGGTATTCTTATTGCTTAGCATCATGGCCAAAGCACAGCAAATTTCTTTCCAAAAGAACTATGCTAAAGGCGACCACTCCTATATTTCGGCATTAACCGAACTGAAAAATGCTGATATGATACTTGCTTATTCTAGCATCATCATAGATACTTCACATTTGGGGCCGCACACCATATCACAGCATCTAATGAAGATTGATAAAAATGGTAATGAACTATGGGACAAGGCATTAATTGCAGACACAACTAGGTTTGAGCAAGATAGATTTACAACACAATATATTGATGAGCTGCCTGATGGCTCTCTGCTACTTGACATCACCCATCCTTATGGTGAAAAGTATATCGCGCGTTTTGATGCAAATGGCAATCAGCAGTGGCAAACGTATATCCATAATTCCTTCGGCGATTTGAATATTTATAGCCAATTATTAAAGCAGCATGGACGCAACCTCGCTGTTTCAGACGGAACTGCTATTGTTGTGGGGCAGTCTTTTATGGCAGGCATCTCAAAAGCTACCCTTACATTTCTTAATAAAGGTGGTGACAGTCACTACGATCGGTATTATTACAATGGGTATTTTAATGATGCCTATTATCTAAATTTCGAACATATTTACACCGTTGGTGTAGAACAAAATGGCATAACCGAAACTCTCAATTTTAGCGATTTAAAAACAGACGGCTCAACAAACTATCAAATTAGAAATACACATAAAATTGGCGAAAAGATAATAACAACGGCCTTCAGCTACACCTACGATAAAATAAGAGTGGCGGAGAGTATTTCAAGAAAAGATACCGCATTTTGGGTTAATCTTTACGAGTATAACCACCAAGGCCAGCTCTTATCGACCACCACACATAAACTTAGTTGCGCTGCTGTATATCTTAATCTTTCAGGTAGTGAAATCGATTGGGTGTTAAGCAGTCAATGCAAGGCCGAATCAAGCCAAACAATTGAGAAAATGCGGTCTAACAAAGTGTTAGCTTTTACCTTTACTGATAGCTTTGATAATGTGACTGTGCTAAAAAAGCTTCAAGACGAGAACTACATTTTCGCCTTTAGTAAAGGTTCTGGAATTAATATCTGGAAGTTGAACAGCCGTGGAACTTTGCAAACAGGAGTAACTACTGAAGGTCTATTTTTCCCAAATCCCACAAAAAGCAATTTGGGATTTATAGGAAACTCAGACACCCATAATCACAGTTTGGCAATCAAATTATTTGATATGACCGGTAATTTAATACGTACATATTCATTTGCAGCTATGGAAGAAGTTGTTTTAAACGTAAGCAACATACGCGAAGGAATTTATATCTATAATGTCCTAACCGACCTAGGTGCAGAACTAAAAGGTAAAATTGTAATCGCCCAAAAATATTAAATCATTTCAGTTCAAAATATAAAACTAATTATAACATTCTCTACCCAAAGTGTTTGGTATAACAAAGTCTCATAAGTTATTTCGTTTCTCTGGCAAATATTCTGCTAAAGCTTCGTATTTTAATTCATCACCGTTACATCGTTAATTTTATAACTTTGCATTGTGTTTATCAATTGCAATGGTACTTTAGTAAATGTCCAAACACCATTGGTTATGGGCATTATCAATCTCACTCCTGATTCGTTTTTTAGCTCTAGCCGTGCTGAAAACGACAATCAAATATTACATTCATGCGAAAAAATGCTAGCTGCAGGCGCCACATTTATTGATATCGGAGGCTACTCTACCCGTCCTGGAGCATCTCATATAAGTGAAGAAGAAGAATTGTCGCGAGTGATTCATGGTGTTAAAACAATCAAAAAATCTTTCAAGGATGTCATACTTTCTGTCGACACATTCAGGAGTGAAGTGGCCCGTATAGCTGTAGAAAATGGGGTTGCAATGGTAAACGATATTTCTGCTGGAGATGATGATCCATTAATGATGAAGACCATAGCAAAGCTTCAAGTTCCATATATTATGATGCATAAAAGGGGTACGCCAAAAAACATGAATTCGTTTACCTCATATGGTGATGTTACACAAGAGGTCCTTGATTATTTAATTGAAAAAGTCAATACATGCACAAAAATACATATTCATGATACTGTTGTTGATCCTGGATTTGGATTTGCAAAAACGCTGGATCAAAATTACACCTTACTTCAAAATCTTGATGTTTTAAAGATTTTGAAGAAGCCAGTTTTGGTAGGGATTTCACGAAAAAAGATGATTCAAGAAGTGATTCAATCTGATGCAGGAAACGCGTTAAATGGAACAACCGTAGCAAATACCATTGCGCTTTTAAAGGGTGCCAACATTTTGAGAGTGCATGATGTTAAGGAGGCGATAGAGTGTATTAAAATCGTGCGCCAAATCAATAAATAATAAAAAGCAACGAAAAAAAATTATCTTCGTCAAACGAATCAAGCTATTACATCAACCCAAACATGAGAAAATTACTATTCCTTAACACACTACTCTTATTTAGTTGCATTACGAAGGCTCAAATTCTTAATGCAGATTTCGAAAACTGGAATACAATTACATTTGACAATATTGACACTTGGACAACGCAAGGTAAGGTGACAAAAGTAGCTTCAGCACAACAAGGTAGTTTTGCTGCAAAAATTGAAACAAACAATCAAGGATTACTTTTAACACCAGGGGCGATGGCCTTAACAAGTGCTTTTCCAGATGGATATCCATACACATCTAAAATTGATACTGTTAAAATTTGGGTGAAATACAATATCGCAAATATGGATACTGCAACCATCCATATTGAACAATTTAATAATGTCAATTTAGTGCGCGCTGGTAATCGATTTGTTACAGCAGGCAATGTTGGTAACTGGACAGAGCTAAGTATTCCAATGGAGGCATTGGATACAATATCTAATCCATTATCCATTCTAATCACTATCAATAACACACTTGACTACAACCCTCAAATTACCAGCTTTATTGTTGTTGATAACATCCGTTGTTACTATAAAGGCATATTGCAAACAAGCCTTCCAAACAATAGCTTCGAAACATGGACGTCACAGTCTATAAAAGAAATCACCGATTGGACCACCAGTAATGAGTTATTATCACAGTTTGGAATTGATAGCATTAACTGTGAACAAACATCATCAGCGCAAAAAGGAAATTATGGAGTAAAGATTCATACTATAGATATTTTTGGAACTTTTATTCCTGGAGGTATGGTAACCGGAGCGCATCGACTTGACGCAGCTCAAGATCCAGCCACCTTCCCAACAATTGCAGTAAATGAACGATATAGCTCACTTAGTGGATATCTTAAATTTACCAAACAAGCCACTGATTTTGGAGAAGCCGCTGTATACATGTTTAAAAATGGATTGCTCATTGGCCAAGGTCATTACTACCAAAAAGGATCTCTAAATACTTACACGCAGTTTGAAGCTAAGATAGATTATGACCTCTCTTTCAGTGGCATTCCGGATAGTGCTACAATTATCTTCCTATCTGCTTCCGATCCTAATAATGCTAGCGGAGCATGTGTTTTATGGGTAGACAACATTCAATTAAATAAATTTAGCCTAGGAATTAAAAACAACCAAGAGAAGCATCTCGTTTACCCTAATCCTTTCAACAATGAACTCCATTTCAACTGCAATGCAGAAGATGCTATGGCAATTATTACCGCATCGGATGGTAAGGAAGTTTTCTCTCAAACTATGAGTAAAGGCAGAAACGACATAAATACAATCGCCCTCGCAAATGGCGTTTATATTTTGAAAATTATAGATGGTAATGAACTCAGTACAATTAAGATTGTGAAACGCTAATCAGCCGATCTAACTATTGCATTTTTATTTGAATGTACTTTGAAAGCTAATTTCTTTTTGCTTTCATGGCATCAAGAACTTCTGAGAACTGATCTGCATTACTATAACCAACACTCATTTCTACAATTGTGGTTTTTCCGCTTGGAATAAGGAATATAATAGTAGGATAACCTGTAACTCCAGCATGGTTTGTGATTTCATAGAGCAACTGCTTTCCATCGTATTGCTTCCCTTTAAAAAGATAAGTCTGATTTAACTCCGGATTTAGTTTAATTGGAACGAAGTCCGCCGCAATTTTATTTTGAATTTGCTGATTACTGTAAGTGTCTTTATCCATCTTTTTGCACCAACCACACCATTCCGTGTAGCAGTCAACCAACGCAATTTTCTTCTTCTTAGTAGCTAATGCCGAGCCATCATTCCACCCCATCCATTTCATTTCTGGCACCGCCTGATTAGGCTTAAAAGAGGTTACAGAGAAGAATAATGCAGTGATTACGAGTATTTTAATAGATTTCATAATTCAAATATAAGGCAACAATAAGAAATAACAAAGCTAAATAACAAAGATTAAATACACTTAGGTTAGCGTGTGTTGATGTAATGCTGGATTTTAAAAATATCCTCAGCATTGGCCGATGTTTTTTCTGCCACTTCTGCTAGTGTAACGTTTTTTATTTCGGCTAGCTTTGTCGCGACTTCAACTATATAAGAACTCTCATTTCTTTTACCTCTATAAGGCATTGGAGCCAAATAAGGCGCATCAGTTTCCAATACTAAATGATCTAAAGAAATGTCTTTTAGTATAGTTGAAACCTCCGCATTCTTAAACGTAAGTACCCCTCCTATCCCTAAATAAAAGCCCATTTCAATCACTTTTTGCGCTTGAGGTAATGTTCCGCCCCAGCAATGAAAAACACCTCCAGTAAATAACTGATGCTGCTCAATCAAGGCAATACATTCTGCAGTGGCATCACGACTATGTATACTTACCGGCAAATGCAATTCCTTGGCAAGCATCATTTGATAAACAAATGCCGATCTCTGCCGATCAAAAGTTGATTTATCCCAATACAAATCTAGGCCTATTTCACCAACAGCTAAATAATGACTGTGACGCAAATACTCCTCAATTAACTGCATCTCATTTTCCCAATCTTCGCTGACGTTGCAGGGGTGCAAACCCATCATCGGAAATACGTTTTCTGGAAATTGCTTACATAATTCGAGCATACCATCGATAGTACTCAAATCAACATTCGGTAAAAGCAAGTGCTTGACGTCTCTGCTTATTGCACGATTGACCATTTCCAAATTATCGGGGTCAAATTGCACATCGTATAAATGAGTATGGGTATCTGTTAAATGTGGCATCTCTATTTTTCCATTTTAATAAGTAGCAACATCCAAGCCTCAACTACATTTCCTGCATCCAACAATTGTTTTGCTTTCATGTGAAGTTGAATCTCTAAATTTTCAGGATCCGTTTCTAATCGATAAATGAGGTTACGTATTTCACTATTATTGTTTACCATTTCTACCTCTTCGGAATTAGGAAGCTTCTCAACATTTGCCAACTGACCTAAATTATTGGCTGAGAGTATATGCGAGTTTCTAATACTTTCAGGCAAGGCATCGATACCAATGCCCCTATTTTTATTCGGCTTCTCTACATCGAATAATGCCAAGCCACTAGCACGCACGTATGTGTCGGCTCCAAGCCTCCCTACCAAATCAATTTTATTTTGATCTATCACCCCCTTTGCATTAATTATGCTTTCGCGAATATGCATCATCACTATTTCACATATCACAAGGTTGCCGGCTCCACCTTCTTGGCCCGTTTCGATAACTTGCTTAACTATACATTCAATTTGTACCGGACTCTCTTTTACGCGAAAAGGTTTTATCTTCACCGAAGCTTCTTTTGTAAAACCTGCTTTAACAAACTCATCTGTACCTTTTGGATATTCGCAACTCGCCAAACTTACCTGCTGTACCATATCGTAATTAACAACATTAATACAAACCTCCATATTCGCCATTATATTTTCTAGAGTATGCTTAATGGTATTGTCTCGAACGCGTCGTGCAGGTGAAAAAATAAGCGTCGGAGGATTGCTTCCAAAAGCATTAAAGAAGCTATAAGGACTCAAATTACTAATTCCATTGTTATCTATTGTACTGGCAAAACAAATCGGTCGAGGCGCTACGCTCGATAACATATGGGCATGCAATTCAGCCGTCGAAACAGTATGTGGGTCGATAGAAATCATAATGCAAATTTAAAGAAAAGTAGTCGTACGTCATCTCTTCTAATCGGTGATATTTACAATGGCATTATATAACAAAAAGCTATGTCTTGATTCTAGATTAAGTGCCTAATTTTTTTACAGAACTAGTTGTCGCGCTATCTATGGCGAGTAATAGCTTGAAGCAATAGCATTATTTGACATATATGTTTGAATGTTAATTTGAAATTACGCTAAAGTTATGTTAATTGCAACGTTATACATGGAAGACTTTTTATCCCTTTATTCAAAGATTGAAAACCCAACATTAGAGATGGTGTTTTTCACTTTTCTACTTTCCTTTTTGCTGGGGGTGCTTATTGCTGTAATTTACACCAAAACAACACCAAACACGATTAAAACTCCGAATTTTGTGCAAGCAATGATATTAAGCACAATCATAGCCTCTACTGTTATTCAATCCACTAACAATAGTATCAGTTCTGGGCTAGGTATACTAGGCGCTCTCACAATTCTAAACTTCAGAACAAACTTTAGAGACCCCCGAGATATCATTTTTATGTTTGCCGCTATTAGCACCGGAATTGCCTGTGGTTCTTATGTCTTCCTAATTGCTATTGTTGGTATAGTAGGCTTTTCCATAATTGCTATTGTACTTAGCTTCACTCCTTTCTATCTCGGAAACCACTTAGTTTGGGAGCTCCGATTGCGGTTTGATAAGAAACAAGATAAAGAAACTTTTGTTGAAGAAACATTGACTCTTTTTTGTAAGAAATACACTAATGAGAGTATTAGAAATGATGTCTCGAAAGAAAATATTCCCTTTTTAGAATGCGAGTACGTGGTAATTCTGAAAGACGATTCAGAAGCCAAAAAGTTTCTAAGTGTTCTTGAAGAAGGCGGAGTAATGGTAAGAAAATACAACAAGCAAAACACAGAATTCACATCCAACGATTGATGAAGAAGATAAACATATTATACGTGTTTTGGATAATTGCATTAATCCTTTTCATTTGGCTTATGTTAAACCTGAAAACACAAGTCACGAAGACCATTTTTGGAACTGCAACCACCCAAGTTTATTCTATGAATGTAGAATACGCGACCATCGTGAATGAATGTAAGGTGCACCAAGGAGATAGAGTAAAGAAAGGTGATACACTGCTGGTATTGCTTCGTGGCGAAATGGATAAGAGCATTAGCGATGTCTTCTCGATGATAAATCAACTTGACGTTGATCGCAATGCGAAAAATCAAATCTTGGATAAAGAAGAGGCTATTTTCAATGCACAACAAGCATCAAAAATTAGTGCTATTAATGCACAAATTACTATCCTCGAAAAAGAAATCGAGATTCAAAATAATTTATTATACGCTATTGGTCAAGAAAAAACAAAACCTACAAACAACATTAAACAGTTGGAGCTGGCTGGATTAAAAGAGTCTTTAGAACAGCTAAGGATTCAAAGTATAGAACAGAAGAAATCTTATAATACACAGCGCGAAGGGAACAACAAAAGTTATGAGGCGCGTTTGGCAACAAATAAAAATGACATTGACTACTATCAACTTGAAAAACATAAAATGATTGTAGTGGCTCCTTGCGATGGTATTGTAGATAATGTTTATGTGCTCCCCAAAGATATGGCGCCCCAATACAAAGAACTTATTAGAATTAATAGTGTTACACCGAATCGAGTTACAGGTTTTATTCACGAAAGTATGGCAATACCATTTCAGCTTGGCGATAGTGTACTACTTACCTCTGCAGCACGTCAAGAAATATCGTGTAAAGGGATGATTATTGGAAATGGGAATCATCTCGTAGAGCTACCTTTAAGATTACGTAAATTTGTTGAACTTAGGGCTTGGGGACGAGAAATATTCGTACAAATGAATCCTGATAATAATTTTTACATCGATGAGAAAATTCTAATTCAGATAAATTGAGCTCTCCGTTATGATGCGTAAGACTTTTCATCTCATTCTGTTTTTGCTTTGTTTCTCGGGTGAAATTTTCGCTCAGACTGTGTCTCTTGAGCAAATATTGGCGACTTCACTAAATGATGAACGCGTTACTCGAGATGCGCAAATGGAACAATTTACTAACAACTTAAACTTCAATCTGCCTCCGGTTAAAAAAATTGAGTTACGCTTAGGGCTTAATGGGAATAACACCTCTGACACCCTAGATGGCAATTTGAGAAATGAAGATTATTATTCGTTAAATTTAACGACCAACAAGCGTAAAGAAATGAAACTTCAAAAGCAAATTAAGCCTGCTCAAGTTAATTTGTTTAATAAAGAAAAAGAGATGTTTCAAATGCAGGCCATTCAAGACCGTTATACTGTGCTTACAAGTCTTTATTATAATACAGAAGCACTTAAAAAGAAAAAGGAATTACAAGATCTCTTAAATAAAAAAAATGAACTTCTACAGAACCTTCTGAACGAAGGTATTACTATAAAAATCAATGATGCCTTAGATACTGAAAAAGATTTGGTGCTTGTATTCAATATGATTCAAGAGGAAGAAAATGCAATAACCATTAACAAAGCGAAGCTGTGTCAATTTTTCAGTACCTCAAAAGAACTTTTTGTTGACTTTAAGGGTATGATTACACCAAAAAAAATCATTGCAAATAATATTTTGTTAAAACAAGATAGTATCAACCAACATCCATCCGTGATTTATAAAGAAGCGCAATATCAACTTGCTGCTGCTAACAATATTTTAGAGCGAGCTCAAAACACAAATGTGCTAAACTCATTTCAAGTGGGATATAATCGTCCGGTTTACACCTCCGAAATATTAAAAAAATTTAAGCCAGAGAACACCTTGACATTCCGGGTAGGTATTAGTATTCCTATAATGGGCAATTATAATTTTAATCGGAACAACACCAACATTCAACAATATAATGCGCTACTTAACTGGCAGACATCGCAGGTAATACAAGATAAAACTATTAATGTACAAGAGTCGCGCTTTGAAAACAGTATACGACAATATAATGCTTTAATAGATATTTATTCCAAAAGCATCATTTCGAGGTTATTAGAGAATGAAAAGGTAGTTGCGCAAAGTACTGCACTCGAATTAATTGATATGCGAATTGCGAAGAAGAAAATAGAGATAAATATGCTTCTAAGTGCTGGAACACTCACTCAAAACTACATTCAATTGCTTGAGAATAAAGGCCTTTTGAATTATTCAACTAGAAGTCAATACCTTTTAGAATAAATAAAAACGTCCACTATTGCTCCACTTTATCGTTAGCCTTTTTCGTTAAAGATTATTAATTATAATCTCTTATTCTTTACTTTTCTTGACTTCCGCCTTGGAATCGGTTACGATTGATTTAATTTGCAGCCGATATGACAACGAACATTAAAAGAATAGGTGTAATGACCTCAGGAGGTGATGCACCCGGAATGAATGCCTGTATCAGAGCTGTAGTAAGAACGGCCGCCTTCCATCAAATTGAATGCTATGGAATAATGCGCGGATACCAAGGCATGATTGAGAATGAAATTATAAAGCTAGAGTCGAAGGATGTTGCAAATATTATTCAACGAGGAGGCACAATTTTAAAAACGAGCAGGAGTGAAATGTTCATGACAAAAGAAGGACGACAGATTGCAGCCGACAACCTAAAGAATTTCGGTATAGATGGTCTAGTTGTTATTGGCGGAGATGGGTCATTTCGAGGGGCTCAAGTTTTTTATGACGAACATAAAATACCTGGAATCGGAATTCCTGGAACAATAGACAAAGACTTGGCTGGAACCGATTTCACCATCGGTTACGATACTGCTATTAATACCGTAGTACAAGCAATCGACAAAATAAGAGACACCGCCGATTCACATAACCGCATGTTTTTTGTGGAGGTAATGGGACGAGACGCAGGATTTATTGCACTCTCAAGTGGCATCAGTGTTGGCGCTGAAGCAGTGCTTATTCCAGAAACAAAAACCTATATCGATGAATTAATTGCCAATATAGAAAGTGGCTACAAAAGAAAAAAACTTTGCCACATTATAGTGGTGGCCGAAGGCGATGAAGAAGGAGGTGCCGTTCAGATAGCAGAAAAGGTAAAAGCAAAGTTCAATCATATCGAAACACGTGTTTCTGTATTAGGCCATATGCAACGTGGCGGTTCACCTTCATGCAACGATCGCCTACTAGCAAGTAGATTAGGCCATGCCGCAGTTGATGCACTTATCGATGGCAAATTAAACTATATGGTTGGCATAATAAACGATAAAATTGCATTTACCCCACTTGCAAAGGCGAACAAACAACAGCCACAAATAAACGAGGAGCTGCTGCGACTTGTTGAGGTTTTATCAGCCTAACGAGTTGTTATTAAACGGGTTTTTTTCTATGAGAAATACTTTATCTTTTTCAATTCTCTTCATGTTTGTGGCTACTTCAAATGCACAAAATAAAGATATCTCAATTTTACGCAGTATAAATAAAAGGCAAACTCCTTTTAAAACAACATTATACAAATATAGTAGTAATAGCGCATACTCAATTCCATTTGTTTATCCCTCCCTCTTTTTGTTAATAGGAAAAACAAACAAAAGTCCTGGCATGGTAAAGGAATCGTTTTTCTCCGCAACATCATTGGGTGCTGTTTGTGCTTTAAGCTACACCCTAAAACAAACTATCCGTCGCCCTCGCCCTTATGTCACCTATCCGGATTTAATTATCGATAAGCCAGCAAAAACATTTTCCTTTCCTTCAGGACATACTGCGGTAGCCTTTTGCACCGCTACTAGCATTTCACTTTATTATAATAAATGGTATGTTACCGCACCCGCTTTTTTATGGGCCGGACTGGTGTCGACTTCACGAATGTATTTAGGAAAACACTATCCTACAGATGTAATTGGTGGGATTTTATTAGGAACTGCAATTCCTTTACTCTTCCATTATTGTATGCCTGTAAATAATGCCTTAGACCGAACAGGAAAACTTCTGTTCAAATACTAAATAAATAGATTTAGCTTAGACAAGGTATTTGTAAGTCAGTTATTTCGTATTAATTCTTTTTCTATTCACTAACATCTACTTTTTTTAAAAGCTCCTAGTGTCGTGCTAATGTATAACCCTTTTTAGAGATTCTTATATAAACCTAAAACTCAACAACAGATATTTAGAAGATTCTTTCACAAATTCAATCTCAATTTTGCACTAAATAAAAAAGCCTGCCAATTAAATATTGACAGGCTTTTAAATAAATATTAAAGTTTAATTCTTCATGAAACGAACACTCTGTGTTCCATTTTCGTTAACTACATTTACGAAATAAACGCCAGCCGCTAATCTCGAAACATCCGCTTTGCAGAAGGAAATTACATTGTCGAATTGCATCAGCAGAGCGCCCGTCATGTCAGTTATTTTAACCGTTGAAGTAGTTGCTGGTAGAATAACATTTAAAATGCTATTGGTAGGATTTGGGTATGCTGTAATTCCAGCCTGAACATTCATTTGCAGTCCTTTTGAAGGAGTAAGATCGGTGTTTTGTGCTGTTTTCGCTACATCTCCAATATTGCCATCCGATAATGGAACCTCGAAATGGTTACCACCACCAAACCATCCACAATTTACAAGTACATTTTTACAAACAGTTGTTGAACAATGTTTCACACTATCGAAAACAGTTAAACAAACTTGGAAGGTGCGTTTACTGAAGAACGTATGATACGGGCTCTTCGCCGATGAGAAACTTGAGTCACCAAAAGACCACCAATACGATGTTCCACCTACTGTTGTATTGACAAATCGGAAGGTATTGCAGAAATTATAGGAGTAGAAATTAGCTACCGGACAACATACAGTAGGTATTACAATTGTTTTGCAGTAATAATTGTAACATGTTGAATCGTTACATTTTACTACTTTCAGGCATATGGTATAAGTTCCAGCAGCAGTATAAGTGTGGCTACCTGGATTCTTCGTGGTTGTATAGCTGTTGTCTCCCCAGAACCAAGTATAATTCATGCAACTATCCCCATAGCTATAGTTCACCACTTCTACCTTCTTGTTTGGACAATTCACCGTAGCGCCAAAGTTGGCATGAGAGTTACAACAATTTACAGGTATAACAATTGATTTACATATATAATTAACACATGTTGTATCACTACATTTTTTTACGATAAGACAAACCGTATAAGTGCCTGCTTGGGTATACGTATGTGATGATGGATTCTTATCATTACTATATGTTCCGTCACCCCATGCCCATTTAGAAATAAAGCAGCTATCACCAGTAGATGTATTTAACACTTCAAGTTTTTTATTGGCACAATTAACACCGTAGGTATAATTAGCTAACATACTGCATGTCGTACAGCTTACCGTTACTGTTTTGCAAATGGTGGTATCACGACAAACAACGGTGGCTCCTCCACTTGTACTATATCGTTTTACAGTTAAGCAAACATTGAAGGTGCCATTATGATAGAATGTGTGCGTAAGATTGCGAGATGTAGTGGTTGCAGAAGTGCTATCACCAAAGCTCCAGATATAACCATAGTATCCTGTTGTATCTGCTATAGAAGTGTTAAAGGAAACTGTTCTTGATGGGCAAGAAACATTATAAGACCAACCTGCTAATAATGAACAAGGCGTATTGCAATTAATAGCGATAGATTTACATATCACAGTATCACGACAAACGATATTGCTATTGCTTGCAAAACGTTTAATAGTTAAACACACGGTATAATTGCCATTGGATGTATATGTATGTAGTGGGTCTTTGGTATATGCTGTGGTATTGTCTCCAAAAGTCCATAAATATGTATAATATGCACTTGTATCAGCCACAAAACTAGAGAAATTTACGGCTCTCGAAGGGCAAGAAACACTATACGACCATCCACCATAAAGTGAACATGTAGAATTGCAATTCACAGAAACCGTTTTACAAATATTAGTGTCCTTACAAACTGTAGTTGTACCAGGCACATACCGTTTGATTTTTAAGCATACAGTATACGTTCCATTATTTACAAATGTATGTGTTGCATTTTTTGTGGTCGCCGAAGAGCTATCACCGAAGTTCCAGATATATGCATATATTCCATTTGTATCGCCAACATAAGATAGAAATGATACCGTTTTTGATGGGCATGATAGGCTGTAAGTCCAATTTCCATATAATGAACAGCTAGTGCTCGACGTGCAATTAACAACAACCTGCTTGCATATTGTGGTATCATGACAAGGAGTTGAAGTATTCGAAGATGTGTATCTTTTGATGGATAAGCATACATTGTACGTTCCATTGTTAGCATAGGTATGGGTTGCTGATTTGGTTGTTCCCGCAACAGAGTTATCTCCATAATTCCAAGTGTATGAATAGATGCCCGTGGTGTCACCTACATAACCTTGAAAAGAAACAACTTTAGTAGGACAAGCAACGCTGTAACTCCAGCCACCATAAAGTGGGCAAGTGTTGGTGCAGCTAGTAACTGTAATCGTTTTGCATATTGTGGTATCCTTACAAACCACACCATTAAAGTATTTTTTGACATTAAAGCAAGCAGTATATGTTCCATTGTTGGCATACACATGACTTGTAACTCTATGATTTAAAGTATCATAGGTTTGATCTCCAAAAGCCCAAGTATAGCGAATTCCGCCTGTGGTATCTGAACAATATCCTGAAAAAGTTACAGTGCGTGTGGTACAATTATATCCCCAACCCCAACTTACTGTTCCAAAATTACAACCAGTGGCGCAATTTATTGTTACTGATTTGCATTTGATAGTATAACAATTCGTGTCATTGCAACTTAACGCTTTAACGCATACAGTATACGTTCCATTTCCTGCAAACAAATGGCCTATTGGCGTGGTTTTACTTGTTTGCAACGTTGATGTTCCATCACCCCAATACCAACGATAATATGCACATGCGGCGTTGGTCATATTGTTACTATCGATAATTGAGAAAGAAACTTCTTTGCAATTGGCTGTGGATGCGGTGAAACTGAAGTCCACATCTTTTAAAGGAGTTGATACTGTAACTGTTTTACAAATGGTAGTGTCTTTACATACAACACCATTATTATACTTTTTAATATTTAGGCAAGCTGTATATTGGTTAACTGCACCATAAGAATGGTAAGTTACTTGATGATTCAATGTATCATACGTCGCATCTCCAAAACCCCATGTATATTTATAAGTACCTAATGAATCAGAGTTAAATGCTTTGAAGTAAAGGTTTTTATTTGTACAATTTTTAGTCCATTCCCAACCAAGACTGCCCCAACTACATGAAGTGCCAGAAGTACAATTCACAGTGATTGTTTGACACATAGTATCAGCACAGATTCCTGCGGAAGTTTGCTTGAACATAACTAAACAGACAGTATATGTACCGTTTGCGGAGAAAAGATATGACGAATTCTTTGTAGTTGAAAAGATGGAAGTACCGAGCACCCACAAATAA
This sequence comes from uncultured Bacteroidota bacterium, assembly GCA_903850915.1. Taxonomy (GTDB): domain Bacteria; phylum Bacteroidota; class Bacteroidia; order UKL13-3; family UKL13-3; genus CAINMV01. Next base: position 46,577 of record CAINMV010000024.1, read on the forward strand.
GAAACACCACTATCGTTACTATTGGTAACGTAAGAGGTGTTACTGAAAATATACTCCTTGCAATTGGAAGTACTCGCAGTAGCTGTAAAGCCTGCGTGAAAATTACAAGTGGCTTTTGCCTGACCTGATAATAATAGCAAACTTGCTAAGAAAAAACTAAACAAGATGCTTTTGATACGTGAAGAGATTGGTTTCATATGATGGTGGGATTTATTGTTCTACTTTTATAGACGAAGAATGCGTGAATCGTTGCTTATTGAATAATTACTTTTTGGGAAGTAAAATTACCTTTTTCTTTGATTATCAAGAAATAAATACCAGAGGCTAACGTCTTGATATCTAAAGTATTAGAATTCACCTCGCCTTTTAGCACACATAAACCCGCGCTATTTATGAGCTCAAAGGTTGCATTAGGCTCAAAATTCCGCAGTATAACTATTTCATTTTTTGCCGGATTGGAACAAATTGAAGCAAGGTACAATGTTGGTTTCAACAATTTAATTCCTGAAATATCCGTGACTTTCGCATACGTATCGTTAGTCCTTATGGGATCATAATAATCGAAAACTACATGAGCTTTGTTTTTAATAATTGTACCTACAGTTAAATTAGTATTAAATTTTACACTAAAGCCAATATGTCCTCGGCTTGCAACTGCGTCATTGTTTTCGAAAGGGGGTAAATTAATATTGGTGAATGTCCAAACAATAACCCCTTTGCCAAGAGCAGATGGGCAGCTATAAATTTGAGTAGTGTAAGGATGTGATGCTCCCGTTTCTTGAATGTATTGAATAGAAGAATTAACATCGATAGTATCGATTACAATTACATTATGAATTGTATCTGTAGTTGATGTATTTTCAAAATGAATGATGTAGTTTATTTGATTTTTTTCAGCTGTAACTAAGCTAAAAGAATCATTTACACCGGGCATCGGATACAAATCTTTCATAACCGCAGTAGCAGTATTTTGAGTTATTTGTTGAATTAATGTATCCGCGTTGTCAGAATTATCTAAGTCGGATAGAAATGATGAAGAGGCAATAAAATTGAGTCTTTCGAGTAAATTAAAAGAGTCTGACTTTGCCTTAACCGAAAATGTAATATTGCGTTGCTCCCCAATTTTTAGGCTTGAAAAACTCCATGTAATTTTATTTCCATTTATTGCCGATGGAGCAGGTTCTGAATTGAATCCAGAAAGCTTTCTACTTAACACCAACTCTACCCCAGCAAGTGTATTAATATCTTTAGTTCCATTATTAGTATATGTTAATGTATATCCTTCGTTAATTTCCCGTCGAGAAGAGAAACCACCATTAGGTGCAATACTAACAGTTATATCAGCACCATTAGATAATTCTTTCATGCAAAAATCAAGTGAGTCATGAATTGAATTAACAAGTGCCGGAATACTAAATGCGCTTGAAGAACATGTGTTGTCGATACCCCAATTTTTAAATTTCTCAAGAGTGACCGTGGCATTTATGCTTGAATTCGCACCCACGATAACTGAGTAAAAGCCATTAGAATCAGTAAGCACATCCCGATTCTCATTTCCGGAAATGTGAATCATTTTTTTCGCAAATGGACGATCAAGATTAATATCGAATTTGCAATTATGATTTAAATCTTGAAATACCCTTCCACTCAATCGCATTTGTGAAAATACAATTTGAGCTACTCTATTAAAGCGCATATTCCCCATAAAATCATTCGTTGAAATAAGAAACAATCCACCTTTAAATCTAAACAATTCTAGGATATTAGCATTGGGTAGGTAAGCCGAAGACCAGTTCGAAGCGTAACGAACAGCTGTTGTTGCTACCCCTCCAACGAAAAAGGTGCCTGAAGCCCAAAGTTCATTATTATACTCTTGAATATCATTAATTTGCGTGTAATTTAAACCAGCCGTTAGATTCTGAAATCCACTTGCAGTGCGATAATAGATTCTCTCATCACCGCCCAAAATAGCGATATTGCCTTGAAACGAAGTTACCTTATAAACGCCATTGCTATTATTGGTAAAATATGCCGCTTTCCAAGCAAGAACACTGTCGTATACAACTGCCAAATTAGGTGCGTTAAAACCGCCAGCCTTAGTAAAATACCCCCCGATATAAAGTGAGTCATTTATCACTGCCATGGAATTAATAACACCATTTGTACCTGTATTTACGAGACCTCCAAGGCCACATTTAGTAAAATTGAAGCCATTATAAGCAACAATATTTTGGGCGGTATCGTTATTAACCACTGCCAAGAAATACCCTGCAATTATCAATTGATTTTTATAAACCACTAAACTATTTATTACGCCATTTCCTCCGAGGAAGGCTAATGCCCCACCTCCGAGATTACTTATTACCGCTTCCCATTTATTTAAAATAGTATTAAATCGAACTAGTGTTTTTGTTGAGTTAATTGTTGGTGACTTCACTGTGAAGTTTCCTGCGATATAGACTTGGCCTTTATAAACAGCAATATTCCGAACCACATTACTACTATCTGAAAAGGTAATCGCGGGAAGCTGTTGCCAATAGAAACCATTCCATTTATTGATTGTAACCGATTGCCCCTTTCCGAAACCATTGGAATGCCGCGTAGCGATAAATATAAAATTGTCATCCGTTGAGGTTGCAATCACTTCATCGGTGAACCCTTGATATAAGGGAAGGCCTTGCGACAAAGGTTTCAGTAGTTGAGCTTTAGCATTAGCAGCCAAGAAAACCAAGATTGAAAAAAGTATTTTTTTAACCATTCGGGAGTACATTGAAACGTTTAAAATTTAAAACCAATTCCCCATCGCATGCCAAAAGCATAAGGCAACTCGTTGATGCCTGTTTTCTTCTTATACAAGGAGGTAATATTAGATCTAGAATACAACTGTGTGCCCAATTGCCATTTGCTGTTAAGATTGTAATTAAGTTTCATTTCAACACTACCATTTAATGCAAATTTATTCAGGTCGTTTGCATGGTCTTTAATATTCACAAGAGCATCCGCGCCTACGCTAGGCATTAATCCTTCTGCTTTTAATAAATAGCTAATTGAAGCCGTTGCCCCAACCTCAAACTCAAATTTAGAAAAGAGTCCAACTTGATAAGAAAAATGGAGCGGCAATTCAATGGCGGTAAAGTCATTGTGGTAATTTGAAGTTGAAGTAGTATCACGATAATTATATGGAAAATACCCAATTATTTGCCCCTGAGGATTATATAATGGAAGAGAATCGTGCAGGTGACTTACAAGTTTATATGTTCCTTGTTGGCCGAAATTATTTTGATGTAATCCAAAGCCAAGAAATATCTTTTTGTATTGGTAATGAAAATCGGCCCCTACATTAAATCGGGTGGTAATCTGATCAGCAGTGTTTCTTACTTCTAAATATTTTTCCCTATCCGCATTTAAAAACCTACCATTTTGTGACCCCGCAGCAAAAACCTGTAAAGTGAATCTTGGCTTGGGTTTGCGAATAGTTAAATGTTTTGTATTCTCGCTTTTGGATGGGTATGTCTCGGGGGTTTCAACATTTTCAAGCTGATGGGATAATTGTTGACCTTCCTTTTTAAATTCTTCAGTATTAGACTTCGCTATCACTTCTTTATCCAAATTATTGGAGCCTGAAATTTCACTTTTTGTCTGCGTAATTAGTTCGTTATTAACCTTGGCTTGCAACTCTTTTTTATGGGAATTACTAGGTTGGTATTGAATAGGGATATTACGCATTACAATAGAAGAATTCACATTCTTTGATTGCTGTTTCGCTGCTAGATTACCCATCAAAATATCGTAAGTTATTTTAGCATTTTCATCAAGTATTGAATTGTTAGATAACAACTCGCCGTCATTGTTTCCACCCTTGCTTAACTCATTCTTAATTTCGGCAACGTTTTTGTTTCTACTCGATAGTTGCATTCCAGAGTACCAAGCTGGAATCAACAACACCAATAAAAGCCAGGCATATCGAATTCGTTTTCTTTTATTTTGAATTTGCAACACACGATTCCGGATCAGAGCAAATTCTTTATCGTGCGCTACACCTTGATAATTTTGAAGCGCGTTTTTAAAATGCGCATCAATTTGTCGGTCACGATCAAGCTTGCTTTTTATTTCAGAGAATGGAATTGGAAGTGCGTATGAATTATAGTCTTGTAAAGCTTCTTTAAAGTAACTATCTACTGATGTTTTAGATGCGTCAACTTTGGCTTTTATTGCATCGAAGATTGTATCATCGGCATTGCCTTCTAAACCGAATAAACTAGTTTTAAAAAAATCATCTACAGAAAGGTTGACTTTTGAAGTATCATCCATTTTATCTTTTATTGCATCAAACATTCCTTCGTTGGCTTGGCCTTCAAAATTCTGTAAGGGTGCTTTAAAATACTGGTCGATATGTATATTCTTCTTCAACACTTATTGATTTAATGCTTGCTTACTTTGTTTTTCGTTTACCCAAGCCTGAAGTTGTTTCCGAGCTCTCGCCAATTGTGATTTACTTGTTCCTTCGCTGATTCCCAAATGATTGGCTATCTCTCGATGACTCATCTCATCAATGGCGTACATATTAAAAACAACGCGATATCCAGTTGGTAATTTTTGAACCAACGCCAAAAGTTCATCGACGCTAAGAGGTTCATTTACCACCTCTGTATGATCTTCAAAATCTTGATCGTTGCTATACTTATCAAACGACTCAATAAATTTTAGTTTTTTGTTTTTTCTGAAATTATCGATAGCCGTATTCATCATAATACGAGTTATCCAAGTGGTTACGCTGCTGTTGCCTTTGAATTTGTGAAGCGTAGTAAACACTTTGACAAATCCTTCTTGCATAATATCTTTTGCATCGTCAACACTATTGCAATAACGCAAACATACCCCCAACATCTTATTTGCAAACATTTTATAAAGCTTGCTTTGTGCTGCGGCATTGCCATTGATACATTCTTGCAGTATTTCTTCCACCTCTAGCGTGTGATTTTTACCTTGGTCGGCGCAAGCCTCCTTGGGTTGCATCAAAATTAATGTTTTATAGCTAATTGTCAGGCACCTGCCTAACCAACCCAAAAATCAATTTTGAGTTCCCTATTAAAACTTCATTTTCTCGAAATATAAGTTTGATTTTAAGCAATTTAAAGCTTTGAGAAAGGTATTGTCATCAAAGTTCTCGATGTAAAGTAATCCATTACTTTTAAAAAGCTGCTTGGCTATGTTGGCCTTCAGGTGCTTCTCAATTTCGGCCTTCGACTTAATAAAGTCGCTTTCATCCCATTCAACTCCAGAATTTGCTGCTGTTGATTTAAGCTGCGTTATCAAAGCTGGTGGGATTTGAAACCCATTTTGGAATTCTTTCACCGAGCTATACTTCGTTAAATCACTTCGGTGTGTGTCGAAGTAAGTATAGGCAACTTCCCTTAGCATATTCTTTTCGAGCAAACAACCCATCAGTTTGGAATTTCGGGTGGAGTCGAGTGCGACGAATACATCAGGAACGATACCACCGCCCCCGTATACACGTCTACCTGCGACGGTGGTGTAAACCAAATTGGTATTGTTTTTTATACTGTCTTCAACAAATAGTTCGCCTTGCTTAAATCGCGCTCTATAGTCATCTTCATATTGATCAAAACCATGGTTATATGGCCTTTGTATACTCCTTCCTGTTGGGGTATAATAACGAGAAATGGTTAGTCGAACAGCCGACCCATCTTTTAGTGAAAAAGAATTTTGCACGAGCCCTTTGCCAAAAGTACGTCGACCGACAATCAAGGCACGATCATTATCTTGCAAGGCACCACTTAATATTTCGCTGGCGCTAGCGCTATTTTCGTTTACCAAAACAATCAATTTGCCTTTTTCGAATTCGCCTTTACTTGTGGCACTAAAGGTTTCAATGCCTGTATGCTCCCCTTTGGTTGTGAGTATCTTCGCTTCCGATTGTAAAAATTCATCCGCTAGCTTCTGAGCTGTATTTAAATATCCGCCACCATTATCACGCAAGTCCAAAATAAGGTTCTTCATCCCTTGTTCTCTCATTGCTGTGAAGGCGATACCATATTCATCCATTGTATTTGCGGCAAATCTGGAGATTTTAATATAGCCCGTTTCTGGATCTGCCATAAAATAGCCATCGATACTTTTGATAACCACATGACCACGATTTACTTTAAAATTAAGTATTTTTGGCTCCATAGCTCTACAAACGCCCAATGCCACTGATGACCCCTCTTTCCCCTTTAACAGTTTAAACACATCTTCGTTGCTAAGGTTCATCCCTGTTAATGCCTGGCCATCCACGTTAACAATTTTATCTCCACCCTTTAAGCCCGCTTTGGCACTCGGGCCATCATCAATTACCTGAGCTATATAAATTGTATCTTCTAGAAGCAAAAACTCAATGCCTATTCCCTCGAAACCACCTTCTAATGGTTCGTTTACATGAGCAGCCTCTAAGGCGGTAAAGTAATTACTATGGGGATCTAAAGAGTGTAAAAGATTAGTGATTGTTGTTTTTTCTAACGCATCTGTGTTTATGGTATCGACATAATTACTTCTAATCAACTGCAAAATTTGTGATATTCTGTTCCCTCCTGAGCTCCGCGAAGGTGCCAACAAAATGCCAATACCAATTCCAATAGCTAACATAATGGCCAATTTCAGAGGTTGCAACGCTTGTTTCATAAAATGCAAAAGTACGTCGCGAAATCAAATATCAAGGATGCAAAATGTGTGATTCCTAAAATAAAAAAGCGAGCCAAGATTGTCATTTCTGCGTCATTGCATTTACTATTTGTAACAAAACACGATTTACTATAAAATCATTAAAAAACTATCGCCATGAAACCTAATCGAAACAACATTGAAACCCTTGACGATTTCATCTTTGAAAACCGAAACAAGAATTACGGAGCATATGCCATCCGTGCCAACTACAACAGTGCTATGAAAGAAGCGATCGCCTTTGCGGTTACAGCCTTTGCTATCGTCATCATTTTAATTTCTCAATTTGCCTTTAAAAGCACATCTAACCCAGTTGGCATAGCAGACACTGAAAAATTAATTGAATTGAAAATCTACACTATACCACAAGTTGAACCACCAATGGAAGAAGCGAAGGCAACATTTTCAAAACTATCACACAATGACAATCAATTGTTTAAGCCTGTGATAAAACCCAAGGATCTAGAAAAAAAAGAAGAGCAAAAAAAGAAAGTCGACCCGATAACAAATGAACTTGGAGCAAATGGCGGCAGCCATGGAAATAATCAAAATGGATCAGATTCATTGGCTTTAGGAAGCACCAATACAGGCAAAGAAATGGGACTTCATCACGATGTTTCAAACGAAATTGCAACTTGGGTGGACGAAATGCCAAGATTTATCGGTGGCGATCAAGCGATGCGAAATTTTATTATAACCAACTTTAAAGTACCTAACACCCTTGAGGATGATAATATTAAAGTATTATTAACCTTTGTGATTGACGAATTTGGGAAAGTAAACAACATTAAGGTAAAAAGGGGAAGCCATAGCCTTATAAACGAAGAAGCGATGAGGGTAGTTGCTTCAATGCCTGATTGGAAACCCGGTAAGACTGGAGGTAAAGCTGTAAAAGTATATTATAATCTACCGATTAATATTAAGTTTCGGTAAAGAATACGCATTTATTCGCCTGGTTAAAAGTAGATCTACTTTTCTTAAACTGAAATCGAATTTTAGTTAAGCAAATAAACGCTAATTTTATTACTTTCGCGCCCTTAAATTATGCACCTCACTAAAGTATCATTTTTGTTTTTTCTCCTGCTGGGATTCTTTTCCTGTTTCAGCGATGAAAAAAAAACGAAGGGAAACGAGGACACGATAAATAGCGGAACAATTAACGTAAGTGTAGATGAGACTTTGCAACCTTTGATGCTTGCAGAATTTAATGTTTACGCTTTTCAAAATCAGAATGCTAAGCTTAATGTAACCTTTAAGCCAGAACGTGAAGTATTTGACGACTTTAAGAATGACAGTGCTAGAGCCATTATAGTAACCCGAGAACTTACTGAAGATGAGATGAATTACTTTAAAAGCATTCAATATGTTCCACGTTCGATGCCATTTGCAAAAGACGCTATCTCATTTATAGTAAACAAGAATAACCCTTGTGATAGTTTTACTTTGGACGAATTAATCAAAACAATTAAAGGGCAAAGTACTACGAATTCGGTTATTGTTTTCGATAATAATGGATCGAGTACCTTACGTTGGTTGAAAGACTCCCTGCTTAAAAAAGATGCACTTTCCAAAAACTGTTTTGCTCTTCAAAACAATCCTGAAGTAATTAAATACGTTAGTGAAAATGAAAAGGCAATAGGTATCATTGGCAATAGTTGGATTAGCAATTTGAATGACAGCTTAGTAATAAAGAGGCTACATACCATCAAGCGCGTGAAAATTGCAGCCATCAACTCAAGAGACTTTTTAGAGCCCTATCAAAGTGAAATCGCAACAAATAGCTATCCTTTAGCACGCATGGTTTATTGCATTCAGCGAGACGGGAAAGTTGGACTAGGTACTGGCTTGCAGCGATTTCTATATGATGAAACAGGCCAGCTAATTGCATTGAAATTTGGCTTGATGCCCTTTAGGCAGCCTGAAAGAAGCTTACATTTCAATGAACAATAAAGATTTGCAATCTTTAACAACAGGAAATAAAAAAAGGCAAGCTATTTGAATAGCAATTATTTAAAAAATTAATTGAAGATAAATTATTAAAGATAAATTTCAAATTATTAAAATGAGTATTCTAAAGAAGTTATTATTAGTTGGTTTGATTCTGATGCGTGTAAGTGTTCAGTCTCAAACTTTGAACGATGGCCTTACCGCCTGGGGGAACGAAAATTACATCTCCGCCCGCGAAATCTTCAAAAAAGTTAGTGAAGCTGAACCTACAAATGCGACAGCTGCCTTTTATTACGGACAAGTATTATTTAAACTTGGAGATGTAAATGGATCAAAAGCGAGCTTCGACAAAGGAGCCCTTGCGCGGCCAACAGAATTTTTATGCCTGGTTGGACAAGCTAAATGCATGCTTGATGCTGGCGATGTTTTAAATGCAGATAAAAAGATTGCTTCGGTACTAAAAGCCACAAAAAGCAAAGATTCAGATGTTCTTCGCTATATCGCTGAGGCATACGCCACTAATAAAAATAAGGATTGGGCAAAAGCAATTGACTATGCTACCCAAGCCGCTGTTAGCATTAAAGGCAAAACAGATTTTAATACCTTTAACACATTAGGTGATGTTTATTTCGACAAACATTATAGTGGTAATGGTGAAGATAAAGATATTGGTAACGCTGTTACAAATTATGAGAAAGCATATCAATTAAATCCAGCATCACCGTATGCCATGACACGTGTTGGCAAAATATGGAGTACCACACGCATGGAACAAAGCTACAAACTAACTATCGACGCCCTAGACAAATCGAATGCTGTGAAACCTGATTATCTGCCATTACATAGTGTTTATGCCTTTATTTATGAGAAAACCGGTCAATATGAGAAGGCCAAAACCGAGCAACAAATTTATATGAGTGGTTGCGACGATAAAATTAAGCCAAACGATAGAATGATAAACATACTTTATAAATTAAAGGATTGGAATGGAACCCTTACATTAGCTAAAAAGATGAATGAAGTATTGCCCGGTAATTGTGACTATGTGCGTGTTTTGGCTCAAGTAAATACCGAGTTGGGCAATCATGCTGAGGCCATCAAATTCTTCAATCAGTACCTTAGCAAATGCGATTTGAGCAAAATGGATATTGACGACTACAATTACCTTGCAAAGTCAAATCGTGGTGTAGGCAATGATTCAGCCTCTATACGCTACTATTATAAAGTGATTGGACTAGATTCCTCTAAAGAACAATCTATACTTAAAGAAATTGCAAATGGTTTTTATTCTGCTCGAAAATATGACCTGGCTATAAATTCATTTAAAAATTTACTTGCGAAATATCCAACACCAAATGCACTTTACAAATTAATGGACTGTTATTATTTGGCTAAAAAATGGAATGAGACTAACATCAGTGCAGACACCTTCATTGTACAAAATGGATCCAATCCAATTGGCTACTTATACAAAGCCAAAGCACTTTATTATTTAGATACTCTAAACGATAGAAAAGCATCCGCGGATATGTATAAAACGTTCTTAGATAAAGCATCGGATACCGCATTTTCTAAAGCGGTGTTAAAAAGTGATTTGATTGAGGCAAACGGTCAATTAATGCAATATTCTATTCGCAAGAACGACTATAAGAAAGCATTAGAATTTTGCGAGATTGTTCTAAAAATCGACCCTTCAAACACCCGGTTTTTGGACTTCAAAACGAAGCTAGAAAAACGCATTAACACCGCGAATATGCCAGCGAAACCTGCAGAAAAGCCTAAAGCAACTGAGAATACAAAGATCCCTTCACCTAAAAAGTAGCAGAAAAAGCCAATATATAAAAAAAGCCATTACTATTCGTAATGGCTTTTTTATTGTTATGATAATGGTTATTTAAAAGGATCTACTTTTTAACCTCCTTGCTAAAGCTTTCTTTTAAAGTAACCGTGCGATTGAAAACCAGATGAGCTGGCTGAGAATCCTTATCTAGGCAGAAATAACCTTTGCGTAAAAACTGAAAACGTTGCGCATCAGTTGCATTTTCAAGGGCTGGTTCGGCATAAGCCGTTGATATTATTTTTAAGCTCTCTGGATTAATATATTCCTTAAAATCACCTTCCTCTGTAGCTAAATTTTCAGATAAAAAGAGTCGCTCATATTCCCGTAATTCCACTTTGATAGCGTGTTTGCTGCTTACCCAATGCAATGTACCTTGCACCTTCATTCCAGAGGTATCACTTCCACTTTTGCTTTCCGGTATATAAGTGCAATGAATCTCGGTAATATTCCCATTGACATCTTTTTCTAAACCAGTGCATGTAACAATAAAAGCACTTTTTAACCTAACACTTTGACCAATTGCCATTCTAAAAAACTTTTTCGGTGGATTCTCCATAAAATCCTCGCGTTCGATAAATAGTTCCTTACTAAATGGAATGGCACGAAATCCTGATGTTTCATCTTCTGGATTATTCTCCCCTTCAAGCAACAATTCTGATTCATTGAAATTTGTAATAATCACCTTTACTGGATCGAAAACTACCATTCGACGAAAGGAAGATTTATTGAGTTCCTCACGCACACAAAACTCCAATAATGATATGTCGTTTAGTTTCTCACGTTTCGCAATTCCAGCACGGTCGCAAAATTCATTAATTGCCTGCGGTGTATATCCCCTTCGACGCATTCCACTAATAGTAGGCATACGTGGGTCGTCCCAACCACTTACATGTTTTTCGTTAACTAATTGAAGTAGTTTTCTTTTACTCATCACAGTATAACTTACATTCAATCGCGCAAATTCGTATTGGTGTGAAGGATAAATATTTAACTTTTGAATACACCAATCGTAAAGTGCACGATGCGGAATAAATTCCAACGTACAAATTGAATGTGTAATATTTTCGATAGAATCACTTTGTCCGTGAGCAAAATCATACATCGGATAAATACACCACGTATCGCCTGTACGATGATGGTGTGCGAACTTTATTCGATACAAAATAGGGTCGCGCAGTAACATATTCACAGAAGCCATATCAATTTTAGCACGAAGAGTTTTGGAACCTTCTTGAAAGTTACCTGCTTTCATTGCCTCGAAAAGTTGTAAGTTTTCGTCGATCGTTCTTGAACGAAAGGGACTGTTAATACCCGGCTCTGTTGGTGTTCCTTTCTGCGCTGCAATTTCATCGGGTGTCAAATCGTCAACATATGCATCACCTTGACTAATAAGCTGAATAGCATAGTTGTATAACTGATCGAAATAGTCGCTTGCATAAAACTCGTTTGCCCATGAGTAACCGAGCCATTTTATATCAGCTTTGATACTTTCTACATATTCCGTTTCCTCTGTTACAGGATTGGTATCATCGAAGCGCAAATTAGTTTTGCCACCAAATTTTTTTGCGACACCGAAGTTCAACCAAATGGAAGAAGCGTGTCCAATATGCAAATAACCATTTGGCTCTGGAGGGAAGCGCGTTAATATCGATTGATACTTACCTTGCTTTAAATCATTATCAATAATTTCTTCTATAAAATTTAAAGGCTTTGCCTTTTCGTTGTTTAATGCTGCATCCATATAAAATTGGTATGTGGTATTTATAAAATTAATAAACTGAGGTAAAAAACTTAATCTATTATCAAGATTCTAAATTTCGAATTAAATTACAATTTCTGGAAACAGTTCCGGATACGTACAATTGTAGTTTCTTTACCTATGAGAACAATCAATTCAGGAATCGATGGGCCTGACAACTCCCCTACCAAACTCACACGAAGAAATTTCATTAGTTCGCCAACTTTTAATTGATTTTTTGTTGCAAATTCTTTAAAAATCGCTTCAATTTCAGTTGCACTAAAGTTAGTGATACTATTCAAAGACGCTTCCAATTCATCAATATCCAAGAGGCCTTTCACCACTGCAACCTTTGCTAGGTTGGCTTCATCATATTTTTTAGGACTATTAAACAAATACTCAAATGACAATATATCGTTTAGTAAAACCATGCGATCCTTGATGAGATTGCATGCCAATGAGATATAGCTCAAATCAAAATCGCCAAATGCATTTTCGATGATGGGTTGAAGTAAAAGCGCTAGCTCAACATTGCTTTTCGATTTAATGTATTCGTGGTTAAACCATTTTGCTTTTTCGGCATCAAATTTTGCCCCACCATGACTAATCCTCTCAATCGTAAACGCCTTGACTAACTCCTCGAGCGTATAAATTTCCTTTGTTCCGCCAGGGTTCCAACCCAAAAAGGCCAACATATTGATTACCGCATCCGGCAGATATCCGTTTTGCTTATATCCACTGCTCATCTCCCCTGTTTGAGGGTCGGTCCATTGCAACGGAAAAACAGGAAACCCAAGGCGGTCACCATCGCGTTTACTTAATTTTCCATTGCCATCTGGCTTCAATAATAGAGGCAGGTGTGCAAACTTGGGCATTACGCTTTCCCATCCTAAGAAACGATACAATAAAACATGCAGAGGAGCACTTGGCAACCACTCCTCGCCACGAATGACATGAGAAATATTCATCACATAATCATCACAAACATTTGCCAGATGGTACGTAGGCATTCCATCACTTTTGAGTAACACTTTATCATCCATTTCAATGGTGTTGACTTTCACTGTTCCTCTTATTTCATCTTCAAACACCACCTCCTCATTTGCCGGAACCTTTAAACGAATAACATAATTATTATTTGAAGACAACAGTTCCTTCGTTTCTTCTTCTGATAAATTTAGCGAATTTTTCAATCCCAATCTAGTTACTGCATCGTATTTGGCATTGGTGTTTGTTTTTCGAAGGCTTTCCAAGTCTTCCTCGGTATCGAAAGCATAGTAAGCATGACCTGAAGCAATAAGCTTTTCGGCGTATTGTCGGTATGATTCTTTACGCTCCGACTGGCGGTAAGGATAATGCGTGCCATCTCCAAATCCAACACCTTCGTTAGGTGCAATACCCACCCATTGTAAAGCCTCGATAATATATTGCTCTGCCCCTTTTACCAAACGGTATTGATCTGTATCTTCAATACGCAAAATGAAATCACCACCGTGTTTTTTGGCAAACAAATAATTATATAATGCGGTACGCACACCACCGATATGCAGCGGACCTGTTGGGCTTGGAGCAAAACGTACTCTAACTCTTCTAGAATTCATAATCGATTGCGAATTTAATATAAATTAAATTCATCGACGACTTACTCTTGCGATCTACTTAGACAGGCTGCAATCGATAAATCAACATATCGAGAAGCGAGCTTACGTGGATTTTTGGATTAAGCTTATGGATAATGCTTCCTAAGCATCAAAACGATTGCCATTGATATAAACACTTTCGATCATGTCTTCACCAAAACGATAAGGTATTACAGCCAACGATGATATGGGTTTACTAAGGATAAAATTCGCTTTATTTCCTGGGTAAATCGCGCCGGTTTCATGCTGCAGTTCTAGCGCACATGCGGCATTAAATGTAGTTGCGTTAATCGCTTCTTCAGGAGTAAGTTTCATTTTTATACATGCCAATGAAACCAGAAAACTCATTCGGCCGTTTGGTGAGGATCCTGGATTAAAATCAGATGCTATAGCCAAGGCGGCGCCTGCATCTACGAGGCGTCGAGCAGGAGCATATGGAATACCAAGAAAAAAAGAAGTACCCGGTAATACTGTTGCAATAGTTGAGGATTTTGCAAGAAGTGCGATTTCCTCCTCGCCAACCTCTTCCAGATGATCTACACTAATAGCCTTGTGTTCGACAGCAACTTGCACGCCACCGGTTATTCCAAGCTCGTTGCCATGAATTTTGGGTTTTAGTCCAAGTTTAGCACCCGTATCTAAAATCCTTGATGTTTCAAGCGGTGAGAAAAACCCTTTATCGCAAAAAACGTCGATATAGTCGGCAAGTTTTTCAGCCGCGATATTCGGTAGCATCTCATTCAGGATGCATTGAATATAACCTTCATGATTTTGGTTGAATTCCACCGGAAAAGCATGTGCACCTAAAAAAGTGGATTTGATGGGAATAGGTAAAGCCTCCTTTAGGCGAGCAATAACACGCAGCATTTTCATCTCATCGACAACGGTTAACCCATATCCACTCTTTATTTCAAGTGCACCTGTTCCTTGCCGAATTTGTTGCAATGCTCTTTCATAAGCATCATCAAAAAGTTGATTTTCGGTACACTTCTGCAATCGTTTCGCAGAATTTAATATACCACCACCCCTTGATGCAATTTCTTCATAACTAAGACCATGAATGCGATCAACAAATTCACCTTCGCGCGTGGCAGCAAAAACGATATGCGTATGGCTGTCGATAAAGGCTGGAAATATAAATTGTCCGTTACAATCGATAGTAGCATCGGCATTAATTGTTTTAAACGTATTATCTGAGCCATAGCTATGAATCAGGCCATTTTCGCAATACAACCATGCGTTAGAAATTAGTGTTAACTGTCCAAGATCATGGCCCCGTAAAGGCGCTAATCTATTATTAGTGCCCACCACCAGGGTTTTAATATTTATAAAAAGCTTACGCATGATTATTTTAGAAAAGAGAGTATTACTTACTTTTCGGCACTTCAAAACAAGTAAATATAAATTCAAGTTTCAAAAAAGGTTTGTTTTTAGTTTCACACAAAAAAGATTATTTTTGCCTACTAAACCAAAAAACATCATTTCCAATATGAAACCATTAAAGTCACTTTCCATTCTGGCTGTCATTTTAATATCAGCCTTTGTGATCACTACATCTTCTTGCGGCGGTAATTGTACTGCGCCCTCGATTGTTTTCGACCCTTCGACAGCTGCGGTAACTTTAGCTCCTGGGGAGAAATTTAGTTTAAACATTGTAGTTACTGGAGACGCTACCAACATTGCATCGATAGTAGTTTCAAAAGCATCTAATGGTGTAACAGATCCTGCATTCCTTTCTTTAACTGGCGTTTCAAGTAAAGGAAAGACGGTTGCCTTGGTTGATTCCGTTCCAAACAGCGTATCGTATGGTTCTGTGATTACGTATACAGTAACTGCTACTAGCGATTGTAAAGATGCGGCTGCTGAAACAAAAACCTATACTGTAACTGTTGGCCCATCAAGCAAAGTACTAGATCCATTGTATTACCTTGTTGAAAATTCTCAAGCGCCACGTTGTTACAGTCGTTTTTCTGCTGCGCCACAAAATAATTCGGCATGGCAGTTAATTCCGGCTACTTTAGGCAATGGAGCACGTTTTGCTACAGACCCTAATGACCAAAAAGATATCCGCGATTCATTGAATAGCACTACAGGAAACCCTTTTACTGCAAATGCACGTTGGGGCTCTCGTAATGGATCTAAATTTGTAAAGGCACCATCTAACTTCGATTTTACAAATGCTTCCGCGAAATCAATTATTGATGCTTACAAAGCAGGTGTTCCTTCAGATTTGATTACAATTGCCTCTGGAGATTTTATCATCATAAATATTAAAAATGCCAACCGTTATGCTGTAATCCGAATTAAATCGATTACTGATGACGGTGCTGCTTCTAACGAGGACTATGTATTCTTCTCATATAAGCTAGCTCAGTTATAATTATCAATTCAATTTATAAAATCCGCCCTTCCGATGTGGAAGGGCGGATTTTTTTTGCATACACACATCATTGCTTTTACAATACTAAAAATAAACTTATAAAGATATCCGGTTGGATAATAAAAATGAAGTAAAAACGACACTCAATTTCATTCATGCTTATCGAAAGGACAATCCTGAAGAGGAAGTTATAAACAACAAAAAGCCTTTACTTAATTGAGTTCTGGGCTGTTAATTGAACTTTTTAACATTATAAACACATTATTTGGAACGATGTGGATATGAATATTAAAGTTGTGAGAATGCCGATTAAAAAGTTTATTTGAAGTATTGGAAATGTCCTGATGTTTTATAGAGTTCCAACAAAATTATACAATGGAAGAGATAAGTAAGTCAACAAATTTTCGATCGTCAGTAAAGAATAAGGCTATACAAGTTGGTCCTAATTCGGAAGGCAAGTTACCTCCTCAGGTGATTGAACTTGAAGAAAGTGTTCTTGGCGCCATCATGTTGGATAAAGAAGCCATCAACACCGTGGTAGAAATTATTCAACCGGATAGCTTTTACAAAGATGCTCACCTTACGATTTTTAAAGCGATGTTAAGCTTATATCAAAAATCGGAGCCCATTGATTTACTCACCGTAACACAAGAATTGCGAGAACTGGGGACCCTTGATATTGTAGGCGGTGCTTATTATATAACCCAACTTACCACACGGCTTACCTCTGCTGCCAATGTTGAATTCCATGCGCGTATTATACAAGAGAAATACATACAGCGTCAGCTAATAAAAATAGCCAATGAAACAATTCGTAACGCTTATGAAGACACCAATGATGTTTTTGAATTATTAGATTCGACTGAGAAAAGCATGTTTGAGCTCACCAATGGATTGATGAATAAGCAAAATAGAAGTATTGCTGACTTGCTTACCCAGTCGATTAAAGAGTTAGAAAAAGTAAAAGAAAACCCGAATGACCTATCGGGCGTTCCAACTGGATTTACTGAGTTGGATCGAATGACCTCAGGTTTTCAAAAATCAAATTTAATTATTATTGCAGCACGACCTGGTATGGGTAAAACAGCCTTCGTGCTTTCGTTGGCACGTAATATGGGCGTTGATTTTGGTCGAGCTGTTGCTGTTTTCTCTCTAGAGATGAGTAGCATCGAGTTGGTTAACCGTATGTTGAGTATTGAGTCTCAAATCCCTGGACACGTTATTCGAGACGGTAAATTGGATAAAGACCAATGGGCGCAGCTTCTTAGCAAAATAACACGTCTAAATAAAGCCCCTATTTATATTGATGACACACCGCAACTTTCCGTTTTTGAATTACGCGCCAAGGCGCGACGATTAAAGAATCAGCATAACGTTTCATTGATTATAGTAGATTATTTGCAATTGATGCGTGGTGAAATGAGCAACAATAAAACAGGAACGAGAGAACAGGAAATCAGTTATATTTCACGGTCACTTAAAGCACTCGCCAAAGAACTTGAGATCCCAGTGATCGCCTTGTCACAATTAAGTCGTGATGTAGAAAAGCGAACCAACAGCAAAAGGCCTGTTTTAAGCGATTTAAGAGAGTCTGGATCCATTGAGCAGGATGCAGACATGGTTATGTTCTTATATCGCCCTGAGTACTACCAATTAGCAACCTTTGAGGATGGCTCTCCTACAGAAGGAATGGCCGAAATTATTATTCAGAAACATCGCAATGGAGGACTTGGCGAGATTAGAACTAGATTCATAAAAGAGTATGCCTTATTTACAGATAGTGGCATGCACGGATACGTAGAAAGCAATTTCTCATCTCCAAGCAATTACCAAGCTCCTCCAGACCATTCGGATGGGACAATTACCTTCTCGTCGAAGATTAACGAGATGGATGATGAGCCCTTCTAGGATTAATTCCTCTGTAATGTATAAATTAATTTGATATTCGGTAGATTAGACTAAAAGCGACAATAAAGTTGTCAATTTAACTTTATTTCATTTTTTCGAGATACTATCCTTTCCTTTTCTGCATGTGCTCTACCCTCTACATGATGTTTTAATACAGCACTTTCAATACTCACGTTTAGCTCAAATCCTATTTGAATAATCATGCAATTAAATTGAATGATAAGAAGCACAACAATAAGCGTACCAATAGATCCATATAGTTTACTATACGATGCGAAATTATTTACATAGTATGCAAAAAGTATGGTAGAGCTAATAGAGAGGATAGAGGCAAATGTTGATCCAGTGCTTATAAATCGCCATTTATGTCGGGCAGAAGGGGCAAAATAAAACAACGATGAAATTGTTGTAAAGAAAAGCCCAATGGTAATAACCCAGCGCACTACTGTTAATATATTAACAGCAGCTTTACCCTTTATCCAATGGTGGACAACCAACCAATTTGTACCCCATTCCCCTGCTGTAATTAACACTACGCTTACAATGATTATTACACTAAAGAACAAGGCTAAAAACACAGAAACCAGGCGTTGCTTGATAATAGTTCGTGTTTCTTTCGTATGGCCATATTTATTAAACAACTTCATGAGGCTAAAGAAGCCATTACTTGCAAAATAAAGCGCCAATACAAAACCCAAAGAGAGAACACCACTATGTTTCTTTCGAAGGATATCATTGATGGTAACCTTAATGGTTTGGTAGGTGGATTTATCGAGAATCCCTTCAAAGAACTTCAACACTTCGTCCTTGGTGTCGTCGATAGGAATAAACGGGATAAGCGTAAATAAAAAAATAATTGCTGGAAAGAGTGCAATAAAGAAACTAAATGCTAACGCTGATGATCGAGTATTAATATCCTCGTTGTTCATTTGTCGAAAGAAGAAATGCATTACATTATACACTGGCTCGCCTTGAAAACCAGGAAATGAAACACGTTTTGTAAAAGCAATAAAATGCCTATAAAAACCAAATTGAACTAAAAAATCATGCAGCCATTTCATTGTGTGGTTAAAATAACGTCTATTTAAAATAGGGTAAAAGCTTTTCTAATAATGCCGGAGGACAAGCGCATGGTCGTTTTGATGCCATACTTACGCATACCAGTGTGACATGTCCGGTAGTCAGCAATTCGTCGTTCTCATTGTAAATTTCGTATTCAAAATGCAATCGCACCGCAGGCCGAGTTTTTATCGTGGTCTTTATCGTTAATAAATCATCGTAATATGCTGGTTTATGAAAATGAAAACCCAAATCTAGCACTGGCATCATAGTGCCTGACTCTTCAAAACTTTTATAGGTCAAGCCCATTTCCCGCAATGCCTCGGTACGTCCCACTTCAAAAAATGGTGCATACGCACCATGATAAACCACCCCCATTTGGTCGGTTTCACTGTAACGTACACGAATTTGGGTTATGGATTGAAACATCGTGCAAAGTTAAGAGATTATGGGAAAGTTAAGTATCAATAAGCCAGACTTAATTTTTACAGTTATTTTCGTTAATGTCAAAATATTAATATACATCAATTGCTGTTTATTTCAAGACCATTAACAACTTCATTGATTGGCGTTTTGTATGTTGCGTAAGACGTATTTTTTTCTCATTTTTACAGACTATGAAATTGAAAAAGAGGACGAAGAATATTTTCTTAATCATCGGTATAATTATATCGATAGCAATGGGCGCTTTCTATTACTTTTTTTTAAAGAAAAATATTCGCATTCATGACAACAAAGAAAAACAATACCTTCTGATACCTACTGGATCGAAACTAAATGATGTAATAAAGTTATTGGATCTAAAAGGTTATCTAAAAGACAAGAATAGTTTTGAACTTCTGGCGAAGAGTATTGGATATGATGGTAATGTGCTGCCCGGAAGATATAGACTAAAGAACGGCATGAGTAACTTTGAACTCATTCGACTATTGAAATCCGGAAAACAAGAGCCCGTTAAACTCGTAATAAAAGGATCGCAAAGTATGGGTAACTTTTTAAGTTATATCAGCGAGAATTTAGAAATCAGCTCAAACCAACTTCAAGAAAAACTATCAGACTCTAAATTCCTTGAGAACTACCATCTCAACAAACAAACAGCACCTTGTTTAATCATACCAAACACCTATGAAGTTTATTGGAATATTTCTTTAGATAAATTTTTTGACAAAATGTTTTCTGCGTATGATAGATTTTGGAATGAAAAGAGAATCGAGCAATGCAAAGAATCTGGCTTTACGCAGTCGGAAGTGGTAACCTTGGCAAGCATAATAGAAAAAGAAACAGATAACGATTCAGATCTTCCCATTATAGCAGGTGTTTATATTAATAGAATTGCCAAGGGGATGAAATTACAAGCCGACCCAACGGTATTGTATGCTTTAAACAATATTACCTCGAAGCGAGTTTATAGCAATATGCTCGACTATGATTCCCCTTATAATACATACAAATATTTAGGTATTCCGCCGGGGCCCATTTGTATTCCGGCTATTGCCTCCGTTGATGCAGTTTTAAATTACACGAAGCACAACTACTTGTATTTTTGCGCTCGTGCCGATGGCAGCGGATACAGTGATTTTGCCCGCACATATAAAGATCACCAATTAAACGCAAAGAAATACCAACGTTATTTAGACCAACATAATATTAAGTAGTAAAGCCCAATAGTAAAGAAGCAGGATAGCGTATATGAAG
Source organism: uncultured Bacteroidota bacterium (assembly GCA_903850915.1). Classification (GTDB taxonomy): domain Bacteria; phylum Bacteroidota; class Bacteroidia; order UKL13-3; family UKL13-3; genus CAINMV01. The sequence goes on from CAINMV010000024.1 coordinate 67,504, forward strand.
AAAAAAATGGAAAATCCAATCCCCCTTGAATGAAAAAAAACGAATGGAGTTGTTTGATTTTATTCAACCAAACGAATACATCACATTCATCATCGAAACCAACAATTTCCATGCCAAATGAATAAAATTAAGTTGCATAGTTCAATTGGCATAAAATTGATACGTTGCAAAATAATTGCTTAAAAAAAATCAGAATTGCCGATTATTCAAAGACAAGTGTATATTCGTGACACAAATGTTTAGACACATTTTAATAAAACTTATACTGCTTTTATGCATGGTGAATACCATGCAAGCGCAAGTAATTGAAAACTTCAGCGACGGTGATTTCACGACTAATCCTATTTGGTCTGGCGATATCGCAAATTGGAAAGTAGTTAATAATCAGCTTAATAGCAATGCTCCAACCACCTCAGCTCAAACCTTTTTAACTACCTTTAATTCACTGGCGCAAAACACCCAATGGGAGTTTACGGTTAACTTAAAGTTTGCCACCTCTTCAGCCAATTATACAGATATCTTCTTAATTAGCGATTCATTAAATTTACTAGGCCAAAATTCAGGTTTCTTTGTTCGGGTAGGTAATACCGCCGATGAAATAAGCTTGTACAGAAAAGATGGCCCCAACTCAGTGAAAATAATTGATGGATTGGATGGCCGTGTGAGCAGCACAACTACTAATTTATTTCGTATAAAGATAACACGCACTCCTGATTTTGAATTCAAATTATATGATGATATTAGTGGCACTGGAAGTAGTTTTAACTTAGAAGGCAGTGTTGTTGATTCCACTTATCTTAGCACTTTTGGGTTTGGATTTCTTCTGAAGTACTCTTCTGCTAATATTCAGAAATTCTTCTTCGATGATATTCATATATCAACTATTATTAACGATACGACACCGCCTATATTAGATAGTATTTGGGCGGAAGACAGCTTTAGCTGTGTGCTTAAGTTTAATGAAGCAATCGACACCATTTCCGGCTTCAATCTATCCAACTACGATTGCAATGGAACTAATATCCCTACAAGTATTCAACGCTATAAAAACTCCGTTAATGAAATTATTTTACACTTTCCCATTGCTTTTAAATCCAAACAATTACAAGTTATTGCAACATATAATATTCGAGATGCAGGCGGCAATAAATTAAACTATGCTTCTAAATCATTCCGATATGTCAACATTCAATCTGGAGACCTTGTTATTAATGAAATCTTCGCGGATCCTTCTCCAACAATTGGCCTGCCCGCTTATGAATTTGTCGAACTTTGGAATACGTCAGGCGTTGATTTAAACCTGCTTGGCGTAAAAATCACCGATGGTACAAGTATGGCATCTTTCCCTGAATATATTTTGCCACGCGATAGTTTTATTATTGTAAGTTCTATTTCTTCAGCAAACTGCTATAGCAAATTTGGAAATAGCATTATCCTCAGTAGTTTTCCTTCCTTAAACAACGATGCTGAGCATTTGCAATTATTAAATTTAACCAATACCGTTTTGGACGATGTAGGCTACAACCTAAGCTCCTACAATAACATTTTAAAAGCCGATGGTGGATGGACATTAGAACTGATTAACCCAAACAATAGATGTAAAAACAATTACAATTGGACAGCGAGTAACAATAGCATTTTAGGTGGAACACCAGGAATGTTGAATTCCGTTTTTGACTTAAATGCAGATACTGTGGCTCCAAAAGTTAGAGCTTTCACCCTAATAAATGACACTTCGGCTTGGCTCGTATTCAGCACAGTAATGGATAGCAACACCGTTGCGCAAATAACGATTAATAGTTCAACTAATATCCACTCAAAACTGATAATAAACAATAATGCCGATAGCTTGTATTTGACTTTTGATGGACTTATAAACCAAGCCGAATATAGCTTCAGCTTTAGTAAAGCATATAGTTGTAATGGTATAAAAATGCCTTCAAGTATCTTTTCCTTTCGGTTTGATAAGGCGCTTATTGCAGCATTTAACGATATTGTAATTACAGAAATTTTAGTAAACCCATTAACTGGCATTAGCCTCCCCAACAGCCAATATGTTGAATTAAAAAACAGAAGCTACCACTCGGTGAATTTAAAAGGCATGCGATTAACCGATGGAGCCACAACGGCAACCTTACCCGATTTTAAATTATTGAGGGATAGCATCATTGTAATTGCCCCTGCCTCAAAAGCAAATGAATTTGCCTCTAAAACTTACGCCACTTTATTCATTACTTCATTTCCCTATCTTAATACCGATAAAGACCAATTAATTTTAAAAGACAGCAATGATCGTGTAATAAATGCAATGCATTACGACATTAAAACTCTTAACAATTCCTCTAAATCTAATGGAGGGTGGAGTATTGAAATCACGGATGTAAACAATAGTTGTATAAATTTAGGAAATTGGAATTATAGCATTGATCCCAATGGCGGCACACCTGGAAAACCCAATTCATCACAGGCAACGATAAACGACGTATCTGTTCCTAATTTAATTCGAGGATATACCAAAGCTCGCAACGAAATTATTCTAATTTTCAGTAAGAGTATTGATTTAATTCCCTCCTCGCTTGCTTTTAAGTTACAATCCAACCCTTCATTGCCACAAAACTTTGAGACGCGCTATCATCAAAACAACTTAAATGAAATTTCACTTTTATTTCCAAATGATGTGTTACCTGATGATATTATTTTTTCATTAAACATCAACAGTTTTATGGATTGTGGAGGCCATGAAATTGACTCCACCTTGCTTCAACTTGGATATCCAAGTATCCCAAGCTATGGTGATATAGCAATAAATGAAATATTATTTAACGCTGCTGCTTATGGTAGCGAATTTATTGAACTGTACAATACTAGTTCAAAAATTTTCGACCTCAATAATACAGCATTAAGTTGTTTTAGCAAAAGCGGAAACACTATGGGCATGAACTTAGCAAGCGATATTACTTGGCAATTATTACCCGGGCAGTATGTTGCCATTGCAACAAATAGCAATGATATTGTAACTCGGTACCGTTGCCCATCGCCTCAGTCGATATTTACTTCATCCGTTTGGAAAACACTTGATGATGACTCCGGCTTGGTTGTTATTGCTACGCTGAATAATTTGGAGGCCATCGACTCCGCCTATTTTTCTAAACGCTGGCATCATCCATTTATTGCAAATGATGAGGGCGTGAGTTTGGAACGGGTGCATTATTTAAGAGACGGAAAAATTAGGAGCTCTTGGCTTTCTGCATCCTCCAATGTTGGCTATGCTACTCCCGGATATCAAAACTCTAAATTTAGCAATAAACCATTAGATCCTGATTTTGTAAGCATAAGCAAATTGTATTTTACACCCGACAATGATGGCTTCGAAGATGAGCTAAACTTTATAATAACATTGCCTTCTGAAAATTACGCTATTAATATTACTATTTATGACATCAATGGCAATGAAATAAAAAGACTCGCACAAAATGATATTGCCGGCATAACTAACTTTTATGTTTGGGATGGAAGAAATGCCAACGGCAATATATCTAATGTCGGACATTATATTTTATACATCCAGGCCACTGACAAGCAAGGAAAAGCGCAGATAAAAAAAGAAGTAATTGATTTGTTAATGCGGTAATATTTAGCGACTCAAAGTTACCATTCGCCTTTTAAGAAGAATATTTTACCCTTGATCTGTTCCATCGAGCAAATCTGGGCGAATCTTTTGCGTTTTTAATATCGCTTGTTCCTGCAGCCACTCTTCGATAAGTTTGTGGTTACCGTTAAGTAACACCTCAGGCACAAGCCAACCTTTATAATCTGCCGGGCGGGTATAAACAGGAGGACTTAGAAGATCGTCTTGAAAGGAGTCTGTAAGCGCAGATGTCGCATCACTAATTGCCCCGGGAATAAGGCGAACAATGGCGTCCACAAGCATTGCTGCAGGAAGCTCACCGCCGCTTAACACAAAATCACCGATTGAAATTTCCTTCGTAATAAATTGATCTCGCACACGCTGGTCGATTCCCTTATAATGCCCACAGAGAAGAATATAATTAGAGCCTAATGAAAGCGAGTTTACATTCGATTGTTTCAATACTGGCGCGTCTGGGCAGAGGTAAATAACTTCATCGTAATTGCGTTCACTTTTTAATTTTGCAATACAATCGTCTATAGGCTGAATCATCATAACCATTCCTGCTGCGCCGCCAAATGGATAATCATCGGCTTGCTTCTGTTTGGATGTAGAATAGTCGCGAAGATTATGAATATGAATTTCCACCAAGCCCTTATCCAGTGCTCGTTTCACAATACTATGTGCGAAGGGGCCTTCGAGCAGTTGTGGGTGCAGGGTAAGAATATCGAAACGAATCAAGGCTTGAAATTAAAAAATTACAATTGAACTATATCGGCAAGTAAAGATTAGTGTTTGACTATTTTTTCTTGAGCGCTAATATGCTAAAATCGGTATCTTCTTTCTTTATTGTATTCACCAAAGTGCCGAGCGCCGTAATTTCCATTTTCACCACATCTTCTGGCTGCAGCCATTGCGGCTTAAACCCTTTATCAACAAGCAGTGCAGTGCCATTTAGCTCTAGAAAACATCCAGTTCCCACAGTTCCACTTCCAATAACATCTCCAGGTAAAATATCAGCTCCGTATGCACAACGCTCCAATATCTCGGCAAAAGTCCAATCCATATCCGCGGTATTGCCTTCAGATACCAATACATCATTTACCCAACATTTCATCCCAAGGTTATATGCATTACCCACATGATTTTCTTTAGCAGGAACTTTAAATGTTTCCAATTCATCGGGTGTAACAAATATCGGACCTATTACCGTACTAAAATCTTTTCCCTTAGCAGGGCCTAAATTTAGGAGCATCTCTTCCATTTGCAAAGTACGCGCACTCATATCATTCATTATCATATACCCTGCGATATGCGCATCTGCATCAGCAGCTTTAATATTTCTACCTTTCTTGCCAACAACAATTGCCACTTCCAGTTCAAAATCTAGTTTCTGAAAATGGTCTGGCATGCAGCAAATTTCACCCGGACCTTGAATGGCATTATGATTGGTGAAATAAAAAATTGGATATTGATCAAATTCAGGAATCATGGGCACGCCACGGTTTCTTCTCGCGGCTGCTACGTGTTGCCTAAAAGCATAGCCATCGCGGCAGCTCGTTGGATTTGGGATAGGCGCAAGAAGCTGGGGGTATAAATCAGGGTAAGCAACGCCGTCTGCTTTAATGACACCAGAAATTAAATCTTTCTCCGTTTCACGAACAACAGAGAGACCTTCATCGCCCAGTTGAAGCAGTTCCAGTAGTGAATTTGGGATTCTAGAGTTAAGCGCATTTAAACTATAAACTGTTTCATCAATAAGAATCCCTAGTTGTGGCTGTTGATTTTTAAGAAAAGTTACTAATTTCATTATATTGAAAAAATCGTGAAATGACTATTAAAAGGTTGAGATTAAAAGAAAATGCTAAACCGCTTCCACGGCAAGAATTTCAGGTACGGCCTTCATAATTGCTTGTTCAATCCCGGCCTTCATGGTCATTTTACTTAAATCGCAAGTACTGCAAGTTCCGAGAAGTTTAATTTTAACAAGCATATCGCTTGTAACATCTACAATCTGAGCATCCCCACCATCTGCTTTCAAAAAAGGACGCATGGTATCAAGAGCCTGCTGCACTCTGAAAGTTAATTCTTGGTTCATAACGCAAAAGTAAGGTTAAATTGAGAAAAATAACGAAAAATATGCATCATTAGTAATTATGATTTACATCAGAAATTTATCTAAATTGTTGCATTTAGATTGCGCAACAGAAGGCGTTATTCCTTTTTGATGAAATATAATTTAGACGATGTTAATTTTTTTGTTTTCGAATTCGATGGTATCCCCTGGTATTAACTTTGCTCTTTTACGGAACTCTACCAAACCATTTCGTTTTATAAACCCTTCGGTGATAAGCATACCAGCTTGACCGCCCGATTCAGCAATGCCGATTATTTTAAGCAATGCCATTAGCTCAATAAATTCACCTTTTATTTTAAACTCCATTTTGTTCAAGATTCAAGGCAAAAATAAACCATTCTCATGGATTGGTTTGAACTTTATTTTCAAATAAAGAGAAGCAAAAAGCCTAATTAATTTGCTTTTCAATTTCCGCCTTGTTCAAAAACCCTGTATTTGTGAAGGTTAGCACTTTATTTTTATAAAGTTGAATTACTGGCAAGCCGTCAATTTTCAACTCTTGACAAAGTGCTTTATTATCATCAACGTTTATACCAATTACCTGTACTTTATCCTGCATATCCATAGCAATCTCGTCCAAATAAGGTTTCATTTTTTTACATGGAACACACCAATCGGCGTAGAAATCTATCAGAACTATTTTGTTAGTGTTTAAAAGAGCTTCAAACTGCGCTTTCGTCATACCCGCCAATTCACTTTTAATTACTGTTGTTTCAGGCAATCCTGCGGCTCGCCATTTCATCATTCCTCCACTCAACTCATAAACTTCTAGAAAGCCATCAGAGCGCATTTTATTTGCTGCAGCTTCGCTTCGTCCGCCGCTTAAACAATACACAAAAACTGGTTTTGATTTATCCAATTTCAATACTTGATTTTGAAAATCATCACTATTCCAATTAAAATTAAGTGCATCTAACAGGTGACCCTTTTCAAATTCACCTGGCGTTCGCACATCTACAATTTGTGCCGCCTTGGTTTGTTTAAGCTTATCCGCAAAAGCATCTGCTAATAAGGAGCCTCCGACTTTTGTTTGCCCATTTGAGCAACTATTAAATAATAAAATAGCTGTGGTAAGTAAAAATAAAAAATATGATTTCATGCTTTGAAAAATAATATTGTTCCTTTTGTATTTCCTTAGATGAACGAACAATTGATTTGAATTTTAAATATTTAAATTGATAATTTCCTCCAGCTGTCGGGCTTGCATCACCCCTGATTGGCGCCATAATACTTTACCTTGTTTAAATAACATTAGTGTTGGAACGCCTTGTATTTTATAGGTTGACGCTACTTCTTGATTTTTATCTACATCAATTTTATAAATACTTGCTTTATCGCCTACCCTTTTTTTAAGGTCGTCTAAAATAGGTTTCATCATTTTGCATGGGCCACACCATTCAGCTGAAAAGTCGATGAGTACCGGTTTGTCAGCGTTGATTAATTCTGAAAAAGATGCCATATTACTTTTGTGTTATTTCTTCAAATTCTAAATTTTTCGTGTCATTGGCTTTTTCGGGTATCGTCTGTTTCTGATAATTAGGCGTGTAGCAGCTACCTGAAGCGCATCCAAAACCAAACAAACCCATAGCAGCAAAATACCCTCCAAAGACAACAGCCACAAACTGCTTTTCGAGCACCGATTGAATAATTACCATCATGCCCATGCCAAGAAACATAAACCGTTGAATGGTCCAACCCTTTAATAGCCTTTGTTTCATAATTAATTAATTTTATTTTGTAAGCTTACCCAAGCACCTCCGTTATGAACATCCGTGAAACCCTTTGAACGCAATAAGTTTTTTGCAGAAGCGCTGCGCATACCAGAGGCACAACAGGTTATCACCGGTTTGTCTTTCTTTAATTTCGAAATGTTAGCGTCCAAAGTGTCTAATGGGATATTGAGGGACCCTCTAATATGCCCTCCTTGAAATTCACTTTTCGTACGAACATCGATAATAGTTGCCCCTTGTTGCATCAACTCTTTATAGTTGACCGATGGGCCGAAACCCAATAATTTTTTTATTGTATTGATCATAATTTTTATACCGTTTGATAGTTATAATTCACATCGATCCAACTTCCTCCATTGGAGCAATCTATTCCAAGCGACTTTAAATAGCCTGTTGCTTGCGCACTGCGAGCTCCACTTGCGCAACAAAGTACTAAAGGTTGCTCAAGTAAATTTATTTCTTGCAGTCGTTGTTGTAATTCCTGTAAAGGAATATTAATGCTGCCTGCAACATGGCCACCTATAAATTCCATCGGCGTGCGCACATCTATGATTGTTGGCTTTTTATTTTCCATTGTATTGCTTAAATTATTTTTTATTGACCTTTATAACTTTTTAGTTTCACTAATAATCCATTCTCCATTGTTGCCTCAGGATAACCTAATTCGCTTAACTTAATTGAGATTTCTGCTCTAGTAATCCCCTCATAAGTTACCGTTACAAGATCTGTCTCATGAAAGGCCTCAACGTTCTTCACCCCTTCAAGTTTAATAATTTCATTTTTAATTGTGGCGACGCAACCTCCACATTTCACATTAGCGACCTTTAAATCCTCAGTGATCATAAAATTAGAAAATATTTACACCTTTTTAATTAAATATTTATTACTTATAATTTTCAATTTGTTTTTCTTGGGTAAGCTCATTCTTTTCTTCTTTTTTAAACATATTAAAAAATAGTCCACCCATCAAAGCGCCATAGAGGCTGCTATTTAATGGCTTTGAAGTTATGGGGCATGTACCGGATGAACACCCTACATAATAATAATACAGGGAACCGCCCAAGGCTCCTAGCATTATTCCGATAATCGTAAGTTGGTATTTTTTCATTTTTTAGAGCATTGTTTTTTGGCACACAAATTCGGTAATTCTAAACTCACCTGACTCCTTAATTGCTTTAAAGCCACCATCAACATCAATAAGATTATTATAACCCCTTGCCCTTAAAATAGAAACAAAAGCCATTGACCGGTATCCTGCTGCGCAATGAACAAAATAGGTTTTATTTTTATCAATTCTCTGCATGCTTTCATTAATATAATCGAGCGGTGCATTTATAGCATTCGTAATATGTTCAGAATCATATTCACTCTTTTTTCGGACATCCAAAATATTAATGTTGGAATCTTTCAACTCCGCAGTGGCAAATTCATTCACTGTGATAGTGTTAATGGTATCCACCTCCCTTTCCGCCTTCAACCAAGTTTCAAAACCTCCTTCTAAAAATCCGATACAATAATCATAACCAACACGCGCTAGACGTGTGATCACCTCCTCTTCCCTTCCCGTCTCTGTTACCAGAAGGATTTTCTGATTTAAATCGGCCACTAAAGTTCCAACCCAAACTGCGAAGCTTCCATCGATACCAATATTAATGGAATTAGGTATAAAACCCTTTGCAAAATCTTGAGCCCTTCGTGTATCTATTATTAACGCTTGACTTTCGTTGGCAAGTATTTCAAACGCTTCTGCTGAAAAGCCTTTTGCACCTCTTTCTATCACCGCATCAAAATTATCATATCCATTAATGTTCATTAACACATTCTTTGGGAAATATCCAGGAGGAGGCATGAGTCCATTAAGCAACTCTTTTATAAATTCCGACTTGGTGAGATTTGTCTGTAATGCATAATTTGTCGCCTTTTGGTGACCCAAGGTATCCTGAGTTTCCTTGCTCATATTTTTACCACACGCACTGCCGGCTCCATGCGCAGGATATACAATAATATCATCGTGAAGAGGCATTATTTTATTTTTCAAAGAATAATATAAATGTTCTGCCAATTTCTCTTGCGTTAATTCTGCAATAACATGCTGCGCTAAATCAGGACGACCTACATCTCCAATAAACAAAGTATCTCCACTAAAAAGTGCCGTTTCCTTTCCTTTCTCATCCTTCAATAAAAAACAGCTACTTTCCATGGTATGCCCAGGGGTATGCAATAACTTTATAGTGGCCATTCCCAAATTAAATTCCTGCCCATCTTCACCTACAACACAATCAAAACCGGTCTTCATGGATGTGGGTCCATAAACAATGGATGCACCAGTCTTCTTAGCCAGGTCAACATGCCCTGATACGAAGTCGGCATGAAAATGCGTTTCAAAGATGAATTTTATTTTCGCTCCCCTCTTTTCCGCCATGTCAATATAAGGTTGTACCTCACGCAGTGGATCAATAATTGCCGCTTCGCCCTGACTTTCGATATAATACGCGCCTTGCGCTAAACAGCCAGTATAAATTTGTTCTACTTTCATTTTGAATAGCTAATTTATTTTAAAATTGCATTGTTAATTCTACGCAAATTTAAAGTGTGCTGCCTGATAACGCTATGACTTTCGTCATTTGCTTTGTGCTTTTTTGTATCATTCATTTTATGGTTCAAAATTACTACCCTTTGCATTCAAAAAAAGCAACAAATGTTACATAACTGTAATTATTTTATTGCCGTAAATTGAATTAACGATGCTAAACCTTGGTGGTAAGGCCCTTCGTCGATTTCCATATCACATGTTTCAACTTCCATTGAATGAAGCTGATTAAAATCTTCCCTTAAGACGTCGTCAGAAAAAAGCATATTGAGCTCCTTAGGTCCGCCCGATTTTTTACCGAGTTGGGCGTTAGAAAATCCGATTACAATAAGAATACCACCGGGCTTTAAAAATGGGATGATTCTACGAAAACTCTTTTGTCGAATTTCATCTGGAAGATGTGAAAAAATCAGAGCAATTACATCGAAGTGATTCTCCGGATAATTAGAATCCACAAAGGAGTTCACCGTATATTTTATTTCAACATTATTCTTTAAAGCTAGTATTTCTGACTTCTGCTTTCCACTAGTTGTTATATCGAAAGCACTTACATCCCAGCCCCTCGTTGCACAAAAAACAGCATTCCTTCCCTCGCCCTCTGCTGGAAAAAGAATTTTACCTGATGGCATTTTTTCGATTAACCTCTTCAGTAAAACGTTAGGATAAAGTCCATATGCGAATTCCTCTGAAGCATATCTTTGATTCCAAAACTCTTGATTCATTTGTCGATAAACAAAATTTTAAATGCAATAATTATCAGTAGCAGGGCAAATGCTTTTTTTAACATGTCCACTGGAATTTGCAATGCAAATTTTGCCCCAAAATAGCCACCAATAAAGAAAAAAGCCGCCAATAGCAACGCTGCCTTAACATCAACAAACCCCTTTGAGTAATATTGCCAGGCTGCTAATGCACCAACTGGAAGCACCATCATTATTAATGTTGTACCTTGCGCTAATTGCTGGGGGAAGCCCAAAAACAACACCAATGCAGGAATAATTACTATAGCACCTCCAATACCAAGTAAACCACTCAGCAATCCGGCCGCCACGCCAATTAAGGCAATGATGATGGCGTGTTGAATTTCCATCGTATTACTCTTTTTTTCGGGTTGAAATACCAAATGGAAGATACAACGGACAAAAAGCAATGAAGCCTGTTAATAAAAAAACACAAGCAAGAACTAGCAATACTATGCCTAGAGTTCCTGAAATAACGTTTGTAAAAAAAAGTGTTGCGATGATAATAGCCACCAGAATCCGTATAGCACGGTCGGTGTTACCCATATTTTGTTTCATGATGATATAATTTATTTGAAACAAAGATGGCGATTAATAAAATAGCATTTAGCAACATTTGTTACATAAGGTCAACGAATGTTTTTGACGAAAACTAATTTAACACAATTTTATTTCTACCAAGTTTCACAATGCCCTCTTCTTCCATTTGCTTGAGCAGCCTGGAAACAACCACCCTCACAGTGCCGAGTTCGTTAGCAATTTGCTCATGCGTTACGTTAAGTGTATTGCTTTTAGTGTGTTCTACTTTTAATTTTATCAGATTCAGCAGTCGCTCATCTGCCTTTTTAAAGGCAACGGCATTGATCACCTCCAGTAACTCTTCGAAACGCTTGTGGTATAAACGAAAAATATAATCCAACCATTGTGGGTATTCTTTAATTAATAAGCTCACCTTATCGATCGGAATAAAAAGAATTTCTGTATCCTCTTCGGCTACGGCCTTTACTTTACTTGTTTCTTGATGCATCCCACCTAGAAAAGACATGATGCAACTTTCCCCAGCGTTGATATAGTAAAGTAGTATTTCTCTTCCATCGTCATCTGTGCGCATTACACGCATACTTCCTTGGGTTACAATCGGTATCGAGTTAATATAACCCTCCTCATTAAGAATAATATCACCTTCATGAAACTTTTTGGCTATACCAAAACCCGAGAGTTTTTCGCGTATTTCAGGTGACGATTTAAATTCAGCAATGTTTAACAACCGATCCATGTTACGAATATACAATTTGCGAGTTTGAAAGTGGGGGTGAAACGACAGTCTTAACCATTCATTTAAAATGACAACACTACTGTTTGGTCCATTTCAAAGTTTGCGTTCCTGTTGCCGAGTTTATTCGAATAAAATAAACTCCAGAAGTTAACAAATCTAAATTAAGAATATTATCACCTTCGCGAACATCAAATTGCTTAACTATATTTCCGTACAAATCTGTGATTTCTGCTTCGGAGGAAGAGACAGCAAGGAGGTGTAAGTTAGCATTGCTAGGATTGGGGAAAATCAAAAACAATTTCGTATTCTTGTAGGTTGCCTTTATCGCATTGTAAAGCAAGGTGGAACTAGGTATGGTATCTAATTTCAAATGCCACCCAGGATTTATACAGCAACCAGAATAAGCACCGCGATAGGACCAATCGAAAATGTTATTATTAAAATCCTTATCCCATTGGCTTGAGTTTTGGAGGACTGCTGATGGAGTGAATGATCCTTTTAACTTCCCTGATTGAGGATACAAATCCAACATAGCGAGAGATGTGTTTGCAGACAAAACATAATTCCCGGCACTTTGGTAATCGGAAGTAATGTTATTTAGGCTATCAACAAAGTTGGTGATCGGCTGTGAAGCAAAAACAGCATTAGCGTAACAATATTGATTGAAAGAGGTATTGGGATTATATAAACGCAAACCACCCGATGAATTTGCTACCCAAATTGTATTTTGGAATACCTTAATGTCTTGCGGACTAACACCATTTTGCGGTGCAATATATAAGGCTCTGAAGCCAATTGGGTCGAAATGATTAACAAAGATGTTATGATAAATACTGATATTTCCTGTACCTTGAAAGAGCGCCTCCACAGGATTATTATAAAAGAAATTTCCATATATCTCATACCTATCTTTAGCCCCCCACCCTATTGTTGGGAAACCACCTACTAATAAATTAGGCCTGGCATTAGCTGCAAAAGAAGACGAGGAGTCCTTTGTAAAAACGTTATAACATATTGTCGTTTTTCCATCTACTTTTGTTTCTGGAAAAGAGTCACGTACGCCATTAAATTGATGTTTAATTTCAACATTATAGCCAATCGTGTTTGCGATATAATTATTCTCAATTAACCCATTCACAAACGGTCTTGTTCCATCGGAATTCCCAAGATATAGTCCTGTTCCTGCGCCTAAAATACGATTCTTTCGTATTATCCAATCCCAAGCACTACATTTTGTGCTAATCGCAACTGTATTTTGGTTATTTCCATAGTTAATAATATTTAAATATTCGAGGGTTATATGGTGAGCAAAGTTACCCACGGTGCCTTCGGCCTTCACTGCGTCCACAGCAATATTTTGACCATCGAGCTGCATATTTTTAATAGTTAAATATGAGCATTTGGTAATGCTTACAGTATTACAACACACTTGAGCCTGAAAAATTGTTGAATATAAACTAGCACTACCCATTATAACTATTGGAGATGCTGCGATGCCATTAACTCCATTTAAGGTTAAACTATTTTTGTAGATTCCTGCACTTAAATAAAGGGTGTCGCCAGATACTAACGCTGTTAGAAAATTGGTGTAGTTTGAAGAATTTGCAACAATAAATTTAGCATTTGCTTTTACACTTGATAGAAACATTATTACTAACACCAAACAACTTAAAACAAGGTGCTTTTTTGAATTTTTCATTGGCAAGAAAAAAGTACACGTAAAAAGCATAAGTAAAAAGAGAGTCGATATAAATAAAGGATGATGAGTTAGAAAACCATAAAGTGTTCTGGATTTACTGCCAATCCATCCTCCCAAAGTTCGAAATGTAGATGAGCACCTGTTGTGAGTTCACCTGAGTTTCCGACAATCGCTATTGCATCGCCTGCCTTAACAAAGTCACCTGTCTTTTTAAATAATACGGCGTTATGTTTGTATATAGATACTGTGTTGTTATAATGTTGCACAGCCATAACATTTCCTGTTGATGGGTTCCACGTTGCAAATATTACAGTTCCATCTAATGTTGCCCTTACAGTTTCGTTCGGTTTCGTAACAATGTCAATAGCATAGTGTTCTTCCTTTGCATCGAACTTTTGAGAGATGGTTCCTTTTACTGGAGGCAGATAGAGGTAACCAGCTGCAGTTCTGGCACCAATAGTATTGGGTGCTGCATTCTGCGAGAGTGTGTATTTATCTCCTTTTTCAACCACATCTCGAATAGCCAATTCATTACTTGATGGTGGTATGGCATTGTTGTTGTCGCCACTTGGTTTAACCTGTTTCGGTTGAGCTGGTGCAGTTTGGTCAATACTATCATTAAAAACTTTACGAATAGAATTTAACAAATCGTCACGCATACGAATCTCATTTTCTAAGGAATCTATTCGAAGCATCTGAGTTTGAAGTCTATTCTTGATGTTGATATCGTTACATCCTGGCAAATAATCCTTTACTGGAGTAAATACAATTAATGCAATACCTGCGAAAATCAAAAGCACGGTGAGTGAACTTAACGTAATAAATACATTTAGTCGCGTTAATGAAAACGACATCTTTTCTTCAAACGTTGTGTCGTTCATTATCACAATACGATAACGAGACCTTAGATTTCGAAACAATCTTTGCCAATAGGGTTTTTTAGTTTCCATAGAATTCTGTTTTGCTAACAATTAATTCGTGCAATGCAACTATCTGAGGTAACAGCAGATCATCATCCGTGTTTTTGATGACCCATGCAGAACGTTTTATCTTTTCGTCATCAGTCCATTGACGATTAATAATATCCAGCACCTCTTTGCGCAATTTTCCATCACGTTTGATTACTCGTTCGATTCGCGTTTCCAAAGGCGCCACCATACAAACAATAAAATCAAGTGACTTGTAACTGTCACTTTCAAAAACCAATGCTGCTTCCTTAACAACAAAAGGATAGTTACTCTTTCTCATCTGCTTGCACCAATCGTCGAAGTGCTTAAGAATATAGGGGTGTGTAATACGATTTAAATCCGCTAATGCCTCTTTATTTTGAAATATCTGTTTACGAATAAATGTTTTATTCAATCCGGCAGGCGTATAAGACTTCCTACCAAACCGATCAACAATTTTAACCTGAATTTCATGGTTAGTATTAATTAAAAAAGCAGCCATGGTATCAGCATAATATACTGGCACCTGTTGGCTTTCAAAATATTGACATGCGACACTCTTCCCACTTCCAATACCACCAGTGATGCCAATGCGTAACATATAGAATTTAACTACTGAAAACCAGTAGCTTTATTATTTGTTTTTAGGATATGTAGCTATGGTGTTCTCCGATGAAATGGCAGCACGCTCTAACTTCATTTTTCCATTTTCCATTTCAATGACAATGGTTTTCTCATCCATTTCCGAAATCTTACCATGAATTCCACTAATCGTAACTATTCTATCACCCTTTTGAATTCCGTCTTGGAACATGCGTTGTTCTTTTTGTTTCTTTGTTTGTGGGCGTATCATAAAAAAATACATCACCACTACGATGCCAATTAATAATGCCGGCTGCACCCAAGCTGCCATTCCTGCTGGAGCTTGTGCCCCTTGTAAAATAAGATGTAACATAATTTTTGTATTAATTAAATTTTGTTTTTAAAATCGGAGCGTTGATAGTCTATTTGCCTCCAACAACTTTTACCACACCATGAAACATTACCTTGCGTGCAGCTGGAACGCAGTTTGTTGAAATAAACACTTCTTTTGTAATTTCATTCTGTTTGCCATTGCTGTCAAATTGAACATCAATATATCCTGATTCTCCAGAACGTATCGGCTGCTTTGGCCAATTTGGAATAGTACATCCGCAAGAGGCGGTGCAGTTGTTAATGATTAAATCGGACTTGCCGGTATTTGTAAATTTATAGGAGAAATTTATCACCTCGCCTTGCTGGATAGTCCCAAAATCATGATTTTCCTCTTCAAACTTCATGTCAGCCATAACATCAGAATTAGTTCCATCTGGAATGGCGTTATTATTCATCGTTCCCGTATTCATTTTTTTGTTTTTGAAAAGGTTATCGCATTGCGAAAAAAACATCATTCCAAATAATGCACACACGCATAAAAAATATTTCATAATACGAATTATATTAAAATAAGTGCGAAGTTACGAATTAGTTTTCCGTTTTGGGTTTTTCGCTTGTTAAAAATATAACAATTGCTAGTACAGCAAAATTAATAATAACCACTGGAGCCACGGCCTTTAATTGTTCTGTGCTGTTGTTGGTGCCTTCGCTAAGTATATAAAATGCAGATGTTACATCGGCGAAGCTAATAAAATAACAAAACCACCCCCAAAAGTGCGATGGGATATAAAAATACTCCCCTTTCGACTTTTTAAACCAGATTGGAAACTTCATAGAAAACTGAGATATTAAATTTTGAATTATTGCTGTTTTAAAAAAACTGTTTCATCGTATTGTATATCGCATAAAAACAAGGCATGTGCGGCAACCGATTCTCCTGCATTGGAGCGATTTTTTGATTCAATAATTTGAATAAAATCATTCAAGGTTATTTTTTGATTACCTAGCAAAAGCAAAGTGCCCACAATAGTCCTAACCATACCGCGCAAAAATCGGTCGGAGGTGATATGAAATTTCCATTCTTCGTTGGAATGTTGTCTCCAAACGGCTTCTGTAATTTTACAATAATCGGTCTTATTGTCGGCCCCTGTTTTGCTGAAACTGCTAAATTCGGTAAAACTTAGGAGTGATTGCGCCGCTTCATTCATCGCATCAAAATCGGGTTTATTAAACAACATCAATGCATATTTATAGCGAAAGGGATCAGGAGCAAAATATAGTCGGTATTCATAGCTACGACTTTTCGCAGCAAAACGAGCATTAAAATCACTTGGAACTTCATAAATTGAATTAAGCCTGATATCCAAAGGCAGAATAATATTGGCACGTTTAATGAAATTAGGCACCAAAGGCGTATCCAAATCAAAATGAGCATAATAACTACTAGCGTGAACGCCTGTGTCTGTTCTGCCACATCCCATCGTATCCACCCTTATATTAAAAATTTCGAACAACGCATCTTGAATAGCACCTTGCACTGTATTGGCATTCGGCTGAATTTGCCAACCATGATAGGCTGTGCCATCGTAAGAAAGATGTAAAAGGTAACGCATACAATTACAAGAGTTTAACGAGTGAATTTATGCTCATCTAATACACTAAATTTTTTCTGTTTCGATACGAAATATTTCCAAACAATACTTCCATCGTAAACACCAGGCAATAAATTTTTCCGTTGATGGTGATAGCGTTTTGATCTCCATTTATTAAAGTTCCATAAGAAATTGCGGTGTGCTTTTCCAATGGCTTTAAAATCATCGATCTTGCCATCAACCAAAAACTTACAAGCCGCTATTTGATCCAATACAATACGCAAAGGAAGTTTATACCATAACATGCGTAAAGGTAAATTTTTAAGTAACAAACCCAAGCCATTTCTAAAATTCAGATACGTTTTTTTTGCGTTTTGCTGCGACAATGTACCACCACCAACATGGTAAACCACCGAAGCGGGACAGACCATTATTTTATAGCCAAATTGCTGCATTCGCCAACATAAATCGATCTCTTCCATATGCGCAAAAAAATCTTCATCCAATTTCCCTGCCTTCTCAAACGACTCGGCTCTAACAAACAAACATGCACCAGTTGCCCAAAAACAACATTCGGTATCATCATACTGCTTTTCATCCACCTCGCATGAGTCAAAAATACGACCACGACAAAAAGGATAACCATATCGATCGATGAACCCTCCTGATGCACCTGCATATTCAAACTTAGATTTGTTGTTATAACTGAGAACCTTTGGCTGGCATGCTGCAATTTTAGTATCAGCATCCATCAACTCTTGAATAGGCTGAATCCAATTCGCGGTAACCTCAACATCGCTATTGAGCAGAACAAAATAATCGGATTTAATCTGTTTTAATGCATCGTTATAGCCACCAGCATATCCACCATTTCGGCCATTACGAATTATTTTGACCATTGGAAAATTACTTTTAATATATCCAATTGAATCGTCGGTGGAGGCGTTATCCGCCACATATACATCGGCATCGCCACTATGACTTACCACTGAAGGCAGAAATTGATGTAATAGATTTACACCATTCCAATTAAGAATTACAACAGCAACTTTACTATTCATAGCGGAGCTGCGAATTTAAGATTCTTTTTTTCTTAAAAATACAGATAATAGGTTTATTTTGTAGTTAAAAAATCAATTCCAATGAGCGTATTTATTCATGAATCATCCTATGTAGATCAGCCTTGCGAATTAGGTGAAGGCACTAAAATATGGCATTTTAGCCATATCATGGCAGGAAGTAAAATTGGGCAAAATTGCAAAATTGGACAAAATGTGATGATTAGCCCCGGAGTTGTGTTGGGTAATAATGTGAAGGTTCAGAACAACGTTAGTATTTATACAGGAGTAACTTGCGAGGACGATGTATTTCTTGGGCCATCTGTAGTTTTCACTAATGTAATAAACCCAAGAAGTGCCATTTCTAGAAAAGAAGAATTCAAAAAAACAATAGTAAAAAAAGGAGCGAGTATTGGTGCCAATGCAACTATTGTATGTGGGAACGCTATAGGCGAATATGCTTTTGTTGGCGCTGGTGCGGTAATTACCAAAGAAGTTCCCAACTATGCTTTAATGGTAGGAAATCCTGCTCGCCAAACCGGGTGGATGAGCGCCCATGGTGCAAAACTCCATTTCGATTCCATAGGCATGGCAACTTGCGAAATAACTGGCGATCAATATCAATTATTAAATGGCCAATGTTCACCTTGGCAGAGCCTTTAATTCGAAGAATCAACCGAAGTCATTATACCATGTTAAATAATACTTTTTCACAGTTTTACTTAATGCGGTAATATTATGTTGATCGCTCGCTTTGGCGATATCACGAATCGCACCATCTTGATACAAAATCTTGATTGCGTTGATATTACTGTTGTAGGCGTTATTCTCTACCTTGCCTTCTAATACAAAATAAGCGGCATCCTCAAAAGTAATATCTAAAAGCTGCGCTACATGCTTTTGTTTTTTGATTATTTCTTTTATTGATGACGGCTTGTCGGTAATCACTACTTCTGGCAATTTACGATTTAAAATGTTATTACATAACGTACTTAAAACCACGTCGGAATGAGATTGCCACACCTTAATGGAGGCGGTGATATCATTATCATCCAATGCGCTAAACCATTCCAGATGCATCGGATTGGAAAGGAATTGAGCACCACTAATTTTGGAATACAAAAAGTGATGCAATGCTGGTGTAGCAAATAACTCCACACCACTAACGGCTAACTTCTTGGCTCGTTTTAAAATGGCAATTAACACTTGTTCGGCAGCCAAAACAGTTTTATGTAAATATACTTGCCAATACATAAGTCGTCGCGAGACAATAAAATTTTCAATGCTATAGATACCTTTCACCTCCACCACCAATTGGTCATTTCTAACATCCAACATTTTAATTATCCTATCACTACCAATCATTCCTTCAATTACCCCTGTAAAAAAGCAATCACGGCGCAAATAATCGAGTCGGTCCATATCCAATTGACCACTTACCAGCTGATGCAAAAACTTTTTAGGATATTGATCGTCGAAAATGCTAATAGCCAAAGAAATCCTTCCGCCCATTTGTTTGTTCATTCTTTCCATCATCTGCGTCGAAATCTTTTCATGCGAAACACTTTGAACAATGGAGCGCTCGAGCGCGTGGGAAAACGGACCATGACCGATATCATGTAATAGCACAGCAACACATGTGGCTTCCGCCTCTTCCTCTGTAATTTTCACACCCTTCATCTTCAAGTTTTCTATCGCTTGGGTGGTAAGCCACATTGCACCGAGTGCATGATGAAAGCGAGTATGTAGCGCCCCTGGATACACAAGATGAGTAAGTCCAAGTTGCTTTATTCTTCTAAGACGCTGAAACCATGGATGTTCCATGAGTTCAAACACTAAATTATAGGGTATTTTAATAAATCCGTAAACCGGATCATTGATGATTTTATTTCTATTTTGCGGCATCATTGTTTTTCAAAGAATCTAATCGATAGGCAAAGATATTATAATCATTACTAAGTAACACCGCATTAAATTTTTCTTGAATTAATATATTCATGTTTGTTTCAGAAACCATCACTGAATCGCCCGGTATTAACTGACTAAAAACCACGGCTTCAACCCGTTGTCCTTTTTTTTCAAGCTGTTGAATATAAAATGTATGATGCGGAACATACAGATCACCACTTAGAATTTTATATCCATCTAAATTTCTGTTGGCTTTATTACTTTGTTGCAGGAAATTTGCCATCGTATAAAAATATTTTTCGTTTGCCGATTCTTGCGGATCAATAATAATATCCTTTACAGCAATACATCCTAGCAATCCTAAAGACAATAATATGGCGAATGTCATTGCCATAGAATACACTTTCCGATAATCTGAAGATTCCATCATTTCAATAATCCAATAAAAGAAAGTGGCACAAATAACAATCACAAAAACATACATCTGAGAATCATACCAAAATAGCTTTGTTGCAGAATTGCTGATAATTAGGAAATACCCAGCCATCATAAATGCACTAAAGATGCCAACCTTACGAACCATAAAATTGCGTGTCATAAAAACACTCGCCAACCCTAAGGGTAATATCCACCAGTAATTAGAAAACCACTTAGAATAAAAATTTATAGCATAAAACCAAAATCCTTCGCTATGACCTTGAACAGTATTAAAATATAAAGAGCATATTTCTGCTTTATAAACCAGCGCCACATAACCCGGTTGATAGTAATTTCTGACTCCATAATATGCGATGGTAAGAAACAAAAAAACAGCAAATCCTAAAAATGTGTGTTTCGATTTAAGCAACTGTAATAGTTTTTTTTGAGAAAAAGCGTAAAGAAAAAGCGGTGGGACAAGAAGCAATCCAGCAATACCTTTCATGGAGACAGCAAGAAAAAAAAGGAGGCACGTGAGATACCAAAACACTTTTTTGTTTTCATGCAGAAAGATAAAGAAACTTAATGCTGCCATTACACCAAAAGCAGCCACAGGAGCATCATAATCTGCAGTGCGCGCCACATGGTTGCGAATGAGTGCTTGGCTTCCAAAGAGTAAAATACCTGAAATAAGTGCCGTATTAAAACGTTTAAAGTAGAACCATACAAAAAACATCATGGCTATACCCAGCAGATAGGCCGAAGCGGCCGCAGGAAAACGCAGCGCAAATTCATTAATCCCAAAAAACTTCATGGAAATAACCTCAAGAACAATAAAAACAGAGGGCTTAGTACCAAATACATCAGGCAAACCATTAAATGTTGGGATCCAATATTGATGATTATAGTACATTTCGTAAGCGTTTTGCGCTTGGCGAGCCTCGTCCCAAATTCGTAAAGGCAAATTCCCCAAATCATTAAAACAAGGCCAAATTGGCAATGCCAAAAGAAGTAATCCTTTGAGCAGATTACGAAAAAAGCGTTTTTTAATGATAATCGAATCCATGAAATTGTAACAAAAAGAGCGATTTAATCGTAAACTACAAAAAATATTTTACCAAACATTTCTTTTATACCTTTGTATTCTGCTAGAATGAAACATCTGTACCCAATTTTTTAATTAATTTTTTACTTTCAATTTTTATTAAACATGAACAAAATTCAATTGCTTTGGGCTGATGATGAAATCGATTTGCTAAAACCACATATCATTTTCTTAACCGGGAAAGGCTATGATGTAACTACCGTAACAAATGGCAAAGATGCCTTAGAAGAAACAAAAAAGAAAAGTTTCGATGCTATTTTGTTGGACGAAAATATGCCTGGTATAAGTGGCCTGGAAACATTGACTCAGATTAAAGCTGCAAATCCTGATGCTAAGGTCATTATGATTACCAAAAGCGAAGAGGAGAGCATTATGGAAGATGCTATTGGCAGCAAAATTGATGATTATCTTATTAAACCTGTCAATCCAAATCAAATTCTACTGAGCTTGAAGAAAACCCTTGACAGCAAGCAATTGGTTAGTGAGAAGACAACAAGCAATTACCTGCAAGAATTTCGACAAATTGGAATGACGATACAAGATAATTTAAAATTTCAGGAATGGTCGGAGATTTATAAAAAACTTGTTTTTTGGGAGCTTCAACTTCAAGAGAGTCAAGACAAGAGTATGGAAGAAATATTACTTAGTCAGAAAACAGAGGCAAACAACAATTTCTCTAAGTTTATTGAAAAAAACTATATTAAATTCTTTCAAAAGCAAGACGAGGATACCCCTTTAATGAGTAATAACCTCTTTAAAAAGAAGGTATTTCCTTTGCTTGACCAACCAGACCCTGTGTTCTTTATTCTTATAGATAACCTTCGCTACGATCAGTGGAAAACAATTCAGCCTGAACTTGCTACTATCTTTAATCTGCAAGCCGAAGAAACCTACATGAGTATTCTTCCAACAGCAACACACTACTGTAGGAATAGTATTTTCAGTGGATTGCTACCCACTGAAATGGAGAAGAAATTTCCAAATCTTTGGCAGAATGAAGAAGATGAAGAAGGCAAGAACATGCATGAAGAGGAGTTTTTGCAAGCCCAGTTGCAATCCAATAATCGTAAAGACATAAAAACCAGCTACACAAAAATTACAACCTTTGATGCTGGTAAAGCTTTGGTAGACAACGTCAATAATTTGTTTAAAAACAAGCTAAATATCATCGTATATAATTTTGTAGATATTATTTCCCATGCCCGCACAGAAATGAATGTAATTCGTGAATTGGCTGACGATGAGGCGGCATATCGTTCTCTCACTTTAAGTTGGTTTAGACACTCTCCCCTATTTGAAGTGTTGCAAAAAATTGCAGAGAAGAAAGTGAAATTGGTTATTACGACAGACCATGGTAGCGTTCGGGTTCATAATCCAGTAAAAATTATTGGCGACAAAAACACAAATAGCAATCTGCGTTATAAAACGGCAAAAAACCTGGCCTTCGACAAAACAGAAGCCTTTGAAATTAAAAATCCATATGAAGTGTCGCTGCCTATTTTACATATGAGTAGCACCTATGCTTTTTGCAAAAACAATGATTTCTTTGCGTACCCGAACAACTATAATTACTATGCCAATTATTACAGAAACACCTTCCAACATGGCGGCATAAGTATGGAGGAGATGATTATTCCTTTTATAGTAATGCAAAGCAAATAAGAAGGTATTTCGAATTTTAAAAAGAGAATGGTTCCCCATATTTGGATAGATTTAAGTGTTCTTTTTGACTCGCTAATCCGGTTTTGTGCGCGTTATTAAGTTGTGTTGGTAAACCTCGATCCATTTTTGAGGTGTCATTTTAGAAACTAATTCACCTATTAGTTCAAAAGGGATTTGCTCCATCTTTTTTAAACGAATACATGATTTCCCCATATCGAGTTTTGCCTTGCAATGTTTCGGATATTCGTCAACAAACCAATCTAAAAGGCTGTTGGTGCAATATAAGCCCATGTGATAAACAGCAATAAAGTTTTTTTGTGAAGCGATATTAATAAATGGTAGTGGCAACTTCGGATCGCAATGATAGCCTGCAGGAAATGTAGAATGTGGCACCACATAACCTATCATACCGTAACCCATTACCTCCTCGAAACCCTTAGGCAGATTGGCTAGAATGACTTTCCTTAATTTTGTCATTGCCAATTGCCTTTCAATTGGAAGGCTTTTAATATATTCGTTTACTGTGAGGGCTTTGGATTGCATTGTGTAGATTTTAAATTTCGAATTTACAATAAAAAGCAATTTTAATTAAATACCTTGCACAAAGCCTGGCATTTCACGAGATTTACGGCCTAATTAAGAAAACTTGCAACAGCACGATTATATCCAAACCCATTCTGGACTCTCATCAGTAGCAGTTTCCAATACATTAAAATTAATTTTGGATGGTGCTACAGTGCCTTTTATTGCGCGCTATCGCAAAGAAATGACCCATGGCCTTGATGAGCTTGCAATTGCTCTAATCCGAGACCTTGCAAAAAAATATGATGACACTATTTCCCGCCAAAAAACAATTATCCAAGCAATACAGGAGCAAGGTAAATTAACGCCAGAACTTCACAACAAAATCAACACTTGTTTTGATACGGTTCTTCTTGAAGATATTTATCTTCCATACAAACAAAAAAGACAAACTAAAGGAGACAAGGCTAAAAAGCTTGGATTAGAGCCGTTGGCTAAAATGATAATGGCGCAGCGAGGTGGCAATCCAGAAACGATGGCCGAAAAATTTATTAGAGGAGAAGTGCTCGACGAACATATGGCGATTGAAGGGGCAAAAGATATTATGGCCGAATGGATTAATGAAAATACATCCGCCCGTGCTCGATTGCGTCAACTTTTTCAACGCAAATCCATACTTACCTCCAAGCTTGTTAAAGGGAAAGAACTGGCAGGTGCCAAATACCGTGATTATTTTGAATTTTCCGAGCCCATTTACAAATGTGCTTCACATAGAGTGCTGGCATTAATAAGAGCCGAGAGGGAAGGCTTTATCACGTTAAAAGCAAATCCTGAACAACAGGAGGCATTAGACATACTAGAACGTTTTTTTGTACGCGACGAAGATCGCTGCGCACAGGTGGTGGCCGAAGCATGCAAAGAATCTTATAAACGATTAATTTGTCCTTCTTTGGAGAACGAAATCATGAGCGATGCAAAGGATAAAGCGGATAAAGAAGCGATAAAACTTTTCACAGTCAACTTACGTCAGTTGCTTTTAGCTCCGCCTCTTGGGGCGAAACGAATCCTTGCGCTTGATCCTGGTTTCCGCACTGGCTGTAAAGTGGTTTGTTTGGACGAGCAAGGTGAACTTCTTGCTCATCAAACTATTTATCCTCATCCCCCACAAAATGAAGGTTTAGCCGCCCGAAACGCTATTATTAATTTAGTAAAACAACATAAAATTGATGTGGTTGCCATTGGCGATGGAACTGCTGGAAGAGAAACCGAGACTTTTATTACCCAGATCCCATTCGAGCGTGAAATTTCATGTTATATGGTGCGTGAAGATGGCGCCTCAATATACTCAGCTAGTGGCATTGCTAGAAAAGAATTCCCTCAACACGACATCACGGTTAGGGGATCTGTTTCGATTGGACGCCGATTAATGGATCCATTGAGTGAACTTGTAAAAATAGACCCGAAATCCTTAGGAATTGGGCAATATCAGCACGACGTAAATCAACCTTGGCTAAAAGCCGCATTAGACGATGTTGTGGTTTCAAGTGTGAATGCGGTAGGCGTTGATTTAAATACCGCATCGTCATATTTGTTAAGTTATGTGTCGGGGTTGGGTCCAACATTAGCCGAAAACATTATTGCTTACCGCACCGAACATGGGGGAATACGTTCGCGCGAGGAACTCAAAAAAGTGAAGCGCCTTGGGGATAAAGCTTTTGAACAAGCTGCAGGCTTTTTACGTGTTCGTCAGGCTGAAAACCCTTTGGACGATTCGGCAGTACATCCAGAAACTTATCCCGTAATTAATGCTATGTCGAAGCAATTAAAGGTAACAATAAAAGAGATAATCGGTAATGAAGCATTACTAAAAAGCATAAAAAAAGACGACTTTCCGGAAATAGACCAATATACTTTTGATGATATTATTAAAGAACTTCAAAAACCAGGACGCGACCCACGTAAAAAAGCAGAGACCTTTGAATTTGACTCTCGAATCAGAACTATTGATGACTTGTATGTGGGCATGATATTACCTGCTATTGTTACTAATGTCACTGCCTTTGGCGCTTTTGTGAATCTTGGAATCAAAGAAAACGGGTTAATACATAAGTCGAATCTTGCAGAAACATATGTTGACGACCCTGCAAAATTTATCTCCTTACATGAACATATTACAATTCAAATTCTAGAGATTGACGAAGAAAGAAAGAGAATTGGGTTAAAACGCCTTATACGTTAATTTGAAACGGTAATTTTCTATCATTGCTCATTTTTTTTATCCCAATCTTTCCCACCAATAAAAACTGATCGAAGCAAAAGTAGTAACTTCGCGCCATGTCTTCAACTACTGCGCCTTTAGCCACCCTAGAACAAGCCCAGAAATTGGGTATCCGCCCTGACGAATTTGAAAAAATAAAAGAAATCCTCGGACGCACCCCAAACTTCACCGAACTAAGTATCTATAGTGTAATGTGGAGTGAACATTGTAGTTACAAAAATAGTATCGTATGGCTAAAAACCTTACCAAAAAAAGGACCTAAGATGCTTGCAGAAGCTGGCGAAGAAAATGCCGGTTTAATTGACATCGGCGATGGACTTGCCGTTTGTTTTAAAATTGAGTCACACAACCATCCAAGCGCCATAGAACCCTATCAAGGCGCAGCTACCGGTGTGGGCGGTATCAATAGAGATATATTTACAATGGGAGCCCGTCCTATTGCACAACTTAACTCCCTGCGCTTTGGTAAGCTAAGCGAAGACAAAACTAAATGGCTTTTGAAAGGGGTTGTTAAAGGTATCGGAGATTATGGCAATGCCTTCGGAATTCCTACTGTAGGAGGTGAAGTTTATTTTGATGAATGCTACCATATTAACCCACTGGTGAATGCTATGAGTGTTGGTATTGCGCAGGTTGGAAAAACAGCAAGTGCCACCTCTTATGGTGTTGGAAATCCCGTTTATATAATTGGCTCTGCCACTGGAAAAGATGGAATACATGGTGCTTCCTTCGCATCGAAAGATATTACCGAAGATAGTGCCAAAGATTTACCAAGCGTTCAGGTAGGCGACCCGTTTGCTGAGAAGTTACTTTTAGAAGCCACACTAGAAATTATTGAAACTGGGGCCACCATTGGAATACAAGATATGGGGGCAGCAGGCATTACCTGTTCGACGAGCGAGATGAGTGCTAAAGGAGAACATGGTATGATAATATATTTAGACAAAGTTCCGATGCGCCAAAAGGGAATGGTGCCATTTGAAATATTATTAAGCGAAAGTCAGGAACGCATGCTAATGGTCATAAAGAAAGGACGGGAATCAGAGGTGGAAAATATTCTTAATAAATGGGATATTTCATTTGCCGAGATTGGTGAAGTTACAGCCGGAGATCGTTTACAGTATTTTTTTAATGGCGAACTTGTTGGCGATGTTCCGGCCCAGAGTCTAGTATTGGGGGGAGGGGCGCCTGTTTATCATCGTGAATACACTGCTCCAAAATATTTTGAAGAGATTGAAAAATTTAAAGCCTCCAACATTGCAATACCCTCAGATTTGCAAGCTGTAGCCAACTTCTTATTACAACACCCCAATATTGCTAGTAAACGTTGGATATATAATCAATATGATAGTATGGTAGGCACCATAAACCAAACCACAAACCAACCTGCGGATGCAGGCGTTGTTAAGGTTAGAGGCACCAACAAGTCGCTTGCTATGAGTGTAGATTGTAATAGTCGTTTTGTATTTGCAAACCCAGAAGTTGGAGGCATGATTGCAGTTGCTGAATGTGCTCGTAATATTGTTTGTGCCGGCGGTGATCCGGCGGCCATCACCAACTGTTTAAATTTCGGAAACCCCTATAATCCAGAGGTTTATTATCAATTTGTACATGCTATAAAAGGTATTAGCTCTGCCTGCCTTAAGTTTAATACTCCTGTTACCGGTGGAAACGTGAGTTTTTACAATCAGAGCTCAGATAACGATGCCGTATTTCCAACTCCAACCATTGGCATGGTAGGTATTATTGAAGATGGAAGAACTCATACGCCGCTTGGCTTTCAGCATGAAGGCGATTACATAGTAATGGTAGGTAAAACTCAAAATGACATCTGTTCTTCGCAATACCTAGCACACTACCACAATGTAAAATTTTCACCTGCTCCGTATTTTAATTTAGATGAAGAATTCGAAATTCAAAACGCTGTACTTTGCGCAATAAAAGGAGGACTAGTAAATAGTGCTCATGACGTTACAGAAGGTGGCTTATTTGTGACCTTATGTGAAAGCGCTTTTATTAATAATTTGGGATTTGATGTAAATATTAACGATGGATTCCGAATGGATGCTTCTTTATTTGGCGAAAGCCAAAGTCGTATTGTGTTAAGTATTTCGACCAAAAAAATAGAAGATTTAAAGTTGGCACTTAATAAAACACCATATTTCATCTTAGGAAATGTAAAAGGTACTAATGCGCATATTAATGGCATTGATTTTGGAGAAATCACAACACTTAGAAAAATCCATGCTGAGAGCATTGGTAATATAATGGCCAATTAAGATAAAAATCATCTTGTAGTTATTCTATATTACAAGTATTTTCGCAACCTATAATATTTCACTCAAACCTATGGATTTCCAATTAACCGAAGAGCAAATAGCCATTCAACAAGCAGCCCGTGAATTTACACAGAAAGAACTCTTACCTGGTGTTATAGAAAGAGATAACGAACAAAAGTTTCCTTATGAGCAAATAAAAAAACTTGGTGAGTTGGGCTTTATGGGCATCATGGTTGATCCGCAATACGGAGGAGCTGGGATGGATACTGTTAGCTATGTATTGGCAATGGAAGAAATCAGCAAGGTGGATGCCTCTGCATCCGTTGTTGTTTCAGTAAATAACTCCTTAGTTTGCTGGGGACTAGAGACATACGGTAGTGAAGAACAAAAACTAAAATATTTAGTGCCTTTGGCATCCGGACAAGTACATGGTGCTTTTATGCTAAGCGAACCAGAAGCAGGCAGCGATGCCACATCGCAGCGTACTATTGCCGAAGATAAAGGCGACTACTATTTGCTTAATGGAACAAAAAATTGGATTACCAACGGCAATTCAGCAACCTATTATTTGGTGATTGCTCAAACCCACGTGGATAAGAAACATAAAGGAATCAATGCCTTCATTGTAGAGAAAAATTGGGAAGGTGTGGTTATAGGAAGAAAAGAAGATAAAATGGGAATCCGTGGAAGTGATACTCATAGTATTATGTTCCAAGATGTAAAAATTCCAAAAGAGAATCGAATTGGAGAAGATGGCTTTGGATTTAAATTCGCCATGTCTGTTTTAGCTGGAGGCCGCATAGGAATTGCCGCACAGGCACTTGGCATTGCAAGTGGAGCTTATGAGCTTTCGTTGAAATATGCGAAAGAACGTAAAGCCTTTGGCACTGAAATTATGAACCACCAGGCCATTCAATTCAAGCTTGCCGATATGGCAACAGAAATTGAAGCCGCTCGTTTGCTAATAATGAAAGCAGCGTATTTAAAAGATCAGCATGAAGATTACGCTGTAGCAAGTAGCATGGCAAAAGTATTTGCAAGTGAAGTGGCTATGAAGACCACTATAGAAGCTGTTCAGATTCATGGAGGATATGGCTATGTCAAAGAATTTCATGTAGAACGACTAATGCGAGATGCTAAAATCACACAAATTTACGAAGGAACAAGTGAAGTACAGCGAATTGTAATTGGTAGAAGTATTTTAAAATAGCGATTGTAATTCTCCTGACACACTATACCAGAGCATCGTATTTTTCGAGCACCTTTAAGAAGACATCAAAATCCTTGGGATAAGGCGCATTCGTAAAATGTAGAGTACCATCAACATCTTTAAATTGCAATGAGTAGGCATGCAATGCCACACGTTGAATCATTGGCCTTTCTGTTTCGTCAGAGTTATTGAATTTTTTCTTCAACTCCGAAAGAAAAGGCAGCTTCCCTTTATATGTAGTATCCGCAGCGATACTTGCATTTTGAGATGCAAGATGAATTCGAATTTGGTGCATCCTACCTGTATAAATCTCGCATTGCATCAGAGTGTAGTGCTTGAATAACTTTAATGTATTAAAAACAGATAATGCCTTTTTCCCATCCTGCTTATCAATCTTTACAGTACCTGTACTTGTTTGCTTTATTGGTAAATCCACCACAAGTTTATCAAACCGCTTCGGAGACCCTACTATAGCGTGATATATTTTCTGTACCTCTCTAGCCTCAAATTGCATGGCGGCATTACGATAAGCCTCTGGTGTTTTCGCTATTAATAAAACACCACTAGTCTCCTTATCAAGACGATGACAAACTTGCGCGTCTGGCCAATAATTTTTGGCTAAAAACAAAATATTGGTTCCATCACCACGATCCTCCAATGTAGAAATATTTGATGGTTTATTGATAACAATATAGTTGTCGTTTTCAAAAACTATTAACGCAGGAAAATTAATAAATGCCATAATTCAGTCTGTGAAATTAATCAATATTAATTTGAGGTACTATTCCTAATCAGGAAGCAAGTAATATAGAACATTAAACTTAACAATGATTCTTAATTGAATACGCAATTAAGCACCTAAAAACATACACTAAATTGATTCAGCTATTTAAAATTAGAGCCTTTAAAATAATGCTTGAAACAGAAAATGCCTCTATCAAACATTGCGCCAAATTTAAAAATAAATTTAACCATGCTGATTATCAGCATTATTGTTTTTATAAAAAAGTTCAAATTTAAACTTATTTCAATACAATTTATATTCGTGAAAATAACATCAAAATTTCAAATTTAACCTTCATCGCCTATGCGTCAGTTGAAAATTACGAAACAAATTACAAACCGTGAAAATCGCTCTCTTGAGAAGTATTTGCAGGAAATTGGGATAATATCACTATTAACCGCAGAGGAAGAAGTAGAGCTGGCGGTTCGAATTCGTCAAGGAGATAAACAGGCACTTGAAAGACTTGTAAAAGCCAATTTGAGATTTGTGGTGTCGGTATCCAAACAATATCAAAATCAAGGTTTAACATTAGGTGATTTAATTAACGAAGGAAACCTCGGACTTATTAAAGCGTCACAGCGCTTTGATGAAACCCGTGGCTTTAAGTTTATCAGCTATGCGGTATGGTGGATTCGTCAAAGCATTTTACAAGCTATAGCGGAACAAGCGCGTATTGTTCGACTTCCTCTTAACAGAGTGGGAGCGTTGAGTCGCATATCAAAAGGCATTGCCGATCTGGAGCAGATATACGAACGTGAGCCTACGATGGAGGAGTTATCGGAATTACTTGATATCGACATTGACAATATTCGTGATTTATTAAAAAGCAATGGCCGGCATGTAAGCATGGATGCTCCCCTTGTAAATGGCGAAGAAAATACGCTACTTGCTGTGATGGAGGATAGCGAACAACCGCAACCGGACTCCGCTTTAATAAGCGAGTCTTTATGCTCTGAAATTGGAAGGGCTTTGTCGCATTTGCCGGTAAGAGAAAGAGATGTTGTTCGCTACTACTTTGGAATTGGTGGTTGCACCCCACTTACTTTGGAAGAAATCGCAGAACGCCTAACACTTACACGCGAACGTGTGCGCCAACTCAAAGAAAAAGCAATTAAGCGCTTGAAATACAATAGCCGTAGCATTCGACTTCAAAGTTTTTTAAGTTAGAAACACATAGAATCATTTCTTTGATTCTATTCTTATAACATCTCGCATTTCTACATCCTATAAATAAGATATTAATCCACCATAGGAAAGCATAACAGTTTAGTAATGCTGTTACATTATTCATAATGTATTTCACTTCTATATTCAAATATTTCAAGTTACTTTTGGAACAGTATTATGGGTGAAAATATTCCATTCAACAAGCTATATTCCACAGGAACTGAGATGCAATATATTCAGCAAGCAATTGCGAATGGCAAACTGAGTAGTGTCGGTTATTTTACGAGAAGGTGCCAGCATTTAGTTGAAAAAAAATACAACTTTAAAAATGTACTATTTACGAACAGCGCTACTGACGCCTTAGAAATGTCGGCTCTTTTAATTGACATTCAACCGAATGACGAAGTAATTATACCTTCTTACACTTTTGTTTCTACCGCCAACGCATTTATACTGAGAGGTGCAAAAATTGTTTTTGCGGATAGTGAAGCTATTACACCAAATATCGATACTACAAAAATAGAAGCTTTGATTACACCAAGAACAAAAGCGATTGTGTGTGTGCATTATAACGGTGTTGGATGTAACATGATTGAATTATCTGCGTTAGCTAAAAAATATAATTTATATATAATTGAAGATGCGGCTCAAGCTATAAACGGATGGTTTGAAGGTTCGCCATTAGGCAGTTGGGGACATATCGCAACATTCTCTTTTCATGACACAAAAAACATTAGCTGTGGCGAAGGTGGCATGCTTATAGTTAATGATTCAAGTTTATTTGAACGGGCGATTGTTATTCATGAGAAAGGCACAAATAGAAGTGCGTTTCTAAGTGGAATTATAAATAAATATGAATGGATAGATATTGGTTCGTCTTATGCACCATCGGAGCTAAATACAGCATATCTGCTTGCACAATTAGAACAAATAGACCAGATTCAAGTGCAGCGAAATAAATTATGGAACACCTACTATACTTTACTTAAACCACTGCAAGATCTCGGTTTTATTACCATTCCACCAGATCCAAAATTAAAACCAAACAACGCTCACTGCTTTTATTTTGTTTGCCAAAGCCAACAGCTACGTGATGACCTAATTGATATTCTAAAAACACAAAAAATAGAGACTCATTTTCATTATCAGTCTTTGCATAATTCAACCTATTTTCATAAAAAACATGATGGACGGATTCTAGGTAATAGCGATCGTTATTCTTCTTCTTTATTGCGATTGCCTCTGTTTTTCGAGCTTACTACTAAAGAAGTAACGTTCATTTGCAATACAATTAAATTCCACTTTGAAAATACATTAACGTATTAGAAAAAACATGAAATTACAATTGAAAAACTGGATACTCGCCATACTAAGTTCGCTACTAATGTGGGCGGCTTGGCCTCCGAACCAACTAGGTTGGCTTGGCTTCATCGGGTTTGTGCCATTATTAATTCTAGCAGACAACAATAAAAACAAAACTCTAGGAAGTAGTCAATTTCGTCTACTTATCTATCTGGCTTTGCTTATTTGGAATATCCTCACCACATGGTGGATTTGGGCTGCTAGTCCTGGAGGAAGCATTGCTGCTATTGTGTTAAATACTCTAATGATGAGTATAGTTTGGTGGCTTTATGCTGGCGTAAACAACAAATCAGGAACGGCAATAGGGTTTATTTTCCTAGTTAGTTTCTGGATCACGTATGAATTTTTTCATCTCAATTGGGACGGAACATGGCCTTGGTTAATCCTTGGTAATGCTTTCGCCAATAACATTGCCTTGATTCAATGGTACGAACTTACCGGCCACTTAGGGGGTAGCATTTGGATTATGCTAGTTAATATACTGATTTTTCAATGTTATAAAACGATGTATTCTAAACCGAAATTCAAAAGAAATATCATAGCTACCTTTACACTAATACTAACTCCTATCGTGTTAAGTTTGGCAATACTAGGCATTCGAATACCACAAACCGAAACAATCGATAAGCGCTCAAAAGTCAACACGCTAATAATACAGCCCAACCTTGACCCCTACTCCGAAAAATTCAACAATGATGGGAATTCAATATCACCCTATGCCCAATTAGAAAGGATGATAGCGATGGCTGAAGAAAAAATTACCGACGAGATTGAATTTGTAATTCTACCCGAAACAGCACTCCAAGGACAGATGAACGATAATGCGTTGCAGCATGAAATCATGATACAAAGGATAAAATCATTTGTTAATCACCATCCAAATTGCTGTGTTATTACTGGTGCAAATACCTATGCTTCCAATTCAACCAAGTTTAGCGAAACTTCACGCCAACTAGAGGAAGGTGGTAAATACTATGAATTTTACAATACCGCTTTAAAAATCGATACCTCATCTAAAATTGAAATTTATCATAAATCAAGGTTGGTGCCCGGGGTTGAAAAGCTTCCCTATCCAATTATCTTTGGACCCTTGGTTCGACTGCTCGATTTAGAAGCGCAGGCTGGAGGATTGGGGATACAAAACGAAGCTTCCGTTTTTACCCATCATAACTTTAAAATTGCACCCCTAATATGCTATGAAAGTGTGTTTGGAGGTTATGTAAAAGATTTTGCGGCAAAAGGTGCGGATGTTTTTGTGGTAATCACTAACGATGGGTGGTGGGGAAATACCGACGGCTATAAGCAACATTTGGATTACGGAAAATTACGTGCTATTGAATTTCGTAGAGATTTAGTACAATGTGCAAACACGGGTATAAGTGCCATTATAAACGCGCAAGGCCTAATTGTGAAAGAAAGTAACTGGTGGAAACAAGAAGTTTTAACTGTGAATTTCGTACCACAAAACACCATTACATTTTATGCCCAATTTGGAGATTATATTGGCTGGCTCGGTGTGTTTATAAGCTTATCTATTGTAATTTGGATAAGTCTAAACTGGTTCTATTTAAAAAACAAAAGCACTAAAAATGAAATATAATGCATCACTAGACACTACCGCCAAGATAGTTACAGGAGGTATTGCAGTCCTTGGTATTGCTATAACATTTACAATAACAAAAGAACTTATTGGTAGTGATATTGATTTAATTGCCATAATATTTATGAGCGGGGTTTTTCTACTATTCCCTTCACTCCTGCTTATTTGCTGGCTCTACGCTCCACAATCATATACATTAAGCGACGCAAGCATAACTATAAATCGCATCCGCGGAAGAATTACCATCCCATTAGACACATTGGAAAGCGTAAAAATCATCTATAACAATTCGATGAAATGGCCGATTCGCACTTTTGGTGTGGGTGGTGTTTTCGGATACTATGGCTATTTTTACCACTCTAGCATAGGCAATTTTAGCATGTATGCTTCGCAACGAAACAACAAAGTACTTTTAACCACCAAGCAAGGCAAAAAAATCATTATCACACCTGACGATTTGGGACTGGTACAGCAATTACAAAGATAAATCAACCAGCGTTCTAAAAGTGATTTTACGCATATTCAATTATCGAAAGCAAGACACTATAAAAGCAATTTCTTAGGACATAAAAAAACCCACGCCTTTTAAGGTATGGGTTTTATGTTTTTACTAAAATTTACATACCCATTTTGGCCTTCAATCCAGCATCCAGAGCTTCCAAAAACTCCTCTGTATATAAATAATGTTCGCCATGATTTACTTTGTTTCCATGAATACAAACAGCAAGATCTTTCGTCATTTTACCACTTTCTACTACTTCAACACACACTTTTTCTAGTGCATTACAGAAATCAACCAATGGCTGGTTGCCATCTAGTTTACCACGAAATTCCAATCCTCTTGTCCATGCAAAAATGGATGCAATTGGGTTTGTTGAAGTAGGCTTACCCGCTTGATGATCGCGATAATGACGTGTTACAGTTCCATGAGCGGCTTCAGCTTCCATCGTTTTCCCGTCTGGTGTTACTAATGTCGAAGTCATCAAACCTAATGAGCCAAACCCTTGCGCTACAGTGTCTGACTGCACGTCGCCATCATAATTTTTACATGCCCAAACAAAATTGCCATTCCATTTAAGTGCAGAAGCTACCATATCGTCAATTAAACGATGTTCGTATGTGATTCCAGCAGCTTCAAATTTTGATTTGTATTCCGCTTGATAAATCTCTTCAAAAATATCTTTAAAGCGACCATCATATTTCTTCAAAATAGTGTTTTTGGTAGAAAGGTATAGAGGCCATTTCTTTTGCAATGCTGTATTAAAGCAAGAGTGTGCAAATCCTTTGATACTCTCATCGGTATTGTACATTGTTAATGCAACACCATCGCCTTTGAAATTATAAACTTCAAATACTTGTGGAGCGCTTCCATCTTCGGGAGTGAAGCTAACGGTTAATTTACCTTTACCTTTCGTTGTAAAGTCGGTAGCACGATACTGATCACCAAAAGCATGACGACCAATACATATTGGGGCAGTCCAGTTGGGTACCAAGCGTGGAACATTTTTACATACAATAGGTTCACGAAAAACAGTACCATCAAGTATATTACGGATAGTCCCATTCGGGCTTTTCCACATTTGCTTTAGGCTAAATTCTTTCACTCGGGCTTCATCCGGAGTGATGGTAGCGCATTTAATACCTACATTATATTGTTTAATTGCTTCGGCTGCATCCACAGTAACTTGGTCGTTGGTAGCATCGCGATGCTCCATACCCAAATCGTAATATTTTATATCTAGCTCGAGGTAAGGTAGAATTAATTTGTCTTTTATTGCCTTCCAGATGATGCGCGTCATTTCGTCGCCATCCATCTCAACTACGGGGTTTGCTACTTTAATTTTTTGCATGATAAACTTGATTAAATCCTTTATTTAAGGGCGCAAAGATAAAGTTAATTTAATTATTTCCGATGTTAGGAACGGAAATAGTTTGGGATGCTGAAATACAAAAACAGAGCAAACCGAAAAAGGGAAATATCAATTCTACTTAGGGCAAGGTAATAGAAAATAATAAACATAGAATCCTTAACTAGCGTCCCTTTAATGTTTCGGTGATTTTAAAAAACATCCAAGGCCACCATTTTTTTATGCGATACAGTATCACCTCTTTACCCATGAGGATTTCTTTTGTGCCTTGAGCACTTGCTAAAACAACACGAGAGGCCAATGATGCTGGTGTGATGCCTTTTCTTTGCAGATCGTCTAATTTGCCATGAGGG
This sequence comes from uncultured Bacteroidota bacterium, assembly GCA_903850915.1. GTDB lineage: Bacteria > Bacteroidota > Bacteroidia > UKL13-3 > UKL13-3 > CAINMV01. The sequence goes on from CAINMV010000024.1 coordinate 104,331, forward strand.
AGGCCATCTTTCCCGATTGCATTTTTACTTATGTTGGTTTGGACTCCTCCTGCGCAAACCAATAATGTTTGAATGTTAAACTCTCTGAGTTCAATTTGAATGGTCTCAAAAAAACCATGCAAAGCGTGCTTTGACGCGGCATAGGCACTTCGCTGCCAAAAACCAAACTTGCCCGAAACACTGGAAATTACAATGATACGACCATCCTTCCTTTCCATCATCGATGGAAGGACCTTCTTGGTGAGATAAACAGGAGCAAAATAATTCAAATTCATGAGCTTCTTGTCTACATGAAAATCTGTTTCCCACACAAAACTACGTTGACTTATGCCGGCGTTATTAACCAAAACATCAATGGCAGCGTACTTCTTATATATTTCTACTAACATCAAATCTATCGCGTCGAAGTCGGTGACATCGCAAACGAAAATTTCCGCCTCTGCCTTACAATTTAATTTTACTCGCTCTAATTCCTTCTGATTGCGCGCACACAAAAGCAAGACTGCATTTTGTTTTGCGAATTCATACGCAAGTGCCTCTCCGATACCCGATGAAGCCCCAGTAATTAGAACTACTTTATTGGTAAAAAACATGTTGTGAATTTACATTTATTCCTTTAATGATTTTGCCAATGAACTAAAATAATAAAGTACGGCATTTACCTCTCCATCCCAAAATTTAAAATCGTGCTTTGCTCCTGCTCGCAAATGCAATTCCGTTTTCTTGTTGTTGGATTTCAAGGCCGCAAAAAGCACCTTGGATTGAGTCGCTGAAACCACCTGATCTTCATAGCCATGGGCAATATATAGTGGCTTTTTTATTTCTGAGGCCATCGCCAGAAGGTTGGCATCATTTCCCCAACGGGATTTAAAACGGGAATAGCCGCCAAAAACATCTGTCATTAAGCGATCTGAAGGTGTTAAGGTAGGATCGAAATCTCCACTCAACGTGGCTGCAGCACTAAATAAATCTGGTCTTTTCCATAAACAATAAACAGCTCCTCTTCCTCCTGTAGAGAGCCCCATAACAAAGTTCTGCTCCAAACTGGTTAGTATTTCATATTTAGCTTGAACAGCAGGAATAAATGTATCGGTAAGCCATGTTCCTGTTTTCTCGTTTGCCGCTGCGTTGGTAGTTTCGGGATAATATTTTGGGGCATAAACACTGCGATGCATCTCAGGAAGTATTAGTCGCCAATGCTTCTCCTTTGCTAACGCTCTCAGACCTGTTTCGGTTAACCAACGATGCCGTTCAAAATCCCAGCCTGGCAGCACCAAAATATTACCTAACACGTCGACGCTAGAATCAAAATCTTGAATTAAAGTAACCGCCACACCTGCAATAATGTCTTCTTTCAACCCTTGCAAGCTTAATTTAACCTGCTCTTTCTTTTGTATCGGAGTAGTGTTCGAATTTCCAGGGTTTGGAGAACACGAGAAAAGCAATAGTATCCAATAGAGGTATTTTCCCATAGCAACGCAAAGGTAAAAGTAATTTGTGCTCTATTTTTTTGTATTTTCGCGCGTTTTTATAGCATCTCCAAACATACAGAAATGAAACCCATCAGAATGGTAGATCTCGTGACCCAATACGAGAAAATAAAACCAGAAGTTGACAGCGCCATCAGTGATGTTATCTCTTCAGCTAACTTTATTAAAGGACCTGAAGTTGTGAATTTCGAAAGTAACTTATCAAAATATCTTAATGTAAAAAATGTAATCGCTTGTGCTAATGGCACCGATGCCTTGCAGATAGCCATGATGGCCCTTAATTTGCAACCTGGTGATGAAGTAATCACAGCATGTTTTACCTATGTAGCAACAGCGGAAGTAATTGCATTATTGCGATTAAAACCGATATTGGTTGATGTAAATGCAGATACTTTCAATATTGACATTGATGCAATACGTAATGCCATTACTTCAAAAACAAAAGCTATTGTGCCCGTTCACCTTTTTGGTCAATGTGCCGACATGGAGCCAATATTGCACTTAGCTAAAGAATTTAATTTGGCAGTAATTGAAGATTGTGCTCAGGCTATTAATGCCGAATATACCTTTAGCGATGGCCGCAAGGCAAAAGCGGGTACAATGGGAACCGTTGGCTGCACCTCATTTTTTCCAAGCAAAAACCTTGGATGTTTTGGCGATGGAGGTGCGTTGTATACTAATGATGATACCTTAGCTGATAAAATAAAAATGGTTGCTAATCATGGTCAGTCTCGTTTATATTATCATGATGAAGTGGGGGTAAATTCCCGTTTGGATTCTATACAGGCGGCTGTATTAAATATAAAGCTAAAGCATCTTAACAAATACTGCCATTCACGTATTGAAGCAGCTGATTTTTATGATAATGCGTTTGCTAATAACGAAAAACTTAAAACACCTTTTCGTTCAAAAAATAGCACCCATGTATTTCACCAATATACATTGCAATTGCGCAACACAAATAGAGAAGCTTTAAAATTACATCTAGGAAATAAAGGAATCCCGGCGATGATTTATTACCCTGTGCCGTTGAACCAACAAAAAGCATATACGCAAGAAGGAGCCTATCCCGTAACGAATGCTTTATGCGATTGTGTGCTCTCGTTGCCAATGCATTCAGAACTTGATAAAGAGCAACTCACTTTTATCACGTCATCGGTTTTAGAGTTTTTAAAATAATAATTTATTGAAATCAAAAGTATAATATTAAAAATATAGAATTGTATTAATATGAATATTGCTGTAGTAGGAACCGGATATGTTGGATTAGTTTCAGGAACGTGTTTTGCGGAAACTGGAAATAACGTAACCTGCGTTGATATCGACATCAACAAAGTGAACAAATTAAGTCAAGGTGAGATTACTATTTTCGAGCCTGGATTGGAAGTATTGTTCAAGCGTAATTTAAAAGAAGGCCGATTAAAATTTACCACTTCCCTTATCGATGGTGTTCAGGACGCTCAAATTATTTTTCTTGCATTACCAACTCCACCGGGAGAAGATGGTAGTGCCGATTTAAAATATGTGTTAGGTGTTGCCAATGACTTAGGCAATATCCTTACAGAATATAAAGTAATTGTAGATAAGAGTACCGTGCCTGTGGGTACAGCCGATAAAGTGCGTGCCGCGATATCTAAAAATATCAAATGTGAATTCGATGTGGTGAGTAACCCAGAGTTTCTTCGCGAGGGTGTAGCTGTAGATGATTTTATGAAACCTGACCGCGTAGTTATTGGAACCAGCAGTGAACGTGCGAAGAAAGTAATGAACGAATTATACGCTCCTTTTGTTCGCCAAGGTAATCCAATTATTTTCATGGATGAAAAATCTGCAGAATTGACGAAGTATGCAGCCAATAGTTTTCTAGCAGTGAAAATTTCCTTTATGAATGAAATTGCGCGAGTATGTGAATTATTTGATGCCGATGTAGATATGGTTCGCAAAGGCATAGGCACCGACGACAGAATTGGCAAGAGATTTTTGTTCTCTGGTATTGGTTATGGAGGAAGCTGCTTCCCAAAGGATGTACATGCTTTGGTGATGTCGGCAGAGGAAGTGAATTACAATTTCGAAATTTTGAAAGCTGTGATGCACGTAAATGAAGATCAAAAACTGTTTTTGATTCCTAAGATCTTAAAGCATTTTGGCAATGACATCAAAGGCAAACATTTTGCGATGTGGGGGCTTGCTTTCAAACCCAATACCGATGATATTCGTGAGGCTCCAGCACTTTATATGATTGACGCTTTAACAAAAGCAGGAGCTTCCGTAACCGCCTTCGATCCAGAAGCAATGGCAAATGTAAAACGTGAAATTGGCGATTGCGTAACCTATGCTGAAAGCATGTATCAAGCCTTAGAGAATGCTGATGCACTAATCATTGCTACCGAATGGAATGAATTCCGAACGCCTGATTTTAACAAAATCGCGACGCTACTTAAACAAAAAACTATTTTCGATGGAAGGAACTTATTTGAAAACGATATTATGTCTTCTTCTGGATTTCATTACGAAAGCGTAGGCCGCAAAACAATTCGTTAATTTATAACTACAAATTACAATCACACAAAACCATGTCTGACACTCAAGCATTACAAAACACCTCCCTTACCGCTTTGCACACCAAATTAGGTGCCAAAATGGTGCCTTTCGCAGGATATAATATGCCTGTTCTTTATACCAACTTAATCGAAGAACATAACGCCGTTCGAAATAGTGTCGGGATGTTTGATGTAAGTCACATGGGTGAATTTTATATCAAAGGTGACCGTGCGCTCGACTTATTACAACATGTTACAAGTAATGATGTTAGCAAGCTTTTTGATGGTAAAGTGCAATACAGCTGCTTGCCCAACAACGAAGGTGGTATAGTTGATGATCTTTTGGTGTATCGAATGAATGCCAATGAATACTACCTGGTAGTAAATGCAAGCAATATCGAAAAAGATTGGAATTGGATTAGCCAACAAAATGAAAAATTTGGTTGCGAGATGAAGAATCTTAGCAGTGAATATAGTTTACTTGCCGTACAGGGTCCAAATGCAATAAAGGTATTGCAAAAGCTAACTTCCGAAAGTTTAGAAATGGAATACTACACCTGGAAAACAGGAACAATGGCAGGCATTAACGATGTAATCATTTCATGTACTGGCTATACTGGTGCTGGGGGCTATGAAATTTATATTTTAAACAAAGATGCTGAACACTTTTGGAATTCCATTATGGAAGCAGGCGCTGAGTTTGGAATCCTGCCTTGTGGCTTAGGCGCGCGCGACACGTTGCGCACTGAAATGGGATTCTGCCTATATGGACATGATATAAATGATTCGACCTCTCCTATAGAGGCTGGTTTAGGTTGGATTACAAAGTTCACCAAGGAGTTTGTGATGAGTGATTATCATAAAAAAATCAAAGAAGAAGGCCCAAAAAAGAAACTATGTGGCTTTGAAATGATTGACCGTGGTATCCCACGTCAACACTACGAAATTCAAGATGCTGATGGAAACCGCATTGGCGAGGTTACTAGTGGAACGCAGTCGCCCACTTTAAGCAAAGCCATTGGAATGGGATATGTAAAACCTGAATTTGCCAAAGAGGGTAGCGAATTGTTTATTGCTATTCGGGACAAAAAACTTAAAGCCTGCGTTGTTAAAATGCCTTTTTTTAAAAAGTAATTCAATTAAATTATTAAATCAATGGATATATTTCTTCTCGTCGTTCATAACCTTTTTCGTTGGATAGTGCTTTTGATAGCCGTCTATGCGCTTTTCAATAACTTTACAGGATGGCGAAAAAATCGCACATTTTCAAAGAAAGATAAAGTATTAAATACCGCTTTTGTCGGCATGCTCGATCTGCAGCTATTGCTAGGATTAACAATGTATTTCTTCTATAGCAATATCACTAAAATGGCTTTTGAAAACATGGGTGCTGCAATGAAAAACAAGGAATTGCGTTTTTGGGCTATAGAGCATATCACTGGTATGATGCTTGCATTAATACTAGCACATGTGGGAGGCGCATTATCTAAAAGGGCCAATTCCGATCAAGAAAAATTTCGCAAAGCCTTTGTTTACTTTTCAATTGCAATAGTCTTAATATTACTAAGCATGCCTTATTCCTTTAGAGGTGGAGTACGACCTCTAAATCCATTAGAGCATATACAATAAAATCTTTGTTTGTGTAATCACAGTCAAAGCCAGTTTGGAATAATTTTTAAACCCTCAACCTAAGATATCACATCTGGGTGAGGGTCTTTTATTTTAATGTTCTGTCGTCTTTTCTTCTTTGACGTCACGAGGAGGACTAGCTTTTTTCACATTTTTACTTCGCTGTTCGATATTGTCATTTTTTGTTTTAATCGTTCCATTATCAAAGAGTTTTTCGCTTAGTGTCCAGTACCCATCTTTAAAAATAAAATAATCGTAACTGCCATCAGGAAAGTAAAGCTCATAAATACCCAACGCTTTAGATGTTAGTGGAGCAAGATGGTCAAAAACTATATATTTCTTTTCCGGCTCATAGGTGAGCACCATGTTTTGAACTTCATTACTGTATTCAAATACCACTCGATCCATGATATCATTAGCACCCACTTTAAAAATTGGAGCTCCAAAAATCGGCATGCCTTCTTGAAATCGAAGTACATCAATCACTTTTTTGTTACTTTTTTTATTTGATCCATTCCAACCTAAAAGTGTGTAATAAGTTTCATTCTTAACTTTTACAGGTAGGATTTTATAATATAGTGCGCCCCACCAATAATTATTGTCTACTATAGTGTCTTCTGGCTTCTTCATTAATGGTCCCGCGTCGAAAAGCGGAAAAACATTAACACCGTGAGGTTCGTTGCGTTGAACTACACCGTAAAAACGAAAAGATTCACGTTCATTCCTAAGGTTCCATGTAAATATTCTGAATTTATTATCGGGGGATTTAACAATGGATATCGCTTTCAAAGAATCGAACGGATAATTAAAAGAACCTGGAATATTTAATGCAATTACAAGGTGACGAATAAAATTATAACATGATGTCCTCCGAGTTGTAAAATCATGACCATCAATAATCTCCTCCGACTGCCCCTGCATTTGAATTTCAAGATTCTTTAGAGAGTCGAGATTTTCCGGTGTGATGCCTTTGCCATTTTGCGCAACGACACTTTGAGCCGAACAGAATAGAATTAAAATTAGCAACCAAAAGAATCTCTTAAACTTCATCATAAAAAGTAATAAATTAACGATGCAAAGAAAGGTAATGGTATATGAACCTGTGTTAATTTTTGTTGCCCGTATCCTTAAATACCGGATAAAGTGCTCCAAACAATCCAATAAATACTCCACTTAAGATGCCAATTGGAAACTTCCAATGCGTCCAATTATCAAATTGTCGACCTAAAAAAACAGATAATAATATAGTTGCAAGCATTTTTACGGCTAACCCCGAATACCTCGTGTAATCGTTAATCGCCACCTTCTTAGGCTTTTGCGGGCTCTTTGGTTCCATTTTGTTTTTCTGCTTGTTTGCCCAATGCTGTATTCATTTTGCATGACCCATTAAATTCGGCACCACTCTCTACAATAAGTTTACCAACAACCAAATCGCCAACAATTTTAGCTGTACTTTTAAGAAACAAAGACTCAGTAACCACCACATTTCCTATTACATTACCAGAAATAACGGCATCATTGGCGACTATATTACCTTTCACATCGCCACTATCACCAATTACAATTCGAGATTTGCAATCAAGCGAACCCTTCACTTGACCTTCGATACGCATATCTCCATGCGATTTAATGTCGCCAGTTATTTCGGTACCTTTCGAAATAATGTTAATCGAAATTGAATTCGGATCGGTAAGCGCCGGCTTTTTATTCGGGTTGAACATAGAAATTGATTTAATTAATTCAAATATCGTAATAAATATCACAATTTCAAATTTAAATTACATACGGAACGAACTTACCGAATTAATAACTATTTAAATTTAAATCGCTTAAATTTAATCTTGCTTAAATATGATTTAATTAATTGTACCCCAATAAAACATAATTATAAATAAGTAACATACAATTCAAATAGCAAAAAAACAAGTCCACTAAAACCACTTTTTAATTATTTATTCAACAAAATTTTGTGCCTATTTTTTTACAAAAAAATAACACGGCATCTAAAAATAAATTATTTTTGTTTTATGAAAAAAGATGCAACAAACACTCCTTCTAGCAAGCAGGGAAATATTAAAGGTCAGACCTCTCCTAAGGTAATTTCAAAGGAGGAAAATAAAGATTCTTTTAAAGGTGATGATCATTATACTGTGGAAAATGAAGAGGATGATTTTATCGAGCCAAAGGGTCCCAAAAAAGAAGACATGAAAAAAAATATTCTTTTTCTAGATGATGATGATGATGAATATTAAACTTCAAATCAACCTGTATTTCTTTTTTCATACAAATATTTAAAATCCAATTGGCCTCATTTCTAGCTTTTTTGTATGCATATAGAAGTTAATTTTATTAACAAATAAGGCTGTGGTGCCTTTTATTTGAGACACCACCCTATTGCAATATTTTAACATTATTAGCAACAGAATTATAATGTTAATCGCTGATTTAATAGTAGTTATACTCCAACTATAGTTTAGCAAACCGCATTTAGAGAAGTCATTTTGGCTGCATCACAAATTATCAACGTAAATAGGACTCGAAATAACAATTATTTGCACTGTTGAATTCGTAACCGCGTGTTTATATGCGTAAATTCGTAAGATAAGAATGCAAAAAAAATATTTCCTACCTCTCTTTATTCTAATTGGTTTTTTAGCTTCCGCACTTTTTATTAGAAGTAAGAACACCGACAAGGTTAGATACCAGCAAGAATTTACCGATAAATATCGCATTTATGCAGTAACTGTTCCTACACATTTAAATTTTTGTGGTGAAAAAGTACCCACCAGCGACTTTGAAGTTTTTGAACGTTTTGATAGAGAGCTAACGATAAACACATACTATCAATCTTCGACTATTTTAAATATCAAAAGAGGTAGCAGGTACTTCCCAATTATTGAGCCTATCCTACGACGTAATGGCATACCAGACGACTTCAAATATGTTTGTATGATAGAAAGTGGCCTAACCAATGTTATTTCACCAAGCAATGCGGTTGGTTTTTGGCAGTTTATTGACGAAACAGGCAAGCGTTTTGGATTAGAAATTAATGATGAGGTTGACGAACGTTACGATATTGTAAAAAGCACGGAAGCCGCTTGTGCCTATTTCAAACAAGCATACACGCAATTTAATAGCTGGACACTTGCCGCAGCCTCTTACAACCTTGGTATTAATGGCATACAAAACGCATTGAATAAACAAGGAACTAATAATTTCTACGATTTATATCTCAATACAGAGACATCACGCTATATCATGCGCATAATTGCTATTAAAGAAATTTACGAACATCCGAAAATTTACGGCTATTATATTCCGCTGTTTCTTCGATATCCACCTGTACCCGTTTACTCAGAGGAGATTTCAGCACCAATTCCTAATTTAATAGATTTCGCAAAAGCACATCAGATCACCTACAAAATTTTCAAAACACTAAACCCTTGGTTGCGAAAAACAGAACTAAGAAACAAAGAGTCGAAAGCTTATACAGTGTATTTCCCAAAAGAAGGATCGGAACATCTCGTTAGTGATTTCTATGGCTATGACGAACAGCCCGACAGCGTGGCAACACCTCTGATAGTGCCTGTTGATTCTCTTTCTACCGTTGCCTCCATTCAGGATTCGCTGGTGTATGTTGAAATCAACCATTTGGTAGAAAAGAAAGAAGATCTAAATTCTATTGCCAAATTATATCATACAACGGTGCCTAAAATAATGATTTGGAATAGCCTCGAATTAACAACATTAAAAAAGGATCAAACCCTAAGAATTTTAGTTCGTAAAGATCTCTTGGGAAGCGTTAAAATTCAGGAGAGTAAAAAATAATGTTGAATTCTTTAATTAAAAGTTTTAGTATAGTTAGTCCGTTTACTCGGATTTCTGCATTCCGTGGCATTTTCCTTACATTTGCTGTCTTTCAATATGATTTCGAGTAATGGATAAACCTGCCAAACGAATAGAGGTACTAGAAGAATCGCAAACCATTGCCATGGCTAAAGCCTCAAGGCAATTAAAATCGCAAGGTTATGATGTGGTGAATCTGAGTTTCGGAGAACCCGATTTCAAAACACCAGAACATATTCGCGAAGCTGCTAAGAATTTTATTGATCAAGGATATGTTTATTACACCCCTGTAGCTGGAATTCCTGAATTGCGTCAAGCCATTTGTGAAAAGTTTAAAAGAGAAAACAACCTCGATTTCAAACCCGAACAAATTATTGTTTCTACTGGAGCCAAACATTCATTAATGAATTTAATACTAACTTTGGTTGAAGTTGGCGATGAAGTAATAATCCCTACACCATATTGGGTAAGCTACAGCGAGATGGTAAAGCTTTCGGAAGGAACATGCGTTTATGTGCCTGGGAAAGAAGAGAACAATTTTAAAATCACCCCCGAACAGCTCGAAGCGTCGATAACAGAAAAGTCGAGAGTATTCTTATTTTCTTCGCCATGCAACCCAACAGGAAGCGTTTACACTCATGATGAATTGCATGGCTTAGCGAAGGTGTTAGAGAAATACCCACGCATTTATGTAGTTGCCGATGAAATTTATGAGCATATAAATTACGTTGCAAAACATGAAACGATGGCTCAGTTCCCTGAACTGAAAAATCGTGTGGTTGTTGTAAATGGCGTATCAAAAGCCTTTGCCATGACCGGCTGGCGATTGGGCTATATTGGAGCACCGGAATGGATTGCAGCCGCCTGTGATAAACTTCAAAGTCAGTTTACTAGCGGCACAAGTGCGGTAAGTCAGCATGCCGCAATAGCAGCTTTAAATAGCCCTATGGAGGCAACCAAAAAAATGCGAGAAATCTTTACAATGCGCCGTGATCATATTTTTGAGCGCATTCAAAAGATAAAAGGATTTAAAACCATTTCTCCTGATGGTGCATTTTATTTATTTCCTAATGTTTCATATTATTTTGGCAAAAAAGCAGGTGAAAAAATTATTACCAACAGCGACGACCTTTGCCAATACCTTCTTTTCGAGGCCCATGTAGCTATTGTTCCGGGAAGTGCTTTTGGCGCAGAAGGATATGTTCGAATTAGCTATGCCGCAAGCGAAGAAGATTTGCAAAAGGCTATGGATCGCATCGAGGAAGCGCTTAATAAATTACAATAAATTCCATTCATGTCATTTTTCAGCCCCGACAAAATAAACAGTCAAAAAATAATCATCGTTGGTGATGTCATGTTGGATGCCTACGTTTTTGGCAAGGTGGAGCGAATTTCACCAGAGGCTCCTGTGCCTGTGGTGGCCGAGCAATCTCGCTCCTACCGATTAGGAGGAGCTGCCAATGTGGCCTTAAATCTAAAGGCTATGGGTGCTACACCACTTCTATTTGGGGTGATTGGCAGCGATGACGAAAGTTTACTATTAAAAAGAGAGTTGGAGCGAAACAGCATATCATCTTCGTTTTTATTTTCAGAAAAAAAACGACCAACCACTGTAAAGACAAGAATTATTGGCAACAACCATCAGCTCTTACGTGTGGATAGAGAAGTGACAAATAAAATAGAGAGTGCCACAGAAAACGAATTATTCAATCTACTTGCGTTAGAAATAGCCAACGCCAACGCACTGATTTTTGAGGATTACGAAAAGGGGTTACTACATGAAGACTTTATTCAACGGGTCATCGATTTGTGTTTGAAGAATCAAGTTCCTGTAGTTGTAGATCCTAAGGAAATGAATTTTATGGCATATCGCAATGCCACCTTATTTAAACCCAACCTCAAAGAAATAAAAGGCGGACTAAAACTTCATGTATTAGAGACCATTGCGGAAATTGAGGAGGCTGCGAAAAAATTAATTAGGCAAATGAACCTCACATATATAATGGTGACCTTGAGTGAGCGTGGCGTGCTTATTTGCAGTGCAACGGAAACATTTCATATTCCTGCACACGTTCGCAAAATTGCAGATGTTTCTGGCGCTGGCGATACGGTAGTGAGTGTGGCGGCCTTGTGTTTAGCGCAAAAAATCGATTTGCGGTCTATAGCAGAACTAAGTAATCTAGCTGGCGGCCTTGTTTGTGAGGAAGTTGGAGTTGTCCCTATCAGTAAAATTATTTTTTTAGAAGAAGCAAAAAAACTAGCTTTACTCTAGCTTTGGCTTGTGATTAATCTTCACACGAGCATAAAAATACAGTGCAACCAAGAAGCAAATAGAATATATCAGAATAGCATTTCTTAAGCTCCCTGTAAGGCTAATAATTAATCCTGTACTTAAAGTACCTATCGTGATTGCCGCCTTTTCGGTGACATCCAAAAAACTATAATACGACGACAACTCATCTTCCTGAATTGGAATGAGTTTTGAAAATGTACTTCTATTTAGTGATTGCAGCGCACCCATTACTAATCCTACACAAGCAGCGACAATAAAAAAGGGTGTTTTTTGCTCTACTAAATAGGCGCAGATACATACTCCTATCCAAATAATTACTGTCAAGCAGATAGCTTTAATGTTCCCAATGACATTGCTAAGTTTTGAGAATAAGATAGCGCCTATAGTTCCGACAAACTGCAATAACAAAACCATTATTATCGTTTCACTGTCTTCGAGATGGATGACATCTTTAGCAAACAACGTAGCGATATACATGATAGTTTGCAAGGCCATTGCACAAAAAAAGAAACCCATTAAAAAGCGTCTAGCATTGGGCAAATGTTGAATACTATTGAAAGCGATTTTTAATTTTCCTAAACCTGCTTTAAAGTAATTGGCTCCTTCATCTTGTCCTTTAGGCTCAATAGGCAGCGCATTAAAAGTTAGCTGTGCAAAACCGACCCACCATAAGGCTACCATAGCAAAAGAGATTTGACATGCTAGTGCTTTAGGATTTTCAAAATGATCAAGACCAAACCAATCCGGCTTACTAATCATCATTAAGTTAACAATCAACAGGATTACACTTCCAAGATAACCAAAAGCATAGCCACGGGCACTCACCCGATCGTAGTTTTCCTCAGTTGTAATTAATGGAAGAAACGAATTATAATAAATTATGCTGCCATTAAAACCTATCATTCCGACAATAATTCCAACGATACCAACCCAATAATAGTTGCTATCAAAAAACATTAACGCAAAACTCGCAATAGCTCCAATATAACAGAAAATCTTCATCATCCTCTTTTTTAGGCCTTCGGCGTCCGCGATACCTGATAAGAGTGGGCTCAACACCATCATAACTAAAAATGCGAGCGCCAATGCATAACTATATAATGCGTTACTTTCCACATTAATGCCAAAGATGTTTACATAAGCCACCTTCGCATCTTTGGCTACGCCAGCAACTTTATGTGATACGTTGGTGAAGAAAGTTGGAAATATAGCAGAGGTAATTACAAGAGCAAAAGCAGAGTTCGCCCAGTCGTACATTGCCCATCGATTAATTAATTTCTTACTGTTAAACGGAATTTTATAAATCATAGAGAAGTGCTTTACAGGCAAATAAAAGAAAAAATGTGATACGATAAATAAACTTTTGGAGATTACAACTCTGTTCGGCTGATGGCCCGCTTTGCATCTTTCGTTTTTAAGTCGTCGCGTTTATCGTAGAGTTTTTTACCTTTTGCCAAGGCGATTTCGATCTTTGCAAGCCCCTTTTCGCTAAAGAATATTTTGGTGGGGACAATCGTGTAGCCCTTTTCCTTTGTTTTGGTTAACAGTTTTTTAAGTTCTGTACGTTTAAGCAACAGCTTTCTGTCGCGCACAGGGGTATGGTTATTTATTGTGGCAAACTTCCATTCACTTATATGCACATTACGTAAGAAAAGCTCATCGTTTGAGAATGAGCAAAAGCCATCGGTAATGTTTGCCTTGCCGGCACGAATCGATTTAATCTCACTACCTGTGAGGACAATCCCTGCCGAAAATTTTTCGGTGAGAAAATACTCAAATCCGGCTCTTCTATTTTCTATGATCACAATGGAGAATGATTAACTTTTTTCAAGATTTAATTACTACTCCACCGTTACGCTTTTCGCTAAGTTACGAGGTTGATCTACATTGCAACCACGAAGTATTGCAATATGATAACTCAACAATTGCAGTGGAATCGTAGCCAATAAAGGTATTAAGCAATCTTCGGTCTTGGGAATTTCGATTACATACTCTGCCATCGACTTAATCTTTTCATCACCCTCTGATACGATAGCGATAATGCGTCCTTTGCGTGCTTTTACTTCTTGTATGTTACTTACTACCTTCTCATAGTTTGCCCCTTCAGTGGCAATTACAACTACAGGCATATTTGCATCTATTAATGCAATTGGACCATGTTTCATCTCTGCTGCAGGATAGCCTTCGGCATGTATATAGGAAATTTCCTTGAGTTTTAAAGCACCCTCCAAAGCCACAGGGAATGAATAGCCTCGCCCTAAATAAAGGAAATTCTGTGCATCTTTAAACTTTTCCGCAATCTTCACAATTACATCATCCGATTTCAACGCCTGCTCTACTTTAGCAGGAATGGCTTCTAGCTCACTAAACATTCGACGCAAATCTTTGTCTGCAATTTTCCCTCTTAGCTGTGCAATATGCAAAGCCATCAGCGTAAGTACTGTAACCTGGGCAGTAAACGCTTTGGTGGAAGCAACACCTATTTCTGGTCCGGCATGGGTGTAAGCACCGGCATGGGTCATACGGGGGATGCTACTACCTACTACATTGCAAATTCCAAAAATCATTGCTCCTTTACTCTTAGCCAATTCAATAGCGGCTAAAGTATCCGCCGTTTCTCCGCTTTGCGAAATTGCAAGTACAATATCATCTTCGTTTACCACCGGGTTACGATATCGAAATTCTGAAGCATACTCTACCTCAACAGGAATACGTGCGAAATCTTCAAAAAGGTATTCGGCCACCAAACCGGCATGCCAACTTGTTCCGCAGGCTACAATAATAATACGTTTTGCATTAATAAACTTATGTTCGTATTCCTTAAGCCCACTCATATGAAACGTGCCTGTTTTAGCATTTATACGTCCACGCATACTGTCGAGAATACTACGAGGCTGCTCGTAAATTTCTTTGAGCATAAAGTTCTCATAACCACCCTTCTCTATACTCTCTAAACTTAAATTTAACTCCTCGATATAAGGGTTTTTAATGATTTTATTTCCAATTGTTTTTATTACAAGCTTGTTATCTCTTATGATAGCGATTTCTTTATCTTCAAGATAAATTACATTACGTGTATACTCAATAATTGGGGTGGCATCGCTAGCAATAAAATATTCACCCAAGCCTACGCCCACCACCAAAGGACTTCCTTTTCGCGCTGCAATAAGTAAGTCTGGATGATTTTTACTTATGATAGCGATGGCATAAGCACCAACCACCTCATTTAAAGCAAGCCTAACAGCCTCTTCTAAATCCACGTTGGCATTATCTCGTATGTCTTCAATAAAATGAATTAACACCTCAGTATCGGTATCACTTTTAAACGTATGGCCTTTCTTTAATAACGTTTCTTTTATAGAGGAATAATTCTCGATGATGCCATTGTGAATAATCGCTAAATCGCCACCTTGGCTTAAATGTGGATGAGCGTTAACATCATTCGGCTCTCCATGGGTGGCCCAACGAGTATGACCAATACCAACGTGCCCGTTTACATTTTTATTGGCTACTAAGTTTTCCAAATCAGAAACCTTACCTGCTTTTTTATATACATTTAGTGTGGTGTCGAGTAGCGCAACACCAGCACTATCATATCCCCGGTATTCTAGGCGTTTTAGTCCGCTGATTAGAATCGGGTATGCCTCTTTACTGCCAATATAACCTACGATGCCACACATATTTTACTTAAGAATTAATGATTATTAATAATGCAAAAATACAATTTTTGTATCTCACAATAACAACCAATAAACGCAACCCACCGGAGTTCCATTAACGTGGATTCGAATTAAGAGATGATGATCTCTATTTATCATTCTAAGTGCACATATTCCCTTTTCACCTCATTACCCGAAGCACGAACAACAACATAGTAGATTCCAGCTTTAAAATCGACATTTCGTACCGCGTAATTGATTCTTAGAATTCCAGGTTCTTTCTGCTGGCGCAGATACTGCTTCACCACTTTATTTTCAAAATCAACAAGTACCACCTCCACTAAAGCTCTATTTGTAAGGAAAACATCTAGGCTGCCTTCTACCTGTTTTAAAGTCCGTATTTTTGGCCTCGATTTAGGGTAGTTGACGATATGCTTTTCGTTCGCCACAAAACCTCGCAGCGCATTGACCATTTGGTAGTCGTCATCGAAATTATTGCCAATGGTGGCAATGTCTTTATTGTCGGTAATGGACCAAACCGCATTTTGCGCATGCGTATTTTGGTATTTATTCTTCTCAATAAAACGGGTAAGTTTCAGCAAAGCCCCTTGAGCCATCTGACCCAACCTAAAGCCCACCTTGTTGCTTGGCGAGGCCTTACCGGCATTAATACACATCGCAAACACCGCGGTGGTAATTATCCGCTTAGGAGTCATTCGAACAAATTCTGTTTGCGTAATAACCAAGTTTTGCGCTGCACTATCGCTACATTGGATTTTTTGACCACAGTCAATAGCGATGTCGAAATACTGATTCGTAAGATTTTCGGTTTGCATGGTGGCTACCTTACCCGTGAAACCGCCGTTACCCGTAATATTAAGCTTTATAAGGCCTCTATCGATGGCATCTCTTAATGTGTAGCGAACTTGAGCTTGGCTGCCGAAGCAGCAAAGCACCATAATGGTAGTTAAAATGGATGTTCTCATGGTAAAAAATAGGGTATTCATATCCCTATATATGTTTTAGTTAAAAAAAGTAAACACATTACTTGAAGTTTTATATTAAGTTTTGAATAGAACGATTAATATTGCATACTTATTTTATTTTATTTTTTATCATGAGAAAATACCTTTCCTATTTTGTTGTAATAACGGTGGTAACAGCACTCGTTGCATGCAGCAACAATGCCCCAAAAGCGACGGCAAAAAGCCGCAACTACATCGACTCGGCGAATTTTGATTTCAGCGTAAACCCTGCCGATAACTTCTACATGTATGCCAATGGAAGCTGGCTGAAGAACAATCCAATTCCTCCTAGTGAGAGCCGTTGGGGCAGTTTTAGTGAGATTCAAGAGTTTAATTACAAGGCATTGCATGACTTATTGGATGAATATGCTGCGAAAGAAAACAAAGCAGGTAGCATCGAACAAAAGTGTGCTGACTTTTACAAGAGCGGAATGGATAGCGCATTATTAGAAAAGAAAGGATACGAAGACATCAAACCCGATTTAGATCGTATCAATAAAATTAAGACCACCGAGGACTTGATTAATGAGTTATGCCAAGAACAAGTAGAGGGCGGAAACCCATTGGTTGGTTTCTATGCTGATCAGGATGCTAAAAATAGCACCCAAATTGCCGCACAACTTTGGCAAGCAGGCATTGGAATGCCAAACCGCGACTATTATTTTAAAGATGACGAGCGCACTAAAAAAATCAGAGACGCCTACAAAATGTATTTTGTTACACTATTTAACTTAATTGGCGACGACAAGGCAGAAGCGAAATTTGATGCAGTGTTCGCATTGGAGAAGAAATTAGCGGGTGCGTGTAAAAGCCCAGCTGCATTAAGAGACCCCGAAGCTAACTACAATAAGTTTTCAATAGCTGACCTTAGCAAACAAAACTCTAATTTAAATTGGAGTGTTATCCTTGATAAATTTTTATTGCCAAAGCAAGATTCAATAATTGTTGGCCAACCGAAATATTATGTTGAAGTGAGCAAACAAATTAAAGCCACTAAAATCGAAGACTGGAAAACATATCTTATTTGGCATACCATTAAAGGCTCTGCTCCTTATATGAGTAATGCATTTGTTGAAGCAAACTTTAACTACAGTGGCAAAGCCTTAAGCGGACAAAAAGAGATAAAACCACGTTGGAAACGCGTATTAGCTACTGTAGATGGTGGCCTTGGGGAAGCATTAGGAGAGCTTTATGTAAACAAACATTTCAATGCAGATGCAAAAACGCGTATGCTAACCTTGGTGAAAAATCTACAAGAAACATTTGGAGAACGCATTAAAGCATTAGATTGGATGACTGACCCAACAAAAGAAAAAGCATTAAACAAGTTAAATTCTTTTATGCTAAAAATCGGATATCCCGACAAATGGCGCGATTACAGCAGTGTAAGTATTGTTTCTAATTCATATAGCAAAAACTTGCGTGCAATCTCCTCTTTCGAATATAAACGTATGATTGCTAAAATTGGAAAGCCGATTGACAAAACAGAATGGGGAATGAGCCCTCCAACCGTGAACGCATACTACAATCCAGGGTTCAATGAGATTGTATTTCCAGCTGGTATCTTGCATTTCCCTTTCTTTGATTTTAATGCTGACGATGCTGTGAACTATGGTGGTATTGGTGCTGTTATTGGGCACGAAATGACGCATGGCTTTGATGATCAAGGCAGCCAGTATGATGCTGAAGGCAACCTAAAAAGCTGGTGGACAGATGAAGATCGCAAGAAATTTGAGGCAAAAACAGGCATCGTAGTTAACCAATTTAACGAATTTACCGTGCTTGACTCAGTGCATGTAAACGGCGCCTTAACTTTAGGTGAAAATATAGCAGATCTTGGTGGATTAAGTATTTCTTATGCTGCCTTCCAGAAAACCGAGCAAGCAAAAAAGGCAGAAGGTATTTATGGCTTTACGCCTAACCAACGTTTCTTTTTAAGTTGGGCGCAAATTTGGAGAAGCAATATCACGGATGAAGCTGCTATGCTTAGAATTAACACCGATCCACACTCACCGGGCAAATATCGTTGCAATGGACCATTGAGCAACTTCCCAGAGTTTTACCAAGCATTCAACATAAAAGAAAATGATGCGATGTGGCGTGCGGATAGCGTAAGAGCTAAAATCTGGTAATAACCATTATCCTTATAAAAATAAAAAACCCGTGGACGAACTCCGCGGGTTTTTTATTTACTTTTGAATCCTAGATGCAACGAAAAAAGATATTGTTTGTGGTGAATCCAATCTCCGGCGGATTAAACAAACGGAAATTACCAGAGCTCATCGCTAAAAATTTGAATCGAGAACTCTTTGCCCCGGAGTTATTTTATACCTCATTAAAACTAAATGCCCGAGAGATTACGTTAAAAGCTATCGAGGAGAAATTTGATATTATAATCGCTGCTGGAGGAGATGGAACCATGAATCAGGTAGCACAGTGCCTAATAAATTCAGATATAATCATGGGCATTTTACCTTTAGGCTCTGGCAATGGGCTTGCGCGACACCTGCAAATTCCACTTCAAATTAAAAAAGCAATTGCCTTTATCAATAGATTAAACACAGTAAAAATTGATACCATAAAAGTCAATGACCAATATAGTGTAAACTGTATTGGCATTGGCTTTGATGCATTTATTGCCTATCATTTTAGCAAACTTCCTCATCGTGGCTTAAAAACATATATTACAACCACCATAAAGCATTTTAAAAACTACCATCGACAATATTATAAAATAAAAATTGATACCGAAATTTTCGAAGATAAAGCTGCAATTGTCACCTTTGCAAATTCAACACAGTGGGGTAATAATTTCCATATTGCATCTACCGCCGACATCACAGATGGAAAAATTGATGTAACCATAATTAAGCATTTGAACTATCGCAACATATTGCAATTAGCCTATCGCTTAATCTCCAAAACAATTCACAAATCGAAACAGGCTATCACGTTAAAAGCAGAAGAGATCGAAATTCAGTTGGATGAAAATACACCAATGCATATTGATGGAGAACCTATGCTTACAAAAGGTTTAGTGAAAATTCAAATCGAACCGCATTCATTGAATATCTTGTGTGATTTATAATTGAAATATATTAATTACTCCTTCATTTTTCGAATACCATTATCGTCAAAGACATGCCTCATGTGCATCTCGGTAATAAAATATAAACCACAGCAGGAAAAAACCATCACCATTGCATAAAGCGTTAATTCTCGAGCACCAAAATCCGGAGACGTGTTACTTATTAATGCCACTGCCATAAAAATAATACTTAAGAGCGTCATCATGCGCGCCGCGAAATTGTTGGCTTCCCGCCAGGTCTCATCATTTTTCATAGATGATGCCATATGATAACCATACCATTTATTAATCCTACGAGGAGGAAAAAACCTGTAGATAAGAGAAAGTATATTTAATGCTAATGCAATGAGTATTGCTGCTGCTGAATACATAATTCTTGAAATTTATTTCTTAACAAATCGAGCCCTGAATATTTGCGATCCAACACTACCTTCAATAATATAGATCCCTGGTGTTAAATCATTCACGAGTATGGTATTGCTATTACGCACATCTTCAACTTTTATTTTTTCACCTAATGCATTATAAATGGTTATAATACCCGATTCTACAGAAGGGAAAATAAAAGATAACTTGTCGCTGACAGGGCTAGGGAAAACTTGCACATTTTTACATCCTTGAGTCGCAATGCCTGCAGGAAAATTAATCCAAACGTAATTTGATTTGGTGGCTTGATCGCTTCCCCATGGGTTGGTTACTTTTAAATCTACGGTATAGAAACCTCCTTTATTAAAAAGCACCTGAATTGATTTCAAGGTATCCATACTACCGGAGTTAAAAGAATACGTAGATGGCAAGATTGTCCACTTCCATCGTGAAGGGAAATTAGACGAGCTGTCGGCAAAACTAACCACGTTGGCGATGTTGGCATTTTTTTTATCCGCCCCAAATTTTACCACTGGAACATCACCTACTTTTATATATGCTGTTTTGGTTGCAACATTAAAGCCTGCCAAATTTTGCGCGCGAAGTGCAATGGTGTAATTACCGTTGGCGGTGAATTTAACCTCTATATTTTGTAAAGTGTCGTTGGTTCCATTAGCGAAAGTATACGTGGCTGGAGTAATCGTCCATTTCCATCTTGTGGGGATATCTGTGGAGGCATCTGTGATTTTTACAATATCGTTGATTTTAGGGTATACATTATTCGCCGTAAAATTTGCGGCTGGTGTTACTGGAATATAATGATATTGATCGCGGTACTTCACCGAGGATATTGTAACGCCATTATTAACAACTATTTCCAACATTGGAATATGCACTCCTTTCGCCAACCAACGATATTCCACCCGATTATTAGGGAATGGAAGAGTAAATGGAAAAGGTGTGACAATCTTTATTGTATCGGTTTCTGTAACTATTGAACGAACGCGAATAGCATCAAACGTTCCAAATGGAGTTGTAATCTTACCCCACCCGTCAACAATGTTTTTACGCTTACCTGCTTGCGTTAAACTACCAAGCGTTGGTATAGAAGTTGATACGCTGAATGTTCCTGAATCAATATCCGCATAGTTTAATGGAAAATTGTACAATTCATCTGGATCGCTGTAATCACTAGCTAATGGAATACCCGAAACAGAGAATCCGGTACCCTCTATGGTGTATTTTGTGGCCACCGTTTTATAAAAATCCCAAACATTTTTTTGTGTAATAGGGCCTAAGCTAATAGAGTCGGCACGTTTATATCCAACCATTCCGGCGAAATAAAGCAAATAAGGCGTAGCTGACGATGACTTAAACGACTGCAGTAATTGATCAGTAGGAACAAGGTTACTGAAATTCCAGGTATAATTGGCACCTGTATTCGTGGAAATAGTTGATGCATTTAATCCAGTGGTGCCGGCAGTACTATAACGAAGCGTATCGCCAACTACAGGCATATCAGAACTGTTAATGGTGATGGGGGTTTGAGCCATCAAACTGGATGCCATTAGACACAAAAAAATAACGTAGAAATTTTTCATATTAACACAAAAATACACAAAAACATTTTTATCAACACATTATTTTATGAGGTAGCTCAGGCAGATTTCAATACTTTGAAAATTAGCATAATATAATTACTTACCACATTAATTTCTCCTTATTTAAGAATGCAGCAATCCCTTTTCTACAATCGGAGGTGGCCCTAGCTTTTGCATTGCTTGCGGCCGCAAATTGCATGGCTTCATTTAAGTTTAAAGACTGTATTTCGGACATTAATTTTTTGGTAAGTTCAATTGAACTAGGGGAGGTTTCAGTAGCAATTTTTTCAGCCAAAGACCATACATGTTCCTCCATTAACTCCGAGTCAATTACATCATTAATCAAGTTTAAATGCTTTGCGGTATTTGCATCTACAATATTACCCGAGAGCAATAAGCTTTTCGCTTTTGATTCACCAATTTTACGAATTAAAAAAAATGAAACGATTGCTGGAATAAATCCGATTTTGACTTCTGTGTAACCAAATTTACTTTCAGGAGTGGCATAACATAAATCGCAGACGGTAGCCAAGCCACACCCTCCAGCCAAAGCCGCCCCAGCAACTTGTGCTATTATTAGCTTGGAGTGCGTATAGATTAGTGCAAACAATTCAGCCATACTTGAAGAATCAGCAATATTTTCCTCATAGGAATTATTCTGCAATTGTTGCAAATAGGATAAATCAGCACCGGAACAGAATACATTTCCATTTGCACGAAGAATTATAACACGCACTGTATCATCTTCTCGTAACTCAAGAAAATAACGCATAAGCCCTTTAACTAATTCCGTGCTCATGGCGTTTCTTTTATCAGGTCTGTTTAGTGTAAGAAAAACAACCTTACCTTTTTGCTCTTTTATAACAATATCCATAGTGCAAAACTACAAATGTTTATAAACCAATGAAGATAAATTTAAGCACAACACATTTTTCATTTATTCAAGTCTAATTGGCGTTTATTGCCAGACCTAATCAATAAAAAGCGCCCCGTCCTCGATTACATCGTGCGATCTAAGCTGTAATTTTTTTACTTCTAATTTATACTTTTTCTTATTCCAAAATTTCAATGAACCATCAAAAACCAAGAGGTCAAAATTATAGTGTTCCATCAAGGCACTGAGTGAAACATCGCAATTATTTCGTAGTACCAAATGTGTTAATTTAACGCTGCTTGACAATTCAAGATTCGTTTTTTCATCTACAAAAAAAACAGTGGACGATTTCGTAATTAATCGTGTGCTGTCGCAAATAAAGTGATTCGAAACCAATCTATCTCGAGCATTTAGAAAAGTCAACTTTTCTACTCCTTTGGCATTCCAAAAACCCTGAAAAGTATTTTTAATCTTCTGAGTTGAATTACTCGCAATACTATCGCATATTAAAACACTTTCGTTCCCTTCAATTAAATTCAAGGAAAAGGAACCAGCCACTGCATTTAATACCGCGAAGGATTGTTGTTGTTGTTGATATTTCTTAACACCCAAAAAAATAAACATCCCTAGAAATCCGTAAAATGCAAATTTTATATATCGTGTTCGCCCTGTCTCTATAAAAACCAGAAGCAGCGCAATAAAAACATACCAAAAAACCGTTTCTGGCATGGTAATATAAAGACCTTCGGTTACGGCGAATGGCAAAGCCTGTATCTTTAAAATGATGGTATCTGCAAATAGGATCATTTTATTAATAAAAAAACCCAAGACCTCACCAATCCATTGAATACCTCCAAAAACCATTAACACAATGCCTGCATACATTATAATTGTGGTAATGGGGATAATGATCAAATTGGAGAAAATAAAGAAATTTGGAAACTGACTAAAATAAAAAAGACTGATGGGAACTGTTGCTATTTGTGCTGCCACTGAAACACTAACTAAACTCCAAATTTGTCGACCAAGCCAAGAATCAACAATTAAAAATGAATGAATCTTAGGTTGAAAATAAACAATACCAAGAACAGCAAGATAAGATAGCTGAAAGCCAGCGTCGAAAAGAAAAAAAGGATCATAACATAGAATCATACAGGATGACGTAAATAAATTATTATAAATGCTGATATCATCGCGCAGAGCTTTACCAAGCACAATAATCGTGAACATTACAGAAGCCCTAACAATTGATGGCGACATGCCACTAATTAAGGAATAGAACCAAATCAAAAAAATAGTAATAATAGCTACTAGCCAAGCACCTATTTTCTTTTTTTGAAAAGGTTTAAACAAAAAACTAACTACAACATATAGTATTGCAACATGCATTCCTGAAACAGCCAATACATGAAGTGTTCCTGTTCTTGCATAGGCATTTACAACATCCTGGTCTAATTCATCCTTATAACCAAAGAGTAACGCCCCTGCTACTCCTCGTTCTGTTTTAGTGTCCACAAATCGCCCTAAAACACTGAGTAGCTTATCTCTTGTTTTATATACTAAGTACATCATTTCCGTAGTATTTGCTTTCTTTAGTATCAGCCATTCATTAGGCTTTACATACGATTGATGGTAAATGTTTTGAAATGCTAAATATCGTTGAAAGTTAAAACAACCTGGATTTTTAGGAGCAGCAATAGTAATTGCATCAGAACATATAAGAAGTTCATAACCACAATATAATTGTTGAATAGCTATGCTATCTTCGATAAAATATAGCAACAAATTGCCTTGACATGATTTCATTCTGATGCCATCATAAACTGCAAATACTTCTGCCAATGCTTTATACGACTTTCGTTTTTTCGAAGGTGGCTCTTTTAGTTTTACGGCAATATATTGAGGATGATTTTTGGGCAAAAAAAAGTAATTTGATTTTTGCGAGGTATCATTAATGGCTGTAAAAAACATACCCATACTTAACCATAAGAGCTGCAACAGGATAGCAAAAAAATATCGTAATTGATATTTGGCACGTATTGTTTTGCTATAAGCAAATACCAATACTCCACAGAAACTGCAAAAGAGCAAGTATAATGAATAGCTATGCGGTAAGCTAAAAAACAATTGGATTAAAATTCCAAGAATTAAAGGCGTTACATACCTCGAAAATGGAATCTGGGCGAACGGATTCATAAGTTTTATTTTTTATCGTCTCGAAAGTATAAAAAAACAAGCATAAAAAAAGGCAACTGAAAATCAGTTGCCTTTTTTTATTAATTCAATATTTTATTATCGCGGACGACGGCGTGTGGTATCTGCAGGCAACACACTAGTATTGCCAGAACGCGGAGAAGCTCCAGGAGTAGAAGGTGCAACACCTTGAGGGGTATTTCTAGGTGTGTTGTTTGGCGATTGTTCAGGAGCCGGCGCTGGAGCTTGTTTGTTAACATCTTGTGTGGTATCAATTTCAGGAGCATTTGGCGTTTGGCCTTTTCTGAATTCCGCTAGTAGCTTCGCACAAGGCGCACATGAATCACCTTTACATTCGAAATCCAAATTCATCCCTTTCTTCCATTCCAATGTAATAATACGAGTTGTGGTACGACGGTTTGCTTGATGCATAGCGTCATTACATCCTGCTGCTATATTTCCTGGCTCACAAGCGCAATTATTTGTTAAGCGGAACTCTCCATAACCACGTGCAATCAAACGTTCTTTTTCAATTCCTCCATGCACCACCATATAGTTTACAGCGCTATCGGCACGTCTCTGGCTTAAATCACAGTTGTAATCGTAGCGAGCACGACAATCCGTGTGAGAGCCTAGCTCTAGCGCTACATCTGGATACTTTTTCAATACATCAACCACGGAATCTAATTGCAACGCTGCATCAGGGCGAATATTGGCCTTATCTAGGTCGTAAAGGATATTTAGAACTTTAATGCTTACATCTTGATGTTCTAGGTAAAGATCTACAACAAAATCTTTAGATGCCTCCAATCCTTTTGTGGAAATGGTTTCGCTACGACTATCGTAGTAGTATTTTTTCTTACCGAAGAAGAAATAATCAGTATTGATTTTAATTGTACGTTTTACGGTACCTGTATTATCGGTTACCAATTTCAACACGGTTGTGTCGTAGCTATTTGTTAATGGCACATTCACCATAGGCAGAATTTCGCGTGTGTTCTTGTCAAACGTACGAATGGTCAAAGTGTAAACCAATGGTGTCATTGTGAAAGAATAAATGTCATCATCTTTCAAGGTGGCACGATTACTAGTAAAGAAACCATTTTCTTTTGATTGGTCGCAAATAAAAGCTAAGTCATCGGCAGCGCTATTAACCGGTTGGCGCATATTCTGAGCTTCACCCCAATTTGTACCATCACCCTTGGTCATGAAGATATCAAAACCACCGATACCACAATGTCCTTTTGATGCGAAATACAAAGTGCCATCAGCGTGAATAAACGGATACATCTCATCCTTAGGCGTATTAACAGCTGGCCCTAGGTTAACTGGATTACTCCATGTTTTTCCTTTCTTTACATAGTTGCAAACCCAAATGTCCTGGCCACCTAAGGTACCATCCATATTTGATGCAAAATAAAGTTTTGTGCCATCAGCACTCAAGCAAGGCTGTCCCCATACATGGATTGAGTCATCACAAAATGGTAATGGATTTTTATAATCTATTTCTGACCAACCTGCCGCTTTTTTATCTAATCTATAAATTTTACAATTGATGTCTTTCCCTTTTTCTCCACCACATTGTGTTATGTACATTACATTTCCTTTAGCATCGAAGGCTATTGTACCTTCATTAAATTCGGTATAAACTTCAGCCACCGGCAAAGGTCTTCCTAAGTTATCACTAGCAAATGGATTAGCGGCACCTTTTGTTTTTTTCTTGTCTACTTTAGAGAGATAAAGGTCATAATATCCAGCATGTCCGCTCCAATCATACCCCTTTTTACCATTTGCATTTTCACGGTCAGAAGTAAAATACAAACCATCTTTTCCATAAACTGGAGCAAAATCGTTATCCTTCGTGTTAAGCTTCTTTTCGTTTTGAACTATGTAGCGGGTTTTCATGTCCTTCCATTTCAACGCGTTTTCGCAACCGCTAATTTCACAATCAGCCATTGCGGTGAGGTCATTAGGAAATCTCTTTTTAAAATCCTGCAATGCAACGATAGCGTCAGCCCATTGTTCATTGGCCTTAAGCATTTTACAATACATCATCACCACCTCCGCTTCAGCAATTTTAGAGGTAGATGCTTTTTTATACCAAGCCAAAGCCTTCTTGTATTGCGAAGCGTTTTTAAAACTCTCTGCTACAATAACTGCGTATTTGTACTTCTTTTTCTTGTCGGTTTCCTTTGCATACAATTGTGCATATTGGTCTGCTGCAGTATGGTATTCCTTTTTATCCAATGTAACTTTCGCCTTTTCGGGGGTCATCTTACACGAATTAATCGTTAGTAAAAAGGGAACAATTGCCAAAATCCAAAGTAATCTTCTTGTCATGTCTAGGTATAAATTAAATTCTAAATATATCGCAAGATCAGGTTCTCTGATAACGATACTAAAGTAAGTTCCAAATAACGCAAAATTTACCCAAATAGAAAAATTATAAATGAAGTAAAATTAAATTAACCCGAAAATGCACTAAATTGTACTCAATCTTAATACCATAAACCCTTCCAATTAATATTAGGCCATTTTCAAGTCGACATCTATATATGGAATTCGAGTATGGTTCTTCCTTAGGTGAGCAACCAATATCTTTTCAATATCGTCATTATGACTATACCTTTTAATCGCCATTTTAAGTGTTTCTGGCGTGGTTAATCCTACCATTGAATCCAGATATCCAAATCCTTTGTATCGGCCCCGCTCAATCCATACCAGCGACTGCTCTGAATCTTGACGGCCGATATCTGCAATAAAAAAGCTATCCTTGAGCAAACTAAAATCTTGAATAGCTTTTTCTACCCTTAAATTATAGTCTTGAGAGGATTCAACAGAGACACAAGCCCCTTTGCATTTATGCAACTGATGATCGAAGCAAGCCCCGCCAAGGTTATACAATCCACATTTTGATTGACAAAGCAAGTGTTTCTCGATAATTTGATATAGGAAATTGCGCAGTGCCTGAATGTTTTCAGCCGACCTCAATGGCTCATCGTCGTGCTGGCATTGTTTAATATAAAGTTGAATATATCCTTGTTCATCAAACTTCTGAAAAACGCCAAATGAAGGCAGGGCTTTGGTCCGTTTCTGAGCACTATTGTAAATAGGCTTGATGCGTTTGATCTCCTCCGACTCAAGCAACAAAGCCAAAAGTTCACTACCCGTGTTTTCGAAGCTGATGTCCGCTATTTGTTGATGCAACTGAATGGACTTTCGTGTATCGAGTGCTGAAAAATGCTGCAATACGCGCTTCCGTATGTCTTTGCTTTTACCCACATAAAGCACATCGCCTTTTTCATTATGAAAGTAATAAACACCCGTTGTATTTGGTTTTAGCTTTTGAAACGTAGCCTCAGGCAACAACGGCGGCAACATTCCTTTTTTTATTTCTTCCAAAGCTTTAATTGGGGCTTCAGTAAGCTTTTGTTTTTCAACAATCATCCCAAATAATATCGCTGTTGCCTCTGCGTCACCCATTGCACGATGCCGGTCTTTTATTCGAATATTGAGTTGGTCGCATAGCTTACCTAGGCTATACGAAGGCAAGCCTGCAAAAGCCGTTCGGCTAAGTCTTACCGTGCATAAGGTTTTTCGGGTATAATTGTATCCTAAGTCTTTAAAAGCCTCCCTAACAAAACTATAATCGAAATTTACATTATGTGCAACAAAAACAGCATCTTTTGTAATCTCTAAAATCTCCTTGGCCACTTCATAAAAAGTAGGGGCATTAGCCACCATTTCATTGGAGATACCCGTTAACTGAGTAATGTAGTATGGAATAGTGCATTGTGGATTGATTAGTGTGGAGTATCGCTTTACCACTTCCTTGCCATCATGCAATAAAATTGCAATCTCGGTTATTCTACCATTCTTAGGGCTGCCTCCTGTTGTTTCAATATCTATTATAGCGTACACGTGGAAGCAAAGCTATAGATATAAAATTGATTTTCAAAGTAAGATGGATATCTAATTGCCCATCTAATATTATTATAAATTGGTTTTTATTTTTCAAAGGCTAAAAAGAAATCGGAGATATGCATAATAATATCAGAAGCAATTAAACTCGTTTGGGATACTTCTTTGGCAGCGATATCACCTGCATAACCATGAAGAAAAGCTCCTATTCGAAGGGCATCTAGTACCTCATATTTTTGAGCGCACAACGAAGTAATTATACCGGTTAATACATCACCACTGCCTGCGGTAGCCATGCCTTGATTGCCTGTGGAATTAAAATAGGCTTTGCCGTTTGGGCCAGTAATACATGTATTACTGCCCTTTAATAATACATATACATTATTCTTATGCGAGAATTCTAATTGCGTTTTGAAACGCTCTTCTCCTGAATTATGTATGTGTGTTAGTCGATCAAATTCACCAGGATGTGGTGTGAGCATTACATGTGTATTTAAATCAGAATACCATGATGGATTTTGAGAAAGCAAGGTCAAACCATCGGCATCAATTACCAAAGGGATTTTGCCATGATGCATTAAAAGATACTTTAATAAAATACTGCTTTGCTCGGTTAGTCCAACTCCAGGTCCAAATCCAACAGCATTGAATTTATTAATGTCATCAAACACAAATGCTTTTGAATCATCACGAACTAGCGTCATCGCTTCAGGCAATACAATCAATAAAGCACCAATGGCAGATTCAGGAATAGCCGAAGTTACTAGTCCACAACCCGATCGCAAAGCGGCTTCCGAAGACAAGATTGAGGCGCCAATTTTACCCAAGCTACCTGCAATAATTAATGCATGTCCGAAGTTGCTTTTATGTGCTATTGGAGACCGTGGTTTTATTAGTGCGGTAATATTTTCATTGGTAGTATAATAACAACATGCATCAGTATTACCTAAAAATGCTTGTGAAATGCCAATATCAACAGACTTTAATTGACCAATAAACTTTTTGTTCTCCGGAAAAAAGAAAGACAATTTTGGGCACTGAATGGTAATTGTTTCATCGGCAATAATGGTATTTTCGGGGCTGCTCATAAATGAAGCATCGGGCGAAAGGCCTGAAGGTAGATCGATTGCGATTTTATAATTGGGCCAAGAGTTTATTTTAAGAACAAGCCCAGCCTGCAATCCTTGTAAAGCTCTACTAATTCCAATTCCAAATAGGGCATCAACAATGCAGTGAGATTCCTCAATTTTAAGGTCATCAATTTGACTTTGTGTTTTAATAGTTATGTACGGTACATTTAAACTTTGAAGCCGCAATAGCTCAGCATTAAATGCAGGTGTTGGTTTCTCATTTAACAAAACGACCAACACGTTTTTATTCGCCTTTGCCAATAAGCATGCTAGTGCAAGCCCATCTCCACCGTTATTTCCAGCACCACAGAAAACAACAAACGAATCACAGTTTACCTTCGTTTCGTTAATACACTCGAAAATAGCCATAGCGGCCCTCTCAAGCAACTGTGTAGAAGTTAAATTCTGCTCCAAAAGCGTAAACAGGTCCGCTTCTTTTAATTGTGCTGCATTAAAAACCTTCATGGATTATAAAAAAACAAAGTTAGTATTTATAACAGAATGTAACTATTGCCAGAAGGAAATGTGAAATATATCATTCAAGCATTTACCACTTAAAACAAAAAACCCCTACTTTCATGCAAGTAGGGGTTTTTGATAAAATTTAATATCGAACTATCGTTCGTAGAAATACTGAACCATATCCTGAAATTCAGCAGCATCTTTTTCAATTTTTTTTGCATAGTCCATTTGACCATTTTGTTCTGCCATATTTTGCGATATACGATAGGCTTGATAGTCTAGACTAGCATCTTGTTTTACAGCACGGAACGTTTTACCTGAAGATGCATATTTTTTATAGTAACGCAATTCCTCTGAGCATTGTAATAACAATTTGTCGTTCCAAAACTTCGCTTTTTCATTATCGCCTGCGGCATAATATGCTTCTACTATTTGCAAGAAATAATAGTTCATTGGCACATTTTCAATTGGAAGTTCAGCCATACATTTGTCGAGTACCTCTACGGCACGTTTTTTATCACCTGCTTTCACCCATTCTGCAGAGAGGCGGGCAAAAACATTTCTAAAGTTATATGTTTGACGCATACTTGTTTGGTCGACATAAACTCCTGGATGATTAAGACCTCCGAAGCGGAAATTATTCATGACGTTATTGTCCAATTTCTTCACGTTGATACGTCCGGCTTGTTTGTTTTCTCCAACTTCCGGATTTTTAATTGGCACTAATTTATATGTAAATCCATCCAATTGGAAATAGGGTTGTAAGCCTAGGTATGGCTCAGAACCTGTGGTAATGGCCCAATAAATAGGTCTGCTATTTAAGTTATTCGCAATAATATCCAAGGTTACAAGATCATTTTTAAGGATATAACGATCCTTCGGCATATCCCATTTAATGCTGTCCACCATTAAACTATCGTCTTCTGGCTGAACCACGTTGTTCTTCCTACAGGCCTCTTTATCTACCTTCACACTTAATTTATTAGTAGGATAGTAACTATAAGCATCGCCACCACCTTGCATAGATACCACATTTTGATCATCACAAACAAAATCCATTAAAGTAGTTAAGTCAACATAGTCCGGCAATTTATTGTTTTGGTAGTAGAACACCTGATCACGCACTCCTTGCACATATTGATTAGGCTTCAATGTCATCTTAATTGGTTCGCTATCGTAAACCTTACGTTTCAAAACATCAGTATACCAATCGGTATTTAATAAGCTTAAATTAATAATTCTGATATCGGGACGAACACCTTCGATATTTTGCGCATACCAAAGTGGGTATGTGTCGTTATCGCCATTAGTAAATAAAATTGCATTTGGGTCACAACTATTGAGATAACATCTTGCATAATCAGCACTAATTGTACGATTGCTGCGATCGTGATCATCCCAATTTTGACGAACCATATTTACTGGAGCGACAACAAAACCGAGGGCAGTAACACCTGAGGCTACGATGGCCGCATTGGCGTATTTCTTAAGTAAGTCGTATAAAAATAAGATACCGAAGCCAATCCAAATACAAAACGTTTGAATACTTCCAACGTACGCATAATCACGCTCACGTGGCTGAAGCGGAGGGAAATTAAGGAACAAGACAATAGCAATACCCGTAAAGAAAAACAAAAGACCCACCACTAGCGTATCTTTTTTATTGTTTTTATAATGCCACATTAAACCCAAAATTCCGAGTAAGAATGGCAATGCATAATAAACATTATGTCCTTTGTTGTTTGTTAATGAAGCAGGCGCACCAGGCTTAATATCTTTATTCCAACTATCGAAGGCCGCAATGCCAGTAATCCAATTTCCGTTGGTTACCTCTCCATTTCCTTGCTCTTCGCTTTGACGGCCGATAAAATTCCAAGCAAAATAACGCCACCACATAAATCCAATTTGATAGCTTACTAAGAAATGTACATTCTCGACAAATCCTGGCTTCTTGCCTTGTTTAATTCCTTCCCATTCTTTGTATGCATTCACATGATCGGCTCGACTGCTGTGCATTCTGGGGAGAATGGTACAGTCTTTATCATCATATTTATACGAGAATTTAGGTCCCACTTCTTTATATTCTTTCGACTCACGATCGATACGATATTGCATTTCGCCTTCATTTTGTCCACTAGGCTCTGCATAATAATACGGGCCATAGAATAATGGTGTTTCACCATATTGATCGCGATTGATATAGCCTAGGAAGCTCCAAACATCAGCAGGTGCATTCATGTTAATAGGAGGATTTGCATTTGCTCTTACAATAGTTTGAACATAAGAACCATAACCAATAATTAAAAACGCAAACGTGAGAATCAGTGTATTCATCAAAGCTCTGTCTGTTTTGTTAAGGAAATAAAAGGCAACACCGATCAATCCAAAAACAAAAATCAAGACAAAAATCATTTTAGGCGACGACCCAAAGATGATAGCGAATAATAATAAAACGGCAGCGCTACCCCAAACCATAAACTTATATTTTTCTTTTCCATTAATTGAATATAGAATTCCGCCTGTAATTAGTGTAATTAAAGCCAAGGCAAAAACCACTACTCCTGATCCGAAAGGCATTCCAAAATAATTCACAAAAGCGCCATCTGTTTTGGCCGCCAACATTGGCAACCAAGGAATTAATATAAAGTTAACAAAACCCAATAAAGCAAGTGCTATTCCAACAGCTTTTATGAGTCCAATAGTGGTGAAATTGTATTTGCGGTAATAATATACCAAAACCAAAGACGGGATAACCAATAAATTCAACAAATGCACCCCGATTGCTAATCCTGTAAAGTAACCGATTAAGATAATCCAACGATCTGCCCCTTTCTCTTCTGCTACATTTTCCCATTTGAGTATAGCCCAAAATACCAAGAACGTAAAAAAGGAAGACGAGGCATAAACCTCTGCTTCAACTGCAGAAAACCAAAAAGTATCACTCCAACACATTGCCAAAGCACCAACCAAACCAGCACCCATAATAGCAATTAGGTTGCCATTTGAATACTCTCCATTTTGTTCTGGCTTAATCACTTTACGTGCCAAGTGGGTGATAATCCAGAAAACAAACATCACGTTGAAGGCACTTGCAACTCCACTTAGCATATTAATTGCAGTAGTGGCATTCCATACATGTTGTGATGAATCTACGTTACTCGCGAACATAGAGAAGATGCGACCTAAGAGAACAAACAAAGGGGCTCCGGGCGGGTGGGCTACCTGCAAACGATAAGCGCAGGAAGAGAACTCACCGCAATCCCAAAAGCTACCAGACTTCTCCAACGTCATTCCGAAGGTGTACATACCAACGAGAAAGGTGATCCATCCTAAAATTGTGTTAACTGAATTAAAACGTTTCATTATAATAAAAAAGGTATTGAAAATGAATTACTCTGTAAGCTTGCAAACCTACATTATTTATACTAAAAAACGAAACCCATAAAAAATGACATTCGCGATGAAAAACGGGCCTTAACCGATTTTACTCCTCCAAGTCTTCGAAACCATAATTTTTAATTTTCCGATACAATGTGCGTTCGCTTATCCCAAGCTCTTTGGCTGCCCGATTACGTCGCCCTTTATGTTTGAGTAATGCCCGACGAATAATCTCCTTCTCTTGTACTTCTAAACTCAACTTTGCTTCTTCTTTTGGTGTTTCATCGATATGAATAATAGTTTCATTTTTGGTGTTATTCCTAATGAAGTTATTGCTAAAATTACCTCCTGTTTGCGGGTAATTACTTACCTCATTGGTAGCGAAACTTTTATTGGGGGAATACATTTCAGGTGATAAATTCCCTTGAAGCATGCTTGACACTACATTTTTGAGCTCATGCAAATCATTTTTCACATCAAACAATATCTTATAAAAGATATCCCTTTCGCTCATCGTCGATTCCGAATGCGACGCCCCAGAAGTTGTTACTGGTAAATAGTTTTCTTGAGGTAGGTATTTACGCATTACATCGGCACTGATTTCTCGATTTGTTTCGAGAACACTCATTTGCTCAACAATATTTTTAAGTTGTCGTACATTACCCTCCCACTTGCAATTTTGAAGTACTTGAATTGCCTCAGGATCGAGTGACAACGGTTCATTTTTATACTTCTCCGAAAACATCATTGCAAATTTGCGAAACAACAGATGTATATCGCTACCCCGCTCTCGAAGCGCCGGAACCCGAATTGGGACCGTGCTTAAACGGTAGAATAAGTCTTCTCTAAATCTTCCTTTGCTCGCCTGCACATACAAATCTTTGTTTGTTGCTGCTACCACCCGAACATCAGTGTGCAATGGCTTACTGCTTCCAACCTTAATAAATTCGCCACTTTCGAGGATACGAAGCAATCGTGCTTGCGTGTCAGCTGGCAATTCACCAATTTCATCTAAAAAAATGGTACCGCCACTCACCGTCTCAAAATAACCCTTTCGAGCTTCACTTGCTCCTGTAAAAGAGCCCTTTTCATGCCCAAAAAGCTCACTGTTTATAGTACCTTCGGGCAACGCCCCGCAATTGATAGCGATAAACGGTCCGTGTTTACGACCACTCAATTGATGTATAATTTTAGAAAAAGACTCCTTCCCTACCCCGCTTTCCCCTTGAATAAGAACTGTCATTTCTGTTGGAGAAACCTTCATGGCCGTTTCAATTGCCAAATTTAATAGCGGAGAATTGCCAACAATGTCAAACCTGTTTTTTACCTCTTGAAGTGTCATGATGTTAATCTGTTGTTAAAATTCTAATTGCTTTTACCCTAAATCAATGTTTTGTAAATTTTATTTGAGTCCCGTCTTTTTAAATACCATTAATTTATAGCGCTTGTTTTGTGCAAATACCTCCGGATTTACTGTCAATAAATTCTTTTCAATTTTGTGTTTAACCTCTGGCAATGCGTCTTGCAGTGCATAATAAAAGCCTGGTGCTTTTACCTGCAATTTTTCAACAGCGAAATTGTAAAGTGGCATTCCTATGGTATTGCCCCACAAATACACATAAGCTATTGTAGGTAAGATGTTTGGAGTAATGTCTTGCTCAAATTCCAGCTCCCATCCAAATACTTTTAACTTCTCTAAAAAAACTTCCCAATAGTGTCCTGATTTTTCAGCTTTATCACCAACTCGAAAATAATCACAAGCGACCCATTGTGCATTGGGTGTACTAACTTCATTTAACAACGGAAGCGCTAAGTCAAGTTTTAAATATTGTAACGATTCAGAAGTAATTAGTGTATCGAATTTGCCTTTGTACTTTGCACCCTCCAAATCTTCAAATTTGCAATGCAATAAAGGAATATGCGGGTATTTTTGGGAGATATAATGAACTTGTGTATTGTCGGGTGTTAAGGCAGTTGGAGCATACCCTTTGCTTTCTAGAAGAGGCAGTAAACCGCCCATACCGCAACCAATATCGAGCACGGCTTTGCCATTTCCATTTAACTTTTCTACAAGTAATTCTGCATATCGCAATTGTGCATTATAAATTTGATTTAAAGAAATATCCTCCGCCTTAATCGTTGGGTCATCAAAAAAACCATAATGTAAAAAGTCACCTTTTAATATTTGCGAATACAGTTTTAATTGAGCATCGTCGCGGGTGCGATCGATTTTTTTGCGGTTTCGTTGCAACGAGACAATACGAAATAATGACGCTGGATTAATAAACCGTTTTGCAATTTTTGATACTATACCCATTTTGTTTTACTTATTGCTTTTTGTGTTACGAAACTATTTCACCGATGAGGCTGGTTTGTGTGCCTCGATTAATTCTAACTTGAACATAATCGCCTACCTTCCAATTTTCTTTCTTAGGAAATACACACACTATATTTTCGTCGTTACGACCTTTAAAATCATCCCCAGAACGCTTTGATTCACCATCTATAAGGACCTTAAATATTTTCCCCACGCGCGCTTGGTTTTTTTCTAAACTAATTTTACTTTGTTGCATGATAATTTCACTTAGCCTGCGCTTTTTCACGTCTTCAGGAACGTCATCTTTGTATTGTCGAGCAGCCAATGTTCCAGGGCGTTCGCTATAAAAATACATGTAAGCAAAATCAAACTGCGCCCAGTTCATAAGCTGCATGCTTTCCTTATGGTCGTCTTCCGTTTCGGTGCAAAATCCTGAAATAATATCTGTGGTAATACCACATTCTGGAATGATTTCGCGAATACGCATTACCTTTTTCTCATACCATTCTCTATCGTAGGTGCGGTTCATCAAATCCAATACTCTGCTACTTCCGCTTTGAATTGGCAAGTGAATATAGTTGCAAATATTTTCGTATTTAGTAATCATAAAAAGCACATCATCGGTAATATCTTTAGGATGGGAAGAGCTAAATCGTATTCTACAATTAGGCACTGCCTTAGCCACCATCTCCAATAAATTCGCAAACGAAATAATTACCTCTTCGGTATCTGTAACTTCAATTGGTGTTTCGTCCTGTGCCGATTGTTTATCAATTTCAGCACTTAACGCTTTAATTAAGTTTATTGTCTCTTCGCTTTTGGTTTTACTATTGAAGATTCCTTGGCGCTCTAGCCGCTCAATGCTTTTTTTGGTGTTGGTAATGTTGCTCCATTTATAGCTATCTACATTTTGGCCCAGAAGCGTAATTTCACGATATCCCTTCTGCTCTAACTGCAAACACTCTCGAACAATACTAAACGGGTCGCGGCTCCGCTCCCTGCCTCGAGTAAATGGAACTACACAAAAGGCGCACATATTATCACAACCACGCATAATACTTACAAATGAAGAAATTCCATTCTCGTCGAGACGAACAGGAGCAATTTCAGCGTAGGTCTCTTCCATGCTTAAAATCGTATTCATGGCCCGCTGTCCGTCATCTACATTATTTAATAACTTTGGAATGTCACGGTAGGCATCAGGACCAACGATAAGATCCACCATTTGCTCGCGATCCATCAAATCTTTCTTTAGCCGTTCGGCCATACAGCCCAAAACACCGACCACCAATGCTGGTTTGCGTTTTTTCTCGTTGTGTTTAATTTGATGTAAGCGATTCCAAATCGTTTGCTCTGCATTATCTCGGACGGCGCATGTATTTAAAAATACCGCATCAGCTTCATTAATATCTTTGGTGGTGGTATAACCTTCACCTGCCATGATGGAAGCCACCACTTCGCTATCCGCAAAATTCATTGCACAGCCATAACTTTCGAGGTAGAGCTTACGTTTTGTAATATCAGGGGTGGTTTCTGGATTCATAAAAGGGCGGCAAATTTACGAAATAACACTGACAAGGTGGCAGAAATAATTTTTTAATTCAATTGGGTTGTACCTTTGCGCTGTGAGTTTTGAAACCGACTTTTTTACGGCGTTAAAGGAGCCCAACATTAACTTTGAGGAGATGGCCTTGACGTTATTTCGTTTTCAGGCAGAGCATGTCCCCGTATATCGTCAGTTTCTTGAGTTGCTACATTGTTCTCCAAAAATGGTGACGCAACTAGATCAAATCCCCTTTCTTCCGGTATCATTCTTTAAATCACATCAAATACGAAATGCTGCTAACACCAGCACCTTTTATTTTACCAGCAGCAGTACAGGTGGAATTCCTTCACAGCATTTTGTACCTGAAATTAAAATTTATGAATGGAGTTTTAATGCGACTTTTAATCATTTTTATGGGCCTCATACAGAGCTTTGCATCTTAGGATTGCTGCCGAGTTACCTTGAGCGGACAGGCTCATCTTTAGTTTATATGGTAAGCCAGATGATTCAGGAAAGTAAATATCCGAAAAGTAATTTTTTTCTTACTGATTTTAAAGCCTTGCATCAACAACTTATTGAAAATGAGAGACAGCGGATTCCAACGTTACTAATTGGCGTAACTTATGCTTTACTGGATTTTGCGAATCAATTTCCCGTGCCCCTTTCTTCCACTATGGTGATGGAAACAGGCGGCATGAAAGGCCGTCGCCAAGAAATGCAACGATCCGAGATTCATTCAGTGTTAAAACAACAATTCGAACTTGCTAACATCCATTCTGAATACGGAATGACGGAGCTTCTAACGCAAGCCTATAGCAAAGGAAATGGAATTTTCGAGGTGCCAAATTGGATGCGTGTTTTTGCCGCAGACCTTAACGATGCAAGAACACTTTTAGCAAAGGATAAATCGGGCAGTTTAAATGTTATTGACCTAGCGAACATACATTCGTGCGCTTTTATTGCTACTGATGATTTAGGCATTGTGCACCAAAACAACACCTTTGAAATTTTGGGTAGAAAGGATTTTAGCGATATTCGTGGGTGTGGATTAATGTATATCCCATAATTCTATTTTATCTAAAATATCGCTAATTAATAGGCCAATTCCAAACCCAATATAAAATGTATTTTTGCAATTCAACCGGATACAACTTTGAAAGATTTAAAGAAACTATTTCAATTAATACTTCCCTACAAGAAGTTCGCAGTTGGTAATATTGTTTTCAACTTTTTAGGAACGATATTCAGCGTTGTTTCCATTGCATTACTTATACCTTTTTTGGATATTTTATTTGACAAGACCAAGGAGGTGAATACATTGCCAACATTTAGCTTATCGTTGCAAACGATACTAAGTTTTTTTAAATACTATCTTACTCAAATAAAACTAGAATATGGTGCGCAAGTGGCTATTCTTTATGTTGGAATATTTATTTTGGTAGCCATTTTAATGAAGAACTTTTTCACCTATGGTGCGTTGTATATTATCACGCCCTTGCGTCAGTATATTATTCGCGATTACCGTAATAAATTTTATGATAAGTTGCTCCGTTTACCCGTTTCCTATTTTAATACAGAGCGCAAAGGAGATTTGATTTCGCGCTTCACCAACGATATCACACAAGTTGAATGGAGTGTTTTAATGGCATTAGAGTCGATTTTTAAAGAACCTGTAACGGTGCTTACTTTTTTAACTTCATTATTCATTGTAAACACCAAGCTAACCTTAATAGTTTTTTTAGTGCTTCCTTTAGCAGGAATGATTATTGCCGGCATTGGCAAAGTGTTACGACGCGAATCAAAAATCCGTCAAAGTATGCTAGGCAATATTATTACGCAACTTGAAGAGTCAATTGGTGGAATGCGAATTATAAAAGCATTTAATAACGAAGGCGCCATGCGAGCTCGTATGGTTGATCACAATAATAATTTAACTATCATAAGTATAAAAAATAACCGACTCCACGATGCTTCTTCGCCATTAAGTGAGGTATTTGGAGTAACCGCGGTGGTGATTCTTTTGTTCTTTGGCGGACGTATGGTGTTGAGTCAGCAAATGGAAGCCAGTGCTTTTATTTTCTACTTGGGTATGTTCTCGCAAGTAATTTCGCCGGCTAAAGCGCTCAGTAATGCGAACAATCTAGTTAAGCGTGGAAGTGCTAGCCTCGACCGAATCGAGGAGATTTTAAATGCAGAAGAGTCCATTACAAACAAAAGCAATCCCATCGTTTTAAAAGAATTTAAAAAAGAAATTGAATTCCGTAATGTTAGTTTTAAATATAAAGATGAGTATGTATTACGTAACATTAATTTAAAAATTGAGAAGGGCAAAACCATTGCTTTGGTTGGGCCATCTGGCAGCGGAAAATCCACGTTGGCGGATTTAATTCCCCGGTTTTACGATGTAACGGAAGGGGAAGTGTTAATTGATGGCGTTAATGTTAAAGACTATGAGATGCATAGCATGCGAAGTCTCATGGGCATTGTAACCCAAGAGAGCCTATTGTTTAACGACAGTATAGCGAATAATATTGCTTTTGGCATGCCCGACAAATCAGAACAAGAAATAATAAAAGCGGCTAGTGTTGCCAATGCATTAGAATTTATTGAACAAGCTGATACTGGTTTCGAAACAAATATTGGTGAGCGTGGAAGCAAATTAAGTGGCGGGCAACGCCAAAGATTAAGTATTGCTCGCGCGGTTTTAAAGAACCCCGACATCCTTATTTTAGATGAAGCTACGAGCGCACTCGACACAAGCAGCGAACGTCTTGTTCAAGATGCTTTAGACAACCTCATGCATTTAAGAACGAGTATCGTTATAGCACACCGACTTACCACCATACAAAATGCAGATATTATTATTGTATTAAGTAATGGTGAAATCAAACAACATGGTACTCATGCCGAATTATTAGCATCACCTGGAATCTATCGAGAGCTTTATTTGATGCAAGGATAGGTAACCTCCACCATCGTAATTTAAATTATTTGGATTTCCGCTTTTACGAACCCATCGCTTCGAGCTGCAAGTGTTCCGAGAATTCCTTGCCCAAATATCCATCAACCCACTTATGCACCAAGTATAATAGAGGTGTTACCAACAACGCTATAATAAATTTATAAAGGTAGCTAACCATTGCAGTAACAATAAACTGTTGGCCTGTCATTTTACCCGGCAAATAGAAGGCAATCCCTAAAACAACAAACGTATCAATAAATTGCGAAACTACTGTAGATCCTGTACTTCTAAGCCACATCATGCGATGTCCAGTTCTTTTTTTGATAGCGTGAAAAAGAAAAACATCCACAAGCTGTCCAATTATAAATGCAGTGATGGACGCGATGATAATTAGCAATCCCTGTCCAAAGACAGCATTGTAGGCTTTGTCCATATTAATTTCCTCCCCATTACTCGACTGCATAATCCACCAATCAGCAGGTGTTGTTTTCATCGCAGCAAATACGCCTAGAAAAGCATAAGCAATTAAAATTGCACCGAGGTAGGAAAAGAAACGTACTCCTTTTTGTCCAAAATATTCATTGATGATATCTGTCATTAAAAATACGGCTGGCCAAAGTAATACCCCACAGGTCATATTTAGGTTTTGATGGTCGAGACCAAAAATAGTAAGATTCATGGAGGAGAACCCTAGGGTATTCTCAACAGAAAATATTTTCGCACCAATAAATTCTGCTACGATGGCATTGGCGATAAAAAAAGCGCCAAGCACTAGAAAAAGTTTTTGTTTTTTGTTTTGTTGTTCTGTGGTAAGTTGCATTGCTGTTAAGCTTAGTTAATTGAGCAAAGATGTAACTTTTTAACTTAAAAAAAAACTGCAGTGGTCTGAAACAATCCAACCACTGCAATTTAAAAGAAGCGCGCTTTCACAAATCCCGAATGTAATTAATATTATAACTACGCCATCGATTCTACGCTTTTCTCTTGACGCTTGCGTTCATGCTCATCGAGGATGGCTTTACGCAAACGAATAATTTTTGGTGTAACCTCAAGTGTCTCGTCAGCTTGTATGTATTCCATGGCTTGCTCCAAGCTCATTTCAAGTTTAGGCGCAATTTTAGCACTATCATCTTTTCCGCTAGCACGCATATTTGTTAATTGTTTGCCCTTAACAATATTCACACCTAAATCGCCTGGACGAATTTGCTCGCCCATTATTTGTCCAACATATACTTCTTCTCCTGGATCAACGAAAAACGTTCCGCGATCTTGTAATTTATCAATCGAATAGGCCGTTGTAACGCCTGTTTCAGTACTAAACATAACACCATTCATTCGTCCTGGGATAACACCTTTCCAAGGCTTGTATTCGGTAAATCGATGTGCCATTACTGCTTCTCCATTTGTCGCTGTCAGCATCTGGTTTCTAATACCCATCAATCCACGCGAAGGAATAGTAAACTCCACATGCTGCACCTCGCCTTTGGCTTCCATCACTAAAAGCTCCCCTTTTCTGCGGGAAACGATATCGATAACAGCACTTGAAAACTCTTGTGGAACATCAACTACCAATTGTTCGTAAGGCTCACACTTTTCGCCATTTATCTCTTTTACTAGAACCTGCGGTTGACCCACTTGCAATTCATATCCTTCACGACGCATGGTTTCAATTAAGATACTCAAGTGAAGAATACCCCTACCGAATACCAACAAACGATCAGGACTATCTGTTTCTTGCACACGAAGAGCCAAGTTCTTTTCTAGCTCTTTAAAAATACGATCGCGTAAATGCCTACTTGTCACAAATTTACCATCTCGTCCATAAAAAGGAGAATTATTAATGGTAAACAACATGTTCATCGTAGGTTCATCGACGTGAATAGGTGCCAATCCATGCGGATCATCGAAATCTGCAATGGTATCACTAATTTGGAAGTCGTCAATCCCAACTACAGCACAAATATCACCAGCTACCGCTTCTTCCACTTTTAACTTACCTAATCCTTCAAAAACGTATAATTCTTTAACACGGCTTTTAACCAACTTA
The DNA here is from genome assembly GCA_903850915.1 of uncultured Bacteroidota bacterium. Taxonomy (GTDB): domain Bacteria; phylum Bacteroidota; class Bacteroidia; order UKL13-3; family UKL13-3; genus CAINMV01. The sequence continues at coordinate 146,698 of CAINMV010000024.1, forward strand.
CCATCATTCTTAACCAATGTTACTGGTTGATTTTGTTTGATAACGCCACGGTGTATTCTTCCTATGGCGATACGGCCTAAAAAGCTAGAATAATCCAATGATGTTATTTGCATTTGCAAGTTACCCGGCTCAGTAACAGGATGTGGAACATGCTCTAGAATACCATCCAATAATGCCGTAATGTCGGTGGTTGGATTTTGCCAATCCGGACCAAACCAACCTAACTTAGAGGAGCCGTAAAATGTTGCAAAGTCTAATTGAAAATCGTCTGCCTCCAATTGAAAGAACAAATCGAATACTGATTCATGCACTTCATCAGGACGACAATTGGGTTTATCAACTTTATTAATAACAACAATAGGTTTTAAACCTAATTGAAGCGCTTTTTTAAGTACAAAACGAGTCTGAGGCATTGGCCCTTCAAAGGCATCGACCAAAAGCAATACACCATCGGCCATCTTCAACACACGTTCTACCTCGCCGCCAAAGTCGGCGTGACCAGGTGTGTCGACAATATTGATTTTAATGCCCTTATATTGCACACTCACATTTTTAGCCAAGATGGTAATACCACGCTCCCGTTCAAGGTCATTATTATCCAATATCAACTCCCCTTTCACTTCATTCTCTCGAAACAAATTACAATGATGTAATATTTTATCTACTAATGTGGTCTTGCCGTGGTCGACGTGTGCTATGATAGCAATATTGCGAATGTTTTGCATACTTTACTGTACTTTAAAAAAGTTTGCAAAGGTACGCATTAGTTACGACATAGATGTAAACCCTTAATATATTAGAAAATAACCTTATCTTGAACTATAAGAAAAGAACTATTCAAATACAAAATAAAGCCCCAACGTCGTAATCAGAATTGCAGCACTTGTAACGCCATAGAGAAAAAAATTACACAACTCTGGAACAGGATTAATCATAGTGACTAAGCAACTTAAAAAACCCAGAACAGAACCCAAGGAAGCTAAAAAGAAGCCCTTTTTCTGCCTCTCGGCGTTTGTCAGCTTCTTAAATTCCAGGACATGAATTTGCACCGATTCGGCATCGAGGCCCATCGACATTAGCTTTGCCTCTACCGCCTGAACTGTCAACCGATGCTTATGCCATTGTTGAATTGCAGAAATGTTAACCACCGAATTAGCTGTCATATATTAAATTATCATGAATTAATGAAGTCGCCTAAAATCAAATATATTTGTTTGGTTTGACATTTCAAAAAGGGGTTCAAAGAAAAAATGAAGGGGAAAGCCGCGATAATTTCCAATCTTGCTCATTATCAATTTCAACCAAAGATTAATACCCAGCACTTTTTAAATAAACACAATGACTTGTTCCATTTTATTTAAATGAAAACAATACATTTGCCTATGCGTCACTTATTGCTTTTTGGATTTATAATCCTTCAATTCCAGTTAGGCTTTGCCCAGTTTTATTGCCGTCCTATCGATGCCAATGCCACACCAAGAGAACATGTAGCCGATATTCTGCATATGAAACTCGAAGTCGCTTTTAAGCCCGAAATAAACTTAGTGCTTGGCAAGGTGACACATACCTTTAAAATTCTTCGTCCACAGGCAGACTCCATGTTTTTTGATGGACCTGGTATTACTATAAAATCAGCTCAGATGGATGGTGTTGTAATTCCATTTACAATAAGCCCTACCGGAGTTACCGTTGCTTTTTCACAAAAGCCAAGGCTTAACGAGACCCATGCTATCGTTTTTGAATATGAGGCAACACCTAAAAAAGGCATTTATTTTATTGGATGGAACCATTATGATTCGCTCGATAAAAGAAACAAAACACGTCGACAAATATGGACTCAAGGACAAGGAATCGATAATCGATATTGGATACCGATGTACGATTATATGAATGATAAATTTACGACTGAAACGGTTATTAACTTCGATAATAAATTTAAAGTATTGAGTAATGGCATTTTAAAATCTGAAAAGGCATTATCGAATGGGTCTAAGATCTGGAATTACGCCATGACCAAGCCACATGCTGGCTACCTTTTAATGCTTGCCATTGACGAATATGCTGTGAAATATTCAAAGACCACCACCAACATGCCGGTTCAGTTTTGGTATTATCCTGAATGGCCCGAAAAACTAGAACCTACGAGTCGTTATGCTGAAAAAATAATTGAGTTTTTAGAACGTGAAACAGGCGTAAAATACCCATGGGAACAATATAGTCAAGTGATGGTGCAAGACTTTATGTATGGCGCTATGGAAAATACTACAGCCACCATTTTTGGAGATTTCTTTAATGTTGACTCCAACAGCTATTTGGATAGAAACTATGTTGGTGTAGACGCACACGAACTTACCCATCAATGGTTTGGCGACCTCATCACGGCTCGTTCCGGAGCTGATGCATGGCTTCAGGAAAGCTTTGCCACTTATTACCCAAAACAATTTTTCCGCCAACTTGAAGGAGAAGACAAATACAATTGGCTATGTAAGCAAGATATGATAACAGTGCTGAAAGCAGCGGAAACAGATAATAATCCTGTACGGTTTTCATCGACCGGCACGGCACGCGTTTACCAAAAAGGATCTTTAGTTATCGATATGCTGCGCTATGTATTGGGAGATGATGAATTCAAACGTGTGATCACCTACTATTTAAACAAACACAGTTATGGTAATGTAGAGACAAATGACTTATACCAAGCGGTTCAAGATGTTCTTGGTCAAAGCCCGGATTGGTTTTTTGAGCAATGGCTATACCATGGAGGTGAACCAAATTACAAAGTTTCCTATCAAAAAGAAAACAAAAAAATACGCGTGAAAGTAGAACAAGTTCAAGAGCTCACCCAGCTTATTGGATTGTTTAAGATGCCTATAAATATTAATGTTTACTTTAAGAATGGTGATTCTTCAATGAAAAAAGTTTGGGTGCAAAAGCAAAGCGAAGATTTTTATTTAGACAATGAAAACAACCAAGAAATCGACTTTGTTCTCTTCGATGCAGGCAATAAAATTTTAAAGAGACTCACCTTTGAAAAGGACAATTTAGATTGGGCGAATCAAGCTCAGCGCGCTCCGAATATGATTGACCGCTATGATGCTTTTGTAGCGTTGCGCAATACCCCTTTAGTAAATAAAAGAGAAGCACTAGTTTGGGGGTTTCAACACGAGACATTTTACGGTATACGAAGTGAAATAATAAAACAATTGATGGAAACAGAAGAGATGTTCGACATGGTGAATGCCCATATTTTAAAGGAACATACTGAAACGGTAAAATCTTTTATAGCAAGCTATAACGAGATACCTAAAGGCTTTTTATATTATTACGAGCAATGGCTGAAGAATCCAAGCTATGACATTGTGGTGTCGGCCTTACAAAAGGTTTACGAAAGTAATCCAGAGAAAGCCAGCACTTATTTAGAACTTACCAAAGCAAAGGTTGGACAGAACAACAACATTAGAATTAAATGGCTAGAAATAGCTTGTATGGCCGAGTTTTCGAAAGAGGAGAATCTGAACTTACTCATCAGCTATGCAGCACCAGACTATGAATTTAAGACTAGAGTAGCTGCGTTTGAAGCGCTAAAGCGACTGAACATATGTACCCCACTTGTTATCGACTACGGCTATGAAACATTCAGTAGTTTTAATAGCCGTTTATCAGGACCAGTAAAGTCGGTACTAGATTATTTTGCGCAACAAAGCAACTTTAAAAAGATGATGGTTTCGCGTTATAAGAAATGTGGCGATACAAAATTAAAAGAAGTGATAAAGAGTTCTTTTAGTTGGCTTTAAGCACTATTTATTTTTCTTTTGCAGCCTCTTTATTGTTCTTCGTGATGAACAATTCCAAAGCCATACTCATACTTGGGCATTCTGGCGTAGGGGCTAAAACGCCTACCTTCATTTTAATGTCTTTCGCTGCTTTAGCGGTAGCCTCCCCAAATGTTGCAATTACCGTTTCGACTTGTTTAAATTTCGGAAAGTTATCATGTAGTGCATTTACTGCAGCAGCGCTGAAGAAGGCGATAAGGTCGTAATCGTTAAGGTTCATCGATTTAAGGTCGGCTGATTTAGTATAACAAACGACACCTTCTTTAAATTTTATTTTACTCTTTTTTAAGAAGCTTGGTATCTCAGGCTTTCTGAGATCACTGCATAAATATAAGTAATGTTCCTCGGGATGTGCTTTTAAAACTGAGAGTAGATCTTTTTCTGTGGATTTGCCATAAAAAACTTTACGTTTTCTAAGCTGAATGTACTTTTGAATATATAGTGCCGTACCCTCATTCACACAAAAATATTTCATCTCAGCTGGCATTTCAAGTCGCAATTCTTTAATTAGGTTGAAAAACAAATCAACCATATTCTTGGAATTAAAAATAATCGCCGTGTAAGTCAAGATACTAATTTTCTCTTGACGGAATTCCTTAGAAGTATAGGGAACTATCTCAGTAAAACTTTTAAAATCCAACTGCAATTTAACTTTCTTTGCTAAGTCGAAATATGGAGATTTATCTGTTTCCGGCTTCGGCTGAGTAATGAGTACACGTTTAATTTTAACTGTCACAATTGTATTACAAAATTTTGTTGAAGTACTTAATTAATAAAAACCAGGGTGCAATTTCAAGGGAGCAAAGATATAAAATCAAATACAAATAGTTGTATTTAAAGTATTGAGCAGTTTGCGACAGTCCGCGAAAGTATCTTAATACAATAAATCCGAAAATAATTCCGAATGACAAATTAACAATTATGCGCTGGCCGTGCCATGGAGAATACAGCAAAAACAAGGTAGTTAACAACATCGCGATGCCGCAAACTAAGTTCACAATCGAAAAATTTAAAATATAAATACTAATCGCTTCACTTGCTTTAAACAGCGCTCCAAAAACTAGATGAATAATAATTTTTATGACATAAACTAAACTAAAAGCAAAAATCAATGCTAAAAATACATCTGGTTTTTCATGAAACTCTGGTGGATCGAGGGTAATAAATACACGATATACCCATAACGAAATCACCATCACGAAAAATAAATTACTAAAAAAAACAAAGAGCCACCTTGGACTGTACTTGTCATTTATAATCTCGCTGGTAGCGGCTCGAGAAAAAAAAGAATTTAAGGCATTACGAAATAGCTTCGAGAAATTATATTTTATAAATAAAAGCCAAAACAAAAGAAAGATCACGTAATAAAAAACCCAATCGCGACGGTATGCGGGCTTAAGGCCAATATATACCTGACTATCGTCACGTTCGCATTTTAACTGTGGCTTGGATAATAAGTAGTTTGAAAAGGTTCTTTTAAAAAATGAATCGTTTTGCAATGTGTCGGTAAAGAAAGGCGTCATATACACATGACCTGAATCGGTGGGATGCAATAGGGCAAATGAGTCGACCACAACATGACGAATATGAGGTCGATTTGCCGCCAACGGTTGCATCGCAAAAAGAAGAAAAAGGACGCTTAAATACTTCATTACGTAAAATGCTTTATGATCGAAAGATACTTTTTGTTGCTTCTAAATTGACTTTTTTTATTGAGCCGGTGGTTCATACTATATCAATTAATTTGAAAACAAACAAAACACCAAACGAAATAGTGTATTGCCGTATGCATTTTTGCTATACCCACACATTAACTAACTGCAAAACAAATTAAAATTTCCGGTATGTAGTAATATAAAAAGCCAAGCTATTTCAAAAACAAATAAATAATTCATGGGTTATATAATATATTTGCGCAACAATAAGGCAAATTTATTTGGCCTAACCCCTCCAAATCAACTTTATATACTCAAACTTTTGTCAGGCTTATACATACATATCCCCTATTGCCGAAAAGCCTGTATATATTGCGACTTTCACTTCTCGACCGTACATAAAAATAAAAAACAACTGCTCTTATGCATTCAAAATGAAATTGCACTTCGTGAAAGCTGGTTGCCAAAAGAGCCTCTTGAATCTATTTATTTTGGGGGAGGCACACCTAGTATTTGCACCGATCAAGAAATAGGTGGCATACTGGACCTTATAAATAAACATTTTAAAATTTCGAGTAACTGCGAAATAACTCTCGAGGCCAATCCGGATGACTTGACGCGCGAAAAAACAAAAGCACTCAAGCAGATGGGTGTTAACAGATTAAGTATAGGCATACAAAGTTTCTTTGAAGAGGATCTGATTTGGATGAACCGAGCCCATAATGCTATGCAGGCAAAAGCCTGTATAGAAAACGCTCAAGATGCCGGGATAATTAATATAAGCGCCGATATAATTTTTGCCACCCCATTACTTTCGATGAAGAAACTTGAGGAAAATTTAAAGACCCTAATCGCCTTTAACATACCTCATTTAAGTTGCTATAACCTAACTGTAGAAGAGAAAACAGGCTTATATCATCAAGTAAAAACAAAAAAAATAGAGGTAGTAAACGACGATCAGGCCTCAGTTCAGTTTTATTTTATTCGTAGCTATTTACAACAGCATAGCTATGAGCATTACGAAATTAGCAATTATGCCAAACCTGGCTACTATAGTCGACATAATACTGCTTATTGGCAAGGTAATAAATACCTTGGCGTAGGACCATCCGCACATTCATTTAATGGGACATCACGCAGTTGGAATATCGCCAACAATGAAAAATATATTAAACTACTTTCCCAGAACGAACTCGCATTAGAGACTGAATTGCTTACCGTAGAAAATCGTTTCAACGAGATTTTACTAACTGGCTTAAGGACAAAATGGGGCATTGATATTGCTCACTTGCAAAGTCAATTTCAGTTACAATATTCACAAATAGCAACAACACTGAAAATAATGCTCGAACGTGGTGAACTGCTTTTGCATGATAATAAACTATCGATTGCACCCGAATATTGGGTAATGGCTGATGGACTTGTTGCTTCCTTATTTATCATTTAGTTTTATTAATAATCACTTAAATGCAAACTATATATCATCAATTTTTAAAACAAAAATCACAAAATAAAAAATCCTTTGCTGTTCTAATCGATCCTGACTCCACGAATGAGGCCACTCTTTTTGAAACTATTCAGTTATGCAATGCTGCGGCAGTAGATTTTATATTTGTTGGTGGAAGCCTCATCACCAATGGATATTTCGCGCAGTGTATTGATACAATCAAGGCCCATTCTAATATTCAGTGTATTATTTTCCCGGGTAACCATATGCAAGTGCATCCTCAAGCCGATGCTTTATTATTGCTTTCATTAATCTCCGGCCGTAATGCCGATTTATTAATTGGCAATCATGTTCAATCGTCTTTTTTATTAAAGCAAAGCCAACTCGAGCTAATCCCAACTGGATATATGTTAATTGATGGTGGACGTTCTACCTCTGTATCATACATGAGCAATACACAGCCGATACCTTCGGATAAAAACACCATTGCTTCGAGCACCGCCTTAGCGGGAGTGATGCTTGGCTTGAAGCTTATTTATTTAGATGCCGGAAGTGGCGCACTTCATCCTGTGCCGGTACCATTAATTAGCGCTGTGCGCGATGCTGTTGGCGTTCCACTGATCGTTGGGGGTGGCATAAAAGACAGCGCTATGGCTGTTTCTGCCTGCGCGGCCGGTGCTGATTTAATCGTGATTGGAAATGCTCTAGAGAAAGACCCTTCTCTAATTTCTATTATTGCAAAAGCGGTGCATCAACTATAGCTAAGTTCTCCAACTTGAACCTTATAGATATTCATTTAAATCAAAAGGGCATTTCGAAAATTCGAAATGCCCTTTTGATTTAAAGAATAGACTGTGACTATAAATAAGTCTTTAAGATTTTACTGCGTGATGATTTTCTCAAACGCTTTAATGCATTTTCTTTTATCTGACGCACACGTTCACGAGTTAGCCCTACCTTCTCGGAAATATCTTCTAACGAATACGGAGGGTTGCCATCCAAGCCATAGAAATATTTTAAAATATCTTTTTCTTTATCTGAAAGCGAGCTTAAACTGATGGTGATTTCGCGTTTCAAAGACTCATCAAGTAGGTGATCGTCTGGATTGGGCTCATCGTTTTGCCCCAACACGGCTAATAAAGAGTTGCTATCTTCACTATCACTTAAAGGCGCATCCAAACTCATGGCCTTTCCACTTGTTTTTAATACCGTTTCCACCTCCTCAAGGCTCATTTCACTGCGTTCTGCAATTTCTGCCGGTGTTGGCTCACGCTCTAACTTCTGTTCAAGCTCTGCATAAATTTGCATTACCTTGCTTAGTGATCCTACTTTATTTAAAGGTAGACGCACAATACGAGCTTGATCAGCAATAGCTTGAAGGATACTTTGACGAATCCACCATACTGCGTAACTAATGAATTTAAATCCTCGTGTTTCATCAAAACGCTTTGCTGCTTTTATTAAACCCAAGTTACCTTCGTTAATTAGGTCGCCTAAAGTTAATCCTTGGTTTTGGTATTGCTTGGATACAGACACCACAAAACGGAGATTAGCGTTCACCAAACGCTCTAAGGCGGCCTGATCACCTTCGCGTATCCGCTGGGCCAATTCCACCTCTTCCTCTGCATTAATCATAGGAACGCGGCTAATATCACTTAGGTATTTATCGAGTGATTTATTCTCGCGATTGGTAAATTGACGGCTTATTTTAAGTTGTCTCATAGTTGAAATAAATAGTAAATTAGTAACGTTAAAAACTCAAAAAGTTGCATTCTAATTGCTTTTAGACTCGCTTAGAATGAAAAATACTTCAAAAAGACTGTAAATTTGTGGTTAAAACATTGTCGAAAAATATAAGGCAATTTTTATAGCCTGTTCAAAATATTGAATATTGACCTTGTTTGTAATCCAAAGAAAAGTTTACACTTTTTTTGTCGCACCTGCTTATAGCAATATTTATGCCGTAAGTGAGTTTTCGGCACTTTTTGCGGTTTTCAGGCTAAAGAAACCTGATTTTCATCATAATTGCTTGTAATTTGAAACAAAACGCCAATAAATTCATTGCAGAAAACTAGGAGTGGCTTACAATCTGTCCAATTCGCCTCACAATTCTTCTATTATCAACTACTTTTTATCATATCTAAGGCTTAGTAATCTGCTCAATATTTAAAAATTCCGTACGTTTGCAGCCAAAATTTTTTACACTTTTTTTTATGAGTAAAGCCACTGATATTCCATTGAAAGATTTACCTAATCCATTCGAAAGCATGATGTTCCGCTTTAATTGGGCGGCTGAGATTTTAGGATTGGATTCAAATACAATTTCTGTATTACAAGCACCTAAGAAAATCGTTATTGTAAACCTACCTGTTACCATGGATAATGGTACCGTTCAGGTTTTTGAAGGTTTTCGCGTGGTGCATAGCGATATCGTAGGTCCAAGCAAGGGAGGAATCCGTTATAGTATGGATGTAAACCTAGATGAGGTGAAGGCCTTGGCCGCTTGGATGACTTGGAAATGTGCTGTTGTTGACATTCCATATGGTGGTGCCAAAGGTGGTATCAAATGCGACCCGCGCAAAATGAGCAAAGGCGAGTTGGAGCGATTAACACGTGCATATACATCTTCAATGTCGGATGTTTTTGGTCCTGAGAAAGATATTCCGGCTCCTGACATGAATACTGGCCAACAAGAGATGGCTTGGATTATGGACGAATATAGCAAAATTAAAGGAGTTGAATCTCCTGCTGTTGTAACAGGAAAACCTTTAGTTTTAGGTGGCTCTCTCGGACGCGTAGAGGCGACAGGACGGGGCGTGATGGTTACTTGCCGCGCTGCAATGGGAAAATTGGGTATTAAGCCGAATGGTGCAACCTGTGCTGTTCAGGGCTTCGGGAACGTAGGTTCAATTTCGGCTAAACTAATTGCTACACAAGGTTTAAAAATTGTTGCCGTAAGTGATATTACCGGTGGCTACTTTAATGCTGATGGCTTTGATATTGAGGCATTAATAAATTTCCGCAATAGTAACAATGGAACATTAGAGGGGTTTCCAAACGCAACAAAAATATCGAACAACGACTTGCTTACGTTGGAGGTTGATGTATTGGTTCCTGCTGCAATGGAAGATCAAATTACCAAAGAAAACGCTGGTGATATTAAAGCTAAGTTGATTGTTGAAGGTGCCAACGGTCCAATCAACGCCAATGCAGACCAAATTTTATTTGACAAAAACATCATGATTGTTCCTGATATCTTGGCCAATGCTGGTGGTGTTACTGTTTCGTATTTCGAGTGGGTTCAAAATCGTTTAGGTTACTTCTGGACTGAAGAACGTATCAATCGTCGTGCTGATCGTGTAATGAAGCAAGCCTTCGAACGAGTGTATAATGCTTCACAAAGCCACAAGATACCAATGCGTATTGCAGCCTATGTGGTAGCGATGGATAAAGTTGCACAAACAATGAAGTTTAGAGGTAAATTCTAAGCTTGTCCTTTATTAAATTTCGGCTTCAAACATACAAAAGCCTCCTACAAAGAATCAACGCTTTAGGAGGCTTTTTTCTTTTTCATTTGCTGCTCACTTCTCGTATTTTCCATCGCATTACAATCCAAAGAATAATCTAAAAAACAGTGCTTACGATATTCTTACCATTACTTCATTATTTATTTTTATACTTGCGTTTTGGCGTTATGCCTTTATTATGAAGTTTTACAACAGATTAAGTTTTTATATCATCTTGTTCATCGGTGCCTTTTGCGCACGGATAATTTTAAGCGAGAAATTATATAAAAAAGAAAACGGTGTAATCATCCATGATATCAACTTTTATTACAGCTATTTACCCGCTACCTTTATTGAGCATGACCCTTCGTTGCATTTTCTCGACGACACCACGCGCAATTTTAATGGCCGCTATTGGCATTTAAATGCTCCTAATGGTGGCAAAGTATTTAAAATGAGCATGGGTATGAGTTATCTTTATAGCCCATTCTTTGTGGCTGGCCATATTACTGCCTTACTTATTGGCAAGCCAGCGGATGGGTTTAGTAGCCCCTATAAATTCTTTATGAGCTTCTGTGGTTTAATTTACATGCTTTGTGGTCTTTTACTGCTTCGGTTAATCTTGGTGCGCTATTTTAACGAGTGGACTACAAGCCTTACTTTGCTTATTTTAGGATTGGGTTCTAATCTATTTTTTTATAGTGTACAGGAAGGGCCAATGTCACATGCACCTAATTTCTTTTTATTTAGCCTAGTGCTTTACCTTACCATCGAATGGCACCAAAAGGCCACATGGAAGAATAGCATTTTAATGGGCTTAACCATCGGTTTGGCTGCATTAATACGTCCCACCAATGTGATTATAGCATTACTCCCATTATTTTACAATGTATATAGTTTTCATTCCTTTCGAGGAAAATGGCAATGGGTGCTTACGTATTACAAACAATTACTTGTAATTGCCGGCTGCATTCTATTGCCCTGGATACCTCAATTATTATATTGGAAATTAATTACAGGACATTGGTTTTTTTATTCTTACCTTAGTGAGTCCTTCTTCTTTACCAATCCTAAAATTTTAGAGACGCTTTTTAGCTTTCGTAAGGGGCTTTTTGTTTATACTCCCATTATGTTGTTCGCCGGTTTCGGTTTATTTCTTATGCGTCAGCGCTTGCCGGCCTTCAGTGCTTCTATTTGGTTGTTTACCTTGTTGAATATATACATTATTAGTAGTTGGTGGTGTTGGTGGTATGGAGGCTCCTTCGGACTTCGTTCCTATATTGAGATGTTTGCACTATGGAGTATTCCACTTGCCATTACAATAGAAAAAATATTCCGCACTCGGATGGTTTTCAAGGCTTTAACGCTAATGCTGCTTGGCTTTTTTATTGCTCTTAATTTATTTCAAAGTAAACAATATTGGAATGGTGCATTGCATTGGGATGGAATGAACTATGAGCTTTACAAAACGCAGTTTCTACGCCGTAGTTGCGCTCCCAATTATGAACAACTTGTTACACTGCCGGATTATGACAAAGCCATTAAAGGTGAGAAAGAGTTTGACTGGAAATAGCTAAAAGCACTGTTTTATTAACGGCTAAAACTATGGCTTCACGATTCTATATATTCCCTTTGCTGTTTTAATAACATAAATTCCTGCGGCCCATTCACTAACAGAAAAGGTGGTTTTCCCTACCGCTATTGTACAGTCGAATAAAGCCTCCCCTAACGCATTGTATATTAGGATATGTTGTGGTTCACCTGTTGAATTGGTAAGTGCAAGATTATCGGCTATTGGATTCGGGCTTATTAAAACATCCTCCTTGATTTGATGGTTTAAAATACCCGTTTTTGAGGTAACCATAACCGTAGTATCGGTGTTGCAACCATGGCTATCGATGGCCCTTATGGTATAAAGGATGCTTCCTGTGGGCGAAGCAAAAACAGTATCATTATCATACCTATTAAGGCCTTGATTCGGGGTCCATTGATATGAAACCCCTCCTTTAACAATAACCATAATAGGTGCACTAAAATACACAGGTGCCGAGGGGGTAACTGTTAGTGTTGCTTTTGGGAAAACTGTAATAGTTTTGACCATAAAATCACACGGACTTCCAGCTAAAAGTCCGGTAAGTTTAATCACCAAATTTACTGTTGGATAAATGGTGATTGAATCCGCTATATACAAAAGGTTGTTTACATCCCAAATATATGATTCCGCTCCGGTGGCGCTTAATTTAAGAGGCTCGCCTAGGCATAAAGAGTCGGCAGATGCTTTAAGGGTAACAGGATGTTTCGGCATCACCACTATTTTTTTAGTGACTGATGCAAAACAACCGATACTGGTAAAACCGGTAATGGTATATGTGGTGTTTGCTGTTGGTTTCACATAGACAGAATCACCCACTGTATTAAAAAAAGAAACAGATGGCGACCAAGTATAGCGCGATGCCCCTTGCATCACCAACAAAATACTATCTCCACTATAAACGGTATCGGCGCCCATGCAAACTACTACTGGAGGAGAGCCACCTACAATATTTACCAAAACAGAATCCCCAGTATTACAGTCGTTCCATTTTAAAAAATAAGTTAACGTACTTTTTGCACTTACCATAAACTTATATTTACTAACCTTTCGAACCCCTGTCATGGGCGACATCGCGATACTATTAGAAGTAGAATTCACGATAATTTCAGCGGAGTCGGAGGCACACATATAATTCACCGAATACTGGAAAATGGGCGGACATGAATTTCCAAACAAACAACCACCTCGAATAAAACTATCCATATAATACAAGCGTTCGGCGGCATATTTTTTAAGTGTATAGCAAGCATCCTTACAGTAACATCCGCTTATCATGGCAGCGCCTGGTCTAAGTTGAGGCCAACGTTCGTCATTACGAAAAATAGCATCATGTATTGGCGCAATAAAAGAGTCGAGCGCGAAATTTATTGTCTTTGGGTTAAGCACCGTGGCACGTAAAGAATTGTACCGGCACCAAAACTCGCGTTTAAAGAAAGTATCATCATACATCTTCTTCCAAGGGTTAAACGAAGTTAATTTGATAGGTGTAATCGGTGAATTCCAGCCATAATTGAAATCCCAGATGGGGCCAAAAAAGAGTTTATTACCTTTGGTTATTTTTTGTTTGTGCCAGTAGGTACTTCTGTTATAGGTATCGCCACTCACTCCCAATTCCGAAAGAATAAAATAGTCGATAGCACTTTTATAATCTACATAATTACGATAACCATTTAAAGTATCTAGTGGAGGAAAATTCAGCAGAGCGTTAACGGCAGTGTCCATAAAAGCCTTGATATATCGTTTTTGCTGAATTACAGGACTATCCGGATCATGGTATAAATAATAAAAACCGCTTGCTGAGTTGTAAAATCCAGAATCTTTTACCCCTGGGGATCCATCTTTTTTAATAATATATCCTCCTGTAACATCGGCACCAGAAGTGTCTGTCGTCTTTAATGAAGAAATATCGATACGATTTTTATCTTGTTTTATTTTCTCCATCAAGCAGTATAAACCCCGATACTCTCCATTAATAACCAATTCACAAAAACGCGTACGAGAGGCATAGCGCCCAATTCTATTGGACAAATAATAAGAGAGCGGATCGCGCATAAAACTTTGATCCGAGTATGCGTTATTTAATATCCAATCATTTTCTGAAGGCATGCCTAAAATACTTACATTACTGTCTTCTCCAAAGATATCGAGCGGAGAGAAACTATACGGATCCTTTAACCCAGCTGCACTTGAATTACCTCGGATATGCATTCCTACTGTCATTGCCTTTATAGCACTAGTATCACTTAGTATATTTGACCCAGTTGCACTATTCAATATATACATTTGACATTTTATATCTATCAGTGTTGGCAAGGCTTTACCGTTAGTGTTCACCACAAAAACCGGTATATTGCTTTGCGCAAAAGGTTTTACTTGGGCTGGATTGGGGCCAAATTCCAAACTAAAAGATTGCAGTGTTCCGCTATTATTGTTTTTAAGTTCATCGAGAATATTTAGTGTCCAGTTTCCATTACCTGTATAATTGTTAGAATTAAATACGGCCAAGGAGTTATCCGGAATGTAAGTGCCGCTAAATGGCGCTGAGGCACTGCTGATGGGCACTGTTGCCGTATTTTCAAATACCGTATTTGAATAATTCGCTCCAAAGCCATTGGTTGCACTAAGTGCTATTGTATAACCTGTTGGGTTTCTTAGATAGATATGCAACTCTTGAACAGCGGGATGAGCAATATCAATTTTCACACGAATAATACCATTGGCAGGAGTTAAGGTATTAAGGCCAGTTACCATTGCAGCAAATGTGGTAATGCTGCTATCATTTCTTATAACACCGACGGCACCAGTAAAAACCTGTGCATTGCCAAGCACCACCATTACCAATAAAAAAAATAAAAAAAACTTCCTCATTAGGTGTTTTGAAAAAGAACAAACATACTAAAAAAAATGATGGAGGAATGTCATAAAAATTATATTTAAAACATGACAATCGAACTAATGCTTTTAAGGTATTATGATTTTCAGCCTTGTCGATTAGTTGCATAATTTTATATTTGAAGCAAATTTTCACCGATACCCATCTCTAAAGCTATTCGTAACAGAAATTATCCTTGAGCGCCATGAGCCAAAAAAAGAAAGAACTAAAAAACTATCCTTCCGACTTGAAAAAAGCAAGATTGAATACAACGAAAAGTGGGAAGCTTCATTTTTTTATTGCATTAGCTTTAGGAATAGCAGCCCTACTCCTATATTCAAACACATTTAAGAATGATTTTGTACTCGACGATTCTTCGGCAGTACAATATAATACGTTTGTAAAAAGTGGATACAAAGGCATCCCAAAAATACTAACCACGGAATACAGAGCGGGGTATTGGGGTGCCAAAGGAAACCTTTACCGTCCCTTACCGTTGGTAGTTTTCGCCATAATATGCGAACAGTCCAAGGTTAATAACCCACAACCTTTTCATATATTAAACTGTATTTTATTCGCATTAACCGCGGTAATTTTATACCTACTTCTATTAAAATTACTAAAAAACCTTACATTTATTTACCCGTTACTTATTACTGCAATTTTTGTTATACATCCTATACATACCGAAGTGGTTGCTAATATTAAAAGCTTAGATGAGTTACTTTCACTTTTCTTTTGTTTATGCTCCTGCTATGCCACATTAAAATATGCAGAAACAACAAATTCACTTTATTTATTTTTACTTTTTGTTTGCTATTTACTAGCCTTGGCTTCAAAAGAAGGAGCCATTACTTTTGTATTGATTTTTCCAGCCATTTTGTTTTTTTTCACCTCAGCATCAAAGAAAGTATATTACAATGCTACAATTTCTTTTGGTGTTTCAGCACTACTATATTTATCAATTCGGTCTTATGTACTTTCGCATCAAACAGGTATGAATTATGAGTTACAATTAGTTGATAACACCATTATTGCGGCAACAAATTATGGCGATCGGGTGGCGAGCTGTTTTTATAACCTAGGGAAATATCTTTTAATGAGTGTATATCCTCATCCATTATCTATTGATTATTCTTATAATCAAATCCCGATTTCCAATTGGACTAATACCTATACTATCATGTCGTTTATTACCTATATTTTATTAGCTTCATTAATATTATTTCGTTGGAAAAAAAAAGAGGCATGGCTTTTTGGATTACTTTTTTTCGCAATCACAATTTCGCTTTACTCCAATTTATTTTATATTATCGGTACTAATTTCGGGGAGCGGTTGTTATACATTCCATCCTTAGGTATTTGTATCACAGCCGTTCTTCTCATTGGTAAAATTATACCTGTTACCTTACTGAAAACTAAATTTACACCACATATTTCGCCAATTACAATCGTCCTATTTACTGTTGTTATTATGGTGGGAGCTATTAAAACATATTCACGTAACGCAGAATGGAAGAATTTAAATACCCTTTGTGAAAAAGATATCAAATCCTCCCCTAACAGTGCCCATTTAAACTTTTGGTATGGTAAAGGTATCGCCGACGATCTACAAGATAGGAAATACATCGAACAAGATCGGCAAAAGGCCTCCGACACCGCGATTGCATATTTTACTCGTGCGATAAAAATTTACCCTTCATTTGCCGATGCTTATGGCAATAGAGGCAAGCAATATTTCAATCAAAACAATTTCGATCAAGCCCTTTCGGATTATCGCGATGCGGTGCGTTTTAAAGTAAGTATCACCGGTGTTTACTCTGATCTTGGTGTAATTTATATTAACAGAAACAATTATGACAGTGCGATATATTACTTTAAAAAAGGCATTACAATAGATCGTAACGCCATTTATTTATATCGAAACCTAGCTTTAGCATACCAACGAAACAAGCAATATGATGAAGCGATAAATAATTTAATGATTGCGTTGCAAATTGATAACTCCCAAGCCATTATTTATAAAGATATTGCCATTAATAATCATATCAGTGGGAATTATAGTGAGGCTATAAAATTCTATAATGACGCTTTAAAACGTATTAAACCAGATGAGTTTCAAATGAAGCAAGACATTGAGGGTAATTTAAAGTCGATTTATCTTAGGCAAGGTGATACAGAACTTTCTAAAAAAAATAAAACACCTTAATTTCTTTTAAAACTTAATTTCAGTAATTCATACAATCGAGCAAGTTTGGATATTTCGGGATTTGAAACTCGAGAATTTTAAGGGTATTTACAGCGCTTCTTTTATGCCCGTTATATTTAAGATGATTCATTAGCGCCATAAGGTAGAACTATGGTAAGAATAATGATCTAATAATACCATTGTTTCGCAGGTGAATGGAGGATTAAATAACAGATTTATTGATACGTAATCTGATTCAGCAAATCAGTAACTTAATTAATAGCACCTCTTTGGTCATAAATAATGAAAACTATACTGCAATTGCCTTAATAAAATTTTAACTTTGCACGTTCTGCAAATAGTCGAATTTGCTGTTTGTAAGAGTATGATCTAAAAAAACTATTCTGTGACCAAAAAAACTGCATCAGGCCAGCCTAAAAGGGCTAATTATATTGAAGAAGGCGTACTCGAAGTGATTGGTGCGCGCGAGCACAATCTAAAAAATATTTCTGTTATCATACCTCGCAATAAGCTCGTGGTAATTACCGGCTTAAGTGGCAGTGGCAAATCGTCGTTGGCCTTTGATACAATTTATGCCGAAGGGCAGCGTCGATATATGGAAAGCTTTAGCACCTATGCGCGCCAATTTATTGGCAGTATGGAGCGCCCAGATGTAGATAAAATAGAAGGGTTGAGTCCCGTGATCTCCATCGAACAAAAAACAGTTTCTAAAAATCCTCGATCGACCGTTGGAACCATCACCGAAATATACGATTTTCTTCGCTTATTGTATGCGCGTTGCTCGGATGCCTACAGCTATGTAAGTGGCAAAAAGATGCAACGATTGACTGAAGAGCAAATTATTGAAACCATTAACACCGACTACGCTGGCCATAAAATAATGCTACTTGCCCCGGTAGTTAAAGGCCGTAAAGGCCATTACCGTGAGCTTTTTGAACAGATTAGAAAACAAGGATACAGCAAAGTTCGGGTAGATGGAGAAGTACTAAATATTACACCAAAGATGCAGGTGGATCGTTATAAAATTCACGATATTGAAATTGTTATCGACCGCATCGACATCGAAGAAAAGATGCGCTTGCGATTAACGGAGTCGTCGCGTAAAGCCTTAAAAGCTGGTGCTGGCGCCTTCAGTGTGATGGACACTAAAACACAAGAGATTCGTTTTTTTAGCAAAAACCTTATGGATTCCGAACATGGGGTGGCCTACGATGAGCCACAGCCGAATAGCTTCTCCTTTAACACACCGTATGGTAGCTGTCCAACCTGCGGGGGCTTGGGCGAGATGGCCGCCATTGATGAAAAACAGGTGATTCCGGATTCAAAAATAAGCATTAACCGCGGTGGCATTGCGCCTCTTGGCGAAGTTCGTGAAAACTGGACATTTCAGCAGCTACGAGCGATTGCAAAAAAATATAAATTTTCGCTTGCCGATCCGATCTCCAAGATTCCGAAAAATGCGATGGATATAATTTTGCATGGAAGTGATGGAGAAACCTTCGAGGTGAGTTATGAATTCACCTCGGGCTTTAAGCAGCAATATAATTCCGTTTTCGAAGGAGTACTTCCTTTACTTAAAAAGCAACTTAGCGAAGCCACCAGCGACAGCTTGGCGCAGTGGGCGGAAGAGTTTGCAAGCATTGAACCGTGCAATGAGTGCCATGGAGCCCGACTTAAAAAAGAGAGTCTCTATTTTAAAATAGATGAAAAAAATATTGCAGAAATAGCACAACTTGAAATTTCGGCATTACAAACTTGGATAAACAGTCTTGATAAGAAATTTGATTCCAAACGCCGAACCATTGCGCTAGAAATTTTAAAAGAGATAAAAGCACGCATTCAATTTTTAATTGATGTTGGCTTGCACTATATCACTCTTAATGCTCCAGCCAAAACGCTGAGTGGTGGAGAAGCACAGCGTATTCGTCTGGCCACACAAATCGGATCTCAACTTGTAGGAGTAATGTATATTTTAGATGAGCCCAGCATTGGTCTACATCAACGCGACAATATCCGATTGATAGATTCACTAAAGGCATTGCGCGATTTGGGTAATAGTATTTTAGTTGTAGAGCATGATAAAGATATGATGGAGCATGCTGATCATATTATTGATATGGGGCCAGGCGCAGGAGTGCATGGCGGACATATCATTGCCAACCTACCGGCTGCCGATTTTCTTAAGAGCGACACCCTTACAGCACAATTTATTAATGGCAAAAAACAAATAATAATTCCTTCACACAGAAGAGAAGGCAATGGTAATATATTAGCCCTAATGGGATGTACAGGCAATAACTTGAAAAATGTGAATGTTAACTTTCCTTTAGGAAAATTAATATGTGTTACTGGTGTCAGCGGAAGTGGTAAATCCTCGTTGGTGAATGAGACATTGTATCCTATACTCAACGAATATTTTTACAATGCACGTAAAAAGCCATTGAAGTACAAAAAGATAGAGGGTCTAAAACATCTCGATAAAGTAATTGAAATAGACCAGAGCCCAATAGGACGAACGCCACGAAGCAATCCGGTTACCTATGTTGGTGTATTCACAGATATGCGAAACCTATTTGCCGAGTTACCCGAATCGAAGATACGCGGTTATAAACCCGGACGATTTTCGTTTAATGTAAAAGGAGGACGATGTGAGACTTGCGAAGGTGGAGGTTTACGTAAAATAGAGATGAATTTTTTACCTGATGTTTATGTGAAATGTGAAACCTGCAATGGCAAACGATACAACCGCGAGACATTGGAAGTAAAATACCGAGGCAAGAGCATAAGTGATGTGCTCGATATGAGTATTGAAGAAGCGGTAATTTTCTTCGAAAATATGCCACATATACTGCGCAAGATTCAGACACTGCATGATGTTGGATTAGATTATATTACGTTAGGACAGCAAAGCACGACCTTAAGTGGAGGCGAGGCCCAACGAGTGAAATTGGCCACCGAACTAAGTAAAAAAGATACAGGACAAACATTTTATATCCTTGACGAGCCTACAACAGGGCTTCATTTTGAAGACATCAGAGTATTACTAAACGTATTACAGAAACTTGTTGACAAAGGCAACACAGTACTAGTCATAGAACACAACCTAGATGTTGTAAAAGTGGCTGATTGGGTGATAGATTTGGGGCCTGAAGGAGGCAAAGGAGGTGGAACTATTTTATGCGAGGGCACACCAGAAGAAGTAGCGATGAATAAAAAAAGTTTCACTGCTACCTTTTTAAGAAAAGAGCTTGGGCTTTAACACACTATGTTATTCTTCTTATAGCGATAGTAGCAAGAGCATATTATTTAACGGAGCGTGACGAAAAACCATTTTAAAGCCGGCAACTAGAATATATTTAGAATTGGTGGGTGTATCGTTTTCGCTATTTCAGCTAAAAGTCTAAACAACTGGCGGCATAAAAGAATTTCATTTCAAGCAGATTTTTTCTTTAAAATTAATCAGAGATGCGATTCAATTGAACTATTTTTGCACCCTTTATTTTATCCCCGGAAAATTTAGCTATGCAGGAAAAAATTGTTGAAGTAATTCAATTGTCTAAACATTTTGGGAAAACCGTCGCGGTGCAAGATGTGAGCTTTGATGTTTACCAAGGTGACGTATTTGGGTTTTTAGGTCCTAATGGAGCCGGCAAATCTACCACCATTCGCACGATGCTTTCCTTAATTTCACCAACCTCTGGGGAGATTAGGCTATTTGGTAAATCACTTTCTAGCCATCGCCATGAGATACTCGCTAAAATTGGCTGTATCGTCGAAAAACCTGACTTTTATAGATATCTTTCTGCCGAAAAAAACTTGGAGATAGCGGGGCGCATTTCAGGAACTCGAATTACCAAATCGAAAATACATGAGATGATTGAATTCGTGGGGTTAAAAGGCCGAGAGAGGGATAAACTTGGTGGCTTTTCGCATGGCATGAAACAAAGATTGGGCATTGCACAAACATTATTGCACGATCCCGAACTTATCATCCTCGATGAACCTACGACTGGCCTCGACCCGCAAGGTATTATTGATATTCGTAATTTGATTTTGCAATTGAGTAAGGAGCGAAATAAAACCGTGGTTTTATCATCACATATATTATCGGAAATTGAGTTGATTGCAAATCGTATGGTCATCATCAATAAAGGCAAGTCGATAGTGCAAGGGGAGGTAAAAACATTGCTCAATAGTGAAGATCTGATTGTTCAATTTGAATCGGATCGTGCTTTTGATGCTAAATCATACCTACAAAAGCAATTCAAAAACGTATCCATAGAAATCGACGAGCAATTATTATCCATTCATTGTACCCAGGAAAAAATACCTGAGATCAATAAAATTCTCTGTGATCAAGGATTTCAAGTCTCTTCCATTCAGTCGAAACGGAAGCTAGAAGATTATTTTCTTAAACTAATCAATCAATAATGTTCTTAAGAAGCACCTATAACGAATTTATAAAGATTGCCTCCAAACCCCGTAGCTATATGGGTTTTGGTGCCATCACTCTCTTGGTTGGAGTGATTTTGTTTGCCATGAAAATGGACGGCTTAGCATTCATCTCCTTCATTACTGCCTCCTTTGAGCAAACGCTTTCTTTCGAAGGAAATATATTGAATGGAAACCTTATTGGCTTTATCATCTTGCAAATGCTAGTGATTCATATCCCATTGCTTATTGCCTTGGTAACTGGCGATTTGGTGTCGGGAGAAGCGGCCATGGGAACAATTCGATTATTGCTTACCAAGCCCATATCCAGAACCAATATCTTAATGTCGAAATTTGTGGCAGGTTGCTGCTATACGTTAATCATAATTTTTTGGTTTGCATTTATGGCCGTAGTGGTAGCAAAAATATTATTTGGAACTGGCGATCTCATGGTTTTAAATAATGATGGATTGGTTATCATAAAAGCCCCCGATGTTACATGGCGATTTCTAAGTGCCTTTGCTTTGGCATTCTTATCCTTGGCCACCATCGCTACGCTATCCATTATGCTCTCTTGTTTCTCTGAGAATTCCATTGGGCCTATTGTTGCTACTATGGCGGTTATTATTTTATTCACGATTATCAATACGTTGGATGTACAAGTATTTGATCGTGTACGCCCCTACTTATTTACAACACATATGGCAGCATGGAGAAGCTTCTTTTCCGACCCATTACCCAAACGTGAAATCATACAATCAATTTTGGTTTTGTTGGCACATATTGGAGTTATGCTCAGCATTGCGATTTATAAATTTAATAGAAAAGACATTTTATCATGAGATTGGATTTTAAGCTCCTTCGTATTTTTATTTTAAATGGCATCGTCCTGCTTTACTTTCAAACTGTGGCTCAAAAAACGGCTAATCAGCTGATGTATGGCGTTTACCAAAAAATGAGTCTCACTAAAGATTATAGCGCCGACGTAAATATCAGGGTGGATTTACCCTTCATCCGAATGCTGCCTGTAGATGCTCAAGTATATTATAAACAACCCGATAAAATAAGAGTGAAATCAACGGGTATCGCCATCTTACCCAAACAAGGATTCAGCGATTTTTCAAAAAACATTAGCGATACTAATTCTTATTCAGCCTTCATTGCAGGTAATGAAAAAATTGGGGCGGTAACTACCACCATCGTCAATATCATTCCCATCGCCGATACCAGCGACTTGGTTCTCGGTAAATTTTGGATTGACCCCACAAGAAATATTGTTTTACGTTCTCAGCTCACCACCAAAAGTAATGGTACTATACTAATCAACTATTTTTATGGAGCACAAGTAGCCTATGGATTGCCCGACAGCTTGCAGTTTACAGTAGATGTAAAAAAGTTTAAAATTCCTAAAGGGGTCTCTGCAGATATCAATCAAACCAAAACTCCAGAATCGACAGTAGGAAAAGATCCGAAGAAGGGTAACATTTATATCACCATAAAAAACTATAAGCTTAATAAAGGGTTGGATGATTCTGTATTTAAAAATTAGGGATATGCTAACCGGATTTTTTTTTATAACTGTTAGATGTCAACGCATCATTTGTAACTGTATATTAAAACACTTTTAATTCCCCTCTTTTGCAAAGATGCTCTATTTAGGAGGAAACAAAAACTCACAATTTGAAGACTAATGTATGTTTAGACACAAAGGAAAGACAAGGACATTAAAGCATAATTTAAGAATTGCTTCATTGCTCTCTTTTGTTGCAGGTATTGTAAATGTTGCAGGCTTTTTAGCTGTTCAGCGCTTGACAACAAATGTAACTGGTCACTTCGCTTTTTTTGTGGATGAAATTTTCAAGTTAAATTTTTGGCAAGGTTTTAGCTATTTCCTATACATTTTTTTCTTCTTCTTGGGTTCATTTGTATCAAATCTTCTTGTTGAAATTATTTCAAAAACGAGTGACAGATTAATTTATATCATTCCGATAATTATCGAAAGCACCATTTTATTTTATTTAGCAGTATTCGGGCAGTTTTTAATCGCACAAAACCCAAATCTAGTTGCTTATTCCTTACTTTTTGCAATGGGTTTACAAAATTCATTAGTAACGACAATTTCTAATGCAGCTGTTCGTACTACTCACTTGACAGGATTGTTTACAGACTTAGGAATTGAACTATCACAATTGTTATTTTACAAACAAAAAGACCAGAAAGACAAACTATACTCTTCAATAAAATTGCGCCTGACAATCATTGCTTTTTTCTTTATAGGTGGACTCCTAGGAGGTGTTTTTTATTCCACCATAAAGCTATATGTTTTGGCAATTGCAGCGACAGTGCTAATTGTTGGAATTATATATGATGATATAAAATTGAAGATTATGAGCCAAAATGGAAACTAAAATGACCTATGCCAAAATACACCAAATAACAAAATTGAAATATAAAAACTAAAATTCCCCCTTGGCATGTTTCTTGAAAAAAACGCCCTTAAAATGAACGGCCCTATTTAATCATAGTAAAAACCATGGAAATAATAATTCTCGAAAACGAATTGATTGCAAATATTACCTTAGCTATTGAAAAGACCAAAAACAGAATCATATCCCATTTATATAGTTATCATATAAGTCATAAAATTGCGTAATTATATTATGCCGAACCTTGTAAAATAAGTTGAAAAAGTTAATTGAAACAACTAAATGAATATTGAAAAGCAAGAAATAAATTTGGTTTGGTTTAAACGCGACTTGCGATTTACTGATCACGAACCACTATATTTTGCTCAACAATCTAGGCTTCCATTATTGCTGATTTATATTTTTGAGCCATCGGTAATGGCATATCATGATAGTGATGTAAGGCATTGGCGATTTGTTAATGAATCGCTTAATGAACTTAATGTAAAATTGAGAAAAATTAACGCTAAAATTTATATTTTTCATGCTGAAGCCAAAACAGTTTTTGAAACCTTATTAAATTACTTTTCTATCAATACCGTTTTTTCATCACAAGAAATAGGGAATGGAATAACATATGAGCGTGATAAAGCGACAAAAGAATTGTTTCAAAAACATAAAACTGCATGGAATGAATATCAAACAAACGGTATAATTCGTAGATTAAAATCACGAAAGGAATGGGTGAAACTTTGGGAGTCAAAAATGAAATCAGCACCAGCCATTATTGATGAAAATCTTTTGAATGTGATTCACTTAGAGGACTCGATTTATAGTAAATTAAGAGGAGCAGATTTGAAACCTGAAATCACCTCTCGAGACAAAAACTTTCAGGAAGGTGGTGAATATTGGGCTTGGCGCTATTTGGAAGATTTTATTAAAGAACGTCATGTCAATTATACTAAAAATATTAGTAAACCTTTACTAAGTCGCACTGGATGTAGTCGATTATCACCTTATTTAACTTATGGTAATATTAGTATGCGAATGGTTTATCAATACACGATGCAACACTACAATACATCCTTAAACAAAAGAGCATTGGTAAATTTTATTTCTCGACTGCATTGGCACTGTCATTTCATACAAAAATTTGAGGATGAGTGTCGCTATGAATATGAGAATATAAATAGAGCCTACAATAATTTAGTAAAGCCTAAAAACGAAGCTTACATTACTGCTTTCCAAAGTGGACAAACAGGTATTCCGATTGTGGATGCCTGTATACGATGCCTAACAGTCACTGGTTATATAAATTTTAGAATGCGAGCAATGATAGTATCATTTTTTGTATTCAACCTTTGGCAAGACTGGCGTCAATTACATTTCTTAGCGCGACAATTTTTGGATTACGAACCAGGGATTCATTATCCGCAATTACAAATGCAAAGCGGTACTACAGGTATAAACACCATTAGAATTTACAATCCAGTGAAAAACTCAGAAGACCATGATGCAGAAGGATTGTTTATTAAAAAATGGATTCCTGAACTTAAAAACATCCCTGCAAACCTAATTCACGAACCACAAAAAATGAGCGCAATTGAACAACAATCATATCAGTGCGAAATTGGGAAAAACTACCCCTATCCCATTGTTGATTTAGAAAAAACCAGAAAAATTGCGAGCGATTTGGTTTGGAGTTTTAGGAAAAATGATAGCGTGAAGGAAGAGGGGAGAAAAATTTTAGCGAGACATGTGAATAATCTAAAATCAAATACATCTAAAAAGAAAAAAAACCAGAAAACAAATCAAATATCATTACTTTGATAACCATTCTTACTAGTTCATACAAAAATCTAAATATGCTTAATTACAAAGTTGATTCTGCTATTTTATTGCCCTGTAAACCTAAAGGCGTTGACCAACTTCTTAATAAATAAAAAATAATGCTAAAATATTTGCAACATTTTTTAACATCATTTTTGTTTGTTTTTTTCGCATTTAAGGCGCAATCTCAAATTGCAGGAATTAAAATTTCAGGTGATACGTGTACCAATTTTACTATCTCCTTACAAGTACTTGGAACAAGCAGTTCACCCTATTTCTTTTGGAATTTTGACGACCCAACAAGTGGTGATCAAGATACAATTACAATAACCGGGTTAAGTTCCCCTCCTTTTCCTACACATACCTTTAAATCTGCTGGTGTTTATAACGTTTGTGTAAGCTTCCAAGAACCGGGCTTTACTGTGACGACCGTTTGTAGGAAATTATCGATTGGGTTGTGCTGTAATGGCATTATTTCTTTATCAGACACTTGCCTGCGAAACAATATTCAATTTTCAATCATAACAGGTGCAACAATTAAAAGTGTGAATTGGAATTTTGATGACCCTACAAGTGGTACAAATAATACCTCCAACGCTTTAACCCCTTCACATGTATTTTCATCAATTGGCGATTACAATATTCGCTCTACTGTAAATTTTGTATGTGGCATTGACAGTCTCTTTAAAACAGTTAGAATTACAATGTGCGACAGCCTTATAGAGGGTTGTCAATTAATTGTTCCAAGTGCATTTACTCCAAACCTTGATGGAACAAATGACATGTTTTACCCTCTAACAATTTGCCCCACTGAATACTATGAATTCTCTATTTATGATAGATGGGGGGAGCAAATCTTTAAAACATCAAATCCATCAGAAAAATGGGATGGGAAATTTAATGGTTTAGAATGTTCCATCGGAGATTATATATATGTAATAACATTTAAATTCGCGAGACAAAAGACAAGAAACACTTATGGTACAATTAAACTTTTAAAATAAGGAAAGCGAGATAGATGGAGTGAAAAATAAACTTTTCAAAAAGTGATTCCGTGGTTAAATCAAACTTGCTACTTTAAATTAAAGTAAATTAATAATAGAATATTATATGTAAATTAAATTACAAGGATGAGAAATTAAGATCAATTATGGTTTTCTTTCTGGATGCTGTTTAATAGCTTTTGAGGCGTAAAGTTTCACAAGTTAATTCTGTCTTATTAGCTAAAGGCTCAGATATTAGTGTAGTTTCAAAAACGGATTGGCATTTAAAATTATTAGAATGAAGGGCATAAAAAAAGAAAATCTACCAAGCAAAATTTGTACCACTTGCAAGAAACCTTTTACGTGGAGAAAAAAATGGGAGAAAAACTGGAACGATTTAAAATACTGTAGTGAGCGATGCAGAAATACTAAATAGCGATGGAAATAAACGAACCTAAAACATTGCGCTTAATCTTGGGCGACCAACTCAATATCAACCATTCATGGTTTAAAAAGGTGGATGCATCGGTAACCTATTTATTGATGGAAGTAAGAAGTGAAACCGATTATGCACGCCACCACATTCAAAAGGTGATCGGATTTTTTGCTGCTATGCAAAGTTTCGCTAAAGAATTAGAACACCGAAAACATCACGTGATTTATATCCACCTTAATGATAAAAACAATTTCCAGCAGTTTGATAAAAATTGTGAAGCTATTATTTCTACAAATATGTTCACCAATTTTGAATACCAGTTGCCTGATGAATTTAGATTGAATGAACACTTAGAAAACTTTGTAGCTAATTTAAAAATAGACTATGTTGTATGCGATACAGAACATTTTTACAGCAACAGAAATGAATTAAAGGAGTTTTTTAAGGGCAAAAAAACGTACCTAATGGAAAGCTTTTATCGCTATATGCGAAAAAAGCATCGTGTGCTGCTTGAGGGTGAAGACAAACCAATTAATGACAAATGGAACTTTGACAAAGATAACCGTCAGAAATTACCTAAAGAACATAAGCCTATTGCCCCATTTCTTTTTGCAAATGATATTTTTGAAATTGAACAAGAAATAATAAAAGCTAACATAAAAACGATTGGAACAGTTGATAGTAAAAATTTTATTTGGCCCATAAGCAGAGCACAGGCAATGGTGTTGCTTGATTTTTTTATAGAAAATTGTTTGCCTTTTTTTGGAACTTTTCAGGATGCCATGGCGCCTTATGAATGGTCTTTATATCATTCTCGTTTATCCTTTTCAATGAACATAAAATTGCTTTCTCCAAAGGAAGTGATTGACAAAGCTATTGAAGCCTATTTTAAAAATCCGGGCCAAATAGAGTACCACCAGTTAGAAGGTTTTGTGAGGCAAATAATTGGATGGAGAGAATACATGCGTGGTATTTACTGGATGAAAATGCCAGCGTATGCTTCGCTTAATTACTTTGAACATACTGCGGAATTACCACAATGGTTCTGGACAGGAAAAACGAAGATGGAGTGCCTAAAGAATGCCATTCATCAATCACTTAATTTTGCTTATGCACATCACATTCAACGACTGATGATTACAGGCAATTTTGCCTTGCTTGCAGGGATACATCCTGATGATGTGGATGCTTGGTATTTGGGCATTTATATTGATGCTATCGAGTGGGTTGAAATTACGAACACCAGAGGAATGAGCCAGTTTGCAGATGGCGGCATTGTTGGAACAAAACCATACGTAAGTTCAGCGACATACATCGATAAAATGAGTTCGTATTGCAAAGGATGTTATTATGACAAAGCAAAAAAGACAGGCGAAAAATCCTGTCCATTTAATAGCTTATATTGGAACTTTTATGATAAACACGAAGACAAACTTGCCAAAAACCCTCGCATTGGAATGATGTATAACGTTTGGAAAAAAATGGAACCTGTTACAAAAACAGCATTGTTAACTCAGGCTGAATACTACTTAAACCATATCAACGAACTATAAATGAAACGGACACTGGTTTGGTTTAAGACCGATTTGAGATTGAACGACAATGAAACCTTAGTTCGAGCAATTGAACAAAGTGATGAAATAATACCAGTCTATTGTTTTGATGACGCCTATTTTAAAACCACCGATTTTGGATTTAAGAAAACAGGAAGTTTCAGAGCGCAGTTTTTATTAGAATCTCTCATTGACTTAAATAATAATCTTAGGGAAATTGGTTCTGGACTTATTGTAGTTAAAGGAAAACCAGAAATTGAAATTATGGAACTCGCTAAGAAATACCGTGTTCAAAATGTATTTGCAAAGCAAGAGGTGGCTTTTGAAGAATTACAAACACAAAACTTCCTTGAAAATGAATTAGCCAAAATAAACTGCAGATTAAAAACCTTTAGTACCAGTACTTTATATCATGAACATGATTTACCCTTTTCATTCAAAGATATTCCAGATGTATTTACTAATTTCAGAAAAGAAGTTGAAAAAGAGGCAAAAGTAAGACCCGTATTTGCAAAACCTACAATAATCCATTCGCCGATATTTGATGAATTTATATTACCCAACCTAAATGAATTGGGACTCGAAAATATGGCGATGGATAAGCGCGCTGTTTTAACCTTTAAAGGTGGCGAAACGGCAGCTTGGGAGAGATTGAATCATTACTTTTTTGAAAATAATTTTTTATCCGTTTATAAAGAAACGCGCAATGAATTGGTAGGTGCCGATTACTCTTCAAAATTTTCATCTTGGCTTGCCTTAGGATGTATATCTGCCAGAAGTATTTATTGTGAAGTTGAACAATACGAAAAAGAAATTATTGCCAATGAATCAACGTATTGGATGGTCTTTGAAATGCTTTGGAGAGATTATTTTAGATTCGCAATGTGTAAATATGGAAATCTTTTCTTTTTAAAGAATGGAATCAAACCTCATGCTATTTATTTTAACTTTCATCAGGCAGAGTTATTTGATAGCTGGAAAAATGGAACTACAGGCAATGACTTTATAGATGCCAATATGCTGGAATTAAAACTAACGGGCTATATGAGCAATAGAGGGAGGCAAAATGTAGCCAGCTATTTATGCCATGATTTAAAATTAGACTGGCGTTATGGTGCTGCCTATTTTGAAGAGCAATTGATAGACTATGATGTATGCAGTAATTGGGGCAATTGGGCATACTTGGCTGGGGTAGGTAACGATCCGAGAAGCAACAGAATATTCAATATTGAAAAGCAATCAAACGATTTCGACAAAAACAACTATTTTCGAAACCTATGGCTGAACAAAATATAACCTGCGAATACAGCGGGTTGCGATCTTTGGCTAGTCTTTTGGCTGAACAAGAACAGCAAGAAGCGTTACCTTACAAAGCGAACAAATTACTATTTAATGCCCCAGATACCAATCGTATAATTCAAATGGCATGGGAAGACCGGACACCTTTTGAAGCTATTGAAATTCAATTTGGCTTGAAAGAAAAAGAGGTCATAGCCTTTATGCGTAAAAACTCGTTGCATTCCAGTTTTATTATGTGGCGCAAACGAATGAAATCGCGCAAAACTAAACATCTAGCATTGCGCGATGAACAAACCAATCGCTTTAAATGCAGTAGGCAAAGGAGTACAGGTAATAAAATTGCTAAACGATAACCAAAGTAAATAACCTCAATTCCAATTTATGAATAAAATGGGCTATAATCGCTAGGCTTGTTTCAAGATTTCAATCAGCATAAAAAACTACTAAAAATAAAATCATTATAAAAAATCACTAAAACAACTATTCCATTTCCTTATGCATATCGATGATGGTGTTAAGTGTATCAATCATATCGAAAAATTTCTTTTTCCCAATCACTTCAATATAATCCTTGGTTAAGGAATCAAGCTTTTTTCGGGTGTGTATTACCATCTTCATCCCATAAGGTGTTAAAAGGATAAGGGAACTTCTGGCATCCGTTGGATTGGGAGTAGACTCAATTAAATTTAATTTTTCGAGTTCTTTGATTGTCTTGCTCATTGCCTGCTTGCTTACACGTAGCTTTTGAGCCAACATACTATTTGTTATTCCATCATTTTCGACATTCATTAAAAATGGCATATAAGCCATTTTTACTTCAGGATAGCCCTCCTTTGAAAGGTGGGATAACGCCCATTCATCAAAACTTCGCTTTAAGTGAGATAAAATCCTGGCAAAGTTCTGCTTATTATTAGTACATAATTTCGTGAGCTCCCTCTCTAAAATTTTGTTGCCGCTTTTCATAAACAAGTCAAAATATTAACAAATAGCTAATATAATGGTTACAAATATAGCGATTATTTTAGTCAATTTGCTTGACTATCTAGTAAACTTAGTTTACTTTTGTAAAATTAAACCGTTATCTCGTAATGCATACCGAACAAAAAAAAGAAATCACAACACCTAAAAAAAGAAACAAAGCCATTTTTATTTTACCTATTATTTTAGGAGCTGGCTTGTTCTTTGGAATTAGATCATACATCCATACCATTAATTTTGAAAGCACAGATAATGCTCAGATAGAAACAAATACCTTACCAGTTGTCAGTCGCGTTTCAGGGTATGTTGATTCCATTGGCACTTCCGATTTTGGAGATATTAAAGAAGGGCAATTGCTTTTAAAAGTTGATGATCATGAATATAAATTAGCCGTTATGCAAGCCGAGGCCGATCTATCGTCAGCCCTAGCCGATCTGAGTTCGGCGCAATTCACTTTAGTAAATACTACCGCCAATTCCAATGTAGTAAAGGCAAACAGCGATGTTCAAAAATCGCGTCTCGACAAAGCACAAGCTGATTTACAAAGAGATGAAGCATTATTCAAAGGAGAAGCCATTACAAAAAAACAGATTGACGATAGCCGCTCTAATTATGAAACCACACGCAAACAGTTAGTGGCGAATAACCAACAAATCATCTTAGCCAATAGCCAGAGTTCAACAAGCAACACCTTAATTGAAAAAGCAAAGGCAGCTGTAGCGTTACGAAAAGTACAATTAGAACAAGCCCAATTAAAATTATCGTACACCAAAATTTATTCGAGCATCAACGGAAAGATAGGCAAGAGAAATTTAGAACAAGGACAATTTATTCAAGCCGGACAAAACTTAATGACCGTTGTAAGCAATGATATCTTTTGGGTTGTAGCCAATTTCAAAGAAACGCAGGTGGCGAATTTGAAAGTTGGACAACGTGTAACCATAAAAATTGATGGTTATTCCGATAAAGAGATTACAGGTAAAGTGGAGAGCTTAAGTGAAGCCACCGGCGCCCGTTTTTCATTATTACCTCCCGATAATGCATCAGGTAATTTTGTAAAAGTAACACAACGTATTCCGGTGAAAATTAGCATTGATAATATTAATGATTACCAGGCCATTTTAAAAGCTGGGATGAGTGTAGAGGTAAGCATTCATTTAAAAGACGAATAATGGAATTAACACCACTAGAAAGGACCATTATAGTTGTTACCACCGTATTTGCGGCAATTATGGAGCTCATCGATACCTCGATTATCAATGTAGCCTTATCGCAAATTAGTGGGAATTTAGGAGCCACAATCGAAGATGCCTCTTGGGCAATTACGGCTTATGCAATTGCCAATGTAATTATCATCCCGTTGACAGGCTTTTTAGCACGCTATTACGGACGTAAAAATTATTACATCAGCTCCATTATTATTTTCACCATTGCCTCGTTAATGTGCGGGCAATCCACTTCATTAACACAACTTGTGCTTTGGCGTTTTATACAAGGTATTGGTGGTGGAGCCTTACTATCCACTTCACAAAGTATTCTATTCGATGCCTTTCCTCCGCAAAAAAAAGCCATGGCCTCAGGCTTATTCGGCATGGGTATCGTACTTGGTCCGGCTATTGGTCCATCACTGGGAGGATATATCGTTGACAATTATTCGTGGCCTTTAATATTTTATATTAATATTCCTTTTGGCATTTTAGCGGCATTTTTTGCTTATCGCTTCATTATTAAAAAGCCGGAAGAAATAAACATTAATAAAAAAGCCATTTACATTGATTATTTTGGGATCATTTCTTTAGCCATCGGTGTAGGCTCCTTGCAATATGTATTAGAAAAAGGGCAAGCCGATGATTGGTTTGCAAGCAAAACCATTTGTTTATTTACTGGCACAGCCATTATTGGTATCATCTTATTTGTTTGGCGCCAGTTAACATTAACCATACCACTTATTGATTTAAAGATTCTTAAAAACAAAAACTTAATCGCAAGTAATATTTTATCATTTGTAATGGGTTTTGGTTTGTTTGGATCTGTATTTATTTTCCCGGTAATGGTTCAGCGTGTGCTTGGTTTTACGCCTACCGAGGCGGGCTTGGGTATTATACCGGGCGCTTTGATTGCCTTACCTCTAATGCCATTCATTGGGAAAAAAATGGGTTCGGGCACATCGCCCATTACTTTTGTTGTGATCGGCTTCATCTTATTTATTTTACATGGAATAACTAGTTCTTTTGCCACGCCTGATGTATCGAGAGCATGGTTCATTATTCCACAAATTTTTCGAGGTGCAGGAACCGCCTTTATATTGGTGCCACTGATTAATCAGGCAGCTATAGGCCTTAAACCCTCACAGATGTCTTCGGGCATTTCGTTAACCAATATGATTAGGCAACTAGGTGGTTCCTTTGGTATAGCCATTATGAACACGTATATAGCAATTAAATTTGCAGAACATAAGAATGATTTAATCGCCAATATTACGGCTAACGACCCTGAATACCTTGCTCGTGCAACACAGCTTACCAAAGGCTTAATAGCCAAAGGCTCCAATCCATATAACGCAACAAAAGCGGCCAATACGATTATCGATCTATCCATTAACAAACAAAGTTATTTTATGGCGTATTTAGATGGCTTCTTGCTGATCAGTGTGTTTTTTGTTTGTGCATTACCGTTTATATTACTATTAACCACTAAAAAATTAGATGCCGCTACGCAAGCCAGAATAGCGGAAGAATCTCACTAAAAAAATAATCCCATGACAATTAAAAATTTTCAATTTCTTTCATTCGTCATTTTTGTTCATCTGCTTAGCCCGGCGAATGCGCAACAAAATTCCAATCAGGAATTGGTGCTTTTGGTAAATAATGCATTTACCTATAATCCTCGTATTCATGAGTTACAGCAGCAAGTATTCATCCAATCCGAAAAAATGGATATAGCGAAAACCTATTTATTGCCATCTGTCAATGCATCAGGATCCTATAGCTTTATTAATCCGATTAGCCAAGCTACCTTCCCGTTAGGCCCAGGTATTGAGAAAGTGATACAGTTTCAACCCAACAATAACCTGATGTTAGGTTTAGGCATCAACTATCAGGTGTTCGATTTTGGAAGAGCCATGGCCACCATTACCAAAACAAAAACAGAGATACAACAATCAAAAGATAATGTTGAATTTAACAAGGGCCAGTTGGCAGCACAGATAGCCAATATTTACTATAGCATCATCTATTTAAAAAATGCTATCACCGTTCAGGATTCTATTCTATCGTCGTTGAGTCAATCCAAAAAAATAGCCGAAAATAGATTCAAGAATGATGATGCCCTTGAATTAGACATACTTACCATAAGCAGTAAAAAAGATGAAGAGCAAAACAGAAAACTTGAGTTGGAGACATTACTTCAAAAGCAATTGAATGTTCTATACTATTCAACAGGTATTGAAAATTTCAGTCAAATTAAAACAGATTTTAATTTTTCAGCAGGAAGTAATTTAGCAACGAAAGAAGAGATAATAAAAGAAGCTTTGGAAACCAATTTAGATTTTAAGTTAACAAAACAAAAAAGCCAACTTGCCATTAACGATTGGGATATTAGTAAGCGATCCTTTTACCCTTCCATTAATTTAATTGGCAATGCAGGTATCCGTAATGGCTATCAGCCCAATATAGAAAATTTGAGGTTTAATTATTTAGTTGGTTTAAGTTTGAATGCCCAAATATTTCAAGGCGGTAGATATAAGCAGCAAGAGGAATTATTTGAAGCCACCAAAAAGCTCAATGATCTGGCCTTAACCACCTTAACGAAGAATTACGAAAGAGATATAGCTCAGGCTACCGCTGATTTTAATTCATATACAGCGCGTTTAACCAATATGCAAGGGCAAATTAATCAGTCACAAAAGACTTTAGAGATAATAAATTTACGCTATGAAAATGGGATTGCCTTACAAATAGAATACATCAATGCGCTTACCAACTTGCAGAAAATAAAATTATCGGTTTTAAATTTTGAATACCAAAAATGCCTTTCGCGAATTGAACTCTCCCGATTAATCGGTAACAAATGGTGGTAATAGTGAACAACATTTCGTAAAAAGAAAATGAAAAAGAACCATTTAACAATAACTAGCTCCAGTATTATGTCATTTGCAGGGATTAAAACTCTTGAAAATAAAATTGACCCTTATACAAGGGCTACAATTGGAATAACAGTCGTTGCATCCATGTTATTTAGTCAAAATCCAATTGTCCGATATGCAGTAATTGGAATTGATATAGCAGGTTTTTTACAAGCTATTGACATATTTAAAGGAGGTCGTTTATCATCAAATGAAGCAAGAAGTCGAATGTTTGTCTTGCACGAACAGCTTGGATTTATTGAATTAAAGGAGAATGAAGTTCCAAATTACAATATTGATGGATTTACATTTGAAGGCATGAAAATATTTTAAAAAATGAACAATAGCGAGTCACACATTTTGCTCTTTGACGGAGTTTGTAATTTATGCAACAGCATTGTACAATTCACAATCAAAAGAGACCCGAAAGTGAAATTCAAATTCGCATCATTGCAATCTAAAAGTGGACAAGCATTGCTTAATAAATTTGATTTACCTACAGATGATTTTGACTCTTTCGTTTTTATCAATGGAGACAAATGCTTTCTAAAATCATCGGCAGGTCTTCATGTATTGAAAGAGTTGGGAGGAGTTTGGAAACTGTTTTATGTTTTAATTATCTTTCCACGACCATTGAGGGATTTTATTTACAATATAATTGCTAAGACACGATACAGAATATTTGGAAAGCGGGACAATTGTATGGTTCCGACACAGGACATCAAACTAAGATTTTTACAATGACAACAGAAAAAACGGCAGGTAACGGCGGTTTGGCAAAATTGGCGGTTCAGTGGAAATTCCGATACGATTGACCACCCTTTTTCGGTAACCATTGACCATTGGAATCAGAACTAACTAAACTCTACCAATAAATGATTGCAGGATGTAAAATAAATTTTTTCTTGGTGATCAATTACGGATGAAAATGGGTGGGCGATGCCACTGAATTTTCCAGTTGTTAAAAGATTCTTATGTAAATAGGGCACTTTCCGTCAAGCCTACATTTTTGGGTTTGAAGGTAAAATTTGAAGCTTAATCCTGTGGTAATAGTCATATTTTAATTCTGCTTCACCTATGGCCATTTTTTTGCCAATAGGTGAATCAAAGATAGAAAAAATATGAAAACTTAAGAAATGTTAAAAAACAAAACCCTTACTAGTGAAGGGTTTTGAAATTTTGTGAAAGAACCTGAAGGTTAAAAGTGGAGCTGTCGGGAGTCGAACCCGAGTCCGAAACAGGAACTCAAATGTTTTCTACAT
>CAINMV010000025.1 GCA_903850915.1 uncultured Bacteroidota bacterium
AGCAGTTCGTATAAATCTTCAACGTGCAAAGGCACGCCTTGGTCTGCCATCATTTGCAGAATAAACTCGCGACTAGGCAAGGGATTTTCGTAGTTTGCAGACTCTCGTTGAGCGTGCGGATCCGCGTATCTTTTTGAGTTTCGCGGTGTTTTTTTATGAGCCAAAGCTTATTGTTCCTATTAGATTACTTCTTTGATTAATTCTTGATTCTCTTACGTTAAAATTTACTTTTCATAGTATAGCCCAAATGGCGAAATTGTTAGACGCGCATGGTTCAGGTCCATGTGCCTTCGGGTGTGGAGGCTAGGGTACTTTTTTAGGCACCAAATGCTTCAACACAGCACATCATCAAACTTTTTTCCATATTTTTATATAGGGTCACAACCCTATATAGCAAGGCATTCTCATCATATTCTCGCAACTCGTTTAAATTTTTATTACAAAAGTGATAGACAAAGCTCATTCAAATCCGTAATATTCACTCAACTGTACGTTCGTACAACAAAAACAATGAAGAGTGAAAAACATGAATCCATTAAATTTCATTAGTAGCTACAACCGCAAACATACCAACAATGTTGCGGAAATTTATACACGCACATCCAACAAAAGTGCGTACATCCCGCTGTACAACCAAGTCGCTTCAGCCAGTGTTGCAAGCCCCATGCATATTGAAGCAAGGCTTAGCGCTGATGACATGCTAGTGAAAAACCCAATGGCGACCTACTTCGTTCGCGTTAAAGGGGACTCAATGCTTAATGCAGGCATTACGGAAGGTGATGTTGTAGTTGTGGACCGCTCATTAGAGCCTAGCATTGGTAATATTGTACTTGCAGAGGTGGATGGTGAATTTACAGTGAAGTACTTAGGCCAACAACAATTACTTCCAGCTAACTCCAACTGCCAAGCAATTAATTTTTCTGATGCTGAAAGAATTGCGATTATCGGAGTGGTGACAGGTTCTATGCGAAGTTTTGTGTAAAAAAACCTTGGCGGAGAGAGCGAGATTCGAACTCGCGACAGGGATAACCCTGTGCCACCTTTCCAGGGTGGTGACTTAAACCACTCATCCATCTCTCCGTGGGTGGCGGATTATAGCGCAACTATAGCCGCTTATAAATTCATTTTCAGTTCGCCTCAGAATGTCGTCTTGATGTAAAATAGCGTTTGGCGGGCCTCCCCGCATTGTAAGATAGCCAACCTGGTCAGGTCCGGAAGGAAGCAGCCACAACTATTAAGCAAGTGCCGGGGGTTTGGCTCGCCTCCTACCGTTTAACAAAAATCCATCTAGATCAAATAGCTTTTTATTTGCCGTTTTCAGCGCAATTTTTAGCCGTTTTGTGACAAATTAGGCT
This sequence comes from uncultured Bacteroidota bacterium, assembly GCA_903850915.1. Lineage (GTDB taxonomy): Bacteria > Bacteroidota > Bacteroidia > UKL13-3 > UKL13-3 > CAINMV01. Next base: position 1,356 of record CAINMV010000025.1, read on the forward strand.
AAAGTTATGTTTCTTAACATAAGGTGTTATTTGTGAACTCAAAACGTACTCAATATGCTTTCAAAGCTGGTGCTGCTTATTTCATTTGCATGGCTATCGCACATTTTTTTAGTATTAAAGTTCCCGTATTATTCATCTACTTCGACAC
>CAINMV010000026.1 GCA_903850915.1 uncultured Bacteroidota bacterium
ACCACCAAAAACATCATCAATCCATTAACACTTCACCTAACAAAAAGTATCATGAATCTATCAATCAAAAAGCAGCTTAAACAATCAAATTATTTAACTTAACTTCCTAAACTTTTGGTACAACAAATGGGGAGTATTACAGGGTGAACCACCGATTGGAGATCCACAAGATGTGCATTAAATCTATTAACCATTTTATTACCTATAAATAATGAAAAATATATTACTTTCAATAATTACATTTAGTATTTTTCTCAATGCTAAAGCTCAGTGGAAAAAATCATTTGGCAATATGCCAACGTTTAGTCCTAATTTAAGTCTCTGCTTTCAGTCAAGTGGTGAACAGTTAGGTCCAAAGTCAATAAAATGGCATTTATTACAATCATTGGATTATGGAATTACCTTTAAAGAAGTTTTATCAGATACATCGAATGCTCTATTTTCAAGAGGATATAAAATAATTAATGATTCAAATATATATGCTTACGCTCCATTTACATCCCAAATATATCATTATAAGTTTCCAAATTACAAAGTCACAGATACGATAAATATTTCATCTATCGCCCTTGCACAATGTGCTGGATGCAGTAATTTGTCCTCATATTTAACTCGATTTATTCCATTATTCGTTAATAACGATACTACTATTATTATTCTTGGTAAAACCTGGATTTCTACCAATAAAGGAACTCAAAGGCAATTTTTACCTTACAATAATATGAACTTTGATATTTCTTTAGCAGGCTATTATACAAGCCCAAATTTTAGGCAGATCGCAATAGCAGGCAGGACGAATGGCATTAATACAAAAATTTTCCACAGTAACGATTATGGGAAAACATGGATTGACAGTATTCCTTTACCTTCTTATATTAGCAACATAAGATTCCGGAATATTGATACTCTATACGCTACTGATGCTGATTTAGTTGAGAAGTTATACTACAGCACAGATGGTGGTCGCAATTGGGCTGTTAAATTTGATATTAAAACAACAAAAGGTATTATTAGTTCAAATGGGAGGAGGATTTTTGAATACTATTTTACAGATCCTAATCGTGGTATTTTAGTTTTGAATGGTGATACAAATATTTATAGCACAATTAATGGTGGAATAAGTTGGAAAACCCAAACCATTGACCCACCTTTGGAAAATAATAATGGAATTCAGGAAACTCCCCAAGATTTCGTCTTTATAAATGATACTTTAATGTATTTTACTTCATCATTTTACAATACATATAGAACAGGTAATAAAGGAGGAGATGTTTTTGTGGGGGTAAAAATGAACAATGAAAAATCCGAAAACTCTCTTTTTTCACTATACCCAAATCCCGCACACAAAGAATTAACAATAAGATTCGAGAATGAACTGTATAATAATTTAACTTACTCTATCTCTAATACCTTAGGTCTTGCATTATATAAAGGAAAAATGAATAACAAAGAAACTGTTATTGATGTCTCAAAATTTATTAAAGGTATTTATTTTATGTCATTAGGTCATCAAGTCAAAAAATTTATAATAGATTGATAGGTGTGATTGAGATTAATTTGCTTGAGGTAATTAAGGTCTAGATATAATTATTTTTCATATGTCCCATACCTCCCATACCTATTCTTCGAAATCGTAGCAATCCTATCACTCACCACCTCAACAATATCTACTTCATGTTCCCAATCCTTATCCCCTTTGAAATTGCCATCTTTATTAGATTGTAGGATAAGAATAAAGGAAGTCGTTGGAGCAGAAGCTTTCAAATCCTGAAAATCCTTTGCAGAAATTGCAATATGCGATGGGCTGATACTATCAACAAATACAAATTGATAGTCCCGGAAATTTATCCCAGTAATATTTTGCTCTACTATTTTGCTATATAGCGATAATCTAATATTTCGTCATCCTAGTATAGGAAAATAAGGTAATAGCCATTACTAATAGGGAATAGTATATAAGATTGACCGATCCTCATCTTGCTTCAGCATACGAATCGAATGGTCATCAAAATCAAATACCCGATTATTCTCGCTACACTTTATTTTTATCGACTTTATTGGCTGAAACTTGAGATCGAATACAAGCAAAGTCCTTACCCCATCTTCGTAGCAAGATATATATATATTCTTATCAATCTCACAAACCGAATTTATATTAAATTTTAGTTTATTGTCTTTTATTAGATCGTTTCTTGTAGCAAATTTACTAAAATCTGCCTTGTGTGTAATTTCTATCATAAAGCTCGTATCTCCAAATTTGTAGACATAAGGATAACTTTTAAAAATATAAAATGTATCTGAATTAGCTTTAATAAACACTACATCATCTAAATAATATTCTGCATGTATCCTTTTAATTAATTTTGGCTCTTGAAGGTTTCTGTAAAGTCCAGAAAAGAGCAGCTCACTGCCCGAAATGGTGTACTTCCCTAGAAAATATGATTTTGGAAGAACTTGCGTATTCTGTAACCATCGCAGTTTAAAAATGAAAACAGAATCATTATACATATAATTATCATTAAATATGTCTATATAATAATCTCCAAAACTAGAATCTTTAATACTATAGTATTTTTTGACCTTCAAAGATTTATTTGTTATAACTATAAGATGGTCATTTCTTGAAATCACATCAGAATCATTAATAAATCTCAGCCTTGCCCATTGATAGATAAACATAAATTCAGAATCGTTCATGTTAAAGCTCTCTGGGTTCAAATAAGTGTAGGTTTTGTTCTTTTTAAATTCGTTGAAAATTTTGATCAATTTATTGTATTTGCTTTTTGAAACATTATTCGAGTAATATGCTAATCTGACAATAGAATCTATTTCTTCTGGCACAAAATTATCCCTCATCCCACTTTTTGTCGATAATAAAAATATTTCTTTTTGAAAGTAATGGTCAATAATTGCATTGGTGCTATCATTAACCTTAAAAACCATGTTCTCAAATTTAAATTCTTTTTTCGATTCATCTATTACTATTGTGTCAATTGTTTCCTCAAAATAGTTCTTGCAAAATACATAGCTGAAAGTATCTAGTCCATTATACTTTACAACCAATTGTTTATTGAAATCGTTTAAAAATGAGTAGAGTTGTGTGTCGTTAGAAATCAATCGGCTCTCTGGTTCAAGATTTGTTAACAATACAAAATTCTCATTCAAGAACTTCCTTCTAGTGAAGGAAATAATATATTGCACTCTATATTTCTGCCTTAATAGATCATTTTCTATTAGTGGCATGTTTTTTAAACAGTCTAAGCAATCATGCTTCTCAAGTAATACAAAAGCTACTTTAGCATCCTTCCCAAGATGGTTGTTTATATAATAATTTTCTACCGGGTTCTTTTGTGAGTAAGCAATTGCAATAGAACAAAAAAGGAGGAAGATTATTATTCTTCCCCTTTTATCTTTTGTTTGGAAAATCATAGTTCTTCTATGATTCTGTATAGGTAAATACTATTTGACCACCATTGTTGTTCGAAATAGTAATCTTACAGGTCTTAGAGTTTACATTATCACAACCTTCAATTATTACCCCGTCCGTTCCGTTTCGACAAGTGTATGGCCCACATACAACCGTTTGGCCTTGTTTACCTTTTTCGGCCTCACATTCTGGTACTTCCTTCGAAGGATCATTGTCACCGATTGGATCTAGTTCAATATTTTCTATAATGTTTCCAATCAAGTAAATGTCTCCATTACTGTGAAACTCCATTCCACCTGAGGTTTGAACTAAATAGTAATTCCCATCATGAATATGATAGTAGGTAATTGTTTGTGAGTACAAACCAATACTCAAAAAAGTTAGGACTGCTAATAAAACTCTAGATTTCATATTGTAATATATCCGTTATTGTGGATAATCAAACATAGTCATTTGTTTCGAAATAAAACATAACATTCGTCATGTTTGGTATAATTCTAGGCTTTCAATCAAATTACTATCCATTCTATTCCACCCCTATTTTTAAATGACCATTGCCTCCCCAGCGATTCTTATCGCCTTTGGTATAGCCTAAAATTCGAACCGATTGACTTAATTTTCAATCTACTTCTTTTTTTCCTTTGCTTTTATGCGCTTTAAATATTCTAGGTAGTTGTACAACTTTGTGATATTCACCGCCGGAATTATCTGCCCATTGGGACCCATCATAAAGAAAGGATTGTAAGGCTGACCGCCTAAACGAGAATTTTGATCTTGTAGCTGCGCAAAAAATGCAGTTGCATTTTCATTGCCATCACGTGTCATATTATCAGCAATGCTCTGCAGCACCACTGGATCGAGGTTTTTCAAGGCGCGTTCTAAGTCATCGTCGGGCAGTATTTTATGAACAAATACATAATTAAATTCAGCCGTCGAGGGCCACGGATTAACAATAACTTCGTTGAGATACTGGGTGTCTATTTGTAAATATTCTGTGATTGAAAGTTTGTTGTTTGCGTTGTTCTTGGGAACTCGGAAACCTCCTGGACGAAATCCTACAAATGAAAAAATTACTAAGTCATTTTCTTTTACCGGAATAGTAAAATACCCGTAAAGATTGGAGGTAACACCATATTTGGTTCCGGAAATTAGCACCGTGGCATATGGCAATGGTACACTATCAAATGATTTTAACACTCCTGAAAGTTGCACCACCCGCACCGCATTTGTATCTCTACTCGACAAATTCGTTGTTTGCGAAAACATCGATTTTGCAGCCAGAACGAATAGAAATAAAACAGAGCATGTTTTTAGAGAAATAGATTTCATAACGATAACAAAGATACGATTAAGCCTAGAATACGTTACTTTATTTTTGTTAATGAACCTTACCAACTTGCTGTTTTTTCAACTTGGATTTTAAAACCAATAAAGTGCTTATAAATTTATAATCGTTTTTTTATTTTAAAATCTAAAACGATTGGGGGATAATACCTCCTGTTTCTGCCACTTTTAACTTAAAAATATCATTAATAGTGGGTATAATTTCGGTAAAGCTAAGTATTGTATAATTCGGAAGTAATACTTCTAACATACTATTGGTATTGCCTTCTAAGAGTTTTACCTCAAGCTGCGTTTTATCACCTAAAATTTGAATATGGTTGACTTGATACTCCGAAGGGATATTTATTAATTCGTGCTTTCCAGCTATAGTCAAAGCATATTTACTTTCCGCATAATGCTTTTTTATGTCCGCAGTTTTACCATCAAGTACCTTTCGTGATAAATTGAATAATGCAATATGATCACAAAGCATCTCAACACTTTCCATTCGATGTGTAGAGAATATTACTGCTGTGCCGCTTTTTTTCAATGCTAAAATCTCATCCCGAATTAAATCGGCATTAATAGGATCTAAACCTGTAAATGGCTCATCTAAAATCAATAGAGCCGGTTGATGGAGGACGGTGGCAATAAATTGAATTTTTTGTTGCATGCCTTTACTTAGATCCTCAATTTTTTTATCCTTCCAGCTCATAATATCAAATTTCTCAAACCAAAATCGCAACCTTTTACTGGCTTCACTCCTACTTAAACCCTTTAGTTGTGCGAAATAGAGCATCTGTTCGGCTATTTCCATTTTTTTATAAAGCCCACGCTCTTCAGGTAAATATCCAATATTAAAGATGTGCGATGGGCCAAGCGGCTCGTCTTTATAAAATACGGTTCCTGAATCCGGTGCAGTAATTTGGTTAATGATTCGAATTAAAGTGGTTTTACCTGCGCCATTTGGGCCTAAAAGACCATAAATTTTACCCTCAGGAATCTGCACACTTACGTCGTTTAGGGCAACTTTATTGGTGTATTTTTTGGTAACGTTATTTACGCTAAGGATATTCATTGAGATTTTATATTAATAGGTCCAACGATTTTCGACTCTATCGTAAAAGTCGAGAGTGAATTTGAACTGCAACGGAGCTTTAAAGTTATTTGATATTGCTTGTACAGCATATATTCCAATACGAGCACGTTCACTAAATAGCACAAATTGCTTATCGATTCCGGCAAACAACTCAACATAAAAAAGATGATGCTCTTTGCTATACAATAGGCCCCCACCTCCACTTTCGTTAAGTTTCAACAACTTAAGTCCTGGAATTTTATTTAGGATAGCACCGTTGAAACGATGAAAATAATGGGCAGCGTAAAATCGATTTAAAGTAACATAAGAGCTATCTAGTGCTTGAAAACTATATAAAGGATTGGCAAAAAACACAGGTCCGATTCTATTTTGATATTTATAATCGATAAACTGAAGGCTTTTTTTGTTGTAAAACTTGCCGCTTGAAACATAGAGTTTACTGTTACCTACAAGCCCTATTTTAAAATCCCATTCTATTCGATATTCAAGATAATCAAAATTAATTTTACTCCCCAAAATGTTTGGAATTCCTTTGCGCCAATCCACAATAAAGGTCGGATATCGAGAACCTAATATTATTTTTTCATGCGGCTCACGAAGGTATTTTTGAAAGGGAGTGTAGGATAAGGTAAGATTTGAATATAACGTATTATAATCCTCAAAAGAAGCTGGACGATTCTTATAATTATCATAAACAGAATCGAAGGCTTGGGTAAATTTATAATTGGAAATTGAGGCACGACGAGCGAACTCCAATCCAGTTATTAAATATAGTCCATTGCTTAATTCAATTCGGTGAAAGGCCCGTACGCCTGTGCTCACATAAAAATTTGCTCTTCTAAATACATTTAACCAGGAATCGAAGGGATTGATAACATCGAAATTTCTTTTTGCGCTAATATTCCAATACGCTTGTTTAATTGGATTGTACAATCGCGAAATTGTTCCATTGCCTTTAACATCTTGGTTAAGCAAACCATAACTGAGGTTAGTATAGCTATTTAAAGTAGTTTTGTTTTTGAATTTTTTGTATATCCCTAGACCATAACGGATACGAACGCCACCGATCGCCATTGGGTTTACAACAATCCAAAGAGGATCGAAAGCCAACGTTCGCTCTTTTTCTCTATTGTAATTAACTTGTCCGAAGAGTACAATTTTTGATAATGTTAGTTTATTTAAAACTTTATCTACTGAATCAAGATATTCTTTCTTCTCATGTGCAGCTTTTATGCTATCGCTCACATAAATAAATCGAACTTCCTTTGCAGTGAGTGGCTCCTTACGACGAGTATTCCAAAATGCACTGTCTTTCTCATAGGCATCTTGCGATGTAGAACTTAATTCATTGTTAAAATAACGTTTACTAAATTTTTGAGTAACATAATTACTGTAAAACACGGTTGTTTTGCCACTCGAACGAGCACCTCCTAACTTAGTTTTAAAAATAAACTCTTGTTTGTCGCACATCCACAAGCCATTACTATCGGGCGAAAATGAAGCAGATGCCTTAAAATAATCATATTCGGCAAGGTGAAATTGAGGAAATGTGAAGGAATAACTTTTGAGGCACCAAAGACTGTCAATTACTTCCATTTCACCAGATACCAAAGCATTTCCAACAGCATTGGGCGATACCCTTATCGTATATACTTTAAGCCCGTTTTGAATGCTTGATTTAACCAATTTATATTTATAGGCAAGTAAACCACCATTACTAAGAGGCGATTGAAATGGTGATTCACTGAGTGATGAAATCCTTACTAGGTTCTGATAAAAATTAAATTCACCTTCTGTAGAACTGAGATAAAATAGTCCAGACACATCACCTTTCTTTTTGTATGCCGAACGCACTTCTTTAACTTTATCAGGATATTCAAAGCTCTTTTCAATAATTATTTCAGCTAAATCTATATTGATTCCAGCTAACGGATTAATAGGTTTTATGTTTTTAATGCGTTTTTTATAGGCTTTACTCGAGGTGTCTTCGGCAGCTATGCGTTCCAACGAGTCAAGTTTCGCCTTTTTTTTGAAAGCCATAGAACTAGAATCCGACTCCTCCAATTTTAATAACGAATCTTTTTGCCACTTTTTAATGGCACGTGCTAAACTATCTTTATGCACTTTTCTATGCATTTCATCTGCTTCCTGAATAGACTTAATATACATATTACAGGAATAAGAGGTTTCTAGATATTTGTTCTTGCTACGTATCACTTCTCGCACTATTTCACGCGAGCGATCGATACGTTTTGTCGTTAATTCTACTTCGTTAATAACGCTGATATCTTCCTCTAAAATTGTATTTAGTGTTACATTTTGAGTAATAGTAATGTTTTTTTTAATGGTATGGTATCCAACATAGGTAAATATCAATTCGAAAGTACCTTTTTCCAATTGTAATACATAGTTACCATTGGCATCTGTAGCTGTACCATATACGCTGCCCCTGACTTTAATATTGACATTTTCAATAGGCTCAATTGATGTATTCGTTACTTTTCCGCTAATACTAAAGAACTGCCCAAACACAGTGGCAGACATTATCATTAAAATAAAAGTTAGAATAGTACCTTTAGCCATTTGTAACGTCGGGGATGTAACGAATTAACCTAAAAAATGTTACATCTTTTTTGGAGCTTTAATACCCAGAAGTCTCAAGCACTCAGAAATTGTTTGTCCAGTAAATTTAGATAAAGCCACTCGAAAAGTGCGTGTTTCAAGAGCTACATCTTCTTTTGCGATGGGGCATTCATAATAAAACCGATTATAAATTCGAGCCACATCATAAACATAATTAGCAATCTCTGATGGGTTATATGTTGTAGCCGCTTTATCTAAAGTAATTTTATAGTTGTGTAACGCAAGTAGCAGTTCACGTTCAGGTTCAAGCAAGGTTGAATATCCGGTATTAACCAAATTGTCTCCGGCTTTATCAATAACAGAATTAATGCGGGCGTTTGTATATTGTATATAAGGCCCGGTATTTCCTTCAAAGTCGATGCTCTCGGCCGGATTAAAGAGCAACCGTTTTTGCGGATCCACACGTAATAAATAATATTTTAAAGCCGCCATTCCAACATCTTCACAAAGCGCATCAATTTGCTCTGCTGTCATTCCTTCTGTTTTGCCACGTTCTAAAATTATCCTACGCGCCTCGTCATGCATCTCTTCCATTAAGTCATCGGCATCAACCACGGTTCCTTCTCTACTTTTCATTTTACCACTTGGCAAATCCACCATTCCATAACTTACATGATGAATGCCATTGGCATAAGGTTTCTCCATCTTCTTTAAAATACCCTGAAGCACTTTAAAATGATAATCTTGTTCATTACCAACTACATAAAGAGACATGTCGTAATGGAAGTCGTCATATTTTAACTGCGCAGTCCCAATATCTTGGGTGATATAAACGGAGGTGCCATCAGCACGTAAGAGTAATTTATGATCAAGCCCTTCATCCGTTAGGTCAATCCAAACACTACCATCCTCTTTTTTATAAAACACCTTTTTATCAAGGCCTTCCTGAACGATAGCTTTTCCCAGTAAGTATGTATTCGATTCGTAATAATACGTATCAAAATCAACACCCAAACGTTTGTATGTAACATCAAACCCATCATAAACCCAGCCATTCATCAATTTCCATAAAGCAATAGTTTCGGGGTCTCCATTTTCCCATCGGAGAAGCATCTGTTGCGCTTCAATCATACTTTGGGCTTTTTTCTTAGCTTCGTCCTCGGTAAGGCCATCGTTAACCAATGCTTCGATTTCTGCTTTGTAGGTTTTATCGAAAGCCACATAATATTTTCCAACCAAATGATCGCCTTTTAATCCTGAAGATTGTGGTGTTTCTTGCAATCCAGACTGTTGCCATGCTAACATACTTTTGCAAATATGAATACCCCTATCATTAATTAGGTTTGCTTTCTTTACATCGTATCCACCCGACTTTAAAATTTCAGCGACAGCAAATCCCAATAAATTATTACGTATGTGCCCTAAGTGCAATGGTTTATTTGTGTTTGGAGATGAATACTCCACAACCACCTTCTTAGCTCCTCCTGTGTTAGTTCTAAAGTGGTTTTCGTCTTTACCAGCAGCAATAAAAAACTCAAAAAGTAAAGCATCGTTCAACACCAAATTCAAAAACCCTTTCACAACATTATATTCAGCAATTTTATTTTGTGATTGTAAAAAGTCGCCTAAAGCTGCAGCTGTTTGTTCTGGACTTTTTCGCGTTTGTTTCACATATGGGAACACAACAAAAGTGTAATCACCTTTATAATCCTGTAATGTTTGCTCTAATTTGATGGTAGCGCTTTCCACTTCTATATCGAACACCTGCTGCAAGGCTCCCTTCAAATAGGATTGAATAATGTGTACTAAATTCATTTTGATTTAAAAAAAGAGACGCATAAAAACGCGTCTCTTTAATTTGTTATAAATATTTCTAATTTTAAAAATTAGGCAAGACTACCGCTTAATGTAAAACTGCAAATTGCTTTGTCCAAGATTACGATGGTAACCAGTAAAAAATGGTATTTGCTTAATATTGGCAGAATCTTTAATGTAATCTCCTTTAAGTGCAGGTTGTTTAATCCATGGGAAATCTTTTGTAGGAGGATAATATTTTCCAAACAAACTAATCTTCCATTTATTTCTATCTATTTTGTCGTATGGAACTCCACTTTCATCAGTAAGCATCGTTTTGCTTATATCCAATAGTAGGTAAAGTGATTTAGAAAAGGTTTCGTTATAAAGTAAGTAAGAAGCGGCTTTTAAATAAGCATTGGCATTTTTTACATTTGCTCTAACATAACTCTCATAATTTTTAATAAAACTATGGCCATAACCTTTGCTATCCATATCTTCTAGGTTACCTTCAAAATACGTTAAGGAAGCCACCTTATTATCGGCGTGTCTAAATGTAACACGACAACCACGCATATTCATTTTATCGTTTGGCAAACCATCTACAACATTGGCTTTTCCGGCTTCGTCGAGGCTTAATAGTTCAACCTTTTCGATGGAACATCCCATACGCACCATAAACAAGTAATAAATTGGAATCACTCCTTTTAGCTTTGTAAGGTTCAAATCTTTACTCATGTAACTCGTTACATAATATCCCCACTCCTTCACTGTACGAAATCCTTTCGAAAAACCTTGAAGGTTGTTTTTTAGTTCATTGTTTCCAGTCATGGTTAAAGGCGCTGGTATTGCTCCAACTGGCTCTAGGCCAGCCATCACATAGGACGAACCATGAGGATATACTTGGTAAATATTTAAGAAATCGGGACCACTAAAAGGATAATAAACATTTTCTTCGCTTTTGGTAAACTCACCTATGTTTTCTTGGTAAAATTTCTCCATTACACTAAAACGAGATGCTTGAAGTTTTCCCCATGCACTATCCATCTGAGTTTTGTAGGCGATCCATTCCGGTTTTTTCTCCCATTCGGAATATTCATTAGGACTAAGCTGATTTAAGCCAGCGATGAAACGAGCAGCTTTATTGTAGCTGTTGTCGGTGAAAGGTGCAACATCGGTTTTGTTTGGTGTTGCTGTGCTGTCGGTAGTTTTATTTTCGTTAGAGCCTGCTTGGTTTTTACATGAAACTAGTGCAATGGAAAACAAAACTGTAATAATAAAAAATTGGTTTATTTTGGATTTCATGGATAATATATAATGATGCGAATTTAAAACTTAAACTCCAATAAATTGGGTAAAAGTTTGCGCTTTTTGGTTAATTCATACTTATAAACCGACTGCCCCAAATTTCTAAAAAATGGCAGAACCTCTCGGTCATAGGTTTCATCAGTGCCATCGATAACGCCGTTACCTTCCTCAATAAAATAGGTTGCCGTAAGCATAAACTCAATGTTATGTTCGAAATCAACGATATAGGCACAATCAGTGGTATACCCATAACTTACCCCAACAACATTAAAAATACGTATGTTTTTATTGGCAATTATTGAGCTATCGCGACCATAAAAAAGGTACTTTTTATAACTATCAAAATACTGTTCACGGTTTGGATATGACGGAAAGTCGCTTTCGTAGGGCATCATTTGCAAGTACTTCCAAAGCAATTTTCGATTGTTGGCATTTATTTTAAACGCCTTGTTTGATGGTGTTTCTCGAGGAAACATAATGCTCTTCAAAACCTCATGCATATCCTGAAGACTAAAAAAATTGGAATGCGTAAAGTCCTTTAATAAGCTAACATTTGGATCTCTAAAATCGATTTTTCTAACTGCGTTTTTAATTGGCATCGCCAATTGATCTGCAGGAAAGTACTTTGCAGGTTGCAAATAAAGAAGCCTTCCAGTGGAATCAAGAAAACGAATGGGGTTGGTATAATTGTTGGGTTTACCCAAACAATCTGGGTCGAAACGAATCCGAATCCGAGCCGTAGGATATCCTTTTGATGTCATCTTTTTATAGATGTATTCAGGCGTTAAAAACTCGTATATACGACTATAAGCGATATTGTCGCTAACCAAAAGCATTCGTTTTATATAATTAGCAATTGAAGGATATCCATTTTCAGCGGAAGCGTCGGCATGGGTTAAATCTTGGCAATCATTCGCCTTGTCGGTAAGCATCCTTGCATTTACTGTAATACCGGATTTAGCAAGTTCTTCTGCCTTCTCCAGTGCGAGTGCGCAAGAAGGTAGTTTCACCATGCTGGCAGGATAAAAAAACTCTTCTTTATTTAATCGAAATGTGGTGTTAGTAAACGTGGCTTTATTGAGCTTATCACGGGTGATTTGTGTATAAATAATTTGAACATGGTGTTTCTTCGGATCTTTCAAGATATCACCAAAAGCAGACTGATTTTTACGAAGTATAGAATCGAGTATGTTTAAGGGCCTTGAGGCTGTTGTTGGGTTTGCGGTGAGTGCTGATGTAGTATTTGTTTTTACCGGTGGTGCAACTTTTTTAACCGAATTAACCTTTGGTTTGGGCTTTGGTTTTGATTTCGCCTTTGGTTTGGTTTGTGCTTGAAGTAATAAACTAAAACATAAGAGTATTCCTAAAATAACAAAATGGAATACTCTATTCATACTAACTTTAAAAGTGATGCAAACTAGTTTATTTCTTTTCAAATAACATCAAATTTGAGTTGTTGAAATTATATCCAATGCCAAAATTTAATGTTTTATGACGACTTGCTGAATCACCATAAGCTGAATCTAAATCTTTTTGATAGTAATTAGCAAACAACGTAATTGGCGGCACATAATCTCCATAAAGATTAATTGTCCATTGCTCTGGAGTGAAATAATGATATGGTATACCGGAATCATCCTGTAAAAGATATTTAGATTGTGATAGTATGGTGCTTCGTATCTCAGAGAAAGATGAGTTGTGCATAAGGTATGAAGCAGCTTTTAAGTATGAGTTAAAACCTCCTAAATTCTTAATATATTGTTGCAGTCCAAGGTTCTTAGACAAATGGGTATTATCTAAATTAACAGAATAATACGTAACAGTATGAACCTGAGATGCGCTGTCTAGAAAAGTAATTTCTACTCCGTCATTATTCTTAACTTTACGATCCACATTGTCGCGTTGGATGCCTTGATCATCAATATAAACATAGTGTACGTCGGCAATAACATTGTTATTCCTAGATAAAAAGAGAAGCATAAGATGAATCGTACCATTGAGTTCATCGGCTTTAAAGTCAACTTTCATACTATTTGTGCGAAAGAAAGAGAAGTTGGTAATTGCGTTTAAGGAAACATCCAACGATTTAAAATAATGATTTAAAGTATCCTTAGCATTTGCATTTAACAATATATCTGGCAGGTATCCCACAGGCTCTAGTCCAAATAGGTAATATGATTTTGTGTTTGGAAATAAGAGATTGGCATTTAAGATGTCTGCACCACTAAATGGATAGAATAAACGATCACTTTCACGCATAGCGTTAGGTACTTCCTTTGCAGCCCATTGATTAAGTTTTGCAGTACGACGGTTCGTCATTAATCGCCACTTTGCATTTAGCCTGTTGGAGTGAAATACCCATATCGAATCTTTTTCAACTTTACTGTAGTTGTTTTCTGTTGTTTGCTTCATCCCTGCAATGAAACGAGCAAAATTATTAAATGAAGACGTGTTCGCGTTACGAATCACCTCCGTCAAATCTCGAGATGAGGCCAAAGAATCCTTTTGGTTTTTTTGGTCGTTAACTTGTGTTGAGGAGTTGTTGGAATTACAAGCATAAAAAAGGCTCAAAAAAGTGAGTAATAGAATTGAGAAGTGAACTTTTTTCATAAAATTATTGCTCAGATGGATTGCTAAATAGTTTTTTATCAAGGTAATAAATTAATGCGCCAATGACGATAGTACCTAAACCAATAAGCCCAACTACTGGCTTCTCAACAAATACGCTATATAAAATCCAGGCAGTTAGTGCTAAAAACAACACTGGGACAACAGGATAACCTGGAGTTTTGAAAGGGCGAACCAAATATGGCTCTTTATGACGTAAAACAATTACACCAAGTACCGTAAGGAATGTGATAAGCTGTAAGGTAAATCCAACATAACTTAATATCGTTTCAAAACTACCCGTAACCACCAATGTAATAGCTATTAAGCTTTGAAACCACAATGCAATATATGGTATGTTTGAAATAGATTTGACAGATAAAAACTTAAGCATATAGGTATCTTCTCCCATCACTTGCAAAACACGAGGGCCTGCAAAAATCATCGAACTAATAGTCGAAATCAATAAAAATGCAATAACACCCGACATTATTCTGCCCCCTGCTGGACCAAAAATTGCCTTTGCGGCTTCATGTCCTATATCTTGTTTGCCAGCAAGCTCGTCCATAGGCACGGTATACAAAAAGATATAATTTAAAAGAACATATAAAATTGTAACAATCACGGTACCATATAAAATCGACTTAGGTATGTTTTTACCTGGATCCTTCATTTCTCCAGCAATATATGCCGAGGCATTCCAGCCACTATAAGCATACGATACATAGATCAGTGACACCGCAAAGCTTCCGCTAAAAATGTAATTCACGTCACCTGCTTGTGGCAAAACTGAAATACTAAATGAAGGGATATAAAGAAAACCCGCTATAACAAAAAATACAATAATAGCCACCTTTAAAAAAGTCATCACACGCTGAAAACCACTTCCAACGGCGGTGTTTATCGTATGAATTATTGAAATTAAAATAATGACCCCTACGGCAGCTTTATCACCATTAAACAAGATGGGATTTACATTAGAAAAGTATTTGCCAAAAAGCATAGAAGCTACTGCTATTGGAGCAGCGAAACCAGCCACCAAAGATACCCAACCACTTACAAAGCCCAACATAGGATGATATATATGACTTAGGAAGTTGTATTCACCACCACTGCGTGGCAAGGCGGCGCCTAACTCTGCATAACTTAAAGCACCACAAAAGGAGAGCACTCCACCGGTAAGCCAAAGCATAATAATAGCAAAAACTGATTTTATTGAAATCACCTGGAATCCCAAGCTACCAAATACGCCCGTTCCAATCATATTGGCAATTACGATGGCTGTTGCAGTATAGACACCAATGGTAGCTATACTTTTCGTTGAACTTATACTCACAAAAAAGTAGGGTTATTATATAATTAGTCGAAGGATTGATTCGTTAAACTGCATGCCTTACGCATTTGCTCGTAATCGGCTGCAGTAAGGTCATTAAAGAAATAGTTGATGGGGTCTATTTTATTACCATTTTTTATAACTTCGTAATGTACATGAGGACCAGTAGATTTACCTGTACTACCAACATAACCAATAAGGTCGCCACGTTTCACTTTTTGACCAACGCGACATCCCAATCTGCTCATATGACCATATAGCGTTTGATAACCGAAACCATGGCTTAATACCACATGATTGCCATAGCCCCCGGTATTAAAGTCGGCATTTTTAACAATACCGTCAGCGGTAGCATAAATTGGTGTTCCCATTGGTGCTGTAAAATCGATGCCTGGATGTAACTCACTAATATGATAAAATGGATCCGTACGCCATCCAAATCCTGAAGCCACTCTTGTGAGATCTTTGTTATTTATTGGTTGAATTGCCGGTGTACCAGCAATTTGTAATTCTTTGTTTTTGGCTAACTCAAACAACTCGTCATAACTTTTAGACTGCACATAAACTTTTTTGGTTATGATATCCAACTTACGTGTGATTTCTACCATGATATCGCTGTTACTGTAACCACGAAGTTTTTTATATCGATCCACACCGCCAAAGCCGCTTTCACGTTCCGTTTCGCTAATTGGGTCAGCACCCAGTACCTCACGATAAACCTTGTCATCGCGTTTTTGTAAATCCATTAAAGTAGATGAAAGCTCATCCATTCTTTTACCCATAAATTCAAACTGCGTTCTATATTCCATGTTCTCGCGTTGAAGTTGACGTTCAGTTGCAGAAGGAAAATATTTAGTAGCTAAAAGAAAAAATATTGCACCAAAGACTAAAGAGGCAGACAAAAACCCAAAAATTCGTGTTATAACTGCACGAATACTTGTTTTAACCTTCTCGTAACGAAGGCTATGTGGATTAAAAAAATATTTTGTTTTAGCCATTGGAAATGGGATAAAGGTTCGCGAATATAACAAATTATCCACAATAAAATATGCCATTTAGTATCATTTTTAACATATCATTTATAGACATCTGTTAACATGTCTATAATTATGGATTTACAATAAAATAAAAAAACCGTTTCGAGATAACCCGAAACGGCAATAAATCTTAAAAATATGCTTAGTTTTTTGGAACCATCAACTTGAAAAATTGATCCAATTGAGGAATAATAACGATACGGGTACGACGGTTCAAAGCACGATCAGCTTCAGTTTCGTTAGATCTTAAAGGAATATACTCGCTTCTACCTGCTGCAATAATACGAGAAGGATCTACGGCAAATTCTGTTTGCAATACACGTACCACTGAGGTGGCGCGCAATACGCTTAAGTCCCAGTTATCTTTAACAAACTTGGCTTTCATTGGCTTATTATCCGTATGACCTTCAACCATAAATTGCAAGTCAGGTTGTGCCTTTAATACCGCAGCTACTTTACCTAAAACCTCTTTTGCTCTTGGACTTATATCATAACTTCCGCTGTTAAACATTAGCTTGTCAGAAACAGAAATAAACACTGCACTACCTTCAACTTTTATTTGAACGTCGGTATCATTAATATCTTTTAGGGCACCTTTTAAATTTAACACCAACGACATGTTCAATGAGTCTTTGCGAGCTAACTCCGATTGCAGTCCTTTTATGTATGATTCCTTGGCATTAATGTTCTCCAAAGATTTTTTTATGCTTTCTGATTGCGACTCTGTAATCACAGATAAGCTTGATAATTGATTTAATAAAATAGAACTTTTATCCTTAACGTTTGCCAATTCGGCCTCTAAACTACTAATTTTATTGCTTTGCTTTTCGCGTTCCGACAGGCATAATGCCAAATCAGTGTTTGTCCTATCCCAAGTGGTTTTTAATTCATCATATTTCTTTATTTCAAGAGCATACTTTTTCTTGGTAACACAGCTTGTGAAAACTAGGGTAATTAAAACTAGGAGTAAATATTTTCTTTGCATTGCAAGGTTAGGTTTTTTAATGAAATGCAAAGGTACGCAATTCAACAACCTTCCAAATAATAAACACTGAAAAAGAATTCAAAAAAGAATGTGGATAAATAAGAGAAGTCTAAATTATTATCAAAAAACTAAAACGATTTAGTTGAACAAAAATAAATATTAAAAAGGCAAACCGATAGTGAACTTATAATTGAACCAATTATTGCGTATTATTTTGTTTTTGATTGAGGTTTCTAAATCATAAAATTCACTTTTCTTTATTATAAATGAGTTATTAAGAACATCCAACTGTGGGAAATTTAAAGCTTGAAATACATATGGAAATGAAATCTCCACTCTAAATAAAACTGATTTTTTTGTAATAAAACTTCGGCCAATGCCAGCACTTAATCCATAAAAACTAGCTTTACCGTTAGAAGTATACAGTGAATTTCCTGGGTTTAGCAATAATTGAGCTGAATCTAATCTATATTTAGTATAGGTGGCTCCAATAAAAAAGTAATTTCCAACAGGTGCAGGCGACATATTGGATTGAAAAAAACGCAAGTATGGCATAAAGCTAACACACGATAAATTAACAGGATTTGGCACTAAACTATAGGTTCCATTAATTATGCGAGTGTTAAAGCGATTTTCTATTACAATGACATTACGATGGAAATCTGTTTCCATTCCGAGAGATAGATAATTTTTTACTGCATATTCAAGGTTTATGCTTGATCGGGAAGAAATATTGATTAAATGTTTATTATAGCTATAGGAATCACCAAAATCTTGATACCCCCTTTTAGATGTAATATCTTCCATGAGGAAATTAAATGCGTATCCTAAATTAACAGAAAATCGTTTGCCTAGATAACCACTTGCATTTTGCGCATTCGCTAGCAAGCTAAATTGCATACTCAATATTAGCAATACTTTTCTCATGACATTAATATGTTTTAATTCGATTTAGAAGATGGTAAATATTGGAATTAATATACCCAGGAGTTGCCTTGCCTTTAACCTGCTTGGAATAGTTTACCACAAAGTCATCACGTTCGCTATTATAAAGAATGGCATTTACATTTGATTGATACCCCCTTGACTTTAAACGCATATAAGCAATAGGCGTGGCGGGACCGTATATGCAATTTAGAGGTATTTTGTCAATCACATAATCTGAAACTTCACTTCTCGTTTTCTCTGTTTCCAAACCGACCATTAAAAAATTAGAGCTTCCGTATTTTTCAGTTAATGCTCTAATAGCCATTAAATCGGTGGAAACACAGCCAATGGCTCGCTTGAAAAAATTCTCATATAAACAATCGTTGATTAATGCAATATCGTTAAGCTTATCAGCATCAATTTGTTCTAAATCAATCCCACTAATAATTTCCGAATTATTGAATATCTTCTTGGAAGAAAGAATAAGAGCCTGATTCAAATCTTGCCCCTTTTGTTCCGATATTATAGGGTTATAACGACTATCGCCATTCGAATAAAAGTAATAAGGATTAACTAGAAGCACTTTGTTTTTTTCAATGCAAGGTATTAAAGTTGTATTTAAAGGTAAATCAACTGGAGGCTTGCTCGTGGCCGATTTGTATATTTCCGAAGTGTTTTCATCAACCTGGGCTAATAGTAGGCGCTCATAAACTCCTTTAAAAGTGGTATCCGACTCAAACCAATAAATTAGTGATTTCTTTATGTAAGGAGGACGTTTAACTTTGGCATTAACTAACGGTTTTTCTTCGACGTCTACTTTTTTCTTTTTAGACTTACTGTCTTTTTTAACCACAGGCGTTTCAACATCATCCTCAACTTCGTTATCATTTAATGTTTTACGAATTATTCGCGCACGAACAGTGTCGGTGTAACTTCGATAAAAAACGGGCGTAGCTTTCTTCTCATGCACTGTTATAAAACTTTGCATTAAGGAACTACATATTAAATCTAATTCTTTATCCTCTGGATGATCAGCTTTAAGCTTCCAACAATAGTTTAAAGCAACAACATTAACCCCTTGTGCATTTAATTTTCCAAAGAGCAAAACCAATTGCTTAAAGCTACCCGTTTGCCCTTTAGAATTTATATGTATCTTATTGAAATCGTCTGCATTGGAATATTTCGCAAACCCATATAAAGCCTTGGCTATACATTTTTTAAGATAGAGGCTATTTGGTTCACCTTTTAATAGTACCATGGAGGAGTAAATAGCCTTTTCAAAATCGCCATTTAATATGGACAATCGAGGTAACTCAAATCGACAAATTTTACGCGCTAGTAAAAAAGAAGTTTCAGAAACAAGCGCGTTACTTCGGAATTCATCATTAGCAAAATCAACCATAATATCTTTCACTTTATTCAAACGTTCATCAGCATTGGTTTCCGTTAATTTAACTACATACTCCGTTTCAATAGGGGTGTTTTCTTCTTCCTCTTCTTCGTCGTCTAATATTTTTTTCTTCTTTACTACATTTATTGGGGACGAATTTAACTTAAGTAAACTTGGACTATCCAAGACAAAGAAATTAGACGGAATTTTCAAGGTACCTATTTCGAAAAAGGAAGGCGAAAAAACGATAGAATCGAAAGGAGTATTAGGATTGTCAGGTGCCTTAATTGCCGCAAGTACCGCTGATATTTTATAGGTAGAAGACGCAATTAAATCAAAACCAAGCTCATCGGCTTCTAATTCTTGAGTTTTAGTATAAGTATTACGAGATAAAAATGCATCCTCTACGTTTCGATTAAAGTATCGATTGTATCCTGTTTGGTAATGTGAATTATCAATACTTGAAGTAGGCTTGTGTTTCTTTAAAAAATGCACATATTCATGGGCCAAGATAAATGCCAATTCGGCTTCATTATGAAGTCGGGCAAATAGCCCCATCGTTAAAAATATCACACCTTGAGGTGAGGAATATGATGCAACATTGCTTGAACGAATTAAACATACAATAATATTGCGTTTAGATTCGCGATGTTCTAATACCTTCTGCATCACTAGGTTTAAATAGTTACCAACGGTATCATTAAATATAACCTTGCCACTTTTTATGAAGTTGTTGAATTCGTATGCACTAGCTAGCTCGTAATCCTTAATTTCTTGTATTTCAACTTTTGATTTATCAACAGGTATTTTTAAAATTGTTTGCTGGTAATAATCGAAGGGGGCCGCAATAAAAACCTTAGGCAAATCTCCTCTTGATTTTAAAGTAGTATAATTGGAAAAGTCAATTTGCTGAGAATTAACTTGATAAAGACATAATATAAAGCAAAAGAATAGAAGTATATTTTTCATTTTGTTTTTTCATTCAATCGTAAGACTCAAACCAGTATTGCATTAATGCGGTTAACAAATAAACATATAAATAATCGTAAAAGAAAACGATGCTTCCTAAATTATTTACAAGACTAGAAGCATGCTCTGTAATTTTTCATTGTAGTTTTTTTTTAGGATGTAATTCCTTTTTTCAACCAAAAATTCCGATCTATACCTTCCCCCTCGATAAAATCTGGCGAAAAGCGGCAAACCAGCAAAAGCTGTTGCAAAATAATAGTGTTGATAAAATCCAAGTCCACTAAGCCCCAAAAAAGCAAGTTGAAATCCTGTATTTAATAAACCTTCACCTACTTTACCTGCATAAATATAGCCAAGTCCTGGTAATATTGCATTCATTATTTTGGCTTTCTTTGGCGATTTTAAATGGGGTTGGCAGCGATGCGCATACACCGAATCGAGGCTGCGCAAGGTAGTTTTATCTAAATCATTAGTGTTTAATATGGAATACTTTGCTAGCAAAAGACTTGCATTATCCCATTGCTCCAATTCATTTAATATTAAAATCTTTAGTGGAATATATTTCTTTAACTCTTCTACATTTAGTTTTTCCTCGTCTATTTTATCAAGCTGCAATTTTGCAAGTTCAAAGTTTTGCGCTAAATAGTAACACAATGCTGATTCAAAACTAACATTAAATTTATTTTCGGCATCCAATCCTGATGTAACTAATTCTGCATAATTTACAGCTGCAGCGGCATAATCGGCCCTATATTTCAAGAAATCGGCCTTAGCTCGAAGCCAATAACTCTCATTTTCGGTATTTAATCCATTGAATAATAGTCGATCATACGCGATTAAACTATCCTGGTATATCGCATAAAAACGAATAAAACTTGAATCCAACGAGTTTCTTTTGAAAGTAATATCACGTGAATAGGCAATAAATGCCTTTTTGGGGATGTAAGAAACATCACCCAATATAGAAGCATTACTCCAAAATAACAGCATTAATATGCTGTAAATTCGACAATATCTCATTGTTTATTCTCTTTTTGTTTCTTTGTTTAAAGGTATTTACACTTTTGATACTTCCAATAATATTTCCTAAATAAAACACAGAGAAGGCTGTTCCAAAAACAAAAAATGGTATTGTTTTAAGATCAGTTTTGTGCACCACTCCTCCCATTTTTTTATATGATTCGTAGGTAATTAAACCATTTAAAAAAACCGGGATAAATGTAGAAAAACATTGTTTATGATAACCAGCATAATATTTACCTAGTCCTGGAACAAAGGCAGATAAAATTCCGGCAACCGCTGGAGATTTATTTTTTTCTTTTAAAATCTCATTTTTACATTTCTTGAGTAGAATTTCATGTTGTGTTATCTTACTTTTATTTGATTTCATAAAACAAGCTAAACTATCATACTGGTAAAAATTTCTTTTAAGCAGGAAATAGGATGCTAAGTTTAAAGTTATTAAATCATCATATGTATTCGGCATTTTGGACAATGAAAGTAGCTCTTGCGTAGCATGATCGTAATTAATTAGATTACCATAGTTCCAAGCATTATATATTTTTGCCGTGGTAAAGGAAGCTGAAGATAGCCTTATTTGGTTTAGAATTTTAATGGAAGAATCAAATTTGGCTTGGAATTGAAGAATCTTACCTTCCAACAAAAGCAACGTATCTATTTCATTTAAAGCAACGGTTTGCTTTTTTAAATTTTGCGCTGCTAATAAGGCTTCACTTAATTTACCTACACTTACTAAGTTCTGAACAAACTTTAATTCAAGTTGTAAATTAAAACTTTGCGCCTGAACCCGAGCACCAGCAAAGAGCATGTAAAGTACAAAAACACCATGAACTAATAATTTCATAGCGTAGCAAAGCTTCGAATAACTTTTATCGGTACCACTCAATATCATCTATTATTTTGTTGTTATCCGAATTTCTATCACTTTTCGGGTTCAAATCCTGTATTCCAAGCATAGAACAACGGCTTAACCTATCAGCAGTAAGTGTGATGCCTTTTATAAGCCCATATCGTCGTATCGCTGCTTTTGAAAACTCAGAACAACTTAGTTCGAAAGGACAACTGGCTGCTATTTGTGCTGAGACGTATTTTTGATAAATAAAAAGCAACGACCCAAAGGATAAGGATACTGGGTTATAACGAATAATTTTGTTTTTTGAATTAAATTTCACAAAAGTCACAACACGATGGCTTTCAAAACGAGGTTCTTTAAATTCCACACTTCGCAATAGCACTCTATTGGCCGAGTCTAATTGGGCTTTGAGGGAAGATACCATAAATGTGAACCCAAGAAAAAATACAACTCGAATTAATAGCATATTATATTTTATTTACCCCGAGTTTAGTATTGAAGTGCTTCACTGAAAATCGATTAAAATGGTATACCAACAGTAATGTTATATTGAAACCAATTGTTAATTACAATTTTATTGCGTAAGGTTTTGCTTAAGCTCAATGAATAATCATGTAATTTCCTATAGTCAACATTCTGTTCATAATCTGTTGTATAATATGCAGCTGGAAAAAAATGCAGAACATAGGGAAACGACATCTCTGTTTTAAGTAAAACACATTTTGCTAAAATAAAACTTCGTCCGAAACCAAAGGAAATATCGGTAAAGTTAAGTTTACCTTGACTTAGGTATAAATCTACATTTTGAAATTCCGGATAACTTGATAACGTAAGCATCGCAGATGACAAATCGAGCATACTGTAGTTAATGCCTAAGGAAATATAATTACCTAAAGGTGCTGGCGACATACTTTTGTTATAAAATCGCACCACCGGATTAATATTTTTGCATTTTACATCATACGGCAAGCAATCATATCCTGGAGTATTGAAGGGATCAAATTTAGGAAACATCATTAAAATATTTTTATGATAAGAAAAATCCAAGCCAACACCCGTGTACTCTCCTATGGCATATTCGGCATTGAGATAAACACGTTTTGAAATACCTGGAATTATATAATAATTGTTTGCAGTTGAATAGTCGGAGGTTAAAAATGGAAAAACCCCAACACCCGTACTTACCGAAAATCGTTTTCCAAGGTAACCACTTGCTTTTTGACCGAACCCCGAAATAGCCCAAAAAAGAAAAACCGAAAAGATGATACTTGTTTTTTTCATATTTTTAATACGTTTTAACTCTTGATAAAATTTGATATAAATTTGATGTTAATGACGCCTGAGTGTCTTTGCCTCTAATTTGTTTATTATAACTTACCCTGAAATCGTCCAAATCGGTGTTATATAAAACTGTAAAAATGGAATATTCATAGGTTTTAGACATACTCATAGTAACAAATAAAGGATAAAAAACCAAGGTATAACAACCCACACATTGCGTTCCTAGGGTGTTTAATTTCGTTTTCTCAATAGTCATACCAGTTAGAATAATATTAGAGGAATGGTATTTCTCAGCCACTTGTTTTACCAAACTGAGGTCGGTAGAAACCAATCCCACCCCACGTTTATTTAAATTCTCGAACAGGCAATCACGCAAAAGCGTTATTTCACTCAATTTCTCCGCTTCATCAATTTTCAATTGATCTTGATCTAAAACTTCATATTCGCTGAATGTTTTTCTAGCAACATAATTCAATGCATCAGTGAAATTCGATTTATATTGTTCCGATTTTATAGCATCATATTTCCCTTGATCGTAATAAGAACGCTGCTCATAATAGGAGTAAAAAGGATCGATAAGAATTACCTTTCCATCTTTTACACAACGAATATCTGATTTATTTACTTTCAAATCGTCGCTATTTTTAGACTTTTCTTTGGCAACTTTGGCCTTCTTTTTCTTTAAGTCTTTCATCTTTTCATTGTACAAATTGGCAAAGGCGGTATCCTTTTCAAACCAATATATAAAAGAGCGCTTAAAATATTCTTTAACTTTTACCTTAGAGGTGCCTTCATCGTTACTATCTTCTTCCTCATTATCATTATCATTATTAGCTACCGTTTTTGCTTTTTTCGATTTGGTGGTTTTTACTGTTGCTTCCTCATCCCCATCCGTCTTTTCAGTTTCAGAGTCATCAATGGTTTTGCGCTTTATTTTCGGACCTATTGTATCGGCCAACGACTGATAAAAAACATGTTTTTTGCGATCTTCATAGGAGAAAACGATACTTCGCATCATGGAGCGACAAATACTATTAAGCTCCTCGTCGTCTGGATTTTGGCTTCTTAGATCCCAGCAATAATTCATAGCCATAGCACTGATACCTTGCGACTTTAATTTCCCCATCATAAACACAAGTTGCTGAAAATGGCCTTGTGCATATTTTGATTTAATATGTGCATCATTAAAATGTCCGGTATTGCCATATTTAGCCATGCTATACAGCGATTTTGCGATAATTTTCTTGGCATATAAACTGTTCGGATTGTCGTTAAGCAGCACCATGGCATGATACATGGCATATTCGTAGTCGCCATCGAGTAAATTAATTCTTGGTATCTCATACCGACACAATTTCTTAATATACTTAAATGTAGCTTCAGAAACCAAGTAAAGACTTCTACTGCCGGAGTTTCCAAAGTCTTTAATTAAGGCATCCAACTTTTCGATTCGACTATCGGTGGATGGATGCGTACTATATTTGTCTGATTCATCTTCACCCGCATCCTCATCATCATCCTTTTTTGAAGATGTTGATGTTCCTGAAGTAATTTTCTCGAATGCTTTCGGGTCCACCTTATCGTATTCATTTTTAAAGAAACCTTCAGGTAATTTAAAAGATCCTTTCTCAAAAAAAGAAGGCTTAAAGGTTACCGAATCGTATGGCAGATAGTAATACCAAATGGTGTTTAATGCCGATGTGGCAGCCGAAATATCATAATTTGTTTTGGTGAACAAATCAAACCCTAATTCATCTGACTCCGACTCTTGTTCTTTACTGAAATTCGCACGGCGTAAGTATTTATCATCAATGGAAGTGTTCCGATAATCACCTTTATTGTATTTTGCTTTTTTACTTTCTATATAATCATTGATACTGTGCTTTTTCAAGTAATGTATATATTCGTGCGACAAAACAAAAGCCAATTCCGCTTCAGAGTGCATTCGGGCGATGAGCCCCATAGTAACAAAAATAAGGCCTTTACCGGTAGCAAAAGCGTTAACCACTGAAGAACGTAGCACATAAACACGCACATTTTTCCTTTTCTCTCGTTGTTCCATTAGTTTATGCATAACGGCATTCACATAATTACTGATGGTGTCATTGAAAATCACTTTACCACTATGCAAAATATCATCGATTGCATAACTTGATTCAAGTTCATAATCACGTAGGGCTTCCTTTTCAATTTTAGATTTATCTTTACTAATTTTCTTCTTCGCATCTTGGAATTTCTCCAATGAAGAGGTTGAAAATTCCTTGGGCAAATCACCACGCGACTTAATAGGAACGTAGTTATTGAAATCTACCGTTTGTGAATATCCTAGTTTTAACAAGGTTAAACACAGAAGGATTAGCAGTGATTTATTCATTTGAAAGATGTTTAAAAAGATGTAAAAAAATAGTTAAAACCGAAGTTCATTATATTAGATCGTTAATAGGATTAAAGACCCAAAAACAAAGATTCAAGTATAAATAATCGCAAAGACGTGAGCAAATATTAAATTGTCATAAATTTCCGGTTTGTTTAATTGGTCGAATAACGGAAAGACTCTTAGTAAAATGGGAAACAGAACAATTCTAAATTAAATAGGAATACTAGGATAGCCAAGAAGTGTAAATTCCTTTTTATTGGCATTTTACGGAGTTTCGCTGTAGAAAATGCTAAAATGAAAAAAGCCATCAAAAAATGATGACTTTTTAGCGGACTGGACGGGACTCGAACCCGCGACCTCCGCCGTGACAGGGCGGCATTCTAACCAGCTGAACTACCAATCCGTTTCTTCTGTTTTCAAAAGAGGTGCAAATATATAGGTTAGCTTCAATTCTAACAAATTTATAGTGAATATTATTGCAAATAATTTAATTGGGTATTTTTACATTTAATAAATTATTTTCGCGGGCGCATACTTCAAAGGCATACGAGAAGATACTATAGCGTATTTTTATTAATTTCATTAAAAGATAACTTTTATGTTCGACTTTGAGAAACCTATTGACGATATACTAGAACAAATTGAGAAGACGAAGCAAATTGCTGAAAAAAGTAAAATCGATTTAAGTGCTGCTGTGTTAGAATTGGAAGCGAAATTGGCGCAAACTCGCAAGCACGTATTCAGTAACTTAAATGCTTGGCAAAAAGTTCAGCTCTCGCGTCATCCTGATCGTCCATATACTATTGATTATATTAACGGCATCTGTGATGGTTTCATCGAACTTCATGGCGACCGAACCGTAAAAGATGACAAAGCGATGATTGGTGGTTTTGCGAGCATTGAAGGTCAAGGTGTAATGATAATTGGTCAGCAAAAAGGACGGAATACCAAATCACGACAATACCGCAATTTTGGCATGGCCAATCCTGAAGGGTATCGCAAAGCCTTGCGCTTAATGAAATTGGCGGAGAAATTTAATAAACCGGTAATCACATTTATAGATACTCCCGGTGCATCGCCAGGGCTTGAAGCAGAAGAACGAGGACAAGGAGAAGCTATTGCAAGAAATTTATTTGAGATGTCGGTATTAAAGGTGCCTGTAATATGTATTATTATTGGCGAAGGGGCCAGTGGCGGCGCCTTAGGAATAGGTATTGGCGACAAAGTGGTGATGTTGGAATTCACTTGGTATTCGGTGATATCACCGGAAAGCTGTTCAAGTATTCTTTGGCGCAGCTGGGATTTTAAGGAAACTGCTGCCGAAGCTTTGAAGCTCTCGGCTACAGATATGCTCGGAAATGGCTTAATCGACAAGGTAGTTAAGGAACCTTTGGGTGGTGCTCACAACAATCCACAAGAAATGTTCGCAATTCTCAAAGCAGAAATATTAACGCTTCTCACAGAAATTAAGACTATGAGTGTCGACGAAATGGTTTCGAAACGAATCGAGAAATTTGCAGGAATGGGCGTGGTTCAGGAAATTTAAAGTCTCACAGCACAAACCATCTAAAAAATACTTCTATTATTAAATATTATTATCAAGGTTAATACGGCATTGCTGCATTATTACTTAATATATTCAAGTAATCCTTTAGGTCCAAGATTAAAAAGCAAGTCGATGCTACTAAGGTTCCCAATGAAACCTTTTTTTGTTTGAAATACTTGATAATATTCCTTTTTAACTTCATGGTTATTGCTAGTGAATGTCTCTCTGCTATCTATCATATCTTTCGGTGTTCTGAAATATTCGTTGGTCATCGAAAATTGCAACGGTAGTTTCAAGAAACTATGGATCATTTCCAATGCTGCAAGGTTAAAATCAACTAAAAAGTGGTATTTTTTATCAAATAATGTATTGAATTCTGCTTCAAAATACTCATAGTAAGAAGAAGATTGATATGCAGACTGAATAGTACGTTTATGTTGCAACTGCCAATTGTCTGCATAGGCTATACGCACGTCACGCATTCTGCTTCTCCCCTCTTTACTCTGGCTATGATCGATAGGTACCACTAATTTATGCATGCCATCGGCGGTGTATATTTCACAACGATTGCGATAAGTTTGACGTTGAAAATGTTCTTCCATTTCAAACTTAATTTCATCGGCATTTAAAAGGGCCTTAAGGTAGTTTATCTGAGGCAAATAATGAATACTGAACAGGTGCATTAAAATTTATCTATTTTTGAAGCAAAAGTAATACTGATTTTCGGCTTCTCCTTATCTCTTTTAGCAGCATGCAACGAATTCTCACCTATCTTGTAAAAGCAATATCGTATTTGCCTTTTGGTGTACTTTATACCATTAGTACTTTTCTGTATTTTGTTGTTTATCGGCTTTTAGGATATCGAAAAGAAGTGGTAGAACGCAATTTAACACTT
Source organism: uncultured Bacteroidota bacterium (assembly GCA_903850915.1). Lineage (GTDB taxonomy): Bacteria > Bacteroidota > Bacteroidia > UKL13-3 > UKL13-3 > CAINMV01. The sequence goes on from CAINMV010000026.1 coordinate 28,755, forward strand.
AGTTTTCCGGAAAAGAGTAAAGAAGAGATAAATCAAATTATGGATCGGTTTTACCGCAACCTTTGTGATGTGTTGGTGGAATCGATAAAAATGATTTCGATGTCGGAAAACGAACTAAGAACTCATGCCACTAGTCCGGAGCACTGCCTTTTAGATAGATTAAACGCGGAAGGTCGAACCTGCTTCTATTTTGCTGGGCATCTAGGTAATTGGGAATGGAGTCCTAATGTGGCAGGTTTGGCTTCGCAAGTGAAACTTTGGGGTGTATATACCAAAATCACCAATAAAGCATTTAATAAACTTATTACAAAATATCGCAGCCGTTTTGGTTGTGAGATGATTTTAATGGAGCATGTCGCTCGCAGGGTATTAACCGACAAGGATGTGAAAAACATCTGTTTTATAGCCGATCAAACACCATCAAACCCAGAGGCTAATATATGGGTGGATTTTATGAATCAGCAAACCTTGGCATTTAGTGCTTCGGCGAAGTTGGCTAAAAAAATTAATGCTGTAATTATTTATGCAAGTATCATCCGAAAAAGCAGAGGCTATTATGAATATAAATTTGAAGTGCTTTTTGAAAATCCGCAATTATACAGCGAACAAGAAATAATGCAAGCTTTCTTTTCTCGATTAGAAAAGGACATCCGTAAACATCCAGAATTATGGCTATGGAGCCATAAACGTTGGAAGCATAAACCGAAAGAAACATTACATTAAACGATTCCGAAAAAAACAATTTACAAGGCAATACGTGTAACGCCAACAGGATATTCTTGCTGCAACAATCGAAAAATAATCTCAAAGTTATTGGCATCATTAACGTAATCAAATTTATGGGCATCCAATAAGAGAATTCGTTGATTGACTTGATTTTTAAACATGTTGAGATATCCATTCTGGATATTTTCGAGATACGCAGCATCAATATTAACCTCGTAATCTCTATTTCTACGCGTTATATTACGAAGCAGCTGATTTACATCTCGAAAAATATACACCAAAAGGTCGGGTGCTGGACAGTTAAGTTGTATAATTTGAAAAAGTTTATTATACAAATTATACTCTTCTGGATCGAGGGTGATACGGGAAAACAACAAGCATTTTTGAATAATATAATCGGCCACAATATGTTTCTCAAAAAGATTGCCTTGTTGCAATTCACCGGTAAGTTGATGGTACCGAGAAGCCAAGAAACTCATCTCCAAAGGGAAAGAGTAACGGCTTTTATCGGCATAGAATTTGGGAAGAAAGGGGTTGTCTTCAAACTCTTCGAGCACAGATTTAGCATTTAGCCTTTTCGCCAAAAGCTTAGACAACTCCGTCTTTCCGGCTCCAATACAGCCTTCTATTGCAATATATTTATAAGGTACCAATGGAGGTGCAAGCTAAGGTATCCGAACAATCATTGCAAAGCTCAAGCAATGTTTTTTTATACACAGGGTGTACAAAACCAGGTAGTATTTCAGCCAAAGGCGTTAAAGTGAATCGTCGCGCCGCAATATGTGGATGTGGAATTACCAAATCAGGTAAATTTACAATAGTATCGCCATAAAACAAGATATCTATATCAATTATTCGAGGTGAATATTGCATCACTGTACGTGTTCGACCCAGTTTTTTTTCAATTTCCAAAGCGTATTCTAACAACTGTTCTGCCTTCATTAAAGTTTCTATTACAATACAAATATTAAAAAATGAAGCTTGATCGGTATTCCCCCAGGCGGCTGTTTCATATAAAGACGACTGCAGAATAACAGGACTAATTGATATATTTAGAGCTTGAATAGCTTGTTTTAGATTGCCGTGCCTATCGCCCATGTTAGAGCCTAAAAGTAATACTAGTTTTGCCATGATTATTTGTTACTTTTGTTTTTTTCAAAAATGAATATCCAAACCATACTAGTTGTTGCCGGAGTAATTTATTATATTTATTCGAGTGTCAAAGGTACGGATGCACCACAGAATAAAAAAACAAAACAGCATCCAACACCAACGCAACACAACCCTTTGGATGAAATTCTGGAGAAAATGTTGGAGCAGCAAAATAAACCTTTAGAAAAGACAATTCTGACCACTAAGTCAGAACCTTACTCAAAAACTTCAGAACGTAATGCCCCTCCTAAAAAACTATTTCAGCCAAAAGCAAAAAATACTGAAGCACAAAAGCAGGGGTTACCTTTTGAAAAACGAAGAAGCAGCGATGTGCGAGAAATGCCCTCAAGGAAACAAATTGAGCGGGTGGTTAAAAGAGAGAAAAAAGCCGCAGAACAACCAATTATAAAAGTTAGAGATTACGATACTGAAATTGTAGATCATGAGCTACCACATCCGGTGCATCATCTTTCAGACAATTCTAAAATTAAATTTAGTTTTAAAGAAGCGGAATCGGAAACCTTTGAATTTGATGCCCGACAAGCTATAATTTCACAGATTATTTTAGAAAGAAAAGAATATTAAAGTCAATTTACACTCGGAATTCTAATGAATTAAACAATCCAAATTATCATGAAAATAAAAAAAGTATGGTTTAGAAACGTTGGTATTTTTCTGCTTTTTGTTTTACTTTGCATTCAGTTTATTCATCCTACAAAAAACAGTTCCGATGATAAAAAAGCGGATATATCCGCAACACTGCCGGTTCCGGAGTCGATACAACAAATTTTAAAAACATCTTGCTACGATTGCCATAGCAACTACACAGACTATCCCTGGTATTCTAAAATCCAACCTGTAGATTGGTGGTTAAATGACCACATAAATGAGGGAAAAAGAGAATTAAATTTCTCTACATTTAGTGCCTATCGCTTGTTCCGTCAATACCATAAATTAGAGAGCATTATTGAAGAACTAAAGGATGATGAAATGCCATTGTCCTCATATTTGATAATTCATGGTAATGCAAAATTAAGTGCTTCACAAAAAACAGAACTCACATCTTGGGCTGAATCACTTTGTGATACTTTAAAATCAAGATATCCTGCAGATAGTTTAGTAAATCCCAAAAAGAGAGGAAAGCGTTAGAACGAACGCAACATCAATTCACAGGCAATTATATTATTTCCTAGGATGGCGATTAATTAAAGGTTTATTGAATTTACTTTCATCATGGAAAATTCTGTTGGAAAAAACCCCAGAGAAAACTCCTATAGTGCTTCCAAAAACAACGTCCTCAACAAAATGCTGGCCCAAATACACCCTTGAGTAAGCAACTAATATTGCAATAAAAAGAAGTAACAAATCATATTTCCGTATATTCAGAAAACCTACCAAAACGGTTGCCAACGCAAACGCCGATACTGTATGCCCTGAAGGAAAACTATGCATTTTTAAGGAAGCGGAAATAGATAAATGGTGAATTTGAAATTTGTCACCAAAGTAGGCTAAAGGCCTTAGATGTTCTTCAAATACAAAATGCTTTAATCCTTGCGCTAATATTGACGAAATGAGCAATGTTAACAGCAACATAAACGTAAGTCGACGCGAATAAAAAAGCGATAGAACCAACACAATTATATAGGTTATGGTGTTTCCTAACTCCGTTATTAAATAAAAAAAGTAATCAAAAAATAAAGAATTGTTCGCATTTGCTACAAAAAAAAGCCTTTCCTTCGATATTGTAAAACATAATAAAGCAAGTACTGAAACGATAATACCATATATTGCATAAAAATATTTGCGGGTTACAAAATAATTTACCACTTTGCAGAAAATAAAAATTAGAATTCAAAGATAAATCATAAAAATTACACTATGGCCGAAGCGAAAAGAGAAAGTTATAAAATTGAAATAAGTATTCACGCATCCCCTTCCCTATTATATAGTTATATATCTACTCCCGAAGGATTGTCGGAATGGTTTGCTGAGATGGTAAACCCACTTATAAACCAACGCTTCGAGTTCACTTGGGATGGATCAAAGCAAATTGCCAATGTTTTAAAATTAGTTCCGAATAAAATGGTCAAATTTCAATGGGTAAAAGGTCCACCCGATGAGTTTTTTGAAATCGAAATCATAAAAGACGAGATGACCAATGATGTTGCCTTGGTAATTACAGACTTTTCTGATAGTAATGAGAAGGAAGAAAATATTATGGTTTGGGAGAGCCAAGTGCATGTTCTGCGTGAAAAAATAGGCGCTTAAACAAGCATGTTGTTAAGTGTCTTTATGGCAGACTCCAAGACTTCTATTTCATTTAAAACACTTAAATCGAATTTTATTGCAACTTTAAATGATCGAGAAGCATCAAAATATTCTTGCTTTAGAAACTGACTCCTCATATAGTGATTAGTATTATCTAAATCATGATGCCATAGACTGTCGATTTTACTTACAAAAAAACTCTCGGATTGAAGCAAAGGCATCTTTTCACGTAGTTTATTTTTTAATCTATTAAAGTTATTTACCCCTACAAGTAGATTCACACTTACATAATTGCCCCACCAAACAATTACCCTAATTGAGCATATTTCTGCTTCTGAGGACAATTGGGGAAGATCAAGAACAAAATAAGGGAATCCAAGTAAATTTTCTCCTTTCGTAATTTTCCCCTCTTTAACACCTTGTATAAAGGTTAGAACATTATTTTTGATTACGTTGTGTTGCAGCGTAGTCAATATCGACATGGTTTTCTCCGATGATTTGACTTTTAAAGCAAACCAGGATTTGTCTTGAATAAGGCGAAGTTCATCTGTGTTAAAATATGTTTGCATGGCTTAGCAAATATAACTTTCATAGCGTAATATTAGTAAATTCGCACACAGAATGAAAAGGCTGCATCTTTTTATAATTAAATCATTTATAGGCCCCTTTATCGTGACATTTTTTGTTGCGCTTTTCGTTTTGGTGATGCAGTTTCTATTTATGTACATCGACGATATGGTTGGGAAAGGCTTGAGTTATCTGACCATTGCCAAACTTATGATGTATATGTCGGTTACGCTTATACCAATGGCATTGCCGCTGGCAGTTTTATTGTCAAGTATAATGACTTTTGGCAACCTAGGCGAGAACTTTGAGTTGGTAGCGGCAAAAAGTGCCGGAATATCCTTAATACGAATTATGGGGCCATTAATCGTATTGATGGTTTTTCTATGTGGAATTGCTTTCCTCATTTCAAATTACTTAATGCCTAGCGCTCATATAAAGGCTAGCACCTTATTGATGGATGTGCGCAGTGCGAAGCCCACCTTTGAACTTAAAGACAACACCTTTAACACCAGCCTACCAGAAGTAGTAATTCGCATTAGTGGCAAGGAGAAAAAAGGGAATAAAGTTAACGATATATTGATTTACGACCATCGCGATAACCGAGGTAATACAAAGGTAATCACCGCATCGTCCGGCGAATTTTATTTTACCGAAGACAAAAACTATGTTAAATTTGATCTTTATGATGGCGTAAGTTATGAACAGCTCGACCAAAGAAACTCAAGTTATCCGATGAGTGTGATGGAATTTCACAAACAACAAATTGTATTTGATGTAAGCCAGTTTAAATTTGAAAGAAGTGATGAATCAATTTACAAAGGACATTCTGAAATGTTACGAGTTGACGAATTACAATATTATATTGACTCAATGCAAATTCAACTTAAAAACAAGTACACCACCAATCTTTCTTATTTGCAACCCTATTTCCATTTAAATGATAGTGTATTTTTAAAATTCAAGCCACAAATGCCGACATATCAGCAATCGAATTATATTGATAAAATTGATTCTGCCTTTAAATCGACAATTATAGCGAGGGCACTTGATAACGCTCGTGTGGTAAAACAATCTGTAAATTACAGCATGGATGATAGTGAAAATTACATTAAAATACTAAACAAATATAAAATTGAATGGCATCGGAAATTCACATTGTCCTTTGCAATTATGGTTCTGTTTTTTGTTGGCGCGCCATTTGGTGCTATTGTTAAGCGTGGAGGATTGGGTATGCCAATGGTAATTTCAATTCTTTTATTTATCACATATCATATTATCTCAATAACAGGAGAAAAAATTATTAAAGATAATGACACCAATGTATTTGGAGGTATGTGGTTGGCATCTTTTACACTGTTGCCGGTAGGAATTTACCTTACTTATAAAGCCACTCGCGATGCTCAAATTATGAACAAAGAAATATACATCCATGCTTTCAAGAAAATCATTTCAATAATTAAGAAAAAAGCTGAAAACATAGACAAAGATTCTATCGAGTAAAAAAATGAAAATAGTAGTACTAACCACGCGTATTCCTTATCCATTAATGGATGGTGGAAGTATTGCCACCATGCAAATGCTGCAAAGCTTGATTAACTGTGGTTATGTGGTGAAATTATTGTCATTAAACACCAACAAACACTTTGTAGAAAAGGGAAGCCTCCCCCCAATTTTTAATACCTTAGCTATAGAATCCACTGATATTGATACAAATGTCAACTTTAAAGATGCTTTTAAAAATTTATTTAGCGATAAAAGCTATAACGCCAATCGTTTTTATAGTGATGACTTTCGGCAATTAATTGTTCAAACGTTAGTGCGATCAGAGTACGATGTGGTCCTCTTTGATGGCATTTACTCGGCAGTGTATTTAAATACTGTAAAGCAATTTAGCAAGGCGAAACGGATTTTAAGGCCGCATAATATTGAGCACGATATTTGGATAAAAGCAGCACTCGATGAATCATTTCCGAAAAATTGGTACATCAGTTTGCTCGCAAAAAAATTAAAGAAATTTGAATATTTAAGTTGGCCTTTGTTCGATGCCATAATACCAATTTCTATCATCGATGAATTCACAATTAGAAAAGCAGCCAATACAACTCAAAAAATCCGAACCTTACCCACCGCCATCGATGTAAAAAAGATTATAGCCAACAATGCTTTGGCCGACTGCAAAAAAATATTCCATCTTGGAAGCATGGATTGGGCACCAAACCAGCAGGCGATGGAGTGGTTTCTGTCCATGGTTTGGAATAAAGTTGAAAGCGCGTGCAAAGGACAATTTTTTATGGCTGGAAGAAATATGCCAGAGGATTTCTTTAAATATGCCAACGATAGAATAAAAGTAGAGGGTGACATTGAAAATGTTTATGAATTTATGAATGACAAACAAATAATGGTGGTACCATTATTTGCGGGTAGTGGCATACGTATTAAAATCTTGGAAGGAATGGCCGCCGCCAAAACAATTATCACCACCTCACTAGGCGTGCAAGGTATTGACGCCTACGATAAAGAACACGTCATGATAGCAAACAATCCTTTGGCCTTTGCTGATGCTATTATTTGGTGTGTTAAAAATGAAACAAAATGCAAAGAAATTGGCAATAATGCACGTAAATTAATTGAAGAAAAATACAGCATAGAGAATTTCGAGGAAGAATTAAGTAAGTTTATAGCCGAAGTAACTAGTTAAATAATTTTGAAAATCTTATATATAACGTCGCGCTTCCCTTATCCGCTCGAAAAAGGCGATAAGTTACGTGCGTATAATCAGATAAAAGAGCTTTCAAAAACACATGAAATCATACTTTATTCCATCACCGAAAATGTGATTCAGGAACGATGGGACCAAGAAATAAACCGCATTACCTATTACCACGAGATCTCATTTTTAAAAAAGTGGCAACGATATGCAAACTTTTTTCGAGGTATTTTCAACGCTCTACCCTTTCAAATAAATTATTTTTATAACAAAAAAAGAAAAAAGCAAATTGAAAAGTTAATCGTTCGCTTTCAACCTGATCTGGTTTTTTGTCAGCTTATACGGATGAGTGAATATATAAAAGATAGCAGAATACCCAAAGTTTTAGATTACATGGATGCCTTTAGTAAAGGAGTTCAAAGGCGCATGGAAAATCAACCTTTCTATATCAAAAAACTATTCGAGGTTGAATATCGTCGTCTACTCAGCTATGAAGGGGCTATATTTCAACATTTTGATGCCGCCGTAATAATTTCAAATGCAGATAAAGAACTAATACCAGTAATTAACAATAATGAAATTGAAATAATTAGAAACGGCGTTAATTTTGATTACTTCAAGCCTCAGCCAAATGTTATAAAAGAATATGATATTGTGTTTACCGGTAATATGAGTTACCCTCCTAATGTTTCTGCCGTTCTCTTTCTTCATAATGAAGTGCTGCCTTTATTAAAAGTTGCGCATCCTCAAATTAAAATTCTAATTGCAGGCGCTAATCCTTCGGCAAGGGTGAAAGAACTAAATGCATCTAATTTTGTTGTTACTGGATGGGTTGAGGATATAAATATCTATTACGACAAATCGAAAATATTTATAGCTCCAATGTTTATTGGTACTGGACTGCAAAATAAGCTATTAGAAGCTATGGCTATGCGACTACCTTGTATTACATCGCCACTTGTTAATAAATCACTGGGCGCCGCGGCGCAGCATGAACTGTTAATTGCTGAAACCGCTGAGGAATATGCACACTTTGTTATTCAATTACTTGGAAATTCTAACTTTGCTGACCAAGTTGCTTTAGATGGCTATAACTTTGTGACACAGAATTTTAGTTGGAGCAGCACCACAGATCAACTAAACTTGATTTTTCAAAAGATAACCTATAATACTTCAACGTATAATCCATCATAGGCCAAAAAAATGCCATTTGGCAATTGGCTATTTTCTTCCTCATGCAATCCAAGCTGATGACTAATATGTGTAAAATAGGTTTTCTCGGCGCCTATTTCCTGAGCCAAAGCAATAGCCTCTGCTAGAGAAAAATGCGATATATGCGTTTCCTTGCGAAGCGCATTTAGCACCAAAATTTTAGACCCAATAATCTTTTTTTTCTCTTGTTCAGAGATAAAATTCGCATCTGTGATATACGTAAAATCACCAATTCGAAATCCTTTGACAGGCAATTTATAATGATATAATTCGATAGGTGTAATGGATGTTCCTGCGGCCATAAAAGGTTCATTCGCAATGGAATGCATATTTACCTCTGGCACCCCTGGATATTTAATTTCATCAAAAATATAAGGAAACTCTCTGTGTATGGCTATTTGAACAATTTCATCAGCATAAATATCAATGCGCCTTTGTCCGATATAGTTAAATGCGCGGATATCATCCATCCCTGCAATATGATCTTTGTGGGCATGTGTAAAAATTAGTGCATCCAAACGTTTTACATTTTCGCGCAACATTTGTTGTCTAAAATCAGGGCCTGAATCAATTACAATGACTTTACCTTCAATCTCAACCATAACGCTAGTGCGTAATCGTTTATCTTTTGAGTCAGCACTCGTGCAAACATTACACGGACAAGCTATTAGCGGTATTCCTTGTGAAGTTCCTGTTCCTAAAAATGTTATCTTCATTTCTTTTTACGACACGTTGGGGTTGGCACTTCGCCTTTCATGGAAATTGAACCAATTATTGTAGTACTTGATTTATTCAAATTAATGAGCACAAAGATTGTGAAAAACATCTGCTTGTTTAAGTTTTTTTAATGCATTTAATTAGTAGCAAATTAATAGTTTTTATTATGTCCGACAAACAACAATTTATTGAGTCCATTAAAAAATCATATTCAGCCACCCAGTCTCATATATATTTAGGTGCGGGTTTGCTCAATGGAGAAATTATTAGCGAAGCGCAAATAAATTTGCCTTTGCAGATGATGAATCGTCATGGCTTGATTTCAGGAGCCACCGGAAGCGGAAAAACAAGGACATTACAGGTTATTGCAGAACAGTTGAGCGATGCCGGTGTGCCTGTGTTTATGAGTGATATAAAGGGCGATTTAAGTGGATTAGGGGTTGCAGGAACAACGAATACAAAACTTGAAGAACGCGCCAAAGCATTGGGCTTCGAATTTAAACCTTCCGCTTTCCCAATTGAACTATACTCGCTAACCGGGAAAACTGGGGCGCAAATGCGATCTACAGTTTCGGAGTTTGGCCCTATATTACTATCTAAGATTTTCGAATTGAATGATATTCAACAAGGTGTATTAAGTATAATTTTTAAATATTGTGACGATAATGGCTTACCACTTGTTGATTTAAACGATTTGAAAAAAGTGCTAAATTATCTTACAGAAGGTGCTGGTGCAGCTGAAATAAAGGAAAGTTATGGCAAAATTTCATCTTCAACTTCTGGCACTATTTTGCGTAAAATTGTAGCCTTAGAGCAACAAGGTGTGGGACAAATTTTTGGAGAAAAAAGTTTCGATGTCGAAGATCTCTTTTCAAAAATAGACGGTAAAGGAGTAATCAGTTTGTTAAACATCTCCGACATGCAGACCAATCAGATGGTGTTTTCAACCTTCATGGTATCATTACTTGCTGAGTTATACCACACCTTACCTGAGGCGGGCGATTTGGACAAGCCGAAGCTCGTGTTCTTTTTGGACGAAGCCCATTTGCTATTTAAAGATGCACCCAAGGCTTTCTTAAATCAGATAGAACAAGTAATCCGGCTAATTCGGTCCAAAGGAGTAGGCGTATTCTTTTGCACACAGCAACCTACCGATGTACCCGATACTGTTTTAGCGCAATTAGGGAATCGAATTCAACATGTATTGCGCGCATTTACGCCCAACGACGCTGACAATTTAGCAAAAGTTGTAAAAACGTACCCAAAAAGTACGTACTATAACATTAACAATACACTTACTAGTCTTGGAATTGGACAAGCATTAATAACTGTATTAAATGAAAAAGGGATTCCAACCGAAGTCGCTGTAACCCATTTGACACCGCCAAGAGCAATAATGGGTCCGATGCCCGTGAAAGAATACAATGATGTTTTACAAAATAGCGATTTGTATAAAAAATACAAAGTTGCGGTTGACCCAGAAAGTGCCTTTGAAATGCTAGAAGCGCGACTTAAAAAATCACAATCTGAGAATTTAGATACAGAAGAAGAAGACGTAAAAACACCATCTACAAGAGTGAAAAAAGAAAAAAGCACCTTCGAAGAGGTAATCAACTCTCCTATTTTGAGAAGTATTGGAACCCAACTTATTCGTAGTACTTTTAGTATGCTACTTGGTGGCAAAACGTCGTCTTCCAAAAGGAAAAATGGCTTTTTTTAATCCAAAATATACCACTTTTGTAATCATTTAGTTTATATTCGCCTAATTACTTTGGAGTAATCGTACAGCATTTTGTTATTTTCTATTTAGAATATTCAACATACTAAGCGAAATTAGATTTAACCTAATTTACTCCGTATCGAAAAAAATGATTGCAAAAAACACTGTTATGTTGATTGGCGCCACTGGTTTGGTTGGCAATCTCACCTTGAAAAAACTCCTTGAGGATGATTTTTTTGATGAAGTTCGAGTAATATCACGTAGATCAACGGGATATAAACATCCCAAACTTCAAGAATTAAACATTGATTTTGAAGACCTTCAAGGCCATTTAAAATTTCTAAAATGTGAAGTATTAATCAGTTGCCTTGGCAGCACAATGAAAAAGGCAGGAAACAAACAAACATTTAAACGTTTTGATTATTACTACCCATCGGAAGTAGCTGGATATTGTCGCATGAATGGAACAAAAAAAATGGTTTTATTAAGCGCTCAAGGTGCTGATGAGCATTCGTTATTTTATTACAATCAGATAAAAGGGAAACTTGAAAATATTTGCAAAGAACTATCGTTTAAGGAACTCGATATCTTAAGGCCCTCTTTAATTTTAGGTCACAGAAATGAACATCGCACAGGCGAAC
>CAINMV010000027.1 GCA_903850915.1 uncultured Bacteroidota bacterium
GTTGTTACTTTTTTACCAGCACGAATTTTTGATCGGTGTTCGGCTCAATTTAACGGCAATAAGTGGACGAAGCATTTTTCATGTTGGAATCAAATGATGTGCATGATGTTTGGGCAATTAAGTGGAAGAGAAAGTTTACGAAATTTACTTGTAACCATTAGTGCTCACCCAAAAAAATATTATCACCTTGGATTCGGAAAAAATGTTTCCCGTTCAAACTTAGCAGAAGCAAATGAAGAACGTGATTATAAAATTTATGAAGCTTTTGCATATGAAATGATCGCGATTTGTCAGGATGTCAAAGAACAAAACAGCGAACAGTTAAAAATGGACCTAAATTAACCGGACACTAGTAACATTATCTATATATGGAAATTACATTTCCGCATCCATTCCCCTTGGATTAGAATAATTATTGAATAATAATCCGGATATTAAAATAAAAAAATATTGATTCTAGGAACAGGATCAGGATTGAGTTTAGGTGCATTAATTTTGGAGTTTAAGTAAATATCCTTTATTTTTTACTAGTATTGGCTATAAAAGCACCTAACCAAATTGCAGTAAGCAAAATTTTGCTACATTTGAAACATTGTTATTTGGCACCTACTTTGTTCCATAAACTTTGGCTGCAAGCTTATCAAGTGTTTTATAATAAAAAAGAAAATTAAAATGAAATCTTTGTTTTTTGTTTTTTTTGTTTTATCGATTTTATCAACCTCATGCAATAAGGAAAAAACTCGCACTAAACCTGCAGCCGATTTTGCATCAGATAGTATAGGATTTAGTGCAAAAGTTATTATTAATAGTTCTGTTAATAAAAATTGGAAATCAACATCATCAAATTCAAATCAAGCAAAAGCTGTTGGAGGAATTGATTATTTTGCAAACAGAGGAGGAATTAGCCCCGATGAATTAACACTTATGAGTTTCGGAAAGTTTACTGACGATACTTCAAGTAACACTGGTAGATTGACAATATTTCTTAAAAGTATAACTGATACAGGAATGTTCAATATTGACGGCATCAATTCAAATTATGCAGTGCTTTCATTACTAGATGGCAATAATTTAGAACATTATTCCTCTGATATTAATAATCAAGGTTATGTTAATATTACAAAATATGACATAATAAATAAAATAATTTCAGGTAATTTTAAATTTAAATTAATGTCGAACGGAAGAATAATTAGCGTTGATAATGGCATTTTTACAGATATTCCTTTTAAACAATAGTGTTAAATATAAGTCTATTTTCTTATCTAAGAAAATAGAATACACATAGAAGGACATCAGTCAATTGGAATTTTTCCTCAGGGTAATATTTTTTTGTATTAAACTTGTTTGTTATTCTGAAAATATAATGTTGCAATTACAAGTTAGTTGTTAGCATTTAATATATTAAACATTTTTTTGACTATATAATTTAGATAGGTCTCGGGTTAATAATGTTACATTATATGTTTTTCACAATTCCGCAATGTAGAGTTCATCTTAAATTGAATTAAAGTAAATCTTAGTCTGTCAACCTTCAAATTTTATCATTGGATAATGACTAACATATAATCAAATCGAAATGATAAATTATCATTAATTCTTGCAAAAGAATTGGATTAGAATTTTCTATTGTAGAATTTTGAATCGAATTTATAATCAATTAATCCATTTGCTTAAATGACAATGAATAAACTTAAAAATATTAAGGCTGTGATCTTCGACTGGGCAGGAACCTTAATAGATTTTGGATGCATTGCTCCTACTCAAGTATTTGTAGCGGTTTTTTCACAACGTGGAATTTTTATTAGTGTTGAAGAAGCTAGAGGTCCCATGGGACTAGCAAAAAAAGATCATGTTCGTGCGTTAATTAGATTAAAATCAGTTGAGCAACAATGGGAACAGAAGTATGGTATACATCCAGACGAGTCGGATGTGGAAGCCATTTATGCTGATTTGAATCCGGCGCTTGCCAAAATAGTTAGCAATTATAGTGAGCCTATTCCTGGTGCAATAGCATTAATAAAATCTTTAAAGGAGCAAGGAATAAAGGTGGGTACTACCACAGGATATGTTGATGAAATGATGGAAAATATATTACCCATTACTACGGCTGCTGGCTTGATTCCTGACTCCATTGTCAATTCTTCAGATGTATCTGTTGGGCGGCCTGCGCCTTGGATGATTTTTAAGAATTGCGAAAGAATGAATGTATTTCCATTATCAGCCATTGTGAAAATTGGGGATACCGTTGCCGACATAGAAGAGGGAATAAATGCGGGCTTATGGACAATTGGCTTAACAGCATCTGGAAATGAAGTGGGTCTCTCTTTAACAGAAATGGAAACTGCAGATACAATGTGGTTGAAAGGAAAATTAGCCTTAGCTGAACAAAAACTACTTGATGCAGGAGCGGACTACATAGCTGAAGGCGTTTGGGAATGTTGGCCAATTTTAGAGGAAATCGACAGGCATATTGGGTTACTGCAAAAAGAAATATCAAGTTTGTAATTTTACAGAAAAATGGACAATAAACTATTCACCCCCGGCCCTTTAAACACGAAACAAACTGTAAAGGAAGCGATGCTTCACGATATGGGCTCTCGTGACAAGGAATTTATAAGCGTTGTAAAGGAAATTAGAGAAGAGTTATTGCAATTGGCTGGCGTAATTCCAGAAGATGGTTATGATACAGTATTGATGCAAGGCTCAGGAACCTTTGGGGTAGAATCCGTAATATCAACTGCGATACCCAAAGAAGGTCATTTATTGATTATAACTAATGGAGCCTATGGCGATAGAATAGTCGAAATGGCAAACGTTTATAGTATCAAAACCACGGTTTTACGTTATAGAGAAAATATCGTTCCACCTGCTTTTGATACAGAAGCTTTATTAAAAACTGATCATTCTATCACTCATATTGCCATAATTCATTGCGAAACCACAACAGGTATTTTTAATGATATTGAAAGTATTGGACTATTAGCGCACCAATACAATAAAATTTTTATTGTAGACGCCATGAGTAGTTTCGGAGCAGTGCCAATAGATATAAAGTTTTTAGATATCGATTTTTTAATTTCCTCATCGAATAAATGTATTGAAGGAGTACCTGGCTTTTCCTTTGTTATATTTAAAGTGAGTTCTCTTATTGGATGCCAAGAATATGCACGGTCAGTTGCTCTTAATCTTTATGCTCAGTGGAAGTACATGAGAAATAGTAATTCGTTTCGGTTCACTCCACCAATACAAGCAATTTTGGCTTTTCAAACGTCGATAGCCGCATTAAAGGAAGAAGGAGGTATAGCTCAGCGATCATTGAGGTACCAAAAAAATCACCAACGTTTGATTGAAGGCACAGAAACACTTGGATTAAAGACATATCTCGAAAAAAAGGATCAAGGATATATCATAACCTCATTCCTTTTCCCCACGCATGTCAATTTTGATTTTGTTCAATTTTACGAAAAACTTCACATGCGTGGTCAAGTAATTTACCAAGGTAAATTATCCGATACTGACTGCTTTAGGATTGGGAATATAGGCCAACTATTTCTTGCCGATATTGATAAACTTATTCAGTGTATTGACGAAGTATTTAAAGAGATGCAAATTACTTTTTAAGTTTAAAAAATATTAAAATTGAGGATTATATATTCTCTCAGTTATCATAAAATTTCATCATGCCATTTCATTGGCAACTTCTGAATAGGATTTGTCATTAACGATTCCTAATCAAATTTCCTATCAAAATTTATAGCATCTGCTAATAAAGTAATTCAATTAAATGTGCATAGAGATGCTGGTCTTGTAATAGTTATGGTATTTTATTAATTGCTAGAAATTTAAAAATTGAAACACAATTTAATAGCTCTAAAATTTCTAATTTATTACAATTGCATTAAATCAAGGTTACTTAAAAGTAACTTAGGGCCAAATAACATAAAATTAGTATAATTTTTCGTTAATAACACCGATATACTTTTGAAAAATTTTAAAATCATCAAAATTATATGCATCACCTTAAACATTATTTAAGATTACTAATGCTGTTTTCTGCATTAGCTTTTTCAAACTTCCTTTCAGCCCAAGCTCCAAAGCAAGCAATTAAAGGAAAAGTTATCGATTCGCTTGATCAGGCTGGTCTTATTGGAGCAACTGTTTCTGTAAAAAACACAAATTTCGGAACAGTTACTAATGAGAATGGTGAATTCAGCCTTAATTGCAGTGTTGGAGACGTTCTAGAGGTTAACTACATTGGCTATTCTAAGGCGTATCAAACGATTATCGAAGGAAACACGAATTACACAATAATAATGATTGAAGATATTATGAAAATATCTGATGTTGTTGTTACTGCATTAGGTGTAAGAAAAGAGAAGAAGCTTATTAGTTATGCTTCTCAAGAGGTAAGTGGAGCCGATTTATTGAAAGCAAGAGAGCCAAACACCATAAATGGATTAACTGGTAAAGTTGCCGGATTAACCGTAGGCGCATCGTCTGAATTGCTAGGTAATCCTCAGGTTTTACTTCGTGGTGGTGCAATTTATTTATATGTTGTTGATGGGGTTCCAATCAATTCTGACACATGGAATATAAATGCTGATGATATCGAAAGCTATACCGTTTTAAAAGGCCCTGTTGCATCTTCATTATATGGATATAGGGGACAAAACGGAGCAATCATCATCACTACTAAAAAAGGAACAAAAAACAAAAAAGGGGTTTCTGTTGAATTTAACAGCAGTACTATGTTTCAAAAAGGATTCATTGCATTGCCAAGAACTCAAGATTTGTACGGTCCTGGCGACCACGGCGCATATGGATTTGTTGACGGCAAAGGTGCAGGTATTAATGATGGAGATTATGATATTTGGGGACCAAAGTTCTCAGGACAGTTAATTCCGCAATATGATAGCCCCATCGATCCTGTTACAGGAAATAGAGTTCCTACACCTTGGACTGCAAGAGGTACAGACAACTTGGAAAGATTTGTAAGAACAGGTGTTCTAAATAATAATAGCGTTGCTGTTTCATCAAGTGGTGATAAATATAACTTGCGCTTTTCGGTTTCTAACTCTTACCAAAAAGGTATTATCCCTAACACTGATTTGCAAACTATAAATTTTAATTTATCAAATTCAATTCAGTTTAGTAAAAAGTTAAAATTAGATGCGAACTTAAATTACAATAGACAATTCACAGATAACATTCCAGATGTTAACTATGGCCCGAATAGTGTGATTTATAATATTACAATTTGGGGAGGAGCTGATTGGAATATTGATGATATGAAGAACTACTGGCAACCAGGAAAAGAGAATGTTCAAAGTAACTACGAAGAATATCAACGTTATCACAACCCGTACTTCATGAGTTACGAGTGGCTAAGAGGCCATTACAAAAATGATATTTACGGTTATACTAACTTAAACTATAAGTTTAACGATTATCTTGAATTAATGGGTCGTACTTCCGTAACAACTTATAACCTAACTAGAACTGAGAAGATGCCATTTTCTGCACACCCATATGGCCGTGAGGAAGGGCTAGGTGATTACAGAGAAGACAAGCGTGCTTTGTTTGAGAACAATACAGAGGCAATCTTAAAATTAAATACACCTAAAATTGCAAACCTAATTAATATTAGCGGATTCGCCGGAGGTAACATCAGATACTTTCAATATGCTTCAAGCTTTGTAACTACAGATTATATGAATGTTCCTAATGTATATGCATTTTCGAATAGCAAAAACCCTGTAAAAGCGTATAGCTTTAATTCTGAAATGATTGTAAAAAGCGCGTTTTATTCATTTGATATAGGAGTAGGTAAATATTTGAATTTAAATACCACCGGAAGGGTTGACAAGCTTTCAGCATTAACCAATACGAATAACACATTCTTCTATCCTTCTTTGAGTGCGAATACTATTGTAAGTGACTATATAAAAATGCCTAAATCAATCAACTATGTAAAAGTTAGAACATCATATGCACAAAGTAGAGGTGGAGGTGCTTTTGTTTCAAATACAATTGGCGCTACACCAAACAACTCATATCCATTAGGTTATGGCTCAGAATATAGTTCTTCTTATGGTGGACCGTCTTATGCTTTCAATAATGTTTACAGCACTGCTACTGGTTATAATAACACTACCGAATCAAGATACTCAACAAATCTAATTGATGCAAACATTAAACCAGATAATCGTACCAACTTTGAAACTGGCTTGGAATTTAAAATGTTAAAGCAAAGACTTGGGTTTGACTTTGCATACTTTAATTACGTTGATGGTCCTCAAATTTTCACCCAAGGAATTTCTCAAGCATCAGGATATGTAAACAATATCATTAATGCAACAAAAACCAAAAAGACAGGAGCTGAATTTACTATTACAGGCACGCCTGTGAAAAACAATCACGGATTTACCTGGGATATAGTAGGTAACTGGTCGAAGTTTACAGAAAAATTCTTGGAATTACCAGAAGGATTGAAAACGATTAATACTTTTTATAAAGTAGGAAGCCGCACTGATGAAGTTTGGATTCGCAAATTTGCCCGCACTCAAGATGGTCAAGTAATCAATGATGGAGGTGGCCGACCAATAATTCTACCTGTTGCACAGTTTGCTGGTCATTCAAATCCTGATTGGGTTTGGAGTATATACAATAAAGTTGGTTACAAAAACTTTAATCTTGGATTTCAATTTGATGGCCGTGTAGGTGGTATTATGGAAGACTATGTTAGAAAGAAAACAATGCAAGGCGGAAGAAATATTGAAACTACCGAAGGTGCCTTAGGAATTGCTCGCGATCAAGATGCTTTAGGAGTAAAATCATATTTAGGTGAAGGAGTTCAAGTTTCTGGTACTAGTGCTATTAAATATGATCCAACAACAGGGGAAATAATTAATTACAATGAACTTCAATTTAAAAACAATGAAACTAAAACATTTGCACAAGATTATGTAAGTCGTTTGAATAGTATTCCTGAGGCGAACATGATGAGCAAAACATATACTAAATTAAGAGAAGTAGTGCTTACGTACAACCTTCCTTCAACTTTAGTTCATAAAGCTTCAATACAAACTGCATCAATTTCTTTTGTTGCTCGTAACGTTTTATACTTTATGAAAGACAATAAATTTAAAGATGTAGATATTGATCAATTCGCAAACCAATCATCGACTAACCTTCAAACGCCAACTATGAGAAGTTATGGTGTAAACTTAAACCTAACATTTTAAACTAATCACAAAATATGAAAAATTTATTATTAATATTAATCTCTGTTACCTTGTTCTTTGCTAGTACAGGTTGCAAAAAAGATTTTAATTCACTTGAATCGGATAAAAACCGTCCAACTAGCGTTCCTCCAAATTTAATTCTGAATGGTATATTAAATGATATTACTCAAGATGCCTTTACTTCTACTCAACGTTGGAATCAGTTCTATTGTTGTAATTATAATTATTATGGAAATCAGGAATATTCATGGACTGGAGCTTCATACGGTACTTACTCGGTTTTAAACAATGTTTTAAGAATGGAAGATGAGGCCGTAAAAAATATTCCTGCGCCAAATTCATATACTGCTTTAGGTAAATTTTTAAGAGCATATCTTTATTACAACTTAACAATGCAAGTAGGTGATATTCCAATGTCGGAAGCATTGAAAGGTATTGAAAACACAAAACCTAAGTATGACTCACAAAAGGAAGTATTTAAACAAATTTTGGTTTGGTTGGAAGAGTCTAACAATGAGATGAGCACCTTAACATCAAAAGGCGGTTACCTTTTGTCTGGTGATTTTTATTTCAATAACGATTTGAATAAATGGCGCAAAGCTATTAATGCATTCAGATTGCGCGTATTAGTTCAATTGAGCAAGCATGATCAAGAGGCTGACTTAAACATTAAGCAACAGTTTAATGATATTGTTGGAAACGCTGTTAAGTATCCTTTGTTCACTAGCATGTCTGAAAATATGTCATTTATTCCAAATGCACAATATAATAAATATCCAACTAGTCCTGATAATTATGGTTTTGATGCGACTCGTTACAATATGTCGTCAACCTATCTAAATACTTTAGTTGCTAATAAAGACCCTAGAACATTTTATGTTGCAGAACCAGCTGACTCTTTGGTTAGAGCAGGAGCAGCACCAAATACCTTTGCTGCTTTTAATGGAGCAGGTAGTGGTGAAGACTTAGCAACTATGTCCACTAAAGCATTGGTTGGTTTATATTCTTTTATAAACAGAAATCGTTATTACAGAACCTATACTGCTGAAAATACAATTCAAATCGGATACCCAGAAATGTGTTTCAATATTTCAGAAGCCATCAATCGTGGATGGATTACTGGAGATGCTGAAAGCTGGTATACAAAAGGCCTTCAGGCAAGTATCGGATTTTTTGGAATAACCAATGGTACCAACACTGTTACTTTCCAAAAGAAAGGTGGAACTGTATTTGATTACAACACATATACAATTAATTATGATTGGACTACTTTTTATGCTCAGCCAACTATAAAATATGCTGGAAATAGTGCCGCCGGTTTAGCGCAAATAATAACTCAAAAGTATCTTGCGTTTTTCCAAAATAGTGGTCCTGAAGCCTATTATAATTGGCGTCGTACCGCTACTCCTGCATTTCATGTAGGACCAGGTACAGCCAATAGCCAGCGTATTCCATTTCGCTTCCAATATCCTTCATCGGAGTCAGCACAAAATGGCACAAACGTTAAAGCCGCGATCTCTTCTCAATTTCCAGGTGGAGACGACATCAATGAAAAAATGTGGTTAATTAAATAGTTTTTTTCTTAAATTTTAATAAAGGAATCACTTAATACGAGTGGTTCCTTTATTTATTTAATCCGTTGCTATCATCATGAAAATCCTCTCAATATTTATTTCTTCATTGTTATTTTTTTTAACTATTGGCAGCGCTCAAAGCTTAGTTCCTATTTTACAGGTTCCTGGCGTTGATAGTTTTTGCGCTATCAATGAAAATGGAGTGTCTGTTTTGGCAAGTGGCCGCTATGTATCTCCTGCTGGCGACTTTATACGAATTACACATGATCCGTTTGGAATGGCCATTACACCAAATGGTAAAAAAGCAGTTACATTACATGATGGCGTATTTACTATTATTGATCTGGTTTCTTTGCAAAGTATAAGAGTGCCTTCCTATGATGGAAAAATTAAATCTCCATTGAAACATGGATCATTCATGGGAATCGCAATTGCAGCGGATTCAAGAACAGCCTATTTAAGTGGGGGAGATAATGGTTGTGTTATTGTTTATGATATTGATTCACTAAAACTAATCGATACTATTTCTCTTGATGGTATAATTAATAACCATAAGTACGAGGATAGTTTTACTGCCGACTTGCTAATGAATGAAGAACAGCAAGAGTTGCTTATTCTAGATAGGGCTAATTATAGAATGGTACGCTATGACCTTAATAAAAGAAAATTAAAATCATCAATTCCCGTGGGGCGATTGCCCTTTGGTTTGGCATTAAGTCCAGATAAAAAATGGGCTTTCGTTGCCAATGTTGGAATGTATGCTTATCCTGTCATCAAAGGTGCCAATGAAAAAAACGCTGACTCAATGATGATTTCAAGGCACCCTTATGCCAATGATTCTAAAGAATCGATTGAAGGAACTACTGTTGAAGGAAGAGAGATACCGGGTGTGGGTGATCCACGAGCTTCAGAAGCAATGAGTGTTTTTACTATTAATCTTTTAAATGATAAGGTAGTAGATAAATTTAAAACGGGATATCAAATAGGTGAAATGATTGAAAGCGCTGAAGTAGTTGGTGGGGCAAGTCCAAACTCAATTGCCGTTGGGAAGGATTTCGCTTATGTAACTAATGCTACCAATGATAATATCTCAGTTATTGATTACAAAAATCATAAGATAGTACGTCAAATACCTATAAAGGTAGATTCGCTTATTGATAAATACCGTGGTTTACTACCTTTTGGTATTGAAATGAGTCAAGATGAAAAAACGCTATATGTGGCACTACTTGGATTTAATGCAGTAGCTGTCATCGATATCGAAAGTGGGAAAACCAAAGGTCTGATTCCAGCGGGCTGGGGGACATCAAAAGTGAAGTTGTCAAAAAATGAAAAGGAAATTTATATTATTTCATGCCGTGGTTTAGGAGCCGGCCCCAATGGAGGAAATGGATTTGTAAAACCTCCTCAAGGCACCTATATTGGAGATATTCAGTTAGCAAGTTTTCAAAGAGTACCAATGCCAACTAGCCTGGAACTTGAGCATTATACTTCACAAACTTTGAATAATACTTTTAAAAAGAAATCAATTCTGGATGATGTAAGCAATCCGTTGCCTCCAACACCAGGGGTGCGTAAAAGCCCAATTAAATATATTGTATATATAACAAAAGAGAATAGAACCTATGATGAGGTTTTTGGTCAAATGAAAAATGCTCATGGTGATAGCACACTAGCTCGTTTTGGTGTCAATTGTGAGTATACAATTCCTGACTCACTCCAAAAGAAATACCCTAATTTATCAATTACGCCTAACCATAAAAAGGCTGCCGAACAATTTGCCTTTAGTGATAATTTCTATTGCGAAAGTGATGCATCTATTCATGGGCACCATTGGATGGTGGGTGTAATCCCGAATGAATGGGTAGAAACGAATTCCAGCGTTTCTAAGTCAGCTCGTTTATTTTCTAATGCTCCTGGAAGAAGATTTCCTGGATCAACAGGTAGTATTGACCCAGAAGACTATGCCGAAATTGGAGGTTTATGGGAAGCGTTGGAAAGAAGTAATATATCATTTTATAATTTCGGAGAAGCCAACGAAACGGCTCATGTTAGAGAAGAAGCAATGGATACTGCTACAGGAGCTGGCCACCTCGTTATGGTTCCGATGCAGAAAGCACTCTATTCAAGAACAAGTCATAATTATGCTGGTTTCAATACCAATATCCCCGATCAGTTTAGAATGAACCAATTCGAACAAGAATTTACCAATAAATGGATTACAGGAAAGGATACCATGCCTTCATTAATTGCAATTCAAATTCCTAATGATCATACCGCCTCTCCAAGAGTTGAAGATGGATACTATTATCCTCATTCTTTTGTTGCTGATAATGATCTTGCAATCGGAAGAATTCTTCATTTTCTTTCAAGAACTGAATATTGGGACAGTATGCTTGTAATTATCACAGAAGATGATCCACAAGGAGGCGTTGATCATATTGATGCTCACCGAAGTATTTTGATGATGGCTGGCCCCTATGTGAAAAAGGGTTTTGTGAGTCATACACATGCAAGCTTTGGTTCAATTTTAAAAACAATTTATAATGTATTGGATGTTCCTTATGTGAATCAATACGATGCCACAGCAACCTTACTGCAAGATTTTTTTACCGCAGTTCCTGATTATACCCCGTATACTTTAATAATGAATGATACAAGGGTTTTTGATGTAAACAAAGCAATGAAAAATTATCCTCGAAATGTGGATTGGAAAAAAGTTATTCAAGGACCACCAATGGATGAGGAAGATGAAATTCGTAATAACCATTACCAAAGATAATTCTACGATTCTAAAATATCTTTTCGATTTCTTTACTCATTTTTAAACTTATTATCTAAAAGCTCGTCTTTTAAATTGGCACGGAAATTATATGCAAAAGTAAACATGATTGCACGAGTATCAATTTTTGAAATTCGGGTGTAACTAAAATTATTCTCATTTGCCGTGAATCCGGTCTTTTGAATATTAAAAACATCTGTAACCACCAATCCTAAGGCGGCTTTGTTTTTATAGAACTTGTACCTGAAGCCTAAATCAACATAATAAATGGCGTTTTGTTTTCCTTGGGGTGTGCCAGCAGGTGAATTGTAATTCCCAATTACATGCAATGTGGTGCTTTCCCCTATTTTAAAGCTATTAAATATTTTTGTGTTGAAACAGAATGCACTATTACTAATTTCTTCATCTTCTTCACTTTCGTCAATTCCGCTGATATTTTGTTCGAAAATTGACAAATTGAAATTAATATTCCACCAAGTTTTAGGAGCGACAGTTGCTATTTCTTCTAATCCAAAAGTGACAGCACTTCCAAAATTTGACGGTTTCATTAACGCAATACCCATGGTATCCAATGCAATAAAAGGGCGAATAATATTTGTAGATAAACGATAAAATAAGGTAGAGGAAAGTGAATATTTTTTCCAAACTTTGTTATTTCCAAGTTCAATTGAATTTATGAGTTCTGGCTTTAGAAAAGGATTGCCCCCGCGTTGGTTAAGTGAATCAGTAATATCAATAAATGGATTAAGGTCGCTTAAGGTAGGGCGATTTATTCGACGACTAAAACTTAACTTTATATTATCTCCTGATTTAAAAAAATGAGAAATGTTAACCGAAGGGAAGAAATTAAGGTAATCGTGCTTTGAAGAAAAGTTATTGGTGATTCCTTTACCAAGATTAAATACATATTCACATCTTAAGCCAATATCATATTTCCATTTCACAGTATCTTCCTTGCCAATAACACCACCAAGCATCATATAAGCAGCATGAATTTGTTCTTTAAAATTAAAAAAATCACTAGCATTTTTATTTATTACAAATTCGGAGTTTGATAAATTCAAAATTTTATAGTCCACATCTGTTTGGCGAGCAATACCCTTATAACCAATTCCCAGTTGGCGACTTTTAAATATTGGTTGTTCGAAGTCGAATCGAAGGTTAGTGATATTGTTGTTATAAAAGTTTGAAGTCTTTTGAATGAGTGGATTTGCTATTGGTATATTCACTTCGTTCAAAGATTGCGTGTTAATTGTTGTGTTTTCCTTACCGGAATTAAAAGAAGAAGAAAAATTTATAGACAGGGATTTCTTTGATTCGGCGAACTTATGTTGATAGTTGAGTGCAAATTCACCGGTTTCCCCTAAAATTATTTGTTTTGAATTTCTTGAGTTTTTATTCTTGAAATTTCTTGATGGTTTGAACAAGGTTGAATAAAGATTTTCATTATTCTCTTCATTTTCCTTGTTAGCCAGTGCTTCTATGCTCACAAAGTTGTTTTTTCCTAAAGCAAAGTCCAGATAAAGTTTTAAGTTTTGATTGTTTTCTAAAACATAATCAAAACGTTGTTGGTTTAAATTATGAACTTCAGGTAGGTTGTAGTCAATTCGAGTTACTTGTCTGGTTCTTTCACGTTGTGAATAGCGATCATCATAAGTTAATCCAATATTGTACTTATTGTTTTTATAATTGATCATCGTTGCTCCATTCAGTCTGCCCTTATTACCAACTCCACCGCCCATTGCTAGATCACAATTTAATCCATATTGGATGTTTTTTTTGAGCTTAATATTAATAATTCCGCCATCAGCATCAGCATCATATTTGGCATTTGGGTTGTGTATTATTTCAATGCTTTCAATACTACTGGCGGATATACGATCTGTTTCATTTAATCCCGAGTTTCGTCCATTAATCAAAATCAATGGCGACTTGCCCCTTATGGTGATTTCACCTCGATCATCAACCACGATTGATGGCATATTTCTTAAAAGGTCACCCACTGTTCCACCCGATTGGGCAGTATATTCATTTGCAATTACAGTAAATCCTTCAGGTGTTTTTACCATAGTATTTTTAATTGCACTAATATTAATTTCATTTAGTTGATTGTTACGAATTTTCAGGAATATAGTTTTAAAATCAATAAAAGGTGTTTCATTTGTTAAGGAGATTTCGATTCTATGTGTTTCGTAACCTAACATTTGTATACGCATAATGTAATTTTCCGAAGACAGATTGAGAAGCATAAATTTGCCGTAATTATCGGATAATGTGGTATGGACAACTTTTAAGCTATCATTCATTTTGAAAAGTGAGATCGTTGCGAATTCAACCGGAAGCTCATGACTTTTTACCATACCTTTAACGGAACAATTGTTTTGGGCATAGGTCATAGATGTACAGAAAACGCTACTAAACAAAAGAAACAGGGGCAAAAAGAACTTTTTGTCTGTTTTATTACTATTGATTCTATTGGTTTTCCGAAAACAAGATATTAGCATATAATAATTATTTTGGTTTTGTATAAGGTATTCTTTACGAAAGAATTATAAAACACTTTCAGTTTATTTATAGAACGGTATTAGATTTATATTTTATCTTCGACTCAAAATACTATATCGTATCAATCACATTTTCAGCTGTAGCAAAACTTAAGGTCATACCACTACTTCCAAGCCCATTAAAAACGAAAACATTTTTTTCCACTTCCATGAACATATGTGAAGCTCCATTGGTTAGCTTTCCGTAAATGCCATTCCAAGATTGCAGAAGGTCCCAGCTCTTTGTACTGCAAAAATTTTGCAAATATTTTAGAATAAGCATATTTATTTCTGCTTGATCAAATGGGTCATGCGTTAATCCATATAGATGAGAATCACCAACAGTTAACTCACCAAGTTCATTTTGAGATACCATTACATGGATACCATGCGACAAGTATTCTGGCATTTCCTGTTGGTATTTTTCTGTTAATTTTTGAAGCGAAGGTGCAACCTTGAAGCTATCATAATGTATTAAAGAAAGTCCCCCACAAAGTGATGTGCCAATATCATAATTGGCATCTCTGCTTTTGAAACGCATCATCTGTAATTTACACTTGGTGATGGGTTGCAATTGGAATATGGATGGGTATAACGTTTCAAAATCGGCACCATTGCAAATAACTATTAAATCAGCCTGGTGAATCTTATCAGTAGTGAAAACCAAGTTATTCTCTACATGCAATATCGACTTTCCAAATTTAAACTGAATATTTAAAGATTCGTTGAGATAACTAGCCATCAAAGGGATAGCCAATCTAGGATTAATAATGGCCTCTGTACCGCTATACAATGCACCAAATAAATTCTTAGATTTTATTTCTGGAAATTTATTAATCACCAATTCCTTGCTAAGTAATTCTACAATTCTGCCTTCACTAATGAAGGACTCATAAAGTTCTTGTATTACTTCCCATTCTTCATTATTGTATGCAACATGAAGGCTCCCTGTTTGGTTATAACCGAAGCCAACCTTTTTAGCTATTTCTTGCCAAATTCCCTTACTGCGCATTGCGAGCTCGTATTGAATACCTGCGGCTTGACCAATAGGCCATATCATTCCGAAATTTCGTATGGATGCACCTACAGCTCTTTCTGACCTCTCAAAAACATCCACCTGATATCCTTTCAGTGAAAGTGCTCTTGCAATGGCAAGGCCTGCAATACCAGCTCCTACCACTATAGCATTTTTAGTCATACTGATATGTTTTGCTATTTAACTTTTTATAATGAAAATATATTGTAACACTAATCAGTATTATCCCTAATACGCCTTCAAAATAGTACAAATAAGAAAAAAAAGACACCCACTTTACTTTAAATGATACAAATTCTTTTATGATTAGTACTAAAATGGTACCCAAATAACCGAAGGCATCTGCTATGTACATTAAATATCCAACATTGCCCTTTAATTTATATACAGAAATAAAACGTTCAAAATAAATACAGTTAAATGGCAAATAGGCCATATATAAACCACATGTTGCTGTTACAATCCAAACAATTGGTGAAATGTAATGGGAATTAAAAAGCAGAGTGGTTAAAATGGATAAAATCACACCAACGATAATTAATGAATGGGCTGTATAAAATGCTATTACGTTGCTCTTGATAAGAAAAAATGAGCCCAAAACAATTAAAATTATAAGTGAAATAAAGGTGCTAATTTGAGCAAAAATGCCAACTTGAGATTGATAGCCCAATTCAATAAATAATTCATTGGCAAAGTCTTCACTAAAGTCGCGGACCACTGTGAAAAAAGAATATGTAATTACCACGGGTATTATTGCCCATTTAAACTCACGAAAAAAGTTTTTTCTATCTGCTATTGTCATCGGATTTCGAATAGCACGTTGATCAATATCTGTTTGATCTGGTGCATAGGAATGGCTTAAAATACGTACGAAAATTAGTAGCGGCAAAATAAATAATGAACCGGCTATAAAGGGCATCCACCAATCGGATACATTTTTCTCTAAAAGCAACCATTTGCCTACCGATTTGGCGAATCCAGAACCGAAGATGAAGCTTGATACAAGAAAGGCACCTAGTATTTCCGTAGTTCTGCGTCCTTCTAAAAAACCAAATACCAATCCAAAAATCACACCTAACGGTAATCCATTTAAAAGCATACAAAAGATATTGTATGGTGCTGGGATTATTGCAAATAATAACAAAGAAAACCAAGCTAAGAGCACTGCGATTATTATATATGAGGCACGCTTTTGGGGCTCGAGTTCCGAAATGAATTTTATTCCGTAAAACTTGCTAATCATGTAACCAACAACCTGAGCTATTACCAAGCAAACCTTATAAGAAACACCAAGAAAAAAAACATTCTGATATAAACCTACTGTGTAAGGTTTGCGAAAACCATACATGCAGCAGTAAATCATAAATGAGGAAATGGACAACAATAGAACAAAAACAAATGCTGATGAATTAAGCCATTTCGCTAAAAAACGGCTTTCCCTGATTGGCTTGCTAATAAACATTAAAGAAGCTTTATTATTTCTTCTAAATTACTAACTATAAAATCAGGATTGGCACTTCTTAGTTGCTCATAAGTGTGCGCGCCTGTAGTTATTCCTATCGACTTGCCACATTTGGCATTTATCCCTTCTTCAATATCAATAATAGAATCCCCAATTTTTATTACTTGGGTCGGATCTAAAATATGATGTTGAGCCATAGCTAGTATTATCATAGACGGATCAGGTCTTGAATTAACAACATCCGAAGCTGTAATTAGCCCATCAATCGTTTCTCCAACAGTCCAACCAAGCCGATTAAGCAAGTAGTTAGCCACTTCAAGCGAATAACCAGTGTTAAGTATTACCTTGATATCTTGATTACGTAGAGTACTAAAAACCTCTTCAGCAAATGGCATTGGATGTATATCTGCTATTTGATAATTCGATTTCAATTTTTCTTGAAATGAAGAATGAATTCTTTCAATCATCATTTCATTATAATCCACTACTAATTCCTTTAAAATGGAACAAATTGCATCTTTCTTCTCTTTACCTGCACAAAATACAAGCACTGTTTCAAAGGAACAGAAAATATTTTCATCCTTAAGGCATTGGTGAATGGTGTGATATACTAGGTTTTCTTCATCCACGGTAGTACCAGCCATATCAAAAACTACCATTTTAATTTTAAGCTTACTCAAAAGATTCTTTGTTTATAAGGTGATAGATAATTTTATTGCGATACTTTTTTAAAGGTGGGTAGGTAAGGTTCTCCTTTTTTGCTAATTCATCGATTCTACGAACAATAATTATTTCTTTGAAAAAAGGGTTAAGTTGAAACTGAATCGCTTCTGATTCAGACATTATACCGCCTTGAAATTCAAGAGTTTTTTTACTCGCTTCAGAAAGTTGGTTATAATAGCTCTTTTCTAAATAACAAAGATATCTTTTCGCCGAAACATGATTTTGAACACATTGGCAAATGCATTCTGAAAATCCTTTTGATTTTAAATATGCTGCCCCAATTGTTTCGTGGTCTCTTATACCAAAGCAATCCATAGAATTTGAGTCTGAGGCCTCCTCAATTATATGTCCAATATCATGAAGCATAGCGGCAATAACAATTTCATTCGATAGCCCCATTTCTTCTGCAATCATGGCGCTCTGAATTATGTGCTCAAATTTTGTCACGGGTTCGCCTATATACTCAGAACCTCCATTAGAGTTAATTAACAAAATTATTTCATCCGCTATTGTAATTGCATTCTCTTCTATCATTTTTGAAGTTTTTGTTTTTTTAATATAAAGTCAAAATAATAATTGATGTTTGTGATTTTGAATTCAGTATAAATACATTAATTCAAATCAACAATTTTTATATTACTAAACAATTTATTTTTGGCCTCCGTTTGATGAAATTTATAGTGTTTGATAGAAATTATCTTTACACTAACAATTACGTAATTATAATTTTAACTAAAGATAATATAACAGGAATAAGGCAAATTAATGTCCTAGATATACCGAGATAAAAATCGAACTGAATAGTTATTATAATATTAATATTATTCTTCAACACTTACCTTAATATTGAATGATTAAAATAATTGCATTAGAATCCAAATTATTCAAGAACGAAAAGTGAATAAAAAAAGTACTACTATTAAGAGGCCACGAATCCAATCTGTAAAGTCAGAAATTGCTACTAAGGCAACTAAAATCTTTGTTCTCGACACATCCGTAATTTTATATGACCATAATGCTATAAATAATTTTGGCGAACATGATGTTGCAATTCCGATTACGGTGTTAGAAGAATTAGATAACTTTAAAAAAGGGAACAATTTATTAAATTTTGAAGCAAGAGAATTTATTCGCCACTTGGATATACTCTCCGGTGAATACCATCTAAATGATTGGTTGCCTATTCCTGGAAAAAACAAAGGTAAGTTTAAAGTGATAATGAAAGAGGAGGCTAGTATGGATGCTCAGCTCATTTTTGGTGAACGTAAGTCGGACCATAGAATCTTAAATGCCGCATTGGCAATGAAGGAACAACATACCGAACGAAATGTAATTCTTGTAACAAAAGATGTAAATCTTAGATTGAAGAGCAAGTCGATGAGCATGCCTGCAGAAGATTATGAAACTGGGAAAATAAAAAATGTAGAAAGTCTTTATACCGGTATTACAAATTTTGATGATGTCAAAGCGAGTGTGTTGGATGAATTATTAAAGAAAGGAGTTGTTTCATATAAATCACTTTTTAA
Source organism: uncultured Bacteroidota bacterium (assembly GCA_903850915.1). Taxonomy (GTDB): domain Bacteria; phylum Bacteroidota; class Bacteroidia; order UKL13-3; family UKL13-3; genus CAINMV01. Next base: position 18,894 of record CAINMV010000027.1, read on the forward strand.
ATCAAAGCCAAGAGCAAATCACTACTTCATACTTAAAAACGATTATTCTTCAGCTTTGTGTTATTTTAACCCACTTAGTGAAAAAATCGAAAAGATTGGAAAAACAACCGCTTATGGAATAAAGGCAAGAAATGCCGAACAGTCTTTTGCAATTAATGCAATATTAAATCCATCCATACCCTTGGTTTCAATTCAAGGTGTTGCTGGAACAGGGAAAACGTTATTGGCACTGGCTGCTGCCTTACAGCAAAAGTCACTATATAGCCAAATTTATTTAGCTAGGCCAATTGTTCCGCTAAGTAACAAAGATATTGGGTTTCTTCCAGGTGATATTAAATCTAAAATTAACCCATACATGGAACCTTTGTGGGATAATCTGAAAATGATCCAGAACCAATGGAAAGAGTCTGACAAGGAATATAAGAAGATAAATGATATGATTGCTTTTGAAAAGTTGGTAATTGTCCCATTGGCCTATATAAGAGGACGAAGTCTTTCAAATATTCTATTTATTATAGATGAAGCACAAAATCTGACACCGCATGAGATAAAAACTATCATTACTCGCGCAGGTGAAGGAACTAAAATAGTATTCACTGGAGATATTTATCAAATTGATACTCCATATTTAGATTCACAGTCAAATGGATTATCTTACTTGATTGACAGGGTTCAAGATAATCCATTATATGCTCATATCACACTGGAAAAAGGAGAACGTTCAGGTTTGGCAAACCTAGCAAATCAACTTCTATAAAGATAAATTTCAACCCAAAAAACCATACTACAAAATGAGAAAGTTATGTTGCCTTTTAGTATTATTATTACTTCTTTTAAACATTTATGCGCAGGAAAAGAATCTTACCTCAGAATTACTTCCTAATGGCTGGAGTCTCTCTCCGGCAGGAAAAAGTTTGCCCTTGGGTGACCTACCTTTAAATATGTGTATTGCGCCCAATAAAAAATATATGGTAATAACCAATAACGGGCAAAGCACACAATCATTACAACTAATTGATTTAAAAGATAATCAAATACTAGATATAAAAGAAGTTGGCAAATCATGGCTTGGATTATCATTCAGCAAGGATTCCAGATTTGTTTATGCCTCCGGAGGGAATGATAATTGGGTATATAAATTTATGATTATCAACGGCAAGCTCATGATAAGTGATACAATCCGCTTAACAAAAGAAAAAGAGTCTGTTTCAATTTCAGGAATTGCAATTGACGATGAAAACAAGAAACTATATGTGGTTACTAAAGGCGATAATAGTTTATATATACTAAACACTGAAACCAAAAAGGTAGAAAAAAAAGTACCATTAAAAGGTGAAGCCTATACATGTATCTTGTCTGCTTCGAGTGATTTCTTGTACATAAGCTGTTGGGGGTGTGATGGCGTAATTGAATTTGATACAAAAAAACAAGAAATAATAAACTTTATTAAGGTTGGCGATAACCCTAATGATATGGCAATTAATAATTCTGGGAAGTTGTTATTTGTTGCAAATTCTAACGACAATTCTGTATCTGTAATTGACTTAAAAACTAGGGAGGTAATAGAAACTCTAAACGCAGCATTATTTCCCAATGCTCCAAGTGGCTCTACTACAAATAGTGTTGCATTAAACGAAGAGAACACTACACTTTATATTGCGAATGCCGACAATAACTGCTTGGCCGTTTTTGATGTGTCAGAAATTGGCAAAAGTATTAGTAAAGGTTTTATTCCCACTGGATGGTATCCAACATGTGTTCGGGTTTTAAATAATGTGCTATATGTTGCAAATGGTAAAGGAATGAGATCAATGGCTAATCCAAATGGCCCTAATCCATATCAACGTAAACAAAAAGTCACTTACCAGAAGGGTGACTCTAAAAAACCAAAAGAAGTGCAATATATTGGAGGCTTATTTAAGGGTACATTAAGTATGATTGCTGAACCTAATGAAAAAGAATTAGCTACCTACTCACAACAAGTGTATCGAAACACGCCTTATTTAAAAAATACAATTCAAGCCAACAACGACTCTACTAAGAATCCAATTCTTTCAAAAATTAAGTACGTTTTTTATATAATAAAAGAGAATAGAACTTTTGATCAGGTGCTGTCGGATATGCCCGGATGTAATGGCGATACATCATTATTGTTGTTCGGCCAAAATGTAACTCCAAATCAACATGCTTTAGCAAAAGAGTTTGTGCTTTTTGATAATTTTTATGTTAATGGAGAAGTAAGTGCTGATGGTCATAACTGGAGTTTGGGAGCCTATGCCACAGATTATTTGGAAAAAACATGGCCAACTAGTTATGGTGGTCGAGGTGGATCTTATGATGCAGAGGGAGGCAAAGAAATTGCAAATAATAAAAATTTCCTTTGGGATATGTGTAAAATATCAAATGTAACTTATAGAACTTACGGCGAATTTGCTGATAATTACAAGCCAAATCTTCCAATATTAAAAGATCATTTTTGCCCTTACTATACAAGTTGGGATGAGTCTGTAAGAGATACTACTAGAGTTGCTCAATGGAGACGTGAATTCGATTCGTTGTTACTAATAAATCAAGTTCCTCAATTAAATACATTACGTTTAATTAATGACCATACCCAAGGACTTCAGTTTGGCAAGCCTTCACCTAATGCGCATGTTGCAGATAATGACCTGGCCACAGGCCTTTTCATTGAGCATCTAAGCCAAAGCAAAATTTGGAATGAATCGGTTGTCTTTGTTTTAGAAGATGATGCCCAGAACGGACCAGACCACGTAGACGCTCACCGTAGCCCATTATATATTGCTGGAGGATGTGTGAAACGTAATTTTAAAGACAACAACATGTATTCAACAACATCAATATTGAAAACCATTGAACTAATACTTGGACTCCCACCAATGAGTCAGTATGATGCGGCGGCGACTTCACTTTGGAGATGTTTTACAGATTCAATTAACTACACACCTTTTAAGGCTATTCCGACAAAAATAAATTTGAATGAAACAAATTTAGCACTCAATAAATGGCAGAAACTAAGTGAGTCATTCGACTTCGGTATGGAAGACCGAGTGGAAGATGCACCATTTAACGAGGTACTCTGGTGGTATGTAAAAGGCGATGATATTCCTTGCCCAGCACCAGTTCACAGTGCATTTCTTCGTGTTAACAATGCCATAGAAGAGAACTAATAATCGTGAAATATGTTGAATTGGTTATTGTCATTCAGTATGCCAAATGTAAAAGTTAGGTGCTGAAAGAAATACTGTGTGTATTTCCTTTAAACTTGACTTTTCAATTTCATCAAAAAGAAATTGAGGCAACGAACAATTGCAAAAGTTGCAGGCCACAATTTGAAGAGACTTTAATCTATTTCAATTTCTTGTTTCACTTTATACTACTAAGAAACTTGGTTTCCTTCCATATAAACGAAGGTTTATTAAAAATTAAAAACCTTTTGATTATTAAGTTCTTTAAATTTTGATTCAAGTATTTGATTTTCTGAAATTTGAAAAATAAACAAATATAATTGATGGATTTTTTGTGGATTTTCAAAAGGAGTGTTTATCTAAATTAACTTGGTATTGATATGTTAATTATCGAGTAAAACTAGGGTAATACCAAACTAGTCTCTTTGTCAAGTAAACTAAGAACTGTAAAATTTATAATAATTTGAACAGTAATTCATCATTACAGGACCGCAAATCATTCTTTAAAACGTTAGGTTTTTTAGGAGTGAGCACACTTCTCTCCAAAAAACTAAATGCATTTTCAGCGTTAGACCACAATAATGTAACTTTAATTCCAGCAGGGGACTCCCATAAACCTTTACGAATAGCCCATCTAACAGATATTCATGTATTTCCTGGAAAAGTTCCTGAATACGGAATGGCGAAGGTGTTAGAAGAGGTTAATAACAACAACCAGAAAATAGACTTTATCATTAATGGAGGAGATGCGATTTTAAATAAATGCTCAATTTCAAAAAGCATTATAAAACAACAGTGGAATACCTTTAATAATATCTTTGAAAATCAAAATAGCCTAGAGTGCTATCATTGTATTGGAAATCATGATTTATATTCGTTTGCAATTCCTGATAACAATCATTTAGAGTCAAAAAAATGGGCATTGGATGAATATAAAATGGCAAAGCCATATTATAGTTTTAATAAAAAGGGTTGGAAATTTATTGTATTAGATAGCATTCATGGTCGCAGTAGCGTTCCAGGGTATTATGGAAAATTGGATGAGGAACAATTTAATTGGTTGGAGACAGAATTAAGAATCACACCCTCGGATACTTTTATTTGTATAGTTTCACATATACCAATTCTAGCCATTTGCACTATTTTTGATGGCAACAATCACTCCAACAAACTTTGGAGCGTGCCCGACAATTGCCTTCATGCGGATGCCACGGCGCTAACCAAGTTATTTTATAAATATAAAAATATTAAAGTTTGTTTGAGTGGCCACATTCACCTCATTGATCATGTAAACTATCAAGGTATCGACTATTACTGCAATGGAGCAGTATCAGGATCTTGGTGGAATGGCAGTTATAATGATTGCGATCCTGCCTATGCGATTATGAATTTTTATAACGATGGCAGTTGCAAGCGAGAGCTTAACTATTATTCTTGGAGTAAATAACTTAACTATACTTTTTTTGCTGACAATCGAATGTGGGAAATTCAGTGGCATTGCCCACCCATTTTCATCCGTAATTGACCACCAAGAAAAAAGATTGTTTTACAACCTACAACCCTTTATTTATAATGTTAATCAAATTCTGATTCAGGTGGTAAGTGGTTTCCGAAAATGGGTGGTCAATCGTGTCGGAATTTCCAGGTTATTCCTTTTGTTCTTGATCCGTCTTTTGAATATTGATATTGTATGCAAATTGAAAAAATCACCTTCAACAAAAAAAGGGTTCCAGTTTCCTGAAACCCTTTGTGGGATTGGTGGGAGCTACTGGGTTCGAACCAGTGACCCTCTGCTTGTAAGGAAGTTTTTTTGATTTTTGATTTTTTTATATTTATTGCTACTTTCCTTTGCTATATTAGCTTTAAGACCTATTTAGTTACACTGCTGTTTTATGATATTTTGGTTGTTTTTATGCCTTTTTTGGCAAAATGTTTAAACCATGTTTAAACCAGGATTGTTGTAAAATTATTATCAAATTACCGCGCATTTCAATGAAAATATTTAATTTTCCCTTTACTATCAATAATTTTGTAAACTTAATCAAAAGTATTGAAATTGCTTTTTACCGACCCCATTTCTGATTTTTTTGTATTTTTGTTTAAACCATGGCAACCACGAAATTAGTTCTTTTTGAATCTAAAACATTAAAAAATGGAGAACATCCAATTTTAATACGACTTACCAAAGACCGGAAATTAAAATATCTTACAACTGGATATTCTGCCCAAAAAGAGCAATGGGATGCTACTGCTAGAGAAGTTTTAAAATCGAAAACAAACTGGAAAAAAATAAATCACTTTATACATAAAAAAAAGGCTGAGGTTGATGATATTATTTTTGAATTTGAGAATAGAAAAAAATCGTTTTCCTTAGAAAGTATTGAAAATAAATATTTTTCGTCAATAGTTCCAATGACCGTATTCAATTATTGCGAGGAAATACAAAACCGAATGTTCAATGCAAACAGGATAGGTAATTATAAAGTATACAAAGATCTATTACGCACCTTGAAGAAATTCAGAAACAATAAAGATTTAAGTTTCTCTGACATTACCTTTAGCTTTCTTCAAAAGTATGAAGAATACTTTTTAAAGGAGGAAGTTTCCGAAAATTCGATTTCCTTATATATGCGAACTTTAAGGGCATTGTTCAACAATGCGATAAAAGAACAATATGCTAAGGAAGATGAATATCCTTTTAAACTTTATAAAATATCAAAACTTAATACCAAAACAAAAAAACGTGCGATAACAAAGGAGGATATGTTGAAAATTGTGAATTATAAACCTAACCCAAAATTAGTTGAATGGCATGCGAAAAACTACTTCCTTTTTAGTTTCTATTGTATCGGAATGAATTTTGTAGATATCGCAAAATTAAAGTGGTCAAATATTGAGAATGGGCGAATAAATTATGTAAGATCTAAAAACGGCAACCTGATCCATTTTGGAGTCAATGAAAATATCCAGAACATATTGAATATGTATTCAAAAGCTGGTCAATTATCCACAGATTATATTTTCCCTATTTTGAATGACGAGACCCATAAGTCTTCAGCAAGTAAGGCAGAAAGAATAAAAAAAATAATGAAATATGTTAATACAGAAATAAAACTTATTGCAGCGGAACAAAAAGTTAAAAATCCAGAGACAATTACATTTTATTCTGCCCGACATTCTTGGGCCACTATTGCCCGCCATAACGGACAATCTACCATGGTCATCAGCGCAGGTTTAGCTCACGATAGCGAAAAAACAACTCAAATATATTTAGAGGAGTTTCAAAACGACGTTGTGGACAATGCAAATAACAGCATACTCTAAAAAATACTAATCATTCCTATTATGTATACAAACAATGACTTTTATGAAATTAATACTGCCGACATTTGGTATCATGAAAGAGGCAATTTCTTTTCTGAATTCAAGGATGATATTCTGGCAAAGAAACTCTTGTCAAAATTTCAAGAAGTAATTTCTTCAAGAGGAAAAAGTTATTATGGCATAAAAAATTACGATGAAGGAGATAATATTTATGCCAAAAAACTCGACCGATACCAAAAGAGTTTAATTAGCCTCGATGCGCAATTTGAAGTAGAATATTTTATTGTGCCTTCCGGAGATTTATTCCAATACAACTATCCTGTTGAAGTTAAAAGAAATGATCTCGACTACGATTTTTGGTTCATGATGAAATTAAGGCAGTATGATTCTGAATTAAGGAATATTGAGGACTTTCTCCAATTTCAACTTGAGAAGTATTTCCAAAACGATTTCAAATCCTTCAAAAATATTCTAAAAATAAGCTTTCTTCAATATCCAAACTTACTTCCAAAAAATGTAAAAGCTATTGCAATGGATTGGCTTGAAAATGATCATAAATTTGGTGATAGTATTTTCAGCATGGATTTACCAAAATCGGACATTGAAACCCCACCAAAAATCTTATTGAATGAATTACCAGAAGGCCAAGCATTACCTACGGAACCTGAAAATCGAGAATCTACCGATTCATTCAAAACACCCCCAACTAATGAAGAATCAATTTCAGCAATAGAAGAAATTTTAACAGATGAGATACAAACATCTATTCTCCAATATTTAGATGAATTTGCCAATTTAATGACACCAGGCGATTTTTCAATTTTGACTGCGGCTTTGGAAATTTATTTTAAAACCGGCTCATTTCCACTAGTAGAAAAAACAATTAGGATAGGAAGAGTAAACAAAAAACGTTTAGGATGGAATTTAAATCTGCTTTATAGAGAAATAAAAGTGAACGAAAAGCTATCCGTGGATTATTTAGAATTTGCTAAAACAAAAATTAGCCTTTTTACTGACGCAACTTTTGACAAAAATGATATCACAAAAGGTAATTTATATGCCTATTTTACCACTAAAACCGATAGGCCCTATTCTTTAAGAAACTCAACAAAATAAGGCCATCCACCGAATCCACCAATTCATCCACCAAAAACACTTTCAATCCACCAAAACCACTTTTTGGAGAATCGAATCCACTTGCTTTATTGCGGTCAAAATTAAGTTTTACCAAGATGAAGGACTCAAGTATCACACCGCTATTCCACCTCACAGTTGAACAATTCGAGGAATTGAACCGCCGGCTACTTTCCGAAGCTACGGATCAAATTCTACTAAAGATAGGTCAAAATCAAAAGCCGGAAACTGAGGAATCAGATCTCTGCCGAATCAAAACCGCTGCCAATATCACCGGGTATACCGTTAGTACAATTTACAGTTTAGTCTTCGAGGACGCTATCCCGCATACTAAGCCGGAGGGGTCAAATTTCCTTTGGTTCTCCCGAAAGGAATTGGAGGATTGGAAAACAAATCGAAAAACGAAGGGAGCACCCAAACCAAAGAGCAAATTTGAAATTGACAGTAATGAATATTTAGTATCTCTGAGAAAAAAGAGAAAGAAGAATACCCGCTAGAATTAAACGCAATTTTTAATCTAGCCATCATGGATAAAAACATTAAAAGTGAGCATCTAAAGATAGATTTAGGAGCGACTTTAGTGCTGCTATTTTTACCAATTTCATACCATCCTATAATTGATTTTCTCTTTCCATTTCGAGCATTTATCGACATCGGAATTTCACAAATAATAGCTGAATAAATAATAGCTTGAAAAGTAAAATAACCAATCATCAAAATTCAATTCAAAAACACCACCATGAGCAAATACATCGAATCCGAAACTCATCAGCAGTACATAAAACATCAAATGAATCATTATTACACCTACTACATTGAAAGGAAATGCCTCAAATGCAAGAAAGCAATTCCGGATCAGGCGCATGGATTAATAAAATTCTGTGAAAGAGAAGTTTTACCTGATGGAAGTATAAAAAGCTGTAAAGACGATTTCAATGCTGCCAAACGAAAAAAGAAAATGGGCCCTTATAAGGCAATAGGTTATTATCATAAATTGATGCATGATAGAATTGAAATTCTGCTTCGGGAAAAAGGCGAACTTGTAAGTCTTGATGAAATATTATCTTATGGAATAAATTTAACTAGAGCCGTTGAAAGTGACTATGATCAAGATGAACGAAATTTTATCCATTATTTTGTAGGGTATACTTTTCGAGAATATCTGGAAAAGGAATTTCTTATCACTGTTGATAATAAGTATGCTACCTAACAATCTATAGTATAGTTTTGCTCTAAGAAAATCCTGCTATCTGTAAATAGAATTCATGCAGGAATGTGTGCCAATCCATGACAAAATTCTATTACGCCAACTACGCGTTATTTAAAATCCCAAATCAAATGTACGCAATCCTTTAGCTTTGCCCCCTCCGGGTAATCGATGTCAATAAATAATTCCGTCTCATCATTATAGGGCAAAAAATGCAAACAGTTCCTTTGATTCTCCAAACATTAATTTCATTCCCAGTAAGGTAATCCTACATGGCTCCGATAGATTGCTTACTTGACTACATTACCTCTTCATAAAAGCGTTACCTTACTACCATTACATAAATAAAGCTTTTAGACATATGAGATGTCCTGAGATGCTTCAGATTTAAACCTTAGCTTTAATACGGCGAAGTTTCATGGGCATTTAAGGTGCAGAGCAAAGACTAAGTCAAGTCAACAGTTTGAACTAGAATATAGGGAGCGAATGAATTAATTGTTACATTGAAATTTCCCATACTTTAGATTGATACCTAAAATACATTAGCGGTCGCCGGATGCAGCGGAATCCTTATAACCATATCATGTAAAATTTGGATTCTCGTGATTTCTCGAGAAAACGCATGGAACCAGAAGGCTAGAAGAAAGAAAAATAATTGGAGAAGTATTTACCTGAGATCAATTGAGAAATCTCGTGAAATTTCGAGAAAAATAAAATTGTCATGTTAAGTTCTCATTGAATCACCTGCATTTTCGAGAATTCACCTAAAAAATTGTAAACCTTACGATAGTTTTTGTTCTATTCCTATTATGTTTATCCTCTAATTAACGATATAAAAGCGTTAGTATTCTTGTAAAAGGAAACGGCAAATTTTCAAAAACAAACAGTAATAATCAATGCGTCACTTTGCGTGGAGCTGTAGTTTATTCGTTTGTGGCTATTTGCCTTACCTCTGTTACGGTAGACTATAAGTCCCACGCTTTTTAATTAAAAAATGCCTGCCGGGAAATAGGGCCTAACATAAATTAGCACTATGCCAAAATTCCAATCTCTTATTTTGTTTATAGTATTGAAAATCCAACAGGACTGACCACCCATTTTCGGAAACAATTGACCACCTGAATCAGAATTTGCTGAACATTAAAAATAATGGGTTGCAGGGCGTAAAACAATATTTTAACAAGTGGTCGATCACGAATGAAAATAGGTGGTCAATGCCACCAAATTTTCCAAGTATGAGTCTAAAAATTATCTTTTATACCCCTAGGAAGTCTATTGGTGTTGAGTTAATACATCTAAAAGTTACTGATAAAAAAACATGACTAAACCTAAGAGCTGAATCCATAAATACTTCTTTTGTATTTATTTACAATAGAAGTCCTTGAGTTTTTTTATTGAGATTTTGACTAGGCTTAAAGGGAAAGGAAACTATTTGCACATAATACTTATCTATAGCAAAAAGGCCATTCACCATTTGCAATCGGTCTGGCCTGGGTCAGCCCAGGCTGAAGCCATTAGACACTATTGTTGTATTTATTTACAATAGAAGTCCTTGAGTTTCTTTATTAAGATTTTGACTAGGCTTAAAGGGGAAAGGAAATATTTATACATAAAACTTATCTATAGCAAAAAGGAAATTCACCATTTTCAATCGGTCTGGCCTGGGTCAGGCCGGGCTGAAGCTATTAGACACTATTGTTGTATTTATTTACAATAGAAGTCCTTGAGTGCTATGGGTGGAAAATTCGGTGGCATTGACCACCTATTTTCATTCGTGATTGACCACCAAGAAAAAAGATTGTTTTACAACCTACAACCCGCTATTTATAATATTAATCAAATTTTGCTTCAGGTGGTCAGTGGTTTTAGAAAATGGGTGGTTAATCTTGTCGGAATTTCCAATATAGCGCCATTTTTAAGAAAATTCGACCGCTACGCGGTTATTTAAAATAGTTAAATTGATAAATAGTTAAAAAGCCCTAACAGCCCGAACAAAGTATTTATAGTTGTAGCCGTAATGTCCGCCACCACTGAAGTTCTGCCCACTCGCGCTGCTATTATTGTACTCGGTTGAACTCCAATACTTGCTATTCGCAAAACCGCCAACTCCGTGCTTTTTTAAATTAATATAAAGTGCATTTAATTCTTCCTCTGTAGGTAAATGCCAATCACTATAACCGTTTAACACCAATTCATCACAGGCCGTTTTGGCAGAGTTCCAGTCCATAAATCCTAAATCTGCTATTGCAGCAACTAAGCCATGCCCATTTTCTTCAAAAACAACAAAACCACCATGCTTAAATTGTGAAACAACGCCTCTTGGATTTACCTTATATCCTGTCATTTTTTCAATTTGTGAAAGCGTTCGTTTATCTTGCCAAGAAAATGTAGCAGCTTGTTGGCCTGTAGTTAAAAAGTTAATGGTTTTGACGTTTCGTTTACTGCTAAAATCATGTATTCGATCTTCGCCCTTGCCATCTAATTCATCCATTCCTGATTTCACTGTAAATAAACGAGTATAATAAGCCCACTGACTTGTAAGCGTGTTTAATGCATTTATACTGCTTTGTTTTCTTAAATAAAAAGTTTTAGCAACTCCATTGTAATTAATGACAACAGGGAAAACGGCTTTGTTTAAGCTTTGATAACTTGTTACTTCTTCTGACGAAAGGCTTAATGCTGCTAATGTTTTAATACAATAGTTTGCACAAAAATCCATATTTTTATTAGTAGTTGCTGTAACAACTAATGGTATTTCCCAATTTTTATTATCTGCGTCTAACGATTTGGGGTCACTACTTTTAATTATATAATCAAAAGAAACCTGCATGGGCTCATGAAGTAATCCAACCATTTCACTAACTGCTTTGACTTCTCCTAATTCATTTAAAGATTGTTGTTTTATATTTAGAGCAAACATGCCACCTTTAATTTCTATGGCAATCCCCTTTGCTTCCACAAAACTGGTAAGCTTATCTAAAGATACCAGAGCTTTTAGCGTTACACCCCAACTGCCATCAGGTAATTGGGATTCATTCAGTATTGAAAAGGATTTTATATTTCCACTGGAAACAGATGCCATTTGGTCTGCCACCACCTGGTCATTGAACATTTCTGTTTTTGAAGAAATAAAAGCACCAAAGGCTTGTTCCGTGGCACTGCGCAAGGCTACCTGTTTTGCATCTTCCAAAGTTTTACCACTACCACTGGAAGTGATAGTAACATCTTTATTTTCGGTTTGGGAAGATAATTTTAATACAGAAAATATCATCATTATCGATAATAAAATAAAAGTTTTTGAAATCATCTATTATTAAATTAATAATCGTCAAATAACTTTTCTAACATCTCCTATTGTATATCGTAACAAACTGATGTAGAAAAAAATGGCTTCACCCAATCGGGTTTGTTGAGTTTTCTGCTCTCACACTCAGACCACATTATGTAAATCGATGGACGATA
>CAINMV010000028.1 GCA_903850915.1 uncultured Bacteroidota bacterium
CATGTTAAATGGGTTCCAGGGAGTAGCTCTTTCCACGCCATTCTGGTTACACACTCATGTAATTCCTTGGTGGCAAGATAATGGATTACACGACTTTTCTGCCAGAACTTGGAATTAAATCCGTAGCGCTTCTGTGACACCTCTCTTTTAAAAAAAGACGTGTATAGAACCCATGGAGATCCAGGGAGTAACTCTTTCCACGCCACTCTGATAACTCGCTCAGGTAATTCTATGGGAGCAAGCCAAAGAATTATACTAGCTTTCAATCAAAGTCACTCTGATAACTCACTCAGGTAATTCAATGGGAGCAAGCCAAAGAATTATACTAGCTTTCAATCAAAGTTTTGGATATTAATCCGTAGCGCTTCTGTGACACCTCTCTTTTATAAAAAAAAGACGTGTATAGATCTCATTGTCATACACTACATTAGTACCAGGGATAAAACGTTCCACGTCACTCTGTGTGCTCATCCGAAGACTTTCCGTCAGAGTTTTGGAATCTAATCCAAGACGCTTCTCGTCACGTCTGTTTTAAGAAAACAGCGTGTATAAATACTAATTTTACGCGATTACGAAGAATTTTAAAAGAATTCATACAAGCTTTGAAAGACTATAATTTTTCTATACGACTAAAACTTAAGCCTACCGGTTGCTGCTCTAAAGTTGATAGTATGGAAGGCAGAAGGCAGTAGAGAGACACTAATGTTGATAAAGTTTTTAATATATTAAATATATGACTGTTACTAACACATCAAACATCAAACGGCAACTTGAAAATTAAATTACAAAATGTTTTAAAAATAGTACCTGGTACAGCAACGCATACGTAAGAACGAACGAGCGAACCCTTCGCCAAACAAAAATATCAAATTTGTTGCACATGCATACTATTTCAACTTTTACAACAACAAATATACCCTTATTTTTGGTAACTTAATAACACCATATGTTACATTAGCACATGTCGTGTTATCAAATGATTCAAAACGCTGATTCATTACGCTTTTGAATGCTTAATCATTTGCCAATGTAAACAAAATAAGAAAATTATTTAGATAATTCATCTGTTAAGCCAACAATTTATTTGCTTCACAAATTTACTTTTTATGCTATTATATAATTCTTAGCTGCTCGAGATTTTAAAGCCAGTGATTGTTGGCTTATGCATTGGCATTCTCAAATTGGTTTTTACTTCTCCTTCTCAGCGCTGATGGATTTGTTGGAGCGATTAGTCTTTGAATAAACGAAGGTGCGTACAATTTACAATGTAAATTTATGACTATTCTCCATTTAATATTTATAATTATGCTGTCGACAATGTACGTAAATCGTTTTAATGACTCAGAATTTTTCATGGTGTAATCGAAAGTATTTCTTCTCTATGGCAGTGAGACGTGGACGCTTACCAAACAAATGACATTAAGACTGGATGGATGCTATACTAAACTCCTGCGTTATATTCAAAATATTAAATACAATCCTTATGCTGAGCATCATTTAAGTAATGCAGAAGTATATAAGAATGTTGTTCGTCCAGTTTCACAGGTACTGAGGGATAGGCGTCTAAGTTTTATTGGATATTGTATGAAGAGCAATCAACCAATTGCTGATATATTGCTTTGGGATTGTGATAATCGCCTAGAGAAGGAGGGTGGTAAGAGGTTGTTAAGGATGGGACAAGGCAATACCAAGACATAATTGAAGCAATTGTTCGAAGAC
>CAINMV010000029.1 GCA_903850915.1 uncultured Bacteroidota bacterium
AAAACCCTGATTATCAATGATAATCAGGGTTTTTTGTTAGAAAAATTTGGTCGATATTAATATCCAATTAAGCTTATTAATTATGGAAACTATTGAAATCTCTTTGCAAAAAAGCTAGAATCAATTTCCGATTTAAAGAATAATGGTTGTTGTCAATTGAAAAAACCGCTTGCCTGTTTCATCATAATATCTAGTATCATATTGCTCCAGATAACCAATGGTAATTTGAATATTTTGGCGCAGTTTCAGTTGCAACCCGGAAGAAATTCTGTTTTTTTCAAATATAGATTGGTTTGCAGCTGTAACTTTTGAAATACTAGTAAACAGTTCATTCGCCAAAACAACTTTTAATTTACCATCTCTTTGAATAGGATAGGCTAACCCCAGGCGATAACGTACACGATATTTAAAAGCACTTGGAAATTTACGAAATTCAACTTTATATCTATTCTCAATCTCCAATTTCCCAACATGCTGATTCAATAAAACTAAGGTCGTAATTCGAATTTCTTTCGCTACCTGTGGCGCATGAAAATTACCCCCTGGACTAAATGTATTGAAATTACCTGCACCTAAAGATATGCCACATTCCTTGGTGAATTGCTTAAGAATTGAGCCATTGAACTCATAATAGTGAAATTGACTGTAAAAGCTTAATGAACGCAATTGAGTTTCTCCATTTATGACCCAATCATTGTGAAACTTATGTTTAAGTTGAAGTACATTCCAGGTTCCAAAATTTTGAGAATATAAAATCAAATTACATTGAACAATAAGACTTGTAAGAAAAAGAAACCTTAAATTTTTCATCATCCTGCAAATAAATTGAAATACAAATTCAAAAACCAGCCATATTGTAAAATTAATCTACAGTTAACAATTGCTTAAATTAGTGTAAATAGATTCGCAAAAAAAAAAATTTTGAAATCAAATTTATTAAATCGATTTAACTTAAAAAGTAAGGAAAGCTCACACCGCATACTTAATATTATCTTTATTTGCCTTTTGATATTGTGTATTTCATCAACTTTTTTACTCTCGAGTCATTTATTCAAAATATCTAGCAAGGTAAATCAAGACATTTTTCAAACCATGGATGCAAATTCGCCTGATCCTGGTAAAACATCCGCAGAACATACCCAAATCAATGCAGATGTTCAAAAAGTGAAGTTAGGGATATATCTCGAAAGGATTGAAGATCTTGACATTAAACAATCACGATGGAATTATGAGTTTTATATATGGTTTAATTGGAATCCAAAGCAAATTGACTTTTTGGGTAAAAATAACCTAGAACACAAAAATGAGATTCCATTTTCAATAATAAATGGTGATATTATTTCTTCTGAAATAGTCCAAACAGCTTATGATAGTGCAAGTAATAGCCAATATATCCAATATTTAGTAAAGGCAAGGAACACTCAATTTTTTGATGTTTCACTCTATCCTGTGGACCAACACGATTTGATCATCCCGATCGAACACAAATGGCTGGATCGCAATAAACTTGTTTTTGTTCCAGATACTGTGGATTCAAAGATTAGTTCACGAGTAATGATAAATGGATATGAAAGAAGCCCAAATTGCAGATTGATTGAGAAGCCACATGCCTACAAATCAGCAAGAGGTAACCCTTCCTTAAATGCAGGATATAAAGTTAACTTTTCACAACTTCGGATGGCCACGAGAATCTCACGCGGTGGTTTATCAAGCATTTTTAAATTATTTATAGTCCTCTATGTAGCTGTAATCGTAACATTTATTGCCCCTTTTGTCTCAGACCCAAGTAGATATACTGTTGGTGCACTCTTCACAACTGCAAGTGCAAATTACATATTATCACAAAAACTCCCAGCAGTCGAAATATTTACGTTTGCTGAGATAATAAATACGGTTTGCTTAGGTATTATTGTTCTCATGATGGCCTTACTTGCTATACTTCCAGCTGTTATTTTCTCGGACGGCAAGGCGGACGCATATGAGAAAAAAATGAACCAAAGAATTAATATCACCTGTTTTATTTATTTCATTGTAATAAATGTTATTTTAGCTGGTATTGCACTTAGCCTAAACGGATAATCGTTGCCAAAAACAACCGAAGATCCCGCCCTTAAATCCTAAACCTTTTGATTATCGATTGCTTCGTGTTTTTTCTTTTATTTCTTTCCTTCATGAATTTTGGATTTTGCTTTTGAATATTAATTATTGTAAGTTTGATGGCTAGTGCAGTTATTCAAAAACAATAAGATAAATCAACTATAATAAAGCGAATATGATAAACAAACGAATACTATTTTTATCTTCAATATATTTACTTGGTCTTTCAAGTTGCATGGAAAAGAGGATAGAATTTTGTGAATGCATGGACTTAAAAGCCATGATCACTGATGAATTTACACTCTCAAAGAACCAGAAAGAAGCCAAAAGAAAAGGATGTATGTGGATAGAAAATGAACTTTCTAAACAAGAAATCGCATTAAAGATAATAAACTGCTTGTCCTCTGCTCCATCTAATTCTAATAAAACAGAAAATACAAGTCCTACATCAATCCCAGAAAAAACAGAAGATACGATTAACAACACTGGAAATAATAGCAACAATTCGCAAAGTGCCGTTGACTATTACAATGCTGGATATTTACTGACAAATAGCCAAAACTACAATGATGCCATTGCCCAATTTAACATTGCAATTACATTAAATCCAACATACGAGAAGGCTCTTTTTGCTCGAGGACTATGCAAGCAATTATCGAAAAACCATATAGGAGCGATTGAAGATTTGAATCAAGTAATAACAATTAACCCTAATAATAGTGAGGCATTTACAATTAGAGGGAATTGCAACTATAGCTTAAACAATAAAGAAGCTGCTTGCGATGATTGGAAAATAGCCATAGGCTTGGGCAATCAAAAGGCACAGGAGTTTTCATCAAGCTATTGTAATTAGATCAGCCTTTTTAATTTTACGGCTACTTTAAAAAAACGATTCGGTTTTACTTTCTCCCTTATGTGTGTTTTATTTTTAATTTCTAGCATCTACTCTACTCCTTTTGCCTTTGTTAACTAACGAATGGATTTTAGGGCGACAACTTTTAAACGATTAATTTTCGTTCATAATGCCAGCACAGCTTTGCTAATATTTAACTTTATCTAACTTATCCTGCCATAAACGAAACGCGAGTATGGCCTCTTCGCGCATCATTTGTTCTGTAGGAATCTTCCGTTCTGAAATAGGAGTAATCAATTCATTATAAATAAATGCATCATCAAAATTAATAGCAGCAGCGTCATGCCGTGTGCAGGCATAATATATTTTAGACGGACGTGCCCAATAAATAGCACCAAGGCACATTGGGCAAGGTTCACAAGAAGTATACAAAACGCATCCATCGAGCTGAAATGAATTTAGGTTTTGACAGGCGTCACGGATAGCAACTATTTCAGCATGAGCAGTAGGATCATTGGTTGATGTAACCTGATTATAACCACGACCTACAATAATTCCATCTTTTACTATAATGGCACCAAAAGGACCACCCCTATTCCCTTTCAAATTTTCAATGGAAAGTTGGATTGCCTCTTGCATAAATTGCATCTCTGCTGATGTCATATTACTTGATAATTAATTGTTGTGCAAAGATGCGTTTAACATCGCAATTAAAAGAGAATTAAGCCCTTTATCATTCGCCTCCAACTTCTTGTAATTTCAACAACAAAGGATCAATCATCTTAAACCAAAGCGAAGGAATTAAACAAATATAAAACACCCCAAAATAACCACCAGGCATTTCCGGGCTCTCCTCGTGCGAAACCAAAAGATGATACGGCTTGTGTGCTCGCAAATGATGGTCGCTATGGCGCGATAGCTCGAGAAGTGTGATACGCGAGGTTAAGGTATTGCTTTGCCAAGAGTGTGTTAAATCGACTTTTTTGGCATCGGGACGCGATAAACCATAATGCTCAATATAATTTACATATTCGAGCAATAGCACGGCTATTATGGATTGTAATATAAAAACAAACAATACAAAGCCACCAAGGAAATAAAAAATAGCGATATCTAATACGAGCTGAATAATCCAAAAGAAAATTACAATATTGGTTTTCGATTTTTTTTTAGATCCGGCTATTTTTAATGCAGACATAAATTGTGCTGGGATTGTGCGCCCAATAAATGCATACAACGACTCCCCTTTTCTAGCTGTAGCCGGATCGAGGGATGTACCCACGTTTTTATGGTGATTAAAAATATGCTCTATATAAAAATGGGTGTAATGCACTCCTAATAAATTCCAGACACCTAAGAATCGCATGGCTTTGGAGCGTCTATGAATAAGTTCGTGTGCTACCACAATGCCCGATATGCCTGCATTTATTCCGGAGGAAAGCAACGCACCAATAAGTATCAAACCTTCGAAATGATGCGTGTGAACGCCATGAAGCAAGGTAAGAATAGCTAAGGTATGCAATAGTACATGCAGTATTAAAACAAGGTTCGGTACCGCAGGAGACGCCGAATCATTACTTTTTTTATTGGGTCTGAAACTCCAATCTAACAGCACAAAAATCACCAATATCAAAATAGCGTTTCCCAAAACCCAATAGCCTCCTAGCACATTGCCAAACAAAGTTACCAATCCGGTGATTAAACTAAGGATGTATCGCATAACATTAAAAAAACAAACATACGAAAATGTCTGTAAATTATTTCATTGAAACCTTTTCTGTATTTCATTTATTTCCAAAATACGATTGATAATCTAATATTGATTATTATTGCGATATGAGTCGATTAATGGTTATAAACGCTAAATTGCATTTGCTCCAAAATGAAAACAAACATCGCCTAAAGCAGCTAATTGTTATATCATATTAAAAAAGAGTGCGACTATGATTCAACCACCCCTCGACAGCACCATCTATGAAGGAGAAATCGCAACCTATTGGTTTGAAGATGAAATACTGGTTTCCCAATCCAAGAGCGTAAAAAGAACTGTAGAAAATATCTCGGCGAATGTTGCGTTAATTAAACAAATTACCAATAATCGTAGATATCCACTTTTAATTTATCTAACAAAATCGCCAATACCGGATAAAGCCACACGCCACTTCTCGACAACACAGCTTCCGTTAATTTATTCTGCTATGGCGATGATTTCGGAACCCGGTTTATCAAGATTTATTATGAGAATTTTATTTCAACTGAAACCTCCACCAATACCGATGAAAAGTTTCACCAACGAAACAGAAGCTAAAGTTTGGCTAAAACAATACGTTCAGCAATAACATCAACAAAAATCAATTTCATGGAAAACAATAAGTATGACATCGTCCTTTTTGGGGCCACTAGCTTTGTTGGAAAATTAACAGCAGCCTACCTTCTTGAAAAGTACGGGTATAATAATGACCTTAAATGGGCAATTGCAGGAAGAGACGCGAAGAAACTCGAAAACCTCCTTTTTACTCTAGGTTGTGCAGAATTGCCTATCATTATTGCCGATAGTTTCGATGAAGAAAGTTTGCTAAATATGGCAGCGCAAACGAAGGTAATATGCACCACTGTAGGCCCATACAGCCTATATGGCAGCCTTTTAGTAAAAGCATGTATTAGCAGTGGCACAAATTACTGCGACCTTACAGGAGAAACTGCTTGGATGCGACTAATGATTGACGAGCACCACGAAATTGCCAAAGAGAAGAAAATAAAGATAGTTCACAATTGTGGCTTCGACTCGATACCCTCCGACCTTGGTGTTTTTATTCTACAGCATGAAATAAATAAGCGTTGGGGCATGTATGCCACTAAAATAAAAAATTATGTTACATCCTTGAAAGGCAGCCTCAGTGGTGGTACCTATTTAAGCATGCGTAATCAACTGGACCTATCAAAAACGGACCCGGCTTTTGCTAAAATGATGGGGAATACATATCTTCTGAACCCAGACCCCAACTATGATGGCCCGATTACGCCAAACATACAAAAAATGAATTTTGACACCCAAATTCAATCTTGGATTGTACCTTTTATTATGGGTGGCATAAACATGCGAGTAGTGCGTAGAAGCCATGCCCTACTAGGATATCCATATGGCGAAACATTCATCTATCAAGAAGTGATGGCCACTGGTGGCGGCTTAAAAGGAAGAATTGCAGGCTTAAAAATGATGTTGACATTGGGTTTGCTTGTTTTAGGGAAACCCAACGGAATAGTAAATAAACTAATTGGCCTTATTATGCCCAAACCAGGTGAAGGACCTAGCGCAGCGGCAATTAAAAACGGCTATTATCAATTTGAACTATATGGTACAACTACCGATGGTCATAACATGCAACTAATACTGAAAGGTGAAGGAGATCCTGGATATGGCTCCACCTCGAAAATGCTTGCAGAAAGTGCTGTTTGCATAGCGAAAGATGAGAAGGAAACTCCTGATAGATTTGGTGTTCTTACTCCATCGATAGCACTCGGCAGCGCATTATTAAATAGGCTCAAAGAAAACGCAGGCTTAAGTTTTCAGATTTCAGAAAAACAAATAGGAGTGCGTTAAAAAGCACTCGTATTTATTATACTAACTCAACTAATTTTTCTTGTTGTTGAATTCCATTGCAGCTTTCACAAAGCGAACAAAAAGTGGGTGTGGATTTTCAACTGTACTTTTCAGTTCTGGATGGTATTGAACACCGACAAAATAAGGATGGTCTGTAATTTCAACGATTTCCACCAAGCCAGTTTCTGGATTCATACCACTTGCCACCATACCTTTAATTTTGAAATCATTGAGGTATTTGTTGTTAAACTCGTAGCGATGACGATGACGCTCACTAATACGTGTTTTTCCGTATGCGGAATATGCTTTAGTTCCTTTCAAAATTTCACAAGAATAAGCGCCCAAACGCATAGTACCTCCTTTTTCAGTAATCTTCTTTTGATCTGGCATCATATCGATTACGGGATGTTTAGTTTTCTCATTCATCTCCACACTATGGGCATCTTTAAGCTTTAAAACATTTCGAGCAAACTCAATTACAGCACATTGCATACCCAAACAAATGCCAAAAAACGGAATTTTATGTTCACGGATATAACGAATAGCCTCAATTTTGCCTTCTATACCGCGGCTACCGAAACCTGGAGCCACGAGCACGCCATCAAGGTGGCTAATTTTATCCACTGCATTTTCTTTATCCAAAAATTCTGAGTGTATATATTCAAGCTTTACTTTACATTCATTGGCGGCACCCGCATGAATAAAGGATTCTATAATAGATTTATACGCATCAGGCAACTCCACATATTTACCTACCAACCCAATTGTGATGTCTTGTTTTGGATTTTTGAAACGTGTTAAAAAAGATTTCCATTCTGTTAAATCAGGCTCACCACGATTCGGAAGTTTGAATTTTTCAAGAACCACTTTATCGAGCTTCTCCTTCAACATTTTTAATGGCACATCATAAATCGTTTCTACGTCAATACTTTCAATAACTGCATTCGCTTTCACATTGCAGAATAAAGCAAGTTTTTTGCGCATTTCTGCATTAATAGGATGCTCAGTTCTACAAACCAAAACATCCGCTTGAACTCCAGTTTCTAAAAGCTCTTTCACACTATGTTGTGTAGGCTTGGTTTTAAGTTCCTTGGCAGCACTTAAATATGGAACAAGCGTTAAATGAATAACTACACTATCGTGCGCACCAAGTTCCCATCGTAATTGACGAACAGCCTCAATGTATGGCAAAGATTCTATATCTCCAACCGTACCACCAATTTCAGTAATAATAATTTCGTATTTACCAGAATCGCCAAGAAGCTGCATTCTGCGCTTTATTTCATCGGTGATATGTGGCACCACCTGAACTGTTTTCCCAAGATAATCACCACGACGCTCTTTATCAATAACAGTTTGATAAATTCTTCCTGTAGTTACATTATTTGCTTGGGACGTGGCAACATTTAAAAAACGTTCATAATGACCTAAGTCGAGATCGGTTTCAGCACCATCATCAGTAACATAACATTCTCCATGCTCATATGGATTTAATGTACCAGGATCAACATTGATATAAGGGTCGAATTTCTGAATGGTGACAGTGTAGCCACGTGCTTGCAATAACTTGGCTAAGGAAGCGGAGATGATGCCCTTACCTAAAGAGGAAGTAACACCGCCCGTAACGAAAACATACTTGGGTTTGTTCATATACGGGGAGCGAAGTTAATGTTTTCATCTAGATGAAGAATTATATTATTCTAGAAAAATTAAAAAAAACCAATAAATTGAATTCTCAGCTTCGTTTTTATACAATGATAGCTTAGAAAAAACAAGGAATATATACTTTTAAATAAAACTAATAAATTTGTTATTTATATCCATTCAAGCAATTTAAAGCCCAAAAGAGTAGCACAAATTCCAATAATAATGCTAGCAACAATATATAAAACAGCAATATTAGTTTGTCCTTGCCGCAATAAACTCATAGTTTCGTAGGAGAAAGCAGAAAAGGTAGTAAATCCACCAAGGATGCCCGTAGCTAAAAAAAGACGCATGTCTTCTGATATTTGGCCTTTTACACTCCAACTATAAACCAATCCAATAAAAAAACAACCAAAAATATTAACAAAAAATGTACTCAACGGGAAACAGGTTGTGTTTTTTTGTTGAATTAACAATGAAAGTACATAACGAAAAACACCTCCCAAAAAACTACCTGAACCAATAAAAAAGAGCAACTTTATATTCATATTTAATATGGGGAGATAGAGAAGAGCTTTTTTAGGTCTACCGTTCTATATTCAAAATTAGATGTTTCTGATAAGAATACCAAATTAAGACTTAGAATCTAAGTCACGTTAATCTAAAGTTTCAGACCTTGCTTGTTTCAATGCTTGTAAGAAAACCTCGGGCCTTTGTGCCCCAGAAAAGGTATATTTATTGTTTAAACCAAAGAAAGAAACGCCACCAAAACCAATATATTAAGCAGTTTGCTGATCTTGACGAACATCATAGGCAAATTCACTCAAATTTGAACTCGATAGGCAACCTCAGAATCGACACCAAATTCATTGGTTACGGATAACAACACTAACATTTTCACAGTTTGCGTCAGACGGGGAATTCGAAGGTAATATGTTTAATCTTTATTCTAAAGCTTAATACAAATAAAATGATGAGGAAAGCAGAATGCTCCATATTTAAATTGATTTATAATAAAGCTCCTTCCATCGAAGGTCAGACTGTTGATCAACCCATTGTTTTGTTTTATATCCAGAACTCCTTATACTTTCGTTAATAAATCGACCAAGTCCAGGAGTATATTTAATAGAATTATTTGAGTTTATATTTGCATATAGACCATCAGATAGTTTAAAAACACCATTCAATCCTTTGAATGAGAAACCATCTATATTACCCGATGGAACTTGACCATATTCAAGAACAGATAAACCCCTGTTTTCGCCGATTATATAAACTTGTAGATTGCATTGGTTTTTAATTAAACGGCCTCCCTTTGCAACATCAATTAATTGCAATATGCTACTAATAAGAACACCTATTCCTAAGAATAGCGCTAAAGGATTTTCGTCCCCAAGTATAAGAACTATTGCATACCCAACGGCTAGACCGACTGTAAATCGTGTGTAAGGATCAAGACTTGATACAGGCAACTTTAACATCGAATAAGATGTCCCAGCTGAAATTGCTTTTATTGTTCTGTTCTTCATTTTTTTTTATAACTAATATTTCAAATATTAAGCCGAATACATTTTCCGAAAATTTATCTTAATGTTTGGAAAAACATATCCCTAATATCCTAACCAAAAGTGAAATACCCATTAATAAAGGCCTAAGCTGATTTATCACCTAAGCCAAGTGACTTCTCAAGCTGAATTAGAAGATGAGCATCGAAGGAATTAGCAATAACTAAATTTTAAAAGTCATATGTTAATCCAACTACAGCAGCCATTGACGTAAATTGGTGGTGCCTTTTCTCCGATCTATCCCGATTAGCGCCTTTAAGTTCTGCTAAAAATCAATTACATATTTCCCGAGCTTGGTTTTCATCTCAGGATCAAGCTCAAAGCTATGCCATTCCACTTCAACATTTTCCTTTTGCTGAAACTACGCCAATGCCATTTCAAACTTATGTTTTGCGATATAGCAAAATGAACAATGAATATCCAACTAGATATCGACTTTTATAATTAAAAAAAAGAATACGAATTGTATAAGGACACAATTAAATACTTAATAATCAATACGTTTAGGTTAATTATTCACAGGCAATAATGCATATTTTTTGCCATACTCCATCATTTGATTGAAGAAATTATCAGGATATTCGGCTTTTACATCAATAATTTCATCGCCCTTAATTATCGGAACCAAACGTGGCTGAATAAACCCACGATATGGCTTCAAGCCTAATTTAGAATAGCGCTCCTTTACTTCCTTCAATAGCTCTTGATCTACTTTCACTCCATAATTCTCCACCAATTCAGAGCCCGCTTTATAATCCCCTTGCGACTTTATGCGTTGAATCTCCTGCAATAGTTCACCAAATAGAACACGTAAACGTTCGTAATTATTAATTTTAACATACGACTTTCCATCTTGTTTAACCCACTCGATTACATTACCCACTTTGCCATGCTCATAAACCCATTTCGCTACAAGCTGACGATTACGCATATGCGCTTCTTCAAGATTATTACCCAATTCAATTCGCGTTAATTGTGTAATTAATCCGTTGGTGATATAATTATTATAGGTACACTTAGCCACAAACATATTTGGCATAACACCAATATCAATTAGCTTCTGATCCATAATAAAATACAATCCCACTAAATCTGCACGCGCTTCCTCAAGGCATGACGCATAATTTTTCAAAGTCTTATCCGTGGTTTCAACCCCAGGTTCAATTTGACCACTTGCATGGCCAATGCACTCATGCATATCTGTATGAAGATCACTTGCCAAGTTGCCATATTTCTTATTAAGTTCAATATAAACATTGTTAAAAGCAAATTCAGCATATGCCCCTTTTTTTGCCGAGGCTTCATTATAGCTATGTACTATATTACTTAAAGAAACGGATTTAGATCCATGAGATTTGCGAATCCAATCTGCATTTGGAAGATTGATTCCAATGGGTGTAGATGGAGCTCCATCGCCACTTTCTACTATTACGGTAATTGCCTTTGCACTAATTCCCTTTACTTCTTTTTTCTTATGTTGAGGCAATAAAGGCGCATTGTTTTCAAACCATTGTGCATTTTCGGCAATGGCTTTAATAGTTTTCGTTGCTTCATCATCTTTAATACTAACTACACTTTCGAATGATCCTTTTTTGCCAATCGGATCCATATAAACCTCAATAAAGCCATTTACAACATCAATTTTACTATCCAAATCCTTCACCCAAGCGATGCAATATTCATCAAAATCTTTAACATCGCCAGTGGTGTAAAATCGAATTAGCTTTTGCAGAGCATCCTTTTGCTTGTCGTTTTCGGCTACTGTAGCTGCTTTAGCTAACCACATAATAATTTTATCAATAGCAGCACCATACATTCCTCCTGACTTCCAAACCTTTTCGGTAACTTTCCCATCAACTTTAACCGTTTTGCTGTTCAAACCCCAACTTGGAGCGTCTCCGCTTGTCGGAAATTTGTCATAAAAGGCCTCAACTTCTTGTTGAGTTACTCCTTCATAGAAGTTTACTGATGAAGCTTTCACATTATCAATATCCTTTGTTAAATCGACCAATTTCGTTTCATAACTTTCTTGAAATATCGGACGTTTAATTTGCTCTATGAGCTCTTCGGTATTATTGAATCCACCAATTTTGAATCCTGCTGGATCACTTTTCGCCATTAAATCTTTAAAGTAGTTGAACGTAAACTTAGGTACAAATTTATCATTACTATAATGGTGGTGATTACCATTACTAAACCAAAAGCGTCCACAATATTCCTTAAATAGACTCCAATCAGCGGAGCTACGGTCGCCTTTGTATGTTTCGTATATATTTTCAAGTATCTTACGAATTAAAATACCATTTTTGTCTTTCTGATCATAGATAATATCGCGACCACAGAGTGCGGCTTCGTATAAATAATAGGCTAGTTTTTTCTCTTTTAATGATAACTTATCAAATCCATCAATATGATATTGAAGCAATTGCAGATCGGCAAATTCATTATCGTTGAAGGCCAGTGAATCTTTTGCTGGGTTCATTTTCTCAGTTTGGACATTTCTGACTTTAAAGGCTGCAAATAATGCTATTATTAAAACAGCAACAAGGGTAAATTTTTTCATGGTGTATAAACAAAATTGTAACGCAAATGAAGTGAAAATTAACGGAATCAGAAAGGGGCTATTTGCTTAATGTTGTTAAAACAAAAAAGCCAATTATAATTAAGGAACAGGCTTTTATTTTGTGAATGAATTGTTGCTTATTTAGCAACCATAACTTTCTTATAGAATTAAGATCGCCAAGTTCGATGCGAACCATATAATAACTTGACGCATATCTACTTAAATCAACTTCGGTAGATGCTGTTCCAGCAAAAAAATTCACATTCAGGATGATTGGTATTTGCGAAAAAAAAAGCAAGGCAACAAACTTTTGCTATAAAGATCCAAGATCAAGCAAATTATGATAGATTTGAAAGAAAAAAAAAGATATTAACCCTTATTTTTGATGTTATTAAAACTATTATTTAATATCTGAAGGCTAAACTAGCCCTCGTTTTAACTCAATTACTTCTAAATCAAAAATACGTTTGCCCTCTATTTTTATTTTAATGGCGGTTTGTATCGGATGGAAACCATGGATACCCGCAGCGCCCGGGTTTATAAAGAGCATTTTTTGATGAGTCGTATCGCGCATCACCTTTAAAATATGAGAATGACCACAAACCAAAATGTCAGGTACATGCTCGTTCAATAGCTTGCGCGCATCGGGCCTGTAGTTTGGAGGAGAACCGGCAATATGCGTGATGCCCACTTCAACATCTTCACATATAAATCTATTGATTAATGGAAACACCTTTCGCACATCGGGCCCATCAATATTGCCATAGACCCCCATTAAGGGTTTCTTCGCTTTAATAGCATCGGCCAAAGCAATCGTTCCAATATCGCCTGCATGCCATACTTCATCGCACGCATCTATATATTTGGACCAACGAGGGTCTAAAAAATTATGGGTATCGGACAGTACAAGAATCGACTTCAATTACTTATTGCATGATATACGATTCAACCATTTTCAGAATCTCAAAACTGCGTTTGCTTGTAGCTGCTTCGCAATAAACTCGGAGCACAGGCTCGGTGCCACTTGGTCTGAGCATTACCCATTCTTCGTTTCCTAAATGATATTTGAATCCGTCTAAATCTTCAACCTGTTCTACTATTAAAGAGTTGAAAGAGGTATACTTACCTTCTTTACAACTTTTGATTATCTGTTGTTTCTTTTCTTCCGACAAATGCAAGTCGAGGCGCTCCACTGCAAAGGTGCCCACGATAGCATAAATTTCGTATATTAACTCTTCGATGCTTCTTCCTGTTTTCACCATAAACTCCCACAAGGCAAGGCCCATCCAAATTCCGTCGCGTTCTGGAATGTGACCTTTAATGGCAATACCACCACTTTCCTCTCCACCAACAAGCACATCCATGGTTATCATATCCTCGCAAATATATTTGAAGCCTATTTTTTTC
Source organism: uncultured Bacteroidota bacterium (assembly GCA_903850915.1). Classification (GTDB taxonomy): domain Bacteria; phylum Bacteroidota; class Bacteroidia; order UKL13-3; family UKL13-3; genus CAINMV01. The sequence goes on from CAINMV010000029.1 coordinate 13,731, forward strand.
ACATCATATTCCAACCCATAATGCTCACATAATTTTTTAATTTTTTGCGAACAGCTAAACGTGAATATCACCTTACCTGTTAAGTTCTTATATAAATGCAGGTAATTAATAAGCAAAAGTATAATATGGTGAGAATCAACAAAGCCACCTTTGCTATCATACAATCCAATTCGGTCGGCATCGCCATCGGTAGCTAAACCACAAGCGATGTCGCCACTAATTTTTATCATATCGCTAAACTCCTGCAAGTTTTTGTGGATAGGTTCTGGGGCTTGTCCGTTGAAGCCAGGGTTATGCTCACAATGCAAACGATCCACATCGGGCAACAATCGTTTCATAACATTTTGACCAGCACCATACATTGCATCATACGCGAAATTCATTGGACTTTGGCGTATTGCCTCAAGGTCGAAATTCGCTTCGGCATGATCACAATACATGGTTTCTAAATCAACATATTCCACCAAACCTTGCTTCTGATATTCCGATACCGAAAGCATCGGATAATCTACTTTATCCTGAATTAGAGCCTCTACAATTTCTATTTCTTTTGGTGTTGTTGGGCCTCCATAGGAACCCTTTAATTTGTACCCATTGTAGCCTGCCGGATTGTGACTCGCGGTTATGATGATACCTTGATCTGCATTGAGTTTCACGGCACCTAATGAAATCATAGGAGTGCTCACAAAATCATTTTCTGCTAAGAATACTTTAATGCCATTGTATGCCATAATACGCGTAACCGTTTCACTAAACAAACGACCGCCAAAACGACAGTCGTTTCCTATAACCACACTTTGGGAAGCACCTTTTTGAAGAAGCCATTTTGCAGTTGCGTCTGCTACTCTCTTTACATTATCAACTGTATATTCCTGAGCAATAATTGCTCTCCAACCGTCGGTGCCAAATTTTATTTGTTGCATATCTTTTTTTGTTATCCGTTAAAAAACAATTTGTGTTATAGCCAAGTAAATGTTATGTTTTGTATTAAGTCCGGATGCAAGCTTTTACTCACAGGACATGTTAAGGCTGTATGTTCTAAAACCGCTTTTGTTTTATCATCGAAGTTGCCGGAAGGAAACGTAATAAAGGCATCAATTTGAGTAATACGACGTGGTTCTGTACCCATGACTTTAGTAATTTCCACTAACGTATTATCGATGTTCCATCCGCTATGATGGGCTTTAATACCCATTACCGTAAGCATACAATTGCCCAAGGCCGCAGCCACTAAATCGGTTGGGGAGAAAGCTTCTCCCTTGCCGTGATTATCCACTGGAGCATCTGTAACAATAAAACCACCAGATGCAATATGCGTTGATTTAACACGTAAATCTCCTTGATAAACTACATTTGCTGTTGACATAATAAATTCCCTTTAAAGAGGTTTCAAATTTAATTATTTATCTTCGCTGAACATAAACAATCTTTAAATCATGAAATCTATTTTTAAATTCTTCTTTATCGCAGTACTTTTTACTACCCTAATGCCCCTTTCTTCGTGTAAAAAAGGCGCTAACGACCCAACATTATCGCTTCGTTCTCGCTCTTCACGCTTGGCTGGCGCTTGGTCGCTTAGCTCATCAGACTACACTGTAGTTAAAGCAACAGCAAGCACAAAAACAACCATTACCGATCATTATACGTTTGATGGCACCAAATACACCATGGTTAGCACTGAAGTAATTGGCAATTCAAAACCAATTGTTGATACTTTTAAATACACCTATTCAGAATTACTAACCATAGACAAAGCCAACAAATTCATAAGAGTTACAACTTTTAATTATGGACCTCCATTTACGGCACAAACCTCTACTGAATCAGGAAACTGGTCGTGGTTAAACAAAGACAAAGATGCTGAATTGAAGAAAAAAGAAGCCGTAGTATTTATGAGTGAAAAATTTGTTCAAGGTACTGGAACAGGAAGCACTAGCACCAATGGCAAAACCGACAATCCAGTAGTTATTTTAATTGATGAATTGAGAAATTCTAAACTTGTAATTTTAAATAACTCAACGTCTAACGATGGAGGTGGAACAATTTATACAACTACTGGCTCTATGACTTACGTTCAATAATAAAAAAAATGATTTGTTAAATCGAAGTATAAAAAAATTAAAAAAGCCGCTCCGTATTTTACGGAGCGGCTTTTTTTTAATACAATGATAAATACTTATAAGTTTTGATTAAAATAATCTGAAACCTTTTGCATTAAGTGCACGCGATCGCGACCAGTTACATTATGCAAATGCTCAGGATACATAAAATAATCAATTTGTTTTTTACGTTCTACACATTTCTTCGTGTACATTAACGTATGTTGCCAAACCACCGTTGGGTCGCTGGTTCCATGCAAAAGCAACAATTTACCTTGCAGACTATCAACATAATTTAATAAGTTTGAATTTTTATATCCTTCAAGATTTTCGTCCGGTGTATCCATATACCTTTCAGTGTACATAATCTCGTAATAGCTCCAATCTATTACTGCGCCACCAGCCACCCCTACTTTGTATTTTCCTGGTGTTCTTGTCATCAATCCCGTTGTCATAAATCCGCCAAAGCTCCAGCCAAAAACACCCATTCGCGTGGCGTCAACAAAAGACAACGAACGTAAGTAATCATTTCCAACCGTTTGGTCTGCAATCTCGCACGTTCCCAGTCGTCGATAAATTGCTTGTTCAAATTCCTTACCGCGATTGCCACTTCCTCTACCATCGATAGTAAATACAAGATATCCCTTTTGTGCCATTAGATAGAGCCATAAGTCGGCACCACCAAGCCATGTATTACTTACCAATTGCACATGAGGGCCATTATAAACATACGTTACAGACGGATATTTTTTTGTTGAGTCGAAGCCTTCAGGATAGATAATTCGTCCATTGAGCGTTGTTATACCATCAGCAGCTATAAGACTAACAAATTTCATTGTAGGTATCTTAAAATCCTTTAAAGGATTCTCAGCATTAAGTAAAATATTCAACTCTTTTCCAGAGCCACTTTCGTTAATAGAAATATAGCGTGGCGTTGTGGTGCTTTGCAAATGATCGATATAATAAGAGCCATTATCACAGAACATGGCCGTGTTAATTCCATCTTTAGCGCTAAGCACTAAAACATTTGCAGGCTTACCTTTAACACCGCCAAGAGGTTGATATGCGATACCTTTATTTAAGCCATTATTATAAAAATAGGTAAAATAATAACCCTTCTCATTGAAAGAGTAAACATCTGCGATGGCATCACCATAGCGGTAGTTAAATTTATCCTGATCATTTCCGTCTTCATCAATAATTTTTATTATTTCGCGTGTTGATTTCCCATCGGATGCCAATTCAAACGTTCTCCAAATCATTTTATTTGTTTTGCCCAGATATTGTAACGGATAAGACGGTTCAACATACGTTGGCGCAGTAAAAACAGCCCATGTCTTTATCAAATTTCCACTTTGCACATCATAAATTTGATACCAGCAGGAGTCGGTATGACGATTTAATAATGCAAGATAAATTCTTTTCTCGTCGCGACTCCAACTAATATTTGTGATATATTGTTCTTTATCGCCTTGAATATTTAAATATGAAGATGATTTTGTATTCAAATTAAATACGCCCAAAGTCACCTCATGGCTTTTATCGCCCGCCATCGGATAGCGTATCATTGTTGCCTTCGCAGGTCTGGCATCGATATCTAAAATTGGATATTCTGTAACCATACTTTCGTCCATACGATAATATGCAAGGAAATTACCTTTTGGACTCCAAAAAGTTCCTTTACTCACACCATATTCGTTTCTATGCACATCAGCAGATCCATATTTATGCGACTTATCATCATCGTTACTTATCTTTAAGCTTTCACCGACATCATTCATCACCAACAAATTATTATCGATAGTATATGCCATTTGACGTTTGACAGGATCTACATCTAAATTATCGGCACGGTCGAGCCAAGTGGCACTAGAGCGAACTTGTTGCAACGCCACATCAAACCACACAAAACGATTTTTGAAATTGAACCTAATTGTGTTGGGATCTTCCCAAACAAATGCAGAGAAATTATTAAAGCTATCTACACCATATTCAGCCAACCTAGCTCCAACTAAATCGCTTGCAAAAAGAGGTGTCGCTTCTCCTTTTCCTGCCTCTCCAACCATCACCACTTCACGATTATTTTGTTTCACCACATAACTGTATTTTGTGGTACCGGAAATCCATTGCAACTGCGTTAGCCTTTTAGGCTGAAGGTAAGAACGATGTCCAATGACAGCATCATCCATTGAAAGCATCTTATTTTGCGCCTTGCTAACAAAACCAAGACTTAGAATTAAAAATAGAAATATATGTTTCATAGTGAAAAAGTGTTTTTAAACAGACGGATATATGTTTGAATTTCGTGTTATTATACAGCAACACCAAAATCGCGAAGGGCCTCATTTAAACTTGTTTTTAGGTCGGTACTTGCCTTACGTTTACCAATAATTAATGCACAATTTACTTGGAAATCGCCTGCTGGAAATGTTTTGGTGTAGCTACCCGGAATTACCACTGAGCGTTCTGGCACAACTCCTTTCATTTCCAATGGCTGATCTCCAGTCACATCAATAATTTTAGTGCTTTGTGTGAGGCAAACATTAGCGCCAAGAACAGCTTCGCTCTTTACATGAACACCTTCCACTACAATACAACGAGATCCGATAAAACAACCGTCTTCAATAATTACTGGCGCAGCCTGAACTGGCTCTAAAACACCGCCAATACCAACGCCTCCGCTAAGGTGAACACCCTTGCCAATTTGCGCACAGCTGCCTACAGTAGCCCAAGTATCTACCATGGTGCCTTCATCAACAAAAGCACCGATATTCACATACGAAGGCATTAAAATTACACCTTTGGCAAGAAAAGCCCCATAACGGGCCACAGCATGCGGAACTACACGAACACCTAACTTTTCATAATTTTTTTTTAGCACCATTTTATCATAAAATTCCATGGGCCCCACCTCGTAGGTCTGCATTTTCTGGATTGGGAAATACATTAGTACCGCTTTCTTTACCCATTCATTTACTTGCCATCCTATAGAGGTTGGATTGGCTACTCGTAGCGTTCCTTTGTCGAGCATTTCTATGACTGTACGAATTGCATTTTGTGTTTCTTCTGTTTGCAATAAATTCCTATCCAACCAAGCGGATTCAATATGATGTTGTAGATATTCCATTTCGGGTGCAATTTACATAGTTTTTTGAACTACTTTTTTAAAAAAAACAGGCGAATAAGAAACGCCAAATCACCATAATTATTTTTAAAGCCCTACTACCTGTTTCCCTTTTGGGTGGCGAATTTCATAAGTAAATACAACCTTTTTACTTTCTTTCACATTAAGCTTTAAATTCCATGTTAATTTTCCTGTTAGTTCATCCATTTCTGCGCCTTCTGCTTTTATTAGAGTCACCTTAATTTCATTGGTGCCAGAAACGAGAGGAATCTGATCTTCCAAAATAATTTCTATTGGAACATTTTTAGTATTACGTACTGTCAATTCAACAGAACGCGTTTCAATTTTATCTTGTTCAATAAATTTATCCTTCGTGTTTTCCTTTATTTTTTTACGTGTAATTGCGATGGTTTTATCCCTTCCCAAATTAACATTTAAAGTATCATTTGTGGTGTTAGCGCTTAGGTACATGTTACCCACATAACCACCATCAAAATATAAACGCGCATTGCCAGGAATAATGTTCAAATCCTCCCAATCGGACACCTTAGCAATTAAAAAAGCATCTGTACTAATCTTTGGAACCGCGGCAAAATGCAACTGCATTGGCATATCACGCTGATTAATTAAAACTTTATGCACCTTTCCATCCGAGGCTATATTATAATTTAATTTTATTTCATATTCGGTCCGAATTAAGCTTTCCGTTACTTGAATAAAATCTTCAATAACTTTGGAATCGTCTTGGCTAGATTCCTTTTTCTTTAATGCAATCGTTGCCTCATAAACACCAGCAGAACTTGGTACTTTAGCAGCATATCCAAGTGTTTTTACTCCTTGCTGGTAGGCAATAAAACTTAAATACCAAGGATTTAATTCAGGCTTATTATTACTTTCGCTTGGATTGGAAGTACTTAAAGTAATAGGTACATTTGACCAATCTATACCTGTATTTTGGGTGACATCGGCGAAGTATTTCAATTGGAAAATACCAGAAACGGAGCTTGCTTGAATGTCGTATTGCGGAACCCAATTCGCGTAAGGAACATAATAATTAAAATTTATCGTTGCCGCGGTAGCCAATTCTGAGAATAAAGTTACCACTACCTGATGTATCGATTGAGCGCTATTTGAAGTAGCTACATCCTGTCCACTTTGTAATAGAATTAGCATATTATAGCGTGCGTCAAGTTTGTTTTTTTGTTTTATTAAGCGACTCTTTGCATGTTCCAATTTAAGTTCTTGTTCATATATAGAATTTAATTTCTCCTGTAAAAACTGCATTCCATCGCGCAAAAGAGCCAAGGAGTCTCGTTGTGGTTCCCCTTTAATAATACGATTGTTAAGCAGCATATGTTTGCTAGTTGCCAGCACCGTAAGCTTGTTATCTAGGTCCTTCACATCATAACTTAAATCATCCAATGAGTCCACCACATTTTGAATTTCCTTATCATATTGACGAGTTACCATCACTTTTTCTTTGTATTTTAATAGGTGTTTCACCTCCATTACAACTCCACCCCTGCTGCTTGCTTGTAAAGAAGCGTCGTTGAGCGAGGGTGAAATATTTTCGAAAACAATTTCATTGTTACCCGCTTGCAACATAACATTTTCGGAATAGAAGAGGTTTGCCCCTTGCAAATATACTGTTGCCTTTTGCAAGTGAGCATTGGTGATTTTTGAACTTTGGGCTTGTACATTAAAAGCCATAATTAAGATAAAATAAAGGATGATGCGTTTCATGATTGAATAGTTAATTTTGTGATATAGATGCTTGTGTTAGAAAAATTCCATACTCCCCTGCTATTTTTTTTTAATATTTGCTGTGAATGTCGCGGCAGCTAAAAATTTTAAAAGACGAGGATTTGGTTAAACAATACCAAAGCAACGGAGAGAAATCCATTGTGGGTGAGCTTTTTAGGCGACATTCTTTGATGTGTTTTGCTGTTTGCAATAAATATTTAAACGATGAAGATGCTTCACAAGATGCTACGATGCAAATTTTCGAAAAGTTATTTACAGACCTTAAAAAACATGAAGTACTAAATTTCAGGAGCTGGCTTCATTCCGTTTGTCGAAATTACAGCCTAATGCAACTAAGGAAACCTGAGCATTTGCGACGGGTGATAGAAAACTTTGATAATAGTGAAAATGAATTTATGGAATTCGAAGGTTTCTTGCATCAAGAGGAAGATTCCAAAGAGAAAGAGGTTCGCTTACAACTTCTAGAAGAGGCCATTTTGGAACTTAAAGACAAGCAGAAAGAGTGTATTTCTCTATTTTATATTGAACTTAAGAGCTATGAAGAAGTAAGCCAGATTACAGGATATAGTGGCAAAGAAGTAAAAAGCAATATTCAAAATGGAAAAAGAAACTTAAAAATAATCTTAAGTCAAAAAGGAATTTCCTTTTGGCTAGTGTTTTCAACATGGATACTCAATATTGCATAACTAATGCCGAGTGGGAGCGCTATAGCTTGAAAAAGTTAGAGCCAGAAGTAACTCAGAGAATTCAGCATCATGTGCTGGCGTGTGAAATATGTGCTGACATCAAAGACGGAATTGATACCATGAAAAATCCAGAGCGCCTTGCTTTACGTATAGAAAATATAAACTCGCTTACTTTTGAAAAGCAAACACCAAACTTACGCATTGGCTTTTGGTATTGGAGCGCCGCAGCCACTATAACTATCGGTTTTGGCTTAGGATGGCTTTTAAACAACCAAAAAAATGAAATTGTAGCTGATAAAGAGACAACCAAAACAATAAATATGGCTGATTCTACCTTTGCAAACACATCAACAATTATACCTGCGAAAGATAGTCTAGCAATTTCCGCACAAGCTACAAAAGATAAAAAACTAACGGCATATTCTACCCAAGAAGATCTGTATAAATCAAAAAGTGCGACACCCGATGCATTAATAAAAGATATCAAGGTTGCGTCGACAGAAAACACAAATATTGATGATGAATCAATTACTTTCAAAAAAGACACCAAAACCCCCATCACAGTAGAAAAAATCCTTACTGAAACCACAAAATTCGAAAACACCAAGGCACTTAATGAAGAAGTAAATAAAATTAATGAAACCGTTAAAACGGAAGATTCAAAAATAGAAGAAGGAGAAAGCGTCGTATTGGCAGTGACAGGAAATAAAAAAAGTACCGATAAAGAAAAAACATCAAAAACAAAGACACAAGCAGCCCCATCTTCAGCAGCGAATAAACCCCAAAAAGAACATGTCGATGCACCAAGATCGAGCCAAGAAATTATTGCTAATGAGGCAAAGAAATATAATGTCGCTTTGATGAATTTTTCCTCGCAGCAATACGATAGCTGTCTTCAAAATTTAAATGCCATCATCACAAACAAAAATTCGATTTATTTCGAAAAGGGGTTAATGCTGAAAGTAAAAACCCTTATAGCTCAGCAAAAAATAGAAGAAGCCAGAACCATATTGAGAACTATTGTCCAGTTGAAAGGTGAAAGCGAAATCGAAGCTAAAAACCTCCTAAAACAATTGAAAAAATAGCATTTCTATATCGAACGCGTGAAAGGCACAACACTATTCGACGAGAAGTCGCCTTTCAGATATTTATAGTATCCAACGATTCCTATCATGGCAGCGTTGTCGGTGCAATATTCGAATTTAGGAATATAAATGGAGTAGCCTTTTGTTTGGAGCGCGAGCATCTCTTTACGAAGTTCACTATTTGCCGACACTCCTCCAGAAATGGCAAGTTCATTAATTCCTAAATCATGCGCTGCTTTTAAAAACACCTTCATTAAGTAGTGAACTAAATGCTTTTGATATGAAGCACAGATATTATTTAATTCACTTTTAATAAAATCAGGCGAATCCTTGCTGTTTTTACTTATAAAATAAAGAAACGCCGTTTTCAAGCCACTGAATGTGAAGTTGTATTGATTTAGTGCTGGCAAGGGAAAGGTATATTTTTCAGAATCCCCTTGCTTCGCCAATTTGTCCACCAATGGGCCACCAGGGTATGGTAGGTTCAATATTTTTGCAGCCTTATCGAACGCCTCACCTACTGCATCGTCAATGGTTTGCCCAATAACCTCCATTTCCAATGGTGCTTTTACCAATACAATTTGCGTATGACCGCCAGAAACGGTAAGGCAAAGAAATGGGAAATTCGGTTTTGCATCGATATAATTTGCAGCTACATGTGCCTGCATGTGATTAACCTCAAGCAAAGGAATATTTAAGCCCATGCTCATCGTTTTGGCAAATGACGACCCAACGAGCAAGCTGCCAAGCAGTCCAGGGCCGTTGGTAAAAGAAATAGCAGCCAGTTGACCTTTCGTAACTCCTGATTTCGATAATGCAGTATCTACCACAGCAACAATATTTTGCTGATGCGCTCGAGAGGCTAATTCAGGCACAACCCCACCATATTGTTCATGAATTAACTGATTTGCCACAATATTACTAAGTACCTTGTCGTTACACAAAACAGCAGCAGAAGTATCGTCGCAACTCGACTCAATAGAAAGCGTAAAAATTTCGTTACTTTGTAGCATAAAATGAAGCTGTAAATTTAAAACATTCTAGCTTCATAACTGCGGGGATTTTCGAACTCTTGCCAATTTGTGATGAAACGATTTTTAAAGACATTGATTTTATCCTTTCTTTTTTTGCTGGGCTTAGCTTACACGCTCCTGCAAAGCACCCCTGTGCAAAATTTTATTATCACCAAAATAACCAATATACTTGAAGACAACATAGGAACCAAGGTGCATATTGGACATATCAATATCGACTTTTTCCATGCCATTGACCTAGAGGATGTTTTGATATCCGACTTACATCAAGACACCATTATTTATGTCGGTGCATTAAAAGTAGATATCAAGGAGATAAACTTTTCGAAAAGCCATCTCACAATGAGTTTTATTGAACTTAAGGAGGCCAACATAAAACTTCAAAGACATAAAGAAGATGACCGCTGGGCTTACCTGATTTTTTTAGACAACTTTAAAAGCAAAAACAAAAAGCCAAATGGCGATCAAAAGAGTTGGGTTGTTGACATTTCCGAAATTAAACTTAGCAATTGCACCTTTCAAAATAAAAATGAACATGCACGGCGAATTCCAGATCAGTTTGACGAAGACTATATTCGACTAGACCATATCGATGGACTAATACAAGATTTTAAAATAGACGGCGATACATCAATAATGCGAATTAAGGAGCTTGCTGCTCAAGAGCAATGTGGTTTTAAATTTGATGCATTAGAAAGCTTACTTACAATTACGCCGCATGAATTTAACTTTAATGAATTAAAAATACAGACACCCTTTAGCTTTATTACTGATCAGTTTGAGCTAAAGTTTGATAGTATTGAAGACTTCGACGACTTCCTTACCAAAGTGAAGCTTGAGGCACACTTTGATAAAAGTATCATCTCTTTCGATGACCTTCAATATTTCGCTTCAGAATTGAGAGGGATGCATCAAAAGATCACACTAAGTGGCACGGGCAAAGGACCTGTAGATAATTTAAAATTTAAAAATGTAACCGCGCAGTTTGGTAAAAGCAGTTACTTCAAGGGGAATTTGGCATTTAAAGGACTTCCTGATTTCTATGAGACATTTTTTGATATTAGCACCAAAGATGCCGTATTAAACAAAGAGGATTTGGAATATCTTTTAGCACAGAATTTACCTGATGAGATATTGCAATTAGGACGCGTAAATTATCAAGTTAAAGCAATTGGGTTTTTACGAGATTTTGTATTGGATGGCAGCTTTGCAACCGCAGCTGGCAAAATTAGCACCGACATTAACTTTAAATTTCCACAGAACGCCATTGAAAGTTACAGTGGCAAAGCTTTTTTAAATACGTTTAACCTAGGAAAACTAACTGGCAATAGCGCGCTTAAAGAATTAGAAGGAACACTCACCGTTAATGGAAGTGGATTAAGTATAAAAACAGTAAATACTAAAATTGATGCTGATCTAAAAAGTCTATCTTTCAATAACTACAAATATCAAAACATTATTGCAAACGGAACAATTGCCAATAAGCTATTTAAAGGAAAGGCACTTATTAATGACGAAAATGTGAACCTTGATTTCGATGGCACCATAGACTACAGTAAAACAGAATCAATTTTCGACTTCAATGCTAAAATTTCCAATGCGAAGTTAAAAATTTTAAATTTAGATAGTTCCAATTCAATTCTTAATGCCCAGGTGAATCTAAAATTAAGAGGATCGAGCGTTGCCAATATCTATGGCGTGGCTTCTATACCAAATATCACATACAATAGGGATGATAAAAAGTATGAATTAAAAAACTTAGAATTGGCTTCAAAATTGATTGGAGGCAAGCGATCCATAAGTATCACGTCAGATGCATTAGATGCGTCTATTGATGGAGACTATAACTTTAATGAACTTCCGAATGTGATTAACAATGAAGGTAATTTACTGTTTCCTAACTATTTCGAGCAGACCGCGAAACTTGCAAAAGAAGACTTTAATTTTAGTTTAGACCTAAAAAAACCAGAGGAGTTTATCGCATTGTTAAACCCAAAACTAACACTTAAACCAACCAAAGTCGAAGGTTATTTTAATAGCGAATTACATACTTATGCTATTCATGTAAATGCAGATAAAATTTCATATGATAAACTCGTTTTTGATTCGGTAGAGATTGACGCAGAACGTAAGCCTGGATTTGCATTAGCAATAAAATGCAAAACAAAAAAAATATATAGCAATCAGCTTCTTATTACCACCTCTTCAAAAATCGAAGCAGAAGGCTCCTTAAATAACCTCATCGCAAAAATTGAAGGTGCCGACCAAACCAATGGTAACAAGATAACAATTGAAAGCAATTCAAACTTTTTAGAAAATGAAATTGCCATACAACTTAACCAAAGCCAAGGTACCTTTAGCAATGTGGATTTTGATTTCACCCAAAGCCATCCTATTTTTATTACTAAATCAGGAATCCAATTCAATAGTTTTAAAATAAAAAGTTCACTTCAAGAGGTCGTTTTAGATGGGAAGCTATCCAATAACATTGAGGATCAGTTGAAAATAAACATCCATGATTTCGAATTGAAAACATTGAACAATCTTATTAAAAATATGGGAGTGTCTTTATACGGAAGATTAAACGGAAATTTCACTGTAAGCAATGCATTTAAAAACCCCTATTTTGCAACAGATAGTGCAGGTATCACCATACGGAATTTTCAGGTAGACAAAGACACCTTTGGCAACATCCGAATCAACTCGGCATATAGCAAAACGGACAAATTTATTTATGCTTCCTTATCATTCTGGGATTGTGACCTTGAGCATGTCAAAGCAGAAGGAAAAATATTCCCAGATAGGAAAACGAACTATCTCGATTTTAATGTGACGCTAGACAACACCCCTGTTCGAACCTTGAATTTCATTTTTAGCGGTTTGGCCAGTAATTTGGAGGGAACCTTAACCGGAAAAGCAAAACTGACAGGCAGCTTTGACGATCCGGAATTTGAAGGCAAAGCCATGTTGAAAAACGGAAGTTTTATGGTTGATTATTTAAAAACCACCTACCGTTTAGAAGATGAAATAATTATACATAAAGGTAGTTTTGAGATAAAAGATGCGAAGCTCTATGATGAGAATAAAAGAGCAGCCAATACTGATGTTAAAGTAACGCACTCAAATTTCGCAAAATGGGAAATTGACATAAAAATCAAAAATTTATCCAATTTCAAGATATTGAACACAAACTCCCATGATAATGACTTGTTCTATGGTGTAGGCTATGCCACTGGTGATGTTACCATGAGCGGTGATATTGACAATATTAAAATGGTGATGAATTTAAAATCAAATAAAGGTACTGTAATTAATATCCCATTAAGCAATCCCGAATACAGCAGTAAATCAAGTTATATTACATTTAAGCAGAAGACACAAAAAGACTATAAAAAATACCAGGCGGTGCTGAGTGGGTTGGTACTAGAGATGAACTTAGAAGTTAATGAAGACGCTTACATCAAATTAATTTTCGACTCACAGTTGGGAGATATTATCGAAGGAACAGGGAATGGCTTGATTAACATGTTCATCTCAGCTACAGGCGACTTCTCCATTTTCGGATATTACGAGATTGTAAATGGCAAATATGTATTCACAAAATACGACATTTTCAACAAGCCGTTTATGGTAAAAAGCGGAGGTAGAATTACTTGGGATGGCGATCCTTATGCTGCAAAAATGAACCTTGAAGCAGTATATTTAGTAACGCAAGCCAATGCAAATAGCTTATTGCAAACGACAAGCAGCTCAAGTAGTAATGATGTAGCTTATATTCCAGTTAATTGCATATTGTTCTTAAAAGGTTTACTTTTTAAACCCGATATTACCTTTAATCTCGAGATACCAAAACTTCAAAATTTCAACAATCCACAGCTTGAAAATAGTGTTAAAACGTATATCGCTAGTTGGCAACAAAATCCAGATGAGTTAAACCGACAGGTATTCAGTTTGCTCTTTTTTAAACGCTTCTTCCCTTTAGATAATGCTGCAACTGGTATTGGTATAAACGCAGGAATAAACACCTCTGTGGGAGATTTAATAACATCTCAGCTAACAAATTTACTTGGACAGGTTTTTACCAATATGCCGATAGGAATTGACTACAACAAAACGGACACAAAACCTGCAGGAATATGGATTTTTAAACTTAGCAAGAAGTTTTTTAACGATAGGTTAGTTTTAGAAGGCAACTACATTTACGACCAAACACAATCTAGCAATGTAACTGGAAACATTTCGGCGCAGGTTCTTATCGACCCTAATGGTCAATTGCGATTTACGATTTTCAGTAAAAGAGCTAACAACAAATTCACCGACAATCAAAATGTGCTCACAAATGGTGTCGGCTTCTATTGGCGTTCCGAATTTAACTCTTTCCGAAGAAGAAAGAAAGTATCGCCATTAATAGATTCAACACAACTGCCATTATAACGCTATGCTCATTAATATAAACGGAATAATTGCAGAAGGTGATGCAAAGCATTTTACACACAACAATCGTTCTTTCTTATATGGAGATGGTGTGTTTGAGAGTTTGGTCGTATTCGACAATCAAATACCTTTAATTAAATTTCATAGCCAAAGAATTGCAAAAAGTGCGGAGATTCTAGAAATAAAAATGCCTGAGCCTTTGCAACTCAAGTTCATTGAAAAAAGTATAACGGAACTTTGTTTAGCAAACCAATACACTAATGCGAGAATACGAATTACACTTTTTAGAAAAAATGGGGGTTATTATATACCATCCAACCATGAAGCAGAATTTACAATTGTAGCAGAGCCAATAGACAATAATCAATTTCAATTTAACGAAACAGGATTATCCATCGGCGTCTATTCTGAAATTTTAAAACCAATTAATATACTTAGTAGCATTAAAAGCTGCAATGCTTTGCTTTATATAAAAGCTGGTTTATATTTTAATAAATTGAACTGGAACGACTGCGTCATTATCAATGAAAAAAATAATATTTGTGAAGGCAACAGCAGTAGTATTTTTTGGGTTAAAAATAAAAAAATATATACCCCGGCATTAACCACCGGTTGTGTAGATGGTGTAATGCGGAAATTTTTACTTCAACAATGGGATATAAATAACTTTGAATGGGAAGAAGGGAATTATTTATTGGAAGCAATAATAAATGCTGATGAAGTGTTTATAAGTAATGCCACCAAAGGCATGCAATGGATAAAGCAAGTTTCATTTAATGATACCACACGGACCTATTCTAATGAATTTACAAAAGAACTATTTCAGTTATTAACTAATGATATCCTGGAACTAAAGATCTAATAATTATTTATTTTGTAAATCCATGAACTCTCACTTTCTTTGTAACGATATATGCGAATTGCTTTGGCCCAACTTGACTACCATATTGGTAATCTCGAATATAACACTCAGAAAATAATCGATAAGATTATCTTAGCGAAGAGTAAAAAAGTTGATATTATTGTCTTCTCAGAATTAAGCATCTGCGGATACCCTCCTCGTGATTTACTTGAATTTAAAAATTTCATTCAAGGCTGCACTAATAGTGTAAATGCCATCTCGGAACATTGTGAAGGCATAGCAGCTATTGTGGGAGGCCCTTCCATCAACACAAAAAAAGAAGGCAAAGATCTTTACAATTCAGCGTTTTTCCTAGCAGATAAACAAATTAAAAAGATTGTAAACAAAACCCTGCTTCCTACCTACGACGTTTTTGAAGAATACAGATATTTTGAGTCAAATGACGTATTTGAATGTATTGATTATAAGGGAGAACGAATTGCTTTAACGGTTTGCGAAGACCTATGGAATATAAATGAGAACCCACTTTATATTACCTGCCCTATGGATGCACTGATAGCTCAAAAGCCGACGATGATGATAAATATTGCCGCTTCTCCTTTCGACTATAGACATATCGCAGAGAGAAAAAAAACATTGCAAGACAATGCAGAGAAGTATTCTTTGCCTTTATTTTATGTAAACCACGTAGGAGCGCAAACTGAGCTAATATTTGATGGTGGTAGCCTTGCAATCAATTCGAAAGCAGAAATAGTAAATGAGCTTCGATATTTCGAAGAAGATTTTAAAGTAATTGATACCGATAATTTTGATGAACCCGTGCTTGACTTTGGCTTTGCCTCGGTAGAGTTAATTTATGGGGCTTTGGTTTTAGGAATTCAAGAGTATTTTGAGAAATTAGGATTTAAAAAGGCGATATTAGGTATGAGCGGCGGCATCGATAGTGCTGTTGTTTTGGCGTTAGCCGTTGATGCATTGGGCAAAGAGAACGTCCATAGCGTTCTTATGCCAAGCAAATACAGTAGCGAAGCAAGCGTTGGCGATGCATTGGAAATGATAAAAAACACCCGCTCGAGCCATGATATAATTGCTATTGATGACGTTGTAAGTTCATTTGAAAGTACATTAAAAGAAAAATTTCAAGGTCAGGCACCCGACATCACCGAAGAAAACCTTCAGGCCAGGGCACGGGGTGTCATACTCATGGCAATAAGCAATAAATTTGGAAATATATTAATTAACACCACCAATAAAAGTGAAGCTGCTGTTGGATATGGAACATTGTATGGTGATATGTGTGGCGGTTTATCCTTATTAGGAGATGTTTATAAAACACAAGTGTATGAGCTCGCGAATTATATTAACAGAAATGGTGAAATCATCCCGCAGAATATTATTACCAAGGCGCCGAGTGCAGAATTAAGGCCCGACCAAAAAGATAGCGATAGCTTACCTGATTATAATATTTTGGATAAAGTTCTATTCGAATACATTGAAAATAGAAAAGATGTGAAAGAAATTATCGCCTTTGGCTATGAGGCAACTTTAGTGCATCGCATTTTAAAAATGGTAAATGCCAATGAATACAAAAGATTTCAGGCCCCTCCTATTTTAAGAGTTTCACCTAAAGCCTTTGGAAGCGGTAGACGAATGCCTATTGTGGCAAAATATTTGGTTTAATTCAAACTTCGCTTTTTCCTTCTTTTTTTACTTAATTTGCCGCAATGAGAAAATATAAATTCCTTCTGGCAATTTCTATACTTCTGGTTTTAATGATTGGAAAAATTAACGCTCAGGTTTTCTCTGGCGGCGGCGGGGCCATAAGTGACGACAGCTTACCTAATTATTACTCGCTTAACGTTTCGTCCGGGTTCTCTACTATAAACTTTAATTATGGCGTTTACGGCGTTGCAACCACTATTACTCATCCTTTTGATGCAGATCTACATATTTTTCTTATTGCCCCAGACGGTGTAACTGTAGAATTAAGCACCAAGAATGGAAGTAGTGGTGACAATTACACCAATACAATTTTCACAAATTACGCCACGAATAGTATCTCCAACGCCTCTGTTTCGAAGCCCCCATTTAATGGAACTTTTCGTCCTGAAGCTTCCTTATCAGTGGTGAACAATGGACAAAATGCAAATGGAATTTGGAAGCTAATGATTGTTGATTCAAAGAAAAATTCTGACGCTGGGTACCTTCAAGGATGGAGCTTAATATTTTCGAGTAACCCTTCCAAACCTATCCCATTCACCAGCTCCAATTTACCTATAATGCTTATTAATACCAATGGCCAAGCGATACAAGACGAACCAAAAGTATTTGGAGACATGCGTATTATTAGCAACGACACCTCTTTAAATTTCCTGAACGACACCACTAAATTTTACAAACACAATATTGCCATCGAGTCAAGAGGATCAAGCTCACAAGGATTCCCGAAAAAGCCTTATGGCTTCTTTACTGTGGACGCCAATGGTATAGATAGCAACACTTCTTTGCTTGGCTTGCCTGAAGAACACAGCTGGATATTAAATGCAACCTACAACGACAAATCCTTGATGCGCGATGTGATGACTTATGAATTAGCGCGTAGAACAGGTAGATATGCCACACGTTATAAATATTGTGAACTCTTTATTAATGGCAGTTATGAAGGAATTTACATTTTGATGGAGAAGATTAAAAGAGATGCGAATCGTGTTGATATTTCTAAGCTCATGCCAACAGACACCGCAGGAGATGAACTTACTGGCGGTTATATCGTAAAGATCGACAAAACAACGGGTAATTTCAATGGAGGGTGGACAGATACTTTTCCAACGTATCCAAATTCTCCTTACAAAATTTTCTTTCAATACGACTATCCGGAATTGGCGGCAATGCCTACTCAGCAAAGTAATTACATAAAAAACTACATTTATCTTTTTGAGAATGCTTTGGCTGGATCACAGTTCACCCATCCCACTTTAGGTTATAGGCAATATGCAGATGTTGGCAGCTTTATTGATTTATCCATTATGAATGAGATAAGTAAAAATGTCGATGGTTATAGGCTAAGCACCTACCTATATAAAGACAAAGTAAGTAAAGGAGGGAAATTAACTATGGGGCCAATTTGGGACTATAATCTCGCATGGAACAATGCTGACTACGGCAACAGTTCGGCAACTTCTGGTTGGGAAATAGATCTCTCGGCTACAGCACCCTTTTGGTGGAAACGATTCCGACAAGATACGGGATATGTAAATTCTTTTTATTGTCGTTGGAGTCAACTTAGAAATTCGACATTATCCTTTCACGACATCAATAATTTCATTGATTCTACGCAAGCCTATTTAAAAGAAGCTGCCTTCCGTAATTTCCAACGTTGGCCAGTTCTTGGGTTGTACGTTTGGCCAAATCCTAGTCCGTTAAGCTTTACCATGGAAGATGAAAACACTAATTTAAAGGCATGGATAAACAACAGATTTGCTTGGATAGACAGCCAAGTTGGAGCAAATTGTAATACTGTTAACACCTGTAAACCAAAAGTAGGGTTGTTTGCAGATAATACAGTAGTATGCAAAAACCAACCTGTAAAATTATATGCAGATGGCATTGGCACAAGCTTTCAATGGTCGCCAGCCATTGGATTAAACACCACGATTGGCAGAAATGTAATTGCCACAGCAGATACCACCAGGACCTATAGAGTAATAATGACAACCCAATACGGCTGCAAAGACACCGGATATATCACCATAACAACATTGCCGCTTCCCAACAAGAATTTAACTGGAAACACTTCGATATGTAAAGGAACGAGTACCATATTATCAGCAACTGTTGGAGCAACATCATACAAATGGACTCCTTCAGTTTCTCTAGATACAGGTTATGGACGGCAAGTTGTTGCTACTCCATTAATTACCACAACCTACAAGATGGTTGCCTTCAACGCCTCCGGTTGCTCTGATTCAAGCTACATCACCGTTGTTGTAAATCAAAATGTGATTGTAAAAATCACACCTTCAAAAGACACGGCTTGTTTAAACGAAAATGTTACCCTTACAGCGTCAGGAGCCAATACCTATCGATGGCTTGCGACTAATGGACTGAACGATACATCAGGTAATATAGTAGTTGTACATCCAAACACAGCCACAACTTATAAAGTAATTGGAACGTCCGTATTGGGTTGCTTGGACACCGCAATATTTACATTAAATTATTACCCAAAGAGCTTCCTTCAAATTAACACTGCTTCCAATCAGATGTGCATAGGCGATACGCGTGCACTCACTGTTATGGGCGGAAATTCATATCAATGGCTGCCCAACACCTATTTCAGTGGCTCCACATCTTCATCAATAACTGTTTCACCGAATTCAACGACAACGTTTAGAGTAGCTGGAGTAAGTAAAAATGGTTGTTTAGATACTACCTCAATCCAACTCATTGTAATGCCCA
The DNA here is from genome assembly GCA_903850915.1 of uncultured Bacteroidota bacterium. GTDB lineage: Bacteria > Bacteroidota > Bacteroidia > UKL13-3 > UKL13-3 > CAINMV01. The sequence continues at coordinate 33,277 of CAINMV010000029.1, forward strand.
AACCTAAAGTGGAGATTACCACTCCGGACACTCAATTATGTTATGGGAGATCCGCTATTTTAACCGCTTCAGGAGCCGCCTCATATCAATGGATACCAAATAGTGGACTCAGTGTAACAAATGGGAATATCGCCTTTGTAAATCCACTAGTTAAGAGCACCTACATTGTGGTTGGAACCAATGCCAACGGATGTAAAGATACCGCTAGAATTACCATAGCTATACAAAACAAACCTATACTAAAAATCACTGGAAATACTGATTTGTGCCGCGGTCAGAGTAATTCACTACTAGCAACGGGAGCTGCCACTTATACGTGGTATCCAGCAATAGGACTTAATAAAACATTTGGCGACCAGGTGGAGGCCTCACCTGAAAGTTCAACTACCTATCATGTGGTAGGAATCGGAAATAATGGATGTATTGACACCTTTAATTTTCGAATAACCGTGCATGAAGTCCCATCCGTATCTATATCACCGACAACGACAACCATAAACAAAGGGCAACAGACTATATTATCAGCTTCAGGAGCTAAAAATTTTACTTGGTGGCCTATAAGTGGCTTAAATACGACCACAGGAAACATTGTTATTGCTTCGCCAACAACCACAACAACATACATTGTTACAGGCTCAGACAGCAATCAATGCATCACAAGTAGCACCGCCACCATTTATGTTACTACTGTTGGAATAAATCATAAAACGGCTGAGAATTCACGAATTACCATCTATCCAAATCCTGTTAACGGCAATGAAATTGTTATTAAAGATAATGGTTATGATGAAGATAAAAAGGCATGTGCGCTATACGACTTAACAGGAAAGACGCTATGTACCTTTGCACTTCATGGAGCAGAAACCACGCTAGGCATAAGCAACATCACATCCGGAGTTTATTTTATTAAAGTTGGACAAGAATTTCTTCGATTTGAAAAATTATAAATGATTGGAAAAGTTTGTTTTACCGAACAAATAAATTCATGAATTGAAATCTTATACCTAATAAATTTAGGTTAAATAAAATTGGATTCTACAAAAGGACTTATTCATAAAAAATGTTTTAAATTTGCAACTTGATACTTAAAGACACAGAGAAATTCCTCATTCGAAACTTAACATTGCTTTTTATTGTCAATCTTTTATTGGCATGCGGCCATTATCCAAATCAAAATACCAAAGAAAAAAGCGTCGCCGATTCGACCCTTTCTCAAACCATGGACACCAAACTTAACACACTTACAGAGGCTGAAAAATATGTTATTCTGAATAAAGGAACTGAAAGGCCTTATACTGGGGAATATACAGACAACTTCAAAAAAGGAATTTATGTATGTCGGCAATGCGATGCTCCACTTTATACTTCAGAATCGAAATTCCATTCCGATTGTGGTTGGCCAAGCTTTGATGACGAAATAAAAGGAGCTGTAAAAAGAATTACCGATTCGGATGGCAGAAGAACTGAGATACTTTGTGCAAAATGTGGAGGACATTTAGGGCATGTATTTTTAGGTGAAGGATTTACGTCAAAAGAGACCCGTCATTGTGTAAATTCTATTTCCATGAAATTTATAGAAGCCATTTCTGACTCCTCAACCGATGCTCCAGGTCAAAATTAAACTACTATTTCTTCACCGGAATAACAACTTCAACTTTTACTTTAGCTACTCCTTCTAGAATCATATCTATACTGCGTGCTGCACCTTCGCTTAAATCCAGAATACGTGTATTCCAAGTAGGGAAAGTATCGTTTACTTTAACAAACACCACTTTTTTATTTTTCAAATGCGTAACCTTTAAAAAAGTTCCTAATGGAATTGTAGCGGAAGCTGCTGAGAATTTTTGATTGTTGAAAATATCACCGCTAGCGGTATTTCTGCCATTCCAATCAGCACCATACCAAGAGGCTACACCTTCTTTTAAAAAAGTAGTTTTGTATTGTGTGACATCTGCATAAACGGCAATACTATCGGCAAGCGTTTTCGCTTCATTTATTTTTAGATGGCGTTTGCAAGACATCCCCAAAAAAAAGACACCAATTATTAGCGCAAAAATTATCAAACGTTTGTAAACAATGATATCCAAATTCTTGAGTAGAGGCATAAGAAATAAGTTGAGTGATTATTGAGCTGAAAAAAAGAACATTATTCTGATTTTAAAACTTGATCAAGAAAATGAATTATATCCTTCCAAGATTCCTTATCCGCCAATTCATTATAGGCGATAGGCAAATTAAATTTTTCGCCCATAGCCGTCGCATTAGGGTTTGAGAATGCATGCGTTGCTCCAGCATACGATTTAAAATAATATTCAGCACCTACTGCTTTCATTTCAGCTTTAAAGCCTTGAACCTCCGCCTCATCAATAAATTTATCATCCTCGCCATGACAAACTAAGATTGCAGCATTAATTTTATTGTTTATTTTTGAAACACCAGACAAACTACCATGAATGGAAACAGCAGCATGAATATTCGCCCCCAAACGAGCCATATTAAGTGCCATTCCACCTCCAAAGCAATATCCCAAAGCAATGGTTTTTCGAGTATCAGCAACCTCTAACGATACAACTTTTTCCAGGGCGGCATCAAAATGCGCCTTCGTCATTAAAGTGTCTTTATAAAATGGCTCTGCTAATTTACCAGCATCCGTTGGATTATCTGCAACTTGACCATTTCCATATATATCTATTGCAAAGGCACAATATCCCAAATGAGCGAATTGACGGGCCCTGCTTTTGATATAATCATTGAGGCCCCACCATTCATGAATTAAAATAATTAAAGGCTTTTTGTATGGTAATGAAGCATCATAGGCTAAAAATCCAGTCATATTTACTTCGACACATTGATATTCAATCCTATCTTCTTTTATATTAGTGGCTATGGATAGGTATTCGTTATGCAATGACTTCATGATATTTATTATTTATTTTTAGGAAAATAGACACGTTGATATTTTCTTTCGTATTACTTTACCACAAAATCATCTGCATCGAGAAGCACCGGAAACTGAGATCGAAATGAATACAGAGCGGCTTTATCTAAGGCAATGGTTTGCAAGCATTCAACGTTGTCTGTCAACATTTCGACTTCCCCTAAGAAATCCACTGACGCACTTCCACCAGAGTATGCGAAACCATTTCCATCTACTCCAACACGATTAACGCCAATAACAAAACAGCTATTTTCTATAGCCCTAGCCTGCAATAACTTATTCCATTGTTGAACTCTTTTTGATGGCCAGTTGGCAACGTAAAGAAGAATGTCAAATGGATTATTGGATTTGTTACGACTCCAAACAGGAAAACGTAAATCGTAACAAATTAGAGGGCGAATACGCCATCCTTTGTAATCAATAATGAGTGTTTCCTTACCAGCAGAATAATGTTTAGGCTCATCTCCCATTGTAAACAAATGACGTTTATCGTAAGTTACCATTTCACCTGACGGCTGCATCCAAACAAAGCGATTATAGTAATTCCCATTATCGAAACACATTAAACTACCACAAACAACACATTCTTTAAGCTGTGCCTGAGCGCGCATGAAATCAACACCAACTTTATAACTATCATGCGCTAATGCATCTGGATTCATACTAAAGCCAGTTGCAAACATTTCAGGAAGCACAATAATATCCGTATTAACTATATCCTTAATTAGCAATGTAATATGATTAATATTGGATTGTGCATTTTCCCAAATGATATCAAGCTGAACTAATGTAATCTTCAATGTATCCATGGCCATGGCAATATTATATTAAGTAATTGAACGACTAAAAAGGTAAACCTACCGCGATATTATAATTTAATAAATTTAAAAAAGAGGTAAAATTAACATTTTCCAAAACCCAATGCTTCGTAGCATTCGGTATTTCACGTGGATCATATACTGGGACAGCCGCATCCAAACGAAATACAAAAAAATCAAAATCATACCTAAAACCTAAGCCTGCATCAACAGCAAATTGCTTGTAAAACTTAAATGGATTAAACTCAGAACCTGGCTTTGAAGCATCTTGTTTTATATTCCATACATTACCTGCATCTACAAAAAAGGCACCGCTGATGGCCTTATAAAACACCTTTCGGATTTCGGAGTTCAACATGAGCTTAACATCGCCTGCTCTATAAAAATCAAATTCATCAGCATAATAATAACTACCTGGACCAATTTTACGAATTCGCCAACCTCGAAGGTCATTGGTTCCACCTACAAAAAAACGTTTTTCAAAAGGGATACCAGTATAAAGTGAATTGTTATCGGGAATTGCCGTTCCGCCATAGAATCGAAAAGCCATTGCTGAAAATGGACCCGTTTTAATATTATACCTGAACTCTATATCACCGCGATAAAATTGCGAATAAGGAACACCTAAAAATTTATAAGCATGTTGCGATGTATCGTATTCAGTATTTATAGCCCGCGTAAGTTTATCCATAAGCCAACCAGAAGATTCTAAGCCAACACGAAAGACATATTTGGGAGTATTATTTACAAATGCGCTACTACTAAACTCTCCATTCAGTCGCAAGCTTACAATAAATTTAGGTTGAAATTGAACACGTGTTAATGTGTTCGAATTAATCCGTGCGGCGTAGTCTTGGTCCTTAACTTTCGATTGAATGTAACTAATATCGATGGGGGCTAAATTAATAGTGTAACGCTTAAACAGTGTTGTTTGATAGCGGTAAGCGGTGGAGAATATTTCACGATTAAACTCTTTAAAAAACTCGTATCCGTAATTTACATTAAAAATAGTGTTTGAATTTCTTGAGTCAACAAATTTTATATTACCTGGAAGAATTAATTTCGGAACTCTAAACTGAGCATCAATGCCCAATTGTTTATAGACAATTGGTTTGTTAATTAGTATTTTTGAGCCATCAAACCCATAGGCAAGAGAACCATTTGCGGCTAATTGAAAAGTTTCCCCATTACTAAGTATATTTTTATCTCGAAAAAGCACATTCATAGCACCACCGTAGTTTGTACTTCGGGCCACTCCAATTCCATTTTGATCTGACAGAATTGCTTGGGGCTCAACAACGAATTCATATTTACTAGTCGGTGCCACTGTTATTAAGCATAGTAATACCGGGGGCGAATTTGTGGTATCACCAAAAAAATCATAATCCCCCTTGTAGTCATCATGAATTATCGTATGCACCCAATTACTAGTATCGTAGGTATAGGTAATATTTACATATCGAAACAACTGCAAATCGTTTAAATGCTCGTATGTGGCTGCCGTGTTTTTTTGTCCAAATATATCTCCCTTATGGATGAAAACTTTAGAAAGCAACACATTTCTTGAGATATTGTATCCATTCTTTTTAATATAAAACCCTTTAAAATCAGAATAGCTAGAGTCTAAACTTTGATTGATGTTTGGATTAACGATATTAATAAAAACATTACTAATAATATATTTTTTATGCTGTGAAAATTCTTCTGGGTTTTCAATAATCACCTTAACCCGTACCTTTAATGAGTCCGTTATTGAATCTATTTCAAAATAAATATACTCTTTATTAAAAAAATAATATCCTAGATTCTTTATTTGATTGGTGAGCCGATTTCTTTCACCATCAAAATCGTTTTTATTGAAAATATGATTTACTTGAATATAAGAATTGCCCAATTCAGAATTGACAATGCTGTCTAAAAAACGATCTCCAACATAGTAATTGACCTTACTTATGGTATAAGCTTCATTTTTCTTGACGCTATAATCAACCTTAGCATAATTGTGCTTTCGCCCCACCAAAGTATCCTTCCAAGTTACTTTAGCATCATAATAACCCAAATTAAATAAAGTCAGTTCGATACTTTGGGCCGAAAGTGTATTTAGCGAACTGTCGTAGATAACCGGAGCCTCCCCAATACGAATCAGCTTTTTTCTTAGCCAATTATGGCGATACGTTGTGTCAAAAGTGTTGTATATCGATAGAAAAAACTTGTATGTAAACAATATTTTGCGATTCGGTTGTTGGCGGATTTGTTCCGTCAAAACCTCCTTCATTTCACGATTAACACCTGTAATATGATTCTCTTTTAGGAGAGATTTCCCTTTAGGGATGCGCCTTGCAGTATTACACGCATAAAAAAACATTACAATTGAAAGTAATATAGTAATTTTATGCGATTTTTTAAACATCTATGTTATCTAAATTTCAGGTTAAATTCGTTAAGTCACTGCACCAGAAAAAAGCACGCAATAGTACGCATCAATTTATCGTGGAGGGTGAAAAAAATATAAATGAGCTATTAAATTCTGAGCTCACCGTAAATTTCATCTTTGCCCTTCCCGAATGGTTGCACAATAATCGTGCAAAAATAAAGAAGCCCATTGAAATTATTGAAGTTAATGAAAAAGAGTTATTACAGATAAGTACTCAAGTTACACCAAACAAGGCCTTAGCGGTGGTGGAAATGCCTAAATATACGCTATCCCATTTCGATACCGACACCGTAATTGGTATTGAAAACATTCAGGATCCAGGTAATTTGGGCACAATTATTCGAATTGCTGATTGGTATGGAATTAAAAATATAATTTGCAGCGAAGAGACCGTAGATGTTTACAACCCAAAAGTAGTGAATTCCACTATGGGAAGCTTCTGCAGAGTAAAAGTACATTACACCGATTTAAAATCATACATCCGGCTATCGCAAAAACTAGTCTATGGTATGGTGCTCGATGGCTTTAGTATCTATGCCACTCTATTTGATGCCAACTCCATGATTCTGGTCGGCAATGAAAGCCAAGGACTTAGCGATGCCATTATGAGCTCTGTAACCCACCCAATAACCATTCCACGTATTGGGCAGGCTGAGTCGCTAAATGTGTCAGTTGCTACTGCAATTGCGTGTGATAACTTTCTTGGAAGAAGATTATAGTTTATTAATTATAAAAAATAAAATTAATTCACCGAAATTAAAAAAAACCATGCGGAATGTTCTTAAATCGTTTCTAGCATTTATCATATTATTTACCACTTGCACCAGCACATTAGCGCAAACTGCCACTATTTATGGCACTGTGCTCGATAGTACGGGCAGTGCGGCTTCCGATGTGACCATCTTTATCGACAAAACACAGCTTATCGCTAGTAGCAATGATTTCGGATATTATCAAATAAAAGTGCCAGCTAATAAAGCGCTGACATTGGTCTTTACCTACTTAAGCACTTCCCCACGGAAAATTTCAATTCCTGCATTACAACCCGATATAAAGCTCAAAGTAGATGTTGTTATTTCATATAAATTTCAAATTACAGATGTAACCATTGAAGCTCAAAACAATAGAAATAAACCTTCCATTATCACTGTAGACCCCAAGCTTCTCAAGAATATTCCTGGCACGGGTCAATTTGAAGCTGTACTGAAATTATTACCTGGTGTTACAACCAACAACGAACTATCGTCATCGTATAATGTCCGTGGCGGTAATTTTGATGAAAATCTGGTTTATGTGAACGACATTGAAATTTATCGTCCAATGCTTTTGAGCTCTGGACAACAAGAAGGATTGAGTTTCATTAACGCCGACCTCGTAAAGAACATCACCTTTAGCGCTGGAGGATTTGAGGCTAAATATGGCGACAAGCTGGCCTCAGTACTTGACATTCAATACAACGAACCAAAAGCATTAAAGAGCACCATTAGTGCTGGTTTACTAGGCGCACAGCTGCATAATGAAGGCATCTCTAAACATGAACGTTTTACTTGGCTGGTTGGGTATCGCCTCAGAAACAACCAATTACTCTTAAATTCATTAGAAACTAAGGGAGAATATCAGACGAGATTTCAAGACTTTCAAAGTTTATTGACCTTTAAAATCAATCCTAGATGGAATTTAAGCTGGCTTACCTATGCTGCATCAAACAACTACCTTAGCCTTCCACAAGATAGGCAAACGAAGTTTGGAACCGTAAAAAACGCAAAGCAACTAAGCGTTTCGTACGAAGGCAGGAATATTCTTCGTTATCAATCTATGTTAAATGGCTTAAATATTACCTACAATGCCAATGAGAAACTACGACTAAAACTCATCGGATCCTCTTACATTTCCATGGAAGATGAATTGGCAGATATTGACGCAGTGTACAATTTAGACCAATTGGAAAACGATTTTGGCAAGCCTGATTTTGGCAAGGTAAAATACAATCTTGGATATGGAAGGTACTTCAACCATATTAGAAACTACATGAATATTAATGTACTTAACGTTTCTCATTTAGGCAGTTATGTTGGAGACTACAATTACATTAATTGGGGTATAAAATGGCAGCAAGAGCATATTAATGATGCTCTAAGCGAATGGAAATTTAATGATTCCTCTAATTATTTTGTACCTTATATCCCTAATGATATTGACAATACTTTTCCATTGAGTTATAGGCTAAGAACTGAATTGGAATTGGCTTCTCAAAGATATAGTGGCTTTATTCAGAACACCGAACATTTTAAAAGAAATGGAGACATTACACTAACCTATGGCGCACGTGCTACTTATTGGAGTTACAACAAAGAGACCGATATTTCTCCTAGATTTCAGGTAAGTTGGCTTCCAAATAAAAAATACAATGCGTTGCATATGAACGACACCAACGCTAATTTAAAAAGAGACATCATTTTAAAAGCGGCTGTGGGTGTGTATTATCAGCCTCCTTTCTATAGAGAATTGCGTAATAATAATGGCATTTTAAATCCGAATATAAAATCGCAAAAGAGCACGCATTTCGTTTTAGGTGGAGATATGAACTTAAAGATCTGGGATAGACCATTTAAAATATTCAGTGAAATTTATTACAAACAATTGAAGGATTTAATCCCTTATGAAATTGACGACGTACGAATTCGTTATTTAGCTGATAAAACATCGAATGGTTATGCCTCTGGCCTGGATTTCAGAATAAATGGTGAGTTTATTAAACATGAAGAATCTTGGTTTTCGTTATCTTACCTTAATACGCGTGAGAATATTTTAGGCGATACCTATGTTGATGTGCAAGGAAACACTAAAGAAATAGGTTATTTGCGCCGTCCTACCGATCAAAGGATAACGGCAGCAATATATTTCCAAGATGCCTTACCTAGTTTTCCTAAAAATAAAATGTATTTAAACCTGCTTTTTGGTACCGGAATGCCAACTTCGCCCCCTGGAAATCCGCAGCTTCGTAATACATTTACCGTACCTCAATATAAGCGCGTAGATATTGGATTTGCGCGCGTTATTTTTGACGATGATACTAAGGGAAAAGGAAAGATATCATCAAAAATTAAAGAGTTAAAATTAAGCCTTGAGATATTTAATTTACTTAATATAAACAATACATTATCCTATTTATGGGTTCAGGACCTGACCGGAACAACGTATGCTGTGCCGAACTACCTTACTGCGCGAAAACTAAACTTGAGAGTTTACATGCGATTTTAGGGCTTATAAATAAAAAAACACACGCAATTCGATTATTACTTATATAATATTGTCTAAGATTTTATCTTTGCCAAATATCCAAAATACGCTACTGATTAATCATGAACAAACTAATTCTATTCATTGCATCGTTTGCAATACTAATTCAAGCCTCATCAAAAGATGTTGTTGGTATTTACCGAAGTTATGAGGATTATCTTTATAATAATTTGGACACCATGGATCTTTATCTTGGCTATTCACATCCTAAGAATGCAGTTACGCTTCAATTTGTAAAATTTAGTGAGGAATATAAGGTAAGATGTAAAGAAATTTGGGGCTTTCGGTTGGGTGCCCGCTTATTCCGAGTTGATGTAAAAACTGGACAACCAGCCTGTGTAATTAGCACTGGCAATATTGTTTACTACGAAAACGGTCCATCCTACATGGAGGGTTTTAAAAGTAAAAAAGCAAGTATCGAATTTACTTTTGGCTATTTCAGTTATTTCTCAAAAGATTTAGAATCAGAAATGACCCCTTACGATCAAAAAAGTCCAGAAGCGGGAGACAGATATAGTGCCTTTAAAAAGGAAAATCCTCGATATGAATTCTTATTTAAGTGTATCGGCAAGTCGGAGGATTATGTTAAAATAAGGAACTGTGTAAGAAATTATAATGCGGAGAAAGATGAAGAATAAGGCACTTTCTTGTTGAACAACATAAAATAAACTCAAAATAGGAGTAGTTTTTTTAATTTAAGTCATTTCCAAATTACAACACCCATTAATTATACGAGATATTATTCATAATGGAATTCACTCCAACCAAGGTAATATAGCGCAGAATTATCGCTTTTGTGCTTATTTTCCGTTGTTCGTTATTACATAATGGAATAACAACCCCAAAATAAAGAGGAACGTGCGCCACAATATCAAGCATATGTTTGCCATCGGTAGTAAATACCAAAAATGTGGTGCTACCAAAATACTTAGCGCCTAGTTCAGGCTTGCCATTTTTGTATTTGTTTTTCCAAGAAAGATTCGGATTCCAATAACTTTCATTTGCATTTGGAAATTGACGTTTAAATGCAGAATAGTGATATGCTAATTTCTGTTCCATGCCATTGCCAAATCCAGATACCGCGAAAAGAGCCATTTCAACCGCAAATAGTCTTTTATCCTTTCTAGATTGAAATTCAAAAGGCTTGAATTGAGCTAAAGTTATTTGAGAAACTACGATAAGGATTAAGATCATTCGTGTTTTCATGTATTTTGAATATTATAGGGTTAATTAACCAAGTATTTTATATCTGTTTTATTTTTTGAAGGTCGATGGATATAATATTGATTTTTTGAATTTTATAATTTAAATTTCTGATCAAATAATTATTCGTTTCTTACATTACAAGATTAGAGGATATTCATAAGGCAAGAAATGAGGATCGTCAATTAGAGAAGTGATCAAGGTCATATTCTAGATTTATCTAAAGCAAAATAAAACCTCAACTAAAACCGCTGAAACGTTATCTTGTATTGGATTACATTAAAAAAAATCTAGAGCGTTCAATCACGAACATTAAAGTGCATTATTTAGAAATGTATTTTAAAAATTAAAGAAGGAATCAAACATCACCTTGCCTTAAACAAGTATTTATATAAAAAATAAAACTTTTTACGTAAACTACTTTAATAACTAAAAAGGACTCATGAAATCCTTATTGTTAATATATGCCGTATCTGTCAATGTTTTTAAAAACTTTACCAAATTGGCCTTCTGCGTAGTACTTAAGCCAAGCCCATATTTTTTAGCAGGTTTTGTCATTATGGGATCTATATTAGGTGAATTCCAATTCACGCCTGAATTATAAAACTCAACAACTTCTTCCAACGTAGTAAACCTTCCATCGTGCATAAAAGGAGCTGTAAGCTCTATGTTTCGTAATGTAGGTGAACTAAATTTTCCTTTATCAAAGTCGTTAAGCGTTACTAAATAACGACCTAAATTTGACCCTGTCAAAACAGAATCTAAGCCATTGTTATTAAAGGTATTACTTGTCATCAATGGATCTCCATGGCAATGAAAGCAATCTCCCCTTTCGGTCATAAAGGTTTGCATGCCATCCATTTCTTCAGGAGTGAAATTCACTTGACGTTTCAACATCTTATCATATTTAGAATCTGCAGAAATCATGGTTCGTAAAAACTGAGTAATGGCATATACAATTTTCAGTTGAAGATCTTTCTCAGATAAAGTAGCGATATCATCTATATTAAATGCTTGTTTAAATAAAATAGGATATTTTGGATGATTTTTAAGCTTTTGAATCAACTCAGACATATTCGTATTGAAAAATTCAGGTCCAAAATCAGCTAATGGTTCTCGATCCAAGGTAGGTTCAGATCCATCCCAAAGAAAATCGGGGTTCCAAGCTAAGTTTATATGTGGTATAACGGATATTTTTGCACCATTTGAGGCTAAGAAAAGAGGAGCTGAAGAGTATGAATTTTCTCTAAAGTGACACGTCACACAAGATTTTCCATTAGTAGAAAGAATAGGGTCATAATAAAACATACGCCCCAACTTTATGCCCTCTTCCGTCATGGGATTATCGATAGCAATGATTGGTGCTGGAAACCTAGCTGGAATTTTTAAAGTGTAGGGTGTTGCCTTAAAATCGGCAGGAAGTGTAGTGTCTTTTTTGCACGAATAAAGAATTGCAAAAACCACAACAATAAATACGACTATGATATATCTTTTCATAATTTTATAAGGTAAAAACATCTATCCCATTTTCAGTGATTTTCTTCATCAGCATCATGTTACCCATAATATAATTGCCATCTTTATTAAAATCAAAAATATTAGGGTTTTTATACCACTCATTAATATTCATAACTAAATTAAACGACAACTTAGAATCTGCTGAAACGGTAAATTTTTTATTTAACATTATTGGTATCAAACAGACATTGGTTCCTAAATGCATGGCATAACCGAAGGACTGGCCCAAGCTATCTAAAAAATTACCTTCCATTTTCAAGAAATGGTACCCCCCACCCATCATCTGCGGCCAAGCCATATTTATGTTTTCCATTGTGGTTGGAAGCGCATCTGAAATATTGTGCAACGAATCCAAACCAATATTAAATTTAATTCCTATATAATCGCCAATAGGAATAGAATTAAAAATCAATTTGTTAGAAGATGTATTATCCGCATCAACGTATTGATACTCTTTTACGAGCACGGAGCTATTATCCGATTTTATTAATTTTATTTGAGAAAGATAATATGATACCCTAGAAATGCTAAAATGATTGCCTGCCTGATTAACATATTTGTTGATGTTCGTGACGTAACTAACATTGTCTATATTATATTGAATGGATAGCTGCAATTCATTAACCTTGGGTTGCGGCAATGGAGTATCTTTTTTGCATGAAAGAGTAAACAGGAATGGAATAAAAAAGAGGAGATAACATAGTGCTTTCATAAATCAAAACTAGGCACTTACCACAACTATTTTTATGACTAAAATCATACATAAATCAAAATAATAAAGACCTGTTTCACGTTTTTTTTAGAAAAGAAAATATAGTTTTGATTTATGAAAAAAACGAAAGCTCATTAATGCAAATTTCTTTGTAAATTAACAATAATCAAACCATGTTTGTAGATTATGAAATTCTTATTGCTTGGGGATCTGTGGCGAAAAAATATAAAAAAGGAGAGTATATTTTCCATGAAGGTGATTTACCTAAATTCTTCTTTCAGGTAATTGAAGGCTCTGTAAAAATATTCAACACCAACAATGAAGGACGAGAATTTACGCAAGGTGCATTTAATGTAGGAGATAGTTTTGGCGAACCTTTACTATTTATTGACGAGCTATATCCGTCGAATGCTATTACACTTGAAGACTCTGTAATAATAAAACTTTCGAAAGATAAGTTTTTCGCCATTTTAGATGAATACCCAAACCTGCAAAAAAAACTAATCCATGTTTTCGCAGAGCGTATTTGGAATAAGTCAACAACAAGCAGAGATATAATTAATACAAATCCAGAATCTAGAATTATATCATTTTTAAAAGCTTATAAAAAGAAAATAAAAAAAGAAGGAGAAGATATAGAAATACCTTATACACGTCAACAAATAGCGAACTATACCGGACTTCGAGTTGAGACCGTTATACGTGCTCTTGCAAAAATGAAAATTAAAAAATCGGTACAGATCGTAAAACGAAAATTAATTTATTAAAATGCCATTCAAAATAAAATTCTGGCTTAGATTTTCGTTATTAAACCTATTTATCGTAGCTTTTTTAGGTGTTATTCTAAGATTTAAAATAGGATTTGAATTCCCTTATTTAAATCAAAGAAATATTCACCATGCACATTCCCATTTTGCTTTTATTGGATGGATTACACACACCCTATTTATTATTATCGTAAATTTAATTCAAGATAAAAGCCCGACGATTCAATTAAATAAATACAAGCTGCCGATTGCGGTTAACTTAATTTCCGCTTATGGGATGCTCATTGCTTTTTTTATCGGAGGATATAGTATATTTTCCATTTCATTTATAGTTGTTTCATTTATAGCAGCTTTAATTTTTACCAGGAATGTTTTTTTCGACTTTAATAAATTTACTGAAAAGACACCTGAAATTATTTGGATTAAAGCTGCATTATTATTTAATTTAATTTCAAACCTAGGAACTGTTTATCTTGTTAAAATGATGCTACTTCAAGATTTCGACGAGCATTGGTATTTATCAGCAGAGTATTTTTACCTTCACTTCCTATATAATGGCTTCTTCGTATTTTGTTGTTTAGGATTGGTCGTAAACGAAGCAATCAAAAATTTACCTACTTATCGTTACGAAAAAAATATTTTTATAGGTTTCTTTGCAGCCTTTATTCCCGCTTACTTCCTTTCGACACTTTGGGCCAATTTACCAATTTGGCTTTATACATTAGTAGTACTGTCGGCAATTTTGCAATTTGTTGCATGGTTGAAATTTATTTTTGACATTCAAAAGGCAGCAAGGCAAGCCAGTAATATTTCAAAAGCAAAAACGTATTTCTTTCTTTTTGTAGCCATCGCTTTTAGCATAAAACTCATTTTACAACTTGCCTCCACCATTCCGGCTTTAGGAACATTCGTTTTTGGCTTTAGGCATATTGTAATTGCTTATCTGCATCTGGTATTGCTAGCAGTTATTAGTGGGTTTATAGTGTCCTACCTATTTGAATTAGAACTAATTCGAAAAACTAAAAAATCACTTAATTCCATAGCGTTCTTCTTTAGTGCTATTTTATTAAACGAATTAATTTTAGCGATTCAAGGAATAGCTTCATTTACATACCACTCCATTCCATATGTTAATGAGATCCTATTTGTAGTAGCTTTATTTCTATTGTTTGGTGTTTCCTTTATTTTATGGACGCAACAAAACAAAACATAAAGTGCTTTAATTATCCGATTGGAACCATTCCGCATAGGAAGTTGGTGTTTCCATTAGTTTTATATAGACGAGTTCATTTTCGCCCTTATAATGCGGATAAATTAAATTTTTAAAGTGCAATAGCAGATTTTCGCACGATGGCTGGAACGGAAGAAAAATTAAACGTTCAAATTGTTCCTTCAAGCCATGTAGTTCGCGATGCGGAGAGTCCTCGTTAAGCACCAGTGCATGATCAAATTTACTAATAATAAGTTCCTTTATGGTGCTTTTAAGATCAGAGAAATCTAAGACCATTCCATTTTTAGGATTGTCGGCATTTTGAATTGCACGCCCTTTAATTGTAACATAAAGGTGATACGTATGTCCATGTATATTTTTACAAGCACCATCATACCCATAAAGCGCATGGGCCATATCAAAGGTAAATAACTTGGTAACTCGAATTGTTTCAGCATTCATAATTTTAAAACTTTTCAATTTTTATAATATTAACAGGGCAATGACGTGCCGCTATTTCATTTTCTTCGTATTCGTCGTTGCTAACAACAACCGAATAAAACCCTTTTTTCTCGGTGGCGCCTACAAGTGTGCATTTGCCATCCTTGCGCGATAACCTCCATCTAAATTTAGCTGCCTCAACACAGGCATTGCAGCCAATACATTTGGCACGTTGCTGGAAAATTCTAACCATATTAAGCCTGCACCAATTTATAAATTTTATCCGAGGGACGAATCTTTTCATCGATGCGCACTGTAAAAGAATCCCCCTTGACAACTGTAGATTTATTGTCGTGGCCTACACGAATTTCGTTTAACGTTGTTTGCACTACTCCTGTTGTAGGACCGGTAATAAGCACCTCTTCTCCAACAGACAACGTCTGCGCCTCCATTATAAATTCGGCTACCCCTATATTATCGAAATAATTGACACCTTTGCCAACATATACTTTTTTACGCGTGGCTATCGAACCATAATCACTGCTCCACTCACCCATAGTGCGTCCCAAATAATATCCATCCCAAAATCCCCGGTTAAAAACCGACGAAAGTCTAGTTTTCCAATCTTCAAATTTATCTGATGAATAGGTGTTTTTAAAACAAGCGTCGATGGCCTCACGATAACATTGAACCACGGTATGCACATAATCGGCGCTCCTGCCCCTACCTTCAATTTTCAAAACTGCAACATCGGCATCGATAATTTTATCCAAAAAATCAATCGTACAAAGGTCTTTTGCCGACATGATATATTCATTCTCAATCTCCAATTCAGTACCTTCCTCCTTATCAATTACAATATAGCTTTTCCTGCAATTTTGAATACATGCTCCTCGGTTTGCTGAAGAAAAATTAGAGTGCAAGCTAAGATAGCACTTGCCTGAAACAGCCATACATAAAGCACCATGACCAAAAATCTCCACACGAACCAACTTCCCTGAAGGGCCTAATATACCTCTACGTTTTATTTCCTTGGTGATAGCTGCAACCTGCATCAAACTTAACTCCCTGGCTAAAACCATAACATCAGCATAAGCAGCATAAAATTCAATGGTATCAATATTAGTGATATTTGCTTGTGTGGAAATATGAATAGTAACTCCAGCCTTTTTTGCGTAATTCATTACTGCATGATCAGAAGCAATAATAGAATCGATTCCATGAAATTTAACTTGATCCACAATGAGCTTCATCAAATTAATATCATGATCGAAGACTACGGTATTAAGCGTTAAATAACTTTTTACATTATATGACTTGCAAATTTCATTTATTTTGAAAAGATCCTCAATGGTAAAATTATTACTTGATTTGGTGCGCATATTCAACTGTTCCACACCAAAATAAACAGCATTAGCCCCTGCCTTTATGGCCGCCATCAAGGACTCATATGAACCAGCTGGTGCTAGTAATTCAATCTTCGACTTCATCCTTTTTTCAACTGTTTAACTAAGTCTTTTTGAATTTTAATTGAGTTTTTATGTATCACTTTAAAAATCGAATGTATAAACTTTTTATTTAGACGATATTTGCGAACTAATTTATTTCTGCTTTTTGAAAAAGCATCCCATATCTCAGGCTGTTTTATCGCAATTTTCTGATTATACTTTAAGACACCGATCTCCGTAGAAATTTTATTGCGCTTTTGCAATAACAAGATTAAATCCTCATCAATAGAAGCTAGTTCTTTACGAAAGTCAGAGAGTTTATTTTGGAAATCCATAAAAAAAATACTAAGCCAATGAATTAATCAAGGCTTCAAAGATAATTAATAGATACTTGATAGTGAAAACAGGAAAACAATAAGGTATGATATTCCTCATGTATCGGGATGGAAGATGCCTAAAATAGTATTTCTTTTTTAAAAATTTATACCTTTGAAATTCAAATTATTGGATTCTATTGCCCTATCATTGGCCTTCTAACTTTAAATTATGCTAAAAATAAAATCGCCTAAAACCTCAGAAACAACCATGACTGAGGTTGTTTGCCCAAACGACACAAACCCAATGGGATTATTACAAGGTGGTCGACTAGTGCAATGGATGGATATAGCATGTGCTGTTTGTGCTCAAAACCATGCTGAACGTATTTGTGTTACCGCCTCTATCGACAGTGTAAAATTTAGATCACCTGCAAAAGTGGGCGATATAATAACAATAAAGGCAAAAATTACACGTTCGTTTAACTCCTCAATGGAAATCTACGCTCAAGCTTGGTCGAAAAATGTATTAAGTCAGAAGTCATATTTGATTAACGAAGCATATTTCACATTTGTGGCCATCGACGACCATGCCAAACCTACGCAGGTACCTTCAGTGAAACCTTCTACAGCTATAGAAAAAGGCGAATATTTAAATGCGGAAAAAAGGAAAGCTACAAGAATTAAAACGAGTAAATAAAAAATAGAATTTACCAGTCCCTCCGTCTTTAGAAGTTATTTATTAAAACTAAGAACTCCTGCGCTGCAGCTCCCCTTCCAATTGCAATAATTCACGCGAAACCTGTCCATCCATAGATGAGTTTTCCTCCGACCTTCGAATAAGATAAGGAATGGCCTTTTGTACTTCACCATATGGTAAGTACTTGGAAGCATTAAATCCGTTGGCTGCCAGGTTAAATGTGAGATTATCGCTCATGCCAAACAATTGAGAAAACCGAACCTTCCTTTGATGGTTTTCTACTGCATATTTTTCAATACAATTAATAGCATGTAACGTACTTTCATCGTTATGCGTTGCAATGCAAGTGCTAACTACCGTATTAGACTTAATACATTTATCTGCAGCTGCATTAAAAGCATTATCTGTTTGTGGCTTCGTATCATAAACAGGCGAATTCCGATTCTCTAAATAAGCCAATCTTCTCTCTTTTTCAACATATGCACCACGCACTAGTTTAATTCCAGAAATATATTTCTTTTCTGTAGCTTCTTGAATTAAAAAATCAATATAATCTAATCGATCTTTTAGATACATCTGAAGCGTATTAAAAACAATTGCATCTTCTTTATTGTATTTCTCCATCATCGATTCGATTATGGCATCGAAAATATCTTGCATGCAACGATCTTCCGCATCAAAATAAACGACAACATTATTTTCACGTGCCGTTTTACATAACAAATCTATTCGGTTGTAAAATTTCTGAAAACGAAATGGCGCAATCACCTCTATTGGAAATTGCTTACCATTAATACTTTCCAAGTAAATCGTATCCTCCAATCCAGATAGCTTTACACTCACATAATTACCAGGAGCTTCTTTACCCAATTTTACAATGTTTTCTGCAATAATATTGGTATTGCGCTCAAATACAACATCTGTCTTCTCCCCTTCTGAAACATAATCCAACACTGACCTTACGTGATATTTATCCAATAATTTTATTAACGAGAACGCTTCCTCAATAGTTTCACCAGCGCAGAAGATTTTAAATACCGTGTTTTTAATCATAAACTTCAATGGTAGTTTATGCTTGAGAATTCCATTAGCACTTGCCGACAACAACTTTAGAATTCTAGGATATTGAAGCACTTTAAAGATATAATAAGAATATCGTAGTTCAATATTGCTTTTATAAGCGAACGCTTTCTTTAAATCACCTAGGTTGATACTATTTTTCATAACGAGATACGAATTATATAAACAATTAAGAATCTTGATGATAAATTACATTTCTTGAAATGGATGATTTAATAAGCACAAATGCAATTATTGAAAATGAAATTAATAACCCTGCACCTGAAACAACAAAAACAGAAATGAAAGGATTCAAGGATTCCATCATTTGAGAATAACTTGATTGATTGACGCTCATTTGCCAAATGCCCTTTCGAATACCGGCTCCATTTAATGCAAGCCAAAAAAGCAATAAAAAGGACTGTAAAAACCAAAATGTAATGTTCAATGTTTTAATCTTACGTGCATGCTTCTCAAGATTGAAATTTAAAAACTCAAAGCAAGCGGCTAACAAAATCATGCTATTGATTCCAATGGTTGTACCCATAGCATGAGCCACAGTTACATGTGTTCCATGCGTGAAGATGTTTATAGCAGGAATTGACATTAAAATGGCTTGTCCCATATTAAGAAAAACCCATATTTCAGATGCCATAAGAAACCGATATGGAAAATGGTGGTAATTTTTTTGAATTGTAGTAATATTCTTCTTCCATTCATAAATAATACGAATGAAGAAAACCCATTCCGTCATACTCACCCAATAACCAATATATCGAATATATTTCTCCGTTGGCAAAGTATAAATATGATGCCCCCAGTTGAACATTAAATTAAAAAGACCGAGAAAGAACATAAAGAAAGCAAGCTTCGATCTACCCGTACTTTTTGAATTTTCAATACGGTCCATTAGAAAAAAAGCGGTGCCATATAGAATTTGATTCCATGACCCAACCAAAGATCCATTTACCTTCCATTGTATCGTCATGTCGGTTACAAAATGAGATCTGAAAATTGGGAAAATCCACAAATAATTCTCTAAAAAAGTAAAAAGAAAAAAGATGATACCGGTAAGCCACATCCAAACATACACGGGCCATTGCTTAAACCCTTTAACCATAGTAATGAAATTTGAGATAAACAAAATCCAAGCCATTACTATTGGCAATGCCCATATTGGATTAAATTCCCAATACTCCCGACCTCCGAAATCTTTCAAAAAATAAGAGAAAAATATACCGATGATGGCAACCGTCCAAAGTATAAACTGCCATTTAGAACGTTGATTGCTCGCAGAAGTTCCTGTATAAATTTGAAGTCCGCTATAAATACACCCGGTAGCCCCTAAAATAATCCAAAACATTGCCGATGAAACATGCAAAGGGCGAAGCGATATAAACCCCAATTTATCTTTAAGAAACTCAGGATATACATACGATAAAGAAGCTAGGACACCGAATACCAAACCAAATAGTAGCATTTTCAATGCAAACAGGAGAAAAAGACTTCCAAAGTTTAGTTTACTTAATTTCATGTTCATTAATCATTCCAAAGTTATCTTTTATAAAATTTCTAGGATCAGAGATACCACTCGCATCCGTAGATTTTAAAAACTGAATTAATACAGATAGCTCATAATCGGTTAAATCAAAAGCTGGCATTTGCTTAACTCCATATTTTACTAGCGGAGCTATCACTACTTCTCCCTTTTGAGGATTAGAAATAATATTGGTAAGATCGGGTCCAAGATAGCCGCCTAAGCCATATAATTGATGGCAACTTTGACAATTATGCTTTTGCCAAACCAATCTGCCAAAGGCAGCCTGACCTGGATCGAAGCCAACAGCTGCTTTCTCTTTAAATGGGATAATATAAATGCTAAAAGAATAGATCAAAAATACCCCACACAACAGTATAAAAATAGTTGAAACCTTGATGTTCATAGTCTTTCAAATTTCGCCTGAAAGAATCTTAAATATTTTGGTTCGTAAATCATCTTCAATCCCTTTATCGATTTCCTTCTTTCGAATACGGCAGCAGTTGATTCGGCAATCACATCCATGTGGGCTTGTGTATAAACACGTCGAGGGATGGTAAAGCGCACCAACTCAAGTTTGGGATAATAATTATCACCATTAGCCTTACGTCCAGCCGAAACTATTCCACGTTCCATAGTGCGAACGCCAGAGTCGATGTAAATTTCAGCTGCCAAAGCTTGTGCTGGAAACTGGTCTTGTGTTAAATGAGGAAGAAAGGATTTGGCGTCAACAAAGATGCCATGCCCGCCAATTGGTTTCACAATTGGAACTCCATATTCAATCATGCGTTCTCCAAGATATTCAACTTGACCAACACGCGCACGTTGATGGTTGTCATCCAAACTTTCTTCAATACCAATTGCTATCGCCTCCATATCTCGTCCGGCCAATCCGCCATAGGTATGCAAACCTTCATATACCACAACCATATTACGTGCTTCTTCGTAAACATCCCACTCATTGGTTGCCATAAATCCACCAATATTTACAAGAGCATCCTTCTTCGCACTCATGGTGGCTCCGTCCGTTAATGAGCAAATTTCCATTACAATTTGCGCAACTGTTTTTTTATCATATCCTTTTTCACGCTGTTGAATAAAATAAGCATTTTCAGCCACACGCGTCATATCATGAATAATACGAATGCCTTGTTTTTTAGTGTACGCTCTTAATTCTTTTAAGTTTGCCATACTAATTGGCTGACCTCCAGCCATATTTACATTCGTGGCAATACTTACATATGGAATTCGTTTAGCTCCATATTTCTTAACCACCTTCTCCAATTTCGCTAAATCAACATTCCCTTTAAATGGATGCAAATTCAATGGATCGTGGGCTTCATCAATTATAATATCGGTAAACAATCCACCAGCAAGTTCTTGATGCAAACGGGTAGTTGTGAAATACATATTTCCTGGTACCACATCACCTTTTTTGATTAATATTTTGGATAAAATATTCTCAGCACCTCGACCTTGATGGGTTGGTATGATATATTTATAGCCATAATGCTTTTGTATGGCGGCTTCAAATTTATAATAACTCTTACTTCCAGCATAGGCTTCATCTCCTTGCATCAGACTACCCCATTGGGCATCACTCATGGCATTGGTACCACTATCGGTTAGAAGATCGATATACACATCCTCAGACTTTAATAAGAACGTATTGAAACCAGCCTCTTTAATAGCTTTAACACGTTGTTGTTTGGTTGTCATTTTTAACAATTCAACCATTTTCATTTTGTAGGGCTCTGCCCATGAACGCTTGACAATTTTGGAACTCATATATTTTAAATTTAAGATTATTGATTACGTTGAATAGAATTATATTTTCTCGAAATGAGCGGTAAAATGCCTTAAAAATTGAGGTTCATATGTTATTTTATAACCTTTAGTTTGATTTCGCATTTCAAGAATATCATCGAACACATCCAAAACAAAATCGATGTGACTTTGTGTGTATACCCTGCGCGGAATAGCCAAACGAACCAACTCATTCGGCGCTGGAATTAATTTTCCTGCTTCATCATACTTTCCAAACATTACACTTCCTACCTCTACACATCGAATGCCACCTTTAATATATAAATCACATACAAGAGCTTGTCCAGGATATTGATCCACCGGAATGTTAGAATATAATTTTTTAGCATCAACATAAACCGCATGGCCTCCAATTGGCCAAACTACAGGTATTCCTTTAGCCTTTAAGTGTTCCCCAAGATAAGCCGTACTTCGAATTCTGTAATGCAAGTAATCCGCATCAAACACTTCTTTTAAGCCAATTGCTAAAGCCTCCATATCTCTACCTGCTAAACCACCATAGGTAGTAAATCCTTCTGATATGATTAGTAGATTCTTGCACTTTACCGAAAGCACTTCATCCTTCATGGTTAGCAACCCACCGATATTAACCAGGCCATCTTTTTTTGCACTCATTATAAAAGCATCACCCAACCTTAACATTTCTTTAGCGATTTCTTCGTAGGTGTAATTTTCAAAACCAGCTTCACGATGCTTAATGAAATAGGCATTTTCGGCAATACGGCAACCATCAATAACGAGTAATAAATTATTTTCGTCACAAATTTTACGTAACTCCTTAACATTAGCCATGCTTACTGGCTGCCCTCCAGCAGAGTTATTTGTAACTGTAATGATTACCGCTGCAATATTTTCTTTACCATATTGTTTAATTAATAAAGGTAGTTTTTCTAAATCCATATCCCCTTTAAAAGGCAGATCCACCTCTGGGTCTTGGGCTTCAGCATAAATAATATCGATGGCGGTAGCACCAGTAAATTCGATGTTTGCACGGGTAGTATCAAAATGTGTGTTGCTAATAAAAACTTTGTCTTTTCCGCCTAAGATGCTATATAAAATCCGTTCGGCAGCTCGTCCTTGATGCGTTGGAAGGATATATGGCATTCCCGTAAGATCCTTTACTACACGTTCTAAATGCTCCCAACTGCGAGCTCCTGCATAACTTTCATCGCCACTCATTATACCTGCCCATTGTTTATCGCTCATCGCCCCTGTTCCACTATCTGTTAATAAATCAATAAAAACATCATCGGATCGAAGAAGAAAAGGGTTATAGCCAGCTTGCCTCAATGCACCTAAACGATAAGCTTCTGAGGTAGCTTTTAAAGGTTCAACCATCTTAATCTTAAATGGCTCTGTTAACGTACGTTCTTTAGTACTCATATATATATTTCTTCTATTTGTAATTTATTTAAATCCTTCATCTGGCTTTGTATATCTTCCAAGATAAGGATAGCTGTTTGTGCCATATTTCTTAGATTCAACAATTCTACAGAATAGTGTTGGTCCGCTACTTCCTTCTCTGCCAATCGGCATATTTGGGAAAGAAATTGAATTGCCTCATTCTGATTCTCCTTTTCATTGGAAAAAAAATTGGCGCTCATTAATTTCTTTATTTTGTGATAAAGTGGTTGAATTTGTTTGTTGTTGCACTCAAAAACTTCTTTTTTCTGATAATCAATATTTTGTATTGTGCTTCTTTCTGTATTTATGACATCGGTAATTTTAATTGCAGCATTACGAGCATAAACCAAGGCTTCAAGTAATGAATTTGATGCCAATCGATTAGTGCCATGAAGCCCAGTGCATGATACTTCGCCTATAGCATACAATCCAGCAATATTGGTTTCGGCATTGGCATCAACTATTACACCACCACACTGATAATGCGCAGAAGGCACTATTGGTATTAATTGCTTTTTGAAATCATATCCATACAAAGCAAGGTGCTGGGTAATTTGCGGAAAATGATTTTCACATATCGATGGATCCAAGTGACGTAAATCAAGATAAACAAAGTCAGTCTCGTCTTTCTCCATTTGCTTGTGAATGGCAGCACATACAATGTCGCGAGTTGCTAGTTCACCTCTTTTATCAAATTGAAAAAGAAAACGACACCCTTCCTTATCTAAAATATGTGCGCCAAACCCTCTTATAGCTTCAGAAATCAAAAACGAAACTATACTTTCGTTAGCTTCATATAAAGCAGTTGGATGAAACTGAACAAAACGCATGTTTTTAATTTTAGCCCCAGCACGTTTTGCAATTGCATAACCATCACCAGTTGCTACGGCTGGGTTTGTGGTATTGCGATAAACTTGCCCACAACCTCCAGAAGCTAATATTGTAAATGACGCTACTAGTGAAGAAATTGATTGGCTTGCTTGTTCAAAAAGATAGGCTCCAGCACAATGACTGATTCCATTAACAGAAGTAATAATTAAGTCGACCACCGTATGATTGTCGTATATCTTTATTTTTTTACGACTTCGAACTTGTTCTAAAAGCACAGATTCAATTTCAAAGCCAGTTTTATCTTTATGATGAACAATTCTATTGGTAGAATGTCCACCCTCTAAACCAAGGTCAAAATCGTGGTGCTTATCTTGATCAAAAGTTACACCTAAAGCGACCAACTCACGAATACACTCGGGAGCTTGGCGCACCACCATCTCAACTACTTTTTCATCGCATAATCCACCACCACTTTTTATGGTGTCGTGAATATGATCTTCGTAGGAATCGTTAATTTTATTCATTACCGCTGCAATACCGCCCTGTGCATATCGAGTATTGCTATCAGATGCATTGGCTTTGGTAAGTATAATAATATCTAATTCTGGGTTGAGATTGTTAAGCTTTACTGCGGCCGACAAACCAGCTATTCCAGAACCTATAATTAATATATCGGTCGTCTTCATAATTTATTTAGATAATTCAAACATATGCTCAAGTGGCACTAGTGCTTTGGAAATTAGTATAGCATCTAACGTTATTTCTGGTGATTCATTTAGCAGACATTCATACAACTTTTGCATCGTATTCATTTTCATGTACGGGCATTCACTACATGCACAGGTATTATTTTCCTTTGCGGGAACCGGGATAAGTATTTTATCTGGAACCTCCTTCATCATTTGATGTAATATTCCGGCTTCGGTAGCAATTAAAAACTCTTGGCATAAATCGGACTTTACAAAATCGAGCATTGCTGAGGTTGAGCCAATAAAATGAGCCAATCGTAGGATGTTGGTTTCAGACTCTGGATGGGCAACTACTTTAGCGTTGGGATGTTTTTTTTGCAAGGCCACCAACTTCTCAAACGAGAACGCCTCATGAACCATGCATGCACCATCCCACAATAACAAATTTCGACCAGTAACCTCTATTAGATACTTACCAAGATTACGATCTGGTGAAAATAAAATAGGCTGATCTTTAGGGATAGATTCAATAATTTTTCGTGCATTGGAGGAAGTACAAATAATATCACTTAAAGCTTTAACCTCTGCAGAGCAATTTATATATGTAACCGCCAAATAACCTGGATGTTTCGCTCGAAAAACCTCAAAATCGGCAGCATTGCATGATTCGGATAAAGAACAACCCGCATTTAAATCAGGGAGAAGCACTTTCTTTGATGGGTTGACAATTTTGGCAGTTTCGGCCATAAAATGAACACCAGCAAATACAATAATATTAGCATCAGTTCCAGCAGCTTGTTTCGATAGCGCTAAGCTATCTCCAACAAAATCGGCAATCTCCTGAATTGCACCTACTTGATAATAATGTGCAAGAATAACGGCATTTTTTTCTTTCTTCAAACGAAGAATCTCCTCCTTATAATCCACATTTTCATCGATTTTTGACATAATTGACTTCTATCCTTTTGCCGGAACTACAGGAATTATAAGTTTATTTAATGTTTCGCGAATGCTATCCAGCATCTGTAAGTTTTGCTTTTGGAATGCCACATCTACCACCTTAACTTTCTCAAATAATGATTCGTAATATTGAATTCCGTCTATCAAGTTATTCTTAAAGGTTTGCAGATAGGTTGATTTTTTAGCCGATATTTCGTTCAAACTTTTATTGAATTCTTCTTTTATAAAATCAACATAAAGTTCTAATTCATTAATAAAAAAAGATGGTCGGTTTAAATTATTCAATAAGTTCATTCTCCCATAAATATGATCCACCATTTGTTTCAAAGAGAAAACTCCAGAAAAATAAGCTAGATTTGGACCAGGGCAAATGGTTACAGCCGATAATTGATGTGAAGGAGTAACATGATTTATTAAAAGTGCTGGAGCTCCTAGGCCTTCGCACAAACAATCTTTTTCTTCTAACTTCGCTATCTCTACTTTTAACAATTGCTCATCTAAAATCTCATTTTGCAGTTGTTCGATTTTTAATTTCTGATACTGACGAGAGGCCGTGCAAATTGGCTTTTCAGTGAATTCTGTATTAGATGATAAATACTTCTTATAGCAAGGACTTCCAGGTCGATTACGGTCGATTCTTTCTTTACGTTGTAATTCCGAGCTACTTGGTCGGAAATTATTAAACGGAACCCCTAGCGGTGATGCATTGCTCAGATAATAGTCATCTTTCTTTGCAACTGCTAGTTTTGCTAAAGTTTCTTTATCAACATTAGTTGCTTCCGGAACCAACAAAAACGGACTTCCCCAGCCCGTAGCATCTAAATTAAAGTACTCTAACAGCAAATTATTTTCTATGGATGTCCCAATACCACCTTGCGCAGTAATCATAGTAACGGGCATGCTTTTAAAGGTTATTTTATTCGACAACTTTAATGCTGCATTACATTCAGAAAGCAACTCTTGAAAAAGCTCATCACGTTTATCTTTAAACTCTTGAAGAATTGGGCCAAGTAACATTCCATTCGAGATAAATGCATGTCCACCGCAATTTATTCCTGATTCAATTCGAAATTCAGAAATCCATAAACCTTTCTTAGCTAAATACTTGCCTTGTATCAAGGCAGATCTATAATCACTTACCTTTAATACTATCTTCTTTTTTATATTACCATTTTCATCAGGAAAGAAATCATTGAATTTTTCGCAATAGGAATATAATCTTGGATTTAAACCAGCCGAAAAAATAATTTTAGATGACAAATCACTATTTGCATATCCACGGAAGGCAGCAAGGGCATCACAGAACTCTATTGGAAGAGCATTCCCATCTCCATCGTAATTTGTTTTATCCAATTTAGTCATGATGTTTACATCAATAGATCCGGGTATAATAAAATCACGAAGCTGCTCTTGAATCAACAGCCTATCCTCGTTCGGTGCCATGGAAATTGAATTATATAATTGATGGGCATATGAAGATTCGGGAAGCATCTCAAAATATTTATTTATTTCTTGATTGGTTTCAAAGTCAGCGACCCTTAACTTAGCTATTTGCTGATTTACAACATTATTTAAAACATTTAAATAAGCAGTGATTCTATTGGCACGGCTATCATAATCTTTTGCATGAATTGGCGAAAACACTATACCTTCATTTCTACAGATCACTTCTCTCATACTTTCCACCAATTCGTCCTCAATTATTGAAACAACCGATGAAATTCCATAACGACCTACCTTTACTGGAGTGTCAATGGTGAAGCCGAGGCCCATCACTGGTATATGGAAAGAATGTGGTGAAGATATATTCATGTATGATTTAAAGCAATAAAATACTTGGGCAAATGTATCTTCATTGTTTTTTTTCACACATGATTAAAGTCATAAACAAAGGAGATTTTAATATTTTTCTTTGAAAGAAAATCTAATCCCATATTCTATGAAAAACCTATTAAAATTATCCACCTTTTGTATCTTTTTGTTAATCGTATCATGTACTTCACAAGGCAGCACTGAATCATCGGAATCTGCAAATAACAAAGCCTCTGTAGCCGGACAATCTGCTGTGCAGGATAATGTATCAAATCCGAATATAGTTCAAGTAGCGTTAGAAAGTAAAGATCATACAACATTGGTAACTGCTGTAAAGACAGCTGAACTGGTAGATGTTTTAAGTAATGCGGGCCCGTTCACGGTATTCGCCCCAACTAACGAAGCGTTCGCTAAACTTCCAGCAGGAACTGTAGAAGGATTATTGAAAGCAGAGAAAAAAGAAACACTAACTGATATTTTACAATATCATGTTTCTGTAGGCGTTTATAAAGCAGAAAGTTTAAAAGATGGTCAAATACTTGGACAAGTAAATGGAGGCAATATAAAAGTTACCATTGTAGGTGGCAAGATCCTTATCAATGGAAAGGCTCATATAATTGCTTCAGTACCTGCATCAAATGGCATCATCCATATTATTGATGAAGTATTATTGCCTGCACAATAATTAACAAATAAAATATACGTTATAAAAGGCCGTCTTAAGATGGCCTTTTTATATAAAAACAAAATGAATTTCAAGTAATTAAATAAATATAAAGAAGTTTTAGAAGTATAACTTATGATTGAAGTCAGAAATAATAGTATAACAACACGTTAGTTTTGAAGCACAATAAATAATTAATTAAATATCATGCAAAACTTTCTCGATGTAACATTACTTAATCCTAAACTAAAACATCCCACCATATTTCAAGCATTTGATAAACTAGCCATTGGGGAAGAATTTATAATTCACAATGACCACGACCCTAAACCTTTGTACTATGAGCTGATTGGTGAAAGAGGAAATGTATTCGAATGGAAATATATTGAGTCTGGACCATATTTTTGGAAAGTTAAAATATCAAAAAAATCCATTAATCAAGCTGAACCTTCTATAGGAGATTTGGTAGCACGTGATTTCAGAAAAGCAGAAATACTAAAGAAACATAACATCGACTTTTGTTGTGGTGGAAGAAAGACTATTTCGCAAGTGTGCGAAGAAAAAAACTTGAATTTAACTGCTATTCAAAATGAGTTAAATTTAATTCCAACAACTGCTATAAACAACCTAGATGATTTTGATAGTTTAAGTTTAGAATTACTTGTTGATTATATTGTAGATAATCATCACAATTATGTCAAGAATTCTATTCCAATAATAATAGAATACACAAAGAAAGTTTCACGAGTTCATGGCCAAAGGCATCCTGAAGTAGTTGTAATAGCAGATCTTTTCTTTAAAGTTACAATTGAATTACATGATCATATATTAAAGGAAGAAAACATTCTGTTTCCATATATAAAAGCGATATTTAATAGTAATGATAACAAGACTATAGCTTCTAAAATAAAAGCAATTACAGTAATGGAACAAGAGCATGAAATGGTTGGAAATTTACTTAAAGAGATAAGGTCCCTATCCAACAACTACACTCCACCTGTCGATGCATGCACAACATTTAAATTATCATATTTAAAATTAAAAGAATTTGAAGAAGACTTACATTCGCATATTCATCTTGAAAACAATATCTTATTTCCAAAAACCATTGCTTTAGAAATACAAATTAGTGCTTTGCAACAATAATTTAACTAAAGAATTACTAACGAAAAATTTTAATTTGCATCACCGTTGCAATACTCTGAGCGCGTTGTTTAATTAAACTCGCTTTATCTCCTTCGAATAATTCATCTACCGAATCGTTAAAAAGTTGGTTCCACTGCTGAAAATGTTTCATTGTAAAAGGACTAATCGAATGAATTGCTGTATGTTGTAGCATTGGGTTTCCATTATAGCTTCCAGAATAGAAAACCGCGTTCTCCCAAAAATCATACATTATAGGCAAATGTTGTGTCCAGTTTACTTTTACAACGTCGGTAAAAAAATATCCAATTGTTTCATCTGATTTTACTTTTTCATAAAATAAATCAACCAATCTTTCGATGTCAGTTCTATTCGCAATATCCTTTTTCATTTTACAAATCTTTATTTTTAAATTTAATCAACGATATATAAAATGGAACTATCGCCCATAGTAATAAAACAATAAAAGCAAAGAATAGCCCCATTTTAGTTCCGAAAAAATCTTTAAATACAGCACCTGTATATCCTAGCATAACCGACACATCTAGATGAAGTAAAATTAATATCCTAGATAAATCCACCGGATTAAAAGCAGTAAAAACAACCATCATTTTCTCAATGGGATATTCTACAAGTTGAAACATCATAAACAAGATAAGCCCATCAAATAAAATGGTAAAGAAAAGCCAAAGCAGAATTGAAATACCTATACCTTTTGCTTTGTCGCGGGTAATAATAGAGGCAAGAAAAGCCAAAGAAACAAAGACAGTAGAAACAAAAAAGCCTACAATCAACATCATAAAACCAACATCGGGAGGTGAATAAATTAAAATAGGAATGCCAGCTCCAATAAAATATGCCAAAAGTAATGACAACGTTAAACCTAAAAACAAGCTTGACCATATTTTTGATCGCCTAATTGGCTGACTTAAAAGCAATTCAATAAACTCAGCACTATTGTAAAGATAGATGGTAGAAAATACAATGGCAAACAAAGGAACCGTTAGCAAAACAACATTCAATAAAGATAGCAAACCTTTGGTATTATTATCCTCAAGACTAAAAACACTCCAAGAAAGAATTGACAATAAGACAGTATAAAACAAAATTATTTTATTTTTCAGAATATCTAAGATTATAAACTTAACTATTCTTTTCATTATTTTTATTTTTTAAAATAGTTGCTATTGCCTTTGAAATTTTATCCTCGCCAGTATCCGTTTTCAATTCAAGTATCGTTTTATGAAAATGGACAATTCCTTCCTGCATAAATACTACTTGCGTTACTAAATCATCAAGCTCACTAAGAAGATGTGATGTAATCAAAATTAATTTGCCTTTTTGCTTTTCTGAAGTTATTTTTTCTTTAAATAGTTCAGAAGCTAGAGGATCTAAACCAGCCGTTGGCTCATCTAAAATTAAAATATCTGCATTAAAAAGAAAGGCAATAACAGCACTAACTTTTTGAGTTGTCCCACCTGATAAAGTTCGCATATGTTTACCTAGAATCTCATTCAATTTAAATTCATTAATTAGCACTTCATCTAACTTATTCCTTGAGTTTCTTATTTGCTTAATCATTTCACAAACAGCACCAATACTCATATTATCTGGATATCTGCCAATTTGAGGCATATATCCAATATTACTTCGATACTCGTAGTTATTGCATATCGATTTTCCTTGCACCTGAATCTCTCCATTATCAGGGATCACCATACCTAAAATTGATTTAATAAGTGTCGTCTTGCCACAACCATTTGGACCAATGAGAGCAATACATTCTCCTTTATTAAATGTCAAATTAATGTTTTTCAAAACTTCTAATTTGCCAAACTTTTTATATAAATCAGAAATTACAATCATAAAACAAGTGAATGCATTAATGGAGCATTATCGATAAAGTCCTCTGGTGTTAAACTAGGTATTATCTTTTCTGATTTGTCGAGTAGTGAAACCATAAAACTTCTAAAAAGTAACATTGATGGCGGATTTTTTTCAACTATCATTGAAAATAGACTAAGCGGATGATACGGGATATCGCCAATTTTATTTTTATCCAAATCATATCCTTCATATTTGTCCCAATAATTACCATTAAAACTATTCAGAACTAAGCTGCCATTGGTGCTTATATCAAAAGTGTTACCAACGAAATTGTTACATTTAACTTCATTTTCCATACAGCTTGCTTGAATTCTCATCCCCCAACCATTGGATAACAATACATTTCTTTCCACTTTAATTCTGCTTGTCCCTTCCATAAATATCCCAACTGTATTTTTATAAAAATGATTGCCTGAAATATAGCTATCTGTAATCTCTTTTAGCATCAGTCCATAGGCAGCATCACCCCAGTTTTCAGTAAATGTATTATTGATCATCTTTACTTTATGAGTAAACATTACCGCCACACCTGCTCCATTTTTTTTAAATACATTAGAAATATACGAATCATTATTAGAGAACATAAAGTGCAATCCATAGCGGATATTGAACTTAGAAATATTCCGCCAAATAATTGAGTTTGTAACAAACTCAAAATATATCCCATCACGATGACCCGAAACCAAATTTCCAATTATCTGAAGACTATCGCTCTTCCAACAATGAATTCCATTTCCAATTTGTTGCTCCTCCGTTCCATTGGCTTCAATTTTATTACCTCTAATTATACACTTTTGACAATATTGTAAATAGATTCCAAAAAAATTATCGATTAGAATATTGTTAAAGATATTAACATTGTGACTATCATAAACTTTTATCCCGCAAGGATCATCTAAAGTAGCATATCCTGAATTTTGTATTTTAAAACCTTGGATGGTTACATAATTCGCTTTAATGGAAACAACCTCATACTTGCCTTCACCATCCAACACGGGCGTACCAATACCTTGTATAAAAACAGAGTGCTTAATAACTAAATTGCCTTCTTTATAAACATTAGGAAGTACGTATAACGTATCGTAATCTGAAGAAACAAGCAACGCCTCTTTTATTGAATGAAATTCTTTACCTACACCAACTTCAAGCTTCCTAGCCAAACCAAGCATTGGATAAATTATAATAAAAATAAAAACGAGAATCCTCAATATATTACAGATTTAAATTGTTTAAACTCACAGATTTCGCATTCATGGAATTCAAATATATTAGTGCACTATCCTTGCTAGAAAATCCGATGGTGTTGCCTCTCATCGGGCTTTGAATTTTACCACCTGAAACAAAAAAAACAAGAGAAGCTTTAGTTAGTTTGTAAGGTCTTAAAAAATCACTTATATAAATATTTTCAGTATTTAACTTCTCATGATTTTCTTTTTTGAATTTCACCAAACAGCCTAAATCGTCGAACATATAAACTTTACCTTTGGATGTTATTACCTCACATGTAAATCGAAGATCAGTAATCATCATATTGCAATAATCACAATTATCCAAATTAACTTTAATATGTTGCGGGAGATTTTCAGAACATGACGATTCTCCAATTAATATGCCTACTAAAAAAATAAGACTTAGCTTTTTAAGCTTTTTAAAAACAAGCGTGGCCCTAGCTTCCAAAAAATTCGCGATCAACATTAGAATGCCACTTGAAATAAATAGCCAACCACCAATATCAGGTACTGAGTATGCACCAAAATTCAGAAGCTGTTTAAATCCGATTAATGGAGGTTGATAAGCCATTCCAGGAACTATTATAGCTGCATTTGGATTTAAATCGTGGCCATAATTATATTCCCACCTCCAGAAATCAATCAAGGCTATAATTCCAAAAAATACGAATAATGAAAAAACCAAAACTAAGAGCTTCTTACTTCCTATTATCGCGGCAACTAACGTTATTAAAACATAAAATGAAATAACATACGTTAAAATAGAGAACTCTATAAAGTCTTTCGTATGTAGTGTTTTCATCCCTATATAATGATTTAAACCATTTATGATTTCCAGATCTCCAGATATTTTATCGGCATAAATTTTCAGACACAATCCTTCTGGATACTGAGGGGCATCCAACTCGATTCTCCAAATAGGTGTGAAAATCGAAACCAATAAAAGGATAGCGGCAACTCCTAATAGAATCCTAGAACTTCTTGATATCTTTTTATTCATAAAACAAGAGGAATAAAAAAAGGGAGCATGTGGATTTTCACTTAGCTCCCTTTTATTAAGTAAATTATTTAGTTTCGGCTTTAGGCAAATTTGTACCAACGCTAAATTGAATTGGAACATTACTACCCTTTGGCGATACACGAATATAACCTTGCATTTCTTGATGCAATGCACTGCAAAAATCCGAACAATACATAGGAAATATGCCAACTTTATCAGGAGTCCATTTCAATGTAGTGGTCTCTCCTGGCATAATTAACAATTCTGAATTTGAAGCGCCTTTAACGGCAAAACCATGCGGAACATCCCAATCTTGTTCTAAATTGGTTACATGAAAATAAACTTCATCACCCATCTTAATGCCTTCTATATTGTCAGGTGCAAAATGCGACCGAATAGAAGTCATATAAACATGCACCTTGTTGCCTTCACGTACCACCTTAGCATCTGCTTCACTTTTCGTGACAAAAGGATTCATATTGTCTTCAATTTTGAAAATCTTAATTTGATTTTTCGTAATTAATTCAGCTGGTGCAGCTTGCGCATAGTGTGGCTCACCAATGGTAGGAAAATCAAGAATCATTTGCATTTTATCTCCACTAATGTCAAAAAGCTGGGCACTTTGAGCCAATTCAGGTCCGGTAGGCAAATACCGATCTTTAGTGATTTTATTGTATGCAATCAAATATTTCCCAAATGGCTTTTTAGTATCGCCACCTGGAATACATAGGTGACCAACCGAATAGAAGGTAGGAACACGATCTAACACTTTCAAATCTTTGATATTCCACTTCACGACTTCAGAGGAAACAAAGAAAGAGGTATAGGCATTTCCTTTACCATCAAACTCAGTATGCAAAGGGCCTAATCCTGGTTTTTTTACTTCACCATATAATGCGGCTTCATACTTAATTACATTTATACCTTCAAATTGACCATCGAAGGCCTTGTCGGCAATAGCTTTTTGTATTTTATCAAAACTAAAAACTGGAATTAACGCAGCAAGTTTGCCACTACCTACGATATATTCACCTGTAGGATCCACATCACAACCATGAGGCGATTTAGGACAAGGCATCATATAACATATATCGGAAAACTCTTTCGTATCTAGAACTAACACCTCATTTTTCATTTCTGAAGTTGCAGTATGTGTAATATCACTATAAACATTATGTACATATTTCACTGGAGTTTTTTTACCTTTTCCTGCTTTTATATACTCTTCCGCCTTCTTCCAATTCACTGCCATAATAAAGTCTTTGTCTTTCTGAGATGCATTAACCTCTAATAATGTATTTGCTTGTTCAGTATTATAACAAGAGAAAAAGAACCATCCGTGTGATTTACCTTTGCCTGCGTGACTCAAATCAAAATTAACACCTGGACATTCTAATTGAAATGCGATTTCCATTTTTCCATCCTCTTTACCTACGCTTATAAAACTAAGGTAGCCTTTGAAATTTTGTTTGTAGGAGTTAATAGGTACGTCTCCATTAGCGTTATCAGCTGGAACACTAAAACGCGTTCCAGCAACAACATATTCCGTATTTTCCGTAATGAATGGAGATGAATGATTGCCTGCAGAATTTGGTAACTCTATAATTTCTGCCGTACGAAATGTTTTCAAATCAATACGAGCCACTCGGGGAGTGTTATTAGCATTGCCAAACACCCAACGACCATCGACCTCGCCATTGGTTTGCGACATCTCTGTATGATGCAAATCATCCCAAGGCACGAAACCATGAGATGTGTTTAGCATAGGTTTTGTTTCTTCGCTAAAACCCCAACCCTTTTCAGGATCGACAGCGAAAACGGGAATCACCCTTAACAAAC
This sequence comes from uncultured Bacteroidota bacterium, assembly GCA_903850915.1. Taxonomy (GTDB): domain Bacteria; phylum Bacteroidota; class Bacteroidia; order UKL13-3; family UKL13-3; genus CAINMV01. The sequence goes on from CAINMV010000029.1 coordinate 68,961, forward strand.
GACCACTTGGTAAACCATAGCAACTCATCTGTCCGCTGAAACCACCACTTACAAAGTTGTAGAATTGATCGTATTTGCCAGGAGCAACATACGTTTTAGAAGCAGCATCCCCACTTACCGCATTCCCGGTATTATTAGGCCTGCAAGAATTAAAAGCAGTAGTCAACAATAAAGTACATACTGCAATGGCAAATAATTTAATTTTCATGATATAGATATTTAATTAGCGTTGTCGTTTTTACGAAGTAATTCCAATAATGAACGTGCATCATCGTCAGATAAATTTTGATTTGGCATACGAACTAAACAAAGTTCCAACATAGCCTGTGCCTCAGGATCTTTGTCAATCATCGGATTCGGATTTGTAATAAAATTCATAATCCATTGTGGAGTTCTTCTTTTTGTAACCCCTTTCCAACCTGGGCCAACCAATTTCTCTGCTGTCACCTTATGGCAAGAAACGCATTTTACACTAGCGATTTTTTCACCAGAAGCGGCCATAGTTGCGTCAACAGTTTCTGCGACTTTCACATTTTCAGCAGTAAACTTTCCTTCACCTCGTGTCGCATCATAGGCAGGAGCGCCTTCCTGAACCATGCTTTTAACAGGTTCATTGGAATTAGAATTTTGTGAATTGCCACAGCCGTAGACAGATGCTATGATGACAATGGACGTAATTGTAAATAAATTTTTCATGAATGGATTTTTGTAAGGTTTAAAATAGGATTCAAAATAAATACACGGTTCGCGCCTCATTTATGACTTGAGTCATATCATTACAATAATTATTTTAGACACATAAATATGAGAAAATTTTCAAAAAAAGAACAGCCAAAAAGCTTTTGGATAATCATGAGAAATAGCAAGAAATTAAAAGAAATATGCAGTGCTAATTTTTAGCTAAGGAAAAAAATCAATTTAATCTTTGGCTATTGAATTTAGCTTTGATAACTCATTCCACAATTCGATTTCTTTCTGAGAACTATTTTTAGGAACTTTGATATACAGCAAAGCATACAAATCACCAAATTCATTTTCCTTTCCATAACGAGGCATTCCCATACCTTTAATGCGAAGAACGCTGCCCGAATCTGTTTCCTTAGCAACATTAATTTTAACGGGATTTCGCAATGTGTTAACTATTGTTTTCCCACCCAATAAAGCAGTAAAAACATCGACAAAAATATCACAATATAAATCGTCCTCTTTTCTTTTAAATATCGAATGTGAATTTAGATGAACTGTAATATAAATATCACCATTGGCTCCTCCGTTGGCTCCTTTGCCACCTTTATCGCGAACACGCAAAACCTGACCTTCTTTAATGCCCGGTTTTAAATTCATGTTTAACTTCTGTTCACGAAGTTCCAACTGGCGTGAAGTTCCAGTATATGCTTCCTCTAAGGTAAGGGTTACTTCAGCTTGATAATCTTGACCTTTAGTTGGTCGTGTTTGACGTTGTTGCCGACCTCCAAAAATATTCTCGAAGAAATCCGAAAAGTCACCATCGTGATTATTCCCCCGTTGCGATTGCCGTCCACTATTGTTAGTCCATTTCGACCAATCGAAACCTTGTCCATGACTACCACCTTGAGGCCCAGATTGTTTGAAATTATTCCAATTCTCCCCTAACTCATCGTATCTTTTCCGCTTTTCAGCGTCGCTTAATACTTCATTGGCTTCATTTACCTCTTTAAACTTTTCTTCTGCCACTTTATCATTCTGATTTTTATCAGGATGGAATTTAATAGCAAGTTTGCGATACGCCTTTTTTATCTCCGCACTATCCGCATTTTTCGAAACACCTAGAATTTTATAATAGTCTTTGTAATCCATTTTAAAGTTTTTATATTACGCGTGCAACACGCAATTGACCTAGGCAATATACGATGTTTTTTGCACCTCAGGCAACGCTAACAATGGTATATGTGTATGAAATGCCAATGATTTACTAATACTTTTGTGAAAAATACGTTCGAAAAGCTTATAACGGTGAGGTATAATAGCCAACATATCAGCATGTATTTTTTCAATGAAATCATTTATCGAAGATACCGGATCCTCACTTTCAACAATATCATATACATGCTCTAAATAATGTAATTTACTTTCAATATTAACACCTGAAATCGTTTCTTCTAATGACGTTTCATTGGCGTTCATCTTAACATGAAACACATGTATTTTCGCAGAAAAATCATGTAGCAGATTTTGCAAGGCATCAAGAGCTTGCACATCTGTCTGCGGATTGTAATCGCAAGCAAAAACAATTTGCTCTATACTTTTAAATGAAACATTTTTAGGTATAACCAATACTGGAACTTTTGATTTGCGCAATACAGTGGTAACAATACTACCAATTAATGCCTCTTGAATTTTACTTGCACCATGCATTCCCATCACAATTAAATCAGCATTATTCTGCTCTTCCAAAATTACATCCACAGCCAAACCCATTACCGCTTTATAATTTACAATTATTCCCGAACGTGCCTCTAATCGCAAAGCAAATTGTTTCAGTTGAATTTCATTTTCTTTTTGTAAGTCTTCGGCTGTTTTAACCTCATCTGGAAAATCAGGAGCTGAGGTTAATGGCACATGATAAACATGTAACAAAAGCACTTTAGCATCAATGCTTTTAGCCAATTTAGCAGCATATTCAGATGCATTGTTGGCACAATCAGAAAAGTCTGTTGGGATAATAATAGTTTTCATTGCTTTTGGGGTTTAAAGTTGATGTTTTGGAGTTTATCACTAAATGCCAAGAAAACCACTTAATACGTTCTTAGGTAATGGTTCATATAGCAAAAGTAAATAGAAAAGTATCGCGTAATGCTGAGTAGTATCAAATATATATATGACCTTTATCAGCGAATACAATCCGAAGAGGGATAACAAAATTTAGTGTTAATTCAATTTTTAGTTCAATTTTTAGTTCAATTTTTATAATAATAAGACCATTAAGAAACCTTTTTAAAAGTTGTGATTTATCAGATAATAGACCTGAAATATGACTTTCGTCATGTTTTTTCATTTTTGTCACCCATATTTTCGCCATTGAATGCGTACTTTCGCCATGACTACAAAGAATAATCATAAAATGGATAGTAAAGAGGGAATTGAAGCTCTTTTTCTGTATGCTGCGGAAGGAATAATCGTAACGGACGACAAAGGCTTCATTACACGGGTTAATCCGAGTGCGGAACAGCTTTTTGGATATGAGAAAAATGAATTAATTGGTCAGAAGATCGAAATTCTGATTCCAAAACGTCTAACCGACAAACACAATACACAGAGAGAAAAATATGAACATAACCCGCATGCACGCAAAATGGGTGCAGAAATGGAGTTGTTTGCATTGAAAAAAAACGGCACTGAGTTTCCTGTGGAAATTAGCTTAAGCCCCTATTCTAGTAACGAAGGAAGATTTGTTATAGCATTCATAATTGACATTACTTTAAGAAAAATTCAAGAGGAGAAATCCAAAAACTATTCTGCAGATTTAGAAAAACAAGTGAAAAATCGAACTTTAATTTTAGAAGAAGCGATAGAAGAGCTAGAACGAACTAAAAAAGATTTGCATAAAGCATTAGAAAAAGAAATAGAACTCAATGAATTGAAGACCAGATTTGTTTCAATGGCTTCGCATGAATTTAGAACACCTCTTACCACGATGATGTCTTCACTTTCTTTAATCAAGAAATATGGTGAACAGCAAGAAACGGAGAATCAGCAGAAGCATATCGTTAAAATTAAAACCTCAATAAATAATTTAACGGATATCCTGAACGATTTCCTCTCTTTAAGCAAATTGGAGGAAGGCAAAGTGGAAAACATACCAGAAATCTTGAATTTAAAAAGTTTCCTTCAAGATGTGGTCTCTGAGATGCACTCGATGGCAACCGAAGACCAGAAATTAACACAATCGTATATAGGTAGCGAAATTGTTTTACTTGACAAAAAACTCCTCAAAAATGTACTTTTTAACCTTATTTCAAATGCCATCAAATTTTCAAACCATGGTGGCATTATTGAAATTAGTGCCCAGGTATTAAATTCATCAGTGAAAATTTCTGTTTCAGATAGTGGCATTGGAATACCCAAAGAAGATCAAAAACATCTCTTCGAAAGATTCTTTAGAGGACACAACGCAACCTATATTCAAGGTACAGGACTTGGATTAAATATTGTTGCAAAATATGTAGAACAAATGAATGGATTTATTGATTTTGAAAGTATCGAAAGTAAAGGAACAACATTTAATATTATTATCCCCCAATAAATATGAAGAAAATATTATTGATAGAAGACAATAAAGATGTGCGTGAAAACACCGCCGAAATCTTACGTTTGGCACCCTATGAGGTTGTAACTGCCAAAAACGGAAAAGAAGGCGTTGAGCTAGCCCAATCTGAAAAACCTGATTTAATTATTTGCGACATCATGATGCCTGTTCTCGATGGACATGGCGTTTTGCATTTACTTTCCAAAAACGAAGAAACATCAGGTATCCCATTTATCTTTTTAACTGCAAAAGCAGAACGAAGCGATTTCCGCAAAGGGATGGAAATGGGTGCAGACGATTACCTTACCAAACCTTTTGATGACGTTGAATTGCTTAATGCTATTGAAGTTAGGTTAAGGAAAAACGCTATTTTCAAAAAAGATTATGCCAAGAGTATCGAAGGTCTCAATGAATTTATTGATCATACCAAAGGATTTGAATCGTTGAAGAACTTATCAATGGAACGTGACGTTAGGCTTTACAAGAAAAAAGATGACATTTTTATAGAAGGTAATTATCCACGAGGCGTTTACTTTATAAGTAAAGGAAAAGTAAAAACATACCAAACAAACGAACACGCCAAAGAGCTCATTACAGGGTTGCATAAAGAAGGTGATTTCTTTGGATATTTATCACTTTTGAATGATGAGCAATATACAAGTTCCGCTACTGCCTTGGAGGATTCGGAAATTCATATGATTCCGAAAGAGGACTTTTTTGCTTTAATTTATAAAAATGCTGAGGTTGCAAGAAAATTCATCGAAATTCTAACCAATAACATTCATGAATACGAACAACAGCTTATTACGTTAGCCTACAATTCGGTGAGGAAAAGAGTAGCAGAAGCACTCATAAAGCTCTCTGATAAATATAAAAAAGAAGGAGATCCGAAATTCAGTATGAATGTATCTCGAGAAGATTTAGCTAATTTAGTTGGCACTGCCACCGAAACAGTAATAAGAACACTCAGTGATTTTAAAGAGGAAAAAACAATTGAAATTTCTGGTGGAACAATCACCATTCTTAATTACGAAAAGCTTTCTAAGCTTAAGAATTAATGGCTCGTATTTATTTTATACGCAAGTAATTTTATCCTAAATGTATCATTATGACTTCCATAGATACGCGAATAAAAGGATTAACAGATGAAGAGGTGGAGGCCTCAAGGGCTATCAATGGCTCCAACGAATTACATTATAAAAAAGAAAACGGATTCCTTGATGCAATAAAAAGCTTGGCAAAAGAACCCATGGTGCTTTTACTTCTTATTGCATCCATTATTTATTTCGTAAGTGGTAAAACCGGTGACGGTTTATTCTTAGCCTCCGCTATTATCTTAGTTGCAACCATCTCTTTATATCAAGATTCGCGAAGTCGCAACGCCCTAGAAAAGCTAAAAAACTTCACAGCCTCAAGTTGCAAAGTAATAAGAAACAGTGATGTAGTTGAAATTAAAACGGAAGACCTTGTAATCGGAGATTATATTATGGTTGAGGAAGGAAGTGCAATTCCAGCGGATGCAACTATTTTTCAATCGAACGACTTTTCCGTTAATGAATCTATCCTAACAGGAGAATCTTTCTCTGTATTTAAAGATCAATTTTGTGATGACTCGAAAATATATCGTGGCACTTCAGTAGCTAGTGGCTTGGCTATTGCAATTGTAAAAGCAATTGGCTTACAAACAAAAATCGGTCAAATTGGGAAAAGCCTAGAAGATATTAAAGAGGAGAAGACCCCACTAGAATTACAAATCAACAATTTTGTAAAGAAAATGGTTATTGTTGGTGCTTTTGTGTTTGTAGTTGTATGGTTAATAAACTTCCTCAAATCATACGATGTACTCGATAGTTTGTTAAAAGCACTTACCTTGGCAATGAGCATATTACCAGAAGAGATTCCAGTTGCCTTGAGCACATTTATGGCATTGGGTGCTTGGCGACTAATGAAAATGGGGATAGTGGTTAAACAAATGAAAACCGTTGAGACGTTAGGAAGTGCAACAGTGATTTGCACTGATAAAACTGGCACCATAACTGAAAACAAAATGAGCCTTGCCAAAATTTACAGTTTGGCTAATCATAATTTCACTAATGCTTCTGAGGAACTTGGACCTAACGAAAAAGAGATAATTACACTTGGAATGTGGGCGAGCGAGCCTATTCCATTTGACCCCATGGAAATTGCATTACATCAATCCTATGAGTTTATTGCCTTAGAAGATGAGCGGTTTCATTTTAAAATAATACATGAATATCCACTCGACGGGAATCCTCCGATGATGACGCACCTTTTCGAAAATAGTGTGGGTAAACGAATAATAGCAGCAAAGGGGGCTCCGGAAGCTTTAATTAATGCAGCCAACTTAACTATTGATGAAGAACGTAAAATTAAAGACGCCGTATCCAAATTAGCTTCAGAAGGATTTAGACTACTAGGCGTAGGGGTTGCCGAATTTGAAGAAAATGATTTCCCAGCCACACAGCAAGAATTTTCCTTTATTTTTAAAGGTTTGGTCGCCTTCCACGACCCACCAAAGCACAATATTACCAAGGTACTTAAAGGCTTTTATGCGGCAGGTATAAATGTAAAAATTATTACTGGAGATAATGCAGAGACTACTGCAGCTATTGCAAAAGAAATTGGATTTTTAGGTTGCGAACACACCTTATCCGGAGATGCTTTAATGAAAATGAGTGATGATGAGCTTCAATCAAAAATCCTAGAAATACAAATCTTCACTCGAATGTTTCCTGAAGCAAAACTAAAGATAATTAATGCACTTAAAGCAAAGGGACAAATAGTGGCCATGACTGGCGATGGAATTAACGACGGTCCAGCTTTAAAAGCGGCACATATTGGAATAGCAATGGGCAAAAAAGGCACTGAGATTGCCAAAAAAGCGGCATCTCTTATATTATTAGAAGACGACTTATCGCGAATGTTGGATGCTATTTCTATGGGCCGTCGAATTTATTCCAACCTTAAAAAAGCAATTCGATATATCATATCAATTCATATACCAATAGTTCTTACTGTATTTATACCGTTGGCACTAGGATGGATATACCCCAATATATTCTCTCCAATTCATATTATTTTCCTTGAATTAATAATGGGCCCAACGTGTTCCATTATTTATGAAAATGAGCCCATCGAAGAAAACACAATGCTGGAAAAACCACGACTATTTTCAACTTCTTTTTTTAGTTGGAAAGAATTAAATACGAGTATTCTACAAGGCCTTATTATTACAATTGGAATACTTATTATTTATCAACTTGCTTTGTCCAGAGGATATTCAGAGGCACTAACTCGTACGATGGTATTCACCGCTCTCATTTCATCCAATCTTTTTCTGACCTTGGTAAATCGATCCTTCTATTATTCCATATTCACCACTATTAAGTATAAAAATAATATGGTAGTGCTGATTATTTGTATCACCATTTTTATCGCAGGGCTTCTACTAAGTGTTAAACCATTGCTATCTTTTTTTGGATTTGAAAAGATGAATTTACATGAAATAAGTATAAGCATTGGCATTGGTTTCGCCTCTGTGATGTGGTTTGAACTTGTAAAATGGAGAATAAGAAAACAATCTAAACTGAAGAAGGCAATAGAAGCTTAATACATACAAATACGTTTCATCCTACTTTTTTTTCAACTGACATTAATCATATTTTTATTTGACGGCAGTCATTAGAATGCGATTGGAAGCTAGTTACTTTTGCTACTGTTTACTATTCGAGAAAAAACCATCTAATTCATATTAAACCCATTTTTACAGCTTATTTATTTTTAGAATTTTCACATGGACATCAAAACACTTAAAAGTAAAATACAAAACGGTGAAATTTCAGATGTGGAGTTAATGGACTTGCTTGCACAAAATTTAAACAAAACAAATGACGAGCATGAACGAGGAGGTTTTTTAAATACAATCTTGAAAGGCTTTGTAGATGGATACACCACGCCGAATATGCTTAGAGCTACTATAGAAGGATTGTTACTGATTATAATTATAATCGGCATAATAATACTTTCTTATGCAGGTCGAATAGATTCCATGATTACAGCAGTATTATTTGCTTTTATCCTTGGGTTCCTATTTGGAAAAATTAAGTAATTAAAAACCAACAATGAAAATAACCATCAACGACCATCGCAAAATTTTCGCTATTCAAGAAGAATTCAACACGGTATTCCCGTTTTTAAAAATCGAGTTTTTCTCAAAGTCGAATACCAATAATGGAGTAGCGTCTAAAAAATTAGTGAAACATCATAGTAAAACACTAGGCGAGTGTCGAACGATTCATAATAAAGGAAATATTACAATCACCTCTGGAATGACTGTTTTAGACCTAGACCAACAATTTAGTGACATCTATGGATTAACCGTTCAAGTATATCGGAAATCAGGTAAGGCATGGCTAGAAACTACGTTTACGGATGCCTGGACACTCGAAGAACAGAACACCCAAGGACAGGAACTTAGTAACATTATTGACTAGGCAGAGTGAGAAATCTAATAAATATCCTTTTATGATCCTGCCGTTATCTGTTTTTTTACAATACTATAAAATTACATTCTAGAATCTTTCTAAGTTCAATTTAGTTGAGAAAAAAATATTGAATAATTGCCATTTATTAATTAATTTGCGATGAATTTCGATATGTAATAAATTTATATCCTAATTCCTAACAAATTGAAATGAAAGTCAAGAAGATACTAATTATTGAAGACAATCTTCAAATTTTGGATAACACCAAAGAGCTTTTAGAATTGGAAGGATACACAGTATTGACCGCAAAAAATGGGATAGAAGGAATAGAAATTGCGATTAACAACACACCTGATTTAATTCTTTGCGACATTATGATGCCACTAAAAAATGGTTATGAGGTTCTCACTGAATTAAAGGCCATTGAAAACACATCAAGAATTCCTTTTATATTTGTAACTGCAAGCGCAGAAAAAAGCGAAGTTGCCGCAGGATTAAATCATGGCGCATTCGATTATATCAGCAAACCTTTCGATTATGATCACTTAATTGCTCTAATTAAGAAAACTATAAATTAGGCCTAATTGTGCTATATCTAGAGCAAATTCAGAACAATTAGTTTCCTTGAACTACGCGTAAATAATTAATTTAAAAACCAGAAACTTACATTAAAAATGTTTCGACTTGGCTTTTAAACATATTTAGGAATGCCTAACACTGCATTTAAAGGCATTAATTCATCTATATGATTTGAAACAATTTTTAGCATAGCAATGAAAGGAAGGAATAAGACCATTCCTGAAACACCCCAAATAACACCTCCTAAAAAAATGGAAATAATGGAAGCCAACGTATTAATTCCAAGTTGTTTGCCAACAACATAGGGAAAAATAATATTGGCTTCTAAATACTGAACAAATGTAAAAATGGCAATAACGCCGATTGGATAAAGCACATTATTCGTTTGAATCCATATCATAGTAATCGGTAAAATAGCGCTCATAATGATTCCAATATATGGAATTATGGTCATAAAGGCCGTAACCATCCCAAATAAAATAGCATAGTGCACACCCAATAGTAAAAGCCCAATACTATTTAAAATTCCAACGATTATATAAACTTGTAAAATACCAATAACATAATTATAATAAACGTGTATGGTTTCCGAAAGTACCACAGGTAAGCGTTCTTTGTATTTCTGCCCAATAATTGCGCTCAAGAAATTAACCAATAGACCACGATACATTAATATTAGAGCCGTGTAAAGTGGTATTATTACCAGAAACAAGACAGTATCTATAGCCAAATTCATTGAGCCACTTAGCACTTCTCCAATATTTAATAACAAACTTTTAATAGCATCTGAAATAATGTCATCTTGCTCAGAAATTGAAAAACCTAAACTGGATGAAATCCATTGCTGTGTATTTAAAAGAAATTTAATAAGCTTGCTTGACAATTCAGGCAATTCACTCCTGATCGCTCGCATTTGAAACACAAAAATAATAACCACAATTAAGAGCAGCAAAACGACAACGAGCAATGAAAGAAAAACAGCAAGTGGCCGTGGTACTTTTTTAACCTCCATTTTCTTGCAAATTGGATAAATAATCATAGCTAACAACAATCCATAAGCAAAAGGTATTAAAAACCCCTTTAATAGAATTAGTAATGCCATGATTAGAACGATGGCAAATAGAACTTGTATGTTTTTATTAAAGCTAACCATAGATTTTTTTATTAAGCTTACTAATTTATAAATTGAAACTAAATGAAGCACAACAAAGATGATCGAATGGACGGAATTCTACAATGAGAGCTATCATTGCTTTTTAATGACCATTATCATAATGCTTAACTCAAATGATAAATAACTTTGCATTAGTTTAAATAACAAATAAAATGAATACGATATTGGTACCAACAGACTTTTCACAAAACGCAAAAAATGCATTAAATTTCGCAATTGGAATTGCTAAGAAGGGAAAAGCAAAAATAATATTATTGCACGCCTACAACATCACTTACCTTAGCCCAGATATGCCTTTGGATTACCTTTCAGAACAACTTTCAAGTGCTGAACTAGAATCAGCACGTATTTTAAATGTGCTGTGTGAAAAAGTTAAAAAAGAAAATAAAATAACGTGCGAGTTTGTGAATCAAGAAGGGCTTGCTATCGACGTTATTTTAGATACTGTAAAAAACAAAAATCCAAATTTGGTTATTATGGGTACAAAAGGTGCAACCGGACTGAAGGAAGTGCTTATTGGCAGTAACACCGCAAAAGTAATGGGTAAGGCAGCTTGTCCTGTTATTGCTATTCCAGAGAAAGCGACTTTCGATTTAATGAAAAAAATAGTATATGCCACTGATTATCATCCAAGTGATATAACGGCTTTAAATAAATTAGTCGAATTTGCAAAAATATTCAAATCAAAAATAAAGGTTTTGCATATAACAAACACAGATGATTTAATGGATGTTGAAGAAAAACGTATGTTGAATTTCAAGAAAAAAGTAATTGCAAAATTAGATTATGCTGGCATCTCATTTCAATTATTATACGCTAAAAATATAGAAAAAAAACTAGAGAAATATGTGAAGGATGAATCCATTAACCTCTTGGCAATGTCTACAAGATATCGCAATTTAATTGAGAGGCTTTTTGGAAAAAGCTTAACAAAGAAATTAGCATATCATACAAAAGTACCTTTAATGGCCTTCCACTATAAGCCTGCACCATTAGTTTTCATTTAAACTAATTGAACTCCATTTTCAAAACTGCTGAAACTCATCCATTTTGCTGATTCTTATCACAACAAAACACTTTAATTTGTTAGAACTTCGTATATTACCAAAAAAAAATAATATGGAAACATCAAAAAATAAACTTATCGAAACTCTAATTCATGGATTGAAAAATGCTTTAACTGAATTAGAAGAATTTCAGTTACAATTGGCTTTAGCTAAAGCAGATGCATCTGATAAATATGAAGAAATAAAGAAGACTCTCAACGAAACAATTCATGAAGCAAAAATTAAACTACTGGGAAATAAAACTGAAATTCATGATTTAGCGATACTCTTGGAAGAGCTACAACTTCTTCTAATACTTGGCAAAGCGAGTTCAAAGGAAATTTTCAATGAACAAAAGAGTCGAATTTTAAATGTTCTAATAAATATCGAAAAGCTTTTGACAATAACAATAATCGGTGCTGAATTGTATTCTATGCTGAAACCTGAAATAGAGAAATTTAAAATAAAACTTGAGATATTAAGTCTAAAATATGAATTAAAGAAAATAAATATAAAAGATGAATGGGAAAATCAAAAGAATTCTTTTGAAAAACAAATATCAACTCTCAAAGAAAACCTAGTGGAGACAGAGAATGAAATGGAAAAGCACATTGAAAAAATAGGCGATGAAATAAAAGATACCTATAATAACCTAAAAAAAACCTTTAATAACTTATAATATCAAAAAATAAAATCTACACCCCTAATGAATTGGAATAATCTCTGGCAGTTTTTAGCAGGCTTAGGGGTTTTTCTTTTTGGAATGTTTCAGCTAGAAGAATCGTTAAAGAAACTAGCAGGTAGAAATTTTAAAGTATTCCTAAAAAAACACACTGAAAGTAAATTCGGAGCAATATTTAGTGGCACAATCATCACAAGTCTTCTTCAGAGCAGTTCGGTTGTAAACCTTATTGTATTGTCGTTCGTTGGCTCAGGAGTACTTTCGATGCGAAACGCTTTAGGCGTAGTATTTGGTGCGAACCTCGGCAGCACCGTGACTAGTTGGATTATTGTTACATTAGGATTTAAATTTGACATAGAAAAGTTTTCATTTCCTATTATCGCTATAGCTGGAATAGGCATAATGGCTTTTAGAAACAAAAAAAAACTATATCAGCTTGCGAAATTTTTAATGGGCTTCGGAATGCTCTTTCTAGGTTTAGGCTTCATGAAAGAAAGTTTTTTTATGCTAGTGCAAAATTTCGATCTAAGCCTCTATCGAGAATTAAACTTATTTATTTTTGTGCTTTTGGGATTTGCAATTACTGCAATTATACAATCGAGCTCTATAACGATGGTTATTGTACTTAGTGCTTTAAATACTAACACCATTAACTTCCCGATTGCGGTAGCAATAATTATAGGATCTGAACTGGGAACTTCAATAAAAATATTGCTGGGATCCATTGGCGGAATAGCCGCTAAGAAAAGAGTAGCACTCGGAAATTTCATTTTTAATACCACTACAGTAATTTTTTCATTTGCATTTATTTATCCAATTATTAATTTTATTGTTCTAATTCTTGGACCTACTGAACCTTTAGTCGGATTGGTATTATTTCAAAGTTTAATAAACCTAATAGGTGTTATTTTATTCTTCCCGTTGCTAAACCATCTAAGCAGTTTATTAGAAAAATGTTTTACGAAAAACAATTCGATGGCAACCTCTTTTATCGCAAATATCAACCTGAACATGCCAGAACTAGCCGTAAACTTAATTCAAAAAGAAACCTTATTATTTATTTGCCGTGTAATTCACTTAAACCGAGAAGCTTTTAAAATTGTATCCCAACCTAATGATATAAGCGTCTTGAACGAAGAAATCATCACAAAAAATGAAATTCATCTCCGTTCCTATTCTGAGAAATATCAGCGTGTAAAGCAGGCTGAAGGGGAAGTGCTATCGTGCTACACACAAATAATTGAAGAGAAAATCGAAAAAGAAGACTTTATTCGAATTAATCAACTTATGGCTTCTGTGCGCAACGCTATGTATGCGGCAAAGGGGATCAAAGATATTAGAGATGACAAGAATGATTTACGTGAATCTGCATTAGACATAAAATATATGCACTATGAGTTAACCCAGAGTCAACTGCGAATTTTCTACGAAAGGATAGATATATTATTAACACAAAAGGATGAATCAAAATGTTTTCAACAGCTCGTGTATCTAATGAAGTATATCGTTGATGCATATCAAGAAAGGATGGCTGACATTTATAAAGAATCGAAAAGCCGAAATATTGAAATGAGCGACATATCCACACTACTCAATATGAATAGAGAGGTATATTCTTCTTGTAAGGCCTTGATATTTTCGCTACGTGATTTCGTATTATCTGCTGCTCAAGTTGAAGAATTCGATAATGTATCACCATCACAAATACATTAAGGCGTGAGTGTAAAATGAGAACAAGGAATAATTAAACTTAAAATTTATTTAAAACGAACAATTGAATTGATGCTTGTCATTTTTTGAATTGATTCTTATCATACTAATGATGGATCGTAAATTATAAATTTGTGTAGCTTAATTAACAAAATAATGAAAACAATAATCGTTGGAACCGACTTCTCCCCTTCTTCTATTAATGCATCAAAATATGCTGCACTATTGGCCTCGCAGATGAAGTGCAAACTCACCATTTTTAATTTGTTTGAAGCTCCATTAATCCACTCAAATATTGGATTGTACGGCCTCTCTTTTCTCTCACTTAAAAAAAGTAGTGAAAAAAAAATGCAAGGTTTCAGCGATGAACTACAATCAATTTTCCCAAAATTAAAAATCGAGGTATTTGTTACCAGTGGGAACTTTAAGACTGAACTTGAAAATTTCACTTCTAAACATCAGGTGGCTGCAGCAGTAATGGGCTTAGAGGCGAAGAATTGGATTTCAGACGCAATTTATGGCAGCCATGGTGTGAATATTGCAGGCAAAATTGAAACTCCAGTAATTATTGTTCCATTAAAATACAAGAAACATAAATTCTCGGAATTGCTTTTGGCGGTAGATAATCAAGAAAAAATGCAACAGACAAAACTTATCGGAATGGAATGTTTTTTGAAATCCACTAAAGTTAAAATCAAGGCCTTGCATGTTCGCACGCTAGAAGAAGTTTTCAAATCTGCTAGTAGTAAATTAAGAATCAACGAAAAAACACTTCCAATACAAGAAATAAATGCAAATGACTTGTCATCAGGAATAAAAAAATACTGTAAGAAAGCTCCTGTTGACTTAGTCTGTGTAATTAGCCGGAAACATTCTATTTTCTATAATCTGTATGCCGAATCAAACACAAATTATGTTGCTTTCACCTCCAACATCCCAGTGATGGCAATCCACGAATAAAATGGCTTCCGAAAAATTCCAAAATTTTATTGACGAAACAGGCGACATCGCTCGTTTTACAGGTCGCTTTTTCAAAGAGCTTTTTAAGCCACGATTTGAATTCAATGAATTCTTTCGTCAATGCTTTTTTATTGGATACAAATCATTTCCATTAGTAGCTATCACGGCTTTTATCATGGGCTTGGTTATCACAATCCAATCTCGCCCCACCTTGGTCGAGTTTGGTGCAGAATCGTGGCTTCCAAGAATGGTTTCAGTATCGCTAATACGAGAAATAGCACCAGTGATAACAGCATTGATATGCGCTGGTAAAATAGGTTCTGGTATTGGAGCCGAATTAGGTTCTATGAAAGTTACCGAACAAATTGATGCAATGGAAGTATCGGGCACCAATCCTTTTAAATTCCTTGTTGTAACCCGCGTAATCACAACAACACTGATGATTCCAATTCTTGCTGTTCTAGCGGATGCCATTTCACTTTACGGTGGATTTCTTGGCGCAAACATACATGGGGTGGTAAGCTGGGATCTTTTTTGGAATCAAGTTTTTGATACGCTTGCTTTTGGGGATGTGGTACCTTCAATTATCAAAACGTATTTCTTCGGATTCGCAATAGGAATTATTGGTTGTTATAAAGGATTTAACACAAACAAAGGAACGGAAGGGGTTGGCATAGCTGCAAATTCCGCCGTAGTAATTTCATCGCTTTTGGTATTTATCCTCGACTTATTGGCTGTTCAAATCACCGATATCTTAGGCCTAAACTAACATGAACACGGAATTAAGTATTCAGAACGATAGCAACTCATCGAACACAAGCGATTTGGTTGTATGTATTCGAAACTTAGAGAAATCATTCGGTGAAAACCATGTACTGAAAAACTTTAACTTTAAACTTTACAAAGGCGAAAGCATTGTTGTATTGGGCAAATCAGGATCAGGGAAATCAGTACTAGTTAAATGCATCATCGGTCTTCTATACCCAGATGCAGGCACTATTCAAGTCTTAGGAAAAAATATCCCGGATTTAAACCACGATGAATTGGACAGAATTCGCGTTAAAGTTGGGTTCTTATTTCAAAGCAATGCACTTTACGACTCTATGACTGTTCGCGAAAATCTAGAATTTCCTTTACGAAGACACTGGATAAAAATGGATAAAGAGGAAGTGAATAGCTTAGTAATGGAAGCACTTGGCAACGTGGGACTAGAGGAGACTATCGACATGATGCCCTCAGAATTATCTGGTGGAATGCGAAAAAGAATCGCATTAGCCAGAACCTTAATTCTTAAACCTGAAATTATTTTATATGATGAGCCAACTACTGGTCTAGACCCAATAACAAGTACTGAAATAAGCAACTTAATTGTTGACGTGCAAAAAAAATACAATACTTCTTCAATTGTCATTTCACACGATATGAATTGCGTTAAGATAGTGGCAAATAAAATTGTGATGCTTGTGGATGGCACAAATTACATAAGCGATACTTACAAAGAGTTACAAAAATCGAAGGACATCAAAATTAGTTCTTTCTTTAAATAAACCATGGCACGAGAAACAACAAGAAACCTACGTGTAGGTATCATCGTAATTTTAAGCACACTTCTTTTAATTACAGCGCTTTACCTCATTGGCGACAAACAAAATCTATTCGGATCTACCTTTCGAATTAGTGCAAAATTCTACAACGTTAATGGATTAATGCAAGGTAACAACGTTCGACTGTCCGGAATTAATGTAGGTACAGTAGAAAATGTTGAGATTGTGGCAGACTCATCAGTAAACGTGGTTATGCTAATAGAAAAAAGAGTGCAACCATTTATAAAAAAGAATGCAATAGCAAGCGTTGGCACCGATGGGCTAATGGGCAATAAGTTAGTGGAGATAAACTCTGTAAAAGAGGATGCTACTGGAGTTGAAGAGGGTGATGAACTTGAAACCATGCGCCCTGTAGAAGTTGACGATATGGTTCGAACGTTAAAATTGACAAATGATAATATCCAAATAATAACATCAAATTTAAGATTAATCACCGATAAAATAAACAGCAAAAACAGCCTATGGAGTTTACTGATGGATACCGGTGTAGCAGAAAATGTAAAATCAGCGGTAGTAAACATAAAACTAATGACAAATCAAAGTGTAGAAGTCACAGGCAACTTAAAAGAGATTAGCTCTGGGCTGAAGAATGGCAAAGGAACACTCGGAGCGTTAATAACAGATACTTTATTCTCAAGTCATATTCGCCAAACTATTGTAAAAATTGAGAAATTTAGTGATAGTGCCGCCACAATAACAGGAGACCTATCTAAAATTGTAAATAAAATAAAAAATGGACAAGGCTCAATTGGTGTATTACTTAACGACACCATGTTAATTTACAACTTAAATAAAGGCATTTCTTCTATTGATAGCGGTGCTTTAAATTTCAATCAAAACATGAAGGCATTGAAAACAATTTGGCCTTTGAAGAAATACTTTAACAAAACCGATAAATAGCAATTTGCTTCAATATAATATAAAATTGAAATAGCCTTATTAAAGAAATATAGAAACAAAGGGTTCAAATCATTAATTTAAAAACCTGTCCGGTAATTTTATTGTTATCCCTTCGCTACATTTTACATTCAATAGAAACAAAAAAGGAGGCTAAGTAAATCTTAGCCTCCTTTTTTAATACTTACGCCTCTGATCTACTTCTGAATAGAGAACGACTTTGAAGAAGTGAATTTGTCTGTTACAAGCTTAACAAAGTAAATTCCAGCAGCCTCATTACTCAAATCAATTAGAACCTTATTGTTCAACGGATTTAAGTCATAACGAGTATATATCTCTTTTCCGTTAGCATCAAATATTAGGATTGAAGCATAAGAAGCATCTTCAATATTAATTTCGATATTCACTAATCCATTATTTGGATTTGGATAAACCATAAACAAATTATTGTTTCCATTTACATTTATACCAACTGGAGTGAAGATGTTTACATATCTGCGAATTGTATTGGCCACATTTCCTGAGGCATCTGTACAAGCATACGTAATATGATACAATCCATCCAATTGAATGTTTAAGTTACTCATGTCTTTAGTCACCACTGCTCCCGGATCACACTTATCAAATACCGTAGTTCCTGGATCTACAAAAGGCTTCCAACGAGGCCAGTTCATCGTTAACGAACCAACCAAGGAGATTACTGGCGCTTCACGATCTACAACTTTGTAAACACGAACACTGGCCGAATCTACATTACCTGAAGGATCGGTAGCATAATAACGAACAACATAATTACCAACTATATTCAAGTTCACGGTACCAACTTTCGAGACTGTAATTTGAGATGAAGCATAGTAGTTATCATTAACAATATACCCTGGCTCAGGAACAGACGTCATTGTGATACAATCTATAATAACTGTATCCGAAGGCAACAATGTCAAACGTGGAGGTGTTATATCTCTAACAATCACAGTTAGTATTTGTGTTACAGCCACGTTACCGGAACTGTCCTTTGCATTATAATATAACAAATACGTTCCAAGAATAGACGTATTCACTGGCCCTCCTGTAATGGTATAAGTTAATCCGGTATTGTAATTGTCGGTAACCGATGCGGTTGGTGCATTAAAGGTATTGTGAACATTTACATACACTGGATTACTTCCAGAAATTATAATCACTGGTTTCTGTGTGTCACGAACAATAACGGTTCGAACAAATGGAGTAGCTGCGTTTCCAGCTGCATCTGTCACTTTGTAAGTAACGGTGTAAGTACCCAAAACATTCACATTTACAGTAGACGTAGTTACGATTGAGCTCGTCAACGATCCAAAATAGAAGTCGTTTGCAGTAGCTCCAGCATCAACATAAGCTGTTTTCACTTCTTGATATACTGTATCGGTGCCATTTCTGGTAATAGTAGGTTTAGTCACATCACGAGTAGCTCTTACATAAATATCGCGTATAGTAGTATTACCTGCCAAGTCGCTAGCTGTAATGGTATGAACACTTAATGATGGATATGTGGTAACAACACTATTAAATGCCAATCCAGTATGCGTTACTGTTGTTGCTCCTGTTACAGTTACGCCTGGATCCACAAAGGTCCTGCCAACTTCAACGAAAACAGTATCGACGTTTCCGGCAACAGAAATTGCTGGAGGTGTAATATCTGGCGTAACAATTACTCTAAAGTCATTGAAGTCACCAAAGGCATTAATACCACAAGGAGTATTAGTCAAAGAATCAAAATTAGTTCCAATACGTAGACGTGTTGGACCCAACTTCGCATTAATAGGTACGGCAATTTGGCCAGAATAATTTATGCCCGAAGTGATTCCTGATGATGCAGTAAGCTCTGAAGCTTGGAACACCCCATCTTGATCCCAGTCTATCCATATTTTAAAGTTGGCTCTATTAAAATTACTTTGACGTTTCACATTAAATCCGATATTCTCCGACAATCCCAATAACGCTACAACAGGTGTATTGGCAATAGAAACATTATTAATCACGTAAGTAGTCAACTTATTTGTATTATCACGATAGGTTACACTACCAACGGCAGGAGTTGTGTTTTTATAATCCAAGCCATAAACTGTGTTATTAATTATCGTATCTGCCCGTCCTAAGGTGAATCTCTCAATCGCAAAATCAGCATTAAGCACATTTACAACTGGTGTACAATAATCGATAACACGTATATATGACGTTTTTGTCATCGAATTCGAGCCAACACAATTGGAGTCTAATAAGGTAACTGTGTATAATCCAGGAGTAGTGAATTGCACTCCATAATTTTTTGAATAAACACCACCTGTTACTCCTGTCACTGGTCCAGGACCGGTAATCGTCCATTGCCACCATATTGGATCTATCTTGGATAGGTCGGTAAAGTTCACCACATCATTTGGAGTCGCAACAAGCAAATCAGCTTTGAAGTTGGTTATTGGACCAGTGGTAGGGTGAACAATTTCGATAGTGTCATATAGTGTTTCAATACCTCCGCAACCTTCGATATCGCAACGTATAATGTATGTTCCTAACGAACCATAAGCCCAATCCTGAGAATATAAACCTTTCATTTCAACGTCAGGGAAGGCATTACTATTGGCATAATCAAACCACCATCTATAAATAGCACCATCCTTATCAAACGACAATTTTGAAGGAACATAACTAAATGTGGTCATTGCACCACAATCATAGGCCGTGTCTGGCATACTTAACTTACCAACTGGTGCAGGTGATGATGATGCTACACTTGACCAAGTAGCAGCAAATCCTGGACCTGCCGTTCCACCTTTCACAAACTCAATATACATTTTACCTGACAAAGCAGTAATACCGGCAGCACCTCCTGGAATGGCTGTTCCTGTAAAACCTAAGCCAGTATGCAAAGGCGGAGCTAAATTGTTTTTACCATCGTAAATTCGGATGTACGCACTACCCGCTAAATTAAATGCGCTGAAAACAATATTTACGGAGCTTGCACATGGATCAATCAAGAAGTTACATGTACTACCCAAACTATAATTACCTGTTGGTCCACCGTCGTCATATAATACGCCACTTGCTACCTTGGTATCAAATGGGAAAATACAAAGCTGGTTGGTTGCATTAACCTTAATGTATGCTGTCTTGCAAATTTGAGGGCTTCTGCCAATTGCATTTGAATCCCAAAGACACACCTCATAATAACCTGGATTGGAGAAACTGATAACAGGATTTTTTGATGTGTTTGATGTTCCATTATTATAGTTAATTCCTAGATTTGGCGTTATTGTCCAATACCAATATGATGGACCGTTAGTACTCAAATCCGTCAATTGAATTTGCTGGTACGTCTCTACCACAAAACGATCGGCCACAAAATCAGCAACAGGTCTTCTTGTTGGATTGTAAACTGTAATTGTTTTGGTAATAGAATCTATTCCAACACAGCCATAGGTGACAAGTTTTATAGCATAAGTTCCCGTTGCATTAAATGTGTATTGTACATTAACAGAGGAACCAACCAAAACACCATTAACATACCAACGATGTCCTAATTGTGCCGTTGCTAAATTGTTGTTTAAGAAGGTTGTTAAATCATTTACAAATACAGTATCTGGCGAGGTAAATGCAGCTGTAGGGTTACCACTGTTATATCTAGACTCATCCGCTCCAATTGTTGGAGAGAATACGCAACGAGCGTCATTATCCACATCTACAAATATTGGCACGGTCTTATCTGCAGACTGTCCAGCAACATTTGATGTTAAATGTAAATCTTCAACTAAAGCAGAGGTTGACACAAAGTTAGGCACTAAAGTCAATGATTTTTGATGGAAGGTAGGACTTAACGCTTTCAATGAAGGCAGGTCGGTAACTGTGGTACCTAACCATATTACATAATTAGACAAGCTTGCCGTATACATAATGTTATAGTCGAAAGTGTTAAATGTACCACCAGCAACATTCAGTGCGTAAGCAGAAACCGTATTGTTATTATAGAAGATATTATTCTTCACATCAGTGCCATTTGCTCCATAACTGATATTTGCAGCATACGATGAAGTAGAAGAATTACCGCCACAGAATGCTGTATTATAATAAAACTCCGTATTGTAAGGATAATAAGCATACAATGGAATAGGCGAAGCATAAGAGTTGTTGGTAATCAATATGTTATTGTTGATCGCCGCCTTGTTTCCAAGATTAACTCCTGAATAGTTGGTATAGTATGAATAGATACCATAAGCACCTGCATTGGTAATAATATTACGTTCTACACGCATACCGTTGTTATAGTAAAAATACATTCCGGTATTGCTATTTACTGCATTAAGACGGAAGGTAATTTTGTTTCCAATAATGCTATCCAAATATTCGTAGTACGAATAAATACCATACTGATACATGTTTGTGATGGTACAATTACGAATCGCATTTCCTACATCATTGGCAGTAGTGGACGAGCCATACAAACTTGCTCCTACGTAACCACCAATAATAGCGCAACTTTCGAAGGTATTGTAATTTCCATTTATACCACCGGTACTATAGTTAATACCGCACACACCGACACCGAAGTTATTGGATGCTGTAGATTCTGGAACACGAATATTACAACGCGAAATCGTATTGTAGTCAGAGCCATTGTTCATTAATACCCCAACACCTATGGATGCTCCAGTAGATAGGATATCAAAGTTTTTGAAGGTGATATAATCAGCGGCAACAAAAGTTAATACGGCAGGTTGCGCTGCTGTACCTCCAACGGCATCCACAATCTTACATAATGCACTGTCAACACCATCAAAGGTAACCTTAGTAAGGGCAGTAGCATTTGGAATTGTATTTATTATTAACCTTCCTGTATAAACCCCTGGTGCAACTGTAATTGTTACTGGGGCGCCAACACCACAAGTGTATAATTTTTGTAATGCTTCATTAAAAGAAAGGAAATTTGTCACCCCTGATCCTGCAGGATTAATAGTATATGAGCCTGCCATTGACACACAAACTGGTGATGCCGTGGTATCATTATTTTTATAGTCATCATTCAATCCATTTGGAAGCGATGTCCATGATATAATAGTATCCGCTTGCGTCCCGATCAAATTGTATTGATTAGGTGTAGTGAAGGTTACGATGGCTGTGGCATTTGTAGCTAATGAACCAGTCCACATCATAGATTTCACAGAACCATTATAACCGGCCTTGTAATATACATTAGCCGAAGTCAATGTATTTGTTCCAAAGTTCTTCAATAATACTTTAACATCTTGTAAACCTGCAACTGTAGGTGGCGCTGGAGAAACGATGGCGATGATACCCGCATCGTTAGCTGGACGATTGTATTCGTCGGCACCAATATCAACCACTGTTGAAGGACTTATCGGTCTTGGATCACCATCGATATCATCAATAACAGTCGGTATGTTAACACCAACGTCATTCATATTAATAGCTAAGGTGTGTAAATTCGTCCTGTTATTAATAAACAATGGGTCTAACCATTTTGAATTAGAATTCCATCCTAATGCGCCAATGTAACCCGTGGTACCATAACCACTTGTTCCAATATAAATAGTAGTTGCAGTTGTTGTACTATTATATACATTATTATTATTAAAGAAGTTAAATGGCGTTCCAACTGAATAATAGAACC
Source organism: uncultured Bacteroidota bacterium (assembly GCA_903850915.1). Classification (GTDB taxonomy): domain Bacteria; phylum Bacteroidota; class Bacteroidia; order UKL13-3; family UKL13-3; genus CAINMV01. Next base: position 92,062 of record CAINMV010000029.1, read on the forward strand.
AACAATAGCCTGTGGTACCTCCAAACATAGAGAAGATATTATTCCTAACATCAAGTCCAGTATACTGCCCTAATGATGTTTGTTGCATGAAGAATGGATAGATACTTCCTCCATTAAATACAGAAACACTATTATGTTGAATATCCAATTCTCTACTGTTCGAACCAAGATAAATAGCATAACCACTCGAAGCATAGAAATTACCTCCAACCATATTATTTACAATGTAAGAACGAGATAATGGCAAGTTGTTTTGGTAGTTGGCATTGGTTGAGAAATAAATACCATAGGTACCGACGTTATTAATCTTGTTTTTCTTTAATTCAAAACGATCAATATATGCAAGATACATTCCATAACCACTAGTAATCAAATTCGACATACCCACAATATTATTACTATTCATCTTAATAGTATCTTGGTATTGAATGTACATTCCATATTGATATGCTCCAGATAATGTATTACCTATAATTTGATTAAAGCGACAGAAAGTAGCAGTACTGGTTCCCAATGCAGAAATTCCAATATAACCGCCATTAATTGTATTATTTAAAATGATGTTCTTATTACCATTATTTCCGGCACCAGTTGGCGATGCGGTTGTTGAGATGGCGATACCTGCTGTATTACCTGAAGTAGTACCAGCGACATTAATAACACAATTTTGAACATAATTACTATCGGCTATGTTAGTAATGTTAACACCGATACCATTGGTAACATTCAGCGCATTAATTGTTAAGCTATCTAAAATGATATGTTTAACTCCACTCAAACGAATGGTATGTTGCGAAGCAGCCACACCTGAATTAAAGGAGATGGCCTCTTTGTTGGCTCCTCCTTTAAAGGTTACATTATTAATTGCTGTAACCCCAGGTATAGCACCTGTGAATGTTAACTGCTCATTGTATGGACCACTTCCCGGAACAGCTCTAAACACAACTGGACCAGCAACACCGCAATTGTAGATTGCTGTAACCGCAGCACTAAATGAAGTAAAGTTGGTTCCACTTGGAGCCCCTTGCGAATTAATAGTGAAGTTACCTGCAAATGGAGTACAGAATAAATTAGATAAGGTATCGTTACCGTGGAATTGATCGGCGCTACCATTGATGTTACCAGTATAGGCTTTAAAGAAACCTGGACCACCAGCGCTAAATATCGCAGTAGAAGTAAAGGTTAATTGAACTGTATCGCAAGCAACCAAACCAGCTGCAGGTAATCCTGAGGATGTAGTAAAAGTTTGTGTTGTTGCTACACCATTAATATCAAAACTAGCATCAAGCGAAGTGATGGTTGTTGTTCCGTTGTTGCGCACCAATAATTTAACAGTATACGGAGTTCCACCAGTAACAATCTGTCCTGTTGGTGTGCGTATTAATGAAACCATAGCATCTAAAGCATAAACCGGGATTTCATCAGCACCCATATCCGGTGTTGCACCACGGCTATCTCCATCAAAGTCGTTGGTGAGTCCAAGATTTGTTCCATTATTACAACCTCCTAAAATATGTAGGTTGGTTCCAGAAACAAATGCAGGATTAAAGTTAACGGAGAATAATCCACCACCGGTAGCAAAGGCAGTTTTAAAGGTAGTCGGTGTTTTTAAGGTACCTCCTAAGTTTAATAAGTTAGCTCCTAAAGCATTAAAGTAGTTGTTATAATCTAAGGTAGTTATATACGTTGTTGATGCGGTATATAAACAAAATGCATTTGCATTAGATGTATTGGTAACTGTAAAGATATTATTTCGAACATCATTCACGCTTCCTCCTGCGAAGTAAATACAAGCGGCAGTTGTTGTTATTGGCGCATCTAAATTCACTGTATTGTGCCATACATTCCAACGTGAGCTTGAAATATAAATACCTGAAGCTGCTGCATTAGTGAAACCTCCGCCAATAAAGTTATTGTAGATTTGTCCAAGACCACTGCCACTGCCGGCTGACGAAGGCAGATAAATACCGTACCTGCCCGCAAAGCTGATTTTATTATTACTTAAATCAATAAACAAGGCTCCAGTTGGGTTAACACTAGTAAGTGTTATAGCATCACTACTACTATTATTAGTGCTAGCCAAATTGATAGTATTATAATTACATTTCACATTTTGTGCACCTGTACAATAAACACCTCCTTGATACTGATTGATAATAGTATTTTTTATGAAGTAGTTGGTAAAGGAGCCATTGTTTATTGAAGTGTAAATTCCATAGTATCCTGCTTTTACGGTTGAACTATCGATAGTATTATTATCACACAATAAACTTGCAGTAGAATATGTTCCTGTCGTATTTCCACCACTGATAACAATTCCCATAAAGGCAGCACCAGTACTTGTATTACCTGGTGCAGCCACCTCTACAAAGCAATTATTAATACGGCAGCTGCTTGCATTAAACATATTCACGCCCCATCCTTGAGCCACCCCTGTTGATTGTATTGTGAGGTTGCGGAAGATGATACTTCTTGAAGAATTTAAATAAACAGTTGCAGGAATTGCGGCAGAACCTGGGAAGGTAATAATACGAGTGGCAATATTACCATTTCCACCATCGAAGGTAACCGTGTTCGTTGTTGTAGCTCCTGGTACAATTGGAATTACTAGCTGTTCGGTATAGGTTGCGGCCGCAACATTAAACACTACAGGGCCTATAATACCACCACAGGTTAATGCATCAATAGCTTTGGTGAATGTGGTATAATTGCTTGTGCCACTTCCAGTAGGATTAATCGTATAAACTCCACTTAATGCAGAACATAACGAGATTTGAATAGTATCATTGGCATTAACAGCATCAGCACTTGCATTAGGCAAAGAAGTATAAACTTTAATAATGGAAGTACCTGAACTAAAGGTATATGGTGCCGTGAATGTGAAATTTGCGGTATCGCACGGAGCTAATGAACCTGTCCAAGTGTCGGAAACTACGGTTCCTCCATTAACTCTAACATTAACATTTGCCGTTGTAATAATGTTATTACCATAGTTACGCAACGTAACATTAACAACTTGACTGCCTGCTATTAATGGGAAGGCTGGTGCGTTGACTTTCATTACACCGATATCATTGTTCGGAACATTGGTAATTTCATCAGCTCCAATATCCGGTGTAGTGGTTCGAACTTCACCATCGATATCTGTGTTTACACCCAAACCAACTGCATTGCTACAAGGATTTGTGGTATGTAAATTTAATGCAGATACGTAATATGGATTAAAGCTGATGGAGTTGGCACCTCCGCCTGTTGGAAATGAACCTTTATAATTAGACAAGTTATAATTAGTACCAGCAAAGCTTAATAAATTTACCGAAGACACATTATAATAATTATTATAATCTAGAGTAGTAATCACACTAGTTGCTGAAAGGTAAATTGGGAAAGCACTTAAGGCACTAGCATTGCTAATCATTAAGTTATTATTACGAATATCATTTCCTGAACCAGCATTAATATATATTGCAGCATTGATTCCACCACTAGTGGCGGCATCCATATTTACACTATTGTGGTAAAGTAAAGTTCTTGAAACAGTAGTAAAATAAATTCCAGATGTCGTTGACAAGTTAGTAAATCCACCTCCAATCATATTGTTGTTTACCAAGTTAAATGCTGTACCTGAATTTGTACATGAACTTAACTGAATTCCATATTGACCAGGATTTAATACTTTATTCGCACTTACATCCATATAGTTGGATCCAGTATTGCTACAACTTTGTATAAAGATACCTTGATTGGTGGTACTTCCTGTAACACCTGAACGCATGTTAAATGTGTTGTAGTTAATACGCGGAGAGAACGCACCATTTGCTGCATAGTATCCATATTGATAAACCCCAATGAAGTTATTGCTTAATAAATAAAACTTACATGAATCCGTGGTTAGCGAAGTGTAGGCCCCATAATATCCATAGTAAATTGATGAAGAGTCAACCATATGATTTCTAGCTACTAACGTAGAGCCATTAATCGTGGTTGGATGTCCGTTTACTACAATTGGAACAAAAGTGGTAGCAGTTGAGGTAACACCTGTTCCTGTAAAGTCAATAATACACTTACTTACACGATTGTTTGTGCCATCTAAGAAGTGTGTAACCCATGTTGTAGTTGCACCAGTTCCTCTAATTGTGAAATTTCTAAAGGTAACATAGTTACACGTATTGAAACGAAGAACATATGGCAAGGCTGCTGTTGGAGCAAATGCGATGATACGCGTTGCTGCATTAAAGCCTTCAAATGTTACGGTGTTGATCGCTGAAGCACCTGCAATGAAAGGAATACTTACTTGTTCGATATACGTATTAGCCGCAACGGTAATGGTAACTGGTCCATAAACACCACCACAACCAAGTGCATTGGCCGCAGCAGTAAATGTGGTAAAGTTGGTAGGTCCCGATCCAGTTGGATTAATCGTATAAGCACCTATCATTCCGGTACAGATTGTCCATTGGGCCGTATCGTTACTATTGTTGGCATCGGTAGTTCCATTTGGACTTGAAGTATAGGTAATTAAGTTATTTGAGCCTAACGGGAAAGTAGACGTAGTTGTGAATGTGAAGTTTGCAGTATCACACGAATTTAATATACCACTCCAAGTTTCAGTTACAACAGAACCTCCGTTTAATCGATAATTTACAGACGCTGTGGTTACTGTATTTGCACCTAAATTACGCAAGGTTACATTTATAGTTTGTGTGCCTGGAGCATACGGAATTGACGGAGAATTAATCTTCATCACTCCAATATCGTTGCTTGCAATATTGGTCATTTCATCAGCACCAATATCTGGTGAAGTGCTACGAACATCGCCATCAATATCCTTGGCAACACCCAAATTGGCGCCATTATTACATGGCATTTGAATATGTAAGTTGGTACCAGTAATATAGGTAGGATTAATATTTAGTGAGTTAACACCAGCAACTGTTTTAAAGGTAGATGCTCCGTAGTTAACACCTGCGATACTCGCCAAGGTAGTTGATCCAACATTATAATAAATATTATTATCTAAATTCGATAATACTGAGGCTGCGTTCACATAAAATGGAGTATAAGCGGTAGCCGTGGCATCAGTACTTGCTAAAATATTATTTCTAACATCAAGGAAGCTCCCACTAGAAATATACATACCATAAGCAGCATATGTACCTGTTTGAACATAGTTAATAGAGTTATGGTAAACTTTCCAATAACTGTCACTCGAAAGATAAATGCCATATGAATTCGAAGGATACAAGTATGGACTGTAAATCATATTATTCGAAATAATCGAATAGCTATTGGCATTGCCACTGCAAGAGGTAATGTACATAGCTGCATAAATTACAGGAGAAAATTTATTGTTTGATACGTCATTAAATAACCCTGCCGCTGGTGTACAACTTGAAAGGTATAAGCTATACGAGTTAGTAGCATATGGATTTCGAGTGCTCAACGAGTTGTTTAAGAATTTAACGGCCTGAGCTCCAGTTGCATACATTCCATAAACGTAAAAATTGGTCATGGTATTGTAACGGAAATAGTTGGTATTATTGGCATTATTTAAATAACACATAATACTTGAGTAGCCAATAGAGATAGTACAACTGTCAACATAATTATCATTAACGATTGTTGAAGATGTACTGTATGAAGTGGCGTTACCATTTAATACAACACCATGAACATTGCTACTTGTTCCGGTTGCACCAAAAGAAGTATTATCGAGTATACAGTTACTAACTTTACAACTAACCGCATCTAAGAAGTTTACATTCCATGCATTGGTTGCATCCGTGCCACGAATGGTCATATTACGAACAGTAACGTATCGTGTTGCATTAAATCGCCAGATATAAGGCAAAGCAGCAGTAGGTGTATATGTTAAAATACGTGTAGATGCATTTCCTACACCTCCATCAAAGGTAATGGTGTTTATAGCAGATAAGCCATTAATCACTGGAATAGAAATTTGCTCAGTGTACGTTCCTGCAGAAACAGTGAAAGTTACTGGCCCAACAATACCGCAACCGGTCATGGCAGCCAAAGCAGTAGTAAATGACGTAAAGTTGGTTGGACCGGTGCCAGTAGGATTAATCGTATAAGCACCTGAAAGTCCTATACATCCTACCACTTTAATCGTATCATTGGTTTTATTGGCATCCGTTATTCCATTAGGCGAATCGGTATAGAATTTCATATTAAATGCCCCTGTAAATGTATATTGGTTCGCTCCAGTAAAGGTAATTATAGCCGAATCACATTGATTTAAAGTACCACTCCATGAAATTGTTTTGGTAATGGTGTTGTCAGTGTAACTTACATTGGCTGAGGTGATGGTGTTGCTACCAAAATTCCTCAAAACCACAATAATATCACGAGCACCTAAGCCTGATACACCATTTAAGGGTTGCAATAATCTGCTTACGCCAATATCATTAGTTCCAGCATGATGGTCCGCACCTATATCTGTTGGACTAGAACAACGGAAGGTATTGTCGTAATCATACTGTACAAGTGGATGAACACTTACAGGAAGTAAATTCACGGCACTTGGCAAATGCAAGTCGCTGAAAGCGGCAAAACCTGGAGTAATGTTAATAGAGTTTGCATCTCGTCCTGAACCTGTTCTCCATAATGCCATAGTAGTATATGCTGTTGCACTTATATAGCCAAGGTTTGCTCCAGTGGTAAACAAATCATTATAATTGCACGGGCTAAAGCTGGCTGTTGCATCACAACGAATAGCTGGAGAACCGCTTGACCCAACAAAAATATTATTTACTACTGAGTCGATTGAACTTGAAACCGATTGGAAGTAAGCAGCAGCTGAGGCATTAGTAGTTAATGTGCTTCCAATGTTAACGGAATTGTTTATATAATCAGAACCATAGTCATTAACAACTTGCAACCCAAAGGTTGAATTTGCTCCACTACCTATAGAAATCATATTATTAGAAATAATTGGTCGTTTCCCTGTAGTACCTGAGTTAACACCAAAATACGTGTTAAACATTCCAACACCACCAACAGAACCACTTATCTTATTACCGTTTACAATAGGGCGGTTTGAAACAGCAGTAATATAAATCCAGTAGTTATACATTCCATTATACGTTGTATATGCTGAATTTGTGGTGATTCGATTTCTGTTTAATATCAATCCATTCAATTGATAATTGTACATTCCATATCCATATTGATTGGTGAAATCACAATTGTTGAAAGTTAAATTCTCTGTTGAACCAATATTACCTCCGGAATAGAAATAACTACCGAAAAATCCATTATTCACCTTACAAGCATCGAAATATAAGAAAGTAGAAGGAACTGGGGTTGTATTCGGAGAATAAATCACCGCCTGATCTGTAGTGTTCGTTGATGACGTTACACCATTGAAAACTACGTTATAGAATGTATCTGTCGATGATGTTGAAGTTGCTCCTGCAAAAGATAATGCGGTTCCATAAGTAGTGTTTGTAGCACTTATGGTAAGATTTCTAAATTTATAGAAGCTGGCTCCATTTAATTTAAGTGTATAATTGGATACACCAGATGCCGTTGAGGAGTTGGTTAATATCACATCAGAGGCAACGCCAGTAGCCGATTGGAAGGTTACATTATTAATGGCAGAAAGCCCTCGAACATAACCACCAACTACGTTTTGACCCGTATATGTACCTGAAGCAATATTAAAGGTAACTGGAGCATAAACACCTCCGCAATTTAAATCGCTTAATGCACTTGCAATAGAAGTATAATTTGGATAAGCACCACCAGAAGGGTTAATCGTATATACACCACCGAAAGCAGGACAGAATGTTTGCAAAACAGTGTCATTGGCATTGTTAGCATCCGCATTGCCATTAGGCAAGGAAGTAAATACCTTAATTGTATTGGCACCTGCTGTAAAGGTATACGGAGCGGTAAAGGTAAAATTCAAGGTATCACATTGTGCTAAAGACCCGGTGAAAGACCCAGAAACAACACTACCCCCATTTACTTGATATTTAATTGTACCTGAGGTAATTGTATTTGAACCAAAATTACGAATAGTAACATTGATATTTTGAGACCCTGGCGCAAATGGGAAGGCAGGAGAGTTAATTTTCAACACACCGATATCGTTGCTCAGTGGATTGCTAATTTCATCGGCGCCAATATCTGGAACTGAGGCTCTGGTATTACCATCAAAGTCAGCAGTTACTCCAAGATTCGCACCTTTCGAACAGTTTGAAATAAGGTGGAAGTCGGATGCTGACACGAAGTTTGGTAAAACATTAAATGAATTTAAACCTAGTCCATTAGGGTATGCCGATTTATAATTATTCGCATCATACATTACACCTGCCAAAGTAGCAAATGTTCCATTTGGAAATGATGAGTAATAAATATTATTATCTAACGTAGCTATAGAACCGTTATTGGTGGCATTAATGGCAATGTTATTCGCCGTAGTGCTCGTATTTACAAATATGTTATTCCGAACAAATCCATTCGTGGAAGACCCCATCGATTGTAAATTAATTCCGTAAGAGGTACCAGCATTCCAATCCATTATGAAGGTATTATTAAATATACTCCAATAGTTAAAGAAGGCGGCACAGCAGTTAAATACACCAAACATCTGTGTTGTTCCACGACTGCTTCCTCCAATAATATTGTTATATATCATACTCTGCGTAGGCGATGCTCCAGAGTTGTAGATGCCTATTCCATAACCATTGAGTGATGACATTCTATTGCCACTAATCTCCTTGTATTTACCTGAAGTTAACGTAGCTGTATAATCATAAACAGCATACGATGGAACTGAAGATAATGTCCTTAGGGTAATCTTATTATTTAAAACACGGAACGACAAGCTCTGATTTTGATTCGGAAATGCTACCGAGGCGAAATAGGCATTGGTCATGCTATCGCCACGCACAAACATTAATGGAAAGGTGGCATTATTGGATGCAAACATCACGTTGTAGTATCCATAATTTACATTATTACTATCCACGTATATACTATCTGCTAAAACACTAGCTGTAGTTATTGCAGAGGTACTTCCGTTAACAACAACTCCTGCCATATTACTGCTTGTTGAAGTTTGTCCACTTGGATCCGAAAATTCAATGGTACTATTTGAAACGCCACAATATTTGGCATCGATAAAGTTCACAATCCAACCATTACCATTAGTGGTTGAACTTTGCAACTTCATATTTTTAAAGAAAATGCCTCTTGTGCCATTCATACGCACAACATGCGGATTCGCAGCAGTAGTCGGGAAAGTTAATACCGTTGAGTTTCCAGCTCCAATAAAAGTAACGGTATTGGTGTTACTGCTACCAGCGATGGCACCGATGTTAATTTGCTCGTTATAAGTTCCGGCGGCCACGTTAAATGTTACTGGCCCAGTTACACCTCCGCAAACTAAAGTAGCTACTGCCAATCCCATGGTTGTGAAGTTAGTTGAACCACTTCCCAATGGATTTACAGTATACGCTCCGCTTAAAGCAACACATAAAACTGAGGTTGCCGTATCATTGGGAAGATAAGCATCAACACCTCCATTCGGAGCCGAAGTATAAGCAATAACTGTATCCCTTGGACCGGTAAAATTATATTGATTAGAACCTGTAAAGGTTACCAAGGCTGTGTTTCCACTAGTGATTGAACCACTAAAAGCAACCGTTTTAAGGGTTCCATTAACACCAACTTTGTAGGTTACATTGGCAGAGGTGATTGTTGCTGTTCCGGAGTTTTTAATTAGCACAACCACATTTTGCAATCCAGGAGCGATTGGGTAAATCGGGGAAGTGATAGCAACAGCTCCGATATTCAAAGGAGGAATAATATATTCATCTGCACCTATATCTACAGTGCCTGCAGGAATGATTGGACGAGCATCTCCATCTATATCATCAATTACTGTTGCAATATTTGTACCAGCATCAGAAAGATTTCCTTCAACACTATGAAGGTTAGTTAATGGATTAATATATTTTGGGTCAAGCCATTTTGAATTGTTATTATAACCACCTGCCGTTATCCATGCGTTTGTAGTATACGTTGTATTATTCAAATAAACTTGTGTTATAGCAGTTGCACTATTCCAAATGTTATTGTAGTTGAAGTTCAAGAATGGTGCTGTGGTGCCACTATAATAGAAATAACATGCATATGATGTTCCATTATAAGTTACAAAACTGTTATTACGTATATCCAAATTGGTGTACATACCAGTTGTTGTTTGTTGCATCCAAAATGCAGAACCTGAACCAGCATTATTTATTGAAATGCTGTTATGTAGAATATCAAGATCTCTATGTGCGTTACCTACAAGATACAGACCATTCGGATTGGCATTATAAAAGTTACCACCTATCATATTATTAACCACCCCTGCTCTTGTATGCGGCGAGGCTAAGTTATTTTGGTAGTTGGAGTTATTTAATTGAATGCCATATTGACCTACATTATTGATATTGTTTTGTTTCAACTCAAAGGCGTCAACATAATTGAAGTAGACACCCATAGATGAAACGTTACCAGCTAATAGGTTGATGATGTTGCCATTAGACTTATGAAAGTTTTGATATTGAACAAAAATACCATAATAATAGGCATTGGAAATAGTATTGTTTAAAATGTAATTATACGTATTTTCAACTGTAAGACTTGTACCATTAGCGGTAATACCATAGTAACCACCATTGATAGTATTATTTTGAATACGATTGACATTACCATTGGCTCCAGTTCCTGTTGGTGAGGCTGTTGTTGACAATGCAACCCCTGCAGTATTTGAAAGCGTAGATCCAGCAATATTGAAAACACAATTCTGAACAATATTACTATCAGCACTTGAGGTAATATGAACACCAATTCCATTAGAAGGATTAATAGCATTAATAGTTATGTTATTCAGAATTATACCTTTTACGTTACTTAATCGAATGGTATGCTGATTTGTAGCAACGGAAGCGTTAAAACTAATTACTTCTTTGCTGGTACCACCGTTAATAGTAACATTATTTGTTGCGGCTGTAACACCATTGATCGGGCCGTTAAATGTAATTTGTTCATTGTATGGTCCGGATCCTGAAGTAATATTTAAAACTACAGGTCCATTAACACCACAACTATAAAGTGCACTTACAGCATTGGTAACAGACGTGAAGTTCACATTACTTGCCGGAAGGTTTTTATTAATTGTAAACGTTCCAGAAAGCTGTGAACATGAGATTGCAATGGTAGTATCGTTTAGTGCATTTAAATCTGCTCCTCCATTTGGAGAAGCAGTGAAGGCCTTCATAGCAGCCAATCCAGGTATGGCAACATAGCGTTGATCGGTAGCTCCTGGACCACTTGTGGCGCTAAATGTAACTTGCAAGGTATCGCATGGAAGCATGTTCAATGACGAAATGGTTTGCGTTACTGCAGTTCCATTATTTACTCGATAACCTACAACCAAAGATGTGATTGTTGTTGTACCAAAATTTCTAGCAGTAACAACTACATTATACGAATTAGAAACAATCAAGCTGCCCAATGGTGCAAGAACAACAAAAGCACCAGCATCTATTGATGCAGGAGTATATTCTACGGCACCTAAATCCGGAGATACACTGCGAGCTGTTCCATTAATATCATCTGGAACACGTGTAAGAACGTTAGCACCTGCGTTATTTGCACAAGGCAAATTAAAGAAACTTAGGTTAGTAGAGCTCGTATATGAAGGTAATAAACTAATACTATTCAATTCTTGACCCACATTTAATGTCCTCCATGCTGCTAAGTTTGCTGCCAATGCACCACCCCAACTTCCTAAATAGGTTCCCATTGTGTAATACAAATTGTTATTCCATGTTGCCGAGTTGCTCAATTGTTCAAATACTGCATAGGAGGTAGTACCGGTGGTTGAATTTGTAAAAACGTTGTTTTGAACGAAGCATCCAGAGGTAAAGAAATAATAGTTGTAATACGCATAACTTGTTCCTGTTGGCTGAGCAACCATGTTTACCGTATTGTGCATTATATCAGCAGTATATACGTATTGGTTATAAATTCCATAAGATGCAGAGGTGGACGTCACATTCATCTGTATCATATTGTTTGCCACTAAGAAACGATAAGTAGTACTATTTCCGAAGTTCGGATAATAATTGTACATACCATAACCTCCAGCAACCGTAGCGAAAATTTTGTTCTTCGTTATTTCGGTCGCACCAGAGTTATTGTATGTAAATTGATCGAAAATCCCATAGTAACTGGTATATGCTGTGGATGTGGTGATTAGATTTTGTCGTATTCTTAAATAGTCATGATACGTCGTATAAATAGCCGAGTAATACTGATTACTAAAAGTATTTTGTATAATTTGATTACCCGCAGCATACGCAACTGAATTTGAATACCAATATACACCCATTGCTCCATTGTTTAATAAGCAATTACTTATAATGTTATAATTATCTTTGGTATTATTACTATAGAATAAAGCCAAATTCTGCGATGTACTTGTTGTACCTAATCCATTAAATACACAAGAATCAAAAACATTATAATCTGATGAATTTTGCAATAAAACAGCTGTTCCATAATTAATTCCAAGTGGCGCAAATGTTAAGTTACTAAATTTAAAATAGTCACCGCCATCCATCTTCGCTATATAGTTATCCGCTGTTCCTATCGATGAATAGTTCAACACAACATTGGATGCTATACCTGTAGCAGAGCGGAAAGTAATGGTGTTGGTCGCTGAGGCCCCATTAATAGAAGGCACCGTAAACTGCGTGGTATAAGTACCTGGAACTACATTAAACACCACCGAACCTTTTATACCCGCACATTGCATATCGCTAATTGCTGATGCAAAGGAGACATAATTGGTTGAGCCACTACCTAAAGGATTAATGGTATAAGCACCCATTAATGCAGGACACAACGATAATTTCAACGTATCGTTTGCTGTGTTTGCATCAGCAACGCCATTGGGACCGGCAGTATAAACCTTGATGGCTGACACACCGGAGGTGATGGTGATGGTTGTTGTGAAACTGATATTTGCGGTATCGCATGGTGCGAGAGTTCCCGACCATGATTGACTTACCGGAGTTCCACCGTTAAGTGAATAATATACAGTTCCTGTTGTGATAGTGTTATTTCCAAAGTTTCGAACTGTAACATTAACGGTTTGTGATCCTGTGCTCAACGGGAAGCTTGGTGAATTAAGTTTAAGCATACCGAAGTCATTATTCGGAATGGATGAAACTTCATCCGCACCAATGTCAGGGGTTGTTCCTCTTGAGTTACCATCAAAATCTGAAGTTAATCCAAGGTTTGCCCCATTATTACAAGGCATGGTGGTATGCAAATTAAGTGCTGAAATATAAAAAGGATTAGAATTAATGGAGTTAACACCTGCACCTCCAGCACTAAATGCGGTTCTAAAGTTTGCAGTATTATAACTTGCAACTCCATTAAAATAAAGAGTTGAGGAGGAAACATTAAAGTAATTATTATAATCTAATGTTGAGATATTGGTACTCGCAGAAGTATACAAAGCAAAGGCATTTGATGCCGTTGTTGCACTTACCACCAAATGATTGTTTTGAATATCGTGCAAGCTACCTCCGTTTAAATAGATTGCGGCTGTAGTACCTGATGTGGAATTGAAATCCATATTGATACTATTGTGCCAAATCTGATAACGCGAGGAGTTGTCATTTATACCATAACATCCACTTGTATTTCTAAACCCACCTCCAATCATGTTATTGTATATCTGACCATAGCTACTACTGCTGCCATTTGAAGTCAAAAAATACATTCCATATTGCCCTGCATTGGTGATTTTGTTTGAAACGATTTCATGAAAATTTGTTCCATTGGCGCTACAATTAATAAAGTAAATACCCGTATTACTTGTGTTGTTGTTTCGTAAATCAATAGTATTTCTTCTTATTTTAGCAGTAATACTTGAATTGAAAGACATGCCATAATAATAAGCACTATTAAGATTATTATTGTTAAAGTTTAGTGTGTTAGATCCATTACTTGTAGAACAATAAATATTATAATAACCTGCATTAATGGTACAGCTATCGATAGTATGATTATTTGAAAGCGAGCTACTTGTAGATAGGGTTGTGCTACTACCATTAAAAACAATTCCAGCTAAATTTGAATTTGTTGATGTTGCACCTGTACCGGTAATTTCAATAATACAATTATTCAATCTATTATTTGTTCCATCCAAGAAATGAGTAACCCAAGCATCCGTTGTTCCTGTGGAACGTATGGTCATATTTCTGAAGGTAACATAGCTAGAGCCATTAAAACGCAACACATATGGCAAAGCCGATGTAGTTGATGCTGTTAAAACACGTGTAGATGCATTCCCATTTCCACCATCAAAGGTGATGGTATTTGTTGCAGAAGCGCCACTTATTATTGGAATGTCAATTTGCTGATTGTAGGTTCCAGCAGCCACATTAAAAACAACTGGACCACTGACACCACAAATCAACATTGCACTATCCGCTGCACCAATGGTTGTAAAGTTTGAAGATCCACTTCCTGATGGGTCGATGGTATAGGTACCACTCAAGGCAGTACTACAATAAACACTTAAAGTTTTACAGATTGTATCATTTACTGGAGTTTGAGTTCCGCCTCCATTCACATTGTTAAGCCAAACTTTAAGTGCATACGTACCAGTAGCAGCAATATTCAATTGCGTTGCAAAATTCACAGTATACAATGCACCGGCTGCAATTGATAAGCCTGTCATAGATTCTGTAACAGCAGTATTACTTCCTAATTTGTAACCAATATTAACCGAAGTCATGGTGGAATTAGTTAAGTTCACCATAGAAAACCCTACGGTATTGTTACCTAATATATAGAAACTAGGTGAGGTATGAGCTAAACTAGCGGCATCAGCAGTGCTAGTTGTAACAGCAAGCGTATATTCTTCAACCTCCCCATAATCTACGACACATGGATTGACCGTACCTGTAGTTCCGTAGCTTCCAGAACCAAAATTGCCTTGAACACGAATACGGTATAAACCTGGTGCTTGGCCGACAGGGATAGTTATTGAGTCGTTTACCACAGCACCTGCTGCTGAGTTGCCTGATGCCCAAGCTAATTCTGGTGCGGTAGTGCCGTAAACACCATCCTGGTTCCAATCGACATAAATTCGAACCATGGTACTATTTCCACCACCATTTTTTACAGACCCTAAAATTTTAGATCCAGCAGAGCCACTTACAATAAAGTTCGTGTAATCGTAATAATGGGGATACCCTCCGGTAGCAACCGTAGTATTGTTGATGGTGGTTCCAAAGGTAACGTTTTGCAAACCCATGCTTGTGCCAACACCGTCATTAATTACCGTAGGACTGCAATACGTAAGCAAGCTGTAGCACTGTGCAAATGAATTTTGAACAGCTACTAAGAATAAAATAATTGAAATTGTTCTTTTTAACATGACTCGGTTAATTAATTTTTAATTACTTATTTAATATGATTTTTTTAGTGATGGTGCTGTTCTCCATTTTCACTGTAATAAAATAAATTCCAACGGATTGGTCCTCAAGGTTTAATATATACTTGGCCTTTCGAATCGAAGCATCGTCGACGACTTTAACTATTTGACCAAGACTATTGTATACCGTAATTTGACATTGTTGCTCTCTCACCAATGAAACATCCAAATTAAATGCACCACTACTTGGGTTTGGACGAACAAGAATTAGATTTTGATTGTCGAGCGAATTAATTCCAGTAAAGGCTTGACAACTTGATGATGTATAGTCTAAAACCGTCACTACGCGTTGCTCTGTAACAGCAACATTCCCTGAACTATCAACGGCGTCAAAGGTTATAATATAGGTGCCCGGCAAATTCATGTCAAGGTTCGACTTCGTCACGATTTGAAGTCCTGTCCAATAGTTATCGCTAACAGTTGCACCTAAATCAGTGTATGCTCTCCAACGGCAAATATTAATTGTGTTACTTCCATTGAGAGTAATGATAGGTTTCGTGGTATCTACTAATTTATAAATCCTTCGTTTCGGCAACGACGAATTTCCATCAGGATCGGTGGCCACATAAGTAACAACATACACCCCAATTTTATTTAAATCAACACTACCCGATTTTGAAACGGTGATTTGCGATTTTGGATAATAATTATCCACTGTGGTATAACCTGGCTCTGGCACTGTGGTGTAGCGTTTCACTTCGATAACTAAAGTATCAGGATCAGCAGGAGAAGCCAAAATCAAATCTGGCGCAGTTCCATCTCTAACAATGATTACACGTATCTTAGGAAGAGAAACATTTCCTGAACCATCAGTTGCTGTAAATGTATAATAGTAGGTTCCAGGTATAAAGGTATTCACTGTACCGGTCCAATTGGCGGTTAATCCAGTATAATAATTGTCGTTTACCATTGCGCCAGGATCGGAGTAGGTACTTCCTATTTCAGCATAAATGGTATCGGTGTTAATAGGGAACGTAACTACTGGTTTTTGAGTATCCCTTACCTGAACTATCCTAGTTACTGGTATCGCATTATTTCCATTTACATCAGTTGCTGTATAAGTAATACCATACGATCCAACTTTTGAAGTATCGACATTATTCGTAGAACTAACAATCAATGGAGTTGTGAAGAAAAAGTCATTAGCCGTTGCTCCTGGATCAGAAAAACTGGTATATACTTCTACATAAAATGGATTAGCCCCATTAAGTGTTATAGTGGGTTTCGTTGTATCGGCAGTTACAATGACGTTTTTGGTTTTCGTTGTAATATTATTTGTAAGGTCGTTCACCTGAGCAGTGACCGTGAACGTGCCAATGGCATTAGCTTGATTAGAAATCGGCAATTGATATCCCCTACCTGTGATAAAGCCAGAATAGCTAATACTGTCTGTAAGCATACCATCCACGGCATCGTAAGCGCTATCATTTGTTTCTACAAAGGTTCTACCAATTTCCACGTACGCTGGATTGGCACCACGCAATAATAGTAATGGTGGCGTAACATCCGGACGCACAATTAATCGATAATCTTGAAACTCGCCATACATATTAGCACCGCAAGGTGTATTATTCATGTTGTTAAAACTAACTCCGATGCGCAGTCGTGTTCCACCAAGAGCAGCCGTCTTAGGCGTTGCAATAGATGAGCTCCAATTCATATTTCCCGTAATCGTTGAGGCAGCTAATTCAGTTATTGGGTCAAAAGATCCATCTTGATTCCAATCCACCCAAATTCTAATACCAGCAGCATTATTATTGGCTGCACGTGTTATCGAGAATGGATAAGAGGCTCCACGATCCACAAAACTAAAGGTAGTTTGCGTGAAGTCGCGATAAGCAACTGTGCCTGGTGCTGGTGTGGATATTGTATTGTTAATAGAACCCATCTGGAAATTAGAAATACTTAAATCGGCCAACAAATTACCAGCAGTAGGAATACAATACGACAAAATCTTAAAATAATTTGAAACGGTAACGCTATCAGAGCCAGAGCAATTTGTTACCACTAATTTCACTGTGTATGTTCCCGTAACATTACCCATCAAACGTGGATTTCTAGACGTGTTATTGGTTCCACCAACAAACAAAACAGGTCCTGGACCAGTGATAGTCCATTTCCAACTAGTAACACCACCTGTTGTGGCGTCATTTAATTGAACTGTATCAATGTTAGTTGCAATAAACAAGTTCGTATTGAAGGCAGCTGTTGGTTTTGATGGGCTTATAATATTTACAAATTTTGTAAATAAAGCACTACCTCCACAACCCTTAACTTTTAATTTTATGGTATCTGGTCCAGCAGCAGCGAAGGAGAAATAGCCATCCATTCCTGTCATGTCTGTTAAACCATCATTATCAAAATCCCACTCATAAAGGTACGAAGGATCTCTGAAGCTAGAAGAATAGAAATTATAAATTCCTTGAGGACAAACATAGGCATCGTTTGAACCTATAATAGTACCTGTAGGTGCTGGAAAATTACCAGCCGTAATATACCAATTTGCTTTGATGCCTTGACCATTATTGGCAGTTCCATCGGTTATTTCGCGAACGGTCATTTTGCCTTTCACACGAATTAGCTGTGGTAAGTTATTGTAGGTTGTTCCACCAATAAACTGAGCTACTGGAGTTTTACCAGGAATATAATCGCCTTCATAAATTTCAAAACGATCGACCGCTGCTGTTCCAAAGGTTGCAGAGGTTACATTTAAGAATGTAGAATCAGCGCAGGCATCAATAGAAAATATGCAATTCTCATTTTGACCATATCCACCGGCAGGACCTCCAGAACTGTATAAATTACCTGTTGCCAACTTCGTACTAAATGGTGCCGAACACATTGCTTGTGCAATAACAACAGTGATATAATTATTTTTACATGCAAGTGCACTTGTACCGATACCATTGGTAGACTTCATACATACGGTATATAATCCAGGAGTAGTAAAATACACAATTGGGTTTCGTGATGTTGCAGATGTGCCTCCAGTATAATAATAATTGACGCCAACTGTACCCGGCGAAATTGACCACAACCAGTTTGAAGGACCATT
This sequence comes from uncultured Bacteroidota bacterium, assembly GCA_903850915.1. Lineage (GTDB taxonomy): Bacteria > Bacteroidota > Bacteroidia > UKL13-3 > UKL13-3 > CAINMV01. Next base: position 110,652 of record CAINMV010000029.1, read on the forward strand.
GCTTGACATATCAACCAATGTTAAATTCTGATTCGTTAGAACTGAACTCGGGCTAGCCACGAAATCGGCAGTTGGAACCGCAGTTGGACTAATAATATTTAAACAAATATTTACGCTATCCGAACCAAAGCAATTGGTACTTTTTATACTAACACAGTGACTACCCAATGTAGTAAATGTATAATTTAAATTAACCGTTGTTCCGACAAAAGCACCATCAACAAACCAGCGATGCGACATTGCGGTATTAGCTGAATAATTATTGATGAGTGTAATTGGACTATTAATATAGACTGTTCCAGCCGTGAAACCTGCACTAATAGCAGGTGGAACATAATTACTTTCATCCGCACCCATGCTAGGAGATAAAACACATCGTGGCTCACCATCAATATCTATTGCAATGCCAGTTCCCGACATCCCTCTTGCTTGATCTAATGTTGTTGAAAGGTGCAGATCGCCTAAATTTTGGAATATTGGAACAACTCCATTATTGTTCTGATTAAAACTTAAATTAGATGTTTTTAAGGTTCCAATTGAAGGATAATAAACGCCTAAGAAATAAGCCAAATTTGCATTTCCTACTTCTGAAGCTATTGTATTATAATCGATGGATAAAAAATATGCAGTACTGGCATTCGCCACATAGAAAGCAGTAGCGGTAGCTTGTGAAACAACAAATACATTATTGTTGATTTTATTCCCTGGATAACTTAAGAAATCATAGTATGCTGCCCCACTCGCTTTAGTATGATAAACCGTATTATGTGAAATAATAGCATTATTGGCATTACTCATATACATACCATAATATGTTGTACCGCCACCTTGCGAGTAAAACATATTGTTAGTAATGTTCATGGTACCAGTATTGTAGCTTGTATAGGTATACAGATATAATCCATAATATGATGAGTTGACTTTATTGCGACTGATGCTTGTATTATTTAAATAATATGCATAAATACCATAATCATTCGTATAGTAAGGCCCATTGGTAATTACATTATGATCGAAAGTTAAGTTTGATTGAAAATATAGATAAACACCCATATAATAAGCTTTTTCAATTTTATTGTTCGTAATCACATTACCTGTGCTGGTTGATGGTGCTGTACCATTACCAAAAACTGTCATTCCATAATATCCACCAATCATGCGATTACCATCAATGGTGTTATAGTTTCCAGTGTTTCCAGTGGTGGAATATGTACCTCCACAAATGGCTACGGCGATAGGGTAAAGAGCACCTCCAGCTCCGTAAACTGGTACTTGAACTCTACATCCGAGCAACTTATTGTAATTGGCTGCATTGGTAAAATGAACACCATAATAACCACTGGTATTTTGAACAGTGTTCGTGTTAATAATGCTTAAGTTTTTAACCGTTACATACTGCGCACCATTAAATTGAATTACCGCAGGATTAGAGCTCGTTGCATAAGTTAATGTTCTTGTTGCGGTATCCACACCATCGATTAATATGGTGTTGATTGCCGATGCACCTGTGATATTACCGAACATAACTTGCTCGTTATAGGTACCCGCAGCGACAGTCACTGTTACTGGTCCACAAACACCTCCAGTATTTAAAACTGAGGCAAACGAAGAGAACGAAAGAAAATTATAGGGACCTGTACCTGATGGATTAATGGTATACGCTCCACTTAATGCCGGCCCTTTAATTGCGACAAGCGTATCGTTAACCGCGTTTGTATCCGCCACATTATTTGGTTGTGATGTCCAGACTTTAAGCGAAGTTAAACCCGGAAAATTATAAGAACCTAATAGCACCTGTGCCGTATTGTTTATTACCCCGGCCGTATCTAACAAAGATGAATACGTTATTGGTGTTTGAATATTGCCATCCAAGGACCAATTAACCGTAACTGGATTAATTTGATTTCTTCCGTAATTTTTAATCGTAGCCTTAATATTTTGGATGCCACCACAAAATGACATCGGAGAATCAATAGACAATACACCTGCATCATTAAATGTATTTGCTTGTAAATCAAACCCCATATTTGCCTGTGTTCCATCAGCTCCTGTGTTTGTAGAATTCGCTGTTAATCCATAAGCTCTCGTGCTTCCTAATCCCGGCGAAAGCTGATTGATGGTAAAGCCACTGGTGGCACTTACTTGACTGATATCAATAATTAAATAATTAGATGGCGTATAATAAAATGGTGTTGTTAAAGGAATTGCGCACCAAGCATTAGCAGTACTTGTAATATTAATAGTGGTTGCACTCAAACACGTTTGCATGCCTGAGGTAATCCAAGGTCCACCACTTGACAAGGAAGTAGATGTGCCATAACCAATTCGAACCGTGAAGGTTACATAACTGCCTGTACTCGCTGATGAAGGCAGGACATAAATTTTATTAATAAAGCCTGAACCGGCAGGTACCCCAGAACCAGTGCCGCCCGCACTAAATTGATATGGAGCATACAACCACTGGCATCGGTAACCTGTTGAACTAAATGGAAAGGCATTACCCCCTCCAAGTGCCGTGGATGTATAGAACATCGGACCTTGAGAAAAACCCAAGAGACATGTACTTAAAAAGAACAAAACAATAAGTATTCTTTTATAAGAAGAATAAAGAAATGTTCTGATTGAGGTAAATATTAAATTCATGATATAAGGATTATGTATTTTATGAATGATTTTAAAACGATGACTAAAAACTATTTGTATTGAAAAGAATATCATTGACACCTTGGGAGGAAGGAGGGCGATAAAACAAAATGTATTTCTGTTTTATCGCTTCTCCAACAACCCTTAAGGGTTAAACTATTTTCTGATTATGGTTAGTTTTTTACTAGTGGTAGTTTGATCTGTGACAAATTGGATCATATAATTTCCAGCAGCCAATCCTCCCATGTCAAAATTATAAATACCTGAAGAAATTTCATCCTTAGTCAAATCTTTAATCTGATTTCCGAGCATATCGTAAATCACAATCTTAAGGTTGATTGCTTTATCTCTATTTACTACCAATGTAAACTTACCATTGTTTGGATTTGGGTATATATTTACACTCGCTTCAAACGAAAGATCGTTAAAGCCACCGAAGCTCTCCTTAACATTTACTATTCGTTGCTTTTCAATAGCTGCATTTCCAGAAGGATCAGAAACATTGAATGCGATATAGTAAATTCCTGGAAGGTTAACGTCGACCACACCACTCACCGAAACCACCAAATTACTATAGTAATTATCAGTGACAGTGGCGCCTGAGTCGTTGTATGTTTTCCAACGATATGTATTCGCAATGGTAGAACCAATAAGTGTGATCACTGGTTTTACGCGATCAACTACTTTGAAAATACGCGTATATACCTTTGAGGTATTCATCGATGGATCTTTCACCACATAGGTTACAGGATAACTTCCAATGACATTTAGATTTACAATTCCTGCTTTAGTTACTGCAAGCTGACTACTAGTATAATAGTTGTCAAATAAAGTGTAACCTGGCTCAGGAAGCGTTGTTAATGTTAAAACATCAATCAAGAAAGTATCCGTATTAAAAGTAAATTGTAATGTTGGTTTAATGGTATCTTGAACGATAACAGTTCTAGATTTTGAAACAGCTACATTTCCATTACAATCTTTTAGTGTATAGGTTATTGTGTAGGTTCCTAGGGAATCTAAATTTATTGCAGATGAAACAATATTCAATCCTGATGTACAATAGTTATCAGTAGCCGAAATACCCGGATCAACAAAAGGTTTCACATGCACATTCCAATAGAAAGGATTAGCACCGCTAACAGTTATAATAGGAGCAATAGTATCAATTACAATTACTTTTCTGATTTTAGAGACACCTGCATTTCCGTGAAGATCGGTGGCATTATAAACTAATGTATATGTACCAACTAAATTGGTATTTACCACACCAACAACTAGAATTGGCGTTACTGGTCCATAATAATAATCTGTGGCCGAAGCTCCTGGATCTGTGAATGTACTTCCAACAGCAAGCACTATAGTATCCAAACCATTCATGGTAATAATAGGCTTGGTAACATCTGGTGTTACTATTACTTTTCTAACTTTAGTAATGGCCTGATTCCCTACGCTATCCGTAGCTGAATAATTAACAGTGTATATTCCAGCATTGGCGATGGCTGTGCCATTGGTAAAGCCAACATAGGTAGTTGTAAATGTTTGTGGGCTTGTTACATTGTCTGAAGCTGTTGCTCCCAAATCATTGTATACATATCCAGCCTCTACATAAACGGTGTCAGTTCCTATTAAGGTGATTACAGGTTTAGTAACATCAGGCACGATATTAATTCGATAATCTTCATATTCACCAAAGTAGTTGGCACCACACCCTAAGTTAGGACTGTTGGCGGCATTTACACCGATGCGCAACCTAGAATTTCCTAAAGTTGCAGTTTTGGGAATTAGTATATTTCCTGTTACCGACAAAGTCGTTGAATTAGTTTCTTCGAATAAATTTTCGCTCGCATCCGTGAAAGTTCCATTACCATTTAAATCAATCCAAACCTTGCGGTTAATAGCATTGGTGTTGGATGTGCGCTTAATTGTGATTGGGTATAAAGCACCGAGCTCAACATTTAATGTACCTAAAGATGAATAGTCGGTATAAGCGGCTAAACCTTGTGGTGTCGTATTATTAATACTTTGGAATATGATGTTCGAGATGCCGATATCTGGATCCAACATATTTACATTCGGTGTGCAATAATAGAATACATTAATAAAGGTTGTTTTGGTAATACTATCCTCTCCAAAGCTATTCGCCACTTTCAGTTTAATGGTATATAAGCCAACGGCTGTAAATTTCACACTTAAATTTTGTGACATTAAATTTCCGGATGTAAGATTATACGTTGCAGGAGAAATTGTCCATTGCCAAGACGTAGGCCCATTTTTTGAAGCATCAAAAAATTGGAATACATCCAATGGTGTTCCTGACTTAAAGTTAACGTTGAATGCTGGTGTTGGAGGCACTGATGGATTCATCACCGTAACCACCTTAGTTAATGTTGTTGCTCCCTGACAAGAAGAAATTAACAACTTAACTGTTACCGTTGTTGGGGTATTGTATTGATAGGCAACGGTTGCTCCTGATGCATCATAAATACCATCATTGTTAAAATCCCAATCGTATGAATTTACCGTAGCTGAAGTAGAAGCCATATATGTATTTGCAACGCCAGTATAAATGGTATCTGGAACATTAAAGCTAGCACTTGGTGGATTATTTCCAACCACTGGAGTAGAACTCCATTCTGCCTCAAATCCTTTTTGCCCCCCAACACCTGTTGTCCAATATACAATATACATGGCTCCAGAAGTTGCTGTTAAGGTAGGTGGCAACCATGGAATATTTCCCGCTTGATTTTGAATTCCTGCAGGCCAGTTAATACCTGAATGCAAAGGAACACCAGATGCATCAGAACCATCATATACCTTTATCCAATCTCCTCCAGCTGGATAACCCGACCATTGCAGTGTTGAGATATCAAACATCTTGAACTTCAGTTGAATTTGTGAAGCACATCCTGGTTTTATCAACAATGAACAGTTTTTTCCTTTGGTGTAATTTGCAAACTTACCGCCATCATCATATAAAAATCCAGCATCATCAGAAATTGTTGCAGCAGTTCCATTGCCACACATATTTATAGAGTGAACACAATTAATATAGAGTGATTTAGTTATACTAGAAGTACCTAACAAGTTAGTGGCTGTAAGAGTTACAGTAAACTTACCATATTCATTGAAAACAATTTGAGGGTTTTGACTTGCACTACTAGTACCATTTACATATATAAATGCTGGGTTTCCACCAACATTAGAAGGTGAAAGGTACCATGACCAAGATCCAGCTCCATACGTTGAGAGGTCGAAAAAATTAACAACATCACCAGGAGAAACTACATTTCGATCAGAAATAAAATTAGCTGCTGTTATTGCAGGTGGACTAATAATTACTACCTTTTTAACGATGGAGTCCGTAAATACACCCAAGCATCCAGCACTCGTAATCTTTAGTTTAACAAAATACGTTCCATTACTGGTATATTGATAAGCACCATTTTTAGTGACTGCATCATAGGTTCCATCATTATTGAAGTCCCATTGAGATGACAATCCCGTTCCAATGGAGGTATTGGTGCATGCTAAAACGCCATTGGTGTAAAAGGTATCCAAAGCACCAAAAGAAGCAATCGGTGTCGGTTGTTCTTTTACTTCCAAAGAATAATCTTCGCCATCGCCATACGTAATAGGGCCACATGGTGTGATTGTTGTTCCAGTTAAATCACTAATTACACGAAAACGATGAAATCCAGGAGTTGCAGTACACGGAACTTTAATGTAACAAGGAGTGCTCACTGGTGCCATAATTGGCAGACCAATGGTACCGCCCCCTGGAATTCCTGTTGCATAATAAATTTTTTCGTCAGGCAATTCGAACAATCCGTTATTATTCCAATCTACAAAAACAGCGACCTGCTCGGTATTACCGGGGCCTATAGTTACAAATAGTTGTGCAGAGTCGCCTTTGTATAAAGAGGTACTTTGGCTTGCATAACTTGTTAATTGATTTAAATCGGCAGTAGTATTATTAATGGCACCAATAGATACATTGGTAGGGCCACTTAAATAATTAATCGTAGATAAAGTGTTCCATTGGCAGTAGCGATATTTTTTATGGTTTTGAATGAATCTATTTCCAGCAGGATTTTGAACACTTGGAGTTCTAACGATTCCATCAACCGTTACAGAAGTAAATGTGCCGTCAAGCACATTACCTTCAATGGCAGTTGGTGCAACATCGTATACAATCCAGAAATTAGATAAAGATCCTGCTAAAGGTTGCGAGAATCCAGTGAAGACCATAGAACCGGAAGGATTATTCACTGTTGCTAATAATGATGCATTGGCGACATTAAAACCTGCGGCACCTGAATAGTACAATTTAGCTCTCAAAATGTCACCCACATTAGTAGTACCTGAAGTATTTGCGGTGAGTGAGGTAACTAATAATGGACTAGCCGAGTTAATCGCCAAAATTTGTGCATTTATCACAGCAGCATTATTCATACCATCAAAAACAGTATCAATAGAAGCTTGAGATGCAACGGCATCGCTATAAACCATAGGCAAATTGCGACTCACTGTTATATTATCAAGAAATAAATTCTCGCCATAATTAGAATAAAAAACAAAAACAATTTTATTTGTTCCTACTGGCAAGGCATATCTTTTCGTCATCCAATTCGTGCCAATAGGTGGATTTATCGGCGGAATCATTTCATACGCCAATGCACCTGGGAAAGTTGACATACACGTAGAACAACCAATATTAGCTGGATCTCCCTTCAAGCCTATCAATCGGCTCCAAGTAATACCATTATCAAGCGACGTATAAATTGCCATTGAATCGTGATTCACTTGGCCAGAAGCCGTAGCATGAATATGATCAAAAATTAAAGAGTCACCACTTAAAGTTGGATTTAAGGTAGGGGTTGTTAATGAATCCTTCGTACCCACATTCGCATTCCAGAAATCGAGATAGATGGCACCTTGCCCTGCGGTAGTACCATAACCGTTTACTGTAGCCAGTCGCTTCGTTAAAAGCGGCGTGTAGTTCGGATCATTATACAACGTCCATCCAGAAGGAGGGAAAGTAGTACCCGAAAAATTTTCTGTTAATTGAGCATTGGAAACCAAACTCAAAATCATCATACTTAAAGAAGCTAATGCTTTAAAAAAGTAACTTCTTTGAAAATTGAAAGAGTAAAATAAATCCATATTTAAATGATTGTTAATTTGAAGTTTATGGTTAAAATTTTGAATAAAATTATAATTGCTTAAAATCCTCAGTGGCAATATATTGTAATATTCGAACAATTAACATATATTTAATAGAAAAAACGGAAATTTTTACAATGCTAATTTTACCTTTAAAAACAGCTTGAAAAGTAATTTTACAATACTATTAATTCAGGTTAAAAAACATAAAAGCCAATCTTATTAAACATTTCCATTACACTTATTGTTAATTTTACAATAAGTTAAACTACTTTGCAAATAGCAAAGTTATCCACAATGAGAACTGCTAATTTAGAATCAGTCTAATTTTATAAACCACTGAAAGGCAAATGTTAACAACCTAAAGATCTAGGGATATATATTTAGACGTAAACAAAGTGGGTGAAAAAAACATATTATATTGAAAACAATACAATTAAAAAAAGACGAAATGATGCATGGTCTTCAATAGATCTTACACAATCAATTTACTTTACTCCAAACAAAATTCTATTTCATAAAAAAGCCCCGCGATTTGCGAGGCTTGTTTAGTACCCGGAGCCGGGGTCGAACCGGCACAACTTGCGTTACTGGTGTTTGAGACCAGCGCGTCTACCGATTCCGCCATCCGGGCATTGTCAGTTTTTTTTTTAAAGAGATGCGAATTTAAGCATAGACTCTTTAATACGCAACAAATATTTCTGTTTTAAGTAATTTGTTTTAATCCGAAGCAAAATATCATGGCGTCCAGTTTCGTCAAAGTCAATGCAATCAAGGGATAAACGGTCGTTTAACGAATCTTCAATTTTCTTAAACTGTTCTTTTATTTCTTCGTAATTAGCCTCATTGGCTTCTAATATTGCCTCATTTAACTCCATCATTTCCATTAAAAAGGCTTGAGGCAATATCTCTTTCTCTTCATCAGAAAGCACACCGCTAACTTCTAAAACATATCGTAAACGACGTGTGGCATTATTAAGTGTCTTATACGCATCATTATTACGTGTGCTCTCCAATAACATGGTGTCCCTTACATCCTTACTAGCATGTATATAAAAGTCGGGGTGGAACTTCTTACTTAACTCAAAAAACTTTTGCCGTAATTGTGCAGCATCCAAATTGAACTTTACTGGCAAATCGTAAAATTGAAAATAATTCATAGCGCAAAAAGGCTGAAATAAATATTCTAAATAGTTAGATACTACTTTAATGAAGCTTACTATTTAAACAGCTTAAAAATATCGTTCCCTATTGCGAAAAAAGTAAGTAGTAAAATAACAACCAAACCTACGCTCAAGGCTTTCTGCATTACGTTATCACTAACCTTCTTGCCTGTGATCATTTCCCACAAAATAAAGATAGCATAACCCCCATCCAATCCTGGAATGGGAAGCAAATTCATGATTGCTAAAACCATTGAAATTAAACCCGTAAGCATCCAAAACCAATGCCAATCCCACGAAGCACCGAAAGCTTGTGCGATTCCGATAGGGCCTGACAATGAATCTTTGGCGTTAATTTTGCCGGTGAAAATTTTCTTTAATCCTGTAAGCTGATCACGAACCGTTTTATAACCTAACTTTATACCTTGAGGAATTGCCTCAATAAAAGAATAATGAACGGTATCGACCTTAAAAGCTTTGCTAGCAGATGGTTTGAACCCAATTGTACCATTATCTGTTACTGCAACATTAAGCGTTAATGTATCTATTAAATTACGTACCACCTTCAAGTCTATTTTCGAACCTTTGTGATCTTTTAAATACGTCTGAAATTCATGAAAGTACAGTAAAGATTTACTATCGGCGCCAATAATCTGATCATTTATGAGCAACCCTGCATCTTTAGCATTGGAAATTTGAGGCGTCAATTTCTCAACATAAGTGACCATTCGTGGACTAATAAACTCGTCTTTTTCTTGAGATAATCGAGTAATAAAATCAGCCGTCATTTCAATACGTAGCTTCTCTTCATTACGTTGAATCTCAAAATATGGATTCTCAGCCATAATTTCTTTCACTTCAAAAATATCTTCCCAATATTTGGGATGATTTCCATTTACAGTTAAAACTTTATCGCCTTCTTGAAATCCGATTTCTTTAGCAAAGCTTCCGATATGAATACCCGTTTTATTTACTTCAGCAATAGGCGTTTTCGATTCGCCCCAAGTGTACATAATTCCAGTAAAGATGATCATGCCTAAAATTAAATTCACAATTACACCACCTAAAATTACAATTAAACGCTGCCAAGCTGGTTTACTTCTGTATTCCCAAGGTTGAGGATCGGCAGGTAGTTGGTCCTTTTCTGTTGTTTCGTCAACCATACCGCTGATGTTAACATACCCCCCCAAAGGGAACCATCCAATGCCATATTCAGTATCGCCAATTTTCTTCTTAAACAAAGCAAACTTGGCTACGTTAGCCATTGGAAAAAGAAAGTCGAAGAATAAGTAAAATTTTTCGACCCGCATTTTAAAAAACTTCGCAGTAATAAAATGCCCGAATTCGTGTAAAGAAACTAATATTGTTAGGCTTAACAATAATTGTCCAGCCATGATTAATCCACCCATAGTATTTAATTAAAAAGAATGCAAAGGTACGAATTTTGCATCGTAGAATTCTGAATGTATTTTAGGGCCAATAATCCAGCATTCATGCGTTTTCAAATGGCGACTATTTAAATTCCATTTTCAAAAAAAGTTAAAAGACGTTATTATTATAAAGAATATATGTTCGAAAGGTCATTACCAATTTACGTTAATTTATATTTGCGCACTTTTCCATTCAAAAGGCAATTTCTACAAATCATTCATGGCCGAAAGCACAATAAAAAACGAGAAGACAACAAATAAAAAGGGCTTTTTTCGAAAAAAAGATACGAATTCCAAGGAAAAAAAAGTATTACCTTCCTTTACTAGATATGAGAAGTTTATTATTTTTATTCTTTCTTGTATCCAATTTTCAGTTATTCTCGATTTTATGGTTTTATCCCCACTCGGATATATCCTCATTCCAAAGTTGCACATTACAACTTCAAAATTCGGATTTGTGGTGTCGGCCTATGCTTTTAGTGCAGGTGCTTCAGCCTTACTTGCCGCTGGCTTTGCCGATCGTTTTGACCGAAAGAAAATTTTGTTGTTTTTTTATACTGGTTTTATAATTGGAACGGCCCTTTGCGCTGCCGCACCAACTTATGAATTTTTATTGGGCGCCCGAATTGTAACCGGATTATTCGGCGGAGTAATTGGCTCGATAAGTTTAGCTATTATATCAGATTTGTTTAAACTAGAATTTCGTGGTCGTGTTATGGGTTTTGTGCAGATGGCCTTTGCTGCGAGTCAGATTTTAGGAATTCCGATTGGATTGTTTATCGCAAAAAATTTAGGATGGCATGCCCCTTTTGTAATGATTGTGGCCGTCTCCATTATCGTTGCTTCGTGTATATACTTTTATATGCAGCCTGTGAGCGCCCATCTCACCGAAAAATCAAATACGAATCCATTTGAGCACTTATGGAAAACAATATCAAACCCTCATTATTTAAAAGGCTTCTTTGCAACTACACTATTGGCTACAGGAGGTTTTATGATGATGCCCTTTGGCACTGTTTTTAGCACGCATAATTTAAAAATATCAGAAGACAGCCTACCGCTAATTTTCGGAATTACAGGTGTAGCCTCTATTATTGTTGGGCCCATTATTGGAAGGCTAAGCGATAGAATTGGAAAATACAAAATGTTTGTAATAGGCTCCGTAATAAGTATTTTAATGGTTTGTATTTACACCCATCTTGGGCCGACACCGCTGTGGTTGGTAATCACATTGAACGTTATACTATTTGTTGGAATTTCATCACGCATGATTCCATCCTCTGCATTACTCACTGGTGTTCCAGAGCCTAAAGATAGAGGTGCTTTTATGAGCATCAACTCTTCTGTATCACAAATTTCTGGAGGCATTGCAACAGGCATCGCTGGAATGATTGTTGTGCAACAAGGAGATGGAGAACTGCAGCATTATCCGATATTGGGCTTTGTGGTTATGGGTTCCATGACCTTAACATTAGGTTTAATGTATATGCTAAATCAACAAATTCATAAGAAGAATGCAATGGCTAAATCTAATCATTAATTCAAGCGTTTACCCATCTCTTTTTTCTAGCAATTATATCGTTATACCGTCTCCCATTTTATAATTCTATAATTAAATCAATGAAATTTAATTATATCCCATCTAAGACTTGAAACACACTTTGATTTATTTTAGTGATGTATTTATGTCCTTTCATCGCGTTGTAAAATTAACGTTAAAATAATGCTGTAATAAAAGTTTCATAATAGTTTAATACCGTTGTCGATTAAATAGCACAATCTTTGAAAATGATTACACCTTTAAAATTTACAATCAAACTTTTTGTAATTGCTTGCTTTGCCATTATTTGCAAAATTGCCTATCCGGATAGCGGAGGCAAATTTAATTTCGGAACTCCTTGTTCTGGTTGTCATGGCTTTAACGCATCTCTAAATACAACTGTCGAAATAATTGGATTACCCGCTACCTTTGTGCCTGGTACAACCTATTCCCTGAGCTGTGTAATTTCGAATATTAATAATTTAAAAGCAGGATACAATATTGCAGTTACTGATGGTGAATTAATTGCTGGTGCAGGTTCACAAGTCAATGTGTTTAAAACACAAATAACGCATTCAAAACCAATGGATGCAATAGGCACTAAATCTATCTTCGAATTCAGCTGGATTGCTCCTTCGAATACCAATGTTGTTATTTTCAAAGCTGTTGGCAACGCAGTAAACGGAAATAAAATTGCTGACGACAGCGATCAATGGAACACATTTACAAAAACGATTCTAAGTGGTTCAAATTTCGTTAATGAAAAATCAAAACAGCCGTATCTTCGATGTTTCCCAAATCCAACTAGCGATATAATAACACTTGAAGGTTTGCGGTTAGACTATATAATGCTTTATAATATAAAAGGGCAAACAATACCTTGCGAAATGATACTTGATGAAAAAAAATGCATATTAAAATGCAGCCATTTAAAAGAAGGCGTTTATTTTATTGAAAGTCGCGCCAGAGGGAATACGTTTTTAAATCAATTTATTAAGAACTAGACATAAAGTATCATCGTCTGAAACACGTTTAAAAATAATAGCGTATCTTTGCACTATTAAATCATTATTTAGAATATCTTAGATCAAGATTATTCTACCCCAAAACATTTTCATGCAATTTCATTCATTAAACATTATTGAACCTATTCTTAAATCATTACAAGAAGAAGGTTACACTACCCCTACGCCTATTCAGGCACAAGCAATACCAATTGTGTTGAAGGGAACCGACCTATTGGGTTGCGCTCAAACTGGAACCGGAAAGACCGCAGCATTTGCTATCCCAATCTTACAACTCTTAAGTGCCAACCATACCAACGAAAAGAAACGAAAAATAAGAAGCCTTATTGTTACTCCTACGCGTGAGTTGGCAATACAAATTGAAGAAAGCTTTAAGAATTATGGTCGTCATACCAATTTGAAATGCACCGTAATATTCGGCGGTGTTGGACAAAAAGCACAAACGGATGCTTTGGACCGAGGTGTTGATATTCTGGTAGCCACTCCAGGACGCTTGCTCGATTTGATGAATCAGGGCTTCATCACCTTAAAGGATATCGAGATTTTTGTCCTAGACGAAGCAGACCGTATGCTCGACATGGGCTTTATCCATGATGTAAAAAAACTTGTGGCTGTGTTACCTCAAAAGCGCCAATCTTTATTCTTTTCGGCCACCATGCCATCTGAAATTGTTAAGTTGGCCAACACCATTTTAAGAAACCCATTGAAAGTAGAAGTGACCCCTGTTTCATCAACGGCAGATACCATCAATCAGTTTGTGTATTTTGTTGACAAAGGAAATAAAAATGCCCTTTTGCTTGACATCCTTCAAGACAAAAACATAAAGACAGTATTGGTGTTTACGCGCACGAAACACGGTGCGGATAAGGTGGTTAAAGTGCTACAAAAAGCAAATATAAAAGCAGAGGCGATACATGGAAACAAAGCCCAGAATGCTCGTCAGCGTGCCTTAACCAATTTTAAGGATCAAACAACACGTGTTCTTGTGGCCACCGATATCGCAGCTCGTGGTATTGATGTGGATGACTTACAATATGTGATTAATTTCGAGATGCCTAATATTTCGGAGACGTATGTTCATCGTATTGGAAGAACAGGAAGAGCTGGTGCAAAAGGCACCGCATTCTCCTTCTGTCATGCAGAAGAAAAAGAGTATTTAAAAGATATAGAAAAACTAATTTCTAAAAAGATACCTGTAATTGATGAGCACGCCTATCCATTAATTGATCATCATCCGGTAAAAGTTCCGAAACAACAGTTTCAGCGCAATCCAAATCACAACCGACCCAAACCAACCGCTGAAAAAAAAGAGATAAACCACAACTCGCCAACTCCATCGTCAAAACCATCATCTCCTAAGCCACAAAATAAGTGGTATGGGAAGCGATAGAACTTAGAAAATTTTAAAAAAAACACCTTCTTTAAAGGGTGTTTTTTATTTTCTTGTAAACATTACTTTACCACCTCTCCTATCAAATCGAATTCGGTTGCATCGGTAACTTTTACATTTACAAAATCGCCAAGACGAGCATAATTATTTTGAGTGTTTATTAGCACTTCATTATCTACCTCAGGCGAGTCGTATTCTGTTCTTCCAACAAAATGTTCTCCATCAATTTTATCGATGAGCACTTTATAGGCATTACCAATTTTTGCGGCATTCAACGTCGAAGAAATTTCTTGTTGTAATTCCATTACTTGATCAGCCCGAAGCTGTTTTTCCTCTTGTGGAATATCGTCAGACATATCGTGCGCGGCGGTATTTTCTTCGTGCGAATAGGTAAATACACCCAAACGATCGAACTTGTTTTTTTCTACAAAGGCTAGCAACTCCTCTTGGTCTTTTTGTGTTTCTCCTGGATGGCCCACTAAGAGCGTTGTTCGGAAACCAATTTCAGGAATTTTATTTCGAATATCATCAACCAATTTTTGCGTTCGCTCCTTGGTAATACCCCTTCGCATGGTCTTTAACATATTGTCGGTGATATGTTGTAAAGGCATGTCAATGTAATTGCAAATATTTTTATATTCCCGCATCACATCCAATGTTTCGAGTGGAAACTGCGATGGATAGGCATAGTGCAAGCGTATCCATTCCAATCCTTCAATGTTTGCAAGACGCTTCAACAACTCTGGAAGTTTACGTTCGCCATACAAATCAATTCCATAGTAGGTGGTATCTTGCGCTATAAGCATAATCTCTTTGATGCCATTTTTCACAAGACCTTTTATTTCAAATTCCAGCTCCTCATACGATTTGCTTAAATGCTGCCCGCGCATTAGTGGAATAGCACAAAACGAACATGGACGATTGCATCCTTCAGATATTTTCACATACGCATAATGTTTAGGCGTGGTAAGAAGGCGTTCGCCAAGCAGCTCGCGCTTGTAATCAGCGTCCACACTTTTTAATATTTCCGGTAGGTGATGCGTTCCGAACCAGCCGTCTACATTTTTTATTTCAGCGCTGAGCTCATCTTGATAGCGTTCAATTAAACAGCCCATTACAATGAGCTTATCCAATTCTCCTTTTTTACGCTTCTCTGCAAACGATAAAATTGTATTTATGCTTTCTTCTTTAGCATTATCTATAAAGCCACAAGTGTTAATAATAACTGTACCTCCAAGCTGATTGCTTTCGTGCATTACATTCTTACCATTGGCCAGCAGCTGCCCCATAAGCATCTCGCTATCTACGGTATTTTTACTGCAACCAAGGGTAATTACATTAATATTCTCGTTTACCTTACTATTCGGTTTCGTTTTCAAATTAGGTTTCTTTAAATTAATTGAAGTGCAAAGGTAGAAGAATAATTATTATCAAGGCAGCACAAATAACGAGATGAGATTGACCGAATTAAAGTTTATTACTGATAATACGGCACTAAAAAAAACAATATCTTTGGAGGCGAAATCGTTTTTCGCGTCATTGATTCTTATCAAACTTAACTTTACAAAATGGAGCATGTACTCATTTTACTTGTTATCTTAGTAATTGCATTTTTATATGCATCGGTAGGACATGGTGGCGCAAGCGGCTATCTCGGCATGATGGTTATACTAGGCATTAGCCCTACAATAATGCGTCCATCGGCTCTTATACTAAATATAGTGGTTTCTTCATTGGCAACCTATCAATTTTATAACGCTGGATATTTACACTTTAAAAAGCTACTTCCTTTTCTTCTATTGTCAGTGCCAATGGCATTTATTGGGGCACGTATCCCACTCTCCGATCCTGTATATAAAATTATACTTGGCATCTGCCTACTTGCATCTGTTGCCCGAATGCTCTTAATGCATAATGTGAAAATGAATACTACAAGAGAACATTTGCCACTTTTGCCTTCAATTGCCATTGGCGGCTTCATTGGCTTAATATCTGGAATGATTGGCATTGGAGGAGGCGTTTTACTATCGCCTATGTTGCTTCTCTTGAGATGGACCAACTGGAAAGAGACAGCGGCCATAACTGCACCATTCATTTTGATTAACTCTTTGGCGGGTATTGCAGGACTTTGGGACACGACATTTACATTTACGCCTCAAATTACTATTTGGGCTGCCTCTGCTACCCTTGGTGGCTTTCTTGGCTCCTATTGGGGCTGTCATAAATTCAATTCAAGCACTCTCAAATTTGTGATGTCGATTGTTATGGTTATCGCTGCATTCAAATTATTTATAAGTTAAAAAATGATTACAATAAAAGAAGCGAAGGAGATCTTATCCAAGAACATCACTACCATGCCCTTCGAGGATATTGATCTTAAGAAATCACTCGGATTTGTTCTTGCCAAATCCGTTTACTCAAACTTAAATTTACCCCCTTTCAGTCAGTCGGCTATGGATGGCTATGCCGTTCGTTTTGATATTGCACAACACCGTGAAATGAACATCAGATTTGAGGTATTAGCTGAGATAAAAGCTGGAGATACGGCGAAGTTCAAGCTAAAACTAAACCAAGCTGCACGAATTTTCACGGGTGCTCCAATACCTGCAGAGACGATAGCAGTAATAATGCAGGAAAAAGTTAAACTAGAAAAAGGGCAGGTGGTGATTGCTGTAACCGATTTAAAACCAGGAATAAATATTCGGAGTAAGGGGACTCAAATTAAAAAAGGAGCTTTGGCCTTGGAAAAGGGAGCTTATATTACTCCTGCGGCAATGGGCTATTTATTTGCATTGGGGGAATCTAAAATTAGAGTAATTAAGAAGCCTGTGGCATCAATTCTTTCTACGGGCAATGAGCTGCAATTAACTGGGAAGCTGCTCCTTCCTGGCAAAATTTACGAATCGAACTCAGGAATGTTAAACGCCGCATTAGTACAAAACGGCTTTAAAGCATCTAAATTAAAGACATCAAAGGACAACGCTAAAACTATAAAAACAAATTTAGCAAAGATGTTAGAAGTATCGAACGTTATTATTATTACAGGAGGAATTTCTGTTGGAAAGTATGATTTAGTAAAGGATATACTATTGCAACTTGGCGTAAAAGAGCTATTTTATAAAGTAGCTCAGAAGCCAGGAAAGCCTTTGTTTTTAGGGCGTTTGAAGGACAAACTTATCTTTGCCCTACCAGGAAACCCTGCCGCCGCATTGGTTTGCTTTTATGAATATGTGCTTCCGGCCTTGCGCAAAATGAGTGGCATAATCCCATTCGATATAGAAAAGGTTTACCTTCCCTTGTTGGAAGCTTATGCCATGAAAGGTGACCGGGATGTTTTCTTAAAAGCACAAATAACAAACCAAACAGTAAAAATATTAGACGGTCAAGAGTCGAACATGCTGCATTCTTTTGCCATAGCGAACGCCATCGTTTATCTTCCAGCGGGTAATAACACCATTGAAAAAGGAACCTTAGTTGAGACGCATTTACTCTTTTAAAAGTAATGACAACGATTAAAAACTTAACAACGATTATTCTTGCAGGTGGAAAAAGTTCACGTATGGGATACGATAAAGGTCTTGCCCTGATAAATAATAGACCGATGATTTCCTATTTGTTAGAACAGTCCAAAAAATTTGCAAATACTACACTTATCATCACCAATCAAGAGGGGTATGGTAGTTTTGATTGTCTTTGCTTTACTGACGAATGGAAAGAAAAAGGACCTTTAGGTGGTATTCATGCCGGACTTTTACATTCATCAACAACTAAAAATTTAGTGTTAAGCTGCGACACCCCTTTTATTAGCTCAGAAATAATAAATGAGCTGATCCGCAACTGTGGCAATGAAGATGTTTTGGTGGCAGAACATGGCGGATTTATGGAGCCTCTATGTGCAATTTACGACCAACGATGTTTGCCTTTTATCGAAAAGGCACTTACCGAAAACCGTTTAAAAATAACAGATGTGCTGAACGAAATGAATATGGTGAGAATTAATTTCGATATCTTTGGAACCACCACCAAGAAGACCTTTGCGAACATAAATACCCCGGAAGAATTAAAAGAATACCAATCAACACATGAAAACTAAACTTCTGCTTTTTGGAGTGCTTTCTGAAATTACTAAAACCTCTTCCATTACAGTTGATTTGGCCATGGATACAAATCAATTAAGGAAGTTACTTTCTGCTTCTTTCCCTGATTTTGATAACACCAATTACGTTATTGCCATCAACAAAAAAGTGACTGTGGGAAATCATGCGATAAATGATGGAGATGAAATAGCAATTCTACCGCCATTTGCTGGGGGATAAATTATGCTCAACAACAGAGAAATTACAAAATATAAAAGACATCTTTTACTACCCGAGATTGGAATGTCGGGGCAGCTAAAATTAAAGCAACAAAAAGTGCTTGTGATAGGTGCTGGGGGCCTAGGGTGCCCTGTTCTGCAGTACCTTACGGCAGCTGGAATTGGAGAAATTGGGATTGTAGATTTCGACTATGTGGACGCTTCGAATCTGCAAAGACAAGTGCTTTACACAGAAAACGACATCGGAAAAGCGAAAGCAATAGTAGCACAAGAAAAACTTCAGAGACAGAACACGTCAATTAATATAATATCTTACCCCATTAAACTGAACATTGAAAATGCAATCTCTTCAATACAAAATTATAACATCATCGTAGATTGCACGGATAATTATAGTTCACGATACCTTATTAATGATGTTTGTGTGCTTCTGAACAAAACAATGATTTATGGATCGATACATCGTTTTGAAGGTCAGGTAAGTGTTTTTAACTATTATTGGCAAGAAAAAAAAGGGCCAACATATCGTTGCTTGTTTCCAACTCCTCCAAAGTTAGAAGGATTTGCTAACTGCAATGATAGCGGTGTTTTGGGTGTTTTGCCTGGAATTATTGGCACCATGCAAGCCAATGAAGTTATAAAAATAACAACAGGTGTTGGTCGAGTATTATGTGGTCGATTATTATGCCTCAATGCACTCACAATGGAAGTGATGCATCTTGAAATTGAAAGGAATCTAAATATTGCGAACTTCATGCCGAATACTTCAGAGGAAATATTACAATGGAATTATAGTTTAGGCGAAGATGTCAAATCGAAACAATATGAGATTGACCATATTCAACTTGAAAAAATGATGGACACTTGTGATGATATTTTGTTTATTGATGTTAGGGAGAGCAATGAAGTAATTGAACCAAGGCCATTCCGTGGGATTGAAATCCCGTTTTCGGAAATAAGAAATAACATCCATCAAATTAGAACCGAAAAAACCACCATCTTTTATTGTAAATCAGGGAAACGCAGTGCAGATGCTATAAAAATACTACTTGAATACGCGAATCCAAGCAATATATATAGCCTTAAAGGCGGCTTAGACGCTTGGAAAACAAGAAACCTAAATCAACAGTTATTATGATGTCCGAAGAGAAAAAAAAGCGAAAAAAAATATTTGTTGAAGGTGCAATTAGCTCTCAATTTATTGGCGAATCGATTGCCAAACACAGTACAAAAACTTCGATTGGAGCCCATCAAATTTTCCTTGGGCAGATTCGTGCTGACATTATTGAAGGAAAAAAAACAAAAGCAATCGATTTTACCACTTACCAAGAGATGGCAGAAGAGGAATATTATCAATTAAGAGAAGAACTCTTTTCAAAATACGATCTTACCTGTATGCATGTTTACCATAGTTTAGGTATGGTAAATGCTGGCGAGATAAATTTATTTATTTTCGTTTCTTCAAAACATCGTCGACAATCCATAGATGCCTGTGCAGAACTGGTAGAGATGATAAAAAAGAGGCTGCCCATTTGGGGAAAAGAGATTTTTGATGATGAAAATTACAATTGGAAAACAAACAACTAATACAACAAATCTATGGTAGACATTACGAATAAAATAAATACCCTTCGCTATGCTAAAGCACTGTCTATTGTAAAAGTAAGTGCACAAAATACAATAGATGCCATAACCAAAAAACTAGTCCCAAAGGGAGATGTATTTGAAATGAGTAAAGTAGCCGCACTTTTGGCGATAAAAAACACGAGCAATGTAATTCCAGACTGTCACCCACTTCCAATTGAATATGCTGCCGTAAAATTTACGATTCACGAACTAGAAATTCACATTGAAGTAGAAGTGAAAACAATATACAAAACGGGTGTCGAAGTAGAAGCGATGCATGGAGCTTCGGTGGCTGCACTTACAGCTTACGATATGCTGAAACCAATCGACAAAAAAATTGAAATAAGCACTATAAAACTACTCGAAAAAAAAGGCGGCAAAACAGATTTCGACCCTGCCTTTCTACAAAATCTAAACGCTGCTGTTGTGGTTTGTTCCGATTCGATTTCCGCTGGACAAAAAGAAGATTTTGCAGGCAAAGCGATAATAAACAAGCTAAATTCACTTCAAATAAACATCGCAGATTATTTGATTATACCTGATGAAATAAACGATATACGAACCCTGGTTCAACGATTTGTAGATAAAAAAACGAACCTCTTGATTTTCACTGGAGGCACAGGACTTTCGCCTAGAGATATCACACCTGAGGCCATTCGGCCCTTGCTTGATCGCGATATCCCTGGCATTGCAGAAGCCATTCGAAGTTATGGACAAGATAGAACGCCATATAGTATGTTATCAAGAAGTGTAACTGGTTTAATTGGCGAAACTCTTGTCTTGGCTTTGCCTGGATCAACGAAAGGCGCCAAAGAAAGTATGGATGCTTTATTTCCTTATATTTTGCATGTTTTTCGTGTAATGGAAGCAACGCGTGAGCATGGATTTTAAAATGGGTCATCCACCAATATTAATCATACTTCGATTTTTCTGATTTAAATCTTTATTGGAAAACTCCTCAAAAGTTTCCATGCCACCTCGTGTAGATTTTTTGTTCCAGATACTTTCTCGAATACTTTCTTCTATCTCTTTTCCAGAGCGCAAGGCTGTTAATAAATCAGTTTCATTGGCCGAGAAAAGACAGTTTTTTATTTTACCATCAGCCGTTAGACGAATACGATTACAGGTATCACAAAAAGGATTTGTGACCGTAGAAATCACAGCAAAAGTGCCTTTAAACCCTTCTACTTTATAGCTTTTCGACGTATCGTTTTTACAATCTTCTAGTTTAACAACGGTTGCTCCATAATGTGCATTTATGTTATCCATCATTTCATGATAGGCAAACCCCTTGCTCCAATCCCACTGATTTCCATTGAAAGGCATGAATTCGATGAAACGAAAATGAACAGGGCGATTCCTTGTAAATTCAATAAAATCTATAAGCTCATCATCATTAAAACCCTTCATTAACACTGCATTTAATTTCAGATGAAAACCTTCTTCTATAAGCAATTCCACATTATTAATAATAGCTTCAAAATATGTCCTCCTAGATATGAGATTAAATCGATCTTCTCTCAATGAATCCAAACTAATATTTATAGCTTTCAGATTGCATTTTTTAAAGGTTTGAATAAACTGATTTACTAAAACACCATTGGTTGAAATTGCAAGTTTCACTGGCAACTTCGCCAAGTCCTCAATAACCGCTTCAACATCTTTTCTAACCAAAGGTTCTCCGCCGGTTAAGCGAATTTTTTTGACACCGAGTTTCACAAAAACAGATGCAATATGCACCAGCTCTTCCCGTGTCATAAAGTGAGATTGCGGCTGAAGAACTACGCCTTGTTCGGGCATACAATAAACACAACGCAAATTACAGCGCTCAGTAAGTGAAATTCGAAGGTAGTCGTGATGGCGACCGAAGGAATCGACGAGTACGTTTTGGTCGCTTTTATTCACGCTTAAAGTGTCCTTTACTTTTTCTAATGTTTACAGCAACCACCTTATACTCCGGACATAATGCCTCACTATCGTGTTCATCGCTTGTAATAATATTGAGCATCACCTCAGGAAAATGAAAGGTAGTACTTAAGACGCCTGACTTCACTTCGGTTGTTATTTTTGCTTTGATATCTACCTTCCCCCGAGGAGATTCGACGCATACCATATCGCCATCTTTAATTAAGTGATTTTGTGCATCTATTGGATTAATTAATACAACATCTTCAGTCAGTATTTTTACATTTCCCGTTCTTCTGGTCATGGTACCAGAGTTATAATGTTCTAATTCGCGGTTGGTGGTAATGATATATGGATACTCCTTACCATTCTTAGTGACCTCTTGGCTCTCGTAGTAGTCGAAGTAATGGAATTTACCTTTACCTCTATTAAACTCCGTTAAATGCAAGATTTCGGTATCCGATCCATCCTTTTTAACAGGCCATTGTTTCCCATTTTCTCCTAATTCGTCCCAAATTACCCCGGCAAAAAAAGGCACAATTTGAGAGATTTCTTCGAGCATGGTATCGGGTTGGTAAGGCGCTTGCGCATAACCCATCTTATTCATTATATCAACGATTATTTCTCCATCCGACTTAGTTCCTAGCAAGGGCTCCACCACCTTCTGCACGCGCTGAATACGTCGTTCTGCATTGGTGAATGTTCCACTTTTTTCTAAAAATGAGGCACCTGGCAATACTACGGTAGCATATTTTGCTGTTTCGGTCATAAAAATTTCCTGAACAACAAGTAAATCCAACTGCTCCATTGCCGCAATTACTTTATTGGTATTTGGATCGGTTTGAACCACATCTTCACCCATAAGCCATAAAGCCTTTAAATTTCCTTCGATTGAGGCATCAAACATTTCAGGTATTTTTAATCCTTTCCCAAATGGGATTTTAGTTTTATAAAATGCCTCATAGTGTTTATTAATTTCCGGATCGTAAGAGTTTAGGTAACCAGCACCTTGATGTGGTTGGCAGCCCATATCTGCAGCACCTTGTACGTTGTTTTGTCCACGTAATGGATTTACACCAACACCTGGACGCCCAACATTTCCAGTAATCATAGCTAAATCTGAAATTAGCATTACGGTGAAAGAACCTTGGGTATGTTCTGTTACTCCAAGTCCATGAAAAGACATGGCATTAGGTGCCTTTGCGTAAGCCACAGCTGCATTTTTCACTAATTCCTTTTCAACCCCAGTTATAACGGATAATTCATCCATGTTAAGTTTTAAAATTTCATCACAAAATTCTTGATATCCTTCTGTTCGTTCTTCGATAAACTCTTTGGCTTCTAGTTTTTCGGTGATGATATAATAAAGCATCATATTTAACAATGCTACATTTGTTCCGGGCTTTAATTGCAAATGATAGGTTGCATATTTCGCCATTTCCGTTCGGCGAGGATCGATAACAATGGTGGGTTTACCTTTAAGAGCAAACTGCTTAAGTTTAGCTCCAGTTACAGGATGGGCATCGGTTGGGTTAGCTCCGATAACCATAATACAATCAGTAAATTTAATATCTTCAACAGAGTTAGTGGCAGCACCCGTTCCAAAGGCCCGTTGCATTCCAAGTGCTGTTGGTGAATGGCACACTCGTGCACAACAGTCAATATTATTAGTTCCAATCACCGCCCGAATAAATTTCTGCATCAGATAATTCTCTTCGTTGGTACAACGTGCTGAAGAGATACCAGCGATCGCATCAGAGCCATATGTATTTTTTATTGATGTTAGCTTTTCGGCTATAAACGAATATGCTTCATCCCAAGAGGCAGATTCTAATACTCCATTCTTGCGGATTAGAGGTGTTCGAATTCGATCAGGGTGATTGTAAAAAGAGAACGCAAATCGCCCTTTCAAACAGGTATGCCCTTGATTAACTTCGGCATTATATGGCGCTTGTATTGATTTAACCTTACCATTTAATATTGCTACATCGAGGTTGCAACCAACACCGCAATAGGTGCAAATAGTGCGCACTTTTTTATCTGCAACAATCGACTTCGACTCAAAAACATCAGAGATAGCAGAAGTTGGACACGCTTGAGCGCAAGCACCGCAACTCACACAATCGGAATCGAAGAAAGATTCGTTGTTGCTTTTTATTATATGACTATCAAAACCTCTTCCAGCCATACTAAGCACAAACTCACCTTGCACTTCATCACAAGCTCTAACACAACGAAAGCAATTTATACATTTTGAAAAGTCAGAAGTCATGTACGGATGACTCAAATCTTTTTTACGATCGAGATGGTTTTTACCTTCCGGATAGCGCACATCACGAACTCCAACTTTGGCAGCAACACTTTGTAATTCGCAGTTATTGTTTACTTCACAGGTAAGACAATCCAAAGGGTGATCGGTGAGCACGAGTTCCACAATATTTTTGCGAAGTTTGGTAATGCGATCGCTATGAGTATAGATGAAAGAATTTGGAATTACCGGCGTGTGACAAGATGCTTGGGCCTTTGCAGGACCATTTGCAATTAATGCCACATCTACACTGCAAACGCGGCATGAACCGAAAGGATCAAGATTTGGTGCGTCGCACAATGTTGGAACAAAATCTTGTCCTAAATGCCTCCTCACGAAACTTAAAATA
Source organism: uncultured Bacteroidota bacterium (assembly GCA_903850915.1). Classification (GTDB taxonomy): domain Bacteria; phylum Bacteroidota; class Bacteroidia; order UKL13-3; family UKL13-3; genus CAINMV01. The sequence continues at coordinate 135,509 of CAINMV010000029.1, forward strand.
GTTTCACCGTTTATAATAGGATATACTTTATCGTTGATATAAGCTGTTAATTGCATATAGGATTAATTATTAAAATAAGGAGCCAATTCAGGTTCAAAATATTTCATTGCATTTTTAATTGGAAGTGGGAGTCCTCCGCCTAAGGCGCATAACGAACCCGCCTCCATGGTATCGAGAAGATCGTTCATTAGCATTTTATCCATCTTATAATAGGCCGTTTGCGCTTTCTCCACCATTTCATAGCCACGTGTAGAACCTAGTCGGCATGGAAAGCATTTACCACAACTTTCATGGGCGGTAAATTTGAACAAATGTTCAATGTACTTTATTAATGGAAAATCCTCTGGGATACAAACAATAGAAGCATGCCCTAATAAAAATCCTTCTTTAGCAAACGAATCAAAGTCGATGGTTAAACTCTCAATCTTGCTTATTGGCACCAACCCACCTAAAGGACCACCAATATGCATGGCCTTAATAGGAATGCGAAAACCACCACCTAATTCATTTATTACTTTATATAGCGAAGTACCCATATCAACTTCATAGATACCGGGACGATTGAAAAAACCATCCAAAGAAATCAACTTCGTTCCTGAAGATTTTTCCGTTCCAACGGCAGCAAATGCTTTACCACCATTTTTGAAGATATATGGTAGGTTGGCTAAAGTCTCCACATTATTTACAGCAGTAGGTTTGTTAAACAAGCCTTGTTGTGTTGGATACGGTGGTCGAATTCGAACCTCTGGTCGCTGGCCTTCAATAGAAGAAAGCAGAGCCGTTTCTTCACCACAGATATAAGCACCTTGTGCCTTTATAATTTTAAAGTCAAAACTAAAATTAGACCCTTGTATGTTTTCACCAATATATTTTAAGCTTCTCAAATCTTCTACTGCTTTAGAAACAATAGTTACCGACTCTGGATATTCACCTCGAATATACACCACGCCACAATCTGCCCCTGCAATATAACCGGCAATAAGCATTCCCATAAGTAAGGCATGGGGGCGATTTTCCATAATATATCTATCGGAATATGCACCAGGATCACCCTCATCAGCATTACAAACAATGAATTTGGAATCGGAAAATACATTACGGCATGAATCAAGCTTAAATGCCATTGAGAACCCAGCGCCTCCTCTGCCTCTGAGTCCGGATTCCTTCAATTCATAAATTAACGCCTCCGGTGATTTTTGAAGAATAGACAACCACGTGGAATAGTATTGAGAAACTTCACCATAATCCTGCGTAAGAATTGCAGCACCAATACTACCGACAAAATAAGATTCTGCCGTTGCAGTTTCACCTTGAGTAATCTTATCGATATGGTCGATGTCTGAGCCTGAAAAATTCCTGCCATCAATATGAAAAGCACTATTCTCGTGACAACGGCCAAGGCAACACATCTCCCCTATTTCGACTTGCTTAAAATGGGCAGAAGCTTTTTTATGCACCTCATTTTGCGTTCCTGCTGTTAAACAGGCACTTCCGTTGCAAACATAAAGTTTTTTGCCTTTATTTTCAGGCCTTAAAAAATCATAAAAAGAAACAGTTCCGAAAACAGTGGATTTGCCTACCAGAAACTCTTGACGTAATACCTCCAACTGCTCAGAACTAGGCGTTCCTGTTGATTCAGCGGCATCACCTAGAGCTTCAAATAAGCTCTTTACATGCCCTTCTCGACCTAATAAATGGCTTAAATTATTCGACATCTTGTAATTTTGTTTTAATTTTACCCGACACAAAACTTTCGTTGCCCATGGCAACATTTTGTGGGTTTGAATATATAGTAAATTTTGTGTTTCTGCAAAAAGCCATCAACGTAATGCCTGCTTCTTCAGCATTTTCAATAGCTAAAGAGGACGGTGCTGAAACAGCAGCAAGAAAAGGGATTCTAGCCAATCGTGTTTTATTCACAATCTCAAACGAAATGCGGCCACTCACCGTAATACATTTGGCCTCACTTAATAGCCTATTAATTATTAAATAACCTATTACTTTATCCACGGCATTATGCCTACCTATATCCTCTTGCATAGTTAACATATGCCCATCAATATCAAAAGCACCTGCAGCATGCGTGCCGCCCGACTGCTTGAAATCCGATTGCCCTCGACTAATCTGTTCGAACATTTTAGGAATTAAATCAGCCTCTAGTTTTTCACTTACATTGATTTTAATTCCGTGAAATTCATCAAGTTCTATTTTGCCACAAATGCCGCAAGAGGAAGCTGATATTACATTTCGAGTATTTGCAAAATCCTTAATAATATATCGAGAATCCACAACCATGTTAAGCGCTGTAATGTACCCTTCTTGATTCCGAGAGACTATTTCGACTTCCGGAAATATTGACGGCTCGGTGAATATATTTTCAGTATACAGCAATCCACGAGCCAACTCAATTTCGTTGCCCGGTGTTTGCATCGTCACTGTAAATGGGACACCATTCACAGCAATGCTAAGAGCCACCTCTATAGAAATTGCATCCGCTACCTGTGAAAAGTTGCCACTATTATAAATAACCCCGTTATAAATATCAACCATACTTAAGATAGCCCTGTGATGTTGCCATTATTATCGATATCCATGCCTTCAGAAGCAGGAACAGCAGGTAATCCAGGCATACGCATCATATCTCCAACTACTGCCACAACGAAACCTGCTCCGGCCGCCAATTCAAACTCACGAATGTTAATTTTAAAATCACGAGGGCGACCAACTTTTTTCTCATCATCAGAAAATGATTTTTGTGTTTTCGCCATACAAACAGGAAATCCATTCACACCAAGCTTATCAAATTCTTTCAATTGCAATTTTGCTTTTGCAGAATATGTTACATCGATTGCGCCATATATTTCGGTAGCGATTGTTTTAATTTTATCTTCGATAGACAAACTCCAATCGTATAATTTTTTATAGTTGTTTGATTTACTATCGATAACTTCTACAACAGCCTTTGCTAAATCCATCGTGCCATTTCCTCCATCGCCCCATCCTTTGGACACCACGGCCTTAACGCCTAATGTAGCACATTGCGCAATAACATAATTTATTTCCTCCTCCGAATCGGAAAAGAAGTTGTTGATAGCCACAACTGGTGTCAAACCAAATTTCTTGCAGTTTTCGATATGCTTCTCCAAGTTTTGGAATCCCTTGATGATGTAATCCATGTTAGGCGTATTGTACTCTGCACTTTTTGCACCGCCGTGATGGCGTAAGGCACGTATCGTAGCTACCAATACCAAGGCTTTTGGCTTTAATCCACCTACTGGGCATTTTATATTTAAGAATTTCTCAGCGCCTAAATCTGCACCAAAACCTGCCTCAGTAACAACATAATCACTCAACGACATCCCCATCTTAGTGGCTACTATTGAGTTGGTTCCTTGGGCAATATTGGCAAACGGACCACAATGAACGATGGCTGGATTCCCTTCTAAAGTCTGCACTAAATTTGGTTTAATCGCATCCTTTAGCAAAATAGCCATAGCCCCCTCTGCCTTTAATTCTCTGGCGTAAACCGGGCGTTTATCGAAGGTAAACCCTATAAATATATTCCCTAATCGCTGTTTTAAATCTGCAAAATCCTTCGATAAGCAAAGAATGGCCATCACTTCTGAAGCCGCGGTTATATTAAAGCCAGATTCACGAGGGATTCCGTTGGCTGTTCCTCCTAATCCAATTACGATATCACGAAGTGCACGATCGTTCATATCCATCACCCGTTTCCAAACAATGGTACGAGAATCGATATTAAGATTATTTGCCTTGTTTTGTATGTTGTTATCAATTAGTGCTGCTAATAAATTATTGGCTTTTTCGATGGCAGAAAAGTCACCAGTAAAATGCAAGTTGATATCGACCATTGGTATTACCTGTGAATAACCGCCTCCAGCAGCGCCACCTTTCATTCCAAAAACTGGTCCAAGAGAAGGCTCACGAAGAACTACCATAGCCTTCTTCCCAATTTTATTCAAACCATCTGTGAGTCCGATAGAAACCGTGGTTTTACCCTCTCCAGCAGGAGTAGGATTTACTGCACTTACCAAAATCAAATTGCTTTGTTCAACTTTAGCCTCATCAATTAAACTTAATGGCAATTTTGATTTGTATTTCCCATAATATTCTAGATCGTCCTGACTAATACCAAGTTTAGTTGCGATATCATTAATGTGGCGGATTTTTGCACTTTGTGCAATATCCAAATCTGTTAGAGAAGCTGAACCCATGTTTGTAATTTGATAATTTGAATGAGGGAAAGTAAATAAATTATTTTGAAGGCAAATATATGTTTCTGGTAATTTATTTCTGTAACTAGATAACTAAGGTCATATTAACTGAAAGAAACTCCAGAATAGGAACCTTTTTATGTGTCTTCATAATGAAACACGTTCAATTTAGGGATATACTATTCAAACATAAAAACCTATATTTGAATACAAATGAATACATGATGTTAAACTATTAAATCAATGCATTTTGAAAACAACCATCATTTCAACCATTTTCGTGCTTTTCACATTGGCTTTAAGGGCTCAAAACATATTAATAAGCAACTTGAACAATCCCAATGAAGCATCAATAACGATGGACCCCAAGAAGCCGGGAGTTCTTATTGCAGGAACAAATATCGACAATTACCACATCAGCATTGATACGGGAAGAACGTGGAAGAATAAAACACTAAATTCGAGCTATGGGGTTTGGGGAGATCCAACTTTGATTGTAGACACCAATGGCAATTTTTATTTTTTTCACCTTTCCAATCCGCCACTAGGTACATGGATTGATCGAATCGTTTGTCAAAAATCAATTGACTCCGGAAAAACATGGAGTGACGGCTCCTTTACCGGCCTAAACAGCCTTAAAAAACAAGACAAACAATGGAGTGTTGTGGACCGTAAGACAAATATTATCTATGTAACATGGACCCAGTTTGATCGCTATGGAAATACAGGCCCGTTGGATAGTAGCATCATTTTATTTTCAAAATCAATAGATGGTGGAACAACATGGTCGAACCCAATGCGCATAAATACCGTTGCAGGCGATTGCCACGATGATGACAATACTGTGGAGGGCGCTACGCCTGCCATTGGAGTAAATGGTGAAGTTTATGTAACCTGGGCCGGCCCCTCAGGTTTGGTTTTCAATAAATCGTTAAACAAAGGCATAACCTGGCTAAACAAAGAAACATTTATAGACTCAATACCTGGCGGATGGGATTATCGAATCTCTGGAATTAACCGCAGTAATGGATTGCCAATCACCGCATGTGATTTAAGCAATGGCCCGAATAGAGGTGCCATATACATAAACTGGTCCGATCAGCGCAGCGGCAGCTCTAATACTGAGGTTTGGCTTAGAAAATCAATAGATGGTGGAGTAACTTGGTTACCACGAAAAAAGGTAAATAATGATATTGGTAACCACCAGCAATTTTGCACTTGGATGACCATCGATCAAACAAACGGATTTTTGTATTTTATCTTTTACGACAGAAGGCATCATAATGATGACTCGACAGACGTTTATATTGCAATATCTAAGGATGGTGGCAACTCATTTATCAATCAAAAAATAAGTGAAACTCCGTTTCTACCTGATAGTAACATTTTCTTTGGAGATTACATTAATATCGTAGCAAACAATGGGGTTATCCGCCCTATTTGGACTAGGCTTAATGGAGGTAATTTAAGCCTTTGGACGGCATTACTAAGCGAAAACAAACTAAATGGGGTTAATGAAATTGTATTAAAATCGAATATCGATTTAAGTTTCGAAAATTATCCCAACCCATCCAATAAACGTATTTTTATTTCTTACAAATTACACACAAGGGCTGTTGTTGAGCTATTTATATATAATGATAAAGGCAAAATAACTTCGAAAATTATTGATAATGTAGAGACCGAATCCGGAAAATATATCGAACAAATCGACACTCAAGCATTAGGTTTATCCGCTGGAATTTACTATCTAACTCTAAAGGTTAATGGCGAGATACAAACACGAAGACAGATAATTTTAAATTAACCGAAGTAAATTATTCCACTTCAATCGACTCCTAAAAATTTTACAATCGATAGTATTAAAGGCGTCCAGTTTTTCTTTACAAAAAATACGTATTTTCGCGTGCTATAACCCTATGATAACGGCCAACGAAATACGAAAGACTTTTTTAGATTTTTTTGCAAGTAAAGGCCACCATATTGTGCCTTCTGCACCTATTGTGGTAAAAAACGATCCCACACTGATGTTCATCAACAGCGGTATGGCGCCCTTCAAAGATATATTCTTAGGCAACTCCCCTATTAAATATCCACGCGTAGCCGATAGCCAAAAGTGCCTTCGCGTGAGTGGAAAGCATAATGATTTGGAAGAGGTAGGAATTGATACTTACCACCATACGATGTTTGAGATGCTCGGAAATTGGAGCTTTGGCGACTATTTCAAAAAGGAAGCTATCGGCTGGAGTTGGGAATTACTAACAGAAGTATTTAAAATTCCTGTAGACCGATTATATGTAACTGTATTTGAAGGAGACGATAAAGAAGGTTTGCCATTGGATGAAGAGGCTTTCAATTTTTGGAAACAATACATCGCTCCTGAGCGAATATTAAAAGGCAATAAAAAAGATAATTTCTGGGAAATGGGCGACCAAGGGCCCTGTGGACCATGTAGTGAAATACATGTGGATTGTAGACCGAATATCGAAAGACAGGAAATTGATGGCAGTAAATTAGTTAACAATGACCACCCTCAAGTTATTGAAATTTGGAATAACGTTTTTATGCAATATAACCGTTTAGCCAATGGCAGTTTACAGCCTTTGCCTGCTAAACATGTAGACACGGGTATGGGCTTTGAAAGGTTGGTGCGTGTATTACAAGAAAAAACCTCCAACTACGATACCGACATTTTCCAACCTACGATCCAGCAAGTTTCAAGTTGGAGTGGCATTCATTATGGAGGCAATCCAACCATAACCAAAAATTCAGAAGATGAATACGTAATGAAGGAGGCTGGCGCTTCAATAGTTGTAAAAAAGGAAGCTTCAGAAATAAGCGACATAGCAATGCGTGTAATCGCAGATCATATTCGTACCATTAGCTTTGCCATCGCCGATGGCCAGTTACCTGGGAATGTAAAGGCGGGATATGTAATACGACGCATCTTGCGACGTGCGGTGCGCTATGGGTTTCAGTTTTTAGATTTCAAAAAGCCATTTTTAACCCATTTAGTTCCTATCCTAGCTGAGCAATTTAAGAATGTATTCCCTGAATTAAAAAATCAGGAAGATTTTGTTGCAAAGGTAATTTTGGAAGAAGAAAATGCATTTCTAAAAACGCTTGAAATTGGATTGCGGAAATTAGATGACGTTATTAAAAAAAGCCCTGAAGGACAAAAGGAAATTAGCGGAAACGTTGCGTTTGAACTTTACGACACTTTTGGATTTCCGCTTGACTTAACCCAACTCATATTACGTGAGAAAGACCTGCATATTAATCAACTTGAATTTGATACCGCGATGGATGCTCAGAAAAATAGAGCACGCAATGCAACAGCTATAGATACTGAAGATTGGATTGTACTTCGAGAAATTGATTCCACAGAATTTGTTGGCTATGATCAACTATCCTGTGAAATTAAAATTACTAAATACCGTAAAGTAAAAACCAAAGCCAAGGAGTATTATCAGCTTGTATTTGATAAGACTCCATTTTATGCTGAGAGTGGCGGACAAGTAGGAGATACTGGAATTATTACCAGTGGCGACCAACAAATTAAAATCACGGAAACAAAAAAAGAAAACAACCTTCCGGTTCATATAACTGATTCTCTGCCAGTGGACATCGAAGCTGTTTTTATCGCATCAGTAAATGAGACCAAACGGCAAGCCATTTCAGCCAATCACAGTGCCACACATCTTATTCATGCTGCCCTAAAAGACGTCTTAGGCGCTCATGTAAACCAAAAAGGGAGTTTGGTAAATGACGAATATCTGCGCTTTGACATTTCACACTTCCAAAAGGTAAGCGATGAGGAAATAGAAAAAGTAGAAAAAATTGTCAACCAAAAAATATTTGAAAATATAGCTTTAGAAGAGCTACGAAATTTACCCATTGATGAAGCCAGGGCAATGGGCGCTATGGCTTTGTTTGGCGAGAAATATGGCGATCGGGTTCGCGTTATTGTTTTTGACAAAACCTACAGTATCGAACTTTGTGGAGGCACCCATGTTAGCAATACCGGACAGATTGGCTTTTGCAAAATAATAACAGAAAGTGCTGTAGCCGCTGGTGTGCGACGAATAGAGGCCATCACTTCCAACAAAGCAATTCAATATTTTGAAAACAAGGCAAGTGCGTTCGATGCCATCAAATTATTATTAAACAACACCAAAGATGTGCAAAAAGCTATTATTGACTTAAAGGATGAGAATATTATTTTAAAGAAGAAAGTAGAAAAATATGAGAACGAAAAGGTAGCAACTCTTATAGATGAATTAAAGTCGACTTATACGAATCAAGGGGACTACAGCTATTTAATACATCATGTGATTGTGCCAAGTGCAGATGCCCTTAAAAACTTGACGTTGGGCTTAAAGCAAAGTACCGAAAAATCTATAACTGTATTGGTTGCATTAATTGACAATAAGCCAATGATAAATATCGGTGTTAGTGATGAATTGGTAGCAGCTAAATTATTTTCGGCTGGCAATATGGTAAAAGAGTTATCGACAATTATTAAAGGCGGTGGAGGTGGTCAGCCAGGATATGCGAGTGCCGGGGGCACAGATATAAATGGCATAGATGCTGTAGTAAAAAAGGCAATTGAGTTGTTGAAAAAATAAAATTATAATCCACAAAAAAAGTAATCTTTTAAAATGCGAAAAATGAAAAGAGTATTAAGTATTATCGTACTAATTTTTAGTTTATATTCATGTAATCTCGGAAGAGAAAGCAGAGGTGCCGATGGTTATCATATCTCAGGAAAAGTAACGAATTGCAGCGCCAAAATGGTATTGTTAGATCAACTCTCAACGCAAGGGTTTTCAACCATCGATACTGCAATAATTGACAATAAAGGCAACTTTTTGTTTAAAGGCGTAATGAAAGACGCCTTGTTCTGTGCTTTACGATTTGACGCTAACTTACCTGCAGAAAAAAGGGTATTTATTGTTGTTGACTCCAATACCAATATAAAAATTGAAGCAGATTATACCTCCATCGACAACTATTCTGTAAAAGGCTCTAAAGATTGTGAATTAGTAAAGGAACTTTTAAACATCAACAAAAAGATGGAAGATAAACTTCGCGCTTTAGATACTAAATTTGCTGGGTACGACCCAAAAAACATTCCAGATAGCATTGGCAAAGCAGTTCGCCAAGAGTACGACATGATTGTGAAAGAACAAGAGACAAGTATCGAAAAATTTGTTACCGAAAACAATAGTATCACTATATATTTCGCTGGTTTGTTTATGATGCAGAGTCCTCCGGTGCCATTACTTCAGAAAATTGATGAAAAAGGAATGAAACTTTACAGCAAATCGACGTACGCGAAAACCATACACGAATTTGTTGAAAAGAAACAACACCTCGCTATAGGAACCTTAGCTCCAGAACTTAACTTTAAAGATGTTAACGACAACAATTTATCTTTAAGTAGTTTGCGTGGACAATATGTTCTCATCGACTTCTGGGCATCATGGTGTGGCCCGTGCCGCAGAGAAAACCCAAATAATGTGGCATTGTACAACAAATACCATAGCAAAGGCTTTGAAATATATGGAGTTAGTCTTGATGATAATAAAGCCAAATGGAAAGCGGCTATTGATGCCGACAAATTAACTTGGAAGCATGTTAGCGACCTTGGTGGATGGCAATCGGAAGCTGCTCACCTTTACGATGTATCTTCTATCCCACAAACTTTTCTCTTAGATAAAGCAGGAAAAATTATTGCCGTTGGCTTGCGAGGAGAACAATTAACTCAAAAACTAGAAGAGCTTTTTGGGAAGTAAATCAAAATATTTGGTTCCGTATAGTAGTATAAATTAATTTTAACGCACAAATTTTGACAGCCACAAAAATAAAGATCGGAATACTTTTCGGAGGAAACTCACGGGAACGCGAAGTTGCCTTTGCTGGTGGTCGTACGGTTTATGATAATTTAGACAAGAACTTCTTCGAGGCAATTCCTATATTTATTGATAGCTTTGGAAACCTTTGTCTTTTAAATTGGGAGAATATTTATAAAGGCAGTATTCGCGACTTTTATCCACCTATACTTGGCATCCCATCATCAAAATATGGATTTCAAATTTATGCAGAAAGCCTCGGCGCCATATCAAGAGAACAGCAACTTGAATTATTGCGTGCCATTGGAACACCTATTGCATTAGAAGAGCTAAGCAGTTTTATTGATTTTGCATTCTTATCGTTGCATGGAAAAAATGGAGAAGATGGCAGATTGCAAGGCATCTTGGAGTATTTAAACATCCCTTACAGTGGATCAGGTATTCTTCCTGCCGCTATAGGCATGAATAAAGCGGTGCAACGCGAATGGATGGAAAAGTCGGGCTTTAGGACACCGAAAACATTTTCTTTAGATATAAAAACGTGGAATCAAACAACCGACATTTATAATTTATTTGAGAATGTAAAAAAAACTGTCGCACTGCCATTCGTCATAAAAAGTGCCAATCAAGGTTCTAGCATAGGCGTAAGCGTTTTAAACAACGACGATATAACTTTATTTGAACAATATATAAACGCATCTTTCTTCAGCATTAAAATAAAAGCAGAGGCTTGGATTTCACTCAACAGAGAAAGCAAACTTTTAAAGATTGTAACATTAAGCGACTTCAGAAGCGGGTTGGGATTGCCGATGCTTGTGAAAACAAAAAAAGAAGTAAAATGGATTAATCATCCTGATGATTTGTTTGATTGTTTTGAAAAAGAATTCACAACACAAGATGACTTTCTTGTTCTCAAAGCCTTGGATAGCGAACATGAAGTATTAATTGAAGAATTTATTGATGGCAAAGAATTTTCATGTATCGTTATTGAAGATCATGAAGGTAAACCAAGATCACTTCCTCCTACGCAGATTGTAAAAGGCAGCGCTATCTTTGATTACAGAAGCAAATATCTGCCGGGATTATCACATAAAATAACACCTATTCCTGTTGAAGAGCATTTGATAGATGCAATTAGAAATTCATGTGAAACATTATATTCCTATTTTAAATTTAATGTTTATGCACGAATTGATGGTTTCATAAACTCGAAAAATGAAATTTTATTGAACGACCCTAACACCACTTCCGGAATGATGCCGAGTAGCTTCTTCTTTCATCAGGCAGCGGAAATTGGACTTAACCCTTCGTCATTTCTAACTTACATCATCTCCACCTCATTGTTAAGTAGAAGTTATTCCTTATCGGATAACGTAAAGACAAACCTTTTGTTTGAAAGACTTCAGACACTTATTGAACAAAAGAACACCGCTACAGTAACAAAAACAAACGTTGCTGTATTGATGGGAGGGTATACGAGTGAAAGACATATTAGTATTGAAAGTGGTCGTAACATTTACGAGAAACTCGCTTCAAGCGAGAAATACGCTCCTATACCTGTGTTCCTTACGGGAAGCAATGATGGGCATGAGTTGTATGTGATTCCAATAAATATTATGCTAAAAGATAATGCCGACGATATTGCTGAGAAGGCAAGGCATTATTTTAAAGATCCAATTCTTGAAAAGATTCGATTAGAATTTAAGCCAATTACCGACTCCTTTGGACAAGGAATAAGTGCTCCACAACAAATTACCTACAATGAACTTAAATCCATTGCAGAAATGGTTTTTATCGCTTTGCATGGCCGACCAGGTGAAGATGGAGAAGTACAAAAGCACCTAATTGAATTAGGATTGCCATTTAATGGATCAAGCATCGAATCATCAAAAATTACAATAAACAAATTTAACACCAGTAATTTGCTTCGTGATAACGGCATTCTGGTTGCCAAAAACTATCTCCTATCCAAAGAAGCTTTTCAGTCAAATTCAAGCCAAGCATTGGAGAAAGCCATCACACATCTCGGTTTTCCTATTATTGCCAAACCTGTGGATGATGGATGCAGCACTGGGGTGAAGAAAATAAAAGATCTAGACTCTTTAAAATGCTATTGCGAAACTGCATTTAGAAACGAGATTACTATTTCAGCAGAGGCAATGCTTGCATTAGATTTGAAGCAAAATGAAGAATTCCCGAAGAAAAATTACATACTGTTAGAGGAGTTAATTGATGCCAAAGGTGCTGATTTGTTTATGGAAACAACCACTGGATTGTTAACCCATTATAATGACGAAAAAATACTCCAGTATGAGATTTTTGAAACAAGCGAAAGTTTAGCCGAAAGCGGCATTCTTAGTTTAGAAGAAAAATTCCTTGCCGGTGAGGGTCAAAATATTACACCAGCGAGATTTTCTTCTGACGAAACCATTAGAAAAGAAATCTCATATCGGATGCGAAAAGATATAGAGAAGGCTGCTCGTGTTTTAAAAATAGAAGGATATAGCCGTATAGATAATTTTGTTCGTATTTATTATCATCCTGAACTTCGCGTAGAAACAATTATCATCGAAGCTAATTCATTGCCAGGAATGACGCCCGCAACATGCATATTCCATCAATGCGCATTAAATGGTTACAAACCGTATGACTTTATCGATGCAATCTTAGAGTTTGGGAAAGAAAGAACAGCATTAAACTCAAAAACAAATTAATCTATTCGAACGTAAAATTAATGGCAAAACCCATACTTCCTGACGAAGGTTCCTTAGAATCAAAAAGCGTTCAAGTAGAACAAATGTTCGATAGTATTTCACCAAAATATGATTTACTAAATCGTATTATGACTTTTGGCATCGATAAAGGATGGCGTAAAAAGGCAATTCAAATGCTTAAGCCAACAAACCCTAAGATAATTTTGGATATTGCTACAGGAACGGCCGATTTTGCTTTAGCTGCTTTAGCATTGAATCCAACAGAAGTAGTAGGCATCGACATTTCAAATAAAATGCTAGAGGTGGGCAGAGCAAAGGTAAAAGCAGCCAAATCTGATTTAATTATCACTTTACTTACGGCGAGTAGTGAAGCTTTACCCTTTGCAAACGACCATTTTGATGCAATAACCATAGGATATGGCGTACGGAATTTCGAAAACCTAGACATTGGTTTGAAAGAGATATATCGTGTTTTAAAACCTGGAGGAGCCCTAGTGATATTAGAAACTTCACAGCCATCTTCAACGTGGCAAAAATTATGTGTACGTTTGTACACCGATAAAATAGTTCCGCGTATAGGTCGTTTAATTAGCAACAACGGAATCGCCTACAGTTACCTTATCCACTCCGCTAAAAATTTCCCTTACGGTGAAGCATTTGTACAAATATTAAAACAACAAAATTTTAAAACCACAACATGCACTCCATTGGCTTTCGGTGTAAGCAGTATTTATTTCGCTACAAAATAATACCTGCTTTTATTTTTATATTGCTTTCATTACAGATGAGAGCTCAATATATAAATGCGAACTTATATGATCTCAAAAAATACCACTTTGGTTACTTATTCGGTCCTGACGTTTGTAATTTAAAAATAATTAACACCCCTGAATTTATTCGAAACGACACCGTAAAAAGCATCAGCTATACCGGTGGATTGCAAGGATTTCATTTGGGCGCACTCACCGATTTACGCATGGGAAAATCATTTAATGTGCGAGTGATGTTTACCATATCTTTCGCCTATAGAAGTATTGATTATGTATTTACCAATCCAAAAATACCGACAAGTGCAAAAATGGAATCTACCTACATGAATTTACCGATTTTGTTGAAATACAAGAGCGATTTGCACGTTAATTGGCGCTTTTATATGTTAGGAGGGCTTCAGTATAGCTACGACCTTTCTTCGCAAAAGAACACACGCAGAAGCGTTTCTGAACCCATTGTAGCACTAAAACCAAATGGCTTGAATTATTCCTTAGGTTTTGGCTGGGATATTTACTATCCCTATTTTAAATTCTCTCCTGAAATAAATTTAGTTCAGGCAGTAAACAACATGTTAGTGAAAGATAAGTACGTTTATTCGCAACAATTAAGTGCCGTTTATCCCCGATTTATAGTTTTATCTTTCACATTCGAATAAAAAAATCCGACACAAAACAACTTTAACAACGAATAAAAATATGTGGATTAATATCACCCGACCATTAGTATTTTTTGATTTGGAAACGACAGGTACCAGCCTTAGTGCCGATCGTATTGTAGAACTATTTTACATTAAACTTTTTCCTGATGAAACCACAGAAGAAAAACGTTTTTTGCTAAATCCAAAAATTCCAATAAACCCGCAGGCAACTGCTGTGCATGGCTACTCTGATGAAGACGTTAAGGACTGCCCTACCTTCTTAGATGTAGCCGATGAATTGGCTGAAACTTTTGCTAATTGTGACTTCGCTGGTTTTAATAGCAATAAATTTGACTTCCCTATTTTAGTAGAAGAATTTCTTCGCGTGGGAGTTGAATTTGAAGCTGATAAACGCAAATTTATCGATGCGATGAGAATCTTCCATTCTATGGAACCTAGAAACTTAACTGCAGCATATAAATTTTACTGCGATAAAGATCTAGTAAATGCGCATAGTGCGAAAGCAGATGTTATAGCAACTTTTGAGATAATAAAAGCTCAACTCTCAAGATATTCTGATAAACTAGAGAACACAATTGAAAAGTTGCATGAATTTAGTGGACAGTCCGACAGTGCTGACTTAGCAGGTAGAATTAAATTCAATAAGGACGGCAAAGAAATTTTCGCTTTCGGAAAACACAAAGACAAAGTAGTAACAGAAGTATTTGAAAAAGAGCCAAGTTATTATGATTGGATTATGAACGCCGACTTCAGTATGGATACCAAGCGTGTAGTTTCAAAAATTCGTTTAAGAAGCTTTGGAAATAAGTAGCATTTAATTGCATTCAATTGTTTGAATTCGCTTTCGGCTAATATTAATTCACGAACACGAAGAGCAATCTTCAAATCACTTTGATCAATATGCTTTCACCAAACGACATTCTCAAGCAATATTGGGGACATGATGCATTCCGTGATTTACAATTAGAAATTATCAATGCGACATTGAATAAGAACGATGTTCTCGCATTACTTCCTACTGGTGGAGGTAAATCTATTTGCTTTCAGGTACCAGCAATTTGCATGGAAGGGATTTGCTTAGTAATTAGCCCTTTAATTGCGTTGATGAAAGACCAGGTGGAGAACCTTCGCAATAAGAAAATCCCTGCAGCTGCCATTTATAGTGGCATGAGCAAGCGGGAGATTGAGACTACTTTTAATAATGCAGTGAATGGTGCCTATAAATTTCTTTATCTGTCGCCAGAACGACTTCAAAACGAAGATGCGCAGTCCAAAATAGCGCAGATGAGCGTGAATTTGCTTGCCGTTGATGAAGCACATTGTGTTTCACAATGGGGCTATGATTTCCGACCAGAATATCTGCTAATTGCCAACATCAGACAAATAATAAAAGAAGCCCCCATTTTAGCATTGACCGCCTCTGCTACAGCTGCTGTGGTTGAGGACATTCAACTGAAATTAAACTTTAAAAAGAATTTAGTTTTCAGAAAAAGCTTCGAACGAAAAAATCTCCAATACGTTGTTCGTGGCACAGATGACAAATACAATAAAGTACTTGAAATATGTAATAAAATAAAAGGAAGTGGACTAATTTATGCCAACAATCGCAGGCAAACCCAAGAGCTAGCATCTTGGCTTAGAAACAATAAAATTGATAGCTTTCATTACCATGCTGGTTTAAATAATAAAGAACGGAATAAAATTCAAGAGGATTGGATTAAGAACAAAATTCGTGTAATTGTATGTACAAATGCCTTTGGTATGGGAATTGACAAACCTGATGTTCGTTTTGTAATTCATTATCAAATGCCTGTATCTTTAGAAGCTTACTATCAGGAGGCTGGACGAGCAGGTAGAGATGGACAGCGGTCGTTTTGCGTAGTATTGCACCACCCAACCGACGAAAAGAATGCACGTAGTTTACTTGAATTAAAGTATACCCCAATAGCAGAAGTAAGACGTGTTTACGAGTTAATCAGCAACTATTTGCATGTTCCATTAGAAGGTGGTTTCGACCAAAGTTATGACTTTGAACTTGCCGCATTTTGCAAAGCCACACAACTTAATCCATTGATGGTGAATTCAGCATTAAAGACGCTCGAACAAAACCAACTTATGATGGCATCTCAATCCTTTTATTCACCCTCAAAATTACAGTTACTTGCCGATTCAAATACACTATATCAGTATCAATTAAAAAACCAATTTCATGATGCAATAATAAAAACTATAGTACGCAGTTATGGAGGAATTTTTGACTACTATATCAACATCAATGAAAAAGAGATTGCAGCGAGAACGCCCAATAGCACTGAAGCAAAAGTTATAGCATGTCTGCAACAATTGCACCAACTAAAATTCGCTGACTATGTGGTGCAAACCGATTCACCGAAAATAATTTTTCTTACGGCTCGTCTTCCTTCAAAACACTTAGAAATTGATGAGAAATTGCAAGTTCAATTAAAGCAAAACGATGTTGTAAAAATAAACAGTGCTTTTGAATATGCAAATCAAACTCAGAATTGCAGAAGCCAGAAAATCCTGATTTATTTTGATGAAATTAAGACCTTGCCTTGTGGCGTTTGTGATGTTTGTTTGAATTATTTTAAAGATACCCTGCCCAAAGAAAAGTTCAATGCGATTCATTTTGCCATTAATGAAATAGTCCATAAGCAACCTTCAACGTTAACTTCACTTTTAGGGCAGCTTAAATTTCAAAAAAACGAAATAGAAATTGTATTAAAGTATCTGTTTTCTAATGAGTTACTTAAATACAATAAAGATCAAAAAATAGCATTGACTTGAGGTGAGTCGATATCAGACAAAATAATTATGCCTTCTTAAGAAATTCGGTTTTTAGTACCATCATGCTACCATCAATCTTGCATTCTACTTCAGCAGGATCGTCAGTTAAACGAATACTTTTAACCTTCACACCTCGTTTAAGGACCGTTGACGATCCTTTCACTTTTAAGTCTTTTACTAAATGAACTGAATCACCGTTATTTAGTATATTTCCGTTGCTATCTTTAACTTCCATAATGTATTAGATTATAATATGCGAAGGTAAAAATATTTTGTTGGGTTTTTTGATAAAATTAAGGAGCCTTTAACTGAAGAAACATAATTTATTCATTAATTACTATTTCTTAGAACGTGTATGATGTTTTACTTTGTTTAAAGCTTTTAAATTTGTTTTAAATTGGAGTATCGAATTTGATTCGAATTTGCGAATATAAATGTGCTTAATATTATTTTTACCCGTATCGCGTTCGTCAATTTCGAATTTATTCATGCTTCTAATTAATGGAAGCATTTTAGAATAGCCGTAATTTCTAGAGTCAAAGTCCGGTTTCTTTTTCAACAATAAATTACCCAACTCTCCTAGAAAGGCATATCCATTTTCATCCGCTAAGTCAGAGATACTATCGGTAAATAACTTTATTATTTCAGGGTCAATTTTACTTAATGGCTTATTACCGGAATTCGGAGTTTTCTTCGAAACCTCTCTACTATCATTCTCGGCTAAACTTGCGATTTCAGGTTTTAATATTTCAATATAAATAAACTTATCGCATGCCGTAATGAATGGATTTAACGTCTTCTTCTCACCAATGCCTATCACCTTCATTCCAGCCTCACGCAGCCTGGTTGCTAAGCGAGTAAAATCACTGTCGCTCGAAACAATACAAAACCCATCCACCTTACCTGTGTACAATATATCCATGGCGTCAATAATTAGCGCGCTATCGGATGCGTTTTTCCCAGTGGAATAACTATATTGTTGAATCGGAGTAATAGCATTTTCTAACAATACCTTTTTCCATCCAGAGACAGTGGGCTTTGTCCAATCGGCATATATCCTTTTAAAAGTAGGGGTGCCATATTTAGCGATCTCTTCAAACATTTCTTTCACATTAGCATAAGGCACGTTATCAGCATCAATAAGCACAGCTAGTTTAAGGTCTTTTTTTAATTCCATTAATTTAAAATCGATTAGTGGTAAATATCATTCGTTAGGTTATTTCTGTAAAGTTACACAAACGTTTTCGATCAATTACAATAAGAAACAGGCATCAATCATAATAATAGTTGACTTTCATCATAGTGCAGCTAAAAGCTAAGGCCGAAATTTGTATTTGATTTTAAACAACAAATATCATGACAAATTCAAATAAAACAACCCGCCACATTGATGAATTGCATTTCGAACATAAACTATGGAAAGCTGAGCTTAATTTTTATGCCGATGAATTAAGTGTTTATAGCAACCGATTAGCAGAAGTGGCACTTAAAAACAACAAAGATGAAATGCCATCAAAAATAGAACATTTCCAAAATCAATTTTTAATCCAGAAGGAACAATTAGACATCCTTAACCATGAACTTAACTTACATCAAGATGACCTCGTGAAATTTGCGAAAGAATTTCCAATTGCCATTGACCACCGCTTATTCCCTGACCAAGAGATTTTACATGACAAGATCGATATTTTTAGGAAAATTTATATGGATCTTAAAAAAGAGGTAAATTCTTTTTTTGCGACTTGGCTTTAATCTTTAATGCAACGTTAATTTCAAACGAAAAGCCCCTAAATGTTTAAATTTGGGTGCTTTTTGTTTGTATTAAAAACTGAAAATAAAAGTTTGTTTTTAGTCTTTTAAAACGCTTACCTTTCTTGTTGTAACACCTTGACTTGTTTGAATTTCCACCAAGTAATCACCATTATAAAGCGACCTAGCATCAAAGTATGCTATTGTGCTGCCTTGGTATAGTACTACTTCATCAATTACCTTTCCCGCGATATCCATCAATTTCAAAAAGCAATTTTCTGAATTTAATTCACCTACTTGAATCGCGATAATGTCGGAAGCAGGATTAGGAAAGATAGAAACGTTAAACGCTTGGTTTTTTAATGATTTAACTCCATTAGCAGGTGGAACGTAAGTTGTCACAGTTTCCGCAATGGCAGGCACCTTGGCAGCTGTTTTAACACCATAAAATGTAGGACCAACAGCATATGGATATGATGAATTCCAGTTTTCGTTAACAGTACAAAAATAAGCGTACGTTCCTGCGGGATATTCTGGAGTAACACAGAAACGGCCATTATGTTCATCCAAATAGTCTGGTGTTAATGTAGATGTGGTATTATACTCATAATCTTCCCTGAAGTAGCCCAAAGGATAGGTATTGCTTACGGCTGGACCAGCAGTTACTGTAGCTCCTGTTGAATACGTAGTTCGTGTAGTTATATTTCGTTTACTAAAACTCGACTTCATACGAACAACACCCCCTGTTCCATCTAAATTTTTATAGGCATAAGCACCATAAATTGGGAAACCATCGTACGCATAACCAATCAATGGTGAATGTTTGGTGCTATCTATTACATAAAGCCCATCAGCTGCATATAAATTACAAACATTAGAAATAACCAACTTATCTAAGTTAAATGCACTTGGATTTTGATGATGATGATAATTCCCCATAGCTGGGTGACCTTTTGAGCAATCAAAACCAATACGTTCGGCTACCACTGCATCTCGATTCCAAACTTGGTCGCCCATTCCTCCGAATGGCCCACCTTTTAAAGAACTCGTGGAATTCTGCCATGAAACTGCATCGCGATAATCAAATAACGCTACACCGTTAATAAAGATCCCGATATTGCCTCCATTTGTATTAGTAGGAGTTCCCGTATTTTTGGTTGGGTTTAAAGGCATTTTAAAAATGGCATTCTGACTGGTAGCAAACGAAGTGTTACCATCCAAAAACGGACCTGTAGGATACGCTGGAATTCCATTAGTTGCAACATATACAAAGCTAGCAGAGTATTTCACCGACTGAATATTTACTAATACCGCATCGTTAATTGGAGTAGAGTTACCTGAAACATAATGACGGCCAGTGATGTTCTTAGTATTCTGCATCCACGAAAGTATCGCCGGACTCAATTGTGCTTTAACAAATAATGAATTTAACAATAAGAAATAAGCTAAAAAAAGTGATTTTCTCATGAAACAAAAATGTTATTTAAAACTTAGACGATGATTTAAATACAAAACATTCGAAATAAATTAAAAAAAATAACCTGGTCAACATATTTAACTCAACTTGGCTAGTGCGACCTCTAGCATAGCAAACATTTCATTGATTTCCTCTTTTTTACATGTCCCTACACTAATGCGGTACCAAGGATTTTCGGCATCACCACCGAATGCAGCAAAGGGAACTACTGCTAATTTGGCCTCAGATAATAGATAAGATGTGGTATCTTCTTGTGTCTTTAATTCACGACCATCAATCGTTTTTTTACCACGCAATTCAACCTTAATTGTTAAGTAAATAGCCGCTTTGGGGGAAATAGCTTCAACGGGATACCCTTTGGACTTTAAAGTTATAAAACCCTGATAAAGTTTAACCAGGCGAAATTCGACTTCCGCCTTGTAATTAAAAAGAAACGTATCAATGGCATTATTCATCGGCAAATATGAGGCAACAGCTTTCTGCTCAGCCATTGGAGCCCAGGCTCCAATATGACTTAAAAACGACTTCATTTTTGCTATTACTGAAGCTGGTCCCATGGCCCACCCCACACGCACTCCAGTAGCACAGAAAGCTTTTGAGATACCATCAATAAAGATGGTGTAATATTTCATTTCAGGTATTAATGTCACCGGATTAAAGTGTTTTGTATCACCATAAGTTAAAGTCCAATACATTTGGTCGAACATTAAATATAACTTTTTTTCATTCTCCCCGCGACATGCATTTTCTTCTATAATCAAAGCACAAATCTCTTCTAACACATCTTTACATAAAGTTGTACCTGTTGGATTCTGTGGCGTACATAAGCAAATTAAAGACGCCCCTTTTATGTTTTTACGTATATCATTTGCTGTAGGCATAAAATCATTTTCAACATGACACTGAATTTCACAGTGTTCGCCACCGGTAAGATGTGTATAGTGATTATTATTCCAACTTGGAACAGCATAGATTACTTTGTCTTTTTCATCAACGATGGTTTTAAACAAAGCATAAATTAGCGGTCGGCCACCAGATGCGATTTGTATTTCGTTCACTCCATAGTCGAGATCTTCGCGCAACTTAATAAAATCGGATACCGCCATTCTAAGTTCCAAAATACCATCGGCGGCGGGATAGTTGGTGTGATGATTACGATAGGCATCAACAATTAAATCTTCAAGCTCTTGTGGAATAGGGAAAATAAGTGGATTAAAATCACCTATCGTGTAGTTGTAAATTTTTTCTCCTTGCTCAATTCGCTGACTAATTGCATTTCCTAACTTAACAATTTCGCTTCCAATTAATGTTGTTGCAAGGTGGCTAAACTGACTCATATCGAATA
The DNA here is from genome assembly GCA_903850915.1 of uncultured Bacteroidota bacterium. GTDB lineage: Bacteria > Bacteroidota > Bacteroidia > UKL13-3 > UKL13-3 > CAINMV01. The sequence continues at coordinate 157,118 of CAINMV010000029.1, forward strand.
ATATTTTGCAACAAAATTAACATTTCAAAGCCTTAGTTACGAATATTAAAATATGACTTTTAACCACCTTTGACCTTTCATTTAGCATAATTTGAAAGTAAAAACCAATGGAATTAAAGAATTGAAAATCCGAAAATTCGTTTTAGTTGTTGATGAACTTTTCCAATTTAAATTTCACCATAAATTACGGTGTTTTTAAACGCATTGTATTCTTCTAACTGAAAATTATTCATAGGTGTTCTTTGTTTAAATATCTTACCTATATTAATTATTAAACCATACAATGCGATAATGACAGACAGAATTACGCTAAAATCTTTATTCTTAACTTTAAACAATTGATGTTTAATGCTCGAAAAGAAATAACAAAATGCTTTATCCATGGGATAGAACATAAATATATTATACCAACCTGTTCTTAAAGACATATATCTCCGTCTAAAGTTATCTTCCTTTAGTCTTCGGTGCTTTAAATTAACCCTATGATGGACGACAATATCCGGAGTAAATAATGTTTTCTTCCCATTAATGAAAAGATGCAAGGATGCAAAATCCTCCTCACCATAAAAGCCATACCATATTGGATAGTCCGGAATCAATTCCTATGCCTCCTTTCTACAAGCACAACCGCACCCTACAAATCCTTTAACATAGCTAACATTTGCGCATGACTTTGGGATATCATTAAAGTAATTTTCGCTCCAAAATATATTAAATGCGAGTAGCCCAACTTCAGGATATTTATTGAAATATTCCTCGATCAAATCCGTGAAGTTTGGTGTTATGAAATTTGCATCGTCATCCAAATTTATGGAAAATCGGGAAGGGAAATAATTATTTAACAAATCATTTCTATTTCTTAAAACACCTTTTTTAGTCTGATTTTGAATAACCTCAATAGAAAAATTATTCTTTAGGGCTTCGGCTTGGCTTACAGAATAAGAATTGTCGTCAATAACCACAATCGGAATCTCAGGATTTTTTTCACGTAAATCAACTAAAGTAATTCTCAACTCATTAAAACGTTCACACGAAGTAATATGTATAATGCAATTTAATGACCTTACAGTTTTATCCAAGTATAGATAATTGATGTGTATTTATTAATGTTAGTAAAAGCTAATAATATCTGAAAGTCCCTCTTTAAAAAAGGAGTTAGTTTTCAAAAATCGCGTCACTTTTACCTCGAGAATCAGATTTAAGAACTAACATTTCTGATCCTTAGAAAAACGAAGATAATGTAATTGATTTTATAAAGCCCTAATGACTTATTGAAATTGTTTTGTATTCACACTAAAGTTATAATACGAAAGGATTTTTCAAAAAATCGATTATACTTTCATGTTGCTTAAATTATCGAAATGGCTGTTAATGATACTTTACAGTTATTAAACAAACTAAACAAATAATTTTATGTTGAAAAAGGAATTAGTAAAAAGCGGTTCAATCAGGGGATTATACCTAATTGAACCGCTTTTGTAATTTTGAGTTAGTTTAAAAACAAATTGATTGACTAATTGTTTTGTAATTTTACAACTTTGCTTACCACTACTTGTTGATCGAAGATAAAACGAAGGTAATAAACACCAGCAGGTAATTTACTTGTTACATTTTCTAATGACCCAATATGTAAACCTTCCGATTGCATATCATTCTGTACAATTTGCTCGCTGTATTTTCCAGCTAAGTCAAATAAAGTGATTGATACGGGTAGTTTTGAGCGCAAAAAATAGTTGTATGTAATTTTATCGCTGAAAGGATTAGGAAAAAGAGAAACACTCACATCATTTTTTCCAGAAGCATTAAGTGAACCATTAAAGCTTGAGCCAACAGAACTATTTGAAACATTACTATTGTATTGACTTGTATTGGTTGAAGCAGTTTGAATTATCTCTGTCTTGCCATTTGAAAACTTGTTTTCTACAATAGTAATTATCATTACCGGGTAACGATATCCTGTGGCATACCATGCATATTTAGAAATGTTTATTTTTACTGATCCACATGGGTTAACTTGAATACCCGTTTTCTGAGTTTTAACACGAAGAGCATCTTTAATTACCATATCTGGCAATATTAAAGTACCTGTAGCATCAGCAGTTACTTTGTTTTCACCACTGAAATCAATGCGGTAGTTTTCGTTAAAATAAGCCACTGCTGTAAATGGATCAGTGAATTGATCTCCATAGGCAAATGGATACTTCATTTTCAAGACGGGATTAGAGTAAACCAAATTCATGTTCTTCTCTTTATTGATATATCCCATTTCCTCTATTTTAGAGTCAGTGGTATTTAAAAAGAAGTTGTAACCTCCTTCATTTAAGGTTAAATTATGATCACCAAGACCCGATAACTGCAAGTTGTCGTTAGATTTAATCTCACTAACCGGATTTTTATCAGAATAGTTAATTTTAGAATAATCCCAAATCTGATTTAACCCGTCAGAACCTGGCGTAACAAATTCGATTTCACGTATGGTGTAAGAATCGCCAGAAATTAAACCGTTGGTTGAACGTGTTAAAGTGGTTTGCGCAAATAATCCAAATGAAGTAAAGAGCAAAGCAGTTGTAGAAAGTAAATTTCTCATTATTTAAACAATATTTTAAATTTGAATACAATGATAACTAATTTTGATCGATTTTATTGCATAACATTCTAAAAATATTTATTTTTAGTTTCTAACAGCTGTTAGTTTGCTTGTCTAATTAATTGGTCTTTTTACACTTACGGCCTAATAAAATTAAGTGTTTCAAGATTTTTTATTCGAAACTAGAATAAACCGTTAGTCGGCAATTGCGAATTGTCAACGAATTGATTTGAGCTGGATGGATTATAAAAAAGTGCCCTCGAAATATTAGTTCGAAAGTGCTTAAATGATAATTGGCAGAAAGAAATTAATTTAAATTAAATTAAAAACCCAACCATTCCAACCGATCGTAATGATTATTAGCATTAACAACACCAACAAGCTCTTTTGAAGTAACGAAAGAGGAATTGCTGTTGAATCAGTTGAATTTCGCGTAAACATGGCTATTATTATTTTAAAGTAATAATAAACACCCACTAGAGATGCTAAAATAGCAATGATTACCAACCATAGATATCCGTGATTTAATGCCATAAAGAGCATATTATACTTGGCAAAGAATCCACTTAATGGAGGAATACCAGCCATCGACAATAAAGCAATGGTCATTGTTCCAGCCAACAACGGATTTCGCTGTGCCAAGCCATTAAATACGCTAATATCATCGTCACCTGAAGCATTTTCAGAAACAATTTTTAGCACTAAAAAGGCGGCTAATGTTGTGAAAGAATAAGCTGTGGTATAAAAAAACAATGACTTTAAACTTGTTGCTTCCGAAAGGCATAATAATGCTAAAAGCATGAAACCGACATGAGAAATACTTGAATATGCTAAAAGTCGTTTTGCATTGGTTTGAAATACAGCTATGATATTGCCTATAAACAATGAAGCTATAATTAAGATAAAGAATACGTTTTTATAGGATTCAATTGCGGTTGGAAATGCTGTGATGAACAAACGCATAAAAGCGGCTATCGCGGCCGTTTTAACAAAAGTAGCCATAAATGAGGTTACTGACGTTGGAGAGCCGCTATAAACATCAGGTGCCCAAAAATGGAAAGGAGCAGATGAAACTTTAAAGGCCATGGCTGCGATAAGCATTACAACACCGATTGTAAACATTGGAGTTATAGTAAAGTCCACCGAAGCAGTTTTCATGCGAACATCATATACATAAAAAGAACCTATAGACCCATAAATAAGCGTGATTCCGAAAAGTAAAATGCCTGTTGCAAATGACCCCATCAAAAAGTATTTTAAGGTTGCCTCGTTGCTTCGCAAGCTCCTTTTGTTGCTTCCAGCCAAAACGTACATTGGAATAGATAAAATTTCGATTCCTAAAAACAACATCACAAAGTTAGTATAAGCAACCATACAGAAGCCTCCAACAATGGCAAATAAAATTAATGCCAAATGGTCTGTTTGATTGGTTTCATCCGAGAAGAAATTATAATTCACAAGCACCCAAACTAGTGCAATTATCGAAAGCAGCATCATGAAGCATTTAGCATACAAATCAGATTCAATCATCCGTAGGGTGTCAGCATCATTATAATACGACGCGAGATCAAACTCCATAATGCCAACGACTATGTTGGCTGCCAAACCGGCAACTACTAAGGGAAGAATAAGCTTTTTGAAATTGAATATTTCAGCCAGAAGCGTTAATATCCCTAAACTTGCTACTATTATTATTTCGTTCATTTTGAGTGTAATCGTATAACGTTCGTATTCCGTTAAAGTTTAGAATTCCATAGTGCATTCATCATTGTTTTCACCTCTAGCGCCGATAAATCAAGAATCAACTTAGGGAAAACGCCACACACTACAATTATAATTGCCACAATTCCGAGCAGTAAGGATTCTGATTTTGACAAAGCAGAAAATGCTTTTGTTTTTGATTTGGTTTCACCGAGCATAATAGCTTGATAACTTCGCAACATGTATACAGCCCCTAAAATAATGGTTAGCCCACCTATTGCAGCAAACCAGGCGTTATATTGAAAGATACCATTAAGTAACAAAAACTCTCCTACAAAACCATTCGTTAATGGCAGTGCCACACTACCCAACAAAATTATCAAATACCAAAAGGCAAATTTACTGTTGATGCTACGAATCCCGCCTAATTCAGTAATTGTATCCGTGCCTGTATTTCGTTGTAGAATATCGCAAATGAAGAACAATCCAACTACATTTATACCATGTGCAAACATTTGAACTAAAGCTCCTTGTATGCTTTCCTCTTTATAGGCAAAAATACCGGCGCAGATTAGTCCAACATGAGCAATAGATGAATAGGCAATTAATCGCTTAAAATTAACCTGAACAATGGCAATTGCTGAAGCATATACTACACTTATCAGAGAAAGAATTATTACCGATGTAGAATAAGTAGAAACAGCATCCGGAACCATTGGAAGCAACCAACGAATTAATCCAAAGGTACCCATTTTAAGCATGATGCCTGACAGCAACATTGTTCCTTGTGTTGGTGCATTGGTATAGGTATCTGGTTGCCAGGTATGAAAAGGGAATATTGGCATTTTTATGGCAAACGCCAAAAACAAAAACCAGAACACCCAGGATTGTTGTATAAAGGTCATACCCTCACCTGCCATATATAAATCCTGAAGTGCAAAAGAATGGTTTGGCGCATGCTGATAAAGAAAAATAAGCGCAACCAGCATAAACAAACTACCCAAAAGTGTATAAATAAAAAACTTAAATGTGATGCGTTGGCGACCATCGCCACCCCAAACCAAACAAATAAAATATATTGGTATTAACGCTAGCTCCCAAAAAATATAGAACACCAACCCATCGGCAGCCATAAATACGCCCAATAGCGCAGACTGCATAAACAAAATTAACGCGAAATAGCCTTTAGGTTTAGAAACTTCACGATCGAACGTAGAAAAAACGATTAAAGGAAATAAGATATTGGTAAGCAATAACAATACCATGGCGATGCCATCAATTTTAAAGCTTAGGCTACTTCCTAATGACGACAACCAAGGATGATTAAATGCCAATGTGCTACTCAAGCTATCGAGACGCAAGGTATTTAGCGACACCAGTATGGCAACTAAACTTAGTATAGAACTTGCAAAAGCAATATACTTACTTTGTTTACCAGGCATTGCAATAAGCAATAATGCCGAAACAAAAGGTAGGAATAAAAGGAGTAATGGAAACATTTCTATCTTCTTCTTATAATAAGTTAAACAGGCTAATAATTAAAAATGCAGCAATACTTAATACCATAGCAAATAAATAAAAGCCAGTGTATCCTGTTTGCAAGTAACGCAATTTGTCACCTCCCCAGTTTACCAACTTTCCAATGCCATCCACGCCACCGTCAATAACAAGTCGGTCGAATGCATTATAATATTGACTAATAAAATTTAATGGCTTGGTAAAAAGTGTATTGTAGATTTCGTCGAAATAATAATTGTTTGCTAGCGTCTTTTTAAATCCAGTATAAACTCCTTCAAATTTATCATCCGCATAGAATTTTTTGGTTAGAAAATAAACAACAACAAGCCCTAAGCAAGTAACACCGAGCATTAGCCATTCTTTCATAGCTAAGCTCGCATCTTCATGCTTTAATGTTGGTGCGATTGAATTTAGAAACTCTTCAAATATAGGCTTCCCACCATAAATATGAGGCAATTGAACCAATCCACCCAGCATACTAAGTATTGCTAAAACAACTAATGGCATTGTCATTGAAGCTGGTGACTCATGAAGGTGATGCTCTTGCTCGTGAGTTCCTCTAAATGTTCCGAAAAAAGCAAGCATTAAAAGCCGCATCATATAAAATGCAGTTATAACAGCAACCGCAGCAGCGATATAAAAATACAATTTATTATGATAAAAAACACTCATTAATATCTCATCTTTCGATACAAAACCAGATGTGAAAGGGAAGCCGGAAATGGCCAAAACACCGATTAAAAAAGTGATGAAGGTAAGTGGGATTTTTTTACGAAGACCACCCATTTTTAACAGATCTTGCTCTCCACTCATAGCATGAATAACAGAACCTGCACCTAAGAATAATAATGCCTTAAAAAAAGCATGGGTCATCACATGAAAAACGCCTGAGCTATACGCTCCGACACCAAGTGCCAAAAACATATATCCAAGTTGACTAAGCGTTGAATAGGCTAGAACTTTCTTTATGTCGTTTTGAAACAAGGCAATTGTGGCAGCTACAAAAGCGGTAATCAAACCAATAATGGCAATAAATTCGAGCGTAAAAGGCGCAAGGCTATAAATAAAATTACTTCTCACCACCATATATATACCCGCTGTAACCATTGTAGCAGCATGGATGAGCGCAGAAACGGGAGTTGGACCCGCCATAGCATCAGGCAACCAAGTATGAAGCGGAATTTGAGCACTTTTTCCCATTGCACCAATAAAAAGCAATAAGGTAGCCACTACTATAGTAGGATCTCCAACTTGAATTTCAGCTAGATGTGATTTGATATCGATAAAGTTTAAAGTGCCAAATTTGGTATAAAGCAAAAATATTCCCAGCAATAAACCTAAATCACCGATACGATTCATGATAAAGGCCTTGTTCGCTGCTTTGTTATAAGCATCCACTTTATGCCAAAAACCAATGAGAAGGTAAGAACATAACCCTACTCCTTCCCATCCAATAAACATAACAAGATAGTTATTACCCATTACAAGTAACAACATAAAAAAGATAAATAGGTTTAAATACGTGAAAAATCGATTATGTGCTATATCATCATGCATGTATCCTGAACTATAGATATGAATTAACAATCCAACACCAGTTACTATAAGTAAAAAAATTGAGGTAAGGTGATCAACTAAAAACGCCAACTCAACTTTAAATGATCCTGCTTCAAACCAGTTAAACATTGTTACCGTGACGCTTTCCTCTGTTCCCAATTGAGCATTAAACACAAGGAGTGAAAAAACAAAAGAAACTGCAATTGCCGTGCAACCTATGATTGCAGCCATTAGCTTCGATATATTATTTCCTGCTAATCCCAATACAGCAAAACCGATTAAGGGCATCAGGGGAATTAAAGGGATAAATTGTTCCATCTTATTTTTTTATGATGAAGTATTCGCTGAGCGAATACTAAAATTTAAGTTTATTTAAAGCGTCAATATCTGTAGTTTTGGTATTGCGATAAATCATCATCAGAATTGCCAATCCCACACTTACCTCTGCAGCTGCTACTGCCATAATAAAAAACACAAATACTTGAGCGTTGCTATCGCTATAATATCTTGAGAATGCAACAAGCAATAAATTTACCGAATTGAGCATCAACTCAATACACATAAAAATAACCAAAGCGTTGCGACGGTATAAAACGCCAAGCACCCCAATACTGAAAAGCATTGAGCAAAGCAGTATATAACTTGTTAGCGGAACTCCTTTTATTATTTCCATACGTGTTAATGAATATTCTTTTTACTTAAAAATACGGCACCTACCATTGCCGACAAAAACAAAACGGTCGAAATTTCGAATGGAACCATATAGGCTCCAAATAAAACATTGCCTAGCTTTTCAATCAATCCAATTCCATTATTACTGTACTCCGTTATTTCTCCTAATTCCGTTTCACGTAAAGCGGCAATTAATACCAAACCTAAAATGCCTCCACATACGGTAGCAGCAATTTTTATGATATTGCTTTTATGTGGTTCTACTTCCTTATTTAGATTTAGCATCATAATCACATAAATAAATAGCACCATAATTGCCCCTGCGTATACAATAACATGCACGGCACCAAGAAACTGAGCATTTAAAAGGAAATAGTGCCCTGCGGTTGCAAAAAAAGTGACAATCAGGTAGAGTGCACTATAAATTGGATTTTTACTAAACACCACAAGCAATGCGCAAAAAATGGCAGTGAAGGTGAGGAAGTAAAAAAGATATTGGGTTATCATGATTTAATCAGTTGCTAGTGAGTGGTTATCCCAAATTTAAATTAATACTTTGAGTAGCCTATTGTCGAAGTTGAATTTCATTTTTAAAGTACTACTTAACATTCTGCACTAAATTATATTGTTTTATTGTGAGCCTTCGATGAATTATTTTTAAAATCTGCTAGGTTATTAGTCTGCCGTTTACTAACATCGACACGATGATCCATTTTCTCCACCAACCTATCTTTGCCATAAATGTAATCTTCTCTTAAATAAGTCGTTGGTACAATTCTATCTGTAAGGAATATAGCTTCTTTCGGACACGCTTCTTCGCATAGACCGCAGAAGATACAGCGCAACATATTTATTTCATAGGTTGCTGCAAATTTCTCTTCACGATAAAGCTTTTCTTCACCTTGTTTGCGTTCTTCAGCCACCATGGTAATCGCTTCAGCCGGACAAGCAACGGCACATAAACCGCAAGCGGTACAACGTTCTGCACCCGCATCATCACGTTTTAAAACATGCTGACCTCGATAAACAGGCGCTATCGGACGTTGAACTTCTGGATATTGAATAGTAGGCTTCTTTTTGAAAATATGACTAAACGTAATAATCATCCCTTTGATTATTCCAGGCAAATAAATACGTTCCATCCACGTCATTTTCGTGTCGGCTACTTGTTTACTTCTGTTGGTGAGTTGCAATTGAGTTAAGAATTACGATTTTAAACTTATGAATATTTATGTGGATTTATTAGTTGAAAAATCCATTTTTAAAGCCAATAACGATTCCGGTAATAAACAAATTCAAAATCGCTAATGGGATTAGTGTTTTCCATCCAAGCTTCATTAACTGATCGTAGCGAAAACGAGGTATAGTCCAACGAACCCACATATAGAAGAAAATAAAGAAGAAAATCTTACCGAAAAACACAACAGTTTGAACTATTGATAAAGCATTGCCTTCTATACCAAGACTATGTTGAAAAGGGAAGTTATATCCTCCAAAATACAACGTTGCAATTAGTGCTGAAGAAATGAACATATTAATATATTCAGAAAACAGATAAAAACCAAGTTTCATTGAAGAAAATTCAGTGTGATATCCTCCTACAAGTTCGCTTTCAGTTTCAGGCAAGTCAAATGGAGCACGATTAGTTTCTGCAAAGGCACAAACTAAAAAGATTAGAAACCCTAATGGCTGATAAACTATATTGGCCAAGCCTTCATCCTGCTGGCGAACAATCTCGCCGAGGCTAAGCGAACCTGTCATCATCACCAAAGCAATTAAGGCAAGTCCCATTGCTATTTCATAGCTTATCATTTGTGAGGAGGCACGCAAAGCGCCCAACAAAGAGTATTTATTATTTGATGCCCAACCTCCAATCATAATGCCGTAGACACCAACAGAAACAACACCTAATAAATATAAAATACCAATATTAATATCCGTAACTTGTAATTTAAAAATGTAATCTCCAATTGTTAGATCGCCACCCCAAGGGATTACGGCTCCGGTCATTAAACACGTAAGCATAGCTATAGATGGGCCTAGAATAAAAAGTTGTTTATCCGCATTGCCTGGAATAAACTCTTCTTTAGTGAACATTTTTACACCATCAGCAAAGGGTTGGAACATCCCCAATGGCCCGGCGCGATTAGGACCATAACGGTCTTGCAAAACAGCAGCAACCTTTCGCTCAGCAAAAGTAGAATAAAGCGCAACGACTAACGTTACTGTAAAAACAGCGAGGATTAAAATAATTTTATAAATGATCTCGGTACTCAGCATGGCAATTTTATCTCTATATTTTAGTGCGAAATTTATAAACTATCATCAAACGCGAATGGTTAATTGTTTATCGCGGCAATAATTGCAGAATCCATTGGATCGGTCTTTGGTGAAAAGTACTGCACAAGTTCACCATTTTCGTTAATCAAATATTTCTGAAAATTCCATTTTACTTCACTATCAATTTTCCCATTTACCGCCTTATGCGTTAACCACTCATACACATTATGTTGCTCATTACCTTTTACTTTAATCTTCTCAGTAAGTTGAAAAGTAACACCGTAGTTTTTGGTACAAAACTCTTGTATCTCTTGCGGAGAACCAGATTCTTGCATTGCAAACTGATTGCATGGAAAACCGATGATAACTAATTTTGATTTATATTCTTGGGCTAGTTTCTCCAGATTGGCGTATTGTGGGGTATGTCCACAATGCGAAGCCACATTTACACATAGTACTTTTTTGCCTTTAAATTGGCTAAATAAAATTTCTTTGCCATCTAGTGAATTAATTTTTAGATCATAAAAAGACTTTAGATCCAAGAGCAACTCGCGCTCTCTTCTTTGCTGACGGCGAAGAAAAGTAAAGCTATATGTTATTGAGGCAAAGATTAAAATTATTACGAAATATTTGGTCATATGCGGACTAAGTTTGGGTTATTATTTTATGGTTTAAACGCAATAAAAAGTGGCTTTAATGAAGTATTTTGCCGGTTTTTCTTTAAATACTTCGCAAATATAGATTAAAGTTTATCTATTTTACATTGGGTATTCGTAATAAATATTCACAAATAGGTGGAGGTTAACCTTGTTATAGGTATAATACCTTTATTCTGTATGATGTGTAGGCTCTTTTAACATTTCGAGATGTAAAAACTGATTTTCGTCATCACTTATTTTAAACAATCCTCCAATACCACCTGCAGCATTAGCGATGTGAATAGCATAGTTTTTCATACTACGATAATAATGCAAACTAAAGTTATAAGGAAGCAAGAAAATCACGTCATTTAACTTGATTAAACGAGCCACGATAGCTTCATTTCTCTCCTTCTTAGCAATTGGTAATATCGACAACAGGTGATTGAAACGACGACTAAAATCGGGCTCTAATTCTTTATAAAACTCCTTTAAATCCGAATATTCACTGAATGTTTTCACATGAACTACTTCCAAAGCGCGATCAATTTCAACCTTTTCGACATGGCCATCGGCACCGGCTATAAGCAATGCCACTAAGGCTGGACCATCAAATAGTTGTTCAACTTGCAAAACAGTTAGGTTCTCAAAATTAGGTATCATGGGTTTATTTTATTGGCGAAAATAATGAAATATAACAAACTGAAACTTGCTATTTATTATAATTCCAAAATCGTACTTTTATTAAACATGCATTAATTAAAGAGCTAATGCAAAAGATTGCAAGAAAGAAAAACAAAAATGTATAATTTGATGCAGGCAGTAATTTTGTTTAGCTATATTAAAATAGAGCATTAAAAAAGCCCAATCTTTAGATTGGGCTTTTTTAATAATTCAACAACTTGAAATTTTATTTTTCTATGATTACAAAACTTCCTTTGTGTCCTGGAATTGCTCCCTTAATAACGATTAAATTGTGTTCTGTATTGATTTTAAGAATCTCCAAGTTTATTTTTTTGATACGATCACCACCAGTACGACCTGCCATGCGCATTCCACGCATTACACGAGCTGGTTCTGATGATGCACCTAATGATCCTGGCGCACGCAAACGATCATGTTGACCGTGGGTTGTGCCTCCAACACCACCAAATCCGTGACGTTTTATAACACCTTGAAATCCTTTACCTTTTGAAGTACCAGTAACATCAACAAAATCTCCTTCAGCAAAAATATCGACTGAAATTGTATCTCCAGCATTGAATTTTTCTTCTGTTCTGAATTCTACAATTTTACGTTTTGGTGTTGTGTTTGCTTTAGCAAAATGTCCAACCATTGCTTTGGTTGTGTTTTTAACTTTCTTCTCTCCAAAAGCCAATTGGATAGCTTCGTATCCATCGTTCTCTTTTGTACGAACCTGTGAAATAACACACGGTCCGGCTTGAATGATAGTGCACGGTAATGCTTTACCTGCTTCATTGTAGATAGTTGTCATTCCAACTTTAGTTCCAATAATTCCTGGCATAATTTAAAAATTTTAAAATGTAATTAATAGTATTAGGTTTTAATATCCGACATAGGTAACCTTATGCTGGGGGTACTTATCGGTAAGTTAGGCAGCGAAACCCATACTTAAACGCTGTTAACTTATTTTGAGAGAAAGAAAACAAGAATAGTAACGAAGAAATCGTATATACTAATCTTAGTTTAATACTTTAATTTCCACATCAACACCACTAGGCAATTCTAACTTCATAAGTGCATCAACCGTTTTGCTTGTGCTGCTATAAATATCCATTAAGCGTTTGTAGCTGCATAATTGAAATTGCTCACGTGCTTTTTTGTTAACGTGTGGCGAGCGTAATACGGTATAGATTTTTTTGTCGGTAGGTAACGGAATAGGACCGCTAACTACAGCACCTGTACTCTTAACCGTTTTAACGATTTTGTCTGCCGATTTATCAACTAGGTTGTAATCGTAGGACTTTAATTTGATTCTGATTTTTTGACTGATGGCCATTTGATTTGGATTTATTTATTTACCTTTAAAATACAACCGGAAATTGACTACTTTAAGTAATTCGTAACCTCCCGGTATTTTTTATATCCCAGGTTCTAAGACCTGGGAATTGATTTAATTTGCTTTGTTACCTTTTAGTTTAGCTAAAATTGCTTCAGCTTGACTTCGTGGTACTTCTGAGTAGTGACTAAATTCCATAGTAGAAGAGGCACGGCCAGATGTGATTGTACGCAATTGTGTAACGTATCCAAACATTTCGCTTAATGGAACTTTCGCTTTAATAACTTGTGAACCTGCTTTCGTATCTACACCTTCTAATTGTCCACGACGACGATTAAGGTCACCCATAACGTCTCCCATGTTTTCTTCAGGAGTTAAAACTTCAATTTTCATGATAGGCTCCAATAAAACTGGATCAGCTTTACGACAAGCCTCACGGTAAGCAATACGAGCTGCTAATTCGAACGATAAAGAATCTGAATCGACTGCGTGATAGCTACCATCATATAGACGAACTTTTAATGAATCTACAGGATATCCGGCCAATACTCCATTGGACATGGCCGCTGCAAAACCTTTTTCTACAGAAGGGATGTATTCACGAGGAATTGATCCACCTACGATTTCATTAACAAACTCCAAACCTGGTTTGTTTGGATCACCTGGCATAATTTCCACGGTGATATCAGCAAACTTACCACGACCACCTGATTGTTTTTTATATAATTCACGGTGATTTACTGTTGAAGTAATCGTTTCTTTATAAGCAACTTGAGGAGCTCCTTGATTACACTCTACTTTAAATTCACGACGTAAACGGTCAACAATAATTTCTAAGTGTAACTCACCCATTCCTGAAATTACGGTTTGTCCTGTCTCTTCATCAGTTTTAACTTTGAATGTAGGATCTTCCTCTGCCAATTTACCAAGTGCAACTCCTAATTTATCTATGTCGGCTTGCGTTTTTGGTTCAATCGCCAATCCGATTACCGGCTCTGGGAAATTCATTGCTTCCAAAATAATTGGATTTTTTTCATCACAAAGAGTATCTCCTGTTTTGATTGATTTAAAACCTACTGCTGCTCCAATATCACCTGCTTCGATATAATCAATGGCATTTTGTTTGTTAGCGTGCATTTGAAAGATACGTGAAATACGTTCTTTGTTTCCGCTTCGTGTATTTAACACATAAGAACCTGCATCCAAACGGCCAGAATAAGCACGAAAGAACGCCAAACGGCCTACAAATGGATCGGTAGCAATTTTAAATGCTAAGGCAGTGAATGGTTCTTTTGGATCTGGACGACGAATTACTTCTTCGCCAGTATCAGGATTTGTACCTACGATATTTTCTTTATCCAATGGAGAAGGCATTAATTCCATCACCAAATCCAACATTGTTTGAACACCTTTATTTTTAAAGGCGGTTCCACATAGCATTGGAACAATTTTGTTTGCGATACAAGCTCTACGCAATGCGGCCAATACTTCTGCTTCAGTAATAGTTTCTGGAGCTTCGAAGAACTTCTCCATAATTTTATCATCAAATTCAGAAACAGCTTCTAACATTTTCTCTCTCCACTCTAAAGCCTCTTCCATCATATCTGGAGGAATAGGAACAACTTTATAGGTCATCCCTTTATCTTCTTCATTCCAAACCATACCACGGAAGTTGATCAAATCAACTACACCTGTAAAGTTATCTTCTGCACCGATAGGCAATTGCAATGGAACAGCGTTACCACCTAAAATGCTACGAACTTGCTTAACTACGTTTAAGAAATCGGCACCGGCACGGTCCATTTTGTTTACAAAACCTAAACGCGTTACATTATAGTTATTTGCTAGGCGCCAATTAGTTTCTGATTGAGGCTCAACACCATCAACAGCCGAAAATAAGAATACCAATCCATCCAATACACGAAGCGAGCGATTTACCTCCACGGTAAAATCCACGTGGCCAGGTGTATCAATGATGTTTAATTTATAATCGTTACCTCTATATTTCCAGAAACATGTCGTAGCTGCTGAAGTAATTGTTATACCTCGTTCTTGCTCTTGAACCATCCAGTCCATAGTTGCTGCTCCATCATGTACCTCTCCGATTTTATGATTTACACCGGTATAGTAAAGGATACGTTCTGTGGTTGTAGTCTTACCAGCATCGATATGTGCGGCAATACCTATATTTCTTGTGTATTGTAAGTCGATTGACATTTTTTGATATGGACCTTGATGCAATGCTGTATAGCAATTACAATAGAGTCACTATTTTTAATATTTATTTGTAATGATCCGCATTTCTTTGAATTCGCAATCTATATGGATAAGATTACAAAAACGAATTAATGCTTAAATTAGAATTTAAAGTGAGAGAACGCTTTATTTGCCTCAGCCATACGATGTGTGTCATCTCTTTTCTTAACAGATGCACCTTCACCTTTGCTTGCTGCTATGATTTCGTTGGCTAATTTCTCTGCCATCGATTTTTCATTACGATTACGAGCATATCCTAACATCCATTTAATACCTAATGCAATTTTGCGATCAGGACGAACTTCGATAGGGATTTGGAAGTTGGCTCCACCTACTCGGCGACTTTTAACTTCCACACTTGGCATAACATTACCTAATGCTTTTTTCCAAACGTCGATACCACGCTCAGATGTTTTCTTTTCTACAATCGCTAAAGACTCATAGAAAATATTAAATGCTAGTGTTTTTTTACCGCTCCACATTAACATGTTTACGAAACGGGTAACCATTGGATCGTTATAAACTGGATCCGGCAATAAAATACGTTTTTTGGGTTTTGACTTTCTCATGAATGAATGCCTTCTCGCTTACTTTTCTTCAGCTTTACAAAGGACTTGATTTACTTATTAAATATAAATATTGAAATCACCAGCAAACTTACGTGTGATTATTTTTTCTTTGTTGGAGCAGCAACTGCGCCCGGTTTAGGGCGTTTTGCACCGTATTTACTTCGGCTTTGCTTGCGCTTGTCAACACCTGCAGTATCTAAGGCACCACGAACGATGTGATAACGTACTCCTGGAAGATCTTTTACCCTTCCGCCACGAACCAATACAATGGAGTGTTCTTGAAGGTTATGACCCTCTCCGCCTATGTATGCATTCACCTCTCTTCCGTTGGTTAAACGAACACGGGCAACCTTGCGTAAAGCTGAGTTTGGTTTTTTCGGCGTTGTGGTGTAAACACGAGTACATACTCCGCGGCGTTGCGGGCAATCAACTAAGGCAGGAGATTTACTCTTAAATGTAAGCTGCTCGCGGCCTTTGCGCACTAATTGTTGGATTGATGGCATAAATATTAAATACTAATTATAAGTGTATCCTTTTTAAAGGGGTGCGAAGGTAAATAAAATATTTTAATTTCGGGAACTATAACGATAGATTTTTTGAAATTGAGCCTTTCTTAACTGCTGTACATTTTACTGTACACCTAGGTATTGGCTTAGTTTTTTAAGGTAAAATCATCATATTTAGGCTTACACTTTTAACGAAAAGGATATCTTTGCGCGAATTTTAAAGAAATCTTAACGCAAAAATAATGTCTCACTTTTACGACTGGAATCCGGCAAACACAAATGCCTTTATTACGATACTTTCAATTTCAATTGGGTTTGCCACCTACTGGTTTTTGGCCATGAGCGAGAAAATAAAGGCACTTTTCTTTAATAGGTACCAAGGTGATGACGCTTGGATAAAGTTTGTGGTTTTTCAAAAGCTAACCGGTGCTCTTTTTATGGGTTTTATACCTGGTATAATTTTATTGTCTATTTCTGACTATACTTTGGCAAGTCTTGGATTCGGACTTAAAAACTTCAGCGAATCGTTACTTTATATTGCTATAATTGGTACTTTGATTTTTGTGATTAACTTCTTTGTTTCAAAAAATCCATTCAACTTAAATATGTATCCGCAAATGCGAATCCCTGAATGGAACGCAAAGCGAATTATTATCAACTCGCTTTCTTGGGCCGCCTACCTGCTGTCCTACGAATTCATGTATCGCGGCCTTTTGCTCGTAGTTTGCAATGACTCTTTTGGCTTTTGGCCTGCAGTGGCAATAAACCTATCTTTTTATTCTGCTACCCATATTGCCAAAGGTTTGAATGAAACCATCGGTACTTTTCCTTATGGTTTATTACTTTGCCTTATTACCATTTCTACTGGAAGTATTTTTGTAGCATTCGCTACGCATTTAATTTTAGCTTTAACCAACGATTATTTCTCTGTTTATCATAGTAAAGAAATGAAATTTATATGAGCACCTACTTCCAAGAAAAAGTCGTAATTATTACCGGATCCTCAATGGGGATTGGGAAGTCGTTGGCCCTACTTTTAGGAAAGCAGCATGCCAAGGTGGTTTTGAATGGAAGAAACCAACAAAAACTTTTGGAAACCGAGACGGAGCTTAAGAATTTGGGATATGAAATATTCTCCATTGCTGGTGATGTAACATTGGAAGAAGATTGCAAACGACTCATTCAAACTACATTAAATCGCTTTGGCCGCATTGACATTTTGGTTAACAACGCAGGCGCTGGAATGCGTGGGAAAATTGCTGACCTATCTCCTGAAACTATATCAACAATTTATAAAGTTAATGCCATAGCTCCAATAGTACTTTCGCAGATGGCCTTGCCTCATATTATTGAAACTAAAGGCAGTATTGTATTTACCTCTAGTTTGGCTGGATTACGCGGTTTGCCTTTACTTTCTGTATATAGCGCAGCTAAAATGTCGTTAACCGCTTTTGCACAAGCCTTGCGTGCTGAACAAGCTATTAGCAAAATTCATGTTGGCTTGGTATATGTAGGTATAACCCAACTTGAAATCGGCAAAACAGCCATTGGTCCTGATGGCAAGCCAGTGCCTCTCGCTGCACGGAAAGGATTGCTTGTTAAAACTATTGATGAAGTCGCATCTAAAATTGCTAGAAATATAAGCTCAAGAAAAAAGCAAACCGTAATAGGTCTTCCCGGTAAGATTTTTTTTCTACTTGTGCGTTACCTTCCTCGGCTTTTTGAATTTGCGCTATTACGCAGTCAAAAGAAAATTAATAAACTTTACAAATAACCGTTTTCGTTAAACCATTGTTTAAGCTCTAAAACGGCTTCTTCAATTGGTGTTTGCGGCAGTTCTAATTCTTCTATTGCTTTTGCAGGACTAAAATAATGTCCATCACACGCAATTAAAGCCATTGGATAGGAAAGCTTAGGGATTTTACCATTTATCAACGCTATTTTTTCACTTATCCAACCTAAACTTTTAATGATTGGATTGGGCATTTCAATTTGAGGATAGTCCTTTTGACCCAGTGCCTTTGCAATGCGCGATACAGCAATTTTGAAGGACATATTTTCTCCTCCTAGAATATAGGATTCTCCGATTCTGCCTTTATTTAAGGCATTGCAAATCCCAAATGCAACATCCTTAGCGGCTACCCAATTTTTACCACCACGTGTATTTGCTGGAAGCTTTTTCTTGGCAATGGCGATAACCATTGCGCCCGAACTTGGCTTAGTATCGTATGGTCCTATCATAAACGTTGGACAAACGACAATAGCTGGCAAATTTCTATTTTTAACTGCATCAAGAACAGCATCTTGGCCAATCTTCTTGCTTTCTAAATAATCAAGTTTATAATGAGCCGACTTATACCTCGCTTTTTCATCGCCAGGCTTTTCTAATGTACCGAAGCCAAAAGAACTAGCACTGCCAACATGGATAAAACGTTTTACTTGATTGGCAATTGCGGCATCAATAGCATTTTTTGTACCTTCTACATTCACCTTAAAATAATGCGCACCTAAAGATGGCCACATGTCTGTTATTGCCGCAATATGGATGAAATATTCACATCCTTTCGACAATAATATGATATCCTCTTTTAAAGTAATATCTCCGTATACTATTTCCAATGGTAAACCTTGCAGGGTGATAGGTACTCGACCTTTCATAACCATAGCAATCACTTCATGACCTCTATTTATTAATTCTCTTACAACATTGCTTCCAAGCAAGCCATCGGGTCCAGTTACAAATACTTTTGCCATATTTTTTTTCAGGTCACGAAATTATTAATAAATAGCAAAATTAAATTCAATATTATTACTTATTAATCTAAATCAAATTTAACCGACTTCTTAAAACGACTGACGATGGTTCACAATTTAATTACGATCATTCATTAAACAAAAAAAGCCAACATAAATAGGTTGGCTTTTTTTGTTTAATTGAAAGAGAAATAATCTTATATTTCACCGACGTCTTCTTTCTTTTTACGTGCTTTTTTAATTTTGAGTTTCAGCTCCTCTGCCCCTTCTTCACAATCCACCTCAATTACGTCGCCTTCGTTGGTACCTGATTTTAAAATCTCTTCTGCTATAGGATCTTCCAAGTATTTCTGAATTGCCCGTCCGAGTGGCCTTGCGCCAAATTCAGGATCAAATCCTTTAGTACCTAAAAAATCTTTTGCAGCATCCGAAAGCTTTAGTTTTATACCTAATTTTTCGATACGCGATAACATTTTCTCAATTGACAAATCAAGGATTTTAACTATGCTTTCTTTCTCTAACGATTTGAATACAATAACATCATCAACGCGATTTAGGAACTCCGGACTAAAAAATTTCTTAAGAGCATTTTCAATTATTGATTTTGTGTCTTTGTCTGAATTTTCTTTCCTTGTTTGTGTAGAAAATCCAACACCTTGTCCAAAATCTTTAATTTGGCGAGAACCGATATTGCTCGTCATTATAATTATTGTATTTCTGAAGTCGATTTTACGACCTAGGCTATCTGTTAAAAAACCTTCGTCCAGCACTTGCAATAATATATTAAAAACCTCTGGATGGGCTTTCTCTATTTCATCCAATAATATAACTGCATATGGTTTACGACGAACCTTTTCTGTTAACTGACCTCCTTCTTCGTATCCAATATATCCTGGAGGCGCACCCACCAGTCGGCTTACCGCAAATTTCTCCATATACTCGCTCATATCTATTCGAATCAAAGCATCTTTGCTATCGAAAAGATACTCACTTAATACCTTGCTCATTTCCGTTTTACCAACTCCTGTTGGACCTAAGAAAATAAACGACCCTATAGGTTTATTCGGGTCCTTTAAACCTGCTCGATTACGCTGTATGGCTTTGGCTAATTTCTTTACGGCATCCTCTTGTCCTATCACTTTAAGTTTCATGTCTTCGGCCATAGTAAGAAGCTTTGTTCCTTCTCCCTGAGAAATTCTTTTTACAGGAATGCCAGTCATCATTGCCATTACATCAGCCACCTCTTCTTCCGTTACTTTATATCTATTGGCTTTTGTTTCTTCCTCCCAATCACGCTTAGCAATCTCCAATTGCTCAATCATATTTTTTTCACGATCACGTAATTGAGCAGCCTCTTCATAACGTTGACTTTTAACCACTTTATTCTTTTCAACCTTAATATCTTCTACTTGCTTTTCGAGATCGATAATATTTTGAGGAACATGAATATTCGTGATATGCACTCGAGCTCCAACTTCGTCCAACACATCAATTGCTTTATCTGGCAAATGACGATCGGTTAAATATCGAACACTTAAATTGACGCAGGCTTCAATAGCAGCATCAGTATATGTTACGTTGTGGTGTTCTTCGTATTTATCTTTTATATTATGAAGTATCTCGATGCTTTCTGAAGGTGATGCCGCGTTTATTATCACCTGTTGAAAGCGTCGCTCTAAGGCTCCATCTTTCTCGATATATTGACGATATTCATTTAATGTTGTGGCTCCTATGCATTGAATCTCACCACGTGCCAACGCAGGTTTAAACATGTTGGAAGCATCAAGCGACCCACTTGCTCCACCTGCCCCAACCAAGGTATGTATTTCGTCGATGAATACAATTACGTCAGGACTTTTTTCAAGCTCTTGCATCACAGCTTTCATACGTTCCTCAAATTGACCACGGTATTTTGTGCCCGCCACCAAAGAGGCTAGGTCGAGCATTACAATTCGTTTATTAAACAATGTACGCGACACCTTTTTTTGAATGATGCGAAGTGCGAGACCTTCGGCAATGGCGGTTTTACCAACTCCGGGTTCTCCAATTAAAACTGGATTATTTTTCTTTCTACGTGAAAGAATCTGAGATACACGTTCGATTTCTTTTTCTCTTCCAACAATGGGGTCAAGTTTTCCATCTTCGGCTAATTTGGTAAGGTCTCTTCCAAAATTATCTAGTACTGGCGTTTTTGATTTCGTTGCACCGGCTTTACCTGAATCAATATTACGGCGCTCTTCACGAGGCGGCGGCATGTCATCGTCATCACCACCAAGAGGTGGCAATTCATCGCGTATTTCACCCGAACTTGGATTCTCGAGCTCCTCTTTAAAACGATTATAGTCCACATTAAATTGCGATAGAATTTGTGAAGCAGTATTAAATTCGTCACGCAAAATAGCAAGCATTAGGTGATCCGTTCCTATTACATCTGCAGCATAGGAGCGTGCCTCAAGATAAGTTACCTTTAAAGCCTTTTCTGCGGCCTTGTTTAAGGGAATATTATTTACATTAGAAATGCCATTACCTGCGTAGTTCCTGGCATTTTCTTCGATTGTACGCTTCAACTGTGTTAAATTTACGTCCAAAGAACGTAACGTGCGAATGGCCGAGCCTTGACCTTCTCGCAATAAACCCATCACAAAATGTTCAGGTCCAATTTGACTGTTTCCCATGCGAACAGCCTCCTCCTTCGCTAAGCTCATTACCTCGCGCACGCGGGGCGAAAATTTTGCATCCATATTATTTTTTGCTAACTATTATTTAATTAATCGATTGAGTTATGTAAAAGTTCAAATTTAGGATAAACACATACATTTATATCCATTTTTGTTACACAAATATCGTGGAAAAGTTTATTTATAGACATAATGGCGGGAGAACAACTTGGCTTTAAACTAAAAAATGACAATAAGCCTTTTAGGACGTTGATTTGTCAGGGAAAGGGAAACCTTAAATATTTTTAGCACTAAATCCTTTTAAATTCAAAAGTAAAGATGTTAAACCTTGAGCCTTAAGGATTAGGTGATGCCTTATGATATCAAAAAAGCAATTAAAAACACCACATTTTAACACCTTTTGAATGTTTTAGCCCATAAAAAATTCAATATTATGTACTATTTTCGCCTTTTAAAAAAATATCCATTGTCTATGAAAAAGCTTAGTCTGCTTATCTTTTGTATTTATTCCTTAAGTGCTCAAGCACAAACAATTTTCACTTATGGTTCTACACCGGTATCCAAAGAAGAATTCTTACGTGTATATCAAAAAAACAACCATACCATCAGCTATGACGATATTTCGGTACGCGAATATTTAGAGTTATATGAAAACTTCAAGCTAAAGGTTAAGGCTGCTGAAGATCTAGGTATGGATACTATTGATGCTTTCAAACAAGAGTTAGAAGGCTATCGTAAACAATTGGCACAGCCGTATTTAACTAGTAAAAAAGTTACCGATTTATTAGTAAGAGAATCATATCAGAGAATGCAGTTTGAAATTAAGGCTTCGCATATTCTAATAAACTGCGGACTTAACGATATGCCGAAAGACACCCTGGCTGCTTATAAAAAGGTAATGGATATTCGTGAGAAAATAATGAAAGGCGCGATGAGTTTTGATAGCGCTGCTTACAACTTCAGCGACGACCCATCGGCACAACGTAATTTGGGAAATTTAGGCTATTTCACTGCTTTCAACATGATTTATTCCTTTGAAAGCGGCGCTTACAATACAAAAATCGGGGATGTTTCATTGCCTATTCGCACACAATTTGGATATCATTTAATAAAAGTAACCGATAGAAGAGCAGCTCGTGGAGAGGTGAAAATTGCCCATATTATGGTAAATATTAATGACCCTAACAGAGAACGTATTTCAACAGACAATGATTCCACTACTTCTCGTGCGAGAATCCTTGCCATTTATGCTAAATTGAAATCAGGTGAAAAATGGGATGAGCTTTGCAAACAATATAGCGAGGACCCTTACACCAACCAAAGTGGTGGTTTACTAAATTGGGTTTCAAGCACTAGCCGTTATCCTGAAGAAATAAAAAATGCTGCCTTCAGCTTAAATCAAGACAATGATTATTCTGCTCCCTTTAAAACTGAATTCGGTTGGCATATTGTAAAACGATTAGAAGTTAAAGCAACAAGTACTTTTGAAGAGATGAAAGAGAGTTTGTATCAAAAAATTCAACGTGATGGGAGAAGTGACTTGAACAAAGCTGTGATTATTGATAGTATTAAAGTGGCTAACAACTTTAATGAAAACGGATCTAGCTTAGCGGATTTTATGAAATATGTTGATACCACAATTTACACTACGTCGTGGAAAATTGATAGTGCTAAATTACCATTAATGGAAAAACAATCCATGTTTGTGCTTGGAAGCAAAGGATACACACAAGCTGACTTTGGTGCTTATATTATGTCGTATCAAACGCAACAACGTAAAAGCAGTATTCCAGCTATCATTACAGGCATGTACAAAGACTTTGTAAATAATAGCGTTTATGAATATGCCGAAAACAACTTAACAGAAACTAACTTCGATTTTAAAAATATTTATAAAGAATACCGTGATGGGATTTTGTTGTTCGACCTTACCGATAAAAAAGTTTGGAGTAAGGCTGTGAGTGATACCCTTGGACTTCAGAAATTTTTTGAAAGCCACAAAGCTGAACATTTATGGAAAGAAAGAATTGATGTAATATTATATACTTGCGCAGATAAAGCTATTGCAAAAAAGGCGATGAAGATGGCAAACAAGGGCATTTCACCTGATAGTATAACAAATACACTAAACCAATTAAAACCTTTAAATGTTGTGGTTAAAAAAGGCAAATTTGAACGTGGTGAAAGTTCTGTGATGGATTCATTAAAATGGATTAAAGGCACACAAAATTTATCTGATACAAAATTTGCAATTGTTAATGGCGTTTTAGCATCGCAACCGAAGCAATTAAGTGAGGCTAGGGGAACATACACATCAGAATATCAAAGTTTTCTTGAAAAACAATGGCTACTTGAACTTCGCGAGAAATATCCAATACGCGTTAATGATGAAGTGCTAAAATCGATTATTAAATAATGACACAAAATCGCAGCAATGCATGCATGAGATGGGTGTTGCCATCCGTGGTAATATTGTTGCTCTTTGTTTTTGCTGAATGTAAGCAAGCGAAACGCCTTAATCCATTCGGTAAAAAAGATACCAAAGGCAGAGTCATTGCTAAAGTATACGACACACAGCTTTATGAAAGTGATCTTGAATTATTAAATACAAAAGACAAAAACAATCAAGACAGCACCTCGCTCATAACCGAGTATATTAATAATTGGATTAAGCAACAGCTTTTATTAAAAAAAGCAAACGACAATCTAACTGACGAACAAAAAGATGTTCAACATCAGTTGGATGAATATCGGAACAGCTTAATCATTTATTTATATGAAAAAGAGCTTGTTCGACAGAGACTAGATACAACAGTGTCTGAGAAAGAAATTCAAGAATTCTATAATGCCAATAAAAACAATTTCGAGCAGAAAAGTAACATATTACGCCTTAACTACGTAAAATATGATAAAAAGCGAGTCGATAATAACCTTATTCGAAGTGTGATGCAGAGCCCAAATATCGACAACAACTTCGCATTTATTGACTTTTGCCAGAAAAATGCAACGAATTACTTTTTTAAAAGTTCAGTTTGGTTAGAGTTTAATGACCTACTAAAGGAAGTACCTATAAAAACCTACGATCAAGAACAATTTATACAAAACAATAAGTACATTGAAGTTTTTGACGATAATTATATTTACTTTGTAAAGATTTTAGATTTTAAAATTAAAAACAGTATTTCAGAATTACCCTTTGTTAGCGCAACTATAAAGGCCACTATTTTAAACAATAGAAAGGTAAAACTAATGGAAGAGCTAGAACGGAAAATGATGGAAGAGGCCTTGAACACTAACGATATTAAAATAAACTAAGCACCATTGAAAACCATCACTAAAATATATCTTTGTATTACAATCCTTGTTTTGTTTTCTATTTCCGGATTAGCCCAACCTGTAATTGTAGATGAAATTGCTGCCGTAGTTGGAAATAAAATCCTTTTGCACTCTGAAATTGACTTAGAAATGGAACAGCAGAAGAAACAAGCCTCGAATATTAATGATGCATTGTCAAAATGTGATGTTTTTAATCAACTCTTGGTTCGCAAGTTTATGCTAATGCGAGCCGACCTCGATAGTTTGCCTGTTCAAGAAGATCGTGTAGAGGCCGAATTAAACAAAAGAGTTGGTTATTTCATTTCTATGTATGGAAGTGAAAAAAAGATGGAGCTTCAAATTGGAAAAACAACAGCCCAACTGAAAAACGAAAACCGAGACAAAATTCGTGATGAGTTACTTATAGAACAGCAAAAAGAAAAACTAGTGGGTGGACTGAAAATTTCCCCGAACGAAGTTGCTGCCTATTTCAACAAATTCCCCAAAGACAGTCTGCCAAATTTCGATGCAGAAATTGAAGTTGCACAGCTTCAGCGCAAGCCAAAGGTAACACTAGAAGAAAAACGATTAGCATATGAGAAAATAGCAGATATACGTAGCCAAATTATTGCTGGCACTTCTTTTCGTACAATGGCAGTGCTATACAGCGATGATAAAGGAAGTGCTCGTAATGGCGGTGAAATGGATGAATTTGGACGTGGAGTAATGGTTCCTGCATTTGAGGCAATGGCATTCAAATTAAAAACGGATACCATTTCGCCTATTATCGAAACCGAATATGGATATCATATTTTACAATTAATCTACCGTAAAGGTGATCACGTAAAAGTTCGTCATATACTAATTCGTCCGGTTATGACTGCTGCTGATTATTCCGATGCACGTCATTTTATTGACAGCTTGCGGAGTAGAATCCTAAAGGATAGCATTAAATTTGAAGATGCTTGTAAAAAACACAGCGACGATGAAAGATCTAGTTTCAATGGCGGATATTATCTTGATAGGAACACAGGAAGCACAAAATTGCCTGTTAGTCAACTCGATAAAGAAACCTATGAAACCATCGCAAAACTTAAGCCTGGACAAATAACCGAACCTATTCAGATGAATATGGAAGATGGCTCGATAGTTTTTCAAATTATATATTTAAAAAGCGAATCGCCACCGCATGTGATGAATATGAAGGATGACTATCAAAAAATTCAAACGCAAGCACTTGAAGCCAAACAGTTTGAAGTTTTAAAGAAATGGGTTACCAAAGAAAAAAACAAAACCTATTATAACGTAAGAGACAACTATAAAGATTGTTTGAATATTATTAATTAAACCATGAACGACGTTGAACGCGCGCAAGAACTCGCGATAAAATTTAAAATACTTCAAGAAGAAACCTCGAAAATCATTGTAGGTCAGACCGCTGTGGTTGAAGCGGTATTAACCGCTATTTTTTGCAATGGACATTGCCTTTTGGTTGGCGTACCCGGTTTAGCAAAAACTTTGTTGGTACAAACAATCTCTAAAGTTCTGGATCTTAATTACAACCGAATTCAATTTACACCAGACCTAATGCCTGGTGACATTGTAGGAAGTGAGATTTTAGATGAAAACAGAAATTTCAAATTCATCAAAGGCGCTTTATTCGCAAATATTGTATTAGCCGATGAAATAAATCGAACACCTCCAAAAACACAGGCAGCATTGCTCGAAGCGATGCAAGAAAGAACAGTAACAGTAAGCGGAAAACAATATATACTGCCAAATCCATTTTTTGTTTTAGCTACACAAAACCCAATTGAACAAGAAGGAACATATCCCTTGCCAGAGGCGCAACTCGACCGTTTCATGTTTAATATAGTCCTCGACTATCCAACTTTTGCGGAAGAGGTACAGGTAGTAAAAAACACAACGGTAGATCGTGAAGTATCGCTCAAAAAAATATTGACTGCCGATGATATTATTGCCTATCAGGCATTGGTGCGTAAGGTTACAGTTCCTGATAATGTTATAGAATATGCCGTTCGGGTGGTAAATAAAACGCGAAACGTAAGTGAGTTTGCAAATGAAATTTCTCGCAAATATGTAAGCTATGGTGCTGGGCCACGTGCAAGTCAGTATTTAATTTTAGGAGCTAAATGCCATGCATTATTGCGTGGAAAATATTCTCCAGATATCGAAGATGTTCAGGCAGTAGCATATAATGTACTTCGTCACCGAATTATAAAAAATTACAAAGCCGAAGCAGAAGGAATGAATGTTGAAACAATTATCAAAGCATTGCTTTAATTTTTATAATTACATCTTTCAAAGGTTAAAAGTTAGCTTTCTGAGCAATATCAAATTAGCTTTTCTAGTTTCGCAATATTCAATACTACATTAGTGTAACCGAACAATAAAATCTTTAATAAACCTTAATCGCATGCGTATCTTATTTATGGGCAATCCCGAGTTTGCGGTGGCTTCGTTGAAGAAAATTCATGAGGCTGGATACAACATTGTGGCGGTAGTAACTGGAGCTGATAAACCTGCTGGTAGAGGATTAAAAATGCAATATTCACCTGTAAAAGAATATGCACTACTGCATGGATTGAAAGTATTACAACCCGAAAAATTAAAAGACCCTGCTTTTATTCAAGCCTTGATCCAATTGCAACCTGACCTTGGTGTGGTAATAGCTTTCCGAATGCTACCAGAGCTTGTGTGGCAATTACCTCGACTAGGAACTGTAAATCTGCACAGCTCATTATTGCCACAATATAGAGGCGCCGCACCAATTAATTGGGCCATCATTAACGGAGAAAAAGAAACAGGGCTGACAACTTTCTTTTTGAAACAAGAAATAGACACAGGCAACATTATTTTCAATGAAACTATCACAATAGATGATGATGAAACAGCAGGTTCACTTCACGATAGAATGAAGAAAATTGGTGCAGACCTCATGCTAAAGACGTTAAATGCCATTAATGAAGGTGATTTCCCAGAGTTGCCACAACCACATTACAAAAGCTTACGCTATGCTCCAAAAATCTATAAGCCCGATTGCAAACTGGATTTCAATCAAGATATTGATTTGGTATATAACAAAATAAGAGGCTTAAGCCCCTACCCTTCGGCATTTACATTAATTGATGGCAGAGTTTTTAAAATTTATATGGCATCAAAGGAAGCTATAGTTCACAATAATATTCCAGGCACTTTTATTAAAGAGAAAAATGCACTTAAAGTGGCAGTTATCAATGGCTATATCCACTTTCTAGAAGTACAAATCGAAGGCAAAAAAAGAATGGGAATAAATGAATTTCTTAATGGCCACGGTGAATTATTTAAGTAACTCCTTAATAACAAGCACCATTTATAACAATTATTTAATCATCTTCTCACGTTTCACCAAATACGCCGTTAGTATCTGATTAAAACCACGTGATATGTCTGCATCAATAAAGTCAATTTTATATTGTGCGCATTTATTTTGAAGTGCAACAGTATAGTCGATAACAGCCTTCTGATAGGCCTCTTTCACCGCATTGCTATGAACTTTAACATGCTGGCCTGTTTCCATATCAATAAATTCATAAGGCCGACTTTCAAAATCAAAATCCAACTCCTTGTTCTTATCCGTTACATGAAACAAAAGCACTTCATGTTTATTGTATTTAAGATGCTGTAATGCATTGAAGATATTCTCTGAATCATCCATACTACTCATCATATCGCTGAATATTACAATCAAACTTCGTTTATGAACACTTTCTGCAATTTCATGTAAGGTAGAGGCTACATTGGTTTTTTCACTTTGTTTTGGCTTATTTAGCAACAACTCAAGCTGATGCCATAATAACTTTTGCTGCACAATACTACTGCGCGCTTCGGCATGAAATCGCACTTCATCATTAAAAATCGTCATACCAAATGCATCACGCTGTTTCTTTAATAAATGAACTAAAGCTGCGGCAGAATAAACCGAAAATTTCATTTTATTATTCAGTCCTTCTGGAAAATACATCGAAGAAGAATTGTCAATGAGAATTTGGCATCGAAGATTCGTTTCTTCTTCAAAACGCTTTACAAAAAGCTTATCGGTACGACCATATAATTTCCAATCGATATAACGCGTACTTTCACCCGTATTATAAAGTCGATGTTCAGCGAACTCAACACTAAAACCATGAAATGGACTCTTATGTAACCCTGTAATAAAGCCTTCTACCACTTGCTTTGCAATGACTTCCAAATTACTATAGGCTTCTATTTCCTGTTGGTCGATGGGCATGAAATTATAGGCTTTCGGAATATTTGAACCGATTACAATTATAACGAAAATAACGCATAAAATGGAATACTAGGGCTAGTTTACAATGCATAAATGTGAGTTGCCAATCAAGTATTATGGCTACCGCCATTTAATTATGCATCGAAATGGAAGCTATTAATTATAATAAAGACAACGGATATTGGTTAAAAAAAGTGCAATATCTTGCGCTTTTTGATTTTAATTACGTTTTACCACGTGTTAAGCAGACACCTCAGTGTTGCTTTTAGAATTCATCATTGCCACTTGTTGTGCTACGCGTTGGGAAATTTGATGAAATGCATCTGATCCGGGGCCTTGGCTAAGTGCTGCTGGAAGGCCAGAATCGCCACCTTCTTGAATACTTTGATAGATGGGAATCTCACCTAGGAAATTTAAATTAAACTCTTCGGCAATCTTTTTACCTCCATCTTTTCCAAACAAATAATATTTGTTATCTGGAAGTTCTGTTGGAGTAAAATAGGCCATATTTTCTACAACACCTAAAATTGGAATGTTTATTCCTTGCATGGCAAACATATTAACAGCCTTTCTACAGTCGTTTAAGCTCACCTCTTGTGGTGTTGTCACCATTACCACGCCGCTTACATTGGCCGTTTGCGCAATGGTGATATGAACATCCCCTGTTCCTGGAGGTAAATCAATAATCAAATAATCCAACTCACCCCATTTCACATCATTTACAAACTGGTTAATAGCACTTGAAACCATGGGCCCACGCCAAACGATAGCTTGTTTCTTCTCAACCAAAAATCCTATTGAAAGAATTTTTATTCCATATTTTTCAATTGGAACCATAAAATTACGTCCATTGAAATCTTCTAGTAATGGCTTTTCATCTTCCAAGCCCAACATAAGTGGAATAGAAGGACCGTAAATATCGCCATCTAACAATCCGACCTTCGCGCCTAATTGCGCAAGACCAATCGCCAGGTTCACAGATACAGTAGATTTTCCAACACCACCTTTACCAGAAGCCACTGCAATAATATTTTTCACTCCGGGCAACACTTTGTTCTTATCGCGAAGAGATGTAACTTCACTGCTCATAGTAATATTCACAATCGCTTCCTTATCTACAAAAAACTTCACTGCATTTTCACTAGCCCTTTGTATCATTTCCTTCATGGGACATGCTGGTGTTGTTAACACAATAGTGAAAGAGACATTTTTTCCTTCAACCACCACATTTCGAACCATTCCTAGCGTGACAATATCCTTTTTTAAATCAGGATCTTCAACATTCATTAGGGCCTTTAAAATCTCTTTTTCAGTCATGACGATAGTTTTTTTAGTTATTCTAGACTATGCTTAATTCAATTAAAATGACAATAGTAACAAAAGTTTATTTGAACATAGGCATGTTTTTAAGACTTCTCCCCATACCTTGAAATTTGTTCATGGTTTTCATCATTTTTCGCATCTCTTCAAATTGTTTTATTAAGTCGTTCACCTCTTGAATAGAAGTTCCACTTCCTTTGGCAACTCGGAGTCGTCGGGATCCAGTAAAGGAATCCGGATTTTGACGCTCCTGCGGCGTCATGCTAGTTATAATAGCTTCAATGCCTTTAAATGAATTCTCATCGATGTCAATATCTTTAATCGCCTTTCCTACACCTGGTATCATGCCCATTAAATCTTTGATATTTCCCATCTTTTTGATCTGTCCAAGTTGGGTAAGAAAGTCATCAAAATTGAATTCATTTTTACTAATTTTCTTTGCCAAACGCGAGGCTTCGTCTTTGTCAAAGTTTTCCTGTGCTTTTTCTACCAAACTCACAATATCGCCCATGCCTAATATACGGGAGGCCATACGATCGGGATAGAAAACATCAATAGCATCCAACTTTTCGCCGGTACCCACATATTTGATGGGCTTTTGCACCACACTCATAATTGAAATAGCAGCACCACCGCGAGTGTCACCATCCAACTTTGTTAGAATCACCCCATCAAAATTCAAACGCTCATTAAAGGCTTTGGCTGTATTTACGGCATCCTGGCCGGTCATGGAGTCAACCACAAACAAAATTTCGTTGGGGTTAACAGCGGCTTTTATTTTGGCAATTTCATCCATCATCTGCTCATCCACGGCCAATCGGCCGGCGGTATCGATGATAACAACATCATGAACGCCATTTAATTTAGCTTCTTTTAAGGCATTTAAAGCAATTTTAACAGCATCTTTATTCTCTGGCTCCGCATAAACTTTAATACCAATTTGCTCACCTAAAATTTTAAGCTGGTCTATCGCTGCCGGACGGTATATATCGCAGGCAACCAAAAGAGGATTCTTGCCTCTTTTTTCCTTTAACAATTTGGCTAATTTTCCAGAAAACGTAGTTTTTCCGCTTCCTTGCAAACCACTCATTAATATCACGGTAGGGTTTCCCTTCAAGTTGATATCTCTAGCTTGACCGCCCATTAAGGTCGTCAACTCGTCCTGTACAATTTTCACCATAAGTTGCCCTGGAGAAACTGAAGTAAGTACATTCTGACCTAATGCCTCTATTTTTACCTTATCGGTGAATTCTTTTGCGATTTTATAGTTTACATCGGCATCCAACAAAGCGCGACGGATTTCTTTAACCGTTTCTGCTACATTTATTTCTGTAATTCTTCCTTGCCCTTTTAATACTTTAAAGGCCCGATCAAGCTTACTATTGAGATTATCAAACATAGAAATACAAATTTTATTTTGAAGTGCGAATTTAATGAAAATCAGCGGACCCGATTGAAAAGAATATAACAATTTATAGTAATTAGTGCATTTCGGGGTTATTCAGTATTTGATGTGCGGAAATATAAAAAACTGACAATGCATCTTTATCTTTAAATTAATAAAGATGAAGCATGGTTTAAATTTATTTACCGCATAATATTACCAGGGCATTCAATCGTTTAATTATTTGGAATGAATATAATTTTTCACTACACTTGAAAATTTTATAGTAATAAGCCCCAAAATGTTTGTAGAATTTAGATATGATACTTTATTTAACGCTATCGATAAGTACTTTCTGTAGCGCGTTTTTTAATGTAGAATTTCTTGATTTATTTGAAAAGTTTCAATTTTATTAAAATTAAAATATTTATTCAAATTCTTCAATCGATAGCATAATTAATAACAATAGGGGTTTGAGCTCGCTCCGATAGAGCTTTATACAAAATAACGAGCATTAATACAAACAGGTCGATCCGATGTAGCTATAGATAGAGGATGAGCTATCGTTTATTGCAGTATTAAACACAATATTAATTTCTACTTGTTTTATTTAGAATATTAAATAGCCAACAAATCAATTGCCTGAAAATTCAGATTTAGTCATTTGAAATCTAAAACATCATTTTGTGTTAGATTTAGGCAATAATCTCAATAAATACTTACCAATCTTATAAAATAGAATGATAATAAACAGTTTTTCTTTTCTTGCCTGAACCAAAAATAAGAAGATATTTGCCTTTCAATTTTCAATAAAATGAATAGACGATATTACTTTTTACTTTTGTTTTTTTTGTTCTCATGCACGACCTATCATACTACAAAAGTTGAATGGAGTGCTTATCACTTTGAAGATAAAAAAAACCATATTGCAGCAGATACTTCCTTTGTAAACCTCATTGCGCCTTATAAGAACGCCCTCGACACTCAGATGAATGCGGTGGTTGGCAAAAATGAAAAAACACTTTTCAGTAAAAAGCCAGAAGGCAGCTTAGGTGATTTCTTTGCCGATGCCTTACGCGAGCAAACTGAGAAAGCCTATCAAAAGAAAATCGATATCTCTTTCTTTAATAGCGGAGGATTAAGAATCCCCGAAATCCCAAAAGGAGATATTAAAGTTACCACCATTTATGAACTAATGCCTTTTGAAAATGAGATTGTAGTTATGACTATCGATGGGAACACCCTATTAAAGATATTACAATATAGCGCAAAACGCGGTGGAGATCCAATTTCAGGCGTTCGTTATACAATTAAAAACGATTTACCTATTGACATAACTATTAATAATGAGGCTTTGCAGCCTAATGGAAGCTATACATATGCTACCAATGATTATCTTGCTGCTGGCGGCGATAATATGACATTTTTGAAAGACATAAAGCAAGAGAAAATGAACTTAAAATTACGAGATATGCTCTTCGATTATTTCAAATCACATCCACAACCTTTAAATTTAAGCACCGATGGAAGAGTACAAATACAAAAGTAGAAGAAAGTTTTTACGCGACTTGGCTGGCACTTCAGCATTTCTGGCACTCTATAGTTTTCCAACAGAATTGTTGGCAAACAACGACGATTATGTGAAGATTACCATACTTCATACCAACGATTGGCATAGTCGCATCGAGCCCTTCCCTGAGGATGGAGGCAAATTCGCTGGAATGGGTGGTGCCGTATATAGGGCTGCTATTATTAACGAAATAAGAAAAATAGAAAAAAACATTCTATTGTTGGATGATGGCGATGTGTTTCAAGGCACGCCGTATTTCAACTTTTATGGCGGAGAACTCGAGTTTAAACTCATGAGTAAGATGGGTTACGATGCTGGAACCCTTGGAAACCATGATTTTGACGCTGGATTGGAGGGTTTAATAAAACAACTTCCGAACGCCAACTTCCCACTTTTAAATGCAAATTACAACTTCAATAACACCTTACTAAAAGAGATAATTAAACCTTACCAAATCTTCATAAAAGATGGAATTAGAATTGGCGTTTTTGGAATTGGAATTAAGCTGGAAGGACTTGTTCCTGCTAAAATGTATGGTGAAACTCAATATAACGACCCGATAGCCACCGCTCGAGTGATTACAGATAAATTAAAACATGAAGAACATTGTGATCTTGTAATTTGTTTATCGCACTTAGGTTACAAGTATAAAGATGCTACTGTTAGCGATGAGGTATTGGCAGCGCAAACGCAAGATATAGATTTAATTATTGGAGGGCATACGCATACCTTTATGGAAGCACCTGCAAGCATTAAGAATGCATCTGGAAATGAAGTTTTGATTTTTCAGGTAGGATGGGCTGGTATAAACTTAGGGCGAGTTGACTTTTTTTTAGAGAAAAAATCGAAAAGAAAATGGTCAAAACATCATACTGTAAGCGTTACTAAAAAAACAAATTAAAAACACAAAAATAAATTTTTTTTTAAAGGAAAATTACTTCACTTTTACAACACGATTTAAGAAGAGTTCTCTAAAATATTTCTTATTAACACATTACTAACTGACACAATTTTAACATTAAAATTTTGTCATAAGGGGATTTTGACCGTTAATATTTTGAAGAATCGATTTTGAATTGGCAATCAAAGATTCGTACTAAATTCACATTGTTAGAAAATAAGCATCGTCTATGACCACACAAATTACAGAGAAGAACCATTCAGCCGTTTGGATGAACTGCTTAAAATTAATTCAGGATAACTTACCTGCGCAGAGTTTTAAAACGTGGTTCGAACCTATCGTTTCTGTAAAATTAGAAAATAACATTCTTACCATTCAAGTGCCAAGTCAGTTTTTTTATGAATGGCTAGAAGAACATTATGTTACTTTATTAAGAAAAACCATCAAACAAGAACTTGGTAAAGATGGTAGATTAGAATATAGTATTATTGTTGAAAACAATAATTCAAAACCTTATACTATTAACCTTCCAACTGCTCAAGGACAAAAAAACGAAAATAACGAAGTAAACATCCCATTTAATGTTGGTACTACTATCAAGAATCCTTTTGTAATTCCTGGAATTAAAAAATACAATATCGAAAGCAATTTGAATCCCAAATATGTTTTCGAAAGTTTCATTGAGGGAGAAAGTAACCGATTGGCGCGCACCGCAGGAACTAATGTAGCTGCCAAACCAGCTGGAACGGCCTTTAATCCTTTAATGATTTTTGGAGGCGTCGGCTTAGGTAAAACACATTTGGTGCATGCCATTGGAAATCAAATTAAACAGCTTCACAAAAACAAAATTGTACTTTACGTAAGCTCAGATAAATTTACTAGCCAATTTGTGGATAGTATGCGTAATGAGAAATTCAATGACTTCATGAATTTCTATCAATATATTGATGTTTTGATTTTAGATGATGTACAGTTTTTGAGCGGAAAAGAAAAAACACAAGAAATATTCTTCCAAATTTTCAATGCATTACATCAATCTGGAAAGCAACTAATACTAACAAGCGACCGAGCTCCTAAAGATCTTAAAGGAATGGATGAGCGTTTGTTAAGTCGTTTTAAGTGGGGATTGAGCGCAGAGCTTACGACTCCCGACTTCGAAACACGTATTGAAATACTTCGCCAGAAAATGTACCAAGAAGGAGTTCAACTTCCGCAAGAGGTTGTTGAGTTCGTAGCGCACAATATAAATACCAATATTCGTGAACTTGAAGGTGCCATGATTTCATTATTGGCCCAAGCTTCTTTAAATCGCCGTCAAATCGACTTGGATTTAGCGAAACAAATGATTAAGAATTTTGTTAAAAATTCAAGTCGCGAAATTAGCATAGATTATATCCAAAAGGTAGTTTGCGATTATTACAAAATCTCAGTAGAATTAGTAAAATCAAAGACAAGAAAAAGAGAAATCGTACAAGCACGACAAATCTCTATGTTTTTTGCAAAAGATCTTACCAAGTCATCATTAAAAACCATCGGTATGTTTTTTGGTGGAAGAGACCATAGCACTGTTATACATGCCTGCCAAACAGTAAATGACCTTATGGAAACCGACAAGCAATTTAAAAACGACGTGGTGGAAATAGGTAAAAAAATAAAAATCAATACCGTCTAATACTTGATTTTGAGTTCAATTTTAAAAATGTATGCCCAATAAGGTGTACATTTTTTTTATAATACTGTGTTATCGGGACAACCAATTTAACTTTATCACGACTGCTTGAATTATATTTGTATTTTATGAAGAATAAACTCTCTCTTCTCATCCTACTTCTAATTTCGGTATTTGGTAGTGCTCAAATTTCGATGTTTTATGAAAACAGAAAGGCAAACTTCAGCTATTTTCAAACAACTAATATTAATTTAAAGCTGCCGGAAAGTATACAACAGTTTCTTGAAGAACAATTTCGATGCTCCCTCCACCTTGTAAAGAAATCTGGCAACCAATTCACCACAACCTATACATATAGCCAATATCAGAACAATATTGAAATTTACCAAGGCTTTGTCAAAGCCATCTTCGATAATAATGCCAATGAATTTCTGGTAATTTCAGACGTCTTTAAGGGAGTACCCGAATTAACAACAACCATACACAACGCTTGTTGGTATTTCCACAAAAACGAATGGGTTCTTACAACTAAAAGAGTCGAAATTAACAAGGAAGAAATTACACTAAACGAAATTATACGCGATCCAAACAATACTATCATTGCCCAAAAGGACCTAGCACTGCGTGGCCAAGCCAAGGATTCAACAATACGAGTTCGCGTTTTTAATCCGGATCCACTCACTTCCGCGCACCGCACTTATTTTGCTCCTTATCTAGATTATAACGATAGTGATGTAGCCGTGTTAAACACACAACGTGTTTGGAAAAACATTCAATGTAAATTCGATAACGACACTTTCTGGCTTTCCAACCAATATGTAACTCCTTTAAAATTTGATCCTGTAAAATCGTATAATCCGGTATTTCGCAAAGACACACTTTTTGACTATACACGCCATCAGCATGAGTTTGAAGATGTTATGGTTTTTTATCATATCACTAAATTCCAAGAACATATTAACGCTATGGGTTACGACACATTGGGCTTTCGTCCAATTCCTTGTGATGCTCATGCCTATACACAAGATCAATCGCAATATTTGCCTGGTCTAGGCTTAGTTTTTGGTACTGGAGGAATCGATGATGCTGAAGATGCTGAAATTATCACCCACGAATACACCCATTCACTAAGGGAATTTGCATCTCCACTCACCAATAATGGCTCCGAACGTCAAGCATTGGAAGAGGGATTATGTGATTACCTTTCAACCTCCTATAAAATGGCCATTGATAGTTTCGGTTGGCGAAAATGGGCCTATTGGGATGGAAATAATCCTAGCCAAAACTGGACTGGCAGAAACATGGCGAGTTTAAAAATGTACCCGCAAGCACTCACGAGCGACCTATGGTTAAATGGAGAAATCTGGTCGAGTGCTTTAATGCGTATCTATCTGAAATTAGGACGCACAACTACCGACAAATTGATGTTGCATACTCTTTATTATTTAAGCAACAACCTTTCCATGACTCAAACGGCACTATTATTTATTAAAGCTGACACCGCCCTTTTTAATGGCATTCATACAGATACGATTTGGAATACCTTTGCTGAAACGCACATATTACCTTGGAAAACAGGAATTAATACACCACCAATATGCACAAAGCAAGACGAGCCTTTAAAATGTATTAATACATTAGCATTTGCAGAAGGTAAGGCAAGTTTGACGATAGTACTTCCCTTATTTGAAGATGGAACCTATTATATAACCAATAGCTTGGGGCAAGAAATTACCGCATCTACATTTCAAGGTGATAACTTAATACTTGCGCCAGCTGTTATTAAATCGCCTGGTGTTTACTATTTAAGCATCAAAACACCCACATCAACGAAAATAATTAAACTGATACGTTATTAGTGTGAATTTAATTAAGCCAAACTACTTAAATTGTAGCTATTACTTTCAATTCAATGGCTATTGGCGTTGGCAAGCAATTTATTTCACAGGTAGTACGGCATGGTAAATTATCTTTAAAATACGTTGCATATACTTTATTGTAAGTGGCGAAGTCATCTTTCATGTTCGTCAAAAAAACGGTGACATCCACAATTTTATCCCAGCTGCTTCCTGCATCTTCGAGGATGTATTTTACATTTCGAAATACGCTGTGGCATTGCGTTTCAATGTCGTAGCCTACAATCTGACCGTTCTCATCCAAATCTACCCCTGGTATTTTCTTCATACCACGTTCTCTGGGTCCAACACCCGATAAAAAGAGCAAATTTCCAACGCGACGGGCATGAGGATATAAACCTACAGGTTCGGGAGCTTTCGATGAATTAATTTTATCTTCCATGGTGCAAAAATAAAAAAGGCTGCCTTATTCGGGCAGCCTTTTAATAAATAATTCTTATAATGTTATTTTTTTTCGCAGCACTCTTTTTTAGCACCACATGAACTTTTGCATTCGCTCATTGTTAATTCAAATGCTTCGTTCAATGCCTTAACATCTTCTTTTTTCATTGCCATAGCAGTGTTATAGCCTTCTAAAGCTTTAGTTGCTTCTTCGCCTTTGATTTCACCCTTCATTACTTTTTCTTTCCAAGCATTGAAATCAGCTGTTGCTTTTACTAAGTCTTCTTTAATTGTGTTGATGTTTACAACGGCTTGATTCATTCCTTCTTTTGATGCAGTGCACGCCATTTTACAAGAATCTAAAGCAGCTTGCATTTTTTTGTCTTTGCTTTCAGTACTGCACATTTCATCACACTCCTTTGTTGTTTCAGCAGCTGCAGTCGTCATTTTATCAGACATGCTATTTACATCAGTAACCATTGCCGTCCAATCGGTTTCAAATTTTGTGATGTTATCCACTAGTCCTTTGTCAACGCCTCCGCAAGAAGCAATAAAAAAAGCAACGA
Source organism: uncultured Bacteroidota bacterium (assembly GCA_903850915.1). Lineage (GTDB taxonomy): Bacteria > Bacteroidota > Bacteroidia > UKL13-3 > UKL13-3 > CAINMV01. The sequence continues at coordinate 196,167 of CAINMV010000029.1, forward strand.
TTGTTGCAACTGATAAAAATTTAACTTTCATGATAATGATTGATTTATAATTAATTTAATTGAAATTGGGCGCAAATGTACTTGATATAGTTTATTATTTCAAAATAAATTTTATGCTACTTTTGTAATTACAACATTTATATTAATTCTTTATGAAACGTTTTCTTATCATTTCGATTTTCGCCCTTGGTGTTTGTTTAGTATCCGCATCATGCAAATTTTATAGCTCTAAAAACGATGCTGAGCAAAAAGCAGATTCGTTGGAAAAGCAAACACAACAAGCCATGGATTCAGCGTATGAAGAAAACTTGAAGAAAATGAATGCTGTTCCAGATAGCATTATAATTAACGATGCTGAAGCACCAACAAGACAATCCAATTAAGTGAATTTTTAGGTAGCTTATTATCGTGTAAGTACAAATTTTTCATCTTTGAGTAAAAACTTCTGAGCTCCCACACTAAACGTATCGCCATCATTTAGCCGTTGAAGGTTATTAAGGTCTTGATCGATGGTATGCACTGAACCTCCAGTTTTTCTAGCAATTTCGAGATACTGCGTGTTCACGCCATCTTGAGTGCCGCATAGCAAAACATGTACTGGCTTTTTTATCTTCCATAGCAAGGGAAAGTCTCTACAATCGCTAAGGTTATCTGCAATTAATATTGCTTCATTACATTCTTTGCAGTTTTCGAAACCCCGAATAATAGCTTCCATGTTGTTTTCAGGTATGTCACCGCCACCATTGCCCTTGTTCATGGTTTTTCGTATCTCTTTAAAGACAAACTCTGGCGACTGGGGTGGTATATAATAAATACCACCTGCACTTCCCATTTGTTTAGCTATATCAGGTTTATTATCTCCATCATTAAATGCAACAATGGTTTTCACCCGCTTTAAATTGCTATCAATAGAAGTCCATGCTAAAAGCTGCAAAATATATTGCGTCATACTACCTGTGGCATCGGTAACCATAAGCATTTTATTCCATTTGTTACGTTCAAGTATTTTAAAAATTGTACTATCTGTAAAAAACTTTTTGTTGGTCATATAGTACTTAAAAGGATAATCATAAATCACTCTTTTATTATGTACTAGTAAGGTATCGTAAACATTTTTACGTTTGCGATGCCAAATGCCTTCTTTTTTATAATGAATTCCTTTTCTACGTTTCCACTCTGCCTTAGGCAGATAATAATGATCCACCATCACCTTTTTCTTCTTTATTTCCTCAACCGTATCAACGGGTTCCGGTTTAAAATTAGCATCTAAAAAATCGGCATCCTTTTTAGCGGTTTCTTTCGTTGTTGGTTGTTGAAACAAGATGACGAAGCCATGAAATAACTTCTGACACTCTGCTGTATTATGACATCCTGTTTGTGCAATAAACTTCCATTTTACCGCAGTAGAATTAAAAATCTGAGGTGCTATTTTTTTTAGATTCTCGAGTCGTGTTCTATTTAGCTCTGGCTGATCAAAATTTGTTACTTGACGGAATTCTGAATACACCAAGTTAACCTCATAAACGGCCTTCCCCTTTAAAGCTTTCGCAACCTGAGGATTCAGAATAGAATCGTCGGCAAAACTCATTCGAAGGATAATATTAGGAATAGATTTGTCAGGTTTCGTGTACACATCCACCGTGGACTGCCGCTCACCCATTAGGTAATCAACACTAACCAACTGTGCTTGCAAAAAGCACTGAATAAAGATGAATATTCCAGATATTATAAAACGCATGGACACAACAAATTTAATTTAAATGTAATTACCCTTAATTAATTCTAGGTTTGAATTACACCAACGTTAAACGGGCGTGCAATTGGTGCATGATTTGCGGCTTCAATTCCCATACTTATCCAGGTGCGTGTTTCTAATGGATTAATTATTTCATCTACCCACAAATTTGACGCTGCATAATAAGCTGTGGTTTGTTTTAAATAGCGATCAGAGATTTCGGCCAAAAGCTTATCCTCTTCCTCTTTTGTTGTATCTTTTTTATTGGCTAATTGAATTTGCAATAACGTTTTTGCAGCTTGAGCACCGCCCATAACGGCTATTTGTGCAGTAGGCCAAGCTACAATTAAACGAGGATCGTAGGCCTTGCCGCACATAGCATAATTGCCTGCTCCATAGGAATTGCCAACAATAATGGTAAACTTAGGAACCACGGAATTGCTGACGGCATTAACCATCTTTGCACCATCTTTAATGATACCTCCCATCTCACTTTTACTTCCTACCATAAAGCCTGTTACATCTTGAATAAAAACTAAAGGTATCTTTTTTTGATTGCAATTTAATATGAAACGTGTTGCTTTATCAGCGCTATCGTTGTAGATAACACCACCTATTTGAAGTTCGCCTTTGCCATTTTTTACAACCTTGCGATTATTAGCCACAATGCCTACTGCCCAGCCCTCAATTCTTGCATATCCGCATAAAATTGTTTTACCATAATCTTCTTTGTATTCATCAAATTCACTATTGTCAACCAAACGAAGAATCACTTCATGCATGTCAAATTGTTTCGATCTATCGGCAGTAACAATTTCAAAAAGATCAATTGGATTTTTTATTGGCGCCAATGCAGGCGCACGATTAAATCCGGCTTTATCGTAGTCACCTATTTTATCCATGATGCTTCTAATTCTATCCAACGCAGCAGCATCATTAGGCATTTTATAATCTGTAACGCCGCTAATTTCGCAGTGTGTTGTGGCTCCTCCTAAGGTTTCGTTATCTACATCTTCACCAATAGCCGCTTTTACTAGATAAGACCCAGCTAAAAAAATGCTGCCTGTTTTATCTACAATCATCGCCTCATCGCTCATAATCGGTAAATATGCCCCACCAGCGACACAGCTTCCCATTACTGCAGCAATCTGGGTAATACCAAGGCTACTCATCTGAGCGTTATTGCGAAAGATACGTCCAAAGTGCTCTTTATCCGGAAATATTTCATCCTGCATTGGGAGATAAACACCGGCACTATCCACCAAATAAATAATAGGCAAACGGTTTTCAAGTGCGATCTCTTGAGCACGAAGGTTCTTCTTACATGCCATTGGAAACCAAGCCCCTGCTTTCACCGTAGCATCATTGGCTACAACGATGCACTGCTTGCCACTTACATAACCAATTTTAACGATGACACCAGCAGCCGGACATCCGCCTTCCTTTTCATACATTTCATACGCAGCAAAAGAACCAATTTCAACACTTGGCTTGTCTTTATCTAAAAGATAAGCTACTCTTTCGCGTGCCAACATTTTGCCCTTCTCTTTTTGTTTGGCAGCAGCTTTTGCCCCACCACCTTGATGAATTACTTCAAGTTTATTGTTAAGGTCTTCGATGAAATTTATCATGCGGCAAATATAACGAGGATTTGCCTGATTTAAAGATGCTCAAAATCAGGTTTGTAAAAAATGATGTTCTGGATTTTATTTATCATATTTCATTGTATAATCAGCACGAAAAAAGTTTGGAGTTGAAATAAAAGAAGCAAAAAAAAAAGCACCTCTTTACCGAGATGCTTTATATTTTGTTAAACTATTATTATACTCCTACATCATGAAGGACACTTTCTTTTATGTATGGGTGATTCACTGGTGTTAAGTTTGCTTTTGTAAGCGAACGGAAAACAACATGCAAGAAGATACCGAAAAATAAGAATATTGCTCCAAATTCCATGGCTCCAAAAATTGAACCATAATCACCTGTTACGCCTGGCATTATCATAAGATATAGATCATTCCATTTTCCAATTAATATTGCAGCTGCAGCTAAAATAATAGTATTTGGATTACGTTTGTTGTTACGTGTCATTAATATTAAAAACGGTGCAACAAAATTTAATAACAAATTTGTAATGAAATATGGCATATAATGGCTTGTCCAACGAGCATTATAGTAGGTTACCTCTTCTGAAAAATTGGCATACCAGATTAATAAAAATTGGGCCAACCAGATATATGTCCAGAATACGGTGAAGGCAAACATAAATTTACCTAAATCATGCTTATGCTCATCATTAACATGTTTATAATAACCCTGAGCTTTAAGGTAGATTAACAGCAAGTGAATGGATGACAATGTACTAACCCAAAGCACTGCAAAGTTGTAAATGGAGAATATTGTTGAGAACCAATGAGCATCAATACTCATTATTACCAACCAAGCTGTGATAGAGAAGGTAAAGCCAAAAAAGAAAATCCAAAATGCAGAAATACCAATACTTTTATTGAACCATTTATCATTCATAATATCTCCCTTCGCATTTACATTCGGATTATCATTGTCTTCGGCAATACTGAAGGCACGCAACTTACGTTGCACATAATACCAAATTGCAAAGAAGAACGGTAAACCAGCACAATAGAACAATGGATTTAAGAAAGCCTTTTTGCCATTCAAGATTTTGTCGGTATCCATAATTCCAGGAGTACTCCAGTGGTAGTAATGGCTTCCAAGCACACCCCAAACACCTCCAATAAGAACTACGAATAATCCGCCTAATGGCAGATATGTTGCCATCGCTTCAGGGATTCTTTTAAACCCAACATGCCAGCCAGCATTTGCAACATTTTTCACTGCTACGAAGAATAAACCTCCACTGCCTAAAAGGAAAGTAAAATACGCTCCAAGTAACAAATTGGCCCAAAGACGTTTTGTTACCAAGTCGCCATGTTCCCCTTCTGCAGCTCCACCTTCGTGTGACGACAAGACCTGTTCGGTTATTTCTGAAGCATTCGATGCTGGCGCATTGCTTTTTTCCATGAAGTAACCAGCAGCTAAAAGAACGATACCTAAAACAATTAAAATGTAGGTGAACATTTTTTGTTTCGAGGTAAACTCAAACTGCTGGTTTGTAATTTCAATATTGTGGTTTCCGTGTGCCATGTATTGTATTTTGCTTTGAAATTAATTTACTAAATATTTACTTTAACCTTAACTAGGTAAGTGAAATATTGTATTATTTTTTATAAAAATCTAAATATCCTTCTTCTTTTAAATCTAACTTAGCGGCTGAGCTATCCCCTTGGTGTGCAAGATAATTTACGTAGTGAATTACCTTCCAACGCTCGTCTGGTGATAAATTAGGGCCGTAAGGTCCCATATTATTCTTACCAAATGTGATCGAGAAATATTTACCACCGTCAGACAAATTTTTAATTTGGTCCGTTTGGTATGCCGGTGGAGGCGGAAATTTATCATCTTTTACTATTGTTCCATCTCCTTTTCCGGCAGGTCCATGGCAAACGATACAATTGATATCAAAAAGTCGTTTTCCTTCTTGTATATTCTCCAAAGTTGCTGGAATGTTATCAGGACAGATTACATCTTTTTTTGCACGCTCGTAATCGGCAGTGGTGTTTTCGTAGGGGAAATAATAGTCGAGCTTACCACGAGCGATGGTATTCTTTACAGGATTCCACATGTGTTTGTAGGCATTGGCTGTATCCTTAGCCAACATACGGTAGGCTTCAGGACCTTTTGCATAATACATATCAGGAGCATATTCCCAACCCGGAAAATTACCCCCACTTTGAGTACACGCTGCAAAAGACGCAGCTGCTATAACCCCAAGAAATATTTTAATTTTACTATACATCTAATTTGTTTATTAATGCTTGATTGTATTCCTTTTTCCTCGTTGATTTGTTATTTGGCACCTGCAATCATTTCTACTTGCTTCACATCAAAAGCACCATGTTTTTTCATAAGTCCGGTTACCTCTTCGATATTTAAACCTTTGCTTTCCATATCGAAACACATCACAAAATGATCATCTGATTGGCGCGCTTCGAAAACAGTTTCACGAACACCATGTAAAATACGAGCACGTAAGAAAAAGGTAATTCCCATTCCGTAAGCTGTGCATAATACAGTTAACTCAAAACAAACAGGAACAAAGGTAGGAACAGCCAATTGCGCAGGCTTACCCCCAATATTCATGGGCCAATCAAAAACGTTGGTATAATATTGTAAAGACAATGCCAAGGTAAAACCGGTGAGTCCCATCAGAAATGCAACCAAAGCCAAGCGTGAACGCTTTACCTTCATGGCCCTATCCAACCCGTGAACAGCAAATGGAGTAAAGCAATCTAGAATTTGATTTCTAGTAGCACTTACTGAATATGCTGCATTTAAAATGTCATCCGGATGATTGAATACTCCGTATAAAAACTTTCTATTTCTTCTCATACTTTATGAGTTAAATGGTTAATTATTTTTTGAATTTTATTAATGTGTTGCAACTGCTTCGTGTATTTCATGTTTTTCCGGACGCTCAGGATAAGGCATGATCGATTTCACCTCCGCTATAGCAATTACTGGTAAGAATTTGCTAAACAAGAAATAGAATGTAAAGAAGATACCTATTGTTCCAGCAAAAATTCCAATTTCAGTAATTGTTGGAGAGTAATCAATCCAACTAGATGGCAAGTAATCACGGTGTAATGAGGTAACGATAATCACAAAACGTTCGAACCACATACCTACGTTTACTACAGCGGATAACATAAATACAAACCATGGTGTAGTGCGCGCCCATTTGCTCCAAAATACCTGAGGGGCAACTACATTACATGTCATCATACTCCAATATGCCCACCAATATGGACCCGTAGCACGATTGATAAATGCATATTGCTCATATTCAACTCCTGAATACCAAGCTACAAAGAATTCTGTTATATAAGCTAAACCTACCATTGAACCTGTGAGCATCAATATCTTACACATTGCTTCAATATGACCTAAGGTTATGTAATTTTGATAGTTCATTACTTTACGAGCCACCAACAACAACGTTAAAACCATACCAAAACCAGAGAAGATTGCACCAGCAACAAAGTAAGGAGGGAAAATTGTAGTATGCCATCCTGGTACCACTGAAGTCGCAAAGTCGAAAGATACAATGGTATGCACTGACAATACCAATGGTGTTGATATACCCGCTAAAATTAAACAAACCAATTCATAACGAGCCCAGTTGCGAACACTTCCATTCCAACCCATAGCAAAAATTCCATATATCTTCTTAGCACGTCCTTTGGCTCTGTCACGCACGGTAGCGATATCTGGTATTAAACCAATATACCAAAACAACAATGAAACTGAAAAATATGTTGAAATCGCAAATACGTCCCATAATAATGGTGAGTTGAAGTTAACCCATAAGGATCCAAACGCATTTGGTAATGGCAATACGAAATAAGCCAACCAAACACGACCCATGTGGAAAATTGGGAATAAACCAGCGCAAATTACCGCGAAAATGGTCATGGCCTCAGCCGAACGATTTACTCCAGTACGCCATTTTTGACGGAACAACAATAAAATCGCAGAAATTAAAGTTCCAGCATGACCAATACCGATCCACCAAACGAAATTGGTGATATCCCAAGCCCAGCCAACCGTTTTGTTAATACCCCATACTCCTATCCCTACAAATGAGGTATAGGCTATACTAAATACGCCAACACATGCTAAAATAGCGGAAAGGGTAAAGCCGATTTTCCAGGCACGGGTGGGTTTGTTTTCAATCGGACGACAAATATCTTCAGTGATATTATGATAGGTTCTGCCGCCGGTTACAAGGGGTTCTCTTATTGGTGATTCGTACATGATTTATTACTATTCTAATTAATCTGAAATCTAATCTGTATAAACTTTATTTCTTAAATGCTTTATTTAAAATGCGAACTATGCTTTTTGATCGAAGGTGTTCCGAACTTTACCCATATATTTCACACTTGGCTGTACTCCTATATCCTCTAAAACATGATACGCACGCTCGTTATTGAATAATTTGTGCACTTCACTGTTTTTGTCGTTGATATCGCCAAATACAATCGCGCCTGAAGGACAAGTTTGTTGGCACGCTGTTTTCATATCACCATCAACAATGGTACGATTTTCACGTTTTGCAGTTAACTTGGCGTCTTGTATACGTTGAATACAGAATGAACATTTTTCCATTACCCCTCTCGTACGAACGGTAACATCTGGGTTGATAACCATTTTACCCAAATCGTTATTAAATTGATAATCGAATTTATCGTTATCGTTAAAACGATACCAGTTGAAACGACGAACTTTATAAGGACAGTTGTTGGCGCAATATTTAGTTCCAATACAACGATTATACGTCATTTGATTTAATCCCTCGCCACTATGTGTAGTTGCTAAAACCGGACAAACCGATTCGCATGGTGCATGTCCACAATGCTGACACATCATTGGCTGAAATCCTACAGATACATTTTCGAATGCTTCGTCTGAAATTTTTTCGTTAGCAGCTCCATCATGATCTGTATCTACTTTTAAATCTGAATAGAAATCGGAACGGTACCGATCTTTAGCTCCGTCTGTGTCAAACTCCTCAAAGGTGAAGTAACGGTCGATACGCATCCAATGCATTTCACGTCCACGTCCCACCTGATCTCTACCTACTACAGGAACATTATTTTCGTTGTTACAAGCCACAACGCAACTTCCACAACCTGTACAGGCATTCAAGTCAACCGCCATTACCCATTTGTGTCCACGATAATCACGCTCTTCCCACAATGAAATTACTTCAATTTGCTTTTGGAATGACTTCGGATTTGCGGTGTATTTACTTAATGAAGTGGAGCGATAATGATCTCTTCCTTCTAAGGTATGGTGTGTTTGTGTTTGTGCTAAAGTATATGAACCTGAAGCTTTCTCAATTGAAGATTCGTAAGAGATATAACTGTAGGCTCCATTAACGAAGGTAACCAAACCATAAACATTTTTCCCTATTACTTCTATTGGAACACCAGCTTTATCATAGCGTGGACGACCATAACCTACAGCAATGGATAAGGTATTATTTGCTTGTCCGGGTTGGCGCAAGAATGGAATTTCGGTAGCTACCGAACCTCCTTTTAAGGTAACCAAATTGCCATCTGCTAAATTGTTTTTGCTTGCATAAACAATAGATGAGGCAACATAGTTATCCCAAGTAACTTTAGAAATTGGATCCGGCAATTCTTGCAACCAAGGGTTGTTGCTCATACGTCCTTGACGTAATCCTACTTTCTCATATAGTTTTACTTGAACTTTTCCTTTATTATCGGCATCCAACTTAACCAAACTGGTTGCAGCAGAATCTAAATTGGCGTTTGCAGTTGTTGTTGTTGCAATTACTGTTTTTGTTGCTTTAATTGATTTTGAAGGTTTCAAATCTTCTATTACTGCAGCTCCAGCTAGGTATCCTTTTTCAAGTACCGCATTAAAATCCACTCCACTATGGTTTGAAGCCCATGTTTGCTTGATGAATCCGTAAAAATCAGTATTCACACCAGACCAAGCTAGAAGTGTTTCTTGTGCTTGACGGGTGTTGAAGATTGGTGCAATAGTAGGTTGTGTTAAGCTATATTGTCCAGCTATTGCCTCATGATCATTCCACGATTCGAAAGTATGATGACTCGGCATAACATACATGCAATTATCTGCAGTTTCGTCGTGCGTAGTGGCTAATGAAATGGATAGCTTTGCTTTCTTAAGTCCTTCGTTAAATTTAGTGGCATTATAATAGTTATACGATGGATTCGCACCATATACAATTACAGCTTTTACCTTACCTTCCGAAAGATCATTAACAAATTGCTCCATGGCTGCATCATCACTCATTTTTTGTTTTGAGTAATTGGTCATATCCACGGTCGTACCAATATTTTCGAGTGCACTATTGATGGCGTTAACCAACAACTGAACATTGATATCGTTGCTTCCACTCACTACAATTGATTTGCCTTTGTTGGCCAACAGCTCTTTTGCTGTATTTTCAATCATATTCACTGGACCTTCGATAGTGGTCGCGGCTAGTGCCGGAGCACCGGTAGAAGATGCAATTTTATTATATAGATTCAATAAATATATGCCCTCTTGTGAAGGAGTTATTGGCACGCGTACATCAGCATTTGATCCTGTTAACGATAAATTAGTTTCAAATTGAATGTGACGGCTCATTCCATTGATGGCTTTTCTTCCAGCAGTATATTGTTGTGTAAATTGAACTGGTGAAATCCAAGTTCCTAAGAAATCGGCACCGAAACTTACAATTACGTTGGCTTTATCGAAACGATAAGAAGGCAATACCAATTTCCCAAAGGACTTCTCATTGGCTGCTTGAATAGCATACGATGAAAACTCTTCGTATTGAATATGTTTAGAAGTAGGGTATTTATTAATGAATTCCTTAATTGCTCCACGTGTACTAGGGCTATTAACAGTAGATGTCAAGATAACAATCTCTTCATTAGCTAAGCTAATCTCGTTTAATGAAGCCATTACCTCTTTATCTAAAGCTCCGATTTCAATGTTAGCTTTGTCTTTTAAAGGTCCTTCGTAACGAGCTTTATCGTAGAGGCTCAATAGCTCAGCATGACCAACAGCGCATAAGGCACCATTGTTAATTTTATTGTCGGGATTACCCTCCACTTTAACTGGACGACCTTCACGCACCTTTACAATAGTTCCGCAACCTGCAGAACAAGCATTACAGGTAGATGAATACCAGTTCGCCGTTCCTGGAACAACTTCGGCTGGTTTAAATGCATATGGAATAACATTTCTAACCGGTGCTTTGTTACAAGCGGCCAAGATGGCTGCGGAAGAAACGGTGAATCCGAAATATTTTAAAAAATCGCGACGCGTTGAAGACAACTCGTAAGTCTCTTCGTTAAAGGCCTCGTTCATTGGAATACCCTCCATAAATTCATTGCTTTGACGCTTCATGAATTCAGGTGATTTATTGAGTTCTTCTAAACCCTTCCAGTATTGATTGTTGCTCATTGGTAAGTCGTAAGTGATAGGTTATATATCGAGTGACGTTTTTTGAAAGTCGTAAATGCTATATTTTTGGGGATGTTGAAGTTATTCCGATATTAATAGTGACATTTTCCACATTCTGTTCCACCATTTTGTTCTTCGGTCCATTTATCGCCCTTTTTCAAGCGTTTGTGGATTTCTTCATAATATTTATTGCCTTCTACATTCACATTGCTTGTACGGTGGCAATCAATACACCATCCCATTTGTAAAGTACTAAATTGTTGAACCACCTTCATGGTTTGGATTTGTCCGTGGCAAGTTTGGCATTGTACCTTACCCACTTTCACGTGCTGTGAGTGATTGAAATAGGCTAAATCAGGTAAGTTGTGAATACGCACCCATTTTAAATCTTTTGGTGCATACAAATATTTGTTTGAGTCTGGATCCCAACCTGTGGCTTCATAGATTTTTTTGATCTCTGGAGAAATGCTTCCATTATATTTTGCGGTAGCTTGCACATAACGGTGGCAATTCATGCACGTTCCTGGCGAAGGGATACTTGCATTTTTTGATTTTTCGGCAACGCTATGGCAGTATCTACAATCCATTTTGTAAAGACCCGCATGTTGCTGATGAGAGAACTTAATGGGTTGATCCGGCTGATACCCTTGTTGGTTTCCGATTTTGAATGAATACCAAAATCCATATCCACCTAGAAGGATCAAACCTAATAAAGTTACCGAAATTAATCCAATAATTTTATTAAGGTGAAAATACCACGGCTGAAAGGTATCTACAATCCAATCCGGCTCAAGGTTGTCCGGGAATTTCTCATTAATGGCTTTTGTAAGATGTCTCTTTATTCTAAGCAGAAAAATGATAATCAGCAGAAGAATTAAGGCTAAAATATTATAAATATTCATATAAAGTTATACTTTCTTGGCTCCCAAGCTATTGATTTACTAGATGTTAAAAGGTTTTGTAAAGAAATTTTTACAATCACTTTTGGGCACGAAAATAGCGTAAAAAGAAAGACTGTAAATAGCTGTTAATTGTTTTTTTATAATTTAGAATTAGTTTAAATAGTGGATTTAAAAATTAAATAAATTCAATTACTTTTTTTATCGAGAATCCAACTTTTGTTGCTACTTTATTCAATAATTGAAAGGAATTTACGGCAAAAGTTATAGAAAGAAATAAATATTTAATAGTAAGCTATGGCTGTATCTCAAATACAACTTCTACTCATTTAAATCTTGCACAATAAAGCCTGTTCGCATCTTGGGTTCTATCCAGGTGCTTTTGGGAGGCATGGTGGCATGGATATCGGCCACTGCCATTACCTGTTCAATATCCGTTGGATACATGGTAAATGCAATGTCGGCCTTCTTCTTATCAACTCTGTCCTGCAAAAAAACCAATCCCTTAGAGCCATCAACAAAACTAAGTCGCTCATCGGTTTTGCTATCCACTATTTTTAAAACTGGTTTTAAGATATAGTTTTCGAGTAATTTAACATCTAAACTTTCTAGCGGGTCTGCATCATTGATAACCTCTGCTTTGGCTTTTAATTTATACCATTGTCCTTGATAGTACATCCCAAAATTATGCATTTTTTTGGGTTGATATGCCTCTTTTCGTTTACGCTCCACCTCAAAATGATCACAGATGTGCTTTAATATTTTAAATGGTGTTTCGGTAATATTGGCTACCAAACGATTGTACTCATATACATAAAGGTAAGTGGAAGGCACAAAATACGTTTGCAGGAAATTATATGCTTCCGTTCCGTTGTGTTTCGGATTGGCTTTTTTTTGTTTGTTGGCATAGCGCACCAAACTAGCACTACGATGGTGACCATCGGCTATATAAACATCATCGAGGTTTGACAAGAGTTGACATAATTCACTATGTTCTCGAACTTTCCAAACGCTATGTCGAACGGCTTTTTGCACAAAGTCGAACATTGGTTTTTCTCCCATCTCCAATTTAGTAAGTTCCTCTATATTATGTGTCTGATGGTAGGTAACCAGAACGGCTGTTCCAATTGTATGAGTGATGCTCATTTGCCCTACCATTTCTTCTTCTTTATCGGTTCGTGTGAACTCATGCTTTTTAATTCGCTCTTCTGCATAATCGTTGGCATGCACACCGGCAATAACGCCTTGGTAAATTCTACCATCTTTAATTTGACGATAGATGTAAACACCCGCTGTTTCACGCTGCATAATGCCTTGATCTAGAAATTCATTGAGTTTATTTAAGGCAATAGGAAAGTGCTTCGCTACATTTTTCTTTTCCTCGAGAAATCCAAGATGAGGTTTAGCCACATGTAAATAAGAAATTGGATTGCGTTTCATTTCCTCGATGCTGAGTATCTTGTTTTGCGAATCAAAATTTTCACTAGATACCGTTTCTACAATATCGGCACGAGGCACAATGGCCTTAAAAGGGACTACAGTCAGCATGTATAGAAAAAATAAGTTGTTTTGAATATTTTATTTACAAAGGTCGATGATACGATCGGCCAACTCAATGCCGATTCGATTTTGTGCTTCCGCGGTACTTGCACCAATATGCGGAGTTAAACTAACGTGCATTTGATGCAATATAGCATCATTCACAGGTGGCTCTTTTTCGAAGACATCGAGCGCGGCATATCGAATATGTCCGGTGCTTAAAGCTACAATTAAGGCGTCCTCATCCACCACACCACCACGAGCACAATTTACAATGTAAGATCCTTGTTTCATCATGGTCAACTCCTCGCTTCCAATGGCAGGATTATCCGTGCTAGGAACATGCACGGTAAGAAAGTCTGCTTTGCGAAGCACCTCTTCTTTACTTACTGTTTTGATTTCAAATTTTATACGTTGCTCTGAAATATTTTGATTGAAATAGAAATAAATTTCCGCCTTCTCCACAAAAGGATCAAAGGCAATCACATTCATGCCCAATCCAATGGCAATGCGTGCTGCCTCTTGTCCAATACGACCGAATCCAATTACGCCTAGTGTTTTATCGCGTAATTCAAATCCTTCACTAAATTTTTTCTTGAGGTCGTTAAACTTGGCAACTCCAACAACAGGCATCAAACGATTACTTTCAGGAAGGTTACGCACCATGCCAAATAAGTGGGCGAAAACCAATTCGGCCACCGAGATGCTCGAGGCTGCTGGGGTATTAATAACCCGAATGCCATTACGCTTTGCAGTTTCAACATCCACATTATCCAACCCCACTCCTGCTCTTGCTATTACTTTTAGATGAGTATTGGCTTCAATAATTTCTTTGGTAATTTTACTGGCACTGCGAACAATCACCACATCGTAATTCTGTAACCCAAGCATTAAATCGGTTTGTGCAATTTTGTTGGTATCAACACTAAATCCGGCACGCTCCAACATTCCTTTGCCATTGGCATCAATGCCATCGTTGGCTAATATTTTTATACCCATAGTTTATACATTTTATTTGCGCAAGTACGCAAATCTTTTTTGTTTGCTAGAAAATTTTAATGCACCATAATGCAAGAACTAACACTTTGGAATTTGAAGTTATACCGAAGGAATTTGTCTTACTATTTCTAATAAGTATTTCCAGAATTTTTGAACAGAAATAATATTCGCTCTCTCGTCTGGAGAATGTGCACCTAGTATCGTTGGACCAAAAGAAATCATGTCCATGCCAGGATAATTAGTTCCCAAAATTCCACATTCTAAACCAGCATGGCATGCCACCACTTTGGGCTTCTCAAAATGCAATTGTTCGTATACCTGAACCAAAAGTGCCAATATTGGTGACGTTACATTTGGTGCCCATCCAGGGTATGCGCCAGATAATGCCACTTCGCATCCTGCCAAGGAAAAGGTAGCGTGTAGCGCATTGGCTAAATCATATTTTGAGGTCTCTACCGATGAACGCGTTAAGCAACCAATCCAAATTTTACCTTCTTTGATGTTCACACGCGCCACATTATTGGATGTCTCTACCAAATCAGGAATTTCAGCACTCATGCGATACACACCATTATGTGCTGCATACAACGAATTCAAAATTTTACCTGCTGTTTCCGGCTCCATCATAGTGGCCGAAACTTGCGTAGGCTCAACCACAATGGTAAGATTCGGCTCCATCGTTTTAAACTCAATTTTTATATCTTCAATATCCGCATTTATTGAATTTAAAAAAACATCCCATTGGCTTGCATCAACGGCAACAATTGCAGTGCTTTCGCGAGGAATGGCATTGCGTAAGCTTCCTCCATTCACCTCTATCAAACCAATATTAAATTTAACCAAACCGTTGTAAAGCATCCGATTCATAATTTTGTTGGCATTCCCAAATCCTTTATGAATATCCATGCCGGAGTGGCCCCCATTTAAACCCTTCACGGTGATGCTTGCACCTTGTGCATTCGGAAACAGCGCAACTTGATTGTAATCGCGAGATGCTGTTACATCAATACCACCAGCACAACCGATATCAATTTCATCATCTTGTTCAGTATCTAAATTCAACAAAATACGACCCTTTAATAAACCGCCTTTCAAACCCAAGGCGCCTGTCATACCGGTTTCTTCGTCAATGGTAAATAATGCCTCAATAGCTGGATGCTCTATGGTAGTACTTTCCAATATCGCCATAATGGCGGCCACTCCAATTCCATTGTCAGCACCTAATGTAGTGCCTTTGGCTTTTACCCATTCGCCATCAACATACATTTCAATACCTTGGGCATTAAAATCAAAGGATGTGTCACCATTTTTTTGGTGCACCATATCCAAATGTGATTGAAGGATTATTGTTGCGCGGGATTCCATGCCAGACGAAGCCGGCTTGCGGATGAGCACATTGCCAACTTCATCGTTTATCGTTTCTAGCCCTAGGCGCTCTCCAAAGTCCATTACGAAGGCAATAACGCGTTCTTCGTGCTTTGATGGACGTGGAACAGCATTGAGGTCTGCAAATTTATTCCAAAGTTGTTTTGGTTCTAGTTCTCTAATTTCCATATTATTTTGAGTGCTTAATATAATGCTACAAAAGTAGTTTTCTTTTTATGAATTTTGAATCAATACACCGCCAATTTCCAAATGTTAAATTTATGATGAATGTGTTTCAAATTCCAAGTGCCGTTATTTCGGCTTTAAATTCAAGAATCGAAACTTATTTTTTTACCTTTTTTTGCAATGAAATCCAATTCCAAAAAACTTTTTTTGAACAAATCACGTTCTTTTAATTTTAATACTACATTTGCCCACCTTTATTTTAACGTCAGACATGCATATCAGTATACATAAAACCACCAACAGCAGCTTGAGTACTGTAGATTTCAGCGATCTGCCCTTTGGAAAGATAAAATCGGATCATATGTTTATTGTTGATTACTCCGACAAAAAATGGCATAGCCCGCGTATTGTACCCTACGACAATATCCCGCTTTCGCCAGCAACAAGTGCCTTGCATTACGGACAAGCTATATTTGAAGGTATGAAAGCGCAGTTAAGTCCAAGTGGTGTTCCTTTAATCTTCCGCGCCGATCAAAACTTTGCGCGTATGAATAAATCGGCAGAACGCATGTGTATGCCTACCCTTCCGAAATCACTTTTTATGGATGGCCTTACCCAACTTATTGCGCTCGATAAAAACTGGATTCCCAAAGGTGACGGTCAAAGCCTTTATATTCGACCATTTATGTTTGCTACCGACGACTCAGTGGGAGTGCGCGTTTCAGAAACCTATTCGTTTATAATATTTACATCGCCTGTATCTCCCTATTACGCGCATCCGCTTAAAATAAAAGTTGCCGATAAATATGTGCGCGCTTTTAATGGAGGCGTTGGCGCTGCCAAAGCTGCAGGAAACTACGGAGCAAGCATGCTACCAACAAAAGAAGCTTACTCACAAGGCTACCATCAGGTGATGTGGATGGATGGCCATGAATTTCGATATATTGAAGAAACAGGAACAACCAATATCTTTTTTGTCGTAGGCGACAAAGTAATAACACCGGCCCTTGATGGTAATATATTGGATGGCGTAACGCGTAAATCGTGCATACAGCTTTTAGAGGATGCCGGTGTAACGGTAGAACAAAAAAGAGTAGATATAAACGAACTTATTGAGGCTCATAATCAAGGCCAACTATTAGATGCTTTTTGCACAGGCACAGCTGCAAGCGTAATGCATATTGAACTTTTTAATTACATAGGAGAAGACATTGTGCTACCGCAAGTAGCAGAGCGCCAATGGAGCAACTATTTGCATAAAAAATTAGATGCTATTAAATGCGGTCTAGAACCCGATAACCATGGATGGATACTGGCATTGAATGAAACAGCAACATCGTCGAGTTAGCTTCTGACTAGCAATTTTATTATCTCAGAAACTTCTATTTTTTGCTGTTCTCCGGAGGTTAAATCTTTAAAAGCGAGCAGTCCCGACTGCATCTCTTCTTGCCCGATAATTACCGCAAATCCAATTTTTTTGGAGTTGGCATAATCAAGCTGCTTCTTTAATTTAGTGGCCGCAGGATATAGTTCTGTTTTAATATTGTGTTGCCTACAGTGCTGTGCCAAAGGCAGTGCATAGCGCAGTGCTTCGTCATCCATACAGCAAAAAATAAGCTGCGTGAAGTTACCTTCCACCTTCGGAAAGAGCTGCAGCTCCTCTAATACTTCATAAATACGATCGAGACCAAAGCTAATACCAACGCCAGAAACACCAGGGAGCCCGAAGATGCCCGTTAGGTCATCATAACGGCCTCCTCCTCCAATACTGCCTATTTGAATATTGTTGGCTACCACCTCAAAAATAGCGCCAGTATAATAGTTTAAGCCACGTGCCAATGTAACATCAAAGGCAATTCGGATATTTAGATTCAGCCGCGTTAATAATGAAAAAATTGATTCCATTTCAGCGATACCCGTCCTCCCCAACTCCGAATTCACGAGTAACTCCTTCAGGTTTTCTAATGAAATTTCCGCATTTAAAACACTTTCAGTTTTTGCTAAAGCAGCGGCATTAAATCCCTTCTCAGATAGTTCGCGTAACACCCCCTCCTTCCCAATTTTATCTAGCTTATCGATAGCCACTGTAAGTTCCACTTGTTTGTCCAAGACACCAATATATTCGCTTAAGCCATGCAATATTTTTCGGTTATTCATTTTTATAGTGATATCAAGATGCAACGCCTGAAAGACTTCGGCATAAATACAAATCAAATCCACCTCATTTAAGAGACTATCGCTGCCGACCACATCTGCGTCACACTGCCAAAACTCCCTAAATCGACCTTTTTGTGGGCGGTCGGCACGCCATACTGGTTGCATTTGATAGCGTTTAAAAGGGAATGAAATATCGTTTCGATGCATCACAACATAACGAGCAAATGGCACGGTAAGGTCATATCGAAGTGCTTTTTCGACGAGGTTTTTACTATTAGAGTTGGCTTCGAGCATCAATTCAAAATCGTTGCGCATCAGTGTTTTCTTATCCTCTTTAGCTTCATGAATGCGTGAGTTCAGCACTTTATAAATGAGCTGATCACCTTCATCGCCATATTTTCCCGTAAGTGTATCAATATTTTCCATCGATGGCGTTTGCAGCGGCATAAAGCCATACTTTTGAAACACCTGTTCGATGGTATTAAAGATATAGTTACGTTTAAGCACCTGTTCAGGCGAGAAATCGCGCATGCCTGAGGGTACCGAAGGTTTGTTTACTGCCATAAAAATTGATGATGCGAAAATACGGATTTGAGTTGGATGTTAATAACCTTCTATTTGTAAACTAGAATAGGGGGAATTCGGTATTTGAGGTGTTGAAATTTAAAAATAATTTACAATATACCTATTATTAAGATCATAAAAGATAAGCATAGGGTATATTCAATTGTTCCATAATATTACCCGGGTATTCAATAATTTAATTCATCGGAATGATTTTAGTAATTCAATACGATTCAAAATTTCACAATGTTAATCCATTTGAGATGTCAGTAAATCGAATTATTATACGATTATGTATTTAACGTAATAGGTGCGACCCGCTTGTTGCATTGTGATGTAATTGCAAAAGTTTCAAATAAATTATACTGAAAAACATGTATTGAATTTACCTATGATAGCATTTTCAAATTGCTAGAAGCCTTTCAGGTCGGTCTGAGGGAGCTAAAGATAAAGCTGACCTATAGTATTTTGCACTATTAAATCCCAGAATTGTTTCTAAGAGAATCATCTCAGCATATCAAGTATTGAATAACAATAGAATTGGCTAATGATGTTGGGCAATGTAATTTATTTTGCATCTCCATATCATTTTCATACCTTTGCACCTCAAAAAATGGACTTGTAGCTCAGACGGTTAGAGCATCTGACTCATAATCAGGGGGTCCTTGGTTCGATCCCAAGCTGGTCCACCAATAGCAGAAAAGGTTTCAGGCAACTGGAGCCTTTTTTGTTTTTAGGAATTGCATACAATTTGCATACATTTACCTTTTAAATGGCCAATGATCTAGAGCTTGAAGCTCGTTCAAAACAATACAAAATCACCGGGTTTGGTGGGTATTTTTGCTTTTAGTTATTTTATTAGTAAGTAATTCTGATTTTCTCTGGATATTTGATTTAAAATTAACAGAGGTCTTAACTTTCTAATTTAAGAAAAGGATTCATAAGGATTACAGATGGTTATTTACATGCCATACAGAATTACAAATAAATCCCGTGAAATGGGACAGAGCCTTTGATTATTATAAGACGGATTCATCGGCATTGGCAACAACACGATGTTGAAATTTGATTGGCATAAAAAAACCCGGTTGCCCGGGTTAGTTTGTGAGATATAGGAATTCTATATCCTTCTTATAGAACCATTCTCCATACTAGTGAGAAACGCAAGGATACATGCATATGCAGGCACTGTTTCATAAAGCAGGTGCATTCTCTAATTGAGAGGGCAGATAATGCCTTGTATCGAGGGTATAACCTGTAATACATAATTGCAATCTTGAAAAACACCATGAAAAATACAATTATCGCCTAAATTATAGAGCACGCATTAATTACAAATAAGTGGAATCTTCAAATGGTGCGGTCACTTAAACTGCTACGCAAGGCTTAAATATAACAATAACGAATATTAACCTATTGCAATTATTAATGGACATTATTTACATAAAATGATTAAAATTGCCGGGTGATTTTTAATTCAATTGAATTTATACTTTTTCTACCCATTGTTTTTTTGCTATACTGGCTTGTTTTTAATAAGAAATTAAGCCATCAAAATGGATTACTATTAATCGCAAGTTATTTTTTTTATGGCTGGTGGAGTTGGATGTTCTTGGGCTTATTGTTTATTAGCACCGCCATGGATTATGCCTATGGTTATGGAGTGGCCTCAACCAACCGAAAAAAAGCGAGATTGTTTCTCTGGCTGAGTGCTTTAAATAACTTCGGAGTATTAGGAGTGTTTAAATACTTCAATTTTTTTGCTACAGAATTACAACACGGTTTCTTGTTATTAGGCATAAAAACAAATCCTATTTTATTACAAGTCGCGCTTCCCATTGGAATTTCATTCTATACCTTTCATGGTATGTCATATGTTTTCGATATTTATAACGGCAAGCAACGTCCTATTAAAAACTTTATTGACTATGCATTATTTGTCAGTTTTTTTCCACTGCTTGTAGCAGGTCCTATCGAACGTGCTCATCATTTACTACCTCAATTACAAAAACGTCGTTTTTTTAACTACCAACAAGCCGTCGAAGGATGTCGTTTAATATTATGGGGATTATTTAAGAAGGTAGTTATTGCTGATGCATTGGCAGTAACCGTCGATTCTATTTTCAGCAACTATCTCGACTTAAATGGCTTTACGCTTATTATTGGAGCCATCGCATTTAGTTTTCAAATTTATGGCGACTTTTCGGGATATTCAGATATTGCCATTGGAACGGCTAAACTATTGGGATTTGAATTGCTTAGTAATTTCAAATTTCCGTACTTTTCCAGAGATATCGCGGAGTTTTGGAGACGTTGGCATATTTCATTATCATCGTGGTTTAGAGACTACTTGTATATTCCAATGGGTGGATCTAAAAAAGGAAAACTCATCTCGATTCGAAATACATTTGTTGTTTTTTTAATAAGTGGATTCTGGCATGGGGCTAATTGGAATTTTATTGCATGGGGCTTTATCCATGCCTGTGGATTCTTGACTTTACTATTGCTTAATAAAAACAGGAAACATGTTAATACTGTGGTGGCCCAATTCGCAAAAACACCTAGTCTAATTGAGTTATTTCAGATTATATCCACTTTTGCCTTTGTATCTTTTGCTTGGATATTTTTTAGGGCTAAAAGCCTAACCATGGCACTGGACTATATAAGACATATTGGAATTAGTATTTGGCAAGAGCCCGGGCAATTTTTCACACTACCAGGAGGTAAATTAACGATAATATATATACTTCCCCTTATTCTTATCGATTGGTATTTACGCTTCGATGAACGGAAATTAAGATTACCTAAAACGGAATTTTTAAGAATAGCTATCTACATTATACTTTCATTATTTATAGCATTTCAAATCCTAACTTATTTTTACTCAAAACCATCCTCGTTTATTTACTTCCAATTTTAATGAAATTATTTATATCAAAAACACTATTTGTTGGAATCATCGCTTTTGCTTTTTTGGTGGCCTTCAAATTAATATTACCCGAAAACAAAAATTACAATTCAGCATTTGTAAACAAACTAGATATTTTAATTTCTCACACGCAGGAAAGAAAAATAGTGTTAATTGGTGGATCTTCTGTAGGACATGGTATTTCAGCCGAGCAGATCCAAAATGCAACGCATTTAACAACTATAAATCTTGGACACCATGCAGGATTTGGATTAGTCGACTTTCGCGATCTTGTTTTATCAACTATAAACAAAGATGACATTATTGTTTTTGCACCTGAATGGGAATTTTATGCAAATCCGATTTACTTTGACACGGCAACCTTAGAAGACCTTTACAACAACTCACATTATTTAGAACTCACTAAGAACCCCAACTATAAAAGCTTTAAAAGTCTAATTCTAAAAAAAACGGGTATAATTAATTCACTAATTCCAAACCACTCCCCTTGCAGATACGATTGCTACAATAACAATGGAGATATAATTAGCACTTGTGGTGCAAAACCACTCAGTATCACTGATTATTCAGTATGCTTTGATTACTTCAATTATGAGTTGTTTTCCAATACCTTCCCCTTTATCAATCGACCAAATACACTAATTGTATTTCCACCAACGCAAAAGCGCGTTTATTCACGATGTCGAAAGCAGTTTGATTTTATAGAGACTCAACTTTTTAAAACCAAGCTACTCATCTTAGATTCTGCAAGTGCAAATGTGTATGACGAATCTTGCTTTTTTGACGCTGAATATCACCTATCCTGTGAAAACAGAATATTAAGAACCAATAAAATCATACCAAAACTAATTGAATTAATGAAGATTTCGAATTAAACGATTTGAAAAAAGCATAATAATTATAAACTTAAACTATTTGCATTTCATTAAACCTCCTGTGGCAGAGGCATCACCAGGACGGCTAAGCAGTGCTTTCTCAAAAAGAAGTTTAGCCTGGTCCGTCCGGCCTAAATTGAGGTAAGTCCAAGCCAACATATGGTTGGAATCATAATCAAAAGGATACATATTGACAACCAATTCAAAATACTTGGCAGCAACATCATACTTTTTAATCGTATAGTAGTTCATTCCAACCCAATAATTGGCAACGCTATTGTACGGATCAATTTTTAAAATCTCCTCGTATTTTTGATATGATTTATCATATTGCTTGGCCTCGTTTGCGGGTTTTATGTAACCAAAACGAGCCTCCACACTGTACTTCTTTTGGTCGATAGCTTTTTGATAATACTCCATGGAGCTATTGTATTTTTTAGAATAATAATAGAGCCAACCTAATCGCAAATTACATTCATAACAATCGGTCTGATAAACTTTTTGTATAGCCGATATTGCTGCATTATAGTCGCCTGTAAGCTCAGCAGTATAGCTATCTTTAAAAGCTTTCTGACTTTGCGTT
This sequence comes from uncultured Bacteroidota bacterium, assembly GCA_903850915.1. Lineage (GTDB taxonomy): Bacteria > Bacteroidota > Bacteroidia > UKL13-3 > UKL13-3 > CAINMV01. The sequence goes on from CAINMV010000029.1 coordinate 219,091, forward strand.
TCTTGCGCAGTCAATATTGTAATTGATAGCAATAAAATGGCAAAAAATGCCAAAATTCTCTTAGTTAAAAATTCCATTGGATTCCGATTGTTGTTGAATGTTGATAAAAATTGGTGCCTACAGTACCTCCATACTGCTGTTTGTTTTCAAAAATATAGTTGATCGATACTAACGCTTTTTTAGCCACTAAATAATATATCGTTCCTCCTACTTTAAAGGTCTTCGTATCTATGTCGTTAAAAAGATATAAGTCTTCATTATCAAGTAATACCTTGTATTTCCCAAGCGTAACATTTCCTTCGATCCAAGTATACTTCATAAGCTTTATACCAGCTATTTGTGTTAATGTAAATTGATTTCCATAGGCCGCACGACTTATCGAATACAAATCCGTATTGCCCTTTGGATAAACTGTAATTGACAAGTCTGCTTGCCGATAAGCCGTATCACTGAGTGTTCCTAAATGAATCATACCTTGTATTTGAACATAAGGAAGCACATATTTAACACCTCCAAAACCCAGCTGATTTCTATAACTGTAATTATTAAAAGGCGTTTTTATATAATGATAACCTCCTATAAAGGTAATAGCTCCGCTAGCCGCAAAATTTAATTTCGCATAATATTCTTTTTGCTTAATTACAATATTCTGATTGTCGGTTACATATAAAAACTGCGGTTCACTAATAGTTTGATTAAAGTACCCAATCACCTGTTGCAATGAAAATCGATATCCCAAGTTCACCAAAAGTGAAACACTTCCATAATGCGCATTGTGTCGGATATCTAATGTAGGATATTTAAAACTATATAATAAAGCGGCCGACGAAATACTGTATTTCTTAAGTTTAAGCATTTTTTTATAACTCGCCGACATTTTACTACCATAGTATCTCGATGCAAAGGTATTTTCAAGATAACGCTGATTTAAATACGTGTAATATAACGCTGTAGCATCTTTTTTATCTGTATGAAGAGCATGGGTATAGTGTTTCAAACTCTCGCTATAATTCCCTTGCATTAAAGCCGCATAACCTACTCGCATTCGCAAAAAGGGATAGTCGACACCCGAACGAATGACGGCTTTCCCATAATGTAACAACTCAGGCCATTGCTCTGCATAATACAGTTTTAAAGACTCCTGCTCAACAACCTCTTTTTTTGTTGCATTTTGCGCTGGGAGAACAAAGTAGCACCAACATAAAATAAAAAGTATTATTATCCTTTGGGTTGGCATTGCACAGTAATCGATTGATGGGCTTGAGTAAATGTAAATGAGTTTAGTTGTTTGTCTTTTACAACTATAGTTGAAAAAGATTTCGGAATTTTAGTTTTAAAATAATGTAAATCTTGCCGACTGTGAATGGTGATTTCATCAGATAATGTATCGCTTATATTAGACTTATTCTCTGATTGATAGTGCAATGATCTAAAAATATAAAACGGAGCCACCACATCTTGCAACCATTTTCCTAAATTACTTTTACTTATTTGCAATGGAAATAAGTCATGTGTCACCAAAGGCATGGCCGTGCTAAGGCAAATTTTGTAACAACTTAAATAAAAACGATACAATAAACTTTGCTGATCACCTTCGAAAGAGATAAAATAAAATAAGGTATTCAAACGCTTAAAATAGGCAATGGAGCCAGTTTGATAACAATATAGATAATTGAAATTATACGCATCGGTAAACACTTCCCAAGTGGTAGTTGCGAAACCTTTAGCGGCTATATCAATTCGGAAACCGGGCGCAAACTCGAAAGCTTTAGATAGACTTTCATTAACTTCAACATTACGAACCATTTCAGTTTCTTGTGGCACCTTAAAATATAAGAAGTTAAGCACCTTATGGCGACCAGCAAGAAAGGTTGCAAAAGGATATGCTAGTGTTTTACTTCCGATGTATGGCGTGGACTGCATCTGAAAATGAAGATGAGGCTCCGGAGAACGCCCTGAATTGCCACAGGCCGCTACCACATCGCCCTGCATCACAAAATCGCCTACACGCACCTTAAATGAGTTTTTACGCAGATGGGACAACTTGGAATACAAGCCTTCGGCATGTTTAATTATTATGGTGTTACCCCAGTTCTGCTGCTGGTTAATTTTACCGATCTCATTGTCTTCCACAGCATCAACAATTTCCATGACATAGCCACTTCCGGGTGCCAAAACGGGCTTGTTAAAACAATAAAAATTCTCAGGCTTTAGCGCGTAATGTGTGTATGTTTTCATCTCTGAATCCACAATTACAAAATCAAGAGCCTTACTCCATTCCCCTTTATGCGTAATACCTCCATCATAACCCTGCGATACAATCCATTCTCCTAAAAAAGGCAATTGCAATGGAAAATAATTTTCATGATAACGACGTTCTTGTGTGCTATTGAAACTGTATAAATTTTTCTCCGGCGAATACAATTGCAAGGGAGTGAGTACCACTCTTCCCGCTTGATATTTTATGGAGAAAAAGAAAACCAACGTGATGGTGACAAAGCAAAATGGCAACGTGTAAATGGGTAACTGAAAAACTCCGATAATCTTACTTAATGCAATAGCAATAACAAAGGTTACAAGCACACTAAGCAACGCCCATAAATAAGAATGGCCTGACGGGACAACAAAGAAAGAACCAACAGCCAATGCAACCATAATAAAATTGGCGCCCATTAAATATGCATTCATACCCGAATCGTACGCATGTACAACACCATTAAAAAGCATAGAAACCATAAATCCTAAAATTACAAGCGTAGCACTAATGCGACTATGCAAAAGCAATCCCAAGAAAATAATTAAGCCTGCAAGCACATTATCTTGAAAGAAGATAGAACTTAAAGATTTAAAAAACATTATTACCATATTCGGTAGCTTCAGGTTCTCGAAGAACATCATAAAATCAACCATGGGTTTATCGCCAATATTATATATTTCATTTATCCAATAAATATTGCGAGAGGTGAGATCGATTGATTCAAAATCACGGGTAACTAAAACTACCAACCAAAAGCAAAGAATAAACGGAATCGCTAAAAAAGGCAATCCTTGTTTACTAAATATAGCCCAAAGTGAGCTCGAAAAAACAACGGTAAGAATCACTAAGATTATAAGCAAAGTCCAGAACGCTGCTCCGGGATTGTAAAAGGTGCCCATGCCAATTCCCATCATCAATCCATTAAAGGTAAATAATCCACGTTGTTCAACGGTCTTCGTGATTCCGGTATACGATGAGAATGCGATGGCGACCATTAATGCAACCAATCCGGCAAAGCCTGCGAAGGGCTTGAAAAACGTAACTAAAAGCAATAAGGCACCAAAGAATTTATTATTCGAAAAAAAAAGTATCGAATAACTTTGCAGCACCTCGGAGGCGAGCGATAGTAAATATTTTTTCAGTTTTATTTTCAACGTAGCATTGGCTATTTTAAATGTTCTGGCACCACTTCAAGTTGCTCCAAATATTCTAAATTTTCAGCTTTACGGATGATATGATTGTTTCCTTGCATATCAATTAAAACTATATTCGGACGCATGGCAATAAATTGCATCCATTGCGTCATATTATAGGCGCCAACTTTATGAACCACAACATGGTCGCCACGATTTAACAGCGGCAAACTTACCCATTCTCTAACAATATCAATATTCATACATAAGGGGCCGTATAACACCGTTTCCTCGGTATATTGTGAAGCCTCTTGTGCCGGACTTATTTTATGATCATACCAAAAAGAGGTGAACATAATATTAACGCCAAAATCCATAATCGTCGCTTTTCTTCCATCGCTAAGTTTTTTATTAGCAAGCACGGTTCCTAATAAATAACCGGCATCATCTATTAACACCCTTCCACTTTCAAGTATAAGCAATGGCAGCTCAGCCGATTTAAAACCAAAATTTAATATCGTATTGGTAATCACCTCCGCAAATTCATCCACGGTTGGAGTAGGCACAAAACCAATGGCACCTTTTAATGTATTTGCACTTGGAAATCCACCCCCCAAATCAAGGTATTTAATTGCGATATTGTATTGTTTTTTACATTCGGAAGCTAACTCACAAAGTTTAGTTGCAGCCACTCCATAGGCTTGTGTGCTTAACATATACGTGCCAATATGCGCATGTAAACCTGTTAACGAAAGATGCTCGGATTTAGCAATTTTATTGATTGCAGCCAGCGCTTGTCCACTTTCAAAGTTGAAACCAAAACGATCCCACATCGGATAAATGCCGGTATCCATATTAACGCGTATAGCAACACGCGCCTTTTTCTTTAGCGAACTACAAATCTCAATTAATATATACAGCTCTTCAAAATGATCGATGTGAAGAAGAGAATCATTCTCCACAGCAAGCTGTATTTCGGCAGGATGCTTGTCGGGACCATTAAAAATAATATGATTGCCTGGCACGCCATTTTGTAGGGCTTTACGATATTCAAAACCACTCACCACTTCAGCCCAACTCCCTTCTTGATGAAAGATTTTACAAATGGCATTATTATAATGTGTTTTATAACTCCACGCAAACTGAACTTTTGGATAACGAGTGTTAAAGGCACGAATAGCTGCCTGATAATTATGCCTGATCTGCTTTTCGCTCAACACAAAAACTGGGCTACCATACTTAGTAATGATCGATTTAACCGAAACCTCATCTATATGAGTTACTGGGATTAAATCGCTCGGCATACCTGATTTGTCCATCATACCCGCGCTCATCTTCCTTAGAAAAGGTCTTTCGTATTTTAACTTTTCCATATTTTAAAATCTCTTTTAATTTTTATGTTATAATAAATGGTTATTGATTGATTTACAAACTTCCGAAGGCGGTGAACTGTTGAAATTCGGAAACATCCACAATCAAATCCCAAGCATATCGAATAAACAATTTCCCCACCTCATAATCGGTGAATGGTTCCACTTTTTCGCCCATGGCCATCTTAACCAAAGAAGCTGGTTGATTTTGTCCAGCGCCTGCGCTTAAATAAATCCATGCAGGAAAACGAGGGTTAATCTCCATGATATATAGCTCATTATTAGCCGTCATCATTATTTCAAGTTCAAAGCCACCACGCCATTTTGTGGCTGCTATAAACTTACGTGCTAATTCTAAAAATGTCTCGTTTTCGAGCGTAATTCCGGCCCAAGCTTTGCCTTTATCTGTGATGTACATTTTGCGCATGGGAATGATGCTTATTGCATTGCCTTCGCCATCGCCCAGCGCTGCAATATTAATTTCGGTACCCTGTATATATTGTTGTACAATAATGGGCAAGCCCCACTTAGCACTAATTTTATAAAAAGCTTTTTGCGCTTGTTCTAAAGTATATGCCACCGCCGCTTCGTAATATTTCCCTTTTACTACTAAAGGGTAACTAAACTCTTCGCCAATAGCAGCCAAAGTATCAATGTTATAAATAATTTTATCTTTCGGAACATACATTCCATGCTTCTGACCAAAAGCATAGAGATTTAATTTATCTCTAGCTTCAAACATCTCAAAATCGGGCATAAAAGTTTGGATGCCGAGTATTTTTAAGCGAGGTGCGATGGTTATAAAATTCTGCAGTTCAGCATCAAAATTGGGGATAATAACATCAATTTTCTCTTTAATATGAATAGAATTAATTACGTTGTACAATACCTCCGCACCTGACGCTGGGTAAGAAATAAGATATGTTTTATCGCAGATGCCATCCATATAAATGCCTGGCTCTAAATTTTCATAAGCTAAACCAATGATGCGAACAGGTCGGTTTAACCCATCGCGAATGGCACGAATTACAGCTACTCCTGGTCCAGGACTATCAATTGCATTGAGGCCAGTAACGGCAATAACAAGAGGTGGTAATAAATTTGACATGGTGACTATAAATTAGAAGCGAGCAAATTATTTTCTTTTAACGTATTCATAAATTCATCAACATCTTTTTCAATGGTTGGCTTTTCGATATCATAAATATCAAGCAGCCCTCGCTTTATATTAGCGATATCCTTTCCTTCTTTTAGCATTTTAATTATTTCAGCAGCAATAGGATTTGTACTGTATGAATCTCCAGTAGCAGGGTTAAAAACAAACCCGAGTTCGTTGGTGGCGATGTTCTTTTTAAGCATAATAATCTCTTTGTTAAAATATTTTCTGGCATACCCAGATGTAATTGTCATATAAAAATTCGTTTTTCAAAATCCCTTTTCGTGATACTGTCTCTAAAAAATATCCGTTTTTTTCTAAAACACGCATACTTGGTTTGTTATATTCAAATACTTCCGCAACCACCCTATTGACGACAAACGATTGAAAAACATACGCTGTCATCTGACGAACTGCTTCAGTGGCAATTCCCTTGCCTTGAAATGGTTCTCCAATCCAATACGCAACTTCTACATTCATACGATAAACATCTGATTTAAGAACAATACCGATGCCACCTACGAGTAAATCGCCGTCTATTATTGCAAAGTTTATGGCAGGGTTAATATCCAACTGCGCGTTGATAAAAACTTCTGCATCCACTGTAGTATATGGATGCGGAACATAATCGCGCATGTTGTTCCAAATCGTAATATTGTTAAACAAGGACACCAGTGTTTCTGTATCTTCTAGTGACCATGGTCTTAAAATAATATTTTCCATATCGTATCTTTGTCGTGTATTTTTCATTACGGATGCATTTATACTTTTCCGGTACTAAAAAAAAGAAAATTATTGGTTCCGAAATTAGTTGAAATGTAAACGCAAAATTTATGATTTATATCCTTAGTAAATTAACAAAAAAATAATACAGAAATGGAACCCATTATTAGAAATATTACAGACACTGCTCGATGGGTAGCTGTTTATAGGGCCGACGAAAGTGAGCGTACAGATGCTATTTTTCATGATCCTTTTGCACGAATGCTAGCAGGCACACACGGTGAAAATATTGTTCAAGCCATGGAACATGGGCGTAAAAATAGTTGGTCTTTTGTAGCACGTACATATTTGTTCGATAAACTAATTTTAAATCATATAAAAAATAATTTTACGCTAATTCTGAATTTAGCAAGTGGCCTCGATGCGCGCCCATTTCGCCTCGATTTGCCAAAAGAACTTTGTTGGATTGATGTTGACTTGCCTGAAATGAATACCTACATAAACGAGAAGATGACAGCACAAAAACCAAGGTGCAACCAAGAGCGAATTTCCATTGATCTTTCCAATCGGGAGGAACGATTGGTATTATTTGATAACATAAACCAGCGTAATAAAAAAACATTAATTCTAGCAGAAGGATTGGTAGGATATTTAAAAGATGATGAAGTAGGCGCGCTTGCTTTCGACCTTTCTCATTTTAAAAATTTTCGACATTGGGCACTCGATTTAATGTCGCCAGGCATACTGCCACTGATTAATGAGGAGATGGGTACGCTCCTAGAAGATGCCAGAACTCCATTAATTTTCGCACCGTCTGAGGGGGAAGATTTTTTTCAACTCTTCGGCTGGAATGCAATAGCTTCTTATTCAAAACTTAAAACAGCAGGGTATTTAAATCGACTCCCCAAAGAGATGCATCAGTTTGCTTCGCAGCCAGAACCCGAAGGGCCAAAAGGTGATTTCCCTTGGTCGGGTGTTTGCTTGTTTGAAAATCGATTATAACGATGTAAGAAAAAACGAATCTATAAATAGCACACACATTTTATTACAACCATCTTCTTTAATTTTATTTACTTTGACGACAAATCAGAACCATTAGAAATGATCGAGACAATTTATACACGCCCGAGTTGGGATGAATACTTTATAGAAGTGATGGATTCCATTAGCAAACGCGCCACCTGCAATAGAGGCAGAAGTGGCTGCGTAATAGCTAGAAACAATCAGATGCTTGTATCGGGCTATGTAGGCTCACCGGTAGGCTTGTCGCATTGTGATGATGTAGGTCACCTCTTTAAAAAAGTTATTCATGATGACGACTCTATTACAGAACATTGTATGCGAACGGTTCATGCCGAACAAAATGCAATATGCCAGGCAGCAAAACTTGGTGTATCCTTAGATGGCTCTACGTTATATTGCCGGATGACGCCCTGCCGCACGTGTTGTATGCTAATCATTAATTGCGGTATAAAACGTGTGGTTTGCCAACGAAAATACCATGCAGGTGCAGAGAGCGAACAAATGTTTAAAGATGCTAAAGTTACGTTAGAATTTATTGAAGATGAAGTACAGCGTTACTAGTACTTTTACTGAAACTTATGATACTAGCATGATCACATCGCAGATATCAAAATACTCAAAATACTTGCCTATGCTCCAAATTAATTTACTAGCGCTTCGAAATCGGCACGAAAATGACGAATGGCACTTGCCACAGGCCAAGAGGCAGCCTCTCCTAAAGGACAAATAGTTTTGCCGTCAATTTTTGTTTGCAAATCCCACAACAAGTCAATGTCACTTTTCTTTCCATGTCCATTGATTATTTTATGAGATACTTTTTCCATCCAACCGGTACCTTCGCGGCACGGGCTGCATTGACCGCAGCTTTCGTGGTGATAAAACCGATTAAACGTATATAAATTCTCGGCAATATTTACGGTATCGTCCATAACAATAAATCCACCTGAGCCAAGCATGGTGCCTGTGATAAAGCCTCCATCCCCAAGGCTTTCATAGCTCATCATACGCGGTTCGCCATTGGCATTGCGTAAAATTAATTCTGTTGGAAGCACCGGCACGGAGGAACCTCCGGCAACAACGGCCTTTAGCTTCCTTCCCTTCCAAATTCCACCACAATATTCGTCACTAAAAATAAAATCCTCAACCGACACCTTGCCCATTTCTATTTCATAAACACCCGGCTTATTAATATGACCTGAGGCTGAGATTAATTTTGTTCCTGTTGATTTACCAACACCTAAGGCTGCATAGGCAGCTCCTCCATCGTTCATAATTGGAACCACGGAGGCGATAGTTTCCACGTTATTAACTACTGTTGGGCAACCATAAAGTCCGGCAACAGCTGGAAATGGTGGTTTCATACGAGGGTTACCCCGTTTGCCTTCTAAAGATTCTAGCAATGCAGTTTCTTCGCCACATATATAGGCACCAGCGCCCACTTGGACGTGTAATTCTAAATTATAACCAGTACCTAAAATATTATTCCCAAGGTATCCTGCTGCCTTGGCTTCTGCAATGGCCTTTTCTAAAATAGGAACAATATAAAAATACTCACCACGGATATAAATAAAACCGGTATTAGCTCCCAAAGCAAAACTAGAATACAACATACCTTCAACTAATAAATGAGGATTGCGTTGCATTAAATATCTATCTTTAAAAGTACCAGGCTCGCTCTCGTCCGCATTACATACCAAATAACGAGGCACCCCAGGAGGTTTCGCTAAAAAGCTCCATTTCATACCCGTTGGAAATCCGGCTCCACCCCTTCCTCGCAAACCCGATGTCTTCACTTCTTCGACAATCTGTTCAGAGGTCATTTGTTTTAACACCTTTTCAGCAGAAGCATAGCCTCCACATTGTTTGTAAACGTCTAAACGATTTAAGTTTGGCGTTGCATCGTGTTTAAGTAATAATTTCTTGCTCACAGCTTTGGGTTGTTGTTATCTATTCTTAAAGAAATTTATTGGTAATTAACTAAATCTGCTGCGTCAAAATAGGTTGGTCTATTGTCAGATGCTGCTAATCCATCGATAATTTTATCTACCTTTTCATTGGTTAAATTCTCATAAAACTGAGCACCAACCTGAAACATCGGTGCAGTTCCACAACTTCCTAAACATTCCACTCGCTTAAGTGTGAATTTACCATCAGCGGTGGTCTCACCCATTTTTATGTTTAGTTTGCCTTCCAAATGCTTGATGATATCTTCAGCACCACGGAGCCAGCAGCTACTTGTATGACAAACCTCAATCAAACATTTCCCCGTAGGTTTTAAGTTAAACATCGAATAAAACGATGCCACTTCATATACCTCAATTGGTTTGATGCTTAGCAATGAGGCAACATAATCCATCACTGGAACACTAAGCCAACCTTCGAATTCAGCTTGTGCCAAGTGCAGAATTGGAATTAATGCCGACTTATGTTTGCCTTCCGGATAACGCGCTATTATTGCATTTGCTAACGTTAAAGCAGCTTCGTTAAATTTTGGTTCCATCTTGAAAGAGACACAGCAAATTGATTTTCTTCGATTACGCTGTGGTATTTATTGGTTCTAAATAATTAAATAATTCATTCTAATACTAAGCATCGAGCTCTCCTGCGATTACGTTCAAACTACTTAACGTAAGAATTGCATCGCTTAACATTCTTCCTTTAATCATCTCAGTATAGGCTTGATAAAAAATAAAACAAGGACGGCGCATATGCAAGCGGAAAGGAGTTCTTCCACCATCACTTACCAAATAAAATCCAAGTTCACCATTTCCTCCTTCTACACAATGATAAACCTCGCCTTTAGGAACATCTGTTTCTCCCATCACAATTTTAAAATGATAAATTAGGGCTTCCATCTTACTATATACATCCTCTTTAGGAGGTAAAAAGAAATCGGGAACATCGGCGTGTACATCCCCTGAAGGCATCTTTTCAATGGCTTGTTTTATGATGCGAAGTGATTGCCACATTTCGTCATTACGCACCATATATCGATCGTAGGTATCACCTTTTTTACCAACTGGTATCTCGAAATCAAAATCTTGATATGAAGAATATGGATTCATAACGCGAACATCATAATCCACACCACAAGCACGCAGATTAGGACCTGAGAAGCTATAGCTAAGTGCACGATCTGCACTGATTGGACCACAATCGATAGTGCGATCCATAAAGATACGATTACGATTTACCAAGTTCCCAAACTCCGTTAATGCGGCTGGAAAATCTTTGATAAAAGCCTCTATCTTTTTCCAAGCCGACTCAGGAAATTCACGCTCCATTCCTCCAATACGTCCAATGTTAGTCGTTAAGCGCGAACCACAGATGTCTTCAAAGATTTCATAAATGCGCTCACGCGATTGAAATAAATAAAGAAAACCTGTCATGGCACCGGTATCTACAGCAACTACAGTATTGCAAACAATATGATCGGCAATTCGCGAAAGTTCCATTATTATCACACGCATGTATTCGGCACGCTTAGGCACTTTGCAGCCAATCAACTTCTCCATAGTCATGTGCCATCCCATATTATTAATTGGGGAAGAGCAGTAATTAAGCCTATCGGTGATGGGTGTAATTTGATTGTATGGACGTCGTTCGGCTAGCTTTTCAAAAGCACGATGAATATAACCAATGGTTGGCACAGCATCCACGATAATCTCACCATCCATGGTAAGGATATTTTGAAAAATACCGTGGGTGGCAGGATGCGTAGGACCAAGGTTGAGTGTTGTATATTGTCTCTTTTCTTCAGCTACAAAATCATCTGTTAGTATCATTGCAAATTGTTAACTTTAATTGTCAATACTTATTTTTTATCGTCCGAAAAATTTATCGTCTTTATCCTCTCTTTGTAAATCTTCCAATGGATACTCTTTGCGCATGGGATGATAATTCATCTCCTCCATGTTTAAAATACGAACCATTTTGGGGTGGCCTTCAAAAGTAAATCCGAAAAAATCGAAAGCCTCGCGTTCCATCCAGTTGGCAGCATCATAAATATCAATGATGGTTGGTAATTGCATGTCCTCACGCGACATGAATGTTTTAAAACGCACACGCTGGTTGGCAACCAAATTGTGAAGTTGATACATCATGGCAAATTCACGTGATTTTTCATTGTCGGGGAAATGCAAGCCACATAAGGTGGTGAGGTAAATGAATCCTTGCTCTTGCTTCATCCAAGCTATGGCATTTTTTATTTCTGGCTTGGTAAATTCGTATACAGGGAAATCGAAATCCTGACCAACGGTCAGCAATGATGCACCGAACTTTTCCTGAATTTTATTATCCAATATCTCTTTATTTTCCATAAAACGAGGTCTTTATACTAACGTTTAAATTAAACCGCGGTAATAAATTATTAAATTCCGTAACTCTCCAATAAAGCTTTGTATTCTGGTGTATCTCGTCTGCGAAAACTTTCGTTCTGAACAAGCTCCTGAATTTTCAGGATACCATCCAATACTTGCTCCGGGCGAGGTGGACATCCTGGGATATATACGTCAACAGGGATGATACGATCGATACCTTGAAGTACACTATAGGTATCAAAAATACCACCCGAAGAAGCACACGCACCCATGCACAATACCCATTTGGGTTCGGCCATCTGTTCGTATACTTGACGAAGAACGGGCGCCAACTTTTTACTTATCGTGCCCATCACCATTAGCATATCGGCCTGACGCGGGCTAAAACTCATTCGCTCACTTCCAAACCTTGCCAAATCGTAGGTGGAAGCCATGGTGGCCATAAATTCAATTCCACAACAACTGGTGGCAAAAGGCAATGGCCATAAACTATTTTTACGGGCTAAACCCACCACATCACTAAGTTTAGTTGCAAAAAAACCTTCCCCTTTTAATCCGGGTGGTTCGTGCTTTGGATCAACAATTATTGTGTTCATTTATTCTTTAAAATCCGTTTGAAAAATAAAATTAATCTTCCCAAGTTAGTGCTCCTTTTTTTAAGATGTAATAAAATCCGATTAAGAACACGCCGATAAAGGAAAACATCTCAAGCAATCCTTTTAGGGCCAACCCCTTGAAATTAACCGCCCATGGATACATAAAAATAACCTCCACATCAAACAAAACGAAAAGAATGGCGACTAAAAAATACTTGATTGAAAAAGGAACTCTAGCATTTCCTTGAGGTTCGATTCCACATTCGAAGGGTTCGAGTTTGGTTTTAGAGATATTTTTTGGACCGACCAAATGGCTAACCACCATAACAAGGACAACGAAACCTAAGGCAACCATAAAAGTGATGGCGATAGGGAGATAATCGGAAGCAGTACTTTGCATAGTATTGAGATAAAGCGCAAAAATAATACAATAGTTTATAGAACGGCGGTTCAAGGACATTTTTTTTACACATATTCGTATTTATCTCTACACATTCAAAAAACAAAAAACAACGCATTCGATTTAAATGTTATTCGCTAAATCTTATGCCAATATTGGATGACTCGGGATTGCAGTATGCACTACCGCGCTCTATTTCTTTCTTTTAAATAGCATAAAACTACATCTGGTTTTTCAACATGACAAAAATCATGTAAAAAAGCAGTAAAAGAATGCCCCTTTTAAGTTGAACCTACCATTAAATCGCACTAAATTTCAAGATGATAAAGTGGTATTTTTACGTTAATTTTGTAAAAGCTATATGTATAAATACCTTAACTTTTTATTGTTTGCCTTTTTCTTCACTCCGTTCGCCTGTATCTCGCAAAAAACTACCGTTAATAAAAACGCGAAAGAGCATTATATGAAGGCCGAACGCCTGATGGCAGAGCAACATTTTCAAGAGGCGATAAACGAATACAAAAAAACACTCGATTCCGACCCCAATTACTCATATGCTATCTTAGCTTTGGGCGAATGTTATGCGGAATTGAAAAATATTGAAAGTGCAAAAACGTATTATGAGAAATACCTAGGCAGCAATCCTAAAAAAACAGAGGTTTATTATGCTTTAGGGAAATTATACCGCGACAACATGCGATATAAGGAAGCACTACCCTATTTTGAAACTTTTATTGCCAAAGAAAAACTGAACGAAGAACTTAAATCGAAGGCAGCAAAAAGCATCTTAGATTGCAACTTTGCTAAAGATGCAATGCAGCACCCCGTGCCCTTTGCTCCTGAAAAGGTAGGCATTCAAATTAACACCGATTATCCTGAATATTTCCCTAGCATCAGCGCCGACGAACAGTACTTTATTTTTTCACGACTCGTAGATTATCGACAAGAAGATATTTATATCACACACAAAGAAAATGGAACTTGGGCGCCTAGTAAACCCATCAGCGAACTAATTAACCACCCCGACTTTAACGAAGGGGCACTTTGCATCTCGAGTAATGGGCAATACATCTTTTTTAGCAGCAACAAACAAATGGAAAATTATGGTAGTCATGATATTTATTTTTCGATGCTGAAAGGAAATACATGGAGCAAACCGTTTAATGCTGGGCCTAAGATAAATACACGTTATTGGGATTCACATCCTAGCTTAACTGCTGATGGAAGAACACTATACTTTTTAAGCACAAGGCCCGGTGGCTATGGCGCAGAAGACATTTGGTATACTACCTTAGATAGCACCGACCATTGGATGGAAGCAAAAAACTTAGGTCCAACCATAAACACCCCGCTTCAAGAATTCACCCCCTTTATCTATGCCGATGGAAATACCTTATTCTTCTCCTCCGACGGGCATGCGGGCATGGGTGGCCTAGATATTCTTTATAGCATAAAAGATAGCAGCGGCAACTGGAGTGAACCAAAAAACCTTGGATATCCATTAAACACACCCGGAAGAGAATCAGGTTTTGTACTTTCGGCCAATGGAAAAACCGCCTTTTATGCCTCAGAGGAAAAAGGAAAACCTTCCAATATCGACATCTACACCTTTGAACTTTACAAAGAAGCACAACCTAAACCGGTGGCGTACCTTAAGGGCATTATTACTGACAGTAAAACCGGTAAAATTGTGAAGGCTCGTGTGGAATTAATCGACTTAGAAACTGGTACAAGTGCAGGTACTGTTCAGAATAACAGTATAAGTGGAGAGTATCTTATTTGCTTGCCACCCAACAAAAACTACGCTTTGAATATTTCCTCTGACGGTTATCTTTTTTATTCTGAAAACTTTGAGTTCCGATTAAAATCAGGAATCGAGCCAATGCAAAAAGACATTCAGCTTAAGCCCATTGTGGGCGGTGAAATTATTGTGTTGAATAATGTATTTTTTGAAGTTAACAAAGCTGAATTAAAACCAGAATCGAAGATTGAATTAGATAAAATCTTCAATTTTATGACCTTCAACACCGCTGTGAAAATGGAAATTAGCGGACATACCGACAATACTGGAGACAAAACCTCCAATCAAAAACTCTCTGAAAACCGCGCTAAAAGCGTGGTGAATTATTTAATTAAAAAGGGAATCGACGCTTCACGACTTGTAGCAAAAGGATATGGAGACACCAAGCCCGTATTACCAAATACAAGCAATGAGAATAAAGCAAAAAATAGAAGAACAGAAATGAAAGTTCTGTAGTCTTGAACTTAAGAAGTGTTTTAAATTAAAATTATTAGATAGAGACAAACGCCTTAATGCTATTCATAGCGCAGCGATTCAATTGGATTTAAGTTGGCTGCTTTTCGTGCAGGAAAGAAACCGGCAAGCACTCCTACTAATAGACAAATAAAGTAAGAGCCGATTACCCAAATCCAAGGCACTGCAAAATGAGATTTGAAAATCACAGAGATAATATTCCCTACAAGTACGCCTAAAATAATCCCAAACAAACCACCAAACTGGCAGATAACAATAGCCTCAATAAGAAATTGCTGGCGAATGGAATCGGATTTTGCGCCTAGAGCCTTTCGAATGCCAATTTCATGCGTGCGTTCGGTGACACTAACAAGCATAATGTTCATAAGCCCTACCGAGGCTCCCAATAGCGTAATAATACCTACAAGTATGGCAAAAATACGGGCATATCCGGCCAAATCGTCGAGCTTCGTAGCGAAGCTATCACTGCGACTAATTTGAAAATTATTTTCTTCTGACAATCTTAAATTACGCACGTTACGCATTACTCCTGTTGCTTCATCAACAGCAGCATCCAATCGCTCCACATCATTAACAGCAACATTAACGGCATACGAACTATTTTCAGAAACAAACTCAGACCGAGCATTGGTGAGTGGAATAACACACCAACGATCTGGATTGAAGCCCATACTACTTCCGGCCTTCGCTAGTACTCCAACTACTCTATATTTCTTATCTTGAATACTGATGGTATTTTGTGTGGGATCCATTTTGCTTTTTCCAAAAAGGGTAGTTGCTACCTCACTGCCTATGATACAAACAGCGTTGCCCGAATTCAATTCGGTAGAAGAAAAGTTACGACCGTTATCCACCTTAAGTCCGGAATTGGCAAGATAATTTTCATTGCCACCAATCACCATCACATTGGGATTTGTCTTTTCATCTTCAAACTTTAATATGGCATTCCCTGAACAGTTAGTGGTAATAGAAATGCGAGATGGAAAAGAATAGCTTTGTTCGAACTGCCGTGCTTCAGAATAGGTAATTGTTCGATACACCACCGACTTATTACGCGACCGACCAAAACCCATTGAAGATGCTCTGTTTCTAATATTAAAAGTATTTGCGCCCAACGAACTAAAGCTTTCTGTAAGCGATACCTTCAAGGCCTCAACGGCGGTAAGCGTGCCTACAATAGCCATAATACCAAATGCTATAATTAGCATGGTAAGAACACTCCGAAGCATATTGCCTCGGATGCTACTCATGGCCATTTTAAAAGTTTCTAGAAGATTGATAGTATTATTTGTTATGAGATGATATTTGGTGGGAAATTAAATGCTGAAAGATGTACCGCAACCACACGTGCTCTTGGCGTTCGGATTTATAAAAACAAACCCTCTTGAATTTAGGCCATCTTGATAGTCAACACTCATACCAATAAGGTACATACCATGTGCCTTATTCATTATCATCGGGATGCCTTGATGAATATAATGATTATCGTTTTCCTCTGCTTTTTCAAATGCTAGCACATATGTCATTCCAGCACATCCACCTCCTTTAACGCCAACACGCAAAAGAGTTTCAGGCACAAATTCATCAGAGTTAAAAAGTCGTTTAATTTCTACAATAGCACTTTCAGTAAATGCAACGGGTATTGTAGCTTGAAGGGTATCGGTAGTTTCAATCATTTGGTTGTAAAACAGGAAATGTAAAAGCCTGAATCATTGCAAAATTAACGAAAAAAGCATGAAAAACATCGAAACATTTATCACCCCCCATCTCTGCTAAGCAACCTTGTAAAACCATTTTACAAACCCCAAAATTACACGAAACAATCTGAAATAAAATTTATATTTGCATTTATGAATCTAAAACAAGTTCCGGGAGGTGAGTTGGAATATAACACCCAGCGTGAAGATTTGATTATTGCAGAATACGGAAGGAATATTCAAAATATGGTTGAGTTTGTTAAAGCAACTCAGGATAGGACAGAGCGCAACAGACTTGCGATGGCGGTAGTGCAAGTAATGGGACAATTAAGTCCTCAACTACGTGATGTTCCAGATTTCAAACAAAAACTTTGGGATCATCTTTTTGTGATGGCCAAGTTCGATCTCGATATCGACTCTCCCTTCCCAATGCCTGATCCGGTGGTACTTGCAGCCCGACCAACGCCTGTGCCTTATAATACTGCCGTTCCAAAAGTTCGTTTCTATGGCAAAGGAATAGAAATGTTATTAAAAAAATGCGGTGAGCTCGAAGAAGGGGAAGAACGTAAAGCTTTTGCACAAGCCATGGGTAACTTAATGAAAACGTATCATAAAGCGTGGAATGATGAAAATGTTAGTGATGAAGCGATTGCGCAACAAATGGTAGAATTATCGAAAGGCTCCCTTACACCTTATGAAGGTATGAGCTTCCGTTATGAGAAATTACAAGGGAAAAACATTCCGAATAATAACCCATTTCGTGCGACCAACAACAATCCAAACAGAAATAAAAATTTCAAAAACAACCGAAACAACAACCAAAATCGCAACAACAACAATAACAACAACAACCAAAATCGGAATAACAACCCCAATAGCAACAATCCGAACAACCCAAATTACAAATTCAAGAAATAATTTTGAATGTCACGTTTGCTTTTCAAGATTCCTCACCGCCAAATAGCATTATAAATCAAATAAAAAACGCTGCGGCATAAATTAAACCATTCATTCTATGTCTTCTTTCCATATTCAAGGTAACGCCCAATTAAAAGGTGAAATCACACCTCAAGGCGCAAAAAACGAGGCGTTGCAAATTATATCTGCTGTTCTATTAACACCTAAAAAAGTAACGATTTCCAACATCCCGAACATTCGCGATGTAATGAAGCTAATCGAACTACTTCAAGATTTGGGCGTTACTGTGAATAAAATTAACGACGACACCTATGAATTTGAATCAAGAAACATCAATTTAGAATATCTAAACACTCAAGAGTTTAAAGTTAAAGGCGCAGCCTTGCGTGGATCTATTATGATATTAGGACCACTTTTGGCTCGATTTGGTAAAGGATATATCCCTGCTCCGGGAGGCGATAAAATTGGCCGTCGTCGTTTAGATACACACTTCACTGGTTTTATGGCGTTAGGTGCGAAATTTGAATATGATGCTGCTACACAATTTTACAAAGTAGACGCCACCGACCTTAAGGGAACCTACATGCTTTTAGATGAACCTTCGGTAACAGGTACAGCAAATATTGTAATGGCTGCATCGCTATCCAAAGGTACCACCACCATTTACAATGCAGCTTGCGAACCCTATTTGCAACAATTATGCAAAATGCTTAACAGCATGGGTGCGAAAATATCAGGAATCGGCAGCAACCTACTTACAATCGATGGCGTAGATTCCTTGAATGGCACCAGCCATCGTATGTTAAGTGATATGATTGAGGTAGGCAGTTTTATTGGCTTAGCTGCGATGACACGTAGCGAACTTACTATTAAAAATGCAGGGATTAAAGACTTAGGCATCATTCCAACTATTTTCCGAAGACTAGGAATTGATGTGCAAGAAAGAGGAGATGATCTATTTATCCCGCAGCAAGATTCCTATAAAATAGAAACCTTCATCGATGGCAGTATACTCACCATTGCCGATGGGCCATGGCCTATGTTTACTCCTGATTTGATAAGCATCGTTTTAGTAACTGCCATTCAAGCTCAAGGAAATGTATTGATACATCAAAAGATGTTCGAAAGCCGCCTGTTTTTTGTAGATAACCTCATCGACATGGGTGCTCAAATTATATTATGCGACCCTCATCGTGCCACCGTAATGGGCTTGGCGCGCAAACAGCAGCTTCGCGGAATTACAATGAGCAGTCCAGACATTAGAGCTGGGGTATCTTTGCTTATTGCAGCCTTAAGCGCGAGAACACCAAGTACAATTCACAACGTGGAACAAATAGATAGAGGTTACCAATATATCGACACGCGATTAAATGCGTTAGGCGCGGGTATTGAAAGAATTGGGTAGTTTTTTAGTTTCTGGCAGATCTTATTTAGTCTCCATCAGACCGTATTCATTAGATTTTAATGATTCTAATTTATTATAAAATTCGGAATACAGGACCACTCATTAATTCCCGCACTTTACTTTTCCCATCTTGGGATATTTTAAAATCATAAATAATTATTAAGGACCCTTTAGGAGAGTGCATGGCTGCATTTTTAAAATCACTTTTCAACAGCGATCCTGTGTAATAAAAAGCCATTGCCCCTTTTGGATTTTGTACGATACAGCGATACGAAATTATATGCAGTGCTGCTTGAGGTTCCGAATGCGGGTATTTATAATCAACTGAAATTGAATCCCATAAGGATATATCTAATGAATCAATTCCTCCGCCTTCGGCTCCTAAAATTGTAATTTTAAGATCATTTAAAGAATCAACCATTTGTTTTTGAATTGTATTCTCCTTAACCGTTCCACCAGAAATGCCCGTTTGTGCAAATAATGGGGCACTAAACGTTAAAATAATAAACAGAACAAAACTACATGCTTTCATACTTCGTTGAATGATTTAACGTATTTGAGCGAATTTAGTGATTAAAGTTGAGTATTCAGTCGTGATTAGTGAGTACTAATTACTGAATACTAGCGACTAAAAACGTTAACCCAACATCGCCAGGAACTCTTGCAACGAAATTATTTTCACTTTTAGCTTCTCTGCCTTCTCTAATTTACTGGGTCCCATGTTTTCGCCTGCTAAGAGAAAATCGAGTTTGGCCGAAACACTACTGGCATTCTTGCCCCCATGCGACTCCACCATTTTCTTTAAATCGTCGCGCTCGTAACCTTCAAAAACGCCACTAATAAGCACCGATTTTCCAACTAAAACATCTGAATCTAGAACTACCTCCTTGTACAAACTTTTAAATTGTAACCCTTGTTTTTGAAGGCGTTGAATTGTTATTTTATTCTCCGGATCAGCAAAAAATGCAAAGACACTATCAGCAATTTTTTCACCTATTTCAGGTACTGCATTAATTTCCTCTTTGGTAGCATGCATCAATGCGTCCATAGATTTAAAATGCTGTCCTAACTTCTTTGCTATAGTTTCGCCGGCAAGCCTGATGCCCAAGCCGAATAAAACCCTTTCGAATGATTGTTCCTTAGAATTCGCAATACCAACAATAATATTCTGTGCAGATTTCTCTGCCATGCGATCTTGCGTAACAATATCCTCAAATCTTAAATCGTACAAATCCGCATAATTTTTAATTAGGCCTGTTCGATAAAATTGTTCAATAGTTTCCGCACCAATACCATCGATATCCATGGCCTTGCGACTAACAAAATGTATAATTCGACCTATAACCTGCGGGGGACATAACAACTCATTAGGACAAAAATGATTGGCTTCACCTTCACGCCGTGTGAGCAATGTGCCACATTCAGGGCAATGGTTAACAAACTGCGTTGGTTGGGAATTAACATTTCGTTTCGTAAAATCGACTGCGGTAATTTTAGGTATGATTTCGCCACCCTTCTCCACAAAAACAGTGTCGCCTTCGCGAATATCCAAACGTTCAATTTCATTAGCATTATGCAACGTTGCGCGTTTTACTGTGGTTCCGGCAAGTAGCACAGGTCGTAGATTAGCTACAGGAGTGATATTTCCTGTACGACCAACCTGATAGGTTATCTTTTCCAGAATGGTAGAAACTGATTGTGCTTTATATTTATAGCTAATTGCCCATCGTGGAACCTTAGCTGTAAAGCCTAGCTCCTGCTGTTGCTGATAATTATTTACCTTAATTACAATACCATCGATATCGAAAGGCAAGTTAAAACGCTCATTTTCCCAGTGTTTGATAAAATCAAAAACACCAAGAATAGAGCTTGCCTTTTTATAATTTTTCCCAACATTAAAACCCAAACTAGCAGCAAATTCAATACTCTCGTAATGCGTTTTGAAACTATGATTTTCCATTAAAAAATAATACAAAAAACAATCCAATGAGCGACTTGCAACTTCTTTACTATCTTGCAATTTCATCGTTCCACTAGCACAATTACGTGGGTTTGCGAATGGAGGTTCATCATTGTCGATACGCTGTTGGTTGAGCCGCAAAAATCCTTTAAGGGGCATCACAATTTCTCCACGGATCTCGAAATTTGAAGGGATATTTTCAAGACCTCGAACTACATGTGGAATTGTTTTTATGGTTTTTACATTCGCAGTAACATCATCACCTTGAACGCCATCACCGCGAGTAACAGCTTGAACCAGCACTCCATTTTCATAGCGGATGCCAATCGAAAGACCATCATATTTCAATTCACAAACATATTCAAAGTCATCACCGATGGCTTTTTTCACGCGATCATCAAAATCTAATAAGTCTTGTTCGTTATAGGTATTGCCCAAGCTTAGCATCGGGAAATTGTGTTTCACAGTAACGAATGTTTTAGTTATCTCACCTCCAACCTTTTGTGTTGGTGAATTAGGGTCGGCATACTGTGGATATTGTTGCTCAAGTTTTTCCAACTCCTTCAACCGCTGATCGAATTCGTAGTCGCTTATGGTAGGCTCACACAAAACATAATAATTAAAATTATGTTGCGTAAGTTCTATAGTAAGTTGATCAATATGCGCTTTAGTTGAAAGATCCATTAAGATAAACAATTAAGAACAGCGAAGATAAGGGAACACCATCAAATCTTTTAAAAACCATCCTGCTTAAATAAATCTTATATTGGAATGAAAAATATAATTTCGTTTTCGCAAAATGAAAGTTTCAGTCACCACAAAACACTTCGGAATAGTCAATATTTTTTTGAAATTTTCGTTATATCAATTAATTTGGTAGATTTTAATAAATAATTAATTATTTAATATCATGAAGTCAAAAATTTTACTCGCATTGCTATTCGCTTTTAGCTTGAAACTTAGTGCACAAACCGGCGTAGGGTTTCATTTAGGTGGATCTTATTACTTTGGTCTAAAGCCAATGGTTAACCTCGGGGGTAATTTCATTGTTCCCATCAAAGAAAATCCTATTGAATTTGGGCTCAGTTACCATTTGCCTTTTTCCATTACCTCAACCGATTATGCAAATCCATTTAGCAGTGCCAATAGCCAGATTACCGTTGATGTTAAAGAACGATTTGCTATTTGGGATATTAGGGCTTCTTACCGGTATTACTTTAATGATAACGAATTTGAAGATGGTGGATGGTATGCCCAAGGTGGTGTTGCATTGGGGATAGGTACAGATAATGTTTCGGTATTAACCAACTACGACAAATCTCAATATTACATGAGTGACTTTTATAGTAATTCCAAGCATGTTTTCATACAACCATATCTTCATGTTGTATTAGGATATGACAAAGTCCTAGATAATGATCAAATGATGGGAGGACAGTTATACGTTAATATCACCAATAGCACCTATAATTCCAGAACAGGATCCAGTGAAGATGTCACCATTCCGGGTTGCATTGGTTTGAGATTAACCTATACCCTACCCTTAGGAAATTAAGGTCTTAAATGTTCGAAATTCAGATTATCACAGAAACAATCTTGGCGCACGCTTAATGGAAATTACCTTATCGAAGAAATACTCAATTGGAGTATCTTTGAGCGCTATATGCGACTACTACTCACCACATTAAATGCCAAGTATATCCATATGAATTTGGCCATACGATTGTTGTATGACCTAAATTCCTCCTACGAAGGACTTGATTGGAAAGAATTCACGATAAAGGAAGATATTGAGGTGGTGGCCGCAGCTTGTGCCGGATACGATGTAGTAGCATTCAGTTGCTATATTTGGAACATCACACCTACGAAGGCCGTAGCAAAACGGATAAAAGAATTATATCCGGGAGTGAAAATTTTGCTTGGAGGTCCTGAAGTTAGTTATGACTATGAAACCGTAATTGCCGATCCTGCCATTGATTACATTATTACGGGAGAAGGGGAAAATCCATTTCAAAAGTTTCTTCATTCGTTTCCCAATGTGGAAACTACGCCATCCCTCGTTTACAAGAAGGACGGAATCGTACACGCAAATCTTCAAGCTCCCAACTTCGATCTTACCACCTATACTATATTTAACCCTTACCGTTACGATGCTGCCGATATATTGAAAATAAAAGTATGTTATATTGAAACTTCACGCGGCTGTCCTTACAAATGTGAGTTTTGCCTGGCCAGTTTGGATAATAAAGTGCGCTATATTCCGATGGAAGCCACTCGAAGAAATCTTCTCTACCTCATGGAACACGGGCGAGTGATTAAATTTCTCGACCGTACCTTCAACATGAAGAAGGATTTTACGATTGATGTATTCACCTTCATTCTGGCAAATTACAAACCTGGGAATGTATTTCAGTTTGAAATTACCGCCGATATCATACATCCCGATATCGTAAAGTTTATTATTGAAAATGTACCAATAGGGTTGTTTCGTTTTGAAATTGGGATACAAACGGTGAACCAGAAGGCCAATCTGGAAGTAGGAAGGAAGCAGAATTTCGAGACCACGAAACGGATAATACAATCGTTGCAGAACCATGTAGAAATGCATCTCGACCTTATCATCGGGCTTCCACTGGACTATATGGCCGATGTCAAACATAGTTTTGAAGAAGTATTTAGGCTCTTTGCGCCGGAGTTGCAACTAGGCTTCTTAAAGTTTCTGAGGGGTACGCCAGTGCGAGAAAAATATGAGATGTATGATTTTGAGTTTGACCCCAATCCTCCATACCAGATCCTTAGGAGCCGGTATCTCTCCCCTGAAGAACTTCATACACTCACATTGCTAGAAAACGCACTAGAGATTTATTGGAATGGCAAGCGAGCCTTAAATACACTGAAATACATTACCCAGCAATATGCCATTTTCGACTTCCTGATTTCTTTGGGCTCGGCTTTCGATACCCAGGTTGGCAAGAACCAATATTCTCTGGATACGATTTATACCGTACTTCGCGATGTGGTAGAGCAAATGTATCCCAACGATTCCTGTGTGCTTCAGTTGGTTTGGATTGATTATTTCCTTCAGCATAAAATGAAACCACCGCATTTGTTCCGAGAACTTGAGGGCATGCATTTAACCCGCATTGAAGCTGGCAAGTCAATCACAAAGTGGAAACTCGATATTCCTATTGACTTTGATTTTTACCACTTCAATGAAACGCTGGAAGTGAAATTAGCGAAGCAGGTAGTTTCCATTTTATATAACATGCACAACAAAGCAGCTATTTTACAGCCGGATGCCGAAGTGGTTGGATCCTGAGTGGAAAATTTGGTGGCATTGATCACCAAGAAAAAAGATTGTTTTACAACCTAAAAGCCTCTATTTATAATGTTAATCAAATTCAGATTCAGGTGGTCAATCTTCTCGGAATTTCCAAATTGGCAAATATTTATGCCTAAAAAGTCTACTTTTATTTTTTACTCCACAACTTTTATACCAGATCTCTTTTGCACTTGAACCTATTTCGCATTCAAATTGTATGCAAATACCCTAAAAAGAAAAAGGGTTCCAAAACCTTGGAACCCTTACTTTATCTGTGTGGTCGCGCAGGGATTCAAACCCCGAGTCTTCTGATCCGTAGTCAGATGCTTTATTCAATTAAGCTACGCAACCTTAAGGATGCAAAGATAAAAAAAATATTGAAAGGAAAAGTATTCTATTTAAGTTTGTTTTAAAAACAAAGAAAAAACCATTCGGGATTGAGTCATAATTTGAATTGTTTTAAATCTAATAATTTTGATTAAAATTGTGAGATGAATCGTAAGCGCTTTTTTTTCTCTTTTGCCTTTGCAGTATGCAGTATTTTAGTGCATGCCCAAAACTTTCGCACGGTTAATAACGCTCGGCAAATTGGTTATGGATGCTACCAGCTGAATTCGGATTCTGTGAATACTTACGGCTGCGCCTGGAGCTTCAATAAAATAGATTTAACCCAGGCTTTCGACAAAACAATTATTATAAATCTCGGCTCAAAAGATAACGGAGCTGATGGCATATCGTTTACCTTGCATAACTCTATCGGTGGACTTAATACCTATGGATATGTGCCGAGCTTTATGGCTTACGATGGCATCTCCCCTTCGCTAAATATCGAAGTAGACACCTACGATAATACAGGGAATGGCTATCCAGATATTGCAGCAGACCATGTTGGAATTAATAAAAATGGCTCCGTTTTTAATGTACTCTCACCCGCAATAGCAGCAAGTGGTAGTGGCAAAAATATTGAGGATGGTAAATGCCACCGGTTTCGAATTAAATGGGCGCCTTCTACCTACAACATCACTGTGTATTTCGACGACACGTTGCGAATTAACAAGACTTACAACCTCGTCGATAGCATCTTTGGGGGTGTTACACAGGTATATTGGGGGCTCACTGGAGCCAGCGGTGCTGTTAGCAACCAACAATCTTTTTGTGATATTTTTGCTGATGCAGGCAGCGATACTTGGATCTGCCCTTATGATAGTGTAACGCTCTCCGCAGCATTGGCTTATAGCTATCAATGGACGCCAACCGCAGGCTTAAGTTGCCCGACATGCCGAACTACCAAAGCATCTCCTACAGCAACGACTAATTATGTCCTCAAAGCTACTTCGTTTTTTGGTTGTGTAGCTTATGATACGGTGAAGGTAAATATATATCCTGGCCCTACCACCAATGCCGGCCCAGACATTACACTTTGCGCCGGCGACAGTATTCAACTGAATATTTTGGGAGCGGCTCAAGTCACATTTAACTCTAAGAAATTCCTTAGTGATAGTGCTATCGCTAATCCATGGTGTAAACCTACATCAACTATTACCTATATTATTAGTGGTACCAATAGTACCAATTGTTTTCGCGACGATACCTTACGGGTGATTGTAGCTCCTGCACCAGTCGCCGATGCCGGTCGAGATACATTCGTTTGTAATGGCGGTAATGTTCAAATGCGTGCAAGTGGCGGCGCCTATTTCCAATGGACTCCTGGCTATGGCTTGAGTGCTACCAATATTGCTAATCCACTAGCATTTCCAACCGTAACTACTACATATAAAGTGGTGGTTTCGAATGGCACCTGTAAAGATAGTGACACTGTTGTGGTTTCAGTAAAGCCAACACCCACAACCTTTGCGGGCAACGACTTCTCGCTTTGCCAAGGGGATAGTGTGAAACTTAATGCCACCGGAGCCGACACCTACGCATGGAATGATAAACTTTATTTGAGCGACACCTCTATCGCCAATCCTTGGGTTCGCCCTTTGTTTTCGCATACTTTTATTGTAACGGGGAGAACAACGTTTGGCTGCACTAAAAACGACACGTTGACCATCAATGTTGTACCTAAGGTGCGCGTAACTTTAGGTCCAGATACTGGGTTCTGTAAAGGAGGTAGCGTGCAGCTAAAGGCAACACTAGTTGGCACAAATAAAGTAACATGGTTCCCTAATTATAAAATCAATGATACCGCTTCTAGTACTATCATCGTATCTCCGGATACAGATACCACCTACTTTGCTATAGTTAATAATGGATATTGTTCGGACACTGCAAAAGTGCATGTCGCAGTTTGGGAATACCCAATCACCAAAGCGGGCACCGATGTCAATATCTGCGAAGGAGACAGTATTCAACTCAATGGCTCCGGAAGTGGGAACGTAATTTGGATTCCTTCAACCAGTCTTAGCAATCCAAATCAATTAAACCCTTACGCCAAACCATTAACTACTACTTCCTATATCTTAAATATTTCTAGCATTCATGGCTGCACTTCCTACGATACCGTAAATGTGAATGTAACAAAACGATATACTATTGACGCTGGTCTCGACGATACCATTTGTGTTGGATTTTCTAAGTTGTTGGTTTCAACAACAGGAGCACCGCAACGCTTGTGGAATACTGGAGATACGGCAGCTGCCATTACCGTGAAGCCAAGTTATACGACTACCTATATTGTTCAAGCGTTAAATTCGGGATGCTATGGCAAAGCCGATAGTGTTACTGTATTTGTTGATACCACTTTACATGCCTTATTTATTCCTACACCCGATAATGGTGAAATACCTTTAGATGTTACGTTTCAAAACCAAAGTCGTGGCGCTTTATCTACCCATTGGGATTTCGGAGATGGAACCTCATCTTCCGATTTAAACCCAATACATACATATCAAAATGAAGGCAATTACCGTGCATTACTAACTGTTACCAACCAACGGGGTTGCATCGATACTTTCGGCTATTTAATTGTAGTTCGATACCAGTTTAAAATGATAATCCCCAATGTGTTTTCTCCAAATGAGGATGGCCTAAACGACTTCTTCGAAATATTTGGAACCGGTCTCAGAGAATTCCACCTGGCTTTATATAATCGTTGGGGACAGATGGTTTTTAAAAGCGATGATATTTTAAAATCATGGAATGGCAAATTAACCGCAGAGGATGCCCCTGCAGGCGCTTACTACTATGATATAATTGTGGTAAATAGAAAAGGAGAAAATCATCAATACAAAGGACTATTTACACTTGTTCGTTAGTCAAGTCTTTAACTTAAAGCTTGAAAATAATTTGTTTATGTGCAACTGAATATCCACTTAGTGCACCAATCACACGTGGACCTTTAACACTGCTGCGCAGTTGAATTGGTGTTGCAAAAGGACCACCATTTTGTCGAGCATTTTGATAACTCTCCCAAAAATTATAGGTTGTGCGGTCCATATTTGCAAGGTAATATTGCAAGGTATCGCCTATTTGAAATGTTCTAGGGTAGGTGAAATGGCGATAAACACCATTTGAATTGTCATCATTAAAAAATGTTTGTGTACTATCCGGTACATCGCCCCAAGCCAAGAAAAATGGATCTTTAGCCATACGATACATCACCCTATAATTCTGACCTTGCGATTGCGGCTCATCGAAATGAACTGTCAAAAAAGCACGAGGGGTAACTCCATTATATACAATTTGCTGGGTGAGGCTATCAATAGGCACTGTTTTTGGCAAGGTGGTATAGGATGAGTAATAAACATTATCGAGCCAAATTTCCAACTTATATACTAACCCAACTTTACCAAGTAAAGAGTCGTTATTGTAGAAACCGGGAATAAGTGCGTTTGTTTTAAGAGAATAAGACTTCCAAGTGGTGTCTCCTGGTGCGATTATCTTTCCTTCCTTTATTTTAACATCCGCGGTACTAACACCGTTTAGTGAAAAATCAGGATGGAAATAACTGATGGTTTTCGAAAGTAAAACATAATTAAGATTGGGCGCTAGATTCGTAACATAGGCCTCTACCACCAACTTCTCATCGTCTTGCGGCACAGCAATATCAATATCTTTGGTGCACGAGTAAGTTAGTTGAACAAGTACTATACCAAGCAAAAAGATGCGAAATTTTTGAACGATTGACAAGGTTACTTTCTGCATTAGAATTTAAAGTTATAGGTTACGCTTGGAAGAATTGGGAAGAGATAAACCATCTTATATTTAACCGAATTAGTTTGAAGATTTGTTTCAGCGTATACAAAATATGGATTAGCTCTATTGTAAATGTTATAGACTGAGAAATTCCAAAACGATTCAAATTTCTTTCCCGCTTTAGCCTTATAGTTGAAAGAGATATCTGCACGATGATAGGCAGGCAAACGGGTGCTATTTACCTTCTCGTAGTTATAATTATCAATTATGTTAAAGGTGGGCTGAAGTTGGGTAAGATCAATTCCGAAATTATAGATTATACCGCTGAAAGGCAACGTAATCGCATTTCCTGTACCATAAACGAAAACAAAGTTAGCATTCCATTTTTTACTCAGCTGATACGTAAGAACCACGCTTGCATCATGTAACCGATCATAGCGATATGGATAAGTTATCGGGCCTGTTCCGAAATCAAACGTACGGGTAGTTCTACTTAAAGTATAACCTATCCATCCCGTGAGCTTGCCTTTATTCTTTTTAATAAAGAATTCTGCACCATAGCTTTTCCCACTTCCCGATATCACTTCTTTTTCGAGATTGGCATTAAAAAATAATTGTGCTCCTGGTCTAAACTCAATTTGATTTTGCATTTCTTTATAATATAGTTCAACGCTAGTTTCAAACATGTTATTATTGAAGTTTCTAAAATAGCCTGTAGCATATTGCCAAGCTATTTGAGGCTTCACCAAACGGCTACTTGGAATCCATAGGTCGCTGGGCAACGTGGCACCACTAGTGGTTGCCAAATGTAGAAACTGATTTACTTTATTCGCCGATAGTTTAATGGAAGACTTCGGTGATAATGTATAACGGATATTTAAGCGGGGTTCAACACCTCGATATACCTTAATACTTTCATTCTTCTTGTAGGTGATAAAAGTATTAGTAGGGGCACCTAAGTCGTTAAATATTTCTTGGCTATAAGGGCCAACCTGGTTAAAATAAGCAAAGCGCAAGCCTCCTTGAACACTTAACTTATCGGTAATATCCCATTCATCGCTAATATACAAAGCGGCCTCATGCGCGTACTGATTGTTGATTTTTGTAGTGGTACTATTTGTGGAGCCATTAAATTTAAAGCTGGCAACACCTGGTGTAAACGTATGGTAAATATAACCCAATCCATATACAATTTTATGGCGGGGATTTGCATTGAAGTTGAAATCCATTTTCGCATTCCAATCATGAAGCCCACTAAATAAATCAAAGCGAGCCTGCTGAAAAGAAGCATTCGTTGTAAGTTCGTATTGATTGTATATCACCGAGGTATTTAAAAATAACTTATTATTAAAAACATGATTCCAACGCAATCCGGCAAATCGATTTCCCCAGGCTGTACTAAATTTAATAGATGACAAATCCGGACTTTTAAAAGAGAAGATGTCATCACCCCAATAGCTACTCAAAAAAATTCGATTCTTATCATTTAAAATATAGTTCGCTTTAAAGTTTAAATCATAAAAGTAGTAGCGGTTTCCTTTTACATTGGCCTTCAAAAATGGCTGCACTAGCACATCAATGTAGGTGCGACGAGCCGTAAGTATGAATGAGCTTTTATTCTTCTTTATTGGGCCTTCTATCATTAACCTTGATGATATGATACCAATGCCACCTTCCACATGAAACTTTTGGTTGTTGCCTTCCTTCATAGTCACATTAACAATACTTGATAATCGACCTCCGTATTGCGCCGGCATACCACCTTTAATCACTTCAATATTTTTAACTGCATCGGCATTAAATACCGAGAAAAAACCAAGTAAATGCGATGGATTGTAGATCACGGCTTCATCAAGCAAAACTAAATTTTGATCTGGCCCACCTCCACGAACGTAAAACCCTGTACTTCCTTCACCGCCGCTTTTTATGCCTGGTAATAATGTAATCGTTTTTAAGATATCAACCTCACCAAAAAGTGCCGGTAACTCCTTTACCTTTTCAGCACTAAGCTGCACCTTACTCATTTCATTCTTTGTTACATTTTTATCCTGCTTCTCAGCAGTAATTTCAACATCCGATACATCCACTGTTAACGATTTTAAGCTAACATTAAATGTAGTGTTACCAATAATTTCCTTAACCAGTTCGCGTGTTTGATAGCCGAGATAAGAAATAATAAGCGTGTAAGTTCCCTTCTCAACTTGCAATGTATAAAAGCCATAAGTATTGGTCGCTGTTCCTGTTTTTTTTTCTTTGATGGCTACGGTGGCTCCAATAAGCGTTTCACCAGTGAGGCTATCTTTTACATAGCCACTTACACCCGATTTTTGTGCCATGGAGGAACTATAAAAAAGTAATACGAAGAAGGTAAGAATGAGGTTTTTAAACATAGTATTTGAAAAGTTTGCAAAGGTAATTTTTAATCAATGAATCCAATGTTACGAATTAATAATATTACAATAGAATTGCAATTGGATTTCGCTGAAATACATTATGAGATAAACATTAAATCAATTTTTTTTCAAAAAAAAAGCTCGATACGATGGTATCGAGCTTTTGTAAGGTTAAAAAAGAATTAATTCTTATCCATCTCAGCTTTAAGATTTACTAAAGCCTCCAAATCACCTAATGTTGATTTTTCAACTTTCTCGTTCATCTTCTTCACTGATTTCTTAGTAGCTTCCTTTTCATTTGATATCTCTGCTGATTTCGCTACTGCTTTCGCTTTTTCATCTTTCTTCCAAGTCACAGTATGAGAAACTAAGATACGTTTTGCTTCTTTATTGAATTCAGTCACTTCAAAAGTGGACGCTTCGTCTTCTTTTAATGTTGTTTTATCTGCTTTCAACAATTGTTTGTAAGGAGCATATCCTTCAACACCATAAGGCAATGCTATTGTAGCACCTTTGTCTGTGATTTTCATTACAGTACCTTCGTGTATTGACTCGATAGCGAAGATAGACTCGAAAGTATCCCAAGGATTTTCATCCAACTGTTTGTGGCCTAAGCTCAAACGACGATTTTCTGTATCTACCTCTAGAACTAATACTTCTAGTTCTTGTCCTTTCTTAACAAACTCTGATGGATGTTTAATTTTCTTGCTCCATGACAAATCTGAAACGTGAACCAAGCCATCAATTCCTTCTTCCAATTCCAAGAACAAACCATAATTGGTTAAGTTCTTAACTACTCCTTTATGCTTGCTTCCTACTTGATATTTGGTAGCAATTGTTCCCCATGGATCTGGAGTTAATTGCTTAATACCTAAGCTCATCTTACGCTCCTCTTTATCCAACGTTAAGATAACCGCATCAATTTCGTCGCCAACTTTAAGGAAGTCAGAAGGATTGCGTAAATGGCTGCTCCAGCTCATTTCACTCACGTGAATTAAACCTTCAACACCTGAAGCGATTTCGATGAATGCACCGTAATCAGCCACAGTAACCACTTTTCCTTTCACCTTGTTACCTACTTGTAAGCTTTCACCTAATTGATCCCAAGGATGAGCAGAAAGTTGTTTTAATCCTAATGAAATACGACGTTTGTCGTCATCAAAACCTAAAACAACGACGTTTAACTTTTGCTCTACATGCAATACTTCATTTGGATCAGTGATACGACCCCATGAGATATCCGTGATATGCAATAAACCATCAACACCACCTAAATCGATGAAAGCTCCAAAAGGTTGGATGTTTTTAATAACACCTTCCAATACTTGACCTTTCTCTAGGCGAGAAATGATTTCCATACGTTGTGCTTCAATATCATCTTCGATAAGCACTTTGTGGCTTACTACAATGTTTTTGAATACTTCGTTGATTTTTACAACTTTAAATTGCATGGTTTGACCAACGTATTGATCATAGTCTTTTACAGGTTTCACATCAATTTGTGATCCTGGTAAGAAGGCATCCATAGCAAATACCTCAACAACCAAACCACCTTTGGTACGTGATTTCACATAACCATTTATGATTGTTTCGTTTGTTAAAGCATCCTGTACCAATCCCCATGAGCGTTCGCTCAAGGCTCTCTTACGGGAAATTTTTAATTGACCGGCTGCGTCTTCGCGGCTTTCGATGTAAACTTCTACCTCGTCGCCAACCTTTAAATCGGGCATATCGCGAAACTCCTGTACAGGAATGTTTCCGTCCGATTTAAAGCCAATGTTAATCACCACTTCTTTGGGAGTGATACTCATCACTTTTCCCATGGTAATCTGTCCTTCGTCAATGCTTTGCATTGTCTTCACATACATTTCTTCAAACTGGGCCATGTCGACGCCGGAATAGAGAGATTGACCTTTTTTGTTTTGGTCCCAATCAAAATCCTCAGCGGTTGCTGCTGTGCTTGTTTTGATAGCAGCGATGATTTGCTCTGACTCGGAGTTGTCGTCCAGAAAATTTTCATTCTCAGGGATGTTCACACTCTTAGCTTCTACGGTTTCGTCGTGAGAAAGCATGTCGTTATTATTATCAGTCATATTATAAAAGGGCGGCAAATATAATAAATAATAATTAAAATTAGCAGCCTTTAAACAGATTAATTTTGCTTTCCGGAAAAATTGTGTTTTAAGCCAAGAAAACGTAAAAAACTAGCTTAATAAATCAATTTCACCCCTCTATTAAGCTATTTCGATAATGTAAGAGCCACTTCTTAATTATCTAAACAGCAGAATTTGACTTGTTTCTAATCGAAAAAAATGTGTCGGTCGTGGAAACTTATTAACGTTGAACCCCATTCACCTACATATCCGTATTTTTGCACCCCGAAATTTTACGATGAACCCAACACCCGATTTTTCAATCGCTTGCGAATCACTGGCGAATGCTTTACAAAATATACCTGAATTCATTCTAACACAAGCTAAACATCAAAATCCTTGGTTTGAAATTGAGAACAGCCAAATGGCTGCTAACGCATGGATAAACTTGTTACAACCAGAAAAAATTAATGCCTGGCTTAATCCATACAGTAGCACCTCTTCTCCTAAGAACGTAGCTATTATTATGGCCGGAAACATTCCTTTTGTTGGGCTTCACGACCTTATAACTGTAATTGCCAGTGGAAATAAGGCACTTTGTAAGCTTAGTAGCGATGATACAGTGCTGATGAAGTATTGCATAAACATATTAAATGGCGCGCTCTTAACGCCCATAGAAATTGTTGAACGCGTAACTGAGGCTGATGCCATCATTACTACAGGAAGTAACAATACAGCTAAAATTTTTGAATCCTATTTTAAGAATATCCCACATATCATTCGCCGCAATCGCACCTCAATTGCGGTATTAAACGGCCACGAAACCAAGGATGAATTGCAGAATATGGGCGTTGACCTTTTTTCCTATTTTGGACTTGGTTGCCGTAATATCTCCAAAATTTTCGTACCTGAGGGCTACGACTTCTCCAACTTTTTTGAAGCTATCTTTAGTTTTGGAAATATTATAAATCATCATAAATATGCCAATAACTACGATTACAATAAAGCGATCTATTTAATGGGTAACGAAAAGTTCTTGGATAATAACTTTCTAATGCTACGACGTGACACAGAAGCATTACATTCTCCGTTGGCAGTTTTATTCTATGATAACTATGCAACATTGGATGACCTTCAGTTAAAAATTAATAACGTAGAAAGCGAAATACAATGTGTCTCATCGAAAGTTAATCTTACAGTCCCACGACAAGTGAGTTTAGGTAAAACACAAAACCCTGAACTCAACGACTATGCCGATGGTGTTGATACCTTGGCGTTTTTAAATGGCTTAAAATAATTATTGATTTCATTCGTTCATATAAATAATGCGTCGGATTTTACTTTTCACCTTATTTTTGTTAACATTGGTTCTTGCTATTATCATGGCGAGCTATCAGGTAATAAAAAACAGCACAAAACCTTATATATACAACAACGTGGATTCCTTACCCTACAACAAAGTAGGATTAATACTCGGAACTTCTCCTTATTTTGGGAACCTCTATTTTAAAAACAGAATTGATGCAGCAATCCTACTTTTCTTCGCTGGAAAAATAAATCGAATTATTGTAAGTGGCGACAACCATTTGGAAGGGTATGATGAACCAACCATGATGAAGAAAGTACTGGTGGCTCGAGGAATTCCTGACAGCTGTATAATATTAGATTACGCCGGATTTAGAACACTCGACAGTATTGTTCGATGTAAGGAGGTTTTTGGTCAAAATGAATTCACCATCATCAGTCAGGCTTTTCATAACGAACGTGCGCTTTTTATTGCTGAAAAATTCGGTGTGCACGCCATTGCATATAATGCCGACGATGTGAGCAAGAACTATGGCATAAAAACCACCCTTCGAGAGTACTTCGCCAGAGTAAAATGTATAATCGACCTTTATATCTTGCATACCCAACCGCATTTTTTAGGCGAAAAAATTCAAGTCAACTAATTCGGATAGTGATTATATTCGCCACTATGAAAAAAGAACACTTTTTCTTCTTCTTAACAATACTGATTTTAAGTGCATGTAGGCGCGATTTTCAGCCGAAACCGAGAGGCTATTTTAGAATTAATTTGCCAGAACATGAATATCAAGTTTTTGACAGCACAAACTGTCCTTTTACTTTTAAAATACCTGTTTATAGCGAAATCCAGCCCGATTATGAACGCAACGCTGAACCTTGGTGGATAAATCTAGTCTTTCCATCATTAGGCGCCACATTGCATATTAGCTACAAGTCTATTAAAAATGACAGCTCCTTATTTAAAGCAATCGAAGATTGCCATAAACTAACGTATAAGCATATTGCTAAGGCAGAGGATATCATTGAAAATGAAATCACCAACAATCAAGGAGCAAGCGGCATGCTCTATGAATTGAATGGCGAAACAGCTTCGGGAATGAACTTTTATGTAACAGACTCTGCACATCATTTTCTACGTGGTGCCTTGTATTTCAATGCAAAAACCGTCCCTGATTCGTTAGCCCCCGCACTACGTTTTCTAAAACAAGATGTAAATACCTTAATTGCTTCACTTCGTTGGCGATGAGAATTATCGAACTATAAACCTCAAATTTCTAATCTATTTTTAAAATAATCATGCCTTTTATCGCTCCTAACGCTACATTAATTGGTGATATTCAAATTGGTGAAGAAAGCAGTATTTGGTTCGGATGTGTGCTTAGGGCAGAGCATGAAAAAATCACTATCGGTCGGGGAACAAATATTCAAGATTTAAGCCTTGTGCATGTAGATCATGGGTTTCCAGTAGCTATTGGCGATGAAGTAATCATCGGTCATCGTTGCATTATTCACGGTTGTGCCATAAAAAGCAATTCCTTAATTGGCATGGGCGCCATTATTATGAATGGAGCTGAAATTGGCAACTTCTGTATCGTTGGTGCCGGATCGTTGGTAACAGAAGGCATGGTTATACCCGATAACAGTTTGGTGATGGGGGCGCCGGCAAAAGTAATAAAACAGGTTACGACAGAACAGATAGAGAAAATTAAACGCAATGCTCAAGCGTATATTGAACTTGCAAAGCATTATAAAGCGGAGCTATAATGCAAATACAATTCTAGAATCTTAGCCCACATTTAGGCTATTCGACTCCAAAGATTACCATGATTGTTTTTGGTGAGGTAGTCGCTCAAAACCTTGTTTTCGGGCAAGTTCAACTTAGGATCCGATTCCAAAATTTGTTGTGCGGCATAACGTGTAGTTTTCACTAATTCCTGGTCTCTGGCAATATCACTGAGTTTTAAATCTAAAACGCCACTTTGGCGAGTACCCTGCAAATCGCCAGGGCCGCGCAGTTTTAAATCCATATCGGCAATTTCAAAACCATCGTTCGTGCGGCAAAGGGTTTCAATTCTAATCTTACCTTCTCTGCTTAATTTGTGTGAGGTCATTAAAATGCAATAACTTTGTTCTGCGCCTCGCCCTACCCTTCCTCGCAGCTGATGTAATTGAGATAATCCAAAACGTTCTGCATTTTCAATAATCATAATGGAGGCATTTGGAACATTAACACCCACTTCAATTACTGTAGTAGCGACCATAATTTGTGTTTCATTTTTTATAAACAATTCCATCCCCAAGTCCTTTTCCTTAGGAGAAAGTTTGCCATGAACAATGCTTGTGCGGTATTGTGGACGAGGGAAGGCGCTTTCGATCATATCGTAACCATCCATCAAATTTTTAAGGTCGATTTTTGCGCTTTCTTCAATTAATGGATACACCACATACACCTGGCGCCCTTTGGCAATCTCCTTGCGCATAAATTCATAAACTTTATGCCGTGTGTTATCATAACGATGGTATGTTGCAATTGGTTTTCGTCCAGCAGGGAGTTCATCAATAATGCTTAAATCTAAATCGCCATAAACCGTCATAGCCAATGTGCGTGGAATTGGGGTAGCTGTCATCACAAGTACATGTGGCTTTGTTCCTTCGTATTTATTCCATAACCTACCGCGCTGCTCCACGCCAAACCGATGCTGTTCATCTATTACCGCCAATCCCAATTTCTTAAATTTAACTTCGTTTTCAATCAAGGCATGAGTTCCAATCAACAAATGAAGGGTTCCTTCTGATAGCTCCGCTAAAATCTTCCTTCGTTGGGCTACACGTGTGCTACCGGTGAGCAGCATCATATTTACAGGCATATCGCCCAATAATTCTTTTATAGAGGCAAAATGTTGCGCGGCTAAAATTTCAGTAGGCGCCATCAACGCTGCTTGGCAACCATTGTCGAGGGCAATTAATATACATAATAATGCAACAAGTGTTTTACCACTGCCAACATCGCCTTGCAACAAACGATTCATTTGTTTATCCAAACGCATATCATTGCGTATCTCTTTAACTACTTTTTTTTGAGCATTGGTTAATTCAAACGGTAGTTTTTGATTATAAAAAGCATTAAAATAGTCGCCAACTTTATCAAAAACAAAACCACGATTTGCTTTAGCCCTATTCACTTTAAGCAACGATAACTTCATTTGAAGTAAAAAGAGTTCTTCAAATTTAAGTCGCTTTGTGGCTTGTAGTATTTGTTCGTTGTTTTCTGGAAAATGTATCCAGCGAAAAGCCTGTTCACGCGCTATTAGTTGATATTGTGTACGGATGGAAGATGGAAGATTTTCAAGTATTGCAAAATACTTTTGTTCTGTAAAGAGCGTTCGCATTAATTTACTGAGCTGCTTACTTTCCATGCCTCTTGCCTTTAACAACTCCGAGGTGTTGTATACTGGCATAAACTTAACCTGTGTATTCAATGCGCTCTCGGTAGCCAAGTCAATCTCAGGATGCGCAATTGTAATGTGATTCTTAAACACACTTGGTTTACCAAATACCACATATTCGACACCCGGTTTCAGCATTTCAGAAACCCACTTGACACCTTGAAACCAAACTAATTCAATCTCACCTTTGTCGTCTTTAAACCAGGCTCTTAGTCGACGAGTATGCTTCACTCCTTCTATTTGAATGTCAACAATAGTGCCTTTAAGTTGAACAAAGGCTCCATCGGCTGCAATTTCGTCTGTTTTGTAAAACTGACTCCGATCTACATAACGAAATGGATAATGTTGTAAAAAATCATTGAATGTAAAAACCTCAAGTTCCTTCTTAAGTAAATCTGCACGCGCAGGACCAACTCCTTTAAGATATTCGATTGCCGTAGAAAGAAAGTCGCCTGACATAATGCAAAGAAAATAAAATTAAGTCATGTTATACATACAATTGCATTGTCAGAATTCTGCGTTTACGTCGTATTATCTATAGAAAAGCAATCAGATTTCATTATTCAACCATTAAATTCTATTTGGAAGAATAACGCTGAGTAAATTTCATATCCATAAGATTCTGCATCGTTTAATTATAATAAGAGACAATTAAGAGTCGATTTGCGTACTTTTTCACTCAACCTTCTAACACGCTAATCTCTTAAATTTCAATCCAATACCTTTAATATCATTAGGTTGCAAGAAAAAAATCAAGAATGATTTTATTTTTCAGTAATAATACCTATATTTGCACTCCTAAAAAAATAGCGTCATGTCAAAAGTTTGTGATTTAACCGGAAAGAAAGCGATTGTAGGACACAAGGTATCCTTCTCTAACAAGAAGACTTTGCGTCGTTTCCACGTCAATCTGCACACAAAGAAATTCTGGATTCCGGAAGAAAAACAGTGGATTGTGTTAAAAGTATCAACCGCTGCAATGCGTACCATAAGCAAAAAAGGTATCAGCGCATGTATTCAGGATGTAATTAAATATGGTAAAATCTAATTCTTAAAAAGCGTTATGGCAAAAAAAGGAAATCGCATACAGGTAATCATGGAATGTACCGAACATAAAACTTCTGGCATGGCCGGAACGTCGAGATACATCACCACAAAAAACAAAAAGAACACCACAGATCGTTTGGAGTTGAAGAAATACAACCCAATCTTGAAAAAAATGACTGTTCATAAAGAAATTAAATAACATTTTAAAATTATAGAAAAATGGCTAAGAAGGTTGTTGCAACATTAAAAAAAGGAACAGGGAAAGATTTCTCTAAAGTTATTCGTGTAGTGCGTTCTGAAAAAACAGGAGCTTATACTTTTAAATCAGAGATGGTTCCTACCGAACAAGTGAAAGACGCATTTAAAAAGTAATTTTTAAATCCTAAATGATTATATAAGCTTTTCGTTTAACACGAAGGGCTTTTTTCATTTTAATACGTGTGGTTTATTGAGTAAAGCTCATCATGAGTTAAAAATGAAACATTAGTCGGTGGATGGCAATTCGACCAAAATTACTAAAACAAGGTTGCGTTCTATTGTTCATACAATGATAAAGCAGTGGAAATTAAGAAACAATCGAAATAAGGAAGCGCAAACTTTAATAAATTTCTCAATATGGGCATTTTTAGTTTTTTCAGCAAGGATAAAAAAGAAAACCTCGATAAGGGTTTAGAGAAATCGCGCGATGGGATATTCTCCAAGATAGCAAAAGCGATTGCTGGAAAATCAAAAATAGATGACGAGTTCTTAGATGAGCTGGAAGACATTCTTATTGCCAGCGATGTAGGTGTAGAAACGACACTTAAAATAATAAAAAGAATTGAGGCACGTGTTGCCATTGATAAATTTGTTTCTACCTCTGAATTAAACAAATTACTAAAGGATGAAATAGTTAAACTTCTGAACGAAAACACCATAGAAGTTAAAAACACATTCGAAGACCTAAAAGGCTTTAAACCATACGTAATAATGGTTGTTGGAGTTAATGGTGTGGGCAAAACCACTACCATTGGAAAGCTTGCAAACCAGTTTATGAAAAATGGCAAAACTGTCGTCATTGGCGCAGCTGATACTTTTCGAGCTGCTGCTGTGGACCAACTTAAGGTATGGAGTGAGCGCAGTGGAGCCACTTTTGTTAGCCATGGCATGAACACGGATCCAGCATCAGTGGCTTTCGACGCCGTAAAAAAAGCAATCGAAATTGGAGCTGATGTCGTTTTAATAGATACCGCTGGCCGACTGCATAATAAAATAAACCTCATGACTGAGCTCTCCAAAATAAAGCGCGTGATGAGCAAAAGCATAGAAACAGCGCCTCATGAGGTAATGCTTGTTATTGATGGCAGTACCGGGCAAAATGCATTTGAACAAGCCAAGCAATTTACAGCGGCTACAGAGCTAACCTCACTCGCAGTAACTAAACTAGATGGAACTGCTAAAGGAGGCGTGGTTATTGGTATTAGCGACCAACTAAAGATACCAGTCAAATACATCGGAGTTGGCGAGAAGGTGGAAGATTTGCAAGTATTTAACCGAGAGGCCTTTGTAGAGTCATTATTGGGATTGTAAGTCTGTCATTACGCAACACAAATTTAAATGCCGTTAGCAGTATTGCTAACGGCATTTTTTGAATTCG
The DNA here is from genome assembly GCA_903850915.1 of uncultured Bacteroidota bacterium. Classification (GTDB taxonomy): domain Bacteria; phylum Bacteroidota; class Bacteroidia; order UKL13-3; family UKL13-3; genus CAINMV01. The sequence continues at coordinate 259,702 of CAINMV010000029.1, forward strand.
AAATTTATAAGTTTAAGCTTATCTAGCAATCATCACAGTTCCCTTTTGATCGTATATTTCATGATCGTAACCTGTAATTCTCATGTGATAAATATAGGTATCTATTGGCACGAACTCTCCTTTAAATTTACCATCCCATGCAGGTTGTGCTGGCGTGGATTCAAACATCAATTCACCCCATCGATTGTAAACTTTCATCTCGTATTTCTCGAAATACAAACCAGACGGCTGGAAATAATCATTTAAATTAGGTGATATAGCCGGACTAAATGCATTCGGAATCCAAATTACAGGATGCTGCGACAAGCAAATAATATTAGAGTTCGATATCGCATCATAGCTTCCCGGATTTTCGTGCGCCTGTATATAATAGCAATAGTTGTGTACGTTGGATGTGAATGTGGTATCGTAATAAACCGAATCACCAGCATTTACTGTCGCTAATACATACGGTATGCCGTTGTCTTCTGCTCTAACAATATCGTATTGTAGTACACCTGCCGACCAAGTATGATATGAGCTCCACCATATTTTATGAATTAACCGATCCGAAGTGCCTCTTAATAGTATGGTTTTAGCTTCATTGCCGTAATCACCTGTATTATAACAATTGTCGGTTGGAGTTAAAATATAATAAACATTGGTGTCGCCGGCATTTACTGTTTTATCAATATATGACGTTTCGTATGGCGAAGAAGTTCGATAAATCTGAAGCCATCCTTCATTTCCTATTTTCCTGAATATATTGTAATGGTCGCCGTCCCATTCTGGCATTGGAGCCCACTGTAATTTAACCAAGTTCTCCGGCTGTTCCACACTGGCTGCAATTAAATATACTGGTGCAGGAGGAATAATATCATAAGGAATACAAGCACTTGTGTCACTATAAGTAACTTGTGTATTTCCGTTGAGTTCAAGGGCTTTTATTTGATATACCACGGCTGTATCACAACTTAACATACTGTCTTCATAATTCAACTGTGTTCCCGGAACATTGTCGATTAGAGCACCGTCTGCATAAATCTCATATTGATCAACCACAAAACCCTCATAGGCTGTCCAAGACAAGAAGGATCTGTTATTGCCTGGAACTGTAGTTAAGTTAATAGTGGCATGTGGAGTAGCAGCGGAGCTAATGTTTCTGCAATTATCTTCACATGCAATTTTATACTCATATACATAGTCTAGTGTATTCACATCTGCATCAATAAAGGTATTTACATAGCCTGTTCTGGCAATTAACGACCAACTTCCAGTGGCACTTCTTCTTCTATATATTAAATAATATGAAGCATCGGATGAAGAGGAATGAATCCAATCCAACTGTATCGCGCCTTTTACCTTAGATGATTTAGCTACCGTAGCCCTTAAGAAAATTGGAATATTGGGTGGGTAAGTTTCAAACCCAACACATCCTGCCGTATCACTCATCGAAAGCACAGTAGCATCATTATCATCATAGGTTTTAATACGATAAAAATAAGCCACATCACAAATGATATTACTATCGTTCCATGCATTTACATTGCTAGTTAATAAGCCTCCTCCTACCACTATCCAGGTAGGATTTACCGAAGTATAACGCTCAATTACATAATGCCATTTATCGAAGCCATCATACGTATTCCATGTCACTGCATTTGCACTGTTATAGGCATTTACACTTACGTTTACGGCGGTATGAATATCACTTGGTGCACCTTCATTTCCACAGCTATCCGTAACTCGAATAATATAACTGTAAATATTATCGAGGGTATTTAACCCTTGATCTTTATATATTAGCAAACCATTGGACGTATTCTTCTTCCATGCGAGTAAGCTAAAACTTGCGCCATTTAAGCTCCTATAAATTTTGTAACCATTTCGATTGCGTTCAGTATTGGCATTGTAAGTAACTGTAATCTCGCCAACAACTTTACTTATCACACTTACTGTAACTTGTTTAATAACGATAGGTGATGGAGGAATGGTGTCGAAGGAATAAACAGAATCAATATCGCTCCAAGCCACTTCATTGTCTCCACCATTCTCGATTGCCTTTACACGATACCAATAGAAACTATTACAACTCACTAGGGTATCGGTATAATTAATGGTATTACTATCTGTTTTAGCAAATGAAAAATAGGATACTCCGTTAAACGACTTTAAAATTTCGTACTCTTTTACTTGAAATCCTTGATACTTATTCCAACTTATTGATGATGCCAAATTTCCATTCACAATTGAAATATTCAATGCACGATGTGTTATTGACGTGTCACCATTATAATTACAAACATCATAGGCCACCATAAAATAATAATGATTGACACTGTAGGTGTTGATGTTGGTATGTGTAAAAGTTGTTGCGTTGCGATTGGGCAAATCGGAAATTAGGCTAAAGCTGCCTGGTGCTCCTGTGTTCGAATGGTAAATTCGATATCCCCGAGTTAATGTATCTGTGTTAACAATTGCTTTCCATCGTAAAGTTACCTTTCCAATAATAGAACTGCTGCTTGTTACAGATGCCACATCAAGTTCTGGAGCTTGTTGGTATGCGTAAACCCAAGGGGTAATGCATGCAGAATCGCTAATGGTTAAATAGGTATTCGACGCATTCCATGTTTTTATCACATAGCAGTAGCTATTCCCTTTGGCAACCGTTGAGTCAGTAAAGGATGTATCTGCGCTTGCAACGGTTCGAATGGCATTCCAAGCTCCTCCATTATCACTTCGCCAAATTTGATAATCAACAACAGGCAACTCATCAAAAGACTTGCATGATGTCCATTTCAATCGTGACATTGGAACGCATCCTCCAGTGGCAATTTGCAATTCGATAGTGCAAAGTTTGTTCGATTTCACTGAGCGATTTAATGCGTTACAGCTATCAATAGCGATAACATAATAACAGTAGCTATTTTGTTGAGCTGCAACACCTATATCAAAAAGTGAGTCAGCATAAACAGCTGTGCCAACATAGGAATCAGTGCCATTTGGTGAGATACGATGTACCTCATAAAATTTCACATCGCCACTTGGACTAAAATCCCATTTTATTTTTACTGTATTGCTTGCAGTAACTGTTACATATTTCAATACTGCTGGTAAAGGTTTTACAGTATCGAATGGAATTATTTGAAGCGTATCAGAAATCGAATAATACGCGTTGATGCCCATATCCACGGTTTGTATTCGATAATAATAATTCACATTGCAACTAATATTCCAGGTGTCAATATAGTTGGTATCATTATTATTTAGTGTACCAATGGTGATCCAATTTCCACCATTTAGACGCTGAATATTATAAAATCGATTTCCAAAACCTTTATATGGATGCCATTTTAAAATACTCTGCATATTGCCAGCTGCTCCTTTAATCTCTACTTCACCATGCACATTGAAATTTAAAGAGGTGTTATTCGAACAACTATCTATCGCGGTAACATAATAATAATAATGGTTGTTCATCGGATCAATACCTGTGCGGTTGAAGGTAATCGGGCCTGGTTGATAGGCTGAAATGGTGTTCACTAAAATGAAGGTACCGCCGTTAACAGATTCAAATACTTGATAACGATTCACATCCTTATCTACCACTGTATCAAAAACTACGGTTATTGATGTCGGAGATGCAACTGTTACAAAGCGAATTTGTGGTGCTTGGGGTTTTACAGTATCAAAAGGTGTTAACTGCAAGGTGTCACTTAAACTAAAATAAATGTTATTCGTGTCCTTGGTAAGAATTCGATAATGCTGTGTAATAGAACATGGCTGATTCCTGTCGATATAACTGTTGATGTTGCCATTCACAGAATCCTTTGTTACCCATACTCCAGCAATAAGCTTTTGGATATAGTATTTTTTAATATTCCCAAAACCAATATAACTATTCCAATTTAACGTCGTTTGTTGCTGTTGTGGAAGGCCTGTAAGTTGAACAGCAGTATTGAAATTCACCGTGTCACTATGATTTAGGCTACACGTGTCGTAGGCAACAATTCGATAACTAAATGTGTTTTGTAAGGTAGAACCTACATTGTCGGTATATGTTGTGGGATAATTACGCAGGGTATCAATGGTAACATAAATACCATTATTTATTTTGCGTTGTATAATATAGTCTTTGGCATCTAAATCCGTAAGTTTCCATCTCAAACTTACCTGTGTGTTATTTAAAATTGTAGTGTAATTTAAGACTACGGGTTGCGGATGAATCGAGTCGTAAGGGATTAACTGTATACTATCACTAATGGTAATGAGGCTTCCGTTACTTTCTCGCGTCCAAATTCGATAGGTATGCACTGTATTACAAATCAATGGACTATCTAAAAAGTTGGTATCCTTCACTATACGTGCATAGTTTATCCATCCGATACCTGTCCATTTCTGCACCTGAACTGTATCTGTTTTATACCCTTTAAATGGATGCCATGCTAACACATTCTTTCGTTCATCAGGCCTACCTCGTAGTTGTATAACGGCAAAGGTATCACTAGCTGTTGCATTCAAACAGGAATCAAGTGTTATTAACACATATTGATTGTAGTCTAATAATGTATTGGCGGTGCTATCATAAATGGTATGCGGAACCGTAGGAACAGCAAACTGATAAAAGCGCGTATTGAACCAGTTTCCGTTATTCTTTTTACGATAGAGGGCATAACCAAAAACATCTGTAGAATCGGCAGTCACATAATCCAACTGATTAACACCATTGGCATAAACCGTTGCATTTTTCATCCGCGGCTTATCGGGAGGCAAGGTATCAATAGCTACCGTAATGGCAGTATCACTCATACTCACAAAACCATCAAAACTTACTGCTTTAATTCGATAATATAAGTCTACATTACAAGGGGCAGGAAAATCCACAAACGCAGTATCGGTGGAAGGAATGGTATCTAGGTCGTTAAACACTGGATTCCATTTGCTCGCTCGTTCTAGAATATAATACTTTGGTGTCCATCCGGTATAGGCACTCCAATGCATTAAATTCACCAACTGCCCTCCCACCAAAGTTAGATTTATGGACCGGTGAAGGCTAATAGAATCAGTTACCTTTCCGCAGCTATCATATGAAATCATATAATAATAATGATTTCGCGATTTGGTATCTAAATTGCTGTGGGTATAGGAAGTAACAGATAATGGGATGTTGTTATATAAAATGGTATAAGTTCCAGGTAATCCGCTCGGACTGTAATACAAACGTGAAGTACGGACATATGGATTATAACGGGTGGCATTCCATTGAATTAATATCGACCCCACCGTGCTGCTTGTAACAATTACAGAAACTAACTGAATATCTGGTCCATCACCCATTGGTGTTCTTAAATCGGTGCTATCGCTCCATGATATTTCAGAACCTCCATTTTGAATTGCTTTAATTCGATAGTAATAAACCCGGCTATACATTACTGTGGTGTCAATATAGGTTACAGTGCTACCATTGTTGGTGTGAATCAAGGTCTCTGCATTCAGGCTATCGCTTCGATAAATTTCATAATTAACAACACCCAACGGCCAATTTTGATAGCTATTCCAAAATAAAATGATGCCCTTCGGACATTTTTGATACGCGAGATCCAACTTTAATGTACGATGTGGGGCACTTAAAATACTCTTATTTTCGGCACAACTATCAACGGCTTGTATAGCATAATATTCTGTTCCAAGGTGGGGTTGTGCGTTATAGTCCGAATAGGTTGTGTCATAATACACTGAATCTATTTTTACATAAATACCACTTGCGTCTTTTCTATAGATAATGTACTTATTGACATCTGGATTTGAAGAACGCCAAGTGATTTTAACTGATGTGTTGGTAAGAACGGTGACCGCCTTAATAATAGGTTGATTCGGCCGAATGGTGTCGAAAGGTGTCACCATGGTACTATCACTGTAACTTGTATCTAATGTAGCGGTATTAATTCCTAAAACCCGATATGCATAGGTATAATTACATCCAATATTAGAGGTGTCGCTATAGATAGAATCGGAACCTGGTAAGGATTTAATGAACGTCCAATTACCACCAATCAAGCGTTCCACTCGATATTCACCTACCGTAAAACCTACATATTTAGACCAACTAAGTTTGGATGTAAGGTTACCCGGAGCAGATTGCAATTGAATGTCGGTGTGGGCCACTCCTGTTTGCGAAATGTTATTACTGCAGCTATCTATTGCCAGAACATAATAAGAATAATTATCAGAAAGTGTGTTTAACCCAGTTTGTGTAAAGCTTACCGGACTGTTTAATGGATAGAAAATAGTAGTCAATAAACTGTAAGCTCCACCATTAGTAGCATACCATATTTCATAACGATTCACATCTTGATCTGCTACTTTATTGAAGCTAATTTTCACATCTGTATTGTTCACCACACTTACGCTTCGAATGAAAGGTGCTGCCGGACGAATTGTATCGTAAGGTGCAACAAGAGTAGTGTCGCTGTAGCTTGTATCTCCATTAAACTTTAAAGCATAAACGCGATAGCTGTTCGGCTGGTTGCACTTCAATGATGAAGTATCCGCCCATGTAGAATCCGAACCTAACAATGTTTTCACGGATGTCCAGGTTCCGTTAATTAAGCGCTGTACGGTATAACTTAAAGGTGTCCATCCAACATATTTGGTCCAACTTAATAAATTGGTCATCGCCCCGCCACTACTCGATAACAAGATGGAGGTGTGAATAGCGGAAGCCAAAGAAACATTATTTCCACAACTATCAATTGCTTTTACATAATACGTGTAATTGCTATCCGGCGTATAGAGCCCAGTATGTATAAACACAAATGGGTCGCCAGCAGGATAAATGACTATACCAGCACTACGATAGCCACCTACCGAAGTTTTATAGAATATTTCATACCGATTGACATCAAGTGATGTTGATTTGTTTACCACAAGCTTAATCGTGGTATTGTTTATTACACTTACATATGCTATTGAAGGTGGATTAGGTGCAATTAAATCAAACGGTGTTAGCGCTAGCGTATCACTTAAGCTAGTGTAGGCGAAACCAGTAAACGAACTTACAATTCGGTAGGCATAAGTATAGCAGCCTTTGATATTAACCGAGTCTGTAAATGAGGTATCAAGAGCTGTAAGTGTTTTTATTGTTGACCATCCTAATCCGCTTCCAATTTCATAACGCTGAACCTGATATGATGAAACAGCTCGACCCAAGTAGTTGGTCCAATTTAATGTATTTCGTAAATTACCTTGACTACCTGAAAGTTGCACATGTGTATGCGAAACACTTGAGATGGAATAATTGTTACCACAACTATCGCGTGCGGTTACATACATGCTGTAGGTATTGAGCTGTGGATTGAGTCCTGTCCAGGTATAAGCTATTGGCCTTGCTATAGGATAAATTAATGAGTCGAGTAAGGTGAATGCACCACCATTTACTGCACCATAAATAAAATAGGTTTTTGTATCTGTAGAAAAACTAGTATCGAACTCAAGTGTAACATCTGCAGCACCAGTAACAGAAATTCGTCTCACATTGGGGGCAAGCGGTTTAATGGTGTCAAAGGGTTGAACTAAAACAGAATCACTTAAACTAAAAATTGTGGTATCTGCACTGTTTATTGTTTTTATTCGATAATAATAAACCCCGCAAGCAATGACATTGGTATCATTAAAGAAAGTATCTGTTGCATTAAGAGTTTTAAAATTAGACCATGAAGATACTCCGGTTTTCCTTTGAATAACCTGACCGGTGAAGGTATATCCAACATAATTCTTAATCCAATTGAGTTTGCTTACTGCATTCCCGTTTGTTCCTGTTAAGTCCACCGGCGAATGCGGAGCACTAATGAGACTTCTATTGCCGCAACTGTCTTTAATTTGAATACGATAATAATACGGTCCACTATTTATAGCGCTATTGTCGATATAATTATAAACCAATTTTGCAGGCACAGCAGGGATTGAATCAAACGGAGTTAATCCATTTGGTGTTGCACTCCTGTAAATAATATACATCGTAGCATCAGCGCTATCACTCTTTGGAAAGTCGAGCTGTATTTGATTGGATGTATTAACCGTTGCTCGCTGAACGACTATCGCTTTAGGGGCTGTAGTATCTAAATTAATAAAATTCGCTGTTATGTTACTATGGCTGATACAACCAAGTAATGAGTCTAAAACTTCTACGGAATACTTACCTGATGCATTGCAATCGCATTTTATATACCCGATGTTACGCGTGGAATCTACAAGTGTTTTAACGTTATTCACCGTACGATAAACCTTGTAAAGTGCGCTGCTGTTTTGTCGATGACGATTCCATGCTATGCCAGTGCAATGATCGAGCAACTTAAGTGCATTAACTACAATGCTATTCACGGTATCACAACCCGGTCCATAAACATTGCATGTGCTTCTAGTTCTAAGGGTGTAACCATAACTTACCGAAAGTGCATTTGTGGCGTTTTTATCGATATATGTTAATAGTGTAGAGTCTGTTAACGAATCAATAAGGACACAGCTGCCAGTTACGCCTGTCCTTCGATAGAGGTAATACTTATCAAAATCCTTGAGGTAGTTAGGTTTCAAGAACGTAAGTTTGATAGAGTCGTTATTTAAGATATCAACGCATCTTAGATTTGGAGGATTAAGAACGGCCTTAGGTCTAACTAAAATAGTGAATGTTTTCTGGGTGCTATTGCAATTATTGTCAGCAACATTAAAAGTAAAAATATACGGCGAACCAGCACGTGCATGTGGACATTGCGTAAACCAACAAAAAGAGGAAGTTACCGAGTCTTTTGCCGTATCTTGGGTTAACGTAGCATAAGGAGTTGCAATTCCGCCAGAGGGGTCGAAAATTGGACCGACGAAGGAGGTGAAAAGCGAATCTCCACTATTGGGATCTTTAAACCTGATTTTAAAGCACAAAGTATCTCCCGCTGTAACTGCCTGATTAGACGTAGTATCTGCATTTTGAACTGGGATAACACGTGTAAAAACTGGAGCTAAATTCGTTACAGAGCAGTTACCTGTTTGAATTTGTATATCTCTTCTTGTCTCACATAAAAATATATAACTTCCATTAATTTTCCGATATTCTTTTACCGCAACAGCAATGATATAAACACCTACAGCCGCGGGAGTCACTGATATTTCTCCTGTAAACGAATTTATAGAAACTGAGGATGCCGTTCCTAAAGGAGAATTCGGGAAACTATATCCGTTTGGATTGACTGTTGGGTTGGTTGTGCTAACATAGGCAGGCGGTGTAGCTGCAGGAAATGGATTACATGTAGTCCCATTATTTGCAACATTATAAGGCTGAACAATGGAAAAACTTAGAGAATCACCATCGGGGTCATAGGCATTTTGATTGAAAGTAGAGCTTCTTCCCACACAAAAGAAGGACACTGGACTGTTTAGATAAACCGGATTACTATTCTTATAGACGTTGTTTTTCGGTATTTGCGTATAACATGAAAGCCCTGTTCCTGTAGGATTTTGAATATTTAGAATTGTACCCACCCTAGCGCTGGCGCCCCATCCTAAAAAATAATCTAACGTATCATTAGGAATGTCCAAGTAAGCAGGATTGCCGTTGTTCGACATTTTGTAGGTACCCTCCTGTATGGATACACCACTTGAAATACATGTTGGTGCAATTACCTTGGATCGATTGTTAACACTATCCAATACCCAACATGTGGTAGTATTCGCCCAACGAGCATAAGTGGTGGGGGCCGCCGCTGAATTTCGCCAAATTGCCATTTGGTAAGAGGCTCCAAGAGCGGAAGAACCAGCACCCGTGCTTCGATACAACTTTAAAGTAACCTCATAACGCTGAGAACCAGTTGCAGCAATATATCCAACATATCGATAATAGAAATCGGCGCCTACAATATGTGAAGCAAAGCCTGTAATAGAGGCAAACAGATAAATTAAAAAAAGTACTTTTTTTCTCAAGGAATCAGGTTCAAAAATAAACGGACAAATTTACATTATTATCTCGGTCCCGAGTAATATTTTCTTAGTACTAAGACGCATTTTTGGGTAATGGTTGCAAAAAAGTTTTAAACACCGTTAATGCACTCTCCGTCTCATTTCTTCGGGGGTAACCCCTACATTTTGAATTCGTAATTTTTTATCCAAATAGAACCCCATCGGCAATTGGTCCACCTTATACCTTTCGTATATTTTGCGGGTGGCCAGACCATTGTTCCACATATAATAATTTTCCTTAACAAACTCCTTAACCAAAGTTGGGCTATTGCCATAATTCAGAACTATGAGGGTAAGAGTCCCTTTATTCTCGTTATAAAGCTGCGTTAATTGTTCGAAAATACTGGTGTCTGCGTTCTTGAAATTATAAAAAAAAAGATAAACCGGAGTCCCTTTATGCTTCCTAATCTTATTGTATTTTCTGAACGCCAACAATTCATAATTGAAACGAGGAGCTTTTTTGCCAATTAAGTTTTCTGCCTCTCTTTTATGCCTACCGTTGGACCTAATTGTGATTGTTTGGCCGTTGCCGGCAATTGCTGTAACCCTATAACTAACATTGAGATGCTGCAATAAAATAGACATAGAGTCATTGAAGTTCACTTCTTTTGGTAGAACAATCGACCCTTCATTCGCATTATTACTAACAGGCTCCTGACCATATGGTACTAATTGCAGATGATCGATACCGGGTTCATTATAAAGTCCATTAATATTGTGGTCTTCAACCGCGATTCGAAAGCTATCGTTATCCATTTTAACATCCACACCCCATTGATTCTCACATTGTATTCTGAAACTGTTATGCATGCCGAGATACTTTTTTGTGCCAGCATTAGCAGTAAAGAAGTCATCTAAGTTTTTTTGAAGAGCGTATAAATTATCCAACCGATAACGACTTAATCGATAATGCAAGCACCCTGTTGTTTCCTTCGAATTACAGAGATCGAATGAGATACTTTCGGCATTATAAGCAAACTCAATCGACGGGCCATCATCGGTAAAATCCAAGTTATGGTTTCTATCTATATAAATTTTGGGTATATACATGCTTTGTGCGTTGCCAATGATAACAACACTGTAGTTTTTGCATGCCGACCGCTCGAAACCAGAGAAATAAACAAATGCATATCCTGTGTCGGTGCAACCATAAAGTTCAGGCATCTTTACATTAAACTTCTCAAGCGTCTCTCCAGCATAGGCATCGGAATAATATTCAAGTGAATTTCCAGTGCATTTATACACGGGTACAATATCATATCCTTTATCATAAAGCTGCGTCTTAACGCGCTTCGTTAAAGCCACCTGCCCTATTAGAGAGTTACACAATAAGACAAAGGTAACTATTGAAATAAGTTCTCTCTTCATTCGCTTTATTTTGAAAACTTCAACCGCATGCCATTGCTACTTTCATCAAACATTCCATTCATAAAAACAATGTTTCCATTTACAAAGGTATCAGTTACCAAACCTCTAAAGGTTTGCCCTTCCAAAGGACTCCATTGGCATTTATAGAAAATGTTATCTTTTGAAATTGTTTGTGTGGCATTTAAATCCAAAATAAATGCATCAGCATAATACCCTTCTCTAATAAAACCTCGTTCCTTTACACCAAACAAAATCGCTGGTGCGTGACACATCTTCTCAACGATACGTTCCAAGGTAATTTTGTTTTCAAAATAGAACTGCAACATCAACTGTAAGCTATGCTGTATTAAAGGCAAACCGGCTGGAGCTTTCAAATAATTATTATTCTTTTCATCAAGGGTATGCGGAGCATGGTCGGTTGCTATCACATCAAAATTATTGCGAAGCATAGCATCAAATAATTTTGGAGCATGGCGAGGTCCTTTAATGGCGGGATTGCACTTAATCTTATTTCCTAAAGTTTCATAATCGGTGCTATTAAAATAAAGATGATGCACACAAACTTCAGCGGTTATCTTTTTTTCAGCCAAAGGGATGGTGTTGTCGAACAATGCGATTTCTTCTTCAGATGAAATATGCAGCACATGAAGCCGTGTTCCATATTTTTTAGCTAGTGCTACAGCATGACTGCTCGATGAAAAACAGGCCAATTCATTGCGAATAATTGGATGCATTTCTGTACGCATGGAATCACCATATTGAGCTATAGCATGTTCAAGATTTTCGTGAACTATAGGCTCACTTTCGCAATGCGTTGTAATAATTTTATTGGCATTGGCAAAAATACGTTCGAGTGCTTTTTCGTTATCAACCAACATGTTTCCGGTGCTGCTTCCCATAAATATTTTAACCCCACAAACATCTTCTACAGGAGTGCGCATCACCTCATCATAGTTGTTATTGCTAACACCCATATAAAATGAGTAATTGGCCAAACTGCTTCGCGAAGCAATCATATATTTATCTTCTAAAAGGACTTGAGTGAGTGCATTTGGAATAGTATTGGGCATCTCCATGAAACTAGTAACACCACCAGCAACAGCAGCTCTGCTTTCGGAATAGATATTCGCTTTATAGGTGAGCCCTGGCTCTCTAAAATGAACCTGATCGTCGATGATGCCTGGCATTAAAAACTTCCCTGTTCCATCAATTTCGAGGGAGGCCTTGCGATTAATTTGAGGAGCAATTTTCGCAATACGTCCTTCATTCATAAAAACATCAGCAACGGTAATATTGCCTTCGTTTACAATACTTATATTTTTTATTAGAATAGATGGCACAACGTTTTTTATTACAATATTTTATAATTATAATCAAGTACAAATTACGAATTAAAAAACAAGAATTAAAAAAATATATTTGCTTATTGTTGCATTAAATTTTAAAACGTTAATCACATAATGACAGCTATTCATTGGTTTCGCCGCGATTTAAGATTGCATGACAATGCGGCTCTTTTTCATGCCTTGAAAAGTGGAAATGCCGTGCAATGCATCTTTATTTTTGATACCAAAATCCTAAGTAAACTAGAGGATAAAAGCGACAAAAGAGTCAATTTTATTCATCAGCAACTAACGTTGCTTAACAAAGAACTTATTGGCTATGGTAGTGGCTTACGCGTATATTATGGAAACCCTGCCGAAATTTGGAATGATATCATTCAAGAATACCAACCTATGGCAGTATTCACCAACCACGATTACGAGCCATATGCGATACAACGTGACTTCGAAATTCAAGAACTATTGAAAAGCCATGGGATAGAATTTCAAACCTTCAAAGACCAATGTATTTTCGAAAAAGATGAGGTGACCAAAAGCGACGGTAAGCCATATACCGTATTTACACCCTACAGCAAGGTATGGAAAGCAAAATTAAATGATTCCTATTTGAGCTCCTACCCCACTGAATTACTTTTCAATACGTTTAACAAAATCAAGGCACAGGAGATACTCACGTTGATAGAGATAGGTTTTGAGTCATCCCAAACATTGTTTCCAACTACAGAATCTTCTGTAAACATTATACGCGAGTACGGCAAAAACAGAGATTACCCATCAATAAATGGAACAAGTATGTTGGGACTTCATTTTAGATTTGGCACTATTTCTGTGCGAGAGAAAGCAAGAAAAGCGATTTCACTCAGCGAAACTTGGCTTAATGAGCTAATTTGGAGGGAATTTTACATGCAAATATTATGGCACTTCCCTCATGTAGTAAAAGGTGCCTTCCGAAAGGAATATGATGCCATTGCCTGGAGCAATGATGAGATCAACTTTGAGGCTTGGTGCGAAGGAAAAACTGGCTACCCAATTGTTGACGCTGGAATGCGACAATTAAATGCAACAGGTTACATGCATAATCGCGTAAGGATGATTGTGGCTAGTTTCCTAACCAAGCATTTATTAATTAATTGGCAATGGGGTGAGGCTTATTTTGCAAAGAAACTACTCGACTTCGACTTAAGTGCTAATAATGGAGGATGGCAGTGGGCGGCAGGATGTGGAACTGATGCGGCTCCATATTTTCGGATTTTTAGTCCGGCTGCGCAAACACTTAAGTTTGATAAAGACTGGCTTTACATTAAAAAGTGGGTACCCGAAGTGTTGACCAACGAGTATCCACAACCTATTGTGAACCACGAGTTTGCAAGAGCACGTTGCTTAGCCGCTTATAAAAGCGCATTGCAAAAAACAGAATAATCCAGAATAACCAAAAATCACTTAATAAATAAAAGCCCCTTACTGCAAGCAGTAAGGGGCTTTTATTTAAACTTAAAATAAATTATTTTTTAATCACTGTAAGTTTTTTACTTACTGTTTCTTTTTCCGTTACAAAACGAATCATGTAGTTGCCTGCAGCAATATTTCCAAGATCGAAGTTATATACACCATTGGTAATTTTTTCGTTAGCTAAGTCTTTCACTTTGTTGCCTAACATATCAAAAATAACAATACTCATATCTTTCGAATCTTCCAACTTCACTTCAAGCGTAAACAACCCTGTATTTGGATTAGGATAGATATTAAGTCCGCTTTCGAAAGCACTATTACCTGCGATTCCGCTGATACTTTCTTTCACATTGATAATTCTTCTCTTCTCAATTGCAGCATTACCAGATGCATCAGTTACATTGTAGGTTAAATAGTAGATACCCGCTAGGTTAACATCAACAAATCCGCCTACTTGTGGTACCAAGTTAGCATAGTAGTTATCCGTTACTGTAGCACCCGAATCGTTGTAAACTTTCCAACGATAAATGTTTTGCACCTCAGCACCTATCAAAGTAATCACTGGTTTAACACGATCTACAACTTTATATACACGAGTATAAACTCTAGATGTATTTGCTGATAAGTCTGTCACGGTGTAATCAACCGAATAAGAACCTATTACATTTAAATTTACAGTTCCTACTTTAGCAACTGTTAGTTGACTTTTAGCATAGTAATTATCACTAACAATATAACCTGGCTCTGGAACGCTTGTTAATGTTTTTACATCAATTAAGAAAGTGTCTGTTCCTTGAGTGAACACTAATGTTGGCTTAACAGTATCTTGAACAATAACAGTACGTGTTTTTGAAATTGCAATGTTACCATTACAATCTTTAAACGTATACGTAATTGTATAAGTACCTAATGAATCTAAATTAAATGTAGATGACAATGCATTTAAACCAGATGTACAATAGTTATCAGTTACTGTAGTTCCTGGATCAACGAATGGCTTGCGGTGAACATCCCAAAGTAATGGATTAGCACCATTAACTGTAATTACAGGCTTGATAGTATCAACCACATTTACGACTCTAGTTTTAGTTGCAGATACATTACCACGAGCATCAGTAGCACTGTAGAATAATTTGTAGCTATTTACTACTGCTGTATTTACTGTACCTAGAATAGATACTGGCGTAACCGGCCCAAAATAAAAATCCATGGCTGTTGCACCCAATTCAGTATATATACCACCAACGGCCACTGTAATGGTATCAGAACCATTCAATGTGATAATTGGTTTAGTTACATCTGGAGTTACAATAACGATTCTAGTTTTAGCCACCGCTTTATTTCCAGTTCCATCTGTTGCGGTATAGGTAACTGAATATGTGCCCGTATTAGCAAAAGCAGTTCCATTAGTAAATCCATTATAAACGGCAGTATATGTTTGCGGGCTAGTTACGTTGTCTGTTGCAACAGCTCCCAAATCATTATAAACATAACCTACTTCGATATAAACCGTGTCTGCACCATTTAATGTGATCACCGGCTTAGTAATATCAGGAATTAAGTTTACTCTGTAATCTTCGTACTCACCAAAATAGTTTGCACCACAACCTAGATTTGGCAAGTTAGACGTATTAACACCTACACGCAAGCGAGTATATCCTAAAGAAGCCGCAGGAGGTATGGTGATTGTTCCATTAACTGATAAAGTTGTTGACCCTGCTTCTTGGAATAACATTTCACCAGCATCTGTAAACGTACCATTACCATTTAAGTCAATCCATACCTTACGGTTAATTGCATTTGTGTTTGTGGTACGTTTGATGGTAATTGGATAAACACCACCTAATTCCATTGTTGTTGTAGGTAATGCCGTATAATCGTTATATCCAACAACACCTTGAGGCGTTGTGTTATTAATAGTACCAAAAGTAACATTTGAAATGCCAATATCAGGATTCATCATATTCACGTTTGGCGTGCAATAGTAGAAAACTTTTAAATAACTTGTTTTTGTTAAACTATCAGCACCAAATGCATTTGAAGTCCTTAATTTGATTGTGTAAGTGCCCACTTGCATGAATTTAACATCAACATTTTGTGAAGTTAAGCTTCCATTTATAACATTAAATGTAGATGGGGTTATGGTCCACTGCCATGTTGTTGGACCATTTTTAGAATCATCGAACAAGCTAAAGATATCTGTTGGTGTACCCGCAGTAAATGAAGCATGGAACAATGTTGTTGGTGCAACCGTAGGATTTAACACCTTAACATTTTTAACTAAAGTAGTTGTTCCTTGGCAACTCGAAATCACACATTTAATAGTGGTTGTTGCAGCTGTTGCATAATTGTAAGTTACAGAGGCTCCAGACGCATCATAAATACCATCATTATTGAAATCCCAGTCAAAATTATTTCCTGAACCTGAGGCAGAACAAACATACGTATTTGCAATACCGGTATAAATAGTATCCGGTACATTAAACGAAGCCGTTGGAGGTGTATTGCCAATTACTGGGGTAATACTCCACTCTGCCTCAAACCCTTTTGCTTGGAAGGCAGCATCTGTCCAATATTCGATGTACATAGCACCTGAATTGGCTACTAATGTAGGAGGCAACCAGGTAACGTTGTTAATTTGATTTTGAATTCCAGCTGGCCATCCAATTCCTGTGTGTAAAGGAGTACCAGAAGCATTAGTACCATCATAAACTTTTAAGTAGTCTCCTCCTGGTGTTTGATAAATAGACATGTCGAAAGCAGTAAACTTCAAAGAAACTTTAGACGCACATGCTGGTTTTATTAATAAAGTACATTGTCCTAAACCAGAAGCATAATGACTTGCTGTATAATTTCCGTTTTTACCTCCATCATCATATAAGAAACCGGCATCTTCGTTGGTTGTTGCATTTTGTGCACTTCCACACATGTTTAGAGAACGCACGCAGTTAATATAATATGTTTTAGTAATAGTACTTGAACCTAGTGTGTTTGTTGCAGTTAAGGTTACCGTGTATTTGCCAAATTGAGTAAACATCACTCTTGGATTTTGCGAAGCACTGGTAGTACCATTTTGGTAGAAGTAAGCTGTATTACCACTAACGTTGGTTGGAGATATTGACCAAGACCAGCTACCGGGGCCAAATGATGATAAGTCGTATAATGTAACGATATCTGTAGTTGAAACAACATTTTTATCAGAAATGAAATTCGCGACTGTAACCGCTGGAGGGCTAATAATTACTACCTTTTTGGTTATTGAATCCAATAAAGTTCCTGAGCAGCCAATACTTGTTACTTTAAGCTTGCAGAAATATGTTCCATTGGCCACATATTGAAACGCTCCATTTTTAGTAGCTGCGTCATATGTTCCATCATTGTTGTAATCCCACTGGAAATTAAGTCCAGCTCCTGTTGATGTGTTGTTATAAACAACAACACCATTGGTATAGAAAGTATCCACTGCATAATATGAAGCCACGGGGGTCGGTTGATTCATTACCAAAAGGGAATAGTCTTCTCCGTCGCCATAATATTTAGTGCTACAAGCATCTACACGAGGTGCACCACTATAATCACTTACTACACGCAAACGGTGGTAGCCAGCAGAGGCGCTACAAGGCACTTTAATATATCCAGAGGTTGTTCCAGCTGCAACAACCGATGCTGTGTACATTACCTCTTCACCAGGTAGATCAAACGTTCCGTTATTATTCCAATCTACATAAACACCCACTTGTTCTGGGTTACCTGGACCAACAGCAACTGTAATAATGGCTGAATCGCCTTTATACATCGAATTTGATTGTGACGCATAATTGGTCACTTTATCGAAGTCACCAGTAGTGTTATTAATTGTTCCAAAGGTTACATTGGTTGGACCTATTAAATAGGCTCCAGAAACCAATACACCCCAATTGCAATAGTTATAAGTTGCGTAGCTTTTAATATATCGGTTTCCTGTTGGATTAGAAACGATAGGGGTACGCGCAACCGAGTTCACGGTGATAGAGTTAAACGTTGCATCTAAAACATTTCCAACAGTTGCTGTTGGAGATACATCATAAACGATCCAGAAATTTGACACCGCTCCAGCTAATGTTTGGCTAAAGCCGGTAAATGTCATTGTACCTGAAGGATTTACAATTGTACCTAACAATGTAGCTGAACTAGCATTAAATGCACCGCTTGAACCGGTGTAGTATAATTTTGCAGTAACGATATCGCTAGATGATGTTGTTCCTGCGGTATTCGCTGTTAAAGATGTCACCGGCAAAGGATTAGCAGTATAAGTGGCGTAAACTTGAGCATTTAACACTGCTGCATTATTCATGCCTTGAAACACAGTATCGGTGATTTGAACTGACGATGTTGAATCGTATACCATTGGATTGTTACGTGTTACGATAACATTGTCCAAGAACATATTCTCACCATAGTTAGAATAAAAGATAAAGGCAACTTTATTAGTACCGATTGGCAAACCATATTTCTTGGTCATCCACTGATTGGCTGCAGGAGTTGCCCAATCAATTAACAAACCACCGGCAACTGTCGACAAACAAGTCTGACAACCAATATTTGTTTGTGAACCAACCAATCCCACCAAACGAGTCCAGGTTGTACCTGCGTTGGATGAAACATAGATTGCCATTGAATCATTTATTGTATTACCCGTTGCCACTGCATGAGCATGATCGAATACCAAGGTATCGCCACTTATGGTTGCATTTATTGTTTGGGTTTTTAATGAATCGATAGTTCCAGACATGATATTCCAGAAATCTACTTTCACTGCACCTACACCTGTTGCAGATGCATAACCATTTGCTAAAAAGGTTTGTGTCGTCATTGGATCGGTTGTATACAAAGACCATCCCGTTGGAGGCCATGAACCCGAGAAGTTTTGCGACATCTGTGCTTTAGAGGCAAGACTAAGCAACATCATCAAAAACAGAACAAATCCTTTGTGAAGATGGTTCTTTTTGCGATTACGATTGTAAAATGAATTCATAGTGAATAAAATTAATTATTTATTTATTTAAAGAATCATAAAACAACATACCTGCCTTTTGCAGGTATGCTGTTTGGATTATTTTATTTATTTAAGACAAACTTTTTTGTGAAGGTTTTATTATCCGATTTAACAGTTACGAAATAAATGCCTGATGCTTGATCATCCATATTCACCGTGTATTTAGCACTAGTGATAACTGCATTGTCTACCACTTTCACAATTTGTCCTAAACTATTATAGATTACAATTTCGCTTTGGTTTTCTGAATCAAATGCGATGTTGATATTAATTAAGCCATTTGATGGGTTTGGAGTAACATTAATCGTGTTGGCTGAACCCGAGGTATTGATACCAGAGAATGTAGCACAACTAGATGAGGTATAATCCAAAACATTCACATAACGTAATACAGGAAGTGCAACATTTCCAGAACTATCAACAGCTGTATAGGTGATGATGTAAATGCCTGGTAAGTTCATATCCAAATTAGAATTTGTTACAACTTGTAAACCATTCCAATAGTTGTCCGTTACTGAAGCTCCAGCATCCGTATATGGTCTCCATCTGCAAATATTGATTGAATTGCTTCCATTCAATTTAATCACAGGCTTAGTTGTATCTACTAATTTGTAAATTCTACGTTTAGGTGCTGAACTATTACCTGCAGGATCTGTAGCTACATAAGTAACAACATAAATGCCGATTTTATTTAAATCAACACTTCCTGATTTTGAAACAGTAAGTTGCGATGCAGGATAATAATTATCTGTTGCAACATATCCTGGCTCTGGCACTATGGTGAATGCTTTCGCCTCAATTACCAATGTATCTGGATCAGAAGGAGATGCCAATACTAAATCAGGAGCAGTTCCATCGCGAACGATAATAACTCGTGTGCGTGTGTTGGCGACATTACCTGAACCATCAACTGCACTAAATGCATAATAATATGTTCCTGGAACATAGGTATTTACGCTTCCTGTCCATGTGGCTGTTAACAACTTGTAGTAATTGTCGGTTACCGTTGCACCTGCATCAGTGTAGTTGCTTCTTACTTCAACATAAACGGTATCCGTATTTGAAGGGAAAACAATTACTGGTTTTTGAGTATCACGCACAATTACAGTGCGTATTACTGGAACAGCTGCGTTACCATTAATATCCGTTGCCGTATACGTTGCTTTATAGGTTCCTAATTTAGATGTGTCAACGGTATTCACTGAATTCAAGGTGATTGCAGTTGTAAAGTAAAAGTCAGTAGCTGTTGCTCCTGGATCTACGAAACTATTATATACCTCTACATACATTGGATTGGTACCATTAAGGTTAATCACTGGTTTAGTTGTGTCAGGGGTTACGATTACTGTGCGAGTTTTAACAGTTACATTAGCTGATAAATCTGAAGAAGATGCATCTAAAGTGAATACTCCTAATGCTGTTGCTTGTTTTGTAATTGGCTGTTGATATCCTCTTCCTGTAATGTATCCGGTATAATAGATACTGTCTGTTACAGTGCCATCAACCGCGTCGATGGAAACATCTCCAGTTTCAACAAAGTTTCTTCCAATTTCAACGTATGTAGGATTTGCACCTCCTAAAGTTAATACCGGTGCTGTAACGTCTGGACGAACAATCACGCGATAATCTTGAAATTCGCCATAAACATTGGCACCACAAGGAGTATTAGACATATTATTATATGCTGCTCCAATACGAAGACGAGTAGCACCAAGTGCTGCAGTTTTTGGTGTGAAGAAATTTGCACTCCATGTCATACCAGAGGTAACATTGGATGCAACCAATTCTGATGTTGGATCGAATGTTCCATCTTGATTCCAATCAACCCAAATTTTCAATCCAATACTATTGTAATTAGATGTACGCGTAATAGTGAACGGATATGTCGCTCCTCTATCTACGTTTGTAGATGCTGTTTGTGAAAAATCACGGTACGCTACTGTTCCTGGAGGAGGAGTAGTAACTGTATTATTAATGCTTCCCATTTGGAACTTACTTACAGTAATATCTGGCAATAAATTTCCGGCGGTAGGCAAGCAATATCCAAGAATCTTGAAGTAGTTTGAAATAGTAACACTATCAGAACCAGTGCAATTGCTTACAACCAATTTCACAGTGTATGTACCTGCAATAGCTGCCATCACTTTCGGATTGCGACTTGTGTTATTAGTTCCACCTACATAACTTACGATACCAGGGCCTGTAATAGTCCATTTCCATGATGTAACACCACCTGTAGAAAGGTCGTTTAACTTAACTGTATCTTGGCTGGTTGCGGTGAACAATGTTGTGTTAAATGCTGCTGTTGGTGTTGGTGGCGCGATGATATTAACAAATTTAGTTAATGTAATTGAGCCGCCGCAACCATTAATTTTTAATTTAATCGTATCAGGTCCTGTAGCTGAGAAAGAATAGTATCCATCCATTCCAGTGAAATCGGTAATACCATCATTATCAAAATCCCAATCGTAAGTATAGTTAGGGTCTCTGAATGAAGATGAATAGTAATTGTATATACCTGCGGCGCAATAGTATGCGTTTGATGAACCAGTAATAGTTCCTGTTGGAGCAGTGAATGTTCCGGCAGTGGCATACCATGTTGCTTTAATACCAGTACCATTATTTGCAGTTGCATCAGTAACCTCTCTTACAGTCATTTTACCTTTAACACCAACGGTTAATGGCACAATCGCAGAGTTTCCTGTAAACGTTACTTTTGGTGTTGCACCAATAAAGTAGTCGCCTTCATAAATTTCAAATCTGTCAACTGTTCCGGTACCGAAAGATGCTTGGGATACATTTAAGAATGTCGAGTCAGCACATGCGTCGATAGTAAATGTACAATTTTCGTTTTGTCCATAACCTCCTGTTGGTCCACCTGAGCTGTATAAGTTACCAATGGAAACTTTGGTGCTGAAAGGGAACACACACATTTGCTGTGCGGCCTGAACAATAACATAATTGGCTTTGCATTTGTTACTTCCCAATCCTTGGCTATTTGAAGCTCTTAGGCAGATGGTATAATTACCTGCAGTTGCAAAATAAATAACTGGATTTTGAGAAGATGCCGTTGTTCCTGAAGCATAGTAATAATCTGTGTTTAATACGCCTGGAGATACGGTCCAAGACCAAGCTGTAGGTCCATTTGACGATAAGTCGGTAAAGCTTACATTTTGATACGTATTAACAACACTTAAGCTTGCAATAAAATCAGAAAGTGGCGGCGTTGATGGATTAACAACTGTAACTACAACGTTAACGCTATCACTTCCACTACAATTGGTGCTTTTAAGGGCAACATTGTAAGTTCCGGTGGTTGGAAAAGTGTAAAGTAAATTTGAATTGGACGTAACAAATGTGCCATTAACATACCACTTATGCGACATTGGCAATGAAGCCGGGTAATTGTTTAATAACGTAATTGGACTATTAACGTAAACAGTTCCAGAGGTAAACCCTGCTGTTGGAACGGGTGATATAAAGCCACTTTCATCAGCACCGATACTTGGAGCAAATACACAACGTGCATCACCATCAATATCAATGTTAACACCCAAACCTGCCAAGCCTCTTGCCTGCTCTATGGCTGTTGAAAGGTGGAGGTCTGTGGCACTTTGGAATAATGGAGTTGCTCCACTATTGTTTTGATTGAAACTAGCATTGGCTGCCTTTAAAGAGGTTAAGTTCGCATACGGACCTCCACCAAAGTATGCCGTATTTATAGCAGCTGGATCACCAACTATGGTATTATTGTCGAATGAGTTAAAATACGCTGTACTCGCATTTCCAACATACAATGGATACGTAGTTGGCTTGGTGGTCATAAAAATGTTATTGTTTACTTTATTTCCTGCATAGGAGATAAAAGAATATAATGCGTATCCACCTGACGCTTTATTGACAACCGTATTGTGTAATATATTAGTATTGTTGGTGTTGCTAATATACAAACCATAATAACTTGTAGTAGCTCCTTGCGATGCTAAGATATTGTTATTGATATTGCAAGTTCCTGTATTATAATATGAGTAAGTATAAAGATAAATTCCAGTACCACCGGTATAAATCTCATTTCTGTTGATATCCGAAGTGCCCATATAATAGAAGTATATACCATAATCGTAGGTAACTGCGGTAGAATTTCTAATTATATTATGCTCAATCAACATATTGGTTTGATACTGACCATAGATACCCATGTAATAGGCTTGCTCAATTTTGTTGTTGGTGATTTTATTCCCTGTACAAAGTGTGGGCATTGTAGAATTACCATAAATAGACATTCCAAAATAACCTCCAATCAATCTATTGTTATTGATCACATTATAATTACCGTTATCGCCAGTGCCATAGTAACTAGATCCGCAAATGGCAACTGGAATTGGATAATAGTAGTAAGACGCACCTAAAATAGGCATCGAAATCTTACAATTTAACAAGTTGTTGTAATTGGCACTATTCGTAAACTGCACACCATAATAACCATTCCAATTGTAGGTGGTAGAGGTATTGGTGATGTTTAAGTTTTTAATGGTTACATATTTAGCGCCATTCAATTGAATTACTGCTGAGTTGGCATTGGCTGCCACATCATAAGTCATAAAACGAGTAGCCGTATCCACACCATCAAAAGTAACCGTATTTGTAGCAGATGATCCTGGGATAAATGGAATGCTAATTTGTTCGTTGTAAGTGCCGGCAGCTACAGTAAAAGTAACCGGACCACTTATACCACAATTTGCCAAAGTACTTACCGCGGAGGTAAATGATGGGAAGTTAGAACTTCCGCTTCCGGTTGGATTAATGGTAAATGAACCAGATAAGCCTGTACAGAATGAAGTAACTAACGTGTCGTTATTTACGTTACCATCCGGACCTAAATTGTTTGGGTTTCTAGCCCAAACTTTTAATGTATAAGATCCTCCTGTGCTAATATTAATGGGAACAGTGAATGACTTATTTGCCGATTGCCCAACATTTAATGATGGCGAAAAAGCGACTGCATTTTGAAGTACCGCTGTGTTATTATTCACTTTATATCCTAAATCGGCTGTACTCATTGCACTAGAACCAAAGCTTGAAACATTCACGGTTAAAGTATTATTACCCATTGACCAAGAAGTTGGGGAAACAATACTACTTAACAATACATCATTTGCAACGGGTGTACTTATCGCAAAGCGCATATTCGGACGTGAGGTAGAAGTTGAGGTTGCAGATGTCGTTGCACAAACACCTCCAAGGTCGGAATAATAAAAATTGCATGAGGCAAAGGAAGTTGTCGAATAATAATGTGCCGCATTTGTTGAGTAACCATTGGGGTAGTTATCAAAACAAACCTCAACTACGATATTGGATGTTCCATCCCAAGTGAATGGAGTGGTTAACGTATGAACGTTCCAGCCCGATGTTGAGGTATAACTTGCGGTAGTATAAACTTGAGTTAAACCTGTCACATAGGTGGTGGTTAATGCAGTTGCTGTTGTCATTCCCATTTTAATGGTAAAGTTGAGTAATGGCGCTCCTGCTGCTGATGCGGTATTAAAAGCTACCGACTGAAACATTCTTTCTGTAGTTACACCAGAGCCGGTAAGCTCAGATGCTAAAACTAACATCTGATGCTTCGCTCCGTTATAGTACTGCCCATAAGGGGCAGGATAAGAGAATGTCGAATTCGTTGACGTGCCTGAACCAATCACAAAAAGTTGCGAGAAGCCAACAGTGCAAATTAACATAAATGCTACAGCTAAAGCCAGTCTGCTTTTAAGCAACTGTAATTTTAACTGTGATGAATTAATGAATGTGTTCATGTGAATTAATGGTTTTTTGTGATTGATAAAGGCGATTGTTTACGTCGTAATAATTTTATTTTTGAATGACAAATGAACGAGACGAGTTATATTTATCTGATGCAACTTTGATGAAGTAGATACCCGCCGCTTCGTTATTCAATTCTACTTGGAACTTATTATTTACAGTTTTGTTGATTGTTTTACTGTAAACAATTCTACCATTAGCATCGAATATTGAAATAGCAGCGTAGCTAGCATCCTTAAGATTTAAATCTACGTTCATTATGCCGTTGTTCGGGTTAGGATAAACCTCAAATACATTTGCATTGTCTGCGGTGTTAATTCCACTAGGAGCAGTATATACTCTTACATAGCGAATTACTTCAGCAGCTTTATTTCCTGATGGATCGGTGATATTAAATTTAACCGGATAAACACCATCTAAGTAAATATTAACCATACTTGCATCTGGAGTAACCAATAAATTAGTATAGTAATTATCAGTAACTAATGATCCTGGATCAACATACGGTGTCCAACGTTTCCAATCCAAATAGGTTAAACCAATAAGGTTGATTACTGGTGCAGTTCTGTCAACGATTTTGTAAACACGCAAGTGCGATGAATCCATGTTACCTGATGGGTCAGATACATAGTAACGAACAGCATAGTTTCCTACAACATCCAATTTTACATTAGAATTATTAACGTTAACCGTTAAGACATTTACATTGTAATAATTATCAGCCAAAACAAATCCTGGCTCAGGAACAACAGTTAACGTTTTAACATCAATAACGATGGTATCACCTAAGATGAACAATAAAGTTGGAGCCTTTGTATCTCTAACAATAACAGTTAATACAGCAGGTACAGCGTCGTTACCAGAACAATCCGTTGCAGTGTATGTAAGTGTATAAGTACCTAATACATTTGCATTTACTGAACCTGTTACGTTGTATGTTAAACCGGTACAATAGTTATCCGTTACGGTAGCTACTGGAGCATTAAATGTACTCAACACTTCCACATACAATGGATTAGCACCTGTAATAGTGATAACTGGTTTTTGAGTGTCTTTAACAATAACAGTTCTAACTACGGAGTCAGCCATATTACCAGCTGCATCTGTTACATAGTATGTAACTTTATACGTTCCAGTTACGGCAGTGTTAACGGTTGAATTAGAAACAACCGATGACGTTAAAGAACCAAAGAAGAAATCTGTTGCAGTTGCTCCAGCATCGTTATAAATAGAACCAACAGCCACTGTTAATGGCGATGTGCCGTTCAAAGTAATTACTGGCTTGGTAACATCCGGTGATGACATTACAGTACGTGTACGCGATGATACATTACCAGCAGCATCTGTAGCTGTAACAGTATAGCTTGTAGAATACGGATGTGAAGTAATTTGAGTTCCAGAGGTAACCCCAGTTCTTGTGAAAGGGCATGGCATAGTGATATTATCCACTACAGTGAATCCTGGGTCTGTGAACACGCGTCCAACTTCAACATAAATGGTGTTATTGCCATTAAATGAAATCGTTGGTGCAGATAAATCGGCAGTTACACGAACGCGATAATCATTGAAATCGCCATAAAGGTTAGCACCACAAGGCAAGTTGCTTTGTAAACCTACCGCAGTACCAATACGCATGCGTGTGGTTCCTGTTAATGCACTTGTTGGAACGCTTAACGAACCATTCCATGTTTTTCCAGTTAATACACCTGAAGAAGCGGCTAATTCTGAAGCTTGGAAGGTTCCATCCTGATTGTAATCTAACCATACATTAATATTTGCAGAGTTTAAGTTACCACCACGAGAAATAGAGAAGTTGTATGTACCTCCTAATTCAACAACGGCCTCAACGGCTTTTACACCGAAGCTATAGTTTTTAATTTTGCTCGTGTTATCGCGATAAGCAATGGTTCCTAAAGCAGGAGAAATATTGGTGTAATCAAATCCTTTAATTTCACCATTAACAATGGTATCGATTCTTCCGAATGCAACACGCTCGATAGCGAAATCTGGATTTAAGTTAGAAACAATAGGTGTACAATAATTGAATATAGTGATATAACCTGTTCTAGTAACCTGATTTGTGCCTTTACAATTGGTACCTGATAATTTAACAGTGTATGCTCCAGGCGACGATAATGTGAATGCAAAAGTACTTGTTGAAGAGTCTCCTGCCACCTTAATCACAGAACCAGGTCCTGTTATTGTCCACATACGTGATGTAGTACCATACTTTGATAAGTCGGTTAATGTAATTACGTCAGAGATTGTTCCACGAACGGTGCTTGCACTAAAATCAATTATTGGAGCAGTTGTTGGAGTAACGACACGAATAGTATCGTAGAAGGTAGAAATACCTCCGCAACCATTAACTTCCAAACGAATTGGATAGATACCAGCAGTTGTGAAACCATATTGTACTGAGTATAATCCTTTGCTTGAGAACGTTGGAAAGGTACTATTGGTGAAATACCAAGTGTAATCACCGGCATCTTTATTAAAGAAGGCGTCATCACTTGCAAAAGTAAATGTACTTAAGCTACCACAATCATCAGCGGTATCAGGAGCAATAATTTTACCTACTGGTGGCGCAAACGTACCTGCAACACTTGTCCAGCTGGCATCAAATCCTTTGTCAGGAGAACCTCCTGTAGCAAATTCAATGAACATTTTACCTGAGTTCGCCGTAATTTTAGATGGAATACCCGTTCCCGTAAATCCAGTTCCAGTATGCAATGGAGTACCCGTGTTATCAATACCATCATAGGCTCTGAAGAACGTACCTGAAGCAGCACTGAAATTATTGAATGTTAAGCTAACTGAACTAGCACAAGGATCGATTAAGAATGAACATGTTTTGTTTACCGTATAGTTTAATGCTTGTCCACCATCATCATAGATATTTCCGGCAGCAACTTTAGTAGAACTTGCGCCTGCACACATGTTAACAGAAGCCTGAACTAAGATATACGATGTTTTACATGCGCTATTTCCTTTACCAATGGCATTTGAATCCCAAAGACAAATAGTATATAAACCAGCGTTAACAAAATTCATCACTGGATTTTGAGAGTTGCTCGTTGTTCCATTTACAAAAGTTACCCCAACCGTTGGATTAACCGACCATTGCCAATAAGAAGGACCTTTGGTTGATAAATCTTTGAAGGATACATTTTGATTGGTAGGAATGGTATTCTTATCAGAAATAAAATTCGCAATCGGGCGTTGTGTTAAATTATAAACAGTGATTGTTTTTGACACTGAGTCAGTAGCAAAACATCCAATCATCTTCAATTTTAATGTATAAGTACCTGGTGTATTAAAGGTATACAATAAGTCGTGAGAGGTGGATACCAATGATCCATCAACATACCATTGTTTGTATGACGGTGTTGAAGCCGGCATATAATTGGCAAAAGTAGATGGGCTATTTACAAAAATCGTGTCGGCATTTGAGTAGTTCGCAATTAGGCCCCCGGCTCCAAATTTAGAATCGTCAGCACCAATAGAAGGCGCTAATAAACAACGAGCTTCATTATCAACATCTACAGGCAACGTGTATGCGAAATCTGCAATATCAGAAGCTGAGCTAGTGGAAAGGTGTAAATCCTCTTTTGTATTGGTGATGTCAGCGAAGTTACCCATTTTATACAATGAATTTTGGTGATATAATGGGTTAGCCGATTTGAGTGCCGCTAAGTTAGCGTAGGCTACTCCCCAATATACATAATTTGTTCCTGGTGTGTAAAGGATGTTATTATCACAAATAAGTGGGGTAGTTGGAACCACTCCAACATACATAGCGTAGGCTATTGTATTGTTACCCTGGAAAATATTATTTTTTATCACCTGATTACCGCCACCATATAAATAAAGTGTGTATGCTGTTACGGTTGTTGCAGAAGAAGATGTGTAAACAGTATTATGTAAAACATCCATATTATAGTTATAATAAACATACAAACCATAGTTAGTAGAGTATGCATATGCATTGTTAGTATTTATAATATTATTGGCAATTAAGCTATGCGCTGTTGCTGCTTGGTTTGGAGAATAGTAATTATTGTAATACGAATAAATACCAATATAAGGCGTTTGAACGATGTTTCTTTCGATAGTATCAACTAAACTATAGTATGCTACTATACCATACATACTAGTTGCATTGGTTTCTAACACACGGTTGTCTCTAAATACGTGATTTCCTTGATAGTATGAGTAGATTCCATAATAATATTGTCCTGTAAGGGTGCATCCCAATACTTTATTACCTACCGAAGAGGCCACATAGGGTGTAGTAGCTGTATAACTTAGACCATACAATACAACACCCCAATAACCGCCCGTAACGCGGCAATTTTTAATGGTATTCCAAGATGCATTATTTCCTGAGCTATATGAACCATTACTAATTGAAATAGCATAAATGTTAGACGTAGAAGCAAACGGAGTAACACTAACACGACACTTGTCGATGGTAGTGTAATCTGATCCTGTTAGAATATTAATACCCGAACCATAGGTAGTACCTGTATTGGCTACAACCAAATTTTTAATGGTTACATAAGGCGTGCCTGCAATATTAATGGTAGCAGCTACTGCAACTGTTTCGTTATAGGTGATGATACGTGTAGTGGAGTCAACACCGTCAAAGGTAATTGTATTGGTAGCCGAAGCACCCATTACGTTTGTTAATGTAAATTTCTCGTTATACGTTCCTGGCGATACTGTGAAATAGCAGGGTCCACTAACACCGCAGCTATTTAATTTGTTCGCTGCTTCTGTAAAGCTTAAGAAGTTGGTAGCACCTGATCCACTTGGGTTGATTGTAAATGAACCTGCGATACCAGTACAAACTGTTTTTGTTAATGTATCATTGGTGGTATTGCCGTCTGGACCAATTGAATTTGGATTACGACACCAAACTTTTAAAGTATAGGTTCCTGCTGAAGGTAAATTTGCTTGGGTGGTGTAGGTATGATTGTAAGTTTGACCTGTTGTAAGTGCTGTTGGGAAAGTTACTGTTTCATTAACCGGTGTACCACCGTTAATTGAGTAGCCAATATCAGCCGAAGTAAGGGTAGTTAAACCAAAATTACCCACTTTCACTTGAAGTGCGTTATTACCAACAGCCCATGAAGATGGAGCAAGTACTGCATTCATAGCAATATCATAGGTAGGAGGAACACCAATATTTACATTGTAATCTTCGGTTTCACCCCAAGTATAGGTACCACATGATGCAGTGCCTGTTGTAGATTCAACTGCAATTACACGCATACGGCGCAAGCCTGTAGTGGCAGTAGGAGGAATGGTAATTGAGGTTGTAATTGCCGTTCCTGAAACAGCGATTGTGGTTAATGCTGAAACAAAAACTTGCTCACCTAAATCGGTAAATACGCCATTATTATTGTAGTCGATGTAAACCGTTACACCCGCAGAGTAAGAAGTAACTAAACACTCACCCACGGTTACAGATAATGGGTACGTTACATTAGGAATTAAAAAAGGCGCTGGAACTGTAGCTGTATAATCAGAATACATGCTTAAAGTAGAGCCTGGACCACCGGTGGTGGAACACGTAGAGGTATTATTCAAGGTTCCAATAGAAACGTTGAAAATTTCCTCATCTCCTGTTGATGTGGCAGCGCTTACACAATACGTTTGTGCATTCGATTGAAAGAAGAAAATCATTAACGCTAATGATAGTAGAGCTTTCAACTTTAATTTAAAGGGTTTTGTAAAACTATTCATGGGGATTAAAATGGATTAAATTTTTATGAGCGCAATGGGCCTCTGCCCATTGCGCATTGTATTATTATTTTTGGATGGTGAAAGATTTTGTTGTTGATGAATTATTGGTTACTACATTTATAAAGTACATTCCTGAGGCTTGATTGCTCAAATCAATTTGGAATGGACCATTAATAATGCTGGTTTGCGAAGTAGCAAAAACGAGTTTTCCGTTAGCATCATAAATAGTAATTGATGCTTCTTTGGTATCTTTCGAATTTAACGTTACGTTAATAATTCCGTTACCCGGGTTCGGATACAACGAGAATAATTGATTCGAAACTTGATTGTTAATACCATTGGCATCCGCTAATACTTCCACCAAACGAATTACTTGTTTAGCCACATTACCTGAGGCATCCGTTACATTATAGGTAACTTGATATACGCCTGGTGTATATACGTTCACCTTGCTAATGTCAGGAGTACAAGTTAATCCGGTATAATAATTATCGGTAACTGTATTTCCAGGATCAGTGTATGGTTTCCAACGAGGCCATAAAATGTAGCCATATCCTGTTAAATTAATTACAGGAGCCACACGATCAACAACACGATATGTACGTGCTTTTGAAGAATCTAAGTTACCTGAAGGATCAGTTACATAGAAACGAACAATATAATCACCGATTACATTTAATTTCACATTTGAATAGTTCACATTCACCGTTAACTGACTTGCTTTATAGTAATTGTCACTTACTGAATATCCAGGTTCTGGAACAATAGAAAGTGTGTTCACATCGATAATTACCACATCGTTAACTAATAATATTGTTGTAGGAGCTTTGGTATCTCTAACAATAACGGTTAAGGTTTTAGTATTAGCAATATTACCAGAGCTATCAGTTGCATTGTATTTTATAACATATGTGCCAATAACACTTGTATTTACTGTTGCGCCAGTAATAGTATAACCTAATCCTACATTATAATTGTCCGTAACAGTTACTGTTGGAGCAACATAGGTAGAGAATACATCAAAATAAATGGTATCCGCAGTGCTGAAAGAAATCACTGGTTTTTGTGTATCTCTAACAATTACGTTACGGGTTACCGTATTGGCTTTATTTCCTGAAGAATCAGTAACATCGAAAGTAACAACATAAGTTCCTGTCTTGTTAACATCAACATTAGAGGTAGTAGCGATGAAGGTAGTAAAATTACCAAAATAGAAATCAGATGCCGTAGCACTTGAATCAATATACGATGATTTCACTTCAACATATGCTGGAGATCCACCTATTAATGAAATTACAGGTTTTGTTACATCCGGACCAGAGTTCACGGTACGTGTTTTATTGGATACATTTCCTGCTCCATCAATAGCTGTAACAGTATATGTAAAGCTAGATGGGTGTTTGGTAATTTGTGTTCCTGATGTAATACCTGATTTAGAGTAAGCACAAGGGTTAGTAACATCGTCAGTTACTGTAAAACCAGGATCAACAAAAGTACGTCCAACTTCAACAGTTAATACATCACTACCCGTAAATGTAATGGTTGGCTTTGTTAAATCAGGCGTTACACGAATACGGAAGTCGTTAAACTCACCATATTGATTAGGACCACAAGGCTCATTGCTTAAATTATCGAATGCTGTACCAACACGCATTCTGGTATTACCAATTTTAGCAGTAAGCGGAACGCTGATTGTACCCGTATAGGTATCGCCCGCTATAGAGCCTGAAGAGGCCACTAATTCAGTTGTCGAGAACGTACCATCTTGATTGTAGTCAATCCAAATTTTGGTATTGGCTCTGTTGAAATTCGATACGCGTTTAACACTAACATTATATGAACCTCCAATACCAACTAGACCCTCAACATATTTAGTGACGCTTGAATTTCCAATTTGATACGACGCACGTTGAGATGTATTGTCGCGGTAGTTTACCGTGCCCGGATTGTTATTTGTATACACAAAACCAGGAATCACACCATTGATAATTGTATCGGCACGTCCGAATTTAGTTGTTAAAATCCCAAAGTCTGAATTAATTAAATTTACTGATGGGTTACAATAATCAACAACATAAATATAATTAGAGAATGTTGCACTATCAGAGGCGATACAATTTGAGTCTTTCAATTGTATCGTGTAATATCCTGGTGTAGTAAATTTCAATCCTAGTACTTTGGTTGTATTGTTACCTGTAACAAAAGTAGGAACACCCGGACCTGATATTTTCCAACGACGATAAATAGGATCGTATTTAGAAATGTCTGTCAAGGTAACAATATCTTTTGTAGTAGCTGTTGTAATATCTGCACTTAACCTTACCAAAGGTCCACGAGTTGGATGGTCAATAATCACGGTATCCATAATCACTAAACTACCACCACAGCCTTCAATCTCACAGCGAACAACATAAATCCCTGTTGATCCATACGAATATGGAATGGTAGAATATCCTTTACCTTCAAATTCAGGGAACTGATTGTTGTTAACATAATCGAAATACCAACGATAATAAGAACCTGATAATTCGTATAGGGAGTTATCTGGAATAAAAGATACATTGGTTAATGCACCACAGTCGTACATGGTATCCGGAAGATCAAGCTTGCCTGCAGGAGCCGCAAATGAACCAGCTACGCTTGTCCAAGAGGCCGCAAAACCATTTCCAGCTGTTCCTTTCTGGAATTCGATATACATTTTACCAGAGTTGGCCGTAATACCATTAATACCTCCAGGTAATGTTGCACCAGTGAAACCTGTTCCAGAATATAATTTTGTACCGTATTGATCGCTTCCATCAAAAATTCTAAAATAAGAATTAGAAGAAACGTCGAATTGGGTAAATTTTAAATTTACCGAGCTGGCACAAGGATCAATTAAGAAGTTACATGTAGCATTTGGACTGTATGTTCCATTAGGTCCACCTTCATCATACAAAGTTCCAGATGGCACTTTGGTATCGAAAGGAAAGATACATAAGTTGTTTGTAGAACGCACTAATATATAACCAACTTTACATGCTGTTGCACTTCTGCCCGTTGCATTAGAATCCCACATACAAACTTGGTATAAACCAGGATTTGAGAAATTCACCACTGGATTTTGAGAGGTGTTGGTAGTAAGGTTATTATAATTCACTCCTGTGGAAGGCGTAAACGTCCAATACCAATACGTTGGGCCTTTGATAGATAAATCTTTAAAGCTTACATTTTGATATGTTTCAACGGTATTGAAATCGGCAATAAAGTTTGCTACTGGCTTTTGCGTTGGCATATAAACCGTAACGAACTTCGTAATTGAATCAATTCCAAAGCAACCTGTGGTAACAATTTTAATCGCATAAGTACCTGTTGCCGAAAACGTATATGGCAGATCCCATGTTGCTCCTTTATAAACACCATCAATATACCATTTGTGACCTAATGGAGAACCTACCGGATTATTGTTTAATAATGTAACTGGACTATTTACAAAAATAGTGTCTGGTGTGGTGTAGTTTGCAACTGGAGCACCTGAACCAAATTTAGATTCGTCGGCTCCAATGGTTGGTGAAAATGAACAACGTCCTTCTCCATCCACATCAAGTGCGGTAGTGAAGTTTTTGTCACCATAATCAGCAGCTACGGCATTATTGAGGTGTAAATCCTCTGCTTTATTAACAACAGAAAGGAAGTTCGGTGTTTTAAATTGGGTGTTGGCATGATATCCTGCAGCACCTGATTTTAACAAGCTTAAATTTGTGAAATAGGTTGCATTCCAATATGCGAAAGCCGTGGTGGAAGCATTGTAAACAATATTATGATCGAATGCCGTAAAGCCCGCATTAGAAGGAACATATATGATATAGGATGAAGCTGAAGTAGAAAGTGTACTAAAAATATTATTTTTAACTACTTGATTAGTTCCATAACTAATATAAGCACCGTAAATGGTGGCAGAATTTGCCATATACAAGGTGTTGTGAATGATATCTACATTTCCGCAATACTGTGCTTGAATTCCATACTGAATTGAATATGGAGTAGTAGCGTTCATATTTACGATGTTATTGGCAATTGCCATTCTCATGGTACTACCCACATTATTGTTTTGATAAACATACATACCTTGATAAGTAATGTTGTTCAAAATATTACGTTCGATACGCACATTCTGGCAATAGTATGAATACAAACCATACATCGTTGAAGCAGAGTTACGCATCGTCAAACGATTGTCGATAATCGAATCTAGATTTTGGTAATACGAGTAAATACCATAATAATAAGGATTTACGATGGTACAGCTTTTAAGGCGGTTACCGGTAGAGAAAACGGTAGAAGATGTTCCATACATAATGAAACCTAAATATCCGCCACGCATGGTACAGTTTTCAAAAGAGTTATATGTTGCAGTACTTGGAGTAGTATACGTACTTCCACAGATACCGGCAGCAAAACATGTGCTCACAGTTAAAGCCTCTGAAACCAAGATATGGCATTTAATAAATTTATTATAGTTAGAACTCGATTGCACACTAACACCGATACATGTAGATGCACCAGTAGCAATCACACCTAAATTTTTAAAAGTTACATAACTAGCACCTTGTAAGTTAATTACGGCAGGGTTACCAGCAGCAGCCGTTTGGTTAAACGTGATTTTTGTTGTTGCAGAGTCACCTCCATCGAAGGTTACCGTGTTTATAGCAGAAACACCAGGTAATACACCCAACGTAATTTTTTCAGTATATGTTCCTGGTGCAATGGTAAAATAAACAGGCCCGCATACTCCTGCAGCACTTAAAGCTGTTGTAGCAGCAGTAAATGAAAGGAAATTTGTTGCTCCTGAACCTGCAGGATTAATGGTAAATGAACCGCCCATAGCTGGAAGTTTGGTAACTTTAGCAGAGTCGTTATTCACTACGGTATCAACACCGCCGTTTGGTGCAGAAGTCCAAACTTTGATCACTGTTGCTGGTGTTACCGGGAAAGTGTATGAACCTAAATATATCTGTGCGGTATTTCCTGGTTTACCAATGGTATCTAAAATTGAAGTATAATTGTATGATGTTTGAATAACACCATTTAACGACCAATTTACCGTTACAGGATTGATTTGATTTCTTCCGAAATTTTTAATAGTCGCTTTAATGTTTTGAACACCACCACAAAAAGTTGCTGGGGAGTCAATTGACACTACACCTGCATCATTAAAGGCGGGAGCTCCAGCAAAAGTTTGGATTTCTCGAAAGTTGGGGTTAGAACCCGCAATATTATTAAACCTTAATTTGGTGGTTGTTATTGGAGTTGCTAAAGTAATTGAATCCTTGTCGGTAGCCGAACCTGTTAAGGACGCCAACGCTGTTACATACGCAGAGCCATTCCAATATTCAATGCTTAAACTAGAGAATGGACGATTGTCGTTGTAAAAAACAATTTTTTTAATCGTTTGTGTGTTGGTCCAAGTATATTCTATCCAACCATTAGAAGTAACCCAACCCCAGTCGTAGGTTAAACCTAAACCGTATGCCATAATAACGTTATCGTTATATAGCTCTGGACCATAACCTGATGCACTTGCGCCACCACCGGAGTGATTTGAAACTGCTAGTGGGCCAACATTCGTTTGTGCCTTGGACTGAATACTAAAAAGAACTAACACAAAGGCTGCAAAGACCTGAATTTTTCGCTTTTTAAAATTTTTGAGAAGTTTGAAGTAAATATGGTTCATATAAACAGAAAAAAAATTAATTGAGTACAAGGTTAATTTTAAATACGGGGTAACCGATTAGCGATTACCCCGTATTGATATTATTAATTATTTAATGATTGAAAATGCTTTAGATGAAGTGAAATTTTCAGCAACAACTTTCACAAAATACATTCCTGCAGGTTGTGTGCTTAAATCAATTTTTAATTTGCTATTCACTGGATTGGTTTGTGTACTATAAATTAACTTACCGTTCACATCGAATACCATAATCTCAGATGTTTTCGCATTTTCAACATTCAAATCGATATTTACTAAACCATTGTTTGGATTTGGATAAACCAACAATGTGTTATTACCATTATTAGCATTGATGCCACTAGCTTCTGTGTAAATATTTACATAGCGTTTTAATTCTGCTGCTCTGTTACCAGAAGCATCAACAGCATTATACGTAACCTCATATAATCCATCCAAATAGATGTTTAATTTAGTATAATCAGGAGTAACGCTAACAGCAGGATCGCAATGATCTGCAACTGAATATCCTGGCTCACCTAATGTAATAAAGTTTTTCCAACGTGGCCAGTTCATAATTGTCAAACCTTTCAAGGTAATTACAGGCACACCACGATCAATAACACGATAAACACGAACTTTTGATGAATCTACGTTTCCAGATGGGTCAGTAGCGAAATATTTAATTACGTAAGTACCCAATACATTCAAGTTAACAACTCCTACTTTAGATACTGTAATTTGATTTGAATTATAATAGTTATCTGTAACGATGAATCCTGGCTCAGGAACTGATGTTAACGTGATACAATCGATGATCACAGTATCTTGAGGAAGCAATGTTAATTGAGGAGCCGTTACGTCGCGAACAATAACCGTTAGTGTTGCCGTTACCGCATCATTACCTGAACTGTCAGAAGCATTATAGAATAATGTGTACGTTCCTAATTTATTAATATCCACCGGACCACCCGTGATTGTATAGGTTAATCCTGTATTGTAGTTGTCGGTAACTACAGCTGTAGGTGGGTTAAATGTACTGAATACATTAGAATAAACAGTAGTGCCTCCCGTAATTGTAATTACTGGTTTTTGTGTATCGCGTACAGTTACCGTTCTAACCACTGCAATTGCAGCGTTTCCAGCAGCATCACTTACATTATAGGTAACAGTGTAGGTGCCAATTTTATTTACGTTAACGGTAGATGTCGTAACAATTGAACTTGTTAAAGAACCAAAGAAGAAATCGGTGGCGGTAGCACCCGAGTCAACATATGCTGAACCTACTTCTACAATAACTGGAGAAGTACCTTTCATGGTAATTACTGGTTTAGTAACATCCGGTGTTGCTTTTACAAAACGAGTTCTAATAGATACGTTACCAGCGCCATCGGTTGCTGTTATTGTATTCGAAGCCAATGATGGATATGTAGTAATTTGAGTTCCACTTGCAATACCAGTTCTTGTGTATGGTGTTGGATTTGTAACGTTATCTGTTACAGTATCGCCTGGGTTAACAAACGTTCTTCCTACTTCTACATAAATAGTATCTTGTGTATTATTAGGTAGGAAAGTAATCGTTGGAGCTGTAACATCTGGAGTGATCTTTATTCTGTAATCGTTATAATCACCGAATACGTTAGCCCCGCATGGAGTATTACTTAAAGAAGCGAAGTTTGTTCCGATACGCATACGAGTATAACCAGTAGTTGCAGAAGTTGGTATAGTGATGTTGCCACTGTAAGTGATACCTGTTGTAGCACCAGAAGAAGCAGCCAACTCTGTATTTTGGAACGTTCCATCAGCATTATAATCGATCCAGATATTAATATTTGCTGCATTGAAATTAGACAAGCGTTTTACTGAGAATGGGAATTTACCACCCAAATCAACGACTGCTTCAACCGCTTTATTCGGGATAATAACAGAGTTCACCGTGTAATTTTTCACTTGATTGGTATTGTCTCTGTATGTAACCGTTCCAACTGCTGGAGATGAATTTGTAAAGTCGAAACCAAGAATAGTATTATTGATTAAGGTGTCCACCCGTCCAAAAGTTACTCTTTCAATTGCAAAATCTGGATTGATGGTAGTTACGTTTGGATTGCAATAAGAAATGATTTTAATATATGATGTTTTGATTTTAGTATCAGAACCTACACAATTTGAATCTTTTAATTGAACCGTGTATAAACCAGGTGTTGTAAATTTAACACCATAGTTTTTACTGTTTGCATTTCCAGAGAATGAAGTTACTGGGCCTGGACCTGTAATACTCCATTTCCACCAAATTGGGTCCAATTTAGAAATATCAATTAGGTTCACGACATCTGCTGGAGTAGCAGTTAATAAATCAGCTTTGAAGTCGGCGATTGGGCCAGTGGTAGGATGAACTACTGTAATTGTTTTGTATATCGTTTCTGTTCCTCCGCAACCTTCGATGTCGATACGAATTACGTAAGTACCGGTAGAACCAAATGACCAATCGAAATTATAAAGTCCTTTACCTTCAGCATCAGCCGGATCAAGCGGACTAGTGTAGTTGAACCACCATTTGTAGTAAGCGGCATCACGATCAAAACCAAGACTTGATGGTTTATATGCATAGTTAGTGATTGCACCACAATCGTATGTGGTATCAGGGCCCATTAAAGCACCCGATGGCGCAGCGGCAGTAGCTGCAACGCTGCTCCATGAAGCAGCAAAACCAGCAGCGGCTGTTCCTTTAATAAATTCGATGTACATTTTACCTGAGCTAGCTGTAAGACCAGCAGCACCTCCAGGAATAACAGTTCCAGTAAAACCTAAACTTGTATGCAATGGTGGAGCTAAGTTGCTATTTCCATTATATACTCTAATGTATGAGTTTGTTGTTAAAGAGAACTGTGAAAACTTAATCGTTACCGAACTTGCACAAGGGTCGATTAAGAAGTTACATGAACCACCTGCACTATAGTTTCCGTTAGGACCTCCATCATCGTAAAGTGTACCACTAGCAACTTTAGTGTCGAAAGGGAAAATACACATTTGATTTGTAGCTTTAACTAATATATAGGCTGTTTTGCATAAGGTAGCACTTCTTCCTACTGTATTCGAATCCCACATGCAAACCTGATATAAACCTGGGCTTGAGAAACTAACTGTTGGGTTTTGAGATAAGTTAGAAGTTCCGTTATTATAGTTAATTCCTATACTTGGAGTAAATGTCCAATACCAATAAGTAGGGCCTTTTGTACTTAAGTCTGTTAATTGAACTGCTTGATACACCTCAACTACGTTTAAGTCAGCGATGAAATCAGCTACTGGTTTCATAGTAGGATTATAAACCAAAATTGTTTTTGTAATTGAATCTGTTCCAAAACAACCGAAGGTAACTAACTTAATGGTGTATGAACCTGTGGCAGTAAATGTATACGGAAGATTGACATTACTAGTCATTAAAGTTCCATTTAAATACCAACGATGACCTAAAGGAGCCACAGGCGAATTATTATTTAATAATACCACAGGGGTATTCACAAAAATGGTATCCGGCGTGGTGAAACCAGCAACAGGAGTTCCTGTATTATATTTTGATTCATCTGCACCCAATGAAGGAGCGAAAATACAATGAGGCTCTCCATCAACATCGATACCCGTAGTTGCAATATATGCATTGGTACCAGTTGCTGCAGGAGCTGCCAAACTTAAATGTAAATCGAGTGCACCAACAGTGGTACTAGCATAGTTTGTTGCAGTACTGATTGATTTGCTATTGAAGGCACTTTGACCAGCTTTTAATGATGCTAAATCATTATATGTAGATCCAAAATAAACAAAGTTAGTACCTGTAGTATAATAGTTATTATAGTCGACAACAGCGTGATACGATGGTAGAGAATACATTGCATATCCAGTTGCGCCACGGAAATCAAGTATATTATTTACGAATTTGCCAGAACCCGGGCTATAGAAATATGCACAATATCCTGATGATGAATTTGAAAACACGGTATTGTGAATGTAATCACCATAGGCATAACCATAAATTCCATAAAAATTGCTTGACGAGGCATTATATATAATATTGTTGTCGATGATAGAGCGGCTACCTAAAGTAGTGCTGTAACCAACATATATTCCGTAGTACGGTGCTGCAATGATATTTCTAGAAATTGCATAATTGCCCATATAATACATATAAACAGCATAGTATGCAGATGCTGATGGTCTGATGATTTTATTATCTGCTAAAGTAATACCTATACCATAATATAAGGTGACACCCATGTAATAATAACTTTCGATGGTATTACGCATTATAGCATTACCGGTGTTAGATGAATTTCCGCTGTAACACGTATTATAGTATCCACCAACCATGCGGCTATTTAATACTGAATCATAAACTGCTGCTGTAGCAGAAGAGTAGTTTCCACCGCAAATACCAAAGGCAACTGGATAATAATAGTAATTAACCCCTAGAATTGGAACAGAGAATTTACATTTGTTAAATTTATCATAGCTAGCATCATTATTTAATAAGGCAGCAAAATAATACGTACCAGATGTTATCATTCCGGTATTTTCGAAGGTTATATTTTTAAAAGAGAAATATTTCGCACCATTTAATTGTAACGTATAATTATCTGTTCCAGAAGTTGAAGCGTATGTTAATTTACATGTTGATGAATCTAATCCAACAAAAGAAACTGTATTTGTGGCAGAAGATCCAGAAATGGATGGAATTGAAATTTTTTCAGCGTAGGTACCGTTGGCTACATTAAAGGTAACCGGACCAGAGATACCGCAATTAATAAGTTTATTTACTGCAGCCGTAAATGTTGTAAAGTTGTTCGCTCCCGAACCTGCAGGGTCGATGGTATATGTACCTGCGATTCCAGTACAAACAGAAAAAGTTAAAGTGTCATTATTTGTATTTGCATCAGGACCTGTTCCGTTCGGATTACGAACCCAAACTTTTAAGTTGTAAGTACCTGCCGATGGCAAATTTAAAACTGTTGAATAGGTGTGGTTGTATGTTTGACCGGTAGTACGCGCAGGAGAGATGGAAACACCTGTTTGAATTACAGGTGTATTACTATTAACTTGATAACCGAAATCGGCAGCAGTTAAAGAGTTGGTACCATAATTTGCAGCTTGCACTGTTAATGTGTTATTACCTACAGCCCATGAGGTTGGCGACACCACCTGATTCATCACAACATCATAAGGTACTGGTGTTGTAATTAACAACTTCATGTTTGTTCTATCACCAGAAGCGGTATAGCCTGTACCATTTGAACAAACACCTCCATTATCTGAATAGTAAACATTGGATGAGTTAAATGCAGTAGTACTATAATAAGTAATTGCATTATAAGAGTAACCATTGGGGAAATTATCGAAACATACC
This sequence comes from uncultured Bacteroidota bacterium, assembly GCA_903850915.1. GTDB lineage: Bacteria > Bacteroidota > Bacteroidia > UKL13-3 > UKL13-3 > CAINMV01. The sequence goes on from CAINMV010000029.1 coordinate 301,551, forward strand.
TCAATTACTAAATTCGATGTTCCATCCCATGTGAATGGCGAATTGAACGTGTGTGTGTTCCAACCCGCAACTTCCGTATAAGAGGCAACAGTGTAAACTTGCGTTAAGCCAGTTAAAAAACTAGTTGACAAGGAAGTAGTGGTAGTATTTGCCATTTTGATGGTAAAATTACTCAATGCTACACCATTTGATGTTGCTACGTTGAACGCAAGATTTTGAATCATACGTTGTGTTGTAACACCCGCTGCTGTTAACTCAGAAGCCTGAATTAAAAACTGATGTTTCGCGCCATTGAACCAATTTCCATAAGGTGCAGGGTAGCCCGTATTGAAGTTAGTGTTGGTTCCTGTTCCAATGGTAAATTGTTGAGAGAACCCAGAGGCTGCCCAAAAAATTGCCAGAAGCAAAATGATAAACGATTTTCTTACTGTCTTCGTAAATGTGCAAATCATGATAATTGAGGGATTAATTTTTTCAGCCTCAAATATATGTTTTTCAATTATAAAAACAAATAGCAGATGTTAAAAAGTAAGTTAAATTGAAAAAAATGACCAAAAAATGAGCTAATTCCTAAGTTTTGTGGAAAAGTCCTTGATTTGTGTTAGAAACTCTTCTAATGATGTATTCGCATCTAAATTCAACATAAAGTCGAAACAATTGGTCGCATCTTCAAAATATTTGCCGATTCTAAACTTTGCTTTTGAAGCTGCAGAAATAACCAACAAGGGGATACAATGCCAGGTGCATGTGTTAATTAAAATATCGAAGTGTTGATTGGAAATAGAAGCATAGGTACTTTTATTTGGCAGTCCATACCAATGTAAGTCGGCTCGGGTGATGATACCATCGTTTACAGTAACATTAGATTCTGGAGTGATTTTCTTCTTATTGTAAAAACCAAATAGGGTTACCGTTTTGCCTTGTTGATGCAAAGAATCAACAAATTTTTTTATAACATCAACTTGATGAGGATGGGTTGCATCGTATAGAATACCAATGGTTTTCGCATTGGCGATAGCTACGATTTCCCGAGGGTTACATTTAAAACTCGTAGCTTTTTGAAAGACATATCGAAAAAATTTGTCTTTGATTGCCATAAACTACTTTCCTGAAATTTTCTTGAGTTGTGCTTCTAGCTCATATTCTGCACCATCAACATAACCATCATGACGATAAACGATTTTACCATCTTTAATGATTAACGTAAAAGGAACATTTGCAATTCCCAACGCTCGTTTCAAATCACTATTTTGATCAAGTGCTACCTCGCACTTCCAATTTTGACCAGCAACATAAGGTTTAACTTTTGGCGCTGTTTTACTGTCGTCGATTGAAACCGCCAACAATTGCATATTGTATTTAGGTGCCCATTCAGGAAGGAGTTTGTTTAGTTTAACCAATTCTTTTTTACATGGGCCACACCACGTAGCCCAAAAACTCACCACTACAATTTTACCAGTTTTCCCATATGATTGAAAATTAACGGATTTTCCTTCCATCGTTTTAATGGTAACATTAGGTAAATCATTTTGCAGAGTAGCCTGAGTAAATAACACGGCAACGAAAAACAGAAGCAAGTACTTTTTCATGGTGAGCGAAAATAAGATTAATTATTAATCCGAAAAAATAATTAAGAAAAAATAAGAAATGACATTACGCCTTATTCAGTGTTTGATATGCCTACTGAGCTAAAAACGGGTAGCTCCGATGAGGCTAAAAGCAAGACGCGCCTATAACGATGAATCCAGAATCGTATCGCAATGCTACAAGCGGGTAGCACATAGTAGGGATTTTATAGGTTAGTTTTGTAACAAATCATTCCAATGTGAATTATTGTATGCCCTGGCAATATTATTTAGCAAATGATTTTATTCAATGCTTCATCTATTTAAAACCATAAATTACGGTGCTTTGTCTATCTATTTTGAATTTCAGAACATCAAATACTAAATAACTAAACGTTTGTTGCCTTGACTAAATAAAGCAACAATTTTAAAAGAGCTAGAAGAAGAAAAATGGTGTATTTGTATGATCGTTATGCGTTTTTTAATTCACTAACTAATTCTGTAAGCGATTTTTTAGCATCACCAAAGAGCATTCGTGTTTTAGGATTATAGAAAAGTTCATTTTCAATACCTGCATAACCAGCCTTCATACTACGTTTCATGACGATTACAGTAGCCGCGTCATCCACATGTAAAATTGGCATGCCGTAAATAGGTGATGCCGGATCATTCAATGCTGCAGGATTTACAACGTCGTTAGCTCCAACCACAAGCACTACATCTGTAGTTCTGAATTCCGGGTTAATTTCATCCATTTCTACCAGCTTTTCATAACTTACATTACTTTCAGCCAAAAGCACATTCATGTGACCAGGCATTCGTCCGGCAACAGGGTGAATGGCATATTTTACCTCCACATCATTGGCTTCGAGTTGTTGTTCTAGCTCATGGCAGATATGTTGCGCTTGCGCAACAGCTAATCCATAACCAGGTACAATGACAACTTTTTTACTATATTTCATTAATGATGCTGCATCAGATTTTGTAATTTCTTTTATCGTTCCGGTAATAACACGAGCATCTCCGCCTTTAGCACCGCCTCCAAAATTACCGATTAACACATTTACCAAAGAACGATTCATTGCATTACACATCAATACGGTGAGTAAGGTACCCGCACTTCCTACCAAAATACCACCAAAGAGCATGACTTTATTATCATAAAGAAAACCACCGAAAGCTGCAGCTACACCGGTAAAAGAATTAAGTAACGAAATCACAACAGGCATATCGGCTCCACCAATTGGCATTACAAACAACACACCATAAAGCAAAGACATGCCTAACAACACATAAAGTGCATATGGAATTTCAACCCACTCGAAAATTGTACATGCTGCAATTCCTAAAATAACAGCAAGCAATCCAACATTAACAACTTGTTGTAATGGTAAAACTTTATCTTTCAATTTCTCATCCAATTTCAAATATGCAATCATACTTCCAGCGAAAGAAATAGAACCAATAATTAAACCTAAATATATAACGATAGCTTTGCCAATTTCCATGGTGGGAACCACTGAAATAGTAACGCTTTCCCCTAGTGAGTTTAAAGCTGCCATTGAAACACCTTCACTTGAGTGATGGAATTCTACCAATGAAATTAAGGCTGCACACGCACCACCCATTCCGTTAAAAAAAGAAACCATTTGCGGCATCTGCGTCATCTGAACACGTTTCGCCATCATTGTGCCAATAACAGATCCTATAAGGATGCCTCCAAAAATCCATTCTAAATTTTTAAGGTGCGCGCCATCTTCCGTATGGTAAAGAAATATGGTACCGAATACCGATATAGTCATGCCGACTGCGGCAATAAAATTTCCGCGTTTGGCACTCTCTGGTTTGCCTAAAAGTTTTATTCCAAAAACAAAACTTAACGCCCCGATGACGTAAATGATATCTAATATATATTGTTGCATTGAACTATTTGTTAAAATTAAAACCTTGCGATAAAATTACTTCTTTTTCTTTTTAAACATGTCGAGCATTCTGTCGGTAACCACAAATCCACCGACCACATTTAAAGTACCTAAAATAACAGCAATAAAGCCTAATACTTTAGCATACACATCGTCGGCCTGACCCATAATAATAATTGCACCGATGATTACAACGCCGTGAATCGCATTCGCACCACTCATTAAAGGAGTGTGTAAAACTGAAGGCACCTTTTCGATTAGTTCGATTCCTAAAACTATCATTAAAGCCACCAAGTAAATCATTTCTTGATGCTTACTTATAAACGCTAAAACTTGTTCCATATGCTGACTTAAATAAAATGTAAATTATTTTCTTAAAATTTCTCCTTGATGGCAAATTAGAGTGCCTCTTGTAATCTCTTCTTCCCTCTCCCATTTCATACCTTCTTTTGTAGCAAGATGGGTGAGGAAATTGTATATGTTTTTAGCATAGCCTTCACTTGCATTTTGAGGTAACATACCTGCTAAATTTGTTAATCCAACTATTTTAACTCCATTGCGCTCTATCACTTCATCAGCTTTACTTAATTCGCAATTTCCACCTTGCTCCACTGCCATATCTACAATCACACTGCCAAATTTCATTACGTTCACCATATCTTCTGTTATTAATACCGGAGCCTTGCGGCCTGGAATTAGTGCGGTAGTAATTACGCAGTCGGCAACAGCCAAATGTTTCTTTAGTATTTCACGTTGTCGTTTTAAAACATCCTCTCCTGCTTCCTTCACGTATCCGCCTTCGGTTTTAACATCATTACCCAAATCGAATGAAATAAATTTGCCACCTAAAGATTCAACTTGTTCCTTGGTCTCTGGGCGTATGTCGGTAACCTCAACCACTGCACCTAGGCGTTTAGCCGTTCCAATTGCTTGCAAACCAGCAACGCCAGCACCAAATATCACAACCTTCGCCGGAGTAATAGTTCCAGCAGCAGTCATAAGCATTGGGAAAATTTTAGGCGCATGATCCGCCGCTAAAATAACAGACTTATATCCTGCAAGATTGCTTTGAGAGCTAAGTACATCCATACTTTGAGCACGACTAATACGTGGCATTGCGTCGGTACTGAAAGCACTAATTTTTTTGGCATTTAAGGCCTCAATCAATTGCGGATTGGTAAGGTGATATAAAAAGGAAATTAAAACACTTCCCTCTTTCAAATTATTAACTTCGTCTTGCTGTGGGGCATTAACTTTAACCAACACATCGACAGCTTGGCAAACTTCAGCCGCAGTATTTAATATTTGAGCTCCTGCATTTTTATAGGCTTCGTCCGAAAAATACGAACTTAAACCTGCGCCACTTTCAACCACACACTCGAAACCTTGTTTGATGAAATTTTTGACAACCTCTGGAGACAATGCTACACGAGTTTCCTTGCTTTTCGATTCTTTAATCGTTCCTATCTTCATGTGATGAATGGGGTATTAAAATTTGGCGCAAAAGTACATTTTTTTACCCCACTATACCATTATCATTCCTTTTTAGTTATGTTAAGTTAAATAATTTAGGCCAAGATGATTCATTATCGAATTGCAAATTGACGCTAAAGCGCAATATCTATTTGGCTTTTAGCAAATTACAAAACGCGGAATTATCAATTTGAATTTCAGAAACTGATCATAAGCAGTTTTTATTATTAAGATTAAATCCAAATAAAAAAACTACTAGTTTATAATAAAGCCATTGGGGATAATCGCATCTTTTTTAATAGCAATGATGCCATTTTTTACCGTAAGTAGATCGTTGTCTTGATCTTGCAGAGATTCAGAACCAAGGATACGAACATCATTACCAATGCGGCAGTTTTTGTCTATAATAGCGTTTTTAATCACACACCTTTCTCCGATGCCCATTAGAGGAATATTGTTCTGGTTATTTTGCAAAATATCCTCAATACTTTCAAAATAATCGTTCCCCATTATATACGTCCTGTAAATTATGGTACCCTTGCCAATGCGGGTACGAATTCCTACAATAGACTGATCAATCTCTGAGGCTTGAACAACACTGCCATCAGCAACCATCGAACGGGTAATTTGAGTGCCATCAATTTTAGAAGAAGGGAGCATGCGAGCACGTGTATAAATCGGATTTGCGCCATCAAATAAATTGAAAGCAGGAACCTCATCTGTAAGGGCTAAGTTGGCCTCAAAAAAAGAAGATAAGTTTCCTATATCCGTCCAATAACCATTGTATTGATAGCTCAATACTTTGGAACGACTTATTGAATATGGAATAATTTCTTTACCAAAATCCGTGCATTGCATACATTCTTTTTGCAGTAAATTATAGAGGATTTCTTTATTAAAAATGTATATGCCCATACTTGCTAAAAAGTTTTTACCAAGCGCCTGCATCGCTTCACCTGTATCGCTTTGCCAGTTTTCAAGATCAGTGAATTTTGGCTTTTCAACAAATGAAGTAATAAAGCCATCTTCATTTTTTTTCATAATACCGAATTCAGTGGCGTCATTAGCAACAACAGGGGTTGTAGCAATAGAAATATCTGCATTATTGCGTATGTGATTATCAAGAAACGCATTCAAGTCCATCTGATAAAGTTGGTCACCCGAAAGTATAATTACATATTTAAATTCATGCTGGTCAAAATGCTTCAACGATTGTCGCACCGCATCGGCCGTACCTTGAAACCATGATTGATTGTCGGGGGTTTGTTCAGCAGCAATAATATCGACAAAGGCGGAGCTAAAAATGCTAAAGTGATAGGTGTTTTTAATGTGTTTATTTAGCGAAGCTGAATTAAACTGTGTTAAAACAAACATGCGACCAATTTCAGAATTAATACAATTTGAGATTGGGATATCGACCAATCGATATTGCCCTGCAATAGGCACTGCGGGTTTGCTACGTTTTTGAGTTAAAGGAAACAAACGCGAACCTGCGCCACCTCCTAAAATAACAGCCAACACATCTTTAGTTAATGAGTTTCTCATAAAATTACAAACTATTGAGTTAAACTTTTGTATAAATTAATATAATTGTTGATGCTCTTGTCCCAACTAAAATCAAGCTGCATTATTTGCTTCTTTATTTTCGTCATAGTCTCCTTTTGAGCATAGAGATCAATGGCTCTTGATATACTCACAACAATATCATTTTCCGATGCAGTATCCATCTTAATTCCATAACCATCATATTCTGAAATATCGATTACAGTATCGTGTAAACCGCCCGTATTGTTAACGATTGGGATGGTTCCATAACGCATGGCATATAGTTGATTTAAGCCACAGGGTTCAACACGCGATGGCATTAATATAAAATCGGCAGCCGCATAAATCATATGACTTAACTCCTCGTTATATCCTATATAAACATTATAACAACCTTCATTACCTTCTTTAATTTTACTAAATTCATTTTCGATGTTTGGGTCACCGCTACCCAAAACAAGAAAATTCAATTCGCGTCCTAAAGCTGCAAAAGCAGCATTAATACTTTGAGGAATAATATCGGCAGCCTTTTCCCAAACCAATCTACCGATAAACACAAAAAGCGGCCATTCTGGATTTAATCCAAATTGACTACACAGGATTTCTTTGTTTTTGACTTTGTATTTTTCGAAATTAGAAACGTTATAGCACTGGACAATGGCAATATCCGATTCAGGATTCCAAACTTGCGTATCAATACCATTTAAAATACCTATGCATTTATTCCATTCGGCCTCAAATAAACTTTCGAGACCGTTGCTTTGATAACGAAGTTCGTTAAGATAGCCGACACTTACGGTCGATACCTTCCAAGCACAACGTACGCCACAAGCCAATGGATTAAAGGCATTGTTCCAATCTAAAAGTCCCGACTGCTTGCTATCCCAATTGGGCAAAACAATATTATTGCTCCAATCCATGGCCCCCTGATATTGCCCATTGTGAATGGTAAGAATAGTTGGTGTTTCCTTAAGCTCCTTAAAGTAAGCACAGTGCTTCACCATAAATGGGATTAGTGCTGCATGGTGATCGTGCACATGAATAACATCCGGAAATTGATTTGTTTTTATTATCCAATCGAGAGTCGCCGTTTGAAAGGAAATAAATCGGATACTGTCGTCGTGATAACCATAAACTTGCTCCCGATTGAGAAGACCCTTTATATCGACTAAAAATAAATTAAAGCCCAATTCATTTTTCGAATTTGTATAAATATGATATTCAAAACTATTTTCGCCGAGTTGCACCTTTGAGTCAAATACCACTTCCCAAGTATGGGAAAGAATGTATTTTGATGAATGTTTAGGGATCACCACACCACCATCATGTCCCGCAAGTTTAAGATATTTGCCCAATGCCCCTAACACATCGCCCAAGCCACCAACCTTAGCAGCAGGATAACATTCGGCAGCAATGTGTATTATTTTCATACCGGCAACTTGTAGTTAAATTACAGCACGAAGATACGATTGCTAATAATAAAAACCTCAAGCTGTTTTTGGGCTCAATTTTATAGTCTACATGAATTGCATATAAATTCCTAAAATTAGCAAAATATAGGTTGATATATACCACATAAAAATATAGAAGGACTTGGAATTTCAAAATTTTCCTTTCTTTGCAATCCAATATTAAAAGTGAACCTATTAAAATAACATAGATGGCAAAAGGTGATTTGATTAAAAATCTGGTGATAGTTGAGAGCCCGGCAAAAGCGAAAACCATAGAGAAATTTCTGGGATCGGATTTTACTGTAAAGTCAAGCTACGGACACATCCGCGACTTACCTAAAGGGGATTCAGCCATTGATATAAAACATGGTTATCAACCCATTTATATTGTCCCCGACGACAAGAAAGCCGTGGTTGCAGAACTAAAAAAAATGGCCAAACAAGCAGAACATGTATGGCTAGCTTCCGATGAAGATCGAGAGGGAGAAGCCATAAGTTGGCATTTGGCAGAAGAGCTAAACCTCGATATTTTAACCACAAAACGCATCGTTTTTCACGAAATCACGAAAGAAGCTATTAAAAAAGCGATAGCAAATCCGAGAATCATCAACAAAGACCTTGTAGATGCTCAACAAGCACGTCGTGTGCTCGACCGCTTAGTTGGTTTTGAACTAAGTCCTATTTTATGGAAAAAAGTTAAAGGAAACCTGAGTGCCGGTCGAGTACAAAGTGTTGCCGTGCGTTTAATTGTAGAGAGAGAGCGCGAAATCAACGACTTTAATGCCGTTTCTTCGTATAAAATTTCTGCGCTATTCGACATTGATGACAACGGCAAAAAGAAAATTCTAAAAGCGGAGTTGGTAAAGAATATCGACACCGAAAAAAACGCAGAAGATTTCTTAAAACGTTGTGTTAATGCAACGTACACGATTGAAAATATAGAAAATAAGCCTGCAAAAAAGTCACCTTCGGCACCTTTTACCACTTCAACTTTGCAACAAGAAGCAAGTCGTAAATTGGGCTACGGGGTATCGCAAACCATGATCATTGCTCAAAAGCTATATGAAGCTGGGCATATCACATACATGCGTACCGACTCGGTAAACCTAAGCGAGACCGCCTTGTTGGCCGCGAAGGTGGAGATAGAAAAAAGCTACGGACCCTCTTTTTATCAACTACGAAAATTTGCAAATAAATCTGCTTCAGCTCAAGAGGCGCACGAAGCCATTCGCCCTACCTATTTTGAAAATACCAGTATTAATGGTGATAACGGAGAAAAACGCTTATACGACTTAATATGGAAACGCACAGTAGCAAGCCAGATGGCGGATGCTCAATTGGAGAAAACGATTGTTACATTAGGCATAAGTACCACCACAGAAAAACTTGTGGCTACTGGCGAAGTATTGAAATTTGAAGGCTTTTTGAAAGTTTATTTAGAAGGCAGTGACGAAGAAAACCCCGACGAAGATCAGGCGGGAATGCTTCCTCCATTAAGTGTAGGAGAAATACTGTCCTTAAATGAAATGGATGCCATGCAACGTTTCTCTCGTCCGGGAGCGCGCTACACTGAGGCTAGCTTAGTGAAAAAACTAGAAGAGCTAGGTATAGGCCGACCAAGTACCTATGCACCAACTATTAGTACAGTGCAACGTAGAGGCTATGTGGTAAAAGAAGATCGCGAGGGCAGAGTGCGTAAATTTCAGTTTCTAAAACTGAAAGACAACCAGATTACAATAGAAACAAAAACCGAAAATACCGGTGCCGAAAAATCGAAGTTATTTCCAAGCGATATCGGAAATGTTGTAACCGACTTTTTGTATAAGCACTTCGATCAAATTATGGATTACAATTTTACCGCTTTGGTAGAAAAAGAATTTGATGAAATTGCGGAAGGAAATCTAGAGTGGAGAAAGATGATTGATGAGTTCTATGTCCCTTTTCATAAAACTGTTGAAAATACTTCTGAAACCGCTGATAGAGTTACAGGAGAGCGAATCTTAGGAAAAGACCCTGTAAGCGGAAAAACGGTCGCTGTTCGAGTTGGTCGTTATGGACCACTAGCTCAAATTGGTGACGAAGAGGATGAGAAAAAACAATTTGCATCCTTGCGAACTGGTCAATCCATTGAAACGATAACGCTTGAATTAGCCTTGGAGCTGTTTAAACTTCCTCGTGTATTGGGTATTTATGAGGAAAAAGAAATGAAAGTGAGTATTGGAAGATTTGGGCCGTATATTGTCCACAATAGTAAATTTTATTCATTGCCTAAAACAGATGACCCATATACCGTTGACGCAGACCGAGCTATTGAAATTATACTGGTAAAACGAGAAGCTGATGCCAATAAATTAATTAAAACCTTCGAAGAGCGCCCCGATGTGCAACTTCTAAATGGACGATGGGGAGCTTATTTGAACATTGATGGAGTAAATTATAAGTTACCAAAAGGTACAGAAGCAGCTGCGCTATCTCTCGACGAGTGTTTAACCATTGCCGCCAACGATACTACCCCAAAGAAACCTAGTCGATTTACAAAAAAAGCAGCAAAAAAAGCAGCGCCAGCGCCACGCAAAGCTGCAGCCAGAAAGCCCGCAGCAAAAAAAGCCACAAAAAAGAAATAATATTTTTGCTTAACAATAAAATCGAAAACCTGGAGCAGTATAAATAATTATTATTAAATTGCATCTGAATACCAACAACTATGCATTTTTACATGGCCACAATTACACTTCCAGAGGAAAATGATGATGAATTCTGGAATATACTTCCAATGCATCGAAAGCTAGTAAATACATGGATGCAAGAAGGTATAATTCAAGTATATAGCCTAGCTGCTGACAGGAGTAAATTATGGATTATTTTTTATTGCGAAAGCGTTGACAAAACAGAGGAATACATTCGAAAAATGCCTCTCCTCCCCTTTTTCGATTTCTTTTCTATTGCAGAACTTGCCTTTCACAACAACATTAGTATGATGCCTGTGATGAGTTTGAATTAATACTTTCACAAATTAGGTACGCAGACGAAAACTTTTATTGCCATAAATAAAACTCTCCGAATAAACCACCCAACTTTTGAGGCTATTTCAAAAAACACTCACCCTTTTACTCTCGCAATTTGCGGGATTTGTTGCCGCGGTAACAGGGTATGAAGTGGTAAAAATAAAGCTTGGAACGCCCTACCTAAAACCATTATGGGGATTAGACATACCCTATATTTATCAAACCGAAACGGTTTATATAAACTATTGCACCTTTCTGTTTATCTGGTTTCTGCTGCTTTGCATTTTGGGGGTTATTACTTCCCTAAAAAATAAAAAGATAATACCCATTGCCATTGCAGTCCTAATTTCACTTTCATTGTTCCTTTTGGTTTATTTAAACGGCCGTTATGCCTAACCTTGTGAATAAATAAATTACGCGTTAAAATTTGAAAACCTATTTTCGCATCACAATCTGTTACGCATGAAAACCTACCCAATAATTGACAAAAAAGACACCCGTAGCGGCTTTGGTGCTGGACTATCGGAAGCTGGAAAAGAGAACCCGAATGTAGTTGCACTCTGTGCTGACCTTACAGGTTCGCTTAAAATGGATGCCTTTGCAGCCGCTTTCCCTGATCGTTTTATACAAGTAGGTATTGCAGAGGCAAATATGATTGGAATGGCAGCGGGACTGACTATTGGTGGTAAAATTCCCTTTACTGGAACGTTTGCAAATTTTAGTACTGGACGTGTTTACGATCAAATAAGACAGAGCGTTGCCTACAGTGGCAAGAATGTAAAAATTTGCGCCTCACATGCAGGATTAACATTAGGCGAAGATGGCGCAACCCACCAGATATTAGAAGACATAGGAATGATGAAAATGCTTCCTGGCATGATTGTAATTAACCCTTGCGATTACAACCAAACCAAGGCAGCGACTAAGGCAATAGCAAAAATAGACGGACCTGTTTATCTTCGTTTCGGCCGTCCAGTAGTTCCAAACTTCACAGATGAAAATAACTTTGAGATTGGCAAAGCCATCGTTTTTAATGAAGGCAAAGATGTAAGTATTTTTGCTACTGGTCATTTGGTTTGGCAAGCTATTGAAGCAGGTCATATTTTAGCCGAAAAAGGCATTGATGCAGAGATAATAAACATTCATACCATCAAGCCACTTGATGCTGCTGCCATATTAAAATCTGTAGCCAAAACAGGATGTGCGGTTACCGCAGAAGAACACCAAATGAATGGCGGACTAGGAGATAGTATTGCTCAACTCCTTGCTTTAAACAACCCGCTTCCCATAGAGATGGTGGCCGTTAACGATAGCTTTGGGGAAAGTGGTACACCAGAACAACTGATGGAGAAATATGGTTTAAATGCCGCAAGTATCGTTGATAAAGCACTTAGTGTGATTTCTCGAAAAAAATAAAGATTAAACCTTTTTCCATTTCATTCATCTAAGCTTCTACATAGTGTATGAAAGAAGAAATTGATGACAAACAACTTTTACAGCAGTTTGCTATTGAAAGCAGGCGTGAACAGGTGTTTCATCAAATTGTACTAAAATACCAACGTCGTATTTATTGGCACATCCGCAAAATTGTAATCGACCATGACGACACCGACGATTTAACACAAGAAACATTTATAAAAGCATGGAAGGCACTAAAGGACTTTCGAGAAGATGCACAACTCTTCACTTGGCTCTATCGTATTGCCACCAACGAAGCATTAAGTTTTTTGAGAAAGAAAAAAAGCAAGAATACTATTTCAATCAACGAAGCGCACGAGGAATTAATTTTAGCGCTGCAATCCACCTCATTTTTTAATGGCGATGCATTACAGATGAAATTGCAGAAAGCGATCCTCACCCTCCCCGAGAAACAAAGAATTGTATTTAACATGAAATATTTTGATGCTATGAAATATGAGGAGATGTCGGAAATATTAGAAACGAGTGTTGGCGCATTAAAAGCATCGTATCACCATGCCGTAAAAAAAATAGAAGTTTTTTTTGAGAAACAAAATTAAACCAAATAGCATAATAGTCATCTTAAAATCAAAATGAAAAACAACGACGATACGACACACCTCATTGACGAAACACTTATCCCAAAAGGGCAACCATTTTTATCACCAGTAGGTTATTTTGAAGGCTTGCCAACCATTATTCAACGGCGCATTGAAGGCAAAGATTGTGAGATTCGTAATACAGGATTTAATGAGCCTGAAAAATACTTTGCAACTCTGCCAGATCGAATTATTCTGAAAGTTACAACAGAAGAAAAGGAACAAAATCCAGTAAAACAAATTGGATTTATAAATTGGACATGGGTGGCTAGCGTAGCAGCCACAGTGGTGTTAACTTGGGGTATTATAAACGACCAACAAAACACACTAATCAAGTCGAATTTAACCAAACAGCAATGGCACATTGACAATCTTTCGAGTACCGAAATTGCAAGCATTTTAAACAAAAGTGACATTAGTGAAGAAGAACTTATTAAAAACATTAGTATTACCAGATTAAACCAACAAATTGAAATTTCGTCAAAAGAGGAAAATGAAATTATCAATCAACTCGAAGAAACAGATATCACCTCTGAACTTTAACCATTTGAGCACATACATCATGAAAAACTACATTTATTTACTCTTGCTATTGCTTCCAACCATTGTTGCCCAAGCGCAGCAACCAAAGGATAAAATTGAGCAATATAGAATTGCCTTCATCACCAAAGAAGTAGATTTGACGGTGGACGAAGCAAAACTATTTTGGCCTCTTTACAACAAATACCGCGACGAGTTAGAGGCTATACGCGCAAGCAAGAAAGTGGATTTCAATACCCTTGACATGGCGAAAATATCGGAAGAGGAGGCCGAGAAAAAAGCCAAGGAGATTTTCGCTATGAAGCAGTCAGAACTAGACATTCAGAAAAAATACTATGTTGAGTTCAAAAAAGTTATAACTGCAAAAAAAGCACTGCTACTCATAAAAGCAGACGCCGATTTTAAGAAAAAACTAGTTGAATTACTGCAACAGAAAAAACCAAACGACCGTTAGCCATTATTATTCTACCAAGATTTTTAGAGAACCCCGCACGTTACATCGAAAGAATAAATAACTTTGCATCGTGCTTACACCGAGGCAAATATTCTTACACCACCAAGCCCAAACATCCCCTGCACCGCTTTTAATTGAAGTGGAACATGCCAAAGGAAGTTACATCTACGACAAAGAACAAAAGCCTTATATCGACTTTATTTCTGGCATCGGAGTTAGTGCCGTGGGCCATTGTCACCCCAAGGTAGTGGAAGCCATTAAAAAGCAGGCTGAAACATATATGCACGTTATGGTGTATGGTGAATTCGTTCAAACACCACAAACACAGTTGGCAGCAAAACTAGCGTCATTACTTCCTGAAACGTTACAATGTTCTTACTTCGTTAATAGTGGCTCTGAAGCCATAGAGGGCGCGTTAAAATTAGCGAAAAGAGTCACTGGGCGAACCGAGCTCATCTCATTTGAAAATGCGTATCACGGCAGCACTCATGGTGCTTTGAGTATTATGGGCAACGATGCGTTTAAAAACGCTTATCGCCCGCTACTGCCCGACACGCGCGTTTTAAAATACAATACGGAAGAGGAGTTCCAACATATTACCACCCGAACGGCTGCTGTTGTTGTTGAAACTATTCGTGGAGAGGCTGGAGCACAATTGCCAGAACCCGAATACCTGCAAAAATTAAGAGCACATTGCACTGAAAATGGTGTGATGCTCATTTTCGATGAAATTCAATGTGGAATAGGTCGCACTGGTAAAATGTTCGCATTTGAGCATTACAGCGTTATTCCCGACATTTTAACCCTTGCCAAGGGAATTGGAGGCGGAATGCCTATTGGTGCCTTTATCGCAAGCTATAACCTTATGCAGGCCCTTACCCATGATCCTGTGCTTGGGCACATCACTACTTTTGGGGGGCATCCAGTTTGTTGCGCTGCTGCATTAGCGTGCATCGAGGTAATAGAAAACGAAAAATTGCTTTCTTTAGTTAACCAGAAAGAGCAGCGAATAAAGGAAACGCTTAAACACCCAAAAATATTAAACATAAGCGGTATAGGGCTTCTTTGGGCTATAGAATTTGCCGATTTTGAACAAACTAAACGTATCATCGACCGATGCATCGAAAATGGTGTTATTACTGATTGGTTTTTATTTGCATCCAATAAGCTGCGAATTGCCCCTCCATTAAACATCTCGATGGATGAATTAGATTTTGCACTACAAATGATATTGAAGTCGATTGACGAAGTTGCCTAAGAAGTTGGATGTTTATAAAAAAACAAACCCGTTAACAGCAAAAAAAAAATCACTTCTGTTATAATTTCCGTAAATTGCCTACACATCAAAAACTAATTAATAATGAAACATCTCCTACTCTTAATTTCTTTCGTTTTTGTTTCCATATGTGCAAAAGCCCAGTATCAGCTTGGCGCAATTAACAACAATTATGGGGGCTTGAACACCACTTATTTTAACCCTGCTATGGGACACAAAACCCGAGTTTCTATAAACTTGGTGGGCGCCAATTTTAATCTTTACAACAACTTCCTCAAAGTAAATAGCTTTAATATTGTAAATGCCGTTAACGACAGCAGTTATTTTAGCGGACCTAAGGGTTGGAGCATTGACAACAACGTGGTGGAAAGAGTGAATGGGAAGTCGAAATATATGACTTCAACAATTGACTTAAGAGGGCCAGGGATACTTATAGGTATTGGCAAATTTCAAGTTGGCGTAATTTGGAACCGAATCCGATTTGGGTTTCAATTAAGCAATGTGGATGAGACGTTAGCTCGAAACTTGTTTTACATTGGAAGAAGCAGTGTTGTAGATGTTTCAAACATTAGATTCAGCACTAATAAATTTACCATAAACATGAATGCATGGGCTGAACGAGGAATTACTGGAGCCTTTGCTTTAAAAGACAATAATGAAACGATGTTGCGCCTCGGCATGACGGTAAAATCTTTGAATGGCTTAGGAGCAATGTACTTAAAAAATGAAGGGACAACCTTTAGCTTCTATAAAAACGCGAACAGTACCAACACCGATAGTGTGCTTTATGCCGACTACGACCTAGAACTAGGGTTTACCAACGAATATAGTTACGCGAATAATCCAACTGATCAGCTCGACACCTTCACCTCCAACCATAGAGAATTCGATAAAAACCTATTTATAAACAACATACTTAAAAACCAAAAGAGACTCGGCCATGGCACGTCTTTCGATGTAGGTTTTGTTTATGAAAAGAGAAATGGTGATAAATCAAAATACCGATTTCGATTGGCGGCATCCTTAGTGGACTTTGGATCAATCAAATACGATAACTTAAAAACAACCTATACTACCAAATACAAAGGCACAACCGACGTTACTATCCCTGATGGAATTGTTGGCTATAATTCACGACAATATGATACTGCCATTGCGAGATATTTCAAATCAGAACCAGGGAGATTTCAATCTTTTACAATGGCACTTCCCACGTCGTTAAATGTTGGGTTTGACTATCGTTTCACAAAAAACATTTTCATTAACGGCACTTGGATTCAAAGCGTGAGAAGCAAATACACCCAAGGAATAAGGGCATTTTCATCGATAAGTGCAGCCATACGTTACGAATCAAAGTTTATAGGAGCGTGCATTCCAGTGGTTTGGAACGATGGATATCAAAATTTCAATATTGGCTTTTGCCTCTCTTTATTAAATTCATTTTATATCGGAAGTGATAACATTGGTGGTGCTTTTGGCATCGGGAGTATTGCAGGAACTGACATTTATTCGGGTCTGTCTATCAATATCGCCAAACATACTAAAAAGAAAAAAAACGACTCCGATATTAAACCAAATAACCCTGCTACCCCAGAAAATAAAAAAGAAAAGAAAGCAAATTAGTAAAATCCTATAGCTATGGATATCCATAGAATTAGGAGGTATTCCATTTATTCTTTATTACTCAAGAGCATTGTAATTTCGCCTTCGATTGTCAACCAAAGAATGAAATTATATTAATTATTTGACGTTTTAAAAGAATAAAATCACCCTTTAAACAAAAGAATTCTGATGCAAAAAACAAACTCGACTTTACGGTCCTTGATTTTAGGATCATTGGTTTTAATGTCATTCGGCACTAAAGCACAAAACTTTATTGGACTGCAGCATAGTAATTTATCCGGCATCCATCAGGCGCGTTTAAACCCAGCCAACATAGCCGATGCGCGTCAACGTCTTTATGTAAATGGATACACTATGGGATTTGGATTTAACAACGACTATGTTCAGCTCGACCTACCCTTCAGTATATTTGGATTTGTTCAAAAAAACAAGGTTCCGTCACAATACAAAACTGGCAATAAAATCAACTTCGATAATGCTTGGTTTACGGAAAACTTAAACGGGAAATCAAAAAACTTAAACGTGTATACTGAGATTAGAAGTCCGGGGGCTATGTTAAAAGTTACCAAGGTTTTAAGCCTTGGGTTTCAATTTAGAAACATGGTTAGTTTTCAAGTTAGCGACGTTGCAGAACCCCTTGCAAGACTTGCTCGTTACGGTGTTGATAGCACCAAAGGCACCACCATATACAGTGGCCCTAATCAATTTAAAATAGGCGATAAATTTACAGACAATAAGTTTGCTATCAATTTCAATTCTTGGGGAGAGCTTGCCGGAACAATTGCATTGCGAATAATTAACAGCAATGCACTAAAAATAAAAGTAGGCTTCACGCCTAAATATCTGCTTGGTTATATGAGTGGATACGTGAAAAATGAAGGCGTTCAATTTAAGATAATCAACAACGATAGCGTTATTTTCGAGCAAACCAACTTAAGTTATGGATATACAGAACCCACTGACTTTCTGAATATTGATCCAAGAAACCCAATTGGATTTATCAAAACAAAACTTAAAAGTGGTGGTTTTGGCTACGATGCAGGCTTCACCTTTGAGTACAACCCTAAAGCAACCAAAGCACTCACCAGTCAAACAAACAAATACCTTGTTCGTGGTGGTATAAGCTTACTCGATGGGGGCAGTATATCTTACGGCTCGAGCATGAAAAGTACCACCATTACAGGGAATAGCATCAATAAAGTTTTCGCAGTTGATGCGAACATGACTGCGGCCTTTGCTAAAAGCAAAAAAGACGGTATACTTTATGTTGACAGTGTTGCAAAAACACTCTTTGATATTAACAATTCTAATGGCAATGTTGAAACAAAGATGCCAACCACACTTAACTTTCAAATCGATTACAACGTGCTTAAAATATTGTATGTAGGCGCAAATTGGTCGCAAGATCTACTTTCGAAAAATATTAGCGGCATCCGCCGTCCCTCTTATATCATCTTAATCCCACGTATTGAAACAAGATTATTTGAAATAGCTGTTCCTATAGGACTCATGAACGATTATAAAACAGGGAGAATAGGCGCCTTTATTCGTGTTGGGCCTGTCTTTATAGGCACCGATAATTTAGTTGGGCAAATACGAAGCAGCAAATACTATGGATCTGACATTTACTTTGGAGCAAGTACTAGCATTCCAAGTAAGAAGAAAAAATAAATCTTTTTAAAAAGAAATCGGGTAAACCGCCAACTACTGAACCTGAGTTCGATGGCGGTTTACCCGATTTTTATTACGTAGTATGTTTTTATTGTTTAATGAACTTCAAGATAGCCGTTTTGCCTTGCACTTGAACTGCAATAAAGTACATGCCTGGTGTTAAGTTTTTCACGGAAACTTGCAATTGATCGCCATCAAGAATTTGTGACGATGCATTAATTTGTTTTCCATCAAAACTAAAAATGTTAGTCAAAACAGGTAAGTGATTCTCAAACCCTTTAAAATTAACTAAAGCTTCATTGGCCACAAATGTTGATTTCAATGCAATCGAATTTCCGATACTTTGGCTTGCGATACCTGATTTTACAGTCGAAACTACTCTTATGTTGTAAGAACCATTCGTCTTGTGAAAACCGCCAGCAGTATCGATGTTAATCACACGCATAAAAGAATCAGTGCAAGTACGATTCACATTATAAAGGGTTAAAAACAAATACTTATTACCTGGAGAAGTGTATGTATGAGTTGGACATTTTAACATTGAACTCGTTCCATCGCCGAAACTCCAAAAATAAAGAGCTGAGTCTGGTGGAGTAAGATACGTTACTGAATTGTTAACAATTACCGCATTATAAGGTGTTGAAGCTGCGGTATCGAGATAAAAGCTAGCGTGACAAACTTGTTGTGCCATTGTTTTTTTAGTGAACAAAACGCTAATAAGTAGTAAGGCAATGATGTAAATTTTGCGCATAGTAATTGGGGTAGAAATGATTAAATTTAATTTAATTTGTTAAAAAAGGGTGAAATACCGAAGGTTTAATTGCCTTTTTGTCGTTAAGGATTCGTTCACGTTGCATGCAAAGTACGAGATTTTATTCGATAATGTCAACTTTTGTATAAATCAATCTTCAAACCCTACCTATTCGATTAGGATACAAGCAACATGGCTTTATAAGTTGGTTGTTAGGTGAAATCAACTGTTTTTTAAATCAGGGCATTAATCCATTAGAAAGGGGGGCGGGCAAAAATTATACTATTTAATCAGCGAACACCTCCGAAGAGGTAATTTCTTGATGCGGCTTCAATTGCTGTGATCCAAACTTATGTTTACACCAATCATAAATACCTACGTTTAAAAAGAACAATGAGAAATAATAGAACAGGTTTTCCAATGGCATTTTAAAGAATCGAATCCCAAAAACATAATCCATATTGTAGTTGATAACATAGAAATTCGTTAAAATAATAATAATTAACGTATACGGGACTATGCCAATAAGATACGCTTTATAAAAAAAACCAAGTGATTTGGGATGAGCGACCCAAACCCGGCAAGTAAGCATATAAGCGCTTACCAATGCGGCCATAGATGCGTAAAGCTTATGAGTTAAGGCGAAGAAAATCGTAAGACTAAAAAGCAGAATTAAAGCATTGATAAATTTATGAACCAAATGAAGGGCATCCTTGTTCACTATTATCTTTAGCGTTGCATAAATAAATAAGCTACAATAAGAAAGTCCGAAATAAAATAAGACTACCTCTATAGGAAGACCAAAGCAAAACAGGCCAACTAGATGTTCGCTATTGTAATTCCATATCCCCCAGGTAGAGAAAAAATAATCCCAAAGTAAAAAAATTAGGGTTGAAATTAATATTGCCGGAAGTAGAAAAAGCACATCCTTATAAATGGCTATTCTAGCATGGAAAGAAAAAGCCAGGGGAAGAAGTAAAAGCAGGATGTCGATCCAGAGAAATGTTTGCACTTGCTTTATTTTTTAGATTTTATTTAAATGGAGAACTAAATTTGGAGTCTGTAATGATGGCATTGTCGGTTAATGTTTCTAGAAAAGCCTTAAGTGCATTCATCTCTATGCTAGTTAGATTCATCCTTTCGGGGTTACCCGACACATCCTTCAGGTGCGGATCTAGATTGCTATTTACCTGTATACCGTCATTATAATGCGCTAGGACGCCATTTAAACCAACTATACTTCCATTGTGCATATATTTCATTCGCAGGGCCACATTTCGCAGTGAAGGGGCTTTAAACTTGCCTTTGTCAAATACGTTGGCTGTATGTATAAAAATACCGTCATCATTATTATTTATGGACAAGCCATTATTTCTTGGATTATCCATAATAAACGCATCTGTATTATGGCAGCCGAAGCAATTTACATTAAGATTGGTTATAAAAATGCGTTTCCCTAGGTTTTCTTCAGGCGTGAAATTAGAAAAATCTGAATTTCTATTGGCGGCAGACGCAAGTCCAGTGTCATATTTTGATTGATATGAAACCATCGATCTAACAAATTGTGCCAAGGCCCTTGCCAATTTAGTGCTAGAGATACTTGTATCCCCAAAAGCCAATTTAAAAAGAATAGGATAGTAATTTACAACTCGAAGCTTTTGTTCTAGCGCATCGAGTCTCATCCCCATTTCAACCGAATCTTGAATTGGTTGCAATACCTGTTCTTCGAGGGTAGCAGCCCGCTCATCCCAAAAAAAACGACCATTAATGTAAAAAACGGAATTAATCAAAGACATGGAGTGCCGATGCGTTACCCCGCCTTCAAAGCCTTTACTAAATTGAGCTGTATCGGTAAATCCAAACTGCTGTAAGTGGCAGGATGAACAAGAGACAACATTGTTTTTTGAAAGGCGTTTATCATAAAACAATACGCGCCCTAACGTGGCACCCCAGTCTGTAACTAGGTTGTTTGCTGGCGTATTATTCTGAATTGTAATAAAGTTACTATTAAAGTGCTTCGGAAAATTAGGATTTGCGTAATTAAATGGCTGTTGAGGTAGCGCTAAAGCCGAATTAATAACATCGAAATCCGTGGGTGAAATTACGATTGCATTGTCTTTACGGCATGATAAATACAATATCAGCACCACAACAAAAACAAATATTTGACACACCACTTTCATTTTAAATACAGGAGTTGAAGCCGATGCAAATAACGTATTTATCCTCATCCCTTTCAAGTAAAATAATTAAATACTCAATTCACTAAAGGCAGACTGATAGAATTTTATATACCCTTTTGCGCGTAAGTTAAAAACATTGATCTAGATTAGAATTATTAAAGGTAATAGATAGATAAAAAAAAATCCGTTGTTATAAGCAACGGATTTTGTATTGAGAATAGACTTTGTCTAATAATGTTTGTTTGAATTAGCGTTTAAAACCACCTCCAGCACCGCCTCTATTTCCGCCTCCTCCAGCACCACCTCTACGGTCGCCACCACCACCTCCTCCTCTACGATCAGGACGGTTGTCTCTACGATCGTCATTTCTTTCTCTTCCACGGAATCCACCTTGGCTACTTCCACCTTCGCTACGAGCTTCCATTCCTACGTTTGGAGACAAGTCACGTTTTCCATAGATTTCGCCACGGCATAACCATACTTTAACACCTAACTTTCCGTATACAGTAAGGGCTTCGCTTAATGCATAATCCACGTCAGCACGCAAAGTATGTAAAGGAGTTCTTCCTTCTTTGTATTGCTCTGAACGTGCCATTTCCGCTCCTCCGATACGACCTGATACACGAATTTTAATTCCTTCGGCACCAGCGCGCATTGAAGCTGCGATAGCAGATTTAACAGCACGACGGAAAGAGATACGAGCTTCCAACTGAGAAGCAACATTATCTGCTACCAATTTAGCATCTAAATCCGGTTTCTTAACTTCGTAGATATTGATTTGAACTTCCTTCTTAGTAAGTTTCTTTAATTCTTCTTTGATTTTATCTACTTCCTGACCGCCTTTACCGATCACGATACCCGGACGAGCCGTGTGTATTGTGATAGTGATACGTTTCAGTGTACGTTCAATCACTGAACGCGCGATACCTCCTTTCGGAACACGCACTAAAAGATATTTACGAATTTTTTCGTCTTCAATTAATTTGTCGGCGTAATTGTTGCCACCGTACCAGTTACTGTCCCATCCGCGGATGATACCTAAGCGTAAACCAATTGGATTGACTTTTTGACCCATGATGAATTATTTTGTATCTACTACTATTGTTATATGATTTGTACGTTTACGAACTCTATATCCTCTTCCTTGTGGAGCAGGCAACATTCGTTTTTCCATTGCGGCAGCATCAACAAAAACTGTTTTTACTACTAGGGAATCAATTTGATTACGGTCGGCAGGGTTTTTTACTTCCCAATTAGCAATAGCTGATTTCAACAGCTTATACATGTACGGAGCGTAACCTTTCTTAGGGCTAAATTTCAAGATATTAAGAGCGGTTTCAACTTTAATACCTCTGATATTATCTGCCACCAGTCGCATTTTGCGTGCACTATTGGGGCAATTATTTAAACGTGCTATGGCTTCCATTTATATATTTCTTTTTAGAAGTTTAATTATTAATTACCTTTTTTATCAGGGTGACCTTTAAAAGTACGCGTAGGTGAAAACTCACCCAACTTGTGTCCTACCATGTTTTCTGTTACATAAACAGGGATAAACTTGTTTCCGTTATGAACGGCAAAAGTTTGTCCTACGAAATCAGGGATAATTAAACTTCTGCGACTCCAGGTCTTAATTGCAGTTTTCTTTTTTGTGTCTAGGTTTTTCGCCACTTTCTCAAGAAGGTGATAGTCAACGAAAGGTCCTTTTTTTAGTGATCTTGGCATGTTTACTAGGTTTGTTTATTTGCCTCGGCTTAACCGAGACCATTTTAACTTTCCACTTACGTGGCGATTATTTTATTTTTTTCTACGTTCTACGATTACTCTGTTTGATGCTTTTTTAGGGTAGCGCGTTTTCAATCCTTTCGATTTCAAGCCCTTGCGTGAACGTGGGTGACCTCCTGAAGCTCTACCTTCACCTCCTCCCATTGGGTGATCCACTGGATTCATCGCAACACCTCTCACGCGAGGGCGACGGCCTTTCCAACGATTAGCGCCTGCCTTTCCTTTACGTTCTAATTGATGGTCACCATTACTTACGCTACCAATAGTAGCCATACATGTTACCAATATATTACGAGTTTCGCCTGAAGGCAATTTAATCGTAGCGTATTTACCATCACGAGCTGCCAATTGGGCACTTGCACCGGCACTACGAACAATTTTTGCGCCTTGTCCTGGATTTAATTCAATATTGTGAATGATTGATCCTAATGGAATTTCACTCAAAAGCATAGCATTACCAACTTCTGGAGAGATACCAGTACCGCTCATTACTTTTTGATCTACTTTCAAACCTTGTGGAGCCAAGATATAACGTTTTTCACCATCAGCATAAACCAACAATGCAATAAATCCTGTACGATTTGGATCATACTCTACTGATTTAACAGTAGCTGGAATTCCATGTTTGTTACGTTTGAAATCGATAATACGATATTGTCTTTTATGGCCACCACCGATATAACGCATGGTCATTTTACCAGTTTGATTACGACCACCTGACTTGTGTGCAGTCATTAATAACGTTTTTTCGGGCACGTTGGTGGTAATCTCAACGTATGCGTTCTTTATTTTATGGCGAGTTCCCGCAGATGTGGGTTTTAATTTAATTACCGGCATGATTTAACTTTTTTATATAGTTTACAGTATTAAATATTATCAAAGAATTGGATAGTTTGACCTGGTCGTAAGGTAACGATAGCTTTTTTGTATGATTCCTTTTTACCGATACTCAAACCTTTGGTGGTGTTTTTTACCACTTTCTTTCCGGCATAACGGATAGTACTTAAACCAACTACATTGACGCCATACATCTTTTCGATAGCTTTCTTGATTGCCGGCTTATCGGCGTTGATATCAACATGAAAAGTAAACTGCGCCAGTTTTTCACTTTTGGCGGTAGCTTTTTCTGTAATTATGGGTTTTCTTAGAATACTCATGGTTGAAATTTATTTTAGCTTACAGTTAAAATATAACCTATAAAACGATTTAAATAATTCTGAATTTTAAAATTTGAAAAGAAGGGATAACAATTACTTAGACAAAACTTCTGTAAGCGCTTTAAGAGCACTTTCAGTTACGATTAATTTTTGTGCGTTAAGGATTGCATAGGTATTCACTTCATTAGCAACAAGTACTTGATTTCTTTGTACATTGCGGCTGCTTAGGTAAATATTTTGATTGTGTGATCCCAATAACATTAGATTTTTGTTGTCCTTAATGTTAAGGTTTTTCAACATTTCGATATAATTCTGTGTTTTAACAGAATCCATATTAAAATCTTCTACAACAAGAATGTTATTTTCTTTTGCTTTGTAAGATAAAGCAGACTTACGAGCGAGTTGCTTGGTTTTCTGGTTCAACTTAAAGTAGTAATCACGAGGCACAGGTCCAAATGCTCGTCCACCACCTCTTACTAAAGGTGACTTCAAACTACCTCTACGTGCTCCACCTGTACCTTTTTGCTTCATAAGCTTTTTGGTTGTGCGGTGAATCTCGTTTTTGGTTTTTGCCTTATGCGTACCTTGACGTTGATTAGCTAAATATTGTTTTACATCTAACCAAATAACGTGATCGTTAGGTTCGATAGCGAATACGGCATCGTTAAGAGCTGCTTTGCGCCCTGTATCGTTTCCGGTGATGCTTAAAATTCCAAGTTCCATGTGTGTTTTACGGTTTTGCAGATTGTGAAAAATCTATACTTTCCAAAAAATGGAGTGCAAAGGTAACATTATTTTCCAAAGATGGAAGTCTTTTCTGAAGATTTTTTTCTTTTTAATAGAATCAATCGGCTTTATTGGCCTAAATTCTTGAAATTCACTGCAAAACCTAATTAGAATAACGGTTGAAATGCATAACATAATTATTTGAAGATTTAATGGATTTGTTCTATTAAAACACGCTGCATAACAACGTCCGATGAAAACACAAGCATGATTTCACCTAATTGGCAACTGAAATAAAAAATTACAGCACTACTAAAATAATACGACTATTTCAATTAAACCATTAATTACAAGAAGTTATGAAGAATTTAGATTTGCATTAACTGACAGATAACAAGGTATCTCGCACAAAAGTATATTTAGCAAATCTTTGTAAAAAAAATCTAATAAATTTTTATTTACTGAATAATAATATATCTTGCAGACCTAAATTTCAAAACCAATCTTCATACATGAAAAAGTTTCTACTCACTCTAGTTGCTGCAGTTGCAATTCAATTTGCCGTAGCGCAGTACTATTGCATTCCTTATCCAAATGCAGCTCAAAATCCGGGTGCAGTTAACCCTGATGGCGAAAACCCTTATCCTTCAACCAGCAACGTTGGTTGGTCAACTTTATGGCAAGGTGGCGCCGGATCGGCAACCACTTGGGCTCCAGAGCAAACCTTACCTTTCGGTTTTAAATTTAACGGAACAAACGTAACCAAGTTTACTGCTGGTAACTTTGGTACTGTTGCGTTTGATGCAGGAACACCAACAGTTAAACCAAGTGCATTTTCTAATCTTACATTGCCTAATGCAAACATTCCGAACAACTCGGTGAACATCCTTGGCTTAAGCCCACAAACAAACACTACTTATAATAGTGCTATTATGACTAAAACTTATGGAACGGCACCAAACCGTCAGTTCTGGATATGGTTCAACTTCTTTGGAGAAGCTAACATCCAATCTGGCTGGACATATTGGGCTGTAGTTTTAGAAGAGACTAGCAATAACATCCATGTTGTTGATATGAAAACACTTTGTGTTACTTCTGGAGGTGCACTTTGTACTTCAAATGTAAAATTAAGTGCTGGTATTCAAATTAATGCCACAACAGCAACCTCAATTGCCGGATCTCCAAGTTTAGGTGCTTTACAAATCACTCAAAATATTTTCACTGCTGGCGATAATAGCTACTATACCTTCATTCAGGGATCACAACCTGCAAATGATTTAGCTTCAACTAAAGTAACCACATTGCCTTATTTAATTTTAAGTCAAGCCCCGTTCACCATTAGTGCTGACTTTAGAAACTTAGGTACAAGCAAAGCTTCTTCTGCCGACTTAAACTATAGAATCAATAATGCTGCAAAAGTTACTGCAGCTGGAACAGGTGTGGCAATTACACCATTGTCTACGCAAAACTTATCGCATGCCACAAAATGGACGCCTTCAGCTGTTGGAACTTACACTTTAAAAGTTTGGGCTTCAAACATTAATGGTTCTGCCGATGGAAATGCAAGCAACGACACTTCTTATTTTACTGTTAATGTGGTAGATAATTACGCTCCTCGCGCGATTCTGAATGAAGTGTTTACCTCTTCTACTTGCGGACCCTGCGTGGCTGGAAATATCAACTACAAAAATGTAACAGATGCTAAACCAGCATCGAAGTTCACCACGGTAAAATACCAAATGAACTACCCATCAACTGGAGATCCTTATTATACTTCTGAATGTGGAACACGTCATACTTATTATGGAATTAACTCTATTCCACGTATGGAGGTAGATGGTGGATGGAACGTAAATGCATCTAGTTTCACTTCACAAATATTTGATGATTTCCAAGCTAAACCATCTTTTATTGAATTAACAGGAACAAGTAGTATCAACTATAGAAAAATGACTGTAAATGCGAACATCAAGCCATTATCAGACATTGCTTCTACTTCTATGTATCTTTTTGTTGCTGTTTGCGAAAAAGTAACATTCAAAAACGTTAAAACGAATGGCGAAACTGAGTTTGAGCATGTAATGAAGAAAATGATTCCAAATGCTAACGGTACTTTATTAACTGGATTGGCTAAAAACACAACCACTACAAAGAGCTTAACATTTAACTTCCCTGGTATTTATACGCTAGCCGCTAGCGGTGCAACACCAATTAATATTGCTACGCAACACTCTGTTGAAGATTTCAGTAACTTAGAAGTTGTAATGTGGGTTCAAGATATCACCACTAAAGAAGTATGGCAATCAGGTTATACTACACACACATTCTTAGGAATCGACAAACAACCATCAAGTGTTCAAAACATACAAGTGGTACCTAACCCTACTAACGGCATGACTAAAGTTAATTTCGGCTTAAATGACGATAATAACATCCAAGTTAGCTTAATAGACGCATTAGGAAAAACTGTTAAAACATTCACAAAAACCGAATTCACAAGTGGATTTAACTCATTCACTTTTGATGCAGCTAGCATGTCAACTGGAGTTTATTTCATTAAATTCGTAGGTGACAACTTCGCTACAACACAAAAGTTTATCGTTAGATAAATCCTAAATTCACCGAATACGTTCGGCATAATTTAAAGAGCTCACCCGAAAGGATGGGCTCTTTTTGTTTGACAATTATGCGGGTTTTCAGCTGCTTTTACAGTAAACATTTCTCTTTAATTGCACCAAAAAATTAAGTTCCCTAAAATATCTCCACTAATTAATATATTTGCAGAGAATGAAGGAATATCTAAAGTTCTTAATCTCAAGACAATTTATAGTACATTTATTTCTGGCAGCAGGAGTAGTAGTAGTGGTGTTTTTTGGAGGCATTTTCCTCTTAAACCCATACACGCACCACGGCATAGCCATTACCGTTCCTGACTTTAAAGGAAAAACAGTGGATGAGGTGTTGAAGATGCTCGAAGAAAAAAACTTAAACTACAAAATTCGAGACACCTTGTATTATGATGACAAGCGCAAGGGTTGTATTTTAGAGCAAGACCCTTTGCCTGAAAGCCATGTTAAAGAAGGACGTGTAATTTATTTCACGGTCAACGGACTCAATCCTCCGAACGTAAAATTTCCTGAAAAAATTGAAGGCTCCTTGCGAAATGCCAAAACTCAATTGGAAAGTCGCGGACTAAAAGTAAATCCAATTTATGTTGAAGGACCGCATACAGATTATGTTACTGGTGCTCAATTTGAAGGGCATCCGATCGCAGCTAGCGACCTAATACCCAAAGGTAGTATTATTGATTTATTTGTGATGCAGGGTTTCGGAGGCCGCACCATAATGATACCTGACTTTATGGGCAAATCGATGGAAGAAGTACTATTCATTATTAAACAAGATAGCTTATCTGAACCAATCGTAAAGCCCGATTATCTTAAAAATGATAAAAATGCAATTGTAGATCGTCAGATACCAGAACCGGACTCCACTGGCAATGCCACCATGAACCAAACAGACCCCATTTATATCTTTCTCAAACTTAAAGATTAGTAACCTAACAATAAAACATTAACACTGTCGTTCTCCTTTCTCTAACAGTGTTAAATTGTACCCAATGAATCAAAAAAGACCATTCTTACTGTTGTTTTTATGCTCGCTGTTGCTAAATTTAAAAGCACAACAGTTGATTTCTCCGTTATATGTCAATGCTGAATTAAAAAGTTTTAATTCATTGCACCCCAATATAGACAAGGCATATGGAATAAAACATACCTTAAGCAAAACCAATAGTGCGTTCGACTCCTTGCCTTTTTTTGAAGACTTCACTACTAGTAAAATAGTACCTGACACGAACCATTGGCTCGATCATAATGTGTTTATTAACAATGGATTTCCCATTAATCCACCGAGTTACAACGTTGCCACCTTTGATGGCCTTGATAAGATTGGAAATGCCTATGCCCTAAGCGTAGGAGGCAGCTATGGACCTGCAGACACGCTAACATCTATCCCTTTAAATCTGTCAAAATATGTTGCCTCGGATAACATTTTCTTCAGTTTCTTTTATGAAATGCGCGGTCGTGGTGATATGCCTCAAACAGAGGATTCATTGCTTCTGCAATTTCTTACCTCTGGAGGTAAATGGAATACCGTTTGGGTAAAACCCGGAGGGCAAAGTGATTCGACATTTACTCAGGTTATCTTTTCAGTTAACAATACCATTTATTTGCATGGTGCCTTCCAGTTTCGATTTGTTAATTTTGCGAGCTATTCTGGAAATTGGAACCAATGGCATGTCGATTACATTCGATTGGATAGAAGCCGCACCATTAAAGATACACTTAGCACGGATGTAGCAATTATGACCTCCCCTACTCCGCTATTAAAACGCTACTATTCGATGCCTTGGAATCAGTATAAAGCATCTACTAGTATTGAAAACGCCAGTAGTACATCATTTTTTGTGCGCAACTTAAAAAACACCAATGTACAGGTACCATCCAAATATTTTGTTTTTAATAAACAATACAACAACTTAATAAATAACGATGCTTTCCTTTTAGGTTCCTTAACTTACCAAATCCCTCAGAAAATTAGCTACAACTTCGCTACAGTGATTGACACGATTTCACCTAAAGATGATTCTGTAATCATTAAAAGCATATATACCGCCAGTGAAGTAAGTGATGCGCACCGCATGAATGACACTTTTTATAAAGAACAGCTTTTCGCTAACTATTATGCCTATGATGATGGTACCGCCGAAAATGGATTTGGCATTTTAAATGGATCAGGCAAAGTAGCATTAGGTTTTGAGTCTAATCTTGGTGATACTCTAAGGGCTATTGATATTTATTTTAACCAGTCGAGCACTCAAAATTCCGGTATTAACTTTACGCTTACCGCCTGGAGCTATCTTACTCCTATTGGAAAAAACACCAATGAAGATATTAAAATTCATTCTCAAACGGTGATGGTTCCAGTTCATGACTATTCCTATCGTGATCAGATGGGTGGTTTCACACGCTTTTTGCTTGACACACCGCGTTATATCCCTGCAGGAAAATTTTATATCGGCTGGGTTCAAAATAGCAGCTTCCAACTTAATGTAGGCTACGATATGAATTATCCTGGCAACTTTGGAACACCTTACAACCCGAATGTTTTTGTAAATACTTTAGGAAGTTGGATGATAAGTGGCACTGTGCCCGGATTTACTGGAACACCCATGCTACGGCCCATAATTGGCAAACAACCTACGACGATTGTTAATGGCCTTGCAACCAAAGAAACCAATTTTGAGAAACTTTACGTTTATCCAAACCCAGCTCAATACTTAATTAACATTAAGATTGCAGGCCTTGAGAAAGCGACTATAAAAATCACTGATATTCAAGGAAGAACTCGGAAAGAAATCCCTTATGAAAGCTCGGCAATCGACGTTCATGAACTTGGAAGTGGCGTGTATTTTTTAACACTAATCGATCAATTAACCAACCTAACGTATAACACTAAATTTATTATCCAATAATGGAAGATATTACGGTACAAGAACTTAAATCCCGCATAGATAAAGGGGAAAAACTTACAATCATCGACGTTCGTCAACAGTTTGAATTTGATGAATATAACATCGGAGCGCAACTAGTTCCATTAGACACACTGCCTGAGGCCATGCTTGAGATGTCGAGTTTAAAAAACAAAGAAATAATTGTTCATTGTAAATCGGGCGGGCGCAGTGCCACTGCTAAAGCTTATCTTACACAAAATGGATTTACTAAAGTAAGAAATCTACTTGGTGGAATGCTTGAGTGGAAAATAGAATTTGAGCAACACTAATTTTTAGTTCATTTTCAAAATTCGTCTTACCCCTTCTAAGTCTAAACTTTCTTTCTAGCCATTTGGATGCTATTTGAGCTGATTGGTGCCTTACTCTGTTGCGCCAATATAGGGTCATCTGTGCGCCCTAGATTGCATTATTGTCCTAATTCAATAGACTTCACCTTTATTTTCTGCCACAATTTCCCTAAAATGTGACACATTCCGTTTGGCACTTTGATTGTAAATGTATTGTAAAAATATTTAATTCAACCACAACAAAATGGGAAAGATAATTGGAATCGATTTAGGAACCACCAACTCATGTGTGTCCGTAATGGAAGGCAATGAGCCGGTAGTAATCGCAAACAGTGAAGGTAAACGTACAACGCCATCTATCGTTGGCTTTTTAAAAGACGGGGAGCGCAAAATTGGAGACCCTGCAAAACGTCAGGCCGTTACCAATCCGGTGAATACTGTATTCTCCATAAAACGCTTTATGGGAAACACGTATGACCAGGTGACAGCAGAAATAGCGCGTGTGCCATACAAAGTAGTGAAAGGCGATAATAACACTCCACGTGTAAACATTAGCGAAAGATTGTATACACCACAAGAAATATCAGCTATTATCTTACAAAAAATGAAGAAAACAGCGGAAGATTATTTGGGTGTAGAAGTTACAGAAGCCGTAATTACAGTTCCTGCTTACTTTAATGACGCACAACGTAATGCCACCAAAGAAGCAGGTGAAATTGCTGGTTTAACCGTAAAACGTATCATTAATGAGCCTACAGCAGCAGCATTGGCTTATGGTATGGATAAGAAAGGGAAAGACATGAAAATTGTCGTTTTCGACTGTGGTGGAGGAACGCATGATGTATCGGTATTGGAATTGGGTGATGGCGTTTTCGAAGTAAAAAGTACAGATGGAGACACCCACTTAGGTGGAGATGATTTTGACCAAAAAATTATAGACTGGCTGGTTGCTGAATTTAAAGACGAGAACGGAGGCTTAGATTTAAGCAAAGACCCAATGGCATTGCAACGTTTAAAAGAGGCTGCAGAGAAAGCGAAAATCGAATTGTCGTCAAGCACCAATGCGGAAATAAACTTACCTTATATAATGCCTGTAGATGGCATTCCGAAGCACTTGGTTCGTACGCTGAGCAAAGCTAAATTTGAACAAATGTGTGATGATCTAATTCGCAGAACAATAGATCCGTGTAAGTCGGCCTTAAAAAATGCTGGATTAAGCACTAGCGATATTGATGATATTATCTTGGTCGGAGGTTCAACTCGTATCCCCGCAATTCAGGAAGCCGTTGAGAAGTTCTTTGGTAAAGTTCCAAGCAAAGGTGTAAACCCGGATGAAGTAGTAGCTATTGGTGCTGCCATACAAGGCGGAGTATTAACCGGTGAAGTTAAAGATGTATTATTGTTGGATGTTACGCCTTTGAGTTTAGGAATTGAAACCATGGGTAATGTATTCACCAAATTAATAGATGCAAACACAACCATACCTACTAAAAAATCAGAGACTTTTTCAACCGCAGTAGATAGCCAACCAAGCGTGGAAATCCATGTATTGCAAGGTGAACGAGCTATGGCTAAAGATAACCGTACGCTTGGTCGTTTCCATTTGGATGGAATTCCACCAGCACCACGCGGTGTGCCTCAAGTAGAGGTTACCTTCGACATTGATGCTAATGGTATTATTCATGTAAGCGCAAAGGACAAAGGAACGAACAAAGAACAGAAAATTCGCATTGAATCGTCGACTGGATTGAGTGATGATGAAATAAAACGAATGAAAGCCGAAGCTGCTGCGAATGCAGATTCAGACAAGAAAGCAAAAGAAGAAGCAGAAAAGCTAAATGGAGCCGACCAAATGATATTCCAAACTGAAAAGCAGTTGAAAGAATATGGCGAAAAAGTACCGGCCGATGCTAAAGGGCAAATTGAGACCATCTTAGGCAAATTAAAAGCAGCCCATGCTGCTAGAGATTTCGCAGGTATCGACGCCGCTATGGCTGAGATAAACACATTATGGGAGCAAGCAAGTCAGCATATGTATAGTCAAGGTAATGAAGCCAATGCTGGTGGAGCCAATAACAATGCCAATGCTGGAAACGGCAGTAATGATGGTAACGTTCAAGATGTAGAAGCAGAAGAAGTGAAATAACCACCCTCGCATTAAATACAAAAAACCGCTACAAGCTGTAGCGGTTTTTTTATGCATTTAATTTATGTTGTTTTCGTAATTCGTTTCATCATATTTCTGAAAATAAAAAAATGAAATGGCAACATCGCGTACCAATAGTTGCGACCTGCGATACCACGTGGTCTGAAGGTTGCTGTTTGTTTATAGAGATAACGATTATGGTAATGTACAATAGAAAACTCCAACCATGCTTCACCAGGTAATTTCATTTCTGCAAAAAGCAACAATCGATGGTTTTTGCGGTCAGCTAAAATTACTCTCCAGAAATCGAGAGCGTCACCGGGTTTTAAATCCACATCGCTTTTGCGCCCCCGACGCAATCCGACACCTCCAAACAACTTATCTATTAACCCTCGAATACGCCATAAATAATTAGCATAAAACCAACCATTAACGCCACCGATGCCAAAAAAGCGGTCTGAAATTTCTTGTACTTGATTTTCTTCAATCTCTACCCAACGCTTATCGCGATAACAACCCATAAATGGCACCTCGATGTATTCGTTGATATCCAAATGATTGAGCGCACTAATGGAAGCATCTTTCCAACTCGACACCACCATATTTTGCTTAATCATTTGAAACGCCAATTGAATTGATTCCTTATAAGAAAACAATTCTTGTGGTATTATATCGCGAACAGAATTATCGTGACAGATGACATCGTTTTTTAAGCTTTCCACCAATTGCCGTGCAATTGTAAAATTCGTTGATGTAATGATATACAGCCAATAGGAAGAAATACGAGGGGTAAGAAATGGAAGAATAAAAATCCTCCTTTTATAGCCTCTAACTTCCGCAAACTGCAACATCATATCTTTATATGTAAGTACATCAGGACCACCTATTTCAAACGTTCTGTTATTGGTTGCTTCATTTAATACCGCCGCGTGCAAATAGTTAATTACATTACGAATGGCAATGGGTTGACATTTTGATAAAAGCCATCGAGGACCTGCTAGAAAAGGCATTTTTTCTACCAAATCACGTATTATTTCGAAAGATGCACTACCAGAGCCAACAATAATACCAGCCTCAAAAATAGTATATTTAATCCCCGATTCTATCAGCACATCTTTTACAATTTTACGGGCATTAAGGTGCGTAGACAAACCGCTTTGGTTGCTTATGCCGCCCAGGTATATCAACTTCTTAACTCCTGTTGTTTTTGCCACTTGAACAAAGTTTTCCGCCGATTTTCGTTCGAGCTCTTCTAGTGAAACAAACGTATCCTTTAATGAATGAATAAGATAAAAGGCAACATCAAAATGAGTAACGGCAAAAACCTGAGCAGCTTGAGATGGCTTTAAAAAATCGTATTCAATAACCTTAATTTTACGTTGAAGATCATATAGGGGCTGAAACCGAATACTATCGCGAACTATACAGGTAACATCGTGACCCGCCTCTACTAAAATTGGTAATAGCCGCATGCCAATATAGCCGTTGGCTCCTGTGAGCAGAATTCTCATGATGAGGTGAAATTAAATTAAAAAGCAACACCAAGTCATGAAGATGACCAAAATCAGTTATTTGAAAAACAAAACAAAAAAGCTGGTTTTTTTTCGAATGTAGAAACCAGTTCAACAAATCAATAGCAACTTTTATAAGAAACGGTATTAAATAAAATTACCCAAGCGCCTTTTTCAGCAACTCCGATATTTTTTTACCGTCTGCCTTCCCGGCCAGATGTTTCATAGCCAAGGGTATCGCCTTACTAAATTCGGCCGCAGAGGAAATGTTATTTGCCGCAAGCATCATTTTAAGTTCATTGGTAATTTCATCGTCGCCCATCTGCTTTGGAAGGTAGCGTTCAAAAATCGTTAGCTCTTCTTGCTCCTTTACCGCAAGGTCGGCACGATTTTGCTTATTGAAAATATCCAAGCTCTCTTTACGTTGCTTGGCTAACTTTTGAATTATTTTTATGGCCTGTTCCTCGCTAATTTCATCGCCAGCGCCTTCGCTAGTAGCAGCAATAATTAATGCTGCTTTGATAGCTCTTAAACCGCGCAATTCCGCTTCATTGCGTGCTTTCATGGCGGTTGTGATTTCTTGATTTATTTTT
This sequence comes from uncultured Bacteroidota bacterium, assembly GCA_903850915.1. Taxonomy (GTDB): domain Bacteria; phylum Bacteroidota; class Bacteroidia; order UKL13-3; family UKL13-3; genus CAINMV01. The sequence goes on from CAINMV010000029.1 coordinate 336,847, forward strand.
TCGGTAAAACTCATGATGGCTAGGTTTATTTATTTGTGTGTATAAAAAAATAGTTGAATTAAATTAAGCGCGTTTTGCAATTTGTGCCATCATTTCGGCTTCGATAACAATTTTATCACCTACATAACCTATTCCTTTCATTTGAACTATACCACGACGAACGGGTTGGGTTAATTCCAACTTCATTACCAAGGTATCTCCTGGCACCACTTTATCTTTAAATTTCACTTCAGTGATTTTCATAAAGTAAGTGGCATAATTTTCCGGATCCGGGTAATTACTTAGAATCATTACCCCTCCTGCTTGTGCTAATGCTTCTACCTGAAGTACACCTGGAAACAATGGTTCGGTTGGGAAATGGCCAGCAAAAAAATCCTCATTAAACGTGATGTTTTTGATAGCAACAATATGTTTATCGCTTTTCTCTATTACTTTATCTACAAACAAAAACGGCTGACGATGCGGTAAAAACTTTTGAATTTGCATCACATCGTAAAGTGGTGGAATGTTAGGATTATATACAGGTGCCTTACTTCCTCGTTTCTGTTTCTTAATCAAAGCCTTAATTTTCTTAGCAAAGGCCACATTCGCGGCATGACCTGGACGAGCGGCCATAATTTGTGCTTTAATAGGCATTCCAATTAATGCCAAGTCGCCAATCAAATCGAGCAACTTATGACGTGCCGGTTCATTTTGAAAGCGCATCTCCAGGTTATTCAAGATACCTTCCTTACGCACACCTACCTTGGGTTTATTAAAAAGTACCGCCAGATGGTCTAACTCATCATCTTCCACCTTGCGATCGACAATAACGATTGCATTATTTAGGTCTCCACCTTTAATTAAATTATTGGCAAGCAGCATTTCCAATTCATGTAAGAAGCAAAAAGTTCGGCAACTTGATATTTCCTTTTCAAATTCTTTAATATCCGTAACTGAGGCATGCTGACTTCCAAGCACCGAGGAGTTGTAATCCACCATCACCGTAAGTCGATAGTCATCCACAGGCATCGCCACCATCTCCACCTTACGACTTAGATCGGCATAATGCACGTTCTCCGGTACAATAAAATATTCACGATCAGCATCTTGCTCTTCGATTTTAGCCTCCAAAAGCATATCTACAAAGTCTTTTGCGCTGCCATCCATAATTGGAGGTTCTGGCCCATCCAATTGAATGAGTACATTATCGAGTTCCATACCTGCAAGAGCGGCGAGCACATGCTCCACTGTATTAACCCTGCAATTGTTATGCTCCAGGGTAGTACCGCGAGAAGTATCCACAACATAATCAACATCGGCATTGATAATGGGTTGTCCAGGAAGATCAAGCCGTTGAAATTTGAACCCATGATTGATGGGTGCCGGCTGAAATGTAAGTGTACATTCGCTTCCAGTATGCAGACCAACACCTGATATACTTATGGAATCTTTTATGGTATGTTGTTTTAAGGATGACATTTTACTTTCGTGATTAATTCTTTTTCTTTATTTCTTTTACGTCTTCAAACAATTCAGGCAATTTAGCGATTAGCTTTGAAATCCTAAATGCATCGCGTTTGCCCATTATCGGAGATCCAAACCACTCTTTATTGGGCATTTCTATTTCATGATGGACACCACTTTGTGCTCCAATTTGCGAGCCATCGGCAACGGAAATATGACCAATGAAGCCCACCTGACCTCCCACCTTACATTGTTTTCCTATTTTAGTACTTCCAGAAACACCTGTTTGTGAGGCTATCGCCGTATTTTCTCCAATCTCAACATTATGCGCAATCTGGATTAGATTATCGAGGCGAACACCTTTGCGTATGATGGTACTGCCGAAAGTAGCCCTATCGATACTGCAATTACTTCCAATTTCTACATCATCTTCAATAATTACATTACCTATTTGAGGTATCTTTTTATAGCTACCATCGGGCTGCGGTGCATGACCGAAGCCATCGCTGCCTATTACGGTTGAAGCATGAATAATAACGTTACTTCCAATTCTGCAATCGTAATAAATTTTTACACCACTATAAACAATAGTGTTGTCGCCAATTTGCACATTATCACCAATAAAGGCATGCGGGTATATTTTTACATTATTTCCAATTTTGGCTTTAGATCCGATGTATGCAAAGGCGCCGATATAAACACCGCTCGAACTAACCGAGGCCGTAGCATCGATAAAACATGGTTGTTCGACTCCTGATTTATGCATTGCCAATTGCGCCAACTCCAAGATAGAAGTGAACGCATTGTAGGCATTAGGCACTCGAATTATGGTAGCTTTTATTGGCTTATCAAAAATCATATCTGCGTTAACCAAAACAGCACCCGCATTCGTGTCATAAATATAATGAAGGTACTTTGGATTGGAGAGGAAACTCAACCCATTCGGCTTACCCTCTTCAATTTTACAGATGGTATTTAAAACGATATTACCATCGCCTTCCACCTTACCTCCGAGCATCTCTGCCAGTTCGAAAACTTTTGCCTCCATGAATTATAATAAAATTGGAATGCAAATTTACTAAAATGTTCGCGAAGTGTACCTTTTGCGCCCTGAATAGCTCTTTTAGTACTCCACACACACTTGTTTTGAAGAACGATTGTAAAAAAAGTTGTTGTAATCCTCCAATAGAAAGGAATAAGCGCCTAACTTTGAAAACACACAAAAAGTTTGCTTTGTTACATTGGACTTATTGTATCCTAGGCGTGGATTATCGAACAATAATTTTACCTTTGCTGTCGCTATGAGTCAAAAAATTACCGCCGCCATCACCGCTATCGATGCATACTTGCCCCCCGACATCCTAACCAATTTCGATTTAGAAAAAATGGTTGACACCAACGACGAATGGATTCGGTCGCGCACAGGCATCATTGAGCGTCGCATCCTAAAAACACCGGGATGGGCTTCGAGCGACATGGCTGCAGAGGCTATTAAGAGTTTACTAGAAAAGAAAAACATCGATCCATTAAGCATAGATGTAATAATATGTGCTACGGTGACACCCGATATGGTGTTTCCGGCAACGGCGAATATCATTGGTGATAAGGTGGGCATGAAAAACGCCTGGGGCTTCGACTTGAGCGCTGCATGCTCTGGGTTTTTATTTGGGCTGCAAACGGGAGCTGCCCTCATTGAAAGTGGTAAATACAAAAAAGTACTTGTTGTTGGAGTGGATAAAATGAGTAGCATTATCGATTACACCGATAGAAACACTTGTATTATATTTGGAGATGGATGTGGTGTGGTGCTTTTGGAACCCAATTTTGATGGTTATGGAATTATGGATTGCATCTTAAAAAGTGATGGATCTGGACGTAAGCATTTGCATCAAAAAGCTGGTGGTTCATTAAAACCAGCATCTCATGAAACCATTACAAATAAAGAGCATTTCGTATATCAGGAAGGACAGGCCGTTTTTAAAGCCGCTGTAAAAGGCATGGCCGATGTAAGTTACGAGATTCTTGAACGCAACAATCTAAAATCAGAAGATATCGCATGGTTGGTGCCACATCAGGCCAACCTTAGAATTATTGATGCTACACGCGAACGTATGGGGCTGCCCGAAGAAAAAGTAATGGTAAATATCCAACGCTATGGAAACACCACTGCAGGTACATTGCCACTTTGCCTTTACGACTATGAAAGCCAATTAAAAAAAGGCGATAATATTATTTTGGCGTCCTTTGGTGGTGGTTACACTTGGGGAAGTATTTGGTTAAAATGGGCCTACTAATTAAACCATTAGCATTGCAATGGATTAAAATGCGACAACATCTGTACATGTAATTAAAAATACAAATAACATATGTATTTTAGATGTAAATCACCAATCGAATTGAAGTCGATTGCTCTTGAACTTTTACCAGAAATTCTGAACTATAAAAACGTGTGTTTTGTTGCACCGATGGGAGCAGGTAAAACAACTCTTATAAAGCAGATATGTGTAGCATTGGGTGTTACAGAAACAGATATCCATAGTCCGACTTATAGTTTGATTAACGAATACCATGGCACATCGAATACCATTTTCCATTTTGACTTTTACCGATTAAATAGTATTGAAGAAGCCTTTGATTTCGGACTCGAAGAATATTTCGGAAGAGATGCAATTTGTTTGATGGAATGGCCTAAAATCGTTGCTCCAATACTTCCTATGCCATGCTTAAAAATTGAGATAAATATTGAAGAAGAGGACCGCATCTTAAACACCCAAATAATTAATTTTTTATAAACCAAAAACTTTATCTAATTTCGGCTCTAAGTTATTGAGCCAAGATTATGCAGGAAGTTTACACCAACGATATAAAAGAACTGGCTAAAAAGGCCGGTTTACAGCCACAAGAAGCACTTTTGGAGGAGCGCAAACACGATCATAATTTGCGCATTGCTGTTCCTCGAGAAATAACATATCAAGAAAACAGAATACCCCTTACCCCAACGGCGGTGCACCTCTTAGTAAACAATGGCCATGAAGTAATTATTGAAGCCGGGGCTGGGGCAAAAGCAAATTTTAGTGATAAAGACTACAGTGATGCTGGGGCAAAAATATCTTACAGCGCCGAAGAATTATTTAAATGCGAGATTGTACTTAAGATTTCTCCTCCTACTTTAGAAGAAATTAATTGGATGCAACAAGGTCAGATTTTAATTTCAGCATTACAACCCACTGACCTTAAAGCCCATTACATTCATGAGTTGATGAATCGAGGTGTTACTGCTATTGCCTACGAATACCTTAAAGACGAATGGGGTTCGTTGCCTGTAATTAGAAGTATGAGTGAAATTGCTGGTAGTACTTCCGTGCTTATCGGTGCTGAATATTTAAGCAATGTTTTTGGAGGCAAAGGTGAATTGTTAGGCGGAATTACTGGGGTGCCTCCAACAGAAGTTATAATTATTGGCAGCGGCACTGTTGGTGAATATGCCACTCGTGCAGCATTAGGCTTAGGTGCAGAAGTAAAAGTATTCGACAATAGCCTTTATCGCCTACGCAGACTGCAAAACAACATAGGAAATAGAATTTACACTTCGTTGTTAAATCCAAAGATACTTGGCAAAGCTCTGATGTCAGCAGACATTGCCATTGGCGCCTTGCGTGCTGAAGATGGATTAACACCTACTGTTGTGTCGGAAAACATGGTAAAAAACATGAAGCGAAACTCGGTGATTGTGGACGTGAGTATCGACCAAGGAGGATGTTTTGACACCTCTGAGGTAACAACACACGAAAATCCAGTGTTCACTAAACACGACGTTATCCATTATTGCGTACCTAATATTTCATCGCGCGTAGCCCGCACGGCCAGTTATGCATTGAGTAACATTTTCAGCACCTTATTGCTAAAAATTGGAAACAATGGTGGTTTAAGAAAATACATTTGGGAGAAGAATGGTGTACGTGATGGCATCTATATTTACAAAGGACGCCTAACTAATCGTCATATTGCCAATAGATTTGACATTCCATTTAAAGACATTGAACTCTTAATTCCTACATTGTAGCAGTAAATTAAATCCTTAAAAAACGAAGCTTTGGATTTGTATTATCGTAATTTTAGCAGGACTTAGTTATTCACTTTTTACCCTCAACCCTTGTATATCATTCGAATTCTAATACTTTTGCGTGACCTATAAAATTGTTATTATCTACTATGAAGTTTATTGTTTCATCCTCAGCGCTACAAAAGCCAATTGAGCAAATTGCCGGAGTTATTAACCCAAAGTCAGTGCTCCCTATATTGGACTACTTCCTTTTTGATTTAAAGAAAGGACGTCTTACTATTTCTGCAACCGATTTGGAGACAAGTATGACCACCTCATTAAATGTAGAGAGCAATGCCGATGGTAAGATTGCAGTGCCTTCAAAAATAATGTTGGAGACGCTGAAAGCTTTGCCAGAACAGCCATTAACGTTTAATGCAGATGTTGAAACATTAAACATTGAGATTGTAACTGATAGTGGACGTTACAAATTATCCGGCCAAAAGCCTGATGATTTCCCTAAAATGCCAAAGATCGATTCTTCGTCAAGTATCTCTGTTAAGACAGCGGCTTTAGGAAACGCAATTAGCAAAACAATTTTCGCTACCGGTACTGACGAAATGCGTCAGGCACTTACTGGAGTGCTTTTTGAACTAAAGAAAGATGGCATTAACTTCGTTGCAACCGATGCCAACCGTTTGGTACGTTTCAGAAACACCGCGGTAAAACCTACTGAAGAAATTAGTTTTGTAATCCCTAAAAAAGCATTGAACCTTTTAAAGTCGTCGTTGCCGAATAGCGAAGACGCTGTGGCTAAAATCGACTACAATAAATCCAACGCCTTCTTTACCTTCGGTGATGTAAATCTTATTTGCCGCTTAATTGATGAGAAATTCCCAGACTACAAGGCAGTAATTCCAACGGAAAATCCAAACAAACTACTTATAAACCGATTAGAGTTTTTAGGCTCAATTCGCCGTATTTCAATTTTCAGCAACAAGAGCACCCACCAAGTGCGTTTAAAGGTCGCAGGGAGCAGCTTAACGGTAAGTGCTGAAGATTTAGATTTTAGCAATGAGGCAAAAGAAGAGCTAGGTTGTACTTACGATGGAGTAGACATGGAAATTGGCTTTAACGCTCGCTTCCTTGCGGATATGCTATCGGCCTTACAGAGTGATGATGTAGTACTTAACATGAGCACTCCAAATCGCGCGGGCGTATTGGTTCCTTCGTCACAAAATGAAGGCGAAGAAATTACCATGCTTGTAATGCCTTTGATGCTTAACACATACAATTAAAAAAAATTAGAATAAATAACATCGCCCTTTGCAGCAATGCAAGGGGCTTTTTTATTGCCATGCTCTTTTGTAAAGATAAGAGATAGAATTTAATGCTTATTTTATTCCCCCAATTGTTTTAATCCAATCTCCGATGGGCTTTTCCAGATAACGAGTAATAAGTGTAGCAAGACAGACACATACCAATAAGGCTATTGCTGCCGATGCCCAAAAACTATAATGTTCATAGGTTACCAGTACTGCAATAATTACACTGCGACTTAAAAACTGATGAATTAAAAACAAAGGATAAGAGATGCTTCCTAAAAATAGTAAAGGTGCGTTGGCTAGAAAATTCAATCTATCATAGATCAACAAAAAGAGGATGATAAAGTAAACCGTAAGGATGATAAAGTAGGCTTCGAAAGTTATAAAGAATTTACTCCTACCTCCATTTTCGAAACAAGAAAGCTGTACTAAATATGCCAAAAAAACCATGATTATCCGTTGCAAATTTGCGCCCTCCGTTCTTATTTTATAAAAAATAATGCCGGCCATAAAAAGAGCAAAATGACTAAGGATTGGAACCCAATTTTGTAAAATTAAAAACCAAGAAACACAAAATGACTTGAAAATTAGGCTGTATAGCGCGGTAAATAAAATGCCTACTAAGGCAACCCATTCGATATGCTTTATGCATTTAAAGGCAAAGACGAGCAACATAAATGCGAAGAATAATACCTCGTATTTCATGGTCCAATAAGGGCCATCCAAATTCGGGCGTTGAAAATAGTATTGCAACATCGAGAGATTAGCGACCAAGGTTATTTTAAATTCATGCAGCTGATCGGCAGTATTTACGTTATAATACCAAAATAGAAATCCCGTAAAAAGAACTGCAATCCAATATGCTGGATACAATCGTGCTATTCGACCAACCACGAGCTGTCGAATTGTATTACTTTCTTTAAAAGAAAGCAATACAACAAAACCACTAAAAAGAAAGAAAATATCGACACCAGTTACACCATATTTAAACCCCAATTCCGCCTGAGGTGTAAACATCGTATAATGAAATAAAACAACGGCCAATGCTGCCAATCCACGAAAGGCATCGAGTGCTAGAAGTCTCTTGGGTTTTTTTTCGAGCATAAATTATCGCGGGATTACAGTTCCTGTAACTTCTGACAGACTACGTTCCATCGCTTTCACTTTCATCTGCATATGCATGAGTTCGTTTTCTTTATGAATACGTTCCTCTGGCGTGATACTTTCATCTACTTTTAAAGCCTCAAACTCATTAATTATCTCTTTGTATAGCTTGCCAATTTGAAAAATCTTAAACTGGGAATATACTTTATCTATACTTAATTTATAGTTATCTTCTGGGTTAGGCACCGCAATATCGTGTTTTAATTGCCAGTTTGAACTTGCATTGTGCTTATCAAAATCGTAGATAAGATCGATACTTGTTTTGCTAATAATTGGATCCTCGCTCTTGAAAAAAAACTCCGCATCAAATTCCTTTTCTTCGATATGCGTTCGATAAACATCGAGAAGTTTATGATATGCTTCGTTTTCGAGTTGAAATTCATTTTCAGCAATATCATGGACCACGTGCTGCGCCACGGTTATATCATCACTGTATGGCTTTGCTCCATATTTTAATAACATGCGCATAACTCCCGTTTCAAAATCTGACTTTGCTTTCTCTTGATTCTGATCTTTCGCAACCTCATTAAGAATTTGCTGTGCTTGTTGAAGCTGCACATCCACCCTTTGAATTTGCTCGCGCGTTCTTACACCACGTTGCTTTGAAATTTCAGTTAATATGAGCTGCTCATCGACAAGTAAAATCTTACTGCTTTCTGTCGCATATAAGCTGCGCGTAATCGGATCTGGAATTTTACTTATACTCTCAACAATACTATGAATTGCATTGCTTCTCTGCGCCACATCCTGCTTCACCTCATCGAGCAAAAGCTCAGATTTAAAGAGGATAAAATCTTTCGCATTGTTGGCGATATATTCTTCAAAAGCTGTGCCTCCTACTTTTCGACAATAGCTATCCGGATCATCGTTATCTGGGAACAACACCACCTTCACGTTCATGCCTTCAGCAAGTAGCATGTCGATACCCCTTAAAGCAGCTTTAATTCCGGCCGCGTCGCCATCATAAAGCACAGTAATATTTTTGGTAAAACGAGTAACAAGGCGTATTTGCCCTTCTGTAAGAGACGTTCCTGACGACGCAACAACATTTTCAACTCCACTTTGAACCAATGTTATGACATCGGTATAGCCTTCAACTAAATAAACGAGATCGTTTTTTTTAATTGCTATTTTGGCAAGATGCAATCCATACAGATGTTCACTTTTATGGTAAACAAGCGTTTCTGGACTATTAACATATTTCGCAACTTTATCGTTTGTTTTTAAAATACGTCCTGCAAAGGCAATAATTTTACCACTTAAATTATAAATTGGAAAAGTAACGCGGCCTCTGTAACGATCCATTACTTCGCCATTATCGAGTTTACTTATGAGACCAGCCTTTAGAATAAATTCTTCTGTGAGTCCGTTTTTTAAGGCGTTGTTATAAAAAGAAGTTCGATTTTCGAGACTATAACCCAACTGAAACTTTTCAATTGTTTCGTCGCGGAAGCCCCTTTCCTTGAAATAGCTTAACCCAATATTCTTACCCTCTTCGCTCTCAAAAAGTTGCGAATGGAAATACTTAGCGGCGAAATTTAATGCGATGAAAACACTATCCCGTTCTGTGTTTTGAGCCTTCGCCTCCTCAATATTAATATTCTCTTCAACAACTTCAATATTGTATTTTTTGGCGAGATAACGCAGCGCCTCAACGTAGGACATGCTCTCGTGCTCCATTACAAAATTGATGGCGTTGCCAGCTCTTCCACAACCAAAGCACTTATAAATACCTTTTGTTACCGATACCGAAAAGGAGGGCGATTTCTCGCCATGGAATGGGCAACAAGCCATTAAATTGACACCCCTTTTTTTCAAAACCACAAAATCGCCAACCACTTCATCAATGCGGGCCGTATTTGTAATGGAATCTACAGTATTACGAGGTATCATTTAGAATAAAATTGGAACGCAATTTACACAATTTATCTTTTATGGTTTTTATAGGCTACTGCTAAATCATTTAAAAGCAAGCATCGGATATTTTAATTTATATTTGCTTAAAAAGTTATATATTTCAACTCCATGATGAGATTCGCCTTTATCTATACCATATTAATTTACCTTACGTCCCATTCGCTCTTTGCGCAAGAGAAAACAGTGACACACTCTCGTATCCGATTTGGAGCAAAAGACACTGCTGCAAAACAAATTTTACTCGATGAACATCCTGGACATGGCGACTATATGCTTGTAAATTACCTTAAAGGCTATGACACCGCCTTTGCAAACGACCCCCTAAAAAGCCCACAAATGCAGCCGAATTATGGTTTTTATATTAAAACCACTAACGATAGAGGTAAAGTAATTCGTAAAACCATCATCGATTCGATAATGGATTTAGGAGAGACGACAGAGGAGCATTTTATGACCAACGAAATTGCATTAACACATAATCATGACATTGAATACCATCAGCTACGCTTTTTAAATAAAGATACCGGCTTCCTGTTTATCACCCATAAATATTATAGTTATGGCGACTTGTTTCAACCCCGCATATTAAGAACCGTGAACGGTGGACAAAGGTGGGATTTTATACCTGACTCCAACGAATTCCTATCGTGGAAAGGACAAAATATGGCCAACGACTTTCATATCTTTAACACAAAAAAAGGCATCTTGTTTTACCGAACCAACAATGAATATACGCGCCATGACCATCAACTTATTGAATACATCACAACTAAAGATGGAGGAACAAAATGGGAATATCATTCATTTTCGCTTAACACGGAATTTGAAAACGAATGGCATTACTACAACATCAACGAAATTAACTATACCGTGGAAGGAAGTATTTTATTAACCTTTACTGCCCGAAAAAGCGAGAAAGATGAGAAAGATCGCATCTTTACCATATACTCTGATAACTTCGGCTTGTCTTTTGTGCAACAAAATTAACACGGCTCTAATAACTTATTTCTTACCCTACAAAAACTTTTTCATTTTCAAATGTGGGATTCCTACTTCTAAGAATTCATCTCCGAAACATTCATATCCTTGTTTTGAGTAGAACGGGACTGCATATTTACGTGCGTGCATCTCCATAGAGGCAAAGCCTAAATTTACAGCAAAAGCTTCAGCCCATGCTACTATTTGACGACCAAAACCATGGCCCTGAAACACCTCCTTTACCGCCATCTGACGAAGCTTCACGATAGTTGCATTTTGTGGAGAAAGAATTAGGCAACCTACCATAATTTCGTCTTCAAAGCCTGCAATTAAATAGTCAGAATCTTCGTTACCTAATTTTGAAATATCGAGTTGCAAACCAAGAGGCTTACGCAGCACTTCATTACGCAAGTTGAGCATCTCTTGATAGTCGGATGAGTTGTATGAAACTTGTTTTACGATTAACATTTATGCGTTTTTTATTTTTTTTTCAATCAAACTTGTGCTATAACCATCAAGGAAATCAATGGTTTTGACTACACCTCCACGTTGCAAAATAAAATCCGAACCTACAATATTTCCAATCGTGTAATCGGCCCCTTTAACCAATACATCTGGTTTTATTTCACGAATCACCTCTATTGGAGTATCCTCATTAAAAAGAAAAACAGCACTAACACATTCGAGTGAAGCTATAATCATCAGGCGGGCATTTTCATCTTGAATTGGGCGATGTATCCCCTTAATTTTTGCAACTGAAACATCCGTATTAAGAGCCACAATCAGTTCATCTCCTAAGTCGGCAGCCTTGTTTAAATAATCTACATGACCCGGGTGCAATAAGTCGAAACAGCCATTAGTAAAAACCACCTTTTTATTGTTGGACCTCCAAGATTTTACTAATTCAAGCAATGAATCAAGGTTATGAATTTTATGCTGTAATCGTTGTCGATGATTCATTATTGTTTTTTTTGCGTTGTAAAAAAGCAAGATATAAAGAGATACTTCCCGCGAATGCAACAAAAGCGGCCTGCATGGTATGCGATACTAAGGCATAAGCTTCTGCATCTGAGGCATTTAATGCATAAAATACAAGTGTGATTTTAATAATATAATGGTACGACCCCGCTCCTCCTGGCGTAGGAATAGCAAAACCTACTGCACCCATTGCCAAAACCACCAAAACGACAATCCATGAAAGATTTTCAGTAATTGGCATTGCACGCATAAATGTATAATTAATAAAGAAAAATCCAACCCAAATGCCAATTGATTGCATCCAAAAAAGAAGTTGCTTTTTAATTTTAAATACGCTTGTCAGGCCTTCGTTAAAACCTCTTAATACATTCAACACCTTTTTCACTAAACCAATCTCTATAATTCGTTTACGATAAACCACCATTAAAACTAAACCCAAAGAGAGCAAACCTAGAGCAACATAAATCAGTTGTTGGTGTTGTAGCCACAGATCATCAAAGTGGATGAAACTATTTATTGTAGTAAATTCTAAAAAAAGAGTAATAATAAAAATCGCCATCAACAAAAGCACATCAATAACACGCTCCGTCACCACGGTTCCAAGTAGCTTATCAACAGGTATTTTATCTGTTCCAAACACCACACCACAACGGGCTATCTCGCCTCCTCTCGGAATTGCGTAATTAGTAAGATACCCGACCATTACAGCATAAAAGCTAGTACTTAATCTTGCTTCATATCCCATCGGTTCAAGTAAAAGTTTCCAGCGCCAAGCCCGTAAAAAGTGAGCGAACATGGTGATTAGAAAACACAACCCCACGAAGCCCCAGTGCAATGTATACACTTGTTCTTCTATCTTGGAGAAATCTGTATTTCTAAATGTCAGAAAAAGCAATACCGCACTTATTCCGAAGAAAAGAAAATAGGTAACGACTTTTTTTACCGACATGATATTTAGTGACTTATCGTATTAGATAGCTCGTTTAAATGAACTGAAGCTGGCACAAAACCACGAGCCTCCTCTGGAGTCATAGAGGCATATGACATGATAATAAGAATGTCGCCAACTTGCACCTTTCTAGCCGCTGCGCCGTTTAAACAAATGACACCACTTCCTCGCATGCCTTTAATAACATACGTTTCCAACCGTTCGCCATTGTTATTATTCACCACTTGAACCTTTTCGTTAGCAATTAAATTGGCCGCATCCATTAAATCTTCATCGATGGTGATACTACCTGTATAATTTAAATCAGCCTCAGTTACACGAGCTCGGTGGATTTTTGATTTTAAAACCTGAATTTGCATATTGAGGGCAAAGATAATTTGAAAAGTTGGATTTGCTATAATGGGTTTAGACTAGCGACCACTGTTTTATTTAACTTTCAGAACCAGACCAAGCTTTGAGGAATTCATTAAAAATGCTTGCGCTTTTTTATTATTTTTACACTCTCAAACAATTAATTAATATTATTATGGATAATGCCTTTTATGTTTTTATATTAGCCTTTGGAGTTATCTTCATTAGCTTATTCCTATATTATATCCCTGTGGGATTATGGATTACCGCACTCGTATCCGGTGTTCGGGTGAGCATCGGTCAGCTTTTTGCGATGCGACTTCGTAAAGTGCCACCCACATTAATTGTTAATGCACTTATTACCTCTACAAAAGCAGGACTAAATATTACACGTAGTGATTTGGAAACACACTTTATGGCTGGCGGAAATGTTAACAATGTAATCAGAGCCCTTATTAGTGCAGATAAAGCCAGTATCCCACTCGATTTTAAATTAGCTACAGCCATCGACTTAGCAGGAAGAGATGTAAGTGATGCTGTGCAGCTATCGGTTAATCCTCGTGTTATAGACACCCCGCCAGTAGCAGCAGTAGCCAAGAATGGAATTCAATTGGTAGCCAAAGCACGAGTAACGGTGCGTGCCAACATCAACCAACTTATAGGAGGTGCAGGAGAAGAAACCATTTTAGCACGTGTTGGAGAAGGTATTGTTACCACTATTGGATCTGCTCATGATCATAAAGAAGTACTTGAAAATCCAGATAAAATTTCGAAAACAGTATTAGCGAAAGGGTTAGACCAAGGTACTGCATTCGAAATATTAAGTATTGACATTGCCGACATCGATATCGGTGAAAATATTGGAGCTAAATTACAAGCAGACCAAGCAGAAGCCGACTTGAAAGTGGCCAATGCACGTGCCGAAGAACGTCGTGCAGCTGCGGTAGCTTCGGAGCAGGAGATGAAAGCCTTGGCTCAGGAAGCCCGTGCTAAAGTTATCGAAGCCGAAGCACAGATTCCTATGGCTATCGCCGATGCCTTCAGAAGTGGAAATTTAGGTATTATGGATTATTACAAGATGCAAAACATAAAAGCCGACACTACCATGCGTGAAAATATCGTGAATCCACCGAAGAAGTAGGTTGTTGTTTCATTCGTATTGAGTGCGCTCAACAAAAGACTCTCGACTAATTTAATAAAAATAAAACTCTTTAAATAATTATTAATAATTACAAAAAGCTGGACATTTGGAAAGTATCGATAGATCTTGTTAAGGATATTTATCAAATAACAACAAAATTTCCTTAAGAATAGGTTTATTCACTTATATCTCAGATAAGTAGGTGTGGCGTTTCAGTTCCATCAAATATTGCATAGTGACCAAGAAGAAATGAGATGAAGGTATTTCTTGATTTTTCAGGCATTTCAGCTAATTCTTGTTGCGAGCTGGAAACTCAAATCATTATTGCTAAGCAATTAGGGTATATTAACCGCGATGAATGAAATTTAATGATTGAAAAATTTGATTTTATACAAAGATGAATTTAAATATAATCCGTAGTCTAAGAAAGTAGATTTGATTTTTAGTACTGAAGACTATTGACTGAATACTGTCGACTGAAAATAAAAAAACATATTATATGCTTACCAAAGAACAAATCGCTCAGCGCATCGCACGTGAACTTCAAAACGGTTATTATGTAAATCTTGGGATTGGAATTCCAACGCTTGTTGCCAACTACATTCCTGAAGGTGTGGAAGTGGTATTACAATCAGAAAATGGTTTGCTGGGAATGGGGCCATTTCCAACTGAAGATCATATTGATGCCGACCTAATTAATGCAGGTAAGCAAACGATTACTACCGTTGCAGGTTCGTCATTTTTTGATAGTGCTATGAGTTTTGGTATGATTCGAGCTGGCAAGGTAGATTTAACGGTACTTGGTGCCATGGAAGTTTCCGATAATGGCGATATCGCCAATTGGAAGATACCGGGTAAAATGGTGAAAGGTATGGGAGGTGCGATGGATTTGGTGGCATCTGCAAAAAACATTATTGTTGCCATGCAGCAAGTAAACAAAGCTGGACAAAGCAAGATGTTATCCAAATGCGAGCTACCAATAACCGGTATAGGTTGTGTGAAAAAAGTGGTAACGGAATTTGGCATGTACGAAATCACGCCAGAGGGTTTTAAGCTCACAGAACTAGCACCTGGCGTAACCATCGACGAAGTGAAAAAAAATGTAGCCGGACGTTTGGTTATCGCAAGGGAGGTAAAGGAAATGACTTTCAACTAAAACAGCAGTCCTAGAAGATTTGGAGTTGACTAAAACTTCAACTCCAAATCTTCTAATGTTTTATTATTTAATAGATGTTCATCAATGATGCGCGATACATCTTCGAGTTGAACGTGTCCGTAGTGGGTACCTTGCGGATAAATTACCATCGAAGGGCCAAAGCTACATGCATCGAGACATCCCGATCGTTGCACGCGCACATTACTTTGCACCCCCTTAGCAGTAAGCTGGCGTTTAAATTCCTTAACGAGTTCCATGCCTCGCTCCTCTCCGCAACATTTTTTACCTTCCGTCTTTTGATTGGTGCAAATAAAAATATGATGATCGTAACGCATAATTAATGAAGACTTTAAGACAAAATGCAAAGCCTTTTTGTTGTTGAAATTGTTAATAAATACAGAAAAACTATCGTGGGATCCTTAAATAGGAATCAAAGAAAAAAACTCAAAAAACAGGTTTTAATATCGTTAGGAATACCATTACCCTCCTTGTGGAAATTTGTTCCAATTAAAGTTTGTTTACATTTTGGAAACACGCTCCATAAGGTCGGCAAGGCGACTACTATAACCAGCCTCGTTATCGTACCATCCAACAACTTTTACTAATGTCCCTTGAGTCATCGTTAAGTCACTATCAAAAATACACGAGTGACGGTTACCAACGATGTCAATCGAAACAATTTCATCGATATTGTATTCAAGAATGCCCTTCAAAGCGCCTTCTGAGGCAGCTTTAAATGCAGCGTTCACTTCTTCTTTGGTTACCTCTTTTTTAAGTATTGCTGTAAAGTCAGTTACCGAACCATCAGGAATAGGAACACGCATGGCGTTACCATTTAGTTTACCTTTAAGGTGCGGTAATACCAAACCAACGGCTTTAGCAGCTCCTGTACTAGTTGGAATAATACTATAGGCCGCTGCGCGCGCACGACGCAAATCTTTGTGCGGAGCATCTTGTAAATTTTGATCCGAGGTATACGCATGAATGGTTGTCATGAAACCCTTTTCTAACCCAAAAGCATCATCCAATACTTTAACCATTGGAGCGAGGCAATTGGTTGTACATGAGGCATTTGAAAGGATATTTTCTGTTCCATCCAATGTGTTATCGTTAACACCAAGAACAATTGTTTTTACGTTGCCTGAAGCAGGGGCTGATATAACTACCTTTTTAGCACCAGCATGTATATGTGTCATTGCCGAAACGTCATCGGTAAATCGTCCTGTTGATTCGAGGACAACATCAATCCCTAACTCACCCCAAGGAAGTTTGGCAGGATCTTTTTCAGCATAAGCTCTTATTTTCTTACCATTTACGGTAATGTATTCGTCATCAGCGGTAACGGTGCCGTTGAATTTTCCGTGCACGCTATCATATTTTAATAAATGAGCAAGCGTTGCGTTAGCGGTTAAATCGTTGATAGCAACAACTTCTACGTTTGCTTTTTCTAACAAGTATCGGAAGGCGATGCGACCGATACGACCAAAACCATTGATGGCTACTTTCATGATGTTATTTAGAATTGGAGGAAATAAAAAGTGTAAATGGGACCTAAAACGGAGCAAAGGTAAATTTTTATATAGTAATTTTCCAAAAAATATTTGCAAATCAATAGGATTTTAATACCTTTGCACACCTTTTAAAAAAGGGCCCGTTCGGCTATCGGTTAGGCCGCTAGGTTTTCATCCTGGAAAGAGGGGTTCGACTCCCCTACGGGCTACTACAAAAAGCTTTTAAACCCTTGATAATCAACAGATTACAAGGGTTTTTATTTTTATTGGTGGATTTCTGGTGGATTTTGTTTAAATTAGCATATCAAATTTCACTAAATTAATTGACATGAAAGCTGCCTTTGAATTGTCACCGCACACCAATAAAAATGGGTTATATGAAATATATCTCCGCATACAGGATGGAACCAAAAAGAAAAGAATAAAAACAAACATTTCCTTAGCCAAAAAACAATTTAAATCAAAAAATCATAATTTGAAATGGGTGGTCAATCATCCCAACCATCATGCAATTAATGCTGATTTGAGAATATTGCTTGAAGAATATGAGGATAAGATGTTTTCAGGAGTGGTTACTAAAAAGAAATTAACGCCTGAATTACTTATTCATTCTATAAACAAGAATAGGCATTCACAATCCTTCAATTCCTATTGGGAATCCAAGATGAGCCAGATGTTAGAGTACAATCAACGAAAAGGGTATCAGCAATCATTGAACAAATGGAACGCATATATCAAAAAAGAGAAACTTGGAAACCTCGAATTTAAGCAGATTGATGTATTCATTTTAAAAGGATTCGAAAATTTCCTCATCAAGCACAAATTAAGCCCGACCACTATATATTCTCATATGAAAAGATTAAGGGCATTGTTTAATATGGCCATTAGAGAAAGAATAATAGAAGTAGGAGATTATATCTTCAAAGCATATCCTTTACCGAAAGGCAATAAAACGAAAAAGGAACGATTAAGCATTGAAGAACTTAAGAGTTTTTCTGAAGTTGATTTTCCAAATGGTAGTTTATTCAAAACCGTACAACAATTGTTTTTATTAGCTTTCAATATGGCTGGAGTTAGAATTGAGGATGTTCTGACTTTGAAATGGAAGTATATAAAAAATGAGAGAATAGAATACCAGATGGTCAAAACCGGTTCCATCGCTTCATTCAAAATTACATCACAGATACAACATATCCTTGATTATTTTAAGTCAATTAATACGAAATCAATTTATATTGTTCCATTATTAACTGATGGGATTGAAAAAGAGGAAAATGAAGTCTACAAGAAAGAAATAGGGAGAAAAACGGCCTTGGTAAATAAATACCTAAAGAAAATAGCAGAAGTGGCAGAGATTGATAAAAATGTTACGTCGCATATTTCAAGGCATACCTTTGCGTCTATTGCCATTAAAAAAACGGGGGGAGACATTCATTTCCTTCAAAATGCACTAAAACACTCTTCCCCTACTATTACACAGGGTTATTTATTGGAGTTGGATAACGATTCGATGGATGAGCAGATGGGGAATATAACACAGTTATAAATCAAGCGGCGTCACTTAAGCTGAATCCGTTTAACACTGTAATAAATTAAGTCAGAACAACCTTCAGAAACATTAGTTTCCGCGAAATGGTGCCTTATGGTATTTATTGGGTTGATAATCGGCTTGGATAGGTATTAATGTCATTTCAGATGGATTTATTTATGCCCGTGATGGATATTTTCTTCAATAAGCAAAGTTGTGCGATTCATATGAATCACAATAAGAATATGTAAATCAGACATTGCTACCACCTTATCGACGGTATTTCCGGATTACCCTGTCGGCAATAAATTTTTCAACTGACGTCTTCACGAACCAGAAGATTTTCCCGTGACGGGAATAGTCGATCTCCACTAGGTACGGCATCCGTTTGTCCAACAGCGTGGATGGTTTTATTTGAAGAAGTTCTGCGGTTTCATGCAGCGTGAAAAATTTCCAGCCAAAAAGCTTGCTCTGACGGTCGGCCATCGCTTGGTCCACTGCCTCCGCAACTACCTGCTGTAAATCGGGTAAATCTACCGTGACTTTCATTGAAATATGTGAGAAATGCTTATTTCTGACTGTTATCCACAGCAACAGGCTGTGTTGGAGGTTTCATTTTTTCAGGCTTTGTTATATGGTAAACCAAAACAGCGACACCTATTATTATGACACTGCCGACAATAATTTCAGCCCTATCCGGGCCGGTTTGTGTGAAATGTGTTTGAACGATTAACATGGTGATTTATATAAATAATTAATTAATTTTATAAGCTAGGATCATGGCATATAGCAAATCCTTAGTGCCGTTATAGATAATATCAATTTTCTTTGCATCAGGAGTAACAATAACGTCCTTTCGACCTTTAACAAGAGAAAACAAGTCTTGAAATTTGGGCAGGTCGATCAATAAATTCAACTCATCCAAAAGCAAAAGTTTTTTTTGCAGTTGCAAGTTTTCATTTCTCAACTTTTCAACCTCAGCAACTGCCATTTCCCTAAAACGTAGTTTTTCCTGTTTAAATTTCCAAATCTTCTCCTCCAACATCTCAACTTCGTTGATCAGTTTTCTTCTTTCCTCATTCAATGTTTTAAATTCGTGGAGCCTAGTTTCACCGAGCTCGCACATGGTGATTCCCAAGTCGGTTGCCTCCTGGGCAAATGATTTTTTGAATTCAGGATACACCTTAATCCCGATGTTGATTTTTCGGCTGCCATTAGCCTGAATTTCCTTTGCGATTTTCTTAATGTCCATAATAACTTTAATTAGTTGTTAAAAATTAAATTAGGATACCGCCACTTATGCAATATCCGCCACAATAGTATAATAAAAAAACCTTGATTTTAATTGAAAAAAATCAAGGTTTATCAAGAAATACAATAGATGATGAAACTATTTTAGCTTTAGTTTTGCAACAATATCTTCTATGGTTATGAGATTGAGGCTCAATTTATCTTTAGCTTTTATTTTTTTAATTAACTGATTGAAAATAGTATTCAACACTTTTTTATCAAAATTATTGGACTCTTTTTTAAAAAGTATACAGCCAATGTCGTGTAATGGTAAACTATAATGATGCGAATTTTTATTGTAAATTAAATAAAGCAGATACATTAATTCAATTGAACTCGACTTCCACACAGTAACATTTTTTGCCGCTGGATCGTTTTTCCGAAAAGAATCCGAAAATAAATTATTTTCATCAATTTTTTTATTTAGAACTAATGACTTGTATAACTGATCCAGTTTCTCTTCAGGATAAGGCCAATAAAAAAAAATGTACGATGGAGGATCGATGTATCTATCAGCTTCTTCCTGAGAAATAAATTTGCGGTTATTTTCTACCCAATCCATAATTTTTAGAAGTCGTTGGCAATTATCAACAAGACTGAATTTTTCAACTATTCTGCACACCGAATGTTCGATAAACGTTGGAAATATCAATTCATGCTTCCACAAAGCATTCTGATAATTCAATAGGGCTTCTATTTTATGTATAGCAAGGTTCATTAGTTTAATCCCTAGATAAAAACCAAAATTAAACATTGAATTATCAACCAATATTGGGTAACCTATATCTAAAACCCGATTAAGAGGTTGCTGTTTTTCTTCACAAGAAGATTTTATTTGAGAAAGAATAATCTCCAAATATATTCCCTTGCTAATCTGCTCATCTGGAGGAAGTGATTCAACCAACTTTTTATTTTTTAAATACTCTTCAACAAGATCAACATCATATGTATGTTTTTCTGTTTCAGGAAATTTTTGATCTAAAGATAATTGCTCTTCCAACAAGGCTATGTTGATTTGAATTTTCTTCGAATATCTATTTTTTTTAAAGGCAATCATAAATTCATTGAACAGTTTATATGTGTATGATTTTTGGTACGTTTCACTAGTTATTTTTTTGGGATATTTTATTTTGAGCCATTTCACAAATTCCCGTTCACAAATCATAGTTTCTGCTTCAATTCTAATATCATTTTTCAGGTACCTTGTTTTATGTTTGGATTCATATTCTTTATAAAGAACCTTGAAATTGGACGCTTCATTTTTTGCCATGATGGATTGTAAATTTAAATGGACATAAAATTAACTAAAGTGTGATTAATATCTAATTAAGTTGTTAACCACTCTTCGTGTAACCAAAATAGAAAGCTAATAAATAAAATGGTTTTATTGTTTTCGCATAACGAAACCTGAGGTTTTATGAATGAGAAATTAAGCCTCTTTTAAACCAAGGAACAAAAAATTAAAAAAAATATTCAAAAGCAATGGCGGAGTAAAAATGGGGTAATTTGGGGTTAACCTTTGTTTACCTTAGTTAACCTCGGTTAACCGTAATAGCTTTTGCGTTAACCGGGGTTAACCAAATACAATATTGAGTTAACCGCTGTGAACAACCATTAACCACAAACCCTTGTTTCTCGACGAAGTATCAACTCGACCTTTGTAAGTTTATACAAGTCTTAAGATGAATAAAAATGCATTAATTTTGTTTGAAAAGGCTCAAATAACCTCAAACCTTAAAACGCTCCATTTCCAGGTCATATTTCGAACTGAAATAATTATATGATCTAAAATAGTCCAGAGTGGAGATTCCGCCTTAATTGACCACCCATTTTCGGTAACCATGACCACCTGAATCAGAATTTGCTTAACTCCATCAAAATAGGATTGCAGGATGTAAAATAACTTTTTTCTTGGTGGTCAATCACGGATGAAAATAGTTGCTCAATGCCACCAAATTTTCCAAGTATGAGTCTAAAAATCGTCTTTTATACCCCTAGGAAGTCTATTGGTGTTGAGTTAATTCATATAAAAGTTACTGATAAAAAAACATGACTAAAGCTTAGAGCTGAATCCATAAAATACTTCTATTGTATTTATTTACAATAGAAGTCCTATTAAGATTTTGACTAGGCTTAAAGGGAAAGGAAAATATTTATACTTAATACTTATCTATAGCAAAAAGGCCATTCACCATTAGCAATCGGTCTGGTCTGGGTCAGCCCGGGCTGAATCCATAAAATACTTCTATTGTATTTATTTACAATAGAAGTCCTTGAGTGTTTTTATTAAGATTTTGACTAGGCTTAAAGGGAAAGGGAAATATTTACACATAAAACTTATCTATAGCAAAAAGGCCATTCACCATTTGCAATCGGTCTGGCCTGGGTCAGCCCGGGCTGAA
>CAINMV010000030.1 GCA_903850915.1 uncultured Bacteroidota bacterium
ATTCATTTTCTTAAACATATCTTCTTATTTGAAACAGCATCTTAAATAAAATGTACTTAAAGGCATTGCCATAACCCAATTGCCTTACCTTTTTGTAGTTGTTAAAATCGAATAAAATTACATTATGATATTTCAAAATGGTACTCAAAAAACTTTTCAAATTTGCTTTTTGCCCTCCAATTGTATTGTTTTGGTGCTGTCGGTAATAAATTGTGGATTCATTAAGGTATTGTATTTTTCCAAATTTAGAAACGTTTACTGCAATCGTCCAATCATGCCAATGGAGCTCAACTCCGGACTTCAATGTAATCTGTTTTGCTTCATCATTAAAAAGCATAGTACATCCAGTAACGGCATTAGCTATCCCCAAATAATTAAAACTAATATATTTCTCAGGATTAACATTTCTATATTTATAGAACGAAGATGCAACAATATTAAGAGAAGCATCAACGACAGTGAGGTCAGTGTGAATAATTATAGGCATTAACTTTGAATGTTTTGCAGCGGAGTTCATTTCGGTTAAGCTACGTTGAATTTTTGTTGGAAGCCAAACATCATCTTGATCAGAAAACATATAATACTTAGATTCTACATTTTCAAGAAGCGTCATAAAATTGCGTGTTGCGCCTAAGCCTTTGCTTTGAAACTCTAAAAGATAAATTTTACTTGGATATCGATCTTGAAATTCTTTAATAATGAAAATAGTTTTATCAAATGAGCCATCATCATTAATAAACAAACACCAATCTGAATTTGTTTGTTGAAGAATTGAATCTATCTGCTCCTTTATAAACTTTTCGCCATTATAGGTTGCCATTAATATAGCTATCAAACTTGTATTCTTCATAACTAATTTTAAGGATTAAATATCATAAATTCCACCCTATAATATCCATCAAAACTAAACAAACTTAAACAAATATATCTTTAAAATAACTCTTAGATTAAAACAGAAAAACAAATTAAATCCTTTAACGTTTTAATGGTCTATTTATTTGTAAATTTAAGAAAATAAAAAGGGTAAACAATCCAGCTACTAAAAGCTAATTTCCATATTCTATCCGACAATAAACTCCAGTAATGGAAATTTTCAAAAGGAAACCATTTACCTAAAAAGTTTATTTAATGTGAAGAGCACGAATTCAGAAATGTCATTAATTATGCCTTTTAAATTGAAACAAAATCTTGTAGAAAATATATTTAATAGGCCCACCATAATTTACACTTCGCAAATGATTAAAATGTTTTACATCGTGTCTTAGTGTGCTCTTAAATGAAATAATTTTACTAATGTACAATCCTAAACTCAATTTATTTGCCCCAACCACATTTGACTCATGTTGACGATAAAGTAATGTTGTCTCATTTAAAAAAACAATTTTTCCGGCTTTAGAAACATTAATTGCAATCCACCAATCGTGATGAACAGATAAATCTCCTAATTTGGAACTTATATGTTTTGCTATACTGTTAAATAGCATTGCACAACCATTAATATTATTCATAACTCCTAGATAATTAAAGGTGCTCAATTTGGGATTAACTTTTGCATAATCATGAAAAGATGCTGCGATTTGCTCAAGATTATTGTCAACAACAACCATATCGCTATGCACTATAATTGGTAGTTTTTCATCTTCCAATTCGTTTTTCTTCATTTCAGCATAGAGCTTTTCAATTTTTGTAGGCAACCAAATGTCATCTTGATCCGAGAACATATAATACCTTGATTCAACATTTTGCAACAAACTATTAAAATTACCTGAAGCACTTAAGCGCTTGGGCTGTATTTCCAGAATATAGATTTTATTGGGATGATTTATTTGGTATGATCTTATTATAGTATTCGTTTCATCATTTGATCCATCATCATTAATAAACAAACACCAATCTTGATTTGATTGTTTTAGAATAGAATCAATCTGCTCGCCAATGTATTTTTCACCATTATAGGTGGCCATTAAAATAGCTATGGATGTTTTATTTTGAAACATTAATATTCATCAATTTTTGGCTTTGTGCTTTTTTCACTCTAAAATAAATAATTTATAGCCAACTTTATTTACCTTTAAAACAATCTTCAAATAATATAAATTAAATTTAGCTTAAATAATTCTCCACAAAGTTAACATTATTGTTTTTATTAAATAATCAAATTATTTTACCCCCTAATTTGTAGCTTTCTCTTCCTTGTTATTTATAATAAAATCAGAAACATAGTACCAAACTATGCATGCCATGCCTGCAAAGAAAAGATATTGTGCGTTTCCCCGAAAGTTTGCATAATCATAAAATTCGCCAAGCATCCAAAGGCTATTGGCGGCTATCCAAAAACAAACAGCACTATTGTGATACTTCTCTTTTCGAGTATGCCTCGTCATGAATGTAATTGCCAATGCTAAGGCCACAGTTGGGGTAATCATAATCACGCCGAAGGTTTTCCATTCCATACACCAACTTATGTCTTTGCATAGCCAAAAAACAATATGAAGATTTTCGAATTTATGTATTCTCTCGATTAGGGCCATAGTTCGGTTTTATTTATCTAGCAAATATCGAGCTAATTTAAAGTAAAGGGAAATAAATGACGGAAAAAATTTAACCTAATAAATCTATTTATAAAGTGGAAGATAGCTCCTTGCACTCCAAAATTAATTCAAATTGCATCGCGTTTTGAAAATCAATTTGGAATTTATATCTCGTTTAGCACTTTCATGGCCTCCACCGTATTGCGCACATTCCTTACCACTAATATTAAATTCTTTGTTGTCTGTTTCATTTGGCAGCGTATGCTATTGTATTGCACGAAGGTCATAAATCTGGAAAATTTCTCTGACGCAAAATAATCGCTTTTGGGATTCGAAGTAAAATAACACTGCATTGTACCTTGCCGAACTGCAATTTTTTCTAGTCCAAGATATTTCCCCATCCATTTCAAACGTAATGAATCGGAAAGAGAATAGACTTGAGGAGGCAATGCTCCAAAACGGTCCTTCATCCTCGATAAAAACTTCTTAAGCTCTTCTTCATCTTTCAAGTTACTTAACTCGCTGTAAAGGGATAGTCGTTCGGCATTATTGCGAATATAGTAATCCGGTATTAGCATTTCCTCTTCGGCCTCGATGGTACAATTTGAAGATGTCTCCTTAATTTTCGCTACTTCTTCTACAAATAAACCACTAAACTCATCTAATTTTAACTCTTGAATTGCTTCATCCAAAATCTTGTGATACATCTCAAATCCAATCTCAGCAATGAATCCACTTTGCTCACCGCCAAGCAAATTTCCGGCCCCGCGAATATCCAAATCTCGCATCGCCACATTAAATCCACTTCCTAGTTCTGAGAATTCTTCAATCGCGCTTAAACGCTTTTTGGCATCGTCGGTCATCGCACTAATTAGTGGTACTAACAAATAACAAAACGCCTTTTTATTACTCCGTCCAACACGCCCTCGCATTTGATGTATATCACTTAACCCGAACATATGCGCGTTGTTAATTATAATTGTATTCGCGTTGCTAATATCGAGCCCTGCTTCAATAATTGTAGTTGCCACCAACACATCAAATTCGCCTTCAACAAATTTTATCATCACATTCTCCAATTGCTCCCCCTCCATTTGTCCATGAGCCACATTAACCCTAGCTTTTGGGCAAAGACGACGAATTAAATTAGCTATATCTTCAATGTCTTTAACGCGATGATGCACTAAGAAAACTTGTCCACCACGTCCAATCTCATAGTTTATTGCACCCTTAATTAATTCAGGAGTGAAATTGTGCAACTCCGTTGTTACTGGTTGCCTATTGGGTGGCGGTGTATTGATTACACTTAAATCACGCGCTCCCATCAATGAAAAATGTAATGTACGCGGAATAGGAGTGGCTGTAAGAGTTAACGTATCGACATTTACTTTTCGCTCTTTTAATTTTTCTTTCGCTGTAACACCAAACTTTTGTTCTTCGTCAATAATCATCAAACCCAAATCTTTAAATTTCACATCTTTGCTTACAATCCTATGGGTTCCGATTAATATATCCACTTTCCCTTCCTTCACCTTTTCAAGCGTTTCTTTCTGTTCTCCTTTTGTTTTAAAACGATTGACATAATCCACGGTTACTGGAAAATCTTTGAATCGTTCTTTCATTGTTTTGTAATGCTGATGCGCCAAAATAGTAGTAGGAACTAAAATAGCTACTTGTTTGCTATCACAAACAGCCTTAAAGGCAGCTCGCATTGCTACTTCTGTTTTACCAAATCCTACATCACCACATACCAATCTATCCATCGGGTGTGGCATCTCCATATCACGTTTCACCTCTTCTGTAGATTTGGTTTGATCTGGGGTATCTTCATACATAAAGGAAGCCTCTAATTCGGTCTGCATGTAGTTGTCGGGGCTAAACTGAAACCCTGGCTCTGCCTTTCGTTTAGCATAAAGTAAAATCAACTCTCTTGCAATGTCCTTCACCTTCTTCTTGGTGTTTTGCTTCATCTTCTCCCAAACATCGCTACCAATTTTATGAACACGAGGCTCGGTGCCATCTTTACCTACATATTTCGCGATTTTATATAACGAATTAATTCCAACAAAAAGCAAATCACCATCACGATAAACCAGCTTTACCACCTCTTGCATAATGCCATTGGGGTCTTTCATCTTTGCTAATCCTGCAAACTTTCCAATGCCATGATCGATATGGGTTACATAATCACCGGGTTGCAAATCGCGTAACTCTTTCAAGGTTAATGCTTTCGACTTTGAGAATATTTGTCGTGTTTTATAATTATAAAATCGATCAAAGATTTGATGTTCTGTATAACAGGCAAGCTTTAAATCATTATCGGTAAATCCTTCACTGATGCCGTGATAAATGGGCTCAAATTGAATTGACTTATCGATATCATTGAAAATATTGTAGAGCCTTTCAACTTGTTTTGACGTGTCACTAAAAACAAGGTTTTCAATGTTTTTAAGTTGATTAAGTTTTAGGTTTTCTATAAGGAGATTAAAATTCTTATGAAAGGTTGGCTGCGGTGAAATACTAAATTCAAAAATAGTATGATTGCGAAATAATGCGCGTGCTCCTAACTCCACCACATGAAATCGGCTTAATGACTCATCCAGTTCATTACCCGAAATAAATCCCGAAATAAATAAATTATCATGACTGAACTTTTCATTTAAGGTATCTTTCAAAGCACCTAAACCCTCTTTAATGTCTTTTCCATCCTTGAGCCAAACAATAGCATCAGAAGGCAGATAATCGATTAGCGTGCTAAATTGTTCGTCGGTCTCCTTATTTAATTTAGGAACAATATTCAGCCACATTACTTCCTTTAGAGAAAGCTGCGTATTCGGATCAAACTCGCGCAAGCTTTCTATGGTGTTACCATTAAAGTCGAGCCGATAAGGGAAATCATGCGCATAACTAAAAACATCGATGATTCCACCTCTAACAGCATATTGTCCGGCTTCATACACAAAGTCTGTTCTTTCAAAATCCCAAAAGCTGAGCTGTTCCACCAATCCATCCATCTCCATATCCTCGTTCACTTTGAGTTGTATGGTTTTGTCTGTCAAGCTTTTTTTCGAAATTACCTTCTCGGCGAGCGCCTCGGTATATGTTACAATTAAGTTCGGCGTTCCCTCTTTTAAGCTAATGTCGCCAAGCACCTCGGTGCGAGCATGAACTTTATTGTTCTCGTAATTCTCGGGATGCACCTCCCGCTTAAAGCTGCCATCTAAAAAGAGCACCTTTTTACCATCACTTAAACTCTCGAGGTCGGTATGGAAATAATTGGCCTCCTCACGAGTGGCGAAAATAAAACAATGATTTCGTGGTTTTCTGTGATATAATGTTGCTGCTAAAAGAGCTTTAGAAGAACAAAAAAGGCCCTTGAGATGCAGACGTTGTGGGGTTAATTCGTCGAAGCATCTTAATATAGCTATAGTCTTCTCTTGCGCAGCATAACGCTGCAACAACTCTGCAATCTTCACGTTTGCAAAGATACGATATTGGCACAAAACAATCATAGTCCTAATGGCATCGCCTTTATCAGTATCGGCAATAACCTAACAAAATATATTTTTTGTGTATATTTACTCTATTATTTCTATGTTGTAATCTTTGTTAATTAAAATGTATCACATGAAGAGCATAAAAGCTAAAGGAGTTGTATTCGGATTCCGTTTTGCATTGTTTATTTGCATTTCGTTTACTTATTTAAACGCAAATACACAAACCAGTTATGCTATCAAAAATCCTATTCATTCTTCGCAAATTCAACTTTTTAATTTAGAAAGCGATAGATTAATTCAAGTTATGAATCAACATGCGTTTGTTTATGATACAAAAACGCAATCCAACAAGGAAATAAAATTTAATTTTGACTCAATAATCCTTGTTTGCTATAAAAGTATCTTTCGAGCTAACGCTGATTCAGCGATAAAAATTAGATCGAGATTAAGGCTTCAAAATGCCGATGAAATTACAATTTACGGTTTTAAAAATATTGACGATAAATGCTATTTCTTTTTTAGCCTGCGTACCGTTACAATAGATACATTTGATAATACTCATTTAACAATAATACCGACTATTTTTATACTAAAAACAGACCTAGACTTTACGTTACTTAAAGTGCATTGTACTTCAACTAAATACGTAAAAAACCTAATCTATATAAGCCCTTCCATACCTAATGGTGGCATTTGTATGACGAATGATTCGAGTCTATTATTGCCATTATACCATCCTGGGATTACAACCATTCGAGACCATAAATACCTTAATGAAAACATAACGGATGATTGTATTGGTCAATTCTCGTTAAACAAAAATCACATTTCACTAATTCAAACGAAAAAAATTGACAATATATATAATTTATCGATGACCTTTAATGGGCCTGCAGCCATCGACAATGTTATTGGTGATTTTTCTCGTCCGTTTGCCTACCTCTCCCATGTTCCAATTGTTTACGATATTAAGAATAAAACTAGAATTAATTTTTATGAACCACAAGAAGATACGCTTTTGTTAATACAAAACGTTGAGAACAAAAATTACGACATATTGCAGTGCTTTGCAGATGAAAGTTTGTTGTCCGTAATTTTTTGCGATAATGAAAAAGTAGTTCTCGGCAACTATTCATTAAAAAACTATCGCAAGGAATATTTTAAGTTGGATATACCAAAAAAACACATTCCGTTATCGCTGAAAGGCAATATTTACAAATATGCACTCGTAACAGAAGAAAACATTCAAATTCAATTTCTTCGAATATTTTAGATTTTAACAACTTTCGATAAGCAATGATGTTATTTTGGCATAGGTTTAACAAAAGTGTACCTTTGCATCATAGCTGTGAAATAGCCATATTATGTTAGAAATAAAAGTACCCGCCGTTGGCGAATCAATAAGTGAAGTTACAGTAGGAAAATACTACAAGAGAGAGGGTGATGCTGTAAAGATGGATGAGGTAATCGCTGAATTCGAATCAGACAAAGCTACGTTTGAACTCAATGCTCCATCAGATGGTGTTATCAAGAGATTTTATGCCAATGAAGGAGATGCCATCGCTGTTGGTGCTACCATCTGCGACTTCGATGTGAATGCACGAAGTGAATCAAATATCACAGCATCTGAGATAGAGCCTGTATCGACTGCCACCGTTTCAAAACCCGAAATTAAAATAAACGCAACGGATAAATCGAATGTAATTCCTAAAACGGTTACAACATCAAAACCAACGCCTACTGCAAAAAGCGAAACAACTTTTGACCGTCAAGTAAGCCTTAACGACAATCAATTGAAATATCGAGGTGTACGTATGGAACGAATGAGTAGCTTACGCAAAACGATAAGCAAACGCTTGGTTGCTGTAAAAAATGAAACAGCCATGCTTACTACCTTCAATGAAGTGGACATGAAGCCTATTATGGATTTGCGTTCTAAATACAAGGATATGTTTAAAGAAAAACATGGCGTCGGCCTTGGATTTATGTCTTTCTTTACTCGTGCCTGCTGCGAAGCGTTACTCTCGTTTCCAAATGTAAATGCACAACTTGAAAACGATAATATTATTTACCATGACTATTGCGATATCAGCGTAGCGGTGAGTACAGAAAAAGGGTTGGTTGTTCCGGTTCTGCGCAATGCTCAGCAAATGTCGTTGTCGGAAATTGAAAAGGAAATTATACAAATTGCAGGCAAGGCCCGCGATGGAAAGCTCACCATCGAAGAAATGACTGGAGGCACATTCACCATTACCAATGGAGGGGTGTTTGGAAGTATGCTTTCAACACCCATCATCAACGCACCACAATCGGCTATTTTAGGAATGCACAATATTGTTGAAAGGGCTGTGGTTAAAGATGGTCAAATTGTTATCCGCCCTATTATGTACGTGGCTCTTAGCTACGATCATCGACTAATTGATGGTAAAGAAAGTGTTGGCTTTCTGGTGAAAGTGAAACAAATTCTTGAAAATCCAGAACGCTTGCTGCTTGAAATATAAGTTGAAATATGGCTGAAAATCCTGCTCCCTATTTATTTCCATTACAATCTATTGGCGCCCCCGAAATTGGATATCTTTCGGTAGCTGAACCATTTTCTAATATTCCTTTCGAAATAAAACGGGTTTTCTGGAGCTACTACACACCGCAGATGATTACCCGTGGGCGTCACGCACACCACCAATTACAGCAGGTTTTGGTAGCAGTAACTGGCAAGATTGTTGTTACCTGTGAAACACAAGATGGTACCACCGATGTTTTTGTGTTGGAAGATCCCAATATGGGCCTTTATATTCCACCCATGTATTGGCATGTAATGCAATTCAGCCACAATGCAGTGATGCTCAGCTTGGCCTCGATACAATATAACGAAAAGGATTACATAAGAGATTATGATGAATTCAGAAAATAAAAAAATACATCCATCTTCTTTTGTGAATGCCGCATCCATTGGTGAAGGCACACGAATATGGGCTTTTGTTAATATCCTTAGCGAAGCTGTAATTGGCAACAATTGCAATATTTGCGACCATTGTTTTATTGAAAACAAGGTAAAGATAGGTAACAACGTAACGATAAAAAGTGGGGTGTATATTTGGGATGGGGTGGTAATTGAAGACGATGCCTTTATTGGCCCTAATGTGGTTTTCACCAATGACATACGTCCTCGTAGCAAGAACTTTAAAACACCGGTTCCTATAATAATTTCAAAAGGGGCATCATTAGGCGCAAATACTACTATTCTTGCTGGAATTAAAATTGGACAATATGCGATGGCGGGTATCGCTTCCGTGATTACGCGGGATGTACCAGACTATGCCCTGGTGTACGGCAATCCGGCTCGCTTTCAAGGTTGGGTTGATGAAACAGGTGAAAAACTAGTAGAAGAAAAAGCTAGTTTATGGCGCAACCAAAACCACGACTACTTTATTGAAGAAAATGGAACTTTAAAACCATTAAAAAAAAAATAGAATTTAGAATAATACTGATTACTATTTACTACGTATGAAGTTTTGATGTGTATATAATAGCGGCCAACCTTTAACACAATACTTTTGCATTACTGTTGCAAAGGCGTATTTTTGAGACGTAAATCATCTATTACATTCGACTTGAAAAAACGCACATTATATTTTTTACTTTTCGCCATTTTTTTGTATTCCTGCAAATCGAATAGGGTAGTAAAAGGTGCGGCACCGAGTCATTTCAAAAATGATATAGATCAGAAGAATTTTGATGCCGCATTTTACGAAGGTAGTAAACAGATGGTGCTTGGGAATCATAATGAGGCTATCGTGCTATTTAAAAAGTGTTTGGACCTCGACCCTAAAAGTGACGCAGCCACATATTTGTTGGCTAAAGAATTCAATCTTAAAAGAAGTTTCGCCATTTCCGCTTCATATGCTCGGATTGCATTGAAATTAAATTCTGAGAATGTTTGGTATCACCTGCTTCTTGCTGATGACCTAAAACATACTGATCAAACTATCGAAGCGGCGTCTATCTTCGAACATATTGCTACTAAATTTAAAGGGTACGAAACCTACTTTTTTGATGCTTCAGAAAGCTATGTTATAATTCGAAAATACAACGACGCCCTCCGTTGCCTTAATAAGATTGAGAAATTAATGGGTGTAAACGAAGATATATCCTTTAAGAAGGTAGACCTTTTTTTAAAACTTTCTAAAAAAGAACTTGCTATTGCTGAATTTCAAAAGCTAATTACAACATTCCCTAATCGAATACGATACAACGTTGCATTGGCGGAGGTTTACTTCGGTTTCAACGAAGCCATAAAAGGAGATGCTATTTTAAAGGAAATACTCACCAAAGACCCTGAAATGCCTGAGGCTCATCTTTTGCTCGCCAATCGCTACCGATTTAATGGTAAAGATTCCTTGTTTTTCTCAGAACTGAAAATTGTATTTCGAAATCCGGATGCGAACATCAAACAGAAACTAGAGGTAATTTCATCTTTTCTTCCTACCCTTGGACAAAATCTAAGCGAGCTAAACGAGGTGTTAGAACTTGGTGCGATTCTTTCTAAAACACATCCTGATGATGATGCGTGTAAGATGGTTTATGCCGATATTCTATTTCATGGTGAAAAGTATGAAGATGCGAAAATTTGCTATTTGAAAGTTATCATCCGCAACAAGTCGAACTTCAGCTTGTGGCAAAATCTTCTCGAGTGTGAGGACCAACTTAAGCAATATTCAGAGGCTATATCGTATGCCGACCAAGCACTAGAGGCTTTTCCTAACCAAGCCATATTTTATTACTATAAAGCTTATTTCTGTTTTCGAATCAAAGATTATCACGCCGCCGCCGAAACAGCTAAAAATGGCTATGATATTGGCAGTGATAGAGCACAGCTATTACTTCAGTTGCTTTCCATCGCTGGTGATTCCTACAACGTATTAAAAAATTATTCGGCAAGTGATGAAGCTTACGAGAAAATATTGGAACTCGACCCCAATAACCTTCAAACATTAAACAATTATTCTTATTATCTTTCGTTACGCAAACAATATCTAGATAAGGCAGCCAAGATGTCGAAGAAAACTTTAGAAATTGACCCAGACAACGCTTCCTACGCAGATACCTATGGATGGATTTTGTTTCAGCAAGCCAATTATGTTGATGCAAAAACATATATAGAGAAGGCACTTACCATGCAGCCCGAAAACGGGGTTCTAAGTGAACATCTTGGTGATGTTTGCTATAGGTTAAACGATAAAGAAAAGGCGCTTTTTTATTGGAAACTAGCTAAAAAAAACGGAAATAAATCGGAATTGTTACAGCAAAAGATAAATACTGGGACACTAAACGAATAATTGAAATTATGAATTTTAAAAGCCTGATAGTACTTTCATTGCCTTTCTTTCTTTTGGTTTCTTCTTGTAGTCAAAAAAAAGAGATTCAACGGTCAACAAACAATGATCGTGATATCACTACGCCATCAAAATTCTCACTCCTAGATAGCCTTCAGCTACACCGTTTTACTTATCATACCTTAGCTGCTAAAATTAAAACAGCTTTTATAAATAGCGACGGCAGCGATATTAACTTAACGATTACGTTGCGCTCTGTGAGTGACTCTGCAATATGGATGAGTGCCAGCCCTGCGCTTGGAATAGAAGCCGCACGCATCCTATTCACCAATGATAGCATTAAAATCATGGACCGAATCAACCACGAATATGCGATTGTCTCCTATTCTTTCTTGAAGCGTTTTTCACAAACAGAAATTAATTTCCCAATGTTGCAAAACATTCTCACTGGAAATGCAGCCTTTATTAATAATGGACTTAAAACCGACAGCATTTCCAGTTACTATGTTGCGCATTGTGCACAAAACGAATTGCTACAGGAACTGAAAGTTTCTAAATTATTTAGAGTTTTTGCTAATGTAATTTACGATATGAATACCCATGATAGAATTAATGTCTCATATGGTGATTTTCAATTTGTAGAAACAGAATACCTTCCTTTCGACACGAAAGTTGAAGCCACTTCAAATGGCAAATCCGCTAAGCTAGTTTTAAACTATAACAATGTAATTGTCAATGCTCCAGTTGAAATTCGCTTTAACATTCCAAACAGTTACTCTAAAATGAAATACTAATGGCTAAACCAATTACACTATTTCTTCTCTTTGCTGTCATGTTCGTGAATGCACAAACACGCAAGCAGTTGGAGGAAAGAAGGAAACAAAAGCAGCAAGAAATTGAGCTAACGAAGAGCTATTTAAAAGAGAATAGCACCAAACAAAAGAAATCGCTATACGAGCTGCAAACACTAGCGCGTCAGATTCAGGTGCGGCAAGAAATTATAAGCACAGCAGCTGGCGAAATTAATATGCTGAGCACAGAGATTAGTTACCTGGAAGGAAACATAAAAAGTTTAGAGTTTAACCTGGAAGCACTTAAAAAGCAATATGCAATGATGATATACCAAGCCTATAAAAACAGAACCATGACCGATAAAATGGCTTTTGTTCTATCGGGTAAAACATTCAATGAAAACTATCAGCACTTAAATTATCTGCAACAAATTGGCAAGTACAGTAAGCAAAAAGCAACAGAGATAAACGAAACCCAGCTTAAACTAAATCAACGCATCGATTTACTAAGTGGAAATAAAAAAAATAAAGAATACCTTGTTAATGCCAGTACATCCGAGAAACAGGAATTAGAAACTGATAAGCAAACGGAAGCAAAAATGCTATCACAGTTGAAAGGAAAGGAATCACAGATGCGTAAAGATTTAGCGGTTAAAGAAACGCAAATTAGACAACTTGATAAAGCCATTGCCTCCGCCATTACCAAGGAAATTGAAGATGCCAAACGAAGAGCAGCTGAAGAAGCAAGTAAGAAATCGGAAGGAACAGCCAAAGGCAAGGATACAAAAGCAGATGTTAAAAAAGAATCGTCATTCGCACGTACCAATACAGAAGCGGGTATCGCCTTAAGCATTGATTTTGAAAAGAATCGAAAACGACTTCCTTGGCCTGTTGATAAAGGTTACATCATTCGCCCATTTGGAGTTCATCCGCATCCTACAATACCTAATGTGCAAACAGAAAACAACGGTGTTGATATTGCCACAACCGAAGGTGCTGTAGCAAAAGCAATTTTTAAAGGTCAGGTTAGAGCTGTATTTCCCGTACCCGGCATGGGCACAGCGGTTTTAGTGAGTCATGGCGACTATTACTCAGTTTATTGCAAATTAAAAACGGTGAACGTATCTGTCGGAAGCCAACTAATTGTTGGATCAGCTATTGGCATCATCATGAAAAGTGAGGATGATGAAAAAACAGAATTACATCTGGAAATTTGGAAGAACACCGAGAAGCAAAATCCTGAGAATTGGTTGCGCTAGTAACAACACAGCAAAACCAACTGCATTTATCTGCTAATTTCTAATATTTCAAGGCTTAATTTACCTGCAGGCACCTCTACCTCAAATTTATCGCCTACTTTTTTTCCCATCAAAGCAGATCCTATTGGGGATTTCATTGAAATTTTGCCTTCTTTAAAATCAGCTTCGCTTTCAGAAACTATTTTGAACGTTTGTTCTTTCTTCATTTTGTGATTCATAAAGCGAACACGACTCAATACCGTAACAGAGCTGAAATCTAAATCTCGTTCATCCACAACACGTGCATTGGCAATAATATTTTGCATCTTAATGATGCGAGTCTCATTGTGCGCCATAGCCTCTTTGGCTGCCTCATATTCAGCATTCTCGGAAAGATCGCCCTTATCTCGAGCCTCTGCTAATGATTGCTTTATTATCTCACGCTCTACCGACTTTAATTGCTTTAATTCTTGTTTAATTTTATCAAGGCCTTCCTGAGTAAAATATTGAAGTTCCGACATTTTGGTATTTATGTTTAGTGATTTAATACAAAAAGAAACGTCCCGACCTTAACGGTTGGAACGTTTAATGAGTATACAAAAGTACTCTATTTTTTTTAAAGATGATCGGATTATTTATTCGTCATCTCCTAGGTCAACACGAATTCCAAGGCAATGTGTGGCGCCGAAGAACTGACTGTCTCGGAATGAATAATCAAAAGAGATCATGTTATCGTTGTTTTGCTTATTCAACGGTATGTTAATGCTTGCACCAAACGCCAATCCACTGAAAGCGTTGATATGAAGTTCTTTGTCATTTATTTTATCTTCATATTGATACCCACCTCGCACTGCAAAAATCTTCTTGTAAGTGTATTCTACGCCCAATCCAAATTGGTTGTTTGCATACGCATTGGAGGTAAAATTACCTGCTATGGTTAATTTATTATGAAAAACACTGCTGTCCTTATCAAGTTTCACATCATACGATGCTCCAATATGCAGCTGAGTTGGCAATTGAAAAGGGGCTGAACGAATTTGAGCCGTGCGTTGCACACCATCGGCGTCCGTGAAATGATACGATAATCCATCACCTGCAAAAACTCCATTTACACCCACATTGCGAAGGGAGATGCCAAGATGTAAATCTTTGCCTTTCACCTCACTAGCAGCAGATTTCTTTGATTTACCCGAATATTGAACACCGGCATCCATACATGCTGACTTTGCTTTAACATCACTCGCACCAGTTTCTGAGATACCACGGAATACGACA
Organism: uncultured Bacteroidota bacterium; assembly: GCA_903850915.1. Lineage (GTDB taxonomy): Bacteria > Bacteroidota > Bacteroidia > UKL13-3 > UKL13-3 > CAINMV01. Next base: position 14,666 of record CAINMV010000030.1, read on the forward strand.
CCACACGAAATGAAATCGGAGAATTTATGAGCATATGAAACTGCGATATTCGTAAAACGAGGTGAATATGTACCAATACCTCCATCTGGATTGTTTACATCCGTACGTTCTATATTTCCAAAGTTCATGGAGAACAGAGAAATCCCAATGTAAGACTGGCTACCTATTTTTTGCGCCAAGCCCATGGAATTAAGTTTAATATCGGCAATATACTTCATGTATGAGAAGCCCACATTGGTGCTTTTAATTTGAGTTAGACCTGCTGAATTTAGATTTAGCGATTCTATACCTTTAATATTTGACGAATTAATGCCATTCCAACCACTGCTGTTGGCCCATGGATTAATCATTAATTCTGTAGCACCTGCTGTTCCTGTTCGCGCTGGATTACCTGCCCAAGACAATGATGAAATACTTAAAGCTGTTATAAATATTAATATACGTTTCATTTGATACTCCTTATTTAGTGATGTTATTTTTACTATTTTCAATTTAATGTCTTAGAATGAATCCAAATCAACAGGTCGCATAACGCCCATCCATTTTAAAACCTTCACGCCCAACTCACCACAGTCAACATGAATAATATACATTCCACTTGCAATAGGCACGTTACTTCCATTATTTAAATCCCATCGTGCTTCAACCAAATTATCATCCTTTTTAATGGTCTTCACTAAATTTCCATTCAAGGTATAAATACGAATAGTACATTTTTGTGGTAAGTTGGTGAATTTAACATAAGTTGCAATTTGATCACTCTCATAATCATGTGATGGAGAGTATCCATAATATGGATTTGGCACAATATTAATTTTCTCTACTCCCTTTTGTCCGGCCGCTTTAGAAAATTGTGTTGCAATATCTTTGGTGTCAAATTCATAATGTGGTAATCCGTTGTTAGATGTAACAGATGTTTTGTAACGTGCGTATGGTTTAGTTACACGGTAACGAATTCTAACCTCGTTTGGTATGATACCGTCTTTAACTGATTTCAATGTCATTCTCGGGGTTAAATACGGCATCATAACATACATACAAGAACGGAACACTTTAACCTGATCGGCTGTGGATGGAGTACCATTTGTTCCATAAAGCAAGGTGGTTATGTTATCGCAATTGTCGTAACCTTTACCATTTCCACTAATTTTAAATGCTTGTGTACCTGTACCAACGGAGTCATCAGTAAAGATATAGATATAGTGTTTTCCTCCGATCAATGGATATTCATCCGTGTTAGAAAATAAATTTGAAGTTGGATTCCATAACATATCGGTGCCATTTTCTCCACTTAAGTGAGAATCCTCACCAAAGGCAATATTGAGACGTTGTCCGGTTTCTATGTTAATAGCATAACCAGGAAACCAACCTTTTCCAGTTCCACTTCCATCAGGCAAACCATCTTTACCAACTGAAGCAGATCTACGTAGGCTAAGTTTAGGCGCTCCACCAATGGCATCGGTTGCAATTTCGGCTTCCTCCAATACCGCTGAACGCGTCCATTTTGATTTATCAGGCGTGAAAACGATATCGATACTCGATAGATTTTCCATACGATTATTACTTGTTGCTGTTGTGCTGTTTAATGCCGGCCCAAAAGTATTCCCTTTTGTTGCCGAATAATTAGAGTATGCGCACAAACGATAAGGAGCAAATGTTCTATCTAAGGCCTTCTCATATACCTCCTGTGGGTCAACCATGTCGCTCAAACCATTGTCATAAAAATCATGAAGATACGGATCAAATTTAGTTGGATCAGACTTAATCGTGTTTTCTCCGTTTTTACCCGACCGAATCCAATTGTAGATATAGGCTACGGACCCTGCTTGATCAAAATCTGAAAAGCCAGATAGCCATTGTTGGTTTATATCACTCCAGTCGTATTCAGCTTCGATAAAACCATTTTTCAATACTTCGTCGAAATTAAACTTCCAGCTTCCTGGGTTACTTGCTTGTTTGATACTCACACTTAATCCCCATTTGGCTATTATTTGCTCGGCGCCAATAGAAATGTCTCCATCACTATTTACGGTGTCTCCATTCGACTTGCGAACAATTCTCCAGCGTGCTGCAGGCCACACCGAATCCCCTTTTACTTTGGACATTTGACTAAATCCATTGGCAAGGATATAAATTTCAAATTTATCATTGGGTACTTTAAGTGGGTCGATCACTTTTATATGAATTGGTGATGCACCACCTTTATACACTGGGAATTCAGCATTTCCATTAGCTAAAATCTCACTTACTGTTTCAGGCGTAAATTCTAATGAATTTCCACCATTTCCTCTTCCTTCCAAACGCTTCATAATTGGTCCTGATCCATATTTCGCAATCGAATCGTTGTTTACACCATTATTAGTGCTCCATACCTTGTGAGGAGAGGCTGTAAAAACCTTTGTATTTAAACGACCCGCCAAATATTGCTCAGGGTCGTTTTGGTCATTCGATGCATTCGCATAAGAAATAATCATAAAGGTATATGTCTTGTAGTTTACCAACGCCGTATTTTTTGTGGCAAAGGCATCCGATTTAATTTGGAATGAGTGACGTATACCGGTATTCTCACCAAAAACCTTCAGAACTTTTAAAAAGTCAGAAACCGTTGGGTCGAATACTTTATTTACCAATACATCTACATTATCTTTTATGTCACATTGGTAAATTAATCGAGCACGGTCTGCATTGGCTAATTCTCCTGAGGTTACTGAAGCATCTTTCAATTGATAAATTTGGTATCCTTGAAATTTGTAGTTAATGGTGTTGCCGGCAGATCCGATTACATTGGCAGAATATTTCTCAATTTTTTGTGTAGCGAATTTTGAATTTTGATCTGACGATAAATTAATAATCAATTCCTTATCAAGCTCTTGCACTGTAAAATCAGGTGAGGATGGGCCATCCGTGATTTTAAAGTTATTATTAAATAGTTTTTGTGCTTTATCATCCGCTTGTCTTAACAACTCGATTGAACCTGTTGCACCTCCAGTGGAGGCTTTTGCCCAAACAACACCAACTGTTACTTCGTTTCTAGCACCTGGCATTAATTTAAATGGTCCTGCACTTTGCAAAAAGCGTCTGTCGCCTGCTTGATTTCCTGCAAGTTTCTCGGTCCAATTGTAGCGGCCAGCCGGGTCAGTAGTACCTGGAAACATATAACTACATGTGTCGGTTCCTGTTCTACCATTGCCACCGTATGTCATTTGGACATTGTTTTTCCAAATACCTTTTAGATAGTTGTAAAAATGCTGAGCAGTTTGAGGATTTCCATACAATGACCAATCGTTGTCATAGTAAACAAATTTACCCATTCCTAAAGGATTGCCATTTTCATCGCGAGGTCCTTTAAAGAAATCGACGCCTACCGTTGGTGGATTTAATCCATATCCGAGGATGCCATCATCGTCATCGTCTCCATTATAGCAAATGCCCAAGCTTCTTGGAACATCACATCCTACATAGTCATCAGCATAGTTACCCAAATCTGGATCCACCCACTCTCCGAAATAACATTTGTCGAGGTAGTCGCTACCACGATTGATAATCTCTGTGGTATAGAAGGTCATATTGTTAATTTCGTCATTTGTTTTAAATGCAAATGCAGTGGTATGCAACTCTAATCCGATAGGTAATGCATCTGTTTCGGTGTGCACATTTCCTTTGTCATTATAAACCCACCATAATGCTTCATCCGGAGCCGATTCAATGGTGTCTTTGGTATTTGGATCATCGCCTGGAAGTAAAGGGTAGTCCACACCCGGCTCATAATCCAATGATCCTCCAACGTTAACATAAGGTGCCATGAAATGTGAAGTAGTTCCTGCACCAAAATTTGGATGATTTCCTGGCCATGTTTCCATGTCGGCGGTAATTTTACTAGGGTCAAATTTAGAATTAATGAAATCTTCCAATTCTACACGAGTAATCTTCCAAATTTTATCGTAAAGCGTACATTGATTGGCTGTTACGGAGGCAAAAGTATCTATAGGTCCTGAGAAGAAATCCACTCCACTTTGACGATACGTGTTGGCAGCAATTTTTAAGTTATTACTACCATCGATACCACCAATCCAAAGCGATCCTGAAAAAATGGAATTCAAACGACGCTGATTCGGGTCGGTTACCTTTGGAATCTCATATTTGGCACTATTTAAGTCCCACCACATGTCGCCACCATTTAATATCATGGTGCGCACGTTATTAATATCCATATAAACCTTTGCGGTAGGTTGCGCACAACCACCAGAGGTTTTATTATAGCCTGTTGCGCTATTTCCGTTATTACTCGGAGCAGGTTTTATACCAATAATCTCTCTGGCTTGCAGCAAGGTAGAAACGCATAGAACGGCGCTTAATACTGCAATTTTTATGTATTTGATTTTCATGATGACGCTTTGATAATTGATTGATCTACTGTTTTTACTTAAGATTATAGGTCTTTTCTGCTGTTAAAAATAATACGAACACCTAGACGAGCTTGGCGAGGTAAAGCATAAAGACCAGGATTGTTTGTTCTGATTTGATATTGATCCACGAAGGCTTGCTTGCTAATTTGACTTTGCGTGCTACGTATTCCATCGGCTGATGTTAAATAACCATCATCGGTGGCCAATCCAGTGTTAGAGTATACACCCAAAACATTAAGTGTGTTTAATATATTATTGCAAACAATATAAATGTTCAATGGAGTCTTTTTAGCTTCCCCTTTGTGATTGTATTTTAAGGTTATGGTTTTGTCAATTGTAACATCGCAATACACTTGACCAGGCAGACGTTGTCCGTTTATAGACCCTTGTATTGGGTTACGAGATACTGAACCTCCAATTACCTGCGATACGTTTTTGTTGGCTGTTGCTGTATATGGTGCACCAGAGAATCCTTGCAGTTGCACGTTCATGCCAAAGTCTTCCAATACATTTCTGTCTTTCCCTTTAAATTTCATTACCGGGCCATCATAAGGATGGTCAGCATCAGTTTTAAATCTGTAGTCAACTCCTATTTTAAAGGTATGACGGAAATCCACATCCAATGGCTGTAAAGTTTTCAAGCTTGGCTTGTTTACTGCTATTAATCCAGCGCTAGTTGAAGCAGAAGAACCTGTACCATCAGCAAAAAGTAGGCTATAATTGGCAACAATATCCATGTGCTTGAAGGAATAAAGGAAATATTCAATACGGAAGGCTTTTGAAGTTGAGAAATCCTCGTTTCCAAAGGCAGTATAACTGGTAGGGAAAGCTTGATAAAAGCGTTTTAATTGAATTAGGTCACGGGTTTCGGCATAAGATGCGATAAAGCTAATTGCAGATGCTTCGGTTAGTTTTTGTTTGTACCCTACCTCGTAGCTTGTCTTTTTTGAAGGTTTTAAGTTAGGATTAGCCAAAGTGCCATCGAGAGCTCTACGTTCAAAAAATTGGTAGTCGTCGTTGGTAGCAAAAAAGCCTTCGGCCGGTCTTTGACTTAACACGTCATAATTAGCAAAGAACTCAGCATCATCACTAATTGGGAAAGAGAACCAAACGCGAGGCATAAAAATAGGAGTAGGAGAATAATCCTGAAATGCCGCTGCATCAAGTTTGTACTTACTTAAATCGAGCGCTGGATTAATTAACCAAGGCTGTATCCGCCCTCCTGCTTGAGATAATACTGATGGATCTGTTAATATGTTACCTGCTTTGTTATACCAAGTATTTCCGTTACGAAATCCCAAAAGGTTTGGTGAAGCACTTTTATAGTTGTCTACATACACTGCATAATCACCTGAAACAGTAGACGGGATTTCCTCTTGCTTGGCCCACTCTGCCGCGGTGTGCGCTGGGAACAACAAATACGGGTCCTTTAATACTTTTATGTTAGCATCAAACTGCTCTGCACGAAGCCCTAAACGGAACTTAATTTCTTTATAGCTAAATTGATCCTGGATCCAGGCTGCTGCATTAATTGGGGCAAAAGCACCTATTGGACGATTATTATTATCATTCCAATCTTTAATTGATGGGCGACCTTTAATAGTATTACCAAGGTAATCATAGCCATAAACATCAATCAACTGATTTCCATTATTATATAAGTCATCTGGAGAAAACCACGACAATTTCATGTCTTCCGGTTTCATTGCATTAACATCAATCCATGAATTTTGAGTAACTGGGTTACCGTAAATATCCTTTGCGCCAGAGTTAATTTGAGCTTGACGAAGGTTTTTCGCAAATTCTGTTTCATCATTAGAATTAAAAAGACGCTTGTAATATACCGTGTCTTGAAATACACCATTCGCATCGTAAGCAAGAATTGGATGCGCACGATCTAGCTCAAGTACTGCTTGGTTAGCCAAGGCTGTAGCACGACTCCAAAGACTTGCAGCACCTACACTGTATCCGCGTTGTGCACGTTGTTCAAACGACAAACCAAACTGTAAGTCATGCTTTTTTGAACGATCTTTTATATCTGGAGTAATAGAAGCTTCACCAATTGCATATAATGTTAACTGGTCGGAGCGACTCTTGCTATAACCTGTAGGGTAAGCTCCCACATTGCTCCACATACTATAAACAGAACCTGGTGCATCGCCATTCATAAGTCCTCCCAACGCTTGAACGGCATTGGCATTTCTTACTAAACGTCCATACTCGTTGAATACTTGTTGGGTATAATTTGAAGAAATAGGATTCAGGTCGCTAGGCACGAAACGCAATGCTGTATCCATATAGCCATTTTGCTCGATATAATTTCTTAATTCTACCGTTTTGCCATTTTGATCAACAAACGTAGTACGCGGTCCATTTAATCCATTGTCAACATAACGGAAGTTTGGTGCTTTATATGAATTAAATTGTCCTACGTAGCCATATTCCCATGTGTTAAAATCATGGCGTGGATCATAATTTGTTCCTGAAACCACGGTGTAATCTAAGCGCACGGTATATAAAGCGTCGGTTACAATAGATTTGTCCTTCTCCTTATCATCCTTTTTATCGCCACCCGATTTCAATTTATGTGTTAAGCTTGCACTAATACGATTAGTTGAGCTAGTGCTTTCTGAGGCGTTTCTATAATTAAAAAGAGAGCTCGTGAAACTATAATTGGATCCACGGCTATAGCCACCATTTAAACCCACTTGAATATTAATATTTTTTGTAGGTTGAAACGTTAAGGTACTAATATAAGATAAGCTAGTACTGGCCGCGTTTAATTTATAACTGATTTTTTCGAGGTCCTTTTTGTTAATATAACTAGCACTTGGCACTAATCCGTCGCCTGTTGGACTTGGTGAGTTAGGCTTCAATTCCAACTCAGCCAATTTTGCGTCACTGAGCTTATATAATTGAATGGCAGAAGGGTTGCCATCGCGAGCATGCATGGCCGAGAAACCCAAGGTGTAACCTAAAATTACGCGTTCTTTACCTGGATCTTGCTTGTTGATAACCTTCAGTGGCCCTGAAAAGTAACCTTGTAGTTGCTGATAGTTGTAACGATCGAACATCATCGAATTCGAGTAATCGAATAGATTTACATAGGCAAGGGTTGGGGACTTAAACGATAAGTTGATGGCACCACCTGTAAAGTCACCATATTGTGCAGGAACACCACCTGTAATAACTGACACATCATTTAAAGCATCTGGGATCAATGGGATAGAACCAATTACCTTAACGCCGTTGATAAAATATCCTGTTTGATTGGCACGAGAACCTAAGAAAGATGGCGTTCCTCCATTTTTAGTATAAACACCAGCAGTAGTACCTACCAATTTATTTAAACTTGTAGCTCCTTGTTTTTGAGCCGAGGTGCTACTGATATGGGTTCCTATCTCACCTTGCTTTAAGGGTGGATTTTTTATATGCTGAATAATAACTTCTCTTGTTGTACCTCCAAGAAGTTTTTTCGGAAGTAAGGTCGACTTCATGTCTGTAACCTGGTCGTCGTTTACCTTTATTCCATCTTGGGTTAATTCTACATAATCATCATCACCAATAAAGGTTAAAGAATATACACCAGAAGGAAGCGACTTAATATCGTAGAACCCTTTGTCGTCGGTATACACGTCGCCTTTATAAACGCCATTAAGCTTTGCCACAACCTGCACGCTAAATAAGGGAATATTCGTTTTTGCATCCTTCACAAAACCCCGAATGGAGCCGTCGGCAAAGGAGGAAAAAGCGGAAAATAGAAAGGCAATGATGATGAGTGCCTTTTTGTTAGAGAAGTAAACCTTATTCATATAAAATCTTTTAAGTTTAATACAGTCCTTTTGACTTGGCAATTTTATTAAATTAAATCAAGTAAAAAAAGTTAATTTCATAATTATTTATCAGTGCAATTAACATTATTTTTCTTATATACACCCCACCTACTCAGAAATAATGAGACTAATTGTTTTCATGGTTTAAAAATGCAATGATTTTCTGACTTAGAACTTTACTTATGCGTTCGTAACTCTGAACACTCCATCCGGCAACATGAGGTGTTAAAACAACATTGTCCATGGCTTGTAACTCGTTGAACCACCCTATAGAATTCATATGGGCGTTCAAAGGTGGCTCTTGCTCCAAAACATCTAAGGCGGCCCCGATTACCTTACCCTGTTGCAGTGCAGCCACCAAATCGGTCGTAACCACAATCTTCCCGCGAGCGCAATTCACGAAAGTTATTGACTTTTTAAACTCATCAAAGAACTGCTTATTCACCCACCCCATTGTTTCCATTGTAAGTGGAATATGTAGGGTGAGAATATCTGATTGCTCATAAATCGTTTCCAAATCGCATGACGTTGCATATGCATCGAAAAAAAAAGAACCATCCTTTGCTTGCTGCGGAATTTTATACTTGTCGTAGGCTAGGACTTTCATTCCAAAACCACTTAGTTTCTTCGCAACAGCGCTTCCTGTATGGCCATAGCCAATGATGCCAATCGTTGACCCTTTAATTTCAACCCCTCTATTAGCTTCTCTGTTCCAAACATAATTACGAATTTGATGGTTGCCGGCGGTAATTTTATGTTTTAAAGTTAAAATCAAACCAAGAGTATGTTCAGCAACCGAATCGCATAAAGCTTCAGGGGCATGTATTAGCTCAATTCCGTTTTGTTTGGCATATTCGGCATCGATGGTGTCGGTGCCGCTTCCTGCGCGTGCTATAAAACGCAGTGACGTTGCGGAATCGATAAAATCCTTGTCAATGTAAAATTTGCTACGAACCACTATACCTTTAAATGACGCAATAGAGTTTAAAACCTCCTCTTTGGTGATTTGAGGTTGATAAAGAAACGGGATTTCTTGTAAACTAAGCGCCTCCATCAAAGCAGGATGTATTTCTTCAACAATAAGAATCATAATAGATTGTTGGAATTAATTGGAATTCTAAGTTTAGCAAGGATGCCGTTCCTGTATCGCTATTAGAATAAATCTTTTTTTCGAAAATACAATACCCCCACCACCGACAAGAAAAGGGAGATGCCAAGCACAATAACGAAGGCATAAGGCCCTTTTTCATAGGGCAACTCGATATTCATACCATAAAAGCTGGCCACTAATGTAGGAATCATGAGTACAATGGTAATTGTGGTTAATGTTTTAATTACGACGTTTTGATTGTTACTAATAATACTTGCAAAGGTGTCCATGGTTCCGCTCAGAATGTTCGTATGTATGGTGGTTTGCTCAATTGCTTGACGGTTTTCAATAATAACATCATCGATTAAATCATCCTCCTCATCGTTCATCTTGCTAAACTTGCTACGCTTCAACTTCTCCATCATAAGCTCATTGCTTTTTAAGGATGTACTGAAGTAAACTAACGACTTCTCCATTTCAAGGAGCTTCAGCAACTCCTCGTTTTTAACCGAAATATTAATCTTCTTTTCTATTTCACGTTGGGTTCGATTGATATCTTTTAAATTTCGAAGGTACTGGGTGCTGATGCGGAGAAACATTTGAAGTACGAACCTCCTATTATTACTCATATCGAAATTTTTAATTCGATTATGAATAACATCATTGGTAACATCATTTTCAATGTTACTGATTGATATAAAATAATCGTTTGATATAAGAATACCTAGAGGGACCGTGATATATGGGATATGAGAATCGTCGTTATTTAAAACCGGAATTTTAACAATGATGATGAGATACCTTCCTTCCACCTCTATTCGCGCCGACTCATCGGTATCTAGGATGTCGGTAAGAATGTCGGAAGGGATTTTAAATTGATGCGTTAATACATCTATTTCCTGGGCAGTAGGCGCAGTAACGTTTATCCAGCATTTTCTTTCTAATGCCGGGAGTTTTGTTACCAGGTTATTCTGTGTGCCAAAGTATTCGATCATATTGCCCCATAGACGCCTTTAAAGAAAGGCAGTGCGAAGGTAAGTTTTTTATACTTAAAATGGCAATACCTGAATTAAAAAAACAAGCGCACAGTTTCGACGAGTTGCAATAAAATTGAATTTGAAAAGGCATTAACTTCCTTAATACAATAACGCCATTAACTCCTCGATTGAATCAGAATGTTTTAAATATGAATTAATATCCTCTGGGATAAATCTCTTTTGATGCATGTTGTTTATCATCTGCAGCAAGGCATCGAAATAACCGGCAACATTATAAATGGCGACAGGCTTATTGTGTAATTCGAGTTGGTGCCATGTGATAATTTCAAAAAACTCATCGAGTGTTCCAAAACCTCCCGGCATCGCAATAAAAGCATCACTCAACTTATACATCATTGTTTTACGAGTATGCATATCATCCACCTCATAACATTCGGTTAGTCCATCGTGCTTTATTTCATGCGTAGACAGGAACTTGGGGATTACGCCAATTACCTTTCCTCCGTTTTCGAGCACGGTATTCGCGATAATACCCATTAGCCCAATACGACCACCTCCATATACAAAGGTAATATTATTTTTCGCGAGATATTCACCCATCTCGATGGCAGCATTTCGGTATACAATATCATTACCGACACTAGAACCGCAGAAAATACAAATCGACTTTATCATTTTACTTTAGATTTTAATTCCTAACTCTTTCAATTGCTTTTCGTCGATAACACTTGGTGCATCAATCATCACATCGCGACCGCTATTATTTTTTGGGAACGCAATATAATCGCGGATGCTTTCGCTACCACCGAACAAACTACAAAGACGGTCGAAGCCGAAAGCCAAGCCTCCATGAGGTGGTGCTCCAAATTCGAAAGCACTCATTAGAAATCCAAATTGATTCTGCGCCTCTTCCTTGCTAAATCCTAACAAGTCGAACATACGCGATTGCAACTCTTTATTATAGATTCTGATGCTTCCTCCTCCTACTTCAACGCCATTAATAACCATATCATAGGCGTTAGCCCTAACTGCACCTGGATTGCTTTCCAGCAAAGCTATATCTTCAGGTTTTGGTGAAGTGAACGGATGGTGCATAGCATAATATCTTCCATCTTCTTCATTAAACTCCAACAAAGGGAAATCGATTACCCAAAGTGGTGAAAATATATTTTTATCGCGAAGACCAAGGCGCTCGCCCATCAGCAAACGCAAGTCGCCCATCGCCTTTTGCACTTTTGTTTTTTTACCCGAAAGCACCAATATCAAATCGCCTTCTTTTGAGTGGCAGCAATCCGCCCATTGTTGCAAATCTTCAGAAGCATAGAACTTATCGACCGAGGATTTATAGGTTCCATTTTCGCAACGCATATAGATGAGACCGCCCATGCCACGTTTCGAATCCTTGACCCATTCTGTTAGTTCATCCAATTGCTTTCTCGTATACGAAGCGGCGCCCGAAACATTAATAGCAATGACACTTTCGGCAGTATCGAAAACAACAAAATTCTTGCCGTCAACGACGTTTATATTTTCATCTTTTAAATAACAAAACTGCATCCCAAAGCGCGTGTCAGGCTTATCTGAGCCATAATTATCCATAGCCTCCTTATACGTGATTCTTGGAAGTTTTTCGATGACAACATTTTTCACCTCTTGAAACAAATGCTTCACTAGCCCTTCGAACATATTTAAAATATCCTCTTGTTCGATGAAGCTCATCTCGCAATCGATTTGTGTGAATTCTGGTTGCCTGTCGGCACGCAAATCTTCATCGCGAAAGCACTTTACAATTTGATAATAGCGATCGAAACCCGCCACCATAAGCAGTTGCTTAAAAGTTTGAGGTGACTGTGGAAGTGCATAAAACTGTCCTTGATTCATCCGCGATGGAACCACAAAGTCGCGCGCTCCTTCAGGCGTAGATTTAATTAAAACAGGCGTTTCCACCTCAATAAAATCATGAGTATCCAAGAAACTACGGGTAGCTTTGGCCACTTGATGCCTTAGCTGTAATTTAGTCCGCACTTCGCTACGACGTAAGTCAAGATAGCGGTATTTCATGCGCAACTCATCCCCACCATCAGTTTCGTCTTCGATAGTAAACGGTGGCGTAAGAGCTCGGTTTAATATCTCGATGGCTTGCGGATATATTTCGATTTCGCCGGTTGGTAGTTTGTCGGTTTTGGAATATCGTTCCGAAACTTTACCTGAAACCTTTATTACGAATTCACGTCCGAGTTCGCGAGCCAACATGACTATCTCCGATGCTGTATTTTCCGATTCAATAGTTATTTGAGTGATACCATAACGATCGCGTAAATCAATCCAAATCAAGGCTCCTTTATTTCTCACCCCTTGAACCCACCCGCAAAGGATAACAGTTTGGTTGATGTGTTCAATTCTTAATTCTCCACAGGTATGTGTTCTTAGCATATCTATATATTAATGTGATAAGGGGCGAAATTAGGGAAATATTTTTTACTCGTATTGCCTCCTTCTTTTGCTTTTCGTTGGCGCAAATGTTTTGGCAATCAGATTGTCTGATTTTTATCATGAATTTTCTCAAAGTACCATTTAAAAACTAGAATAATATTTTGTTGTTTTGTAACATGAATATTCAAGGCCTAAAACAAAGTATATATCAACTCATTGTTGAGACAAGCACGAATTTGCCAAGTGATGTGCGTCGAAGTATTCAGTTGGCCAACAGCCACGAAGACAAGTCAAGTAAAAGTGGTACTGCGATGAATACCATCACCCGCAATATTGATATGGCTTGTGAAAATGTAGGGCCTATATGCCAAGATACAGGAATGCCAACCTTCGAAATTCATACGCCTGTTGGCACAGATCAAATTGTTATTGAAGAAGCCATTTATGAGCAGATTGCACTAGCCACTAAAAATGGCAAGCTCCGCACCAACAGTGTTGACTGTATTGACGGAGCCAATACGGGCAATAACTTAGGGCCAGGAACACCCGTAGTCCATTTTAAACAATGGCGTAATCCTTTTATTGAAGTTAAATTAATTTTAAAAGGTGGGGGCTGTGAAAACAAAAACATTCAATATTCTTTGCCGTGCGAACTTGATCACCTAGGTAAAGCCGGACGTGATATTAATGGCATTCGCAAGTGTATTATGCACGCCGTTTGGCAAGCCCAAGGACAAGGATGTAGCGCCGGATTTATTGGTGTTGGAATCGGTGGCGATCGCACCAGTGGCTACAGCCTTGCCAAAGCACAATTATTTCGTGAAACCGACGATGTGAATTCCGATCCGGTTTTACGTGATTTGGAAGATTATGTAATGGCGAATGCCGATAAATTAAAAATAGGTACGATGGGTTTTGGTGGAAACGTAACACTATTGGGCTGTAAAATTGGCAAAAACAACCGCCTACCCGCTTCCTTCTTTGTGAGCGTAGCCTATAACTGCTGGGCCTATCGCAGGCTTGGTGTTGAGCTAGATGCCACCACCGGCGAAATTTTAAAATGGCAATATCGTGACGATAGAGAACCCAAAAAAATGTATAGCCCATCGGATTCAAAATCTGAAGAAATTATAAGTTTAAATATCACCGAAGAAGGCGTAAGTGAGGCCGACATTCGCAAAATTAAAGCTGGAGACATTGTTGAAATATCAGGAATAATGTTCACCGGGCGCGATGCCATGCACCATCACATTATGGAGCACGATGCCCCTTTTGATTTGAACGGTGCGGTAATTTACCATTGCGGTCCAGTAATAAATAAAGATGAAAGCGGAAAATGGAAAATTACAGCAGCTGGACCTACCACTTCGTCGCGTGAGGAACCTTACCAGGCCGATGTGATGAAGAAAACTGGTGCGCGCATTGTGATGGGCAAAGGTGGTATGGGTCCGAAGACTTTAAAAGGACTTCAGGATCACGGAGGGATTTATTTGAATGCCATCGGTGGTGCTGCGCAGTATTATGCCGAATGTATAAAAGAAGTGCTCGATGTGGGATGCTTAGAATTTGGCACACCCGAAGCCATGTGGAAATTGCGCGTAGAGAAGTTTCAAGCTATATGCACCATGGACAGCCATGGCAACTCTTTGCATAAGGAGGTATTAGATAGTAGCGGAAAGCTTTTAGAGCAGTTTGCGTAATTGCAGCCTAAAAAAGACAAAGAACTACTCGAAGCATTTTTTAATTTCTTCTTCTACCTGCTCAGGAACAAGATAGCGGATGCTTTTCCCTTGTTTTACAAGATGCCGAATATACGTGGCCGAAATGTGAATGTAAGGAGCATCAAATAGCAGTAGATTTTTATAATGTTCCCACTTCTCATCAACAGCACCACGCGAATACACTATTATTTTAAAATTAGTTAATATATCTTCATAGTTCTTCCAGGCCGTAAAATGTTCTAAGTTATCACTACCCATAATCACCCAAAACGTGTGCTCTTTATATTTTAATGCGAGGTGATTCAGCGTATCTATCGTGTAGGATGGGCGTGGCAAACGAAACTCTTCATCACAAACTTCAAAACTAGGATTCCCTTCTATGGCCCTTTCCAGAATCAGCAACCGGCTATTCTCATGGAGTAACTCCGAGTTTTGCTTGAACGGGTTTTGAGGGCTAAGCACGAACCAAATTTTATCTAGGCCAGCTTGTTCTAACAGCTGTTGTGCAACAATAAGATGCCCGTTATGAATAGGATTAAAGGATCCGAAATAGAGACCTATTTTCATTTTTTAATAAAATTTGCAACAATTTTTTCTGCTTCTTGTAAAGCGTGTTCAAGATTATCGTTGACAAGTACTTGATCAAAAAACTTCTCGTATTGCATTTCGTAAACGGCCTTACCAAGACGCATTTTTAACTTCTCCTCGTTTTCGCTACTTCGCTGAAGCAGTCGAGTTTGCAATGCTTCCAACGAAGGTGGCTTGACAAATACACACAACGCATTATCGCCAAAATATTTTTTAATATTAAGTCCACCCTTCACGTCCACATCAAAAATCACCACTTTGTTTTCATCGTGCAAGCGTTGCACCTCACTTTTTAACGTGCCATAAAATATATCAGTATAAACCTCTTCATATTCCAAGAACTCTTTGTTATGGAGCTTTTCCTTAAATTCATTGATAGAAATAAAATAGTAGTCGACACCATTCACCTCATGCAGGCGAGGTGGCCGAGTGCATGCGCTGATGCTAAAGGCTAAATTAAATTCAGAAATACCCAGTAGATGCCTTACAATGGTTGTTTTGCCGGCACCACTAGGGGCTGAGAATATTATTACTTTCATAATGGTGATTACATTGCAAAGAAACGGGAAAATAGGCAACAATTGCACATGACGACAAACTGCAGTTTATTTGACTTTCATCATGAACGCAAAAATTAGCTTTTTGACCTCATTTACATCCTTAACTTTGCAAGGAAAGAAATTCAATAATAATTGCAATGGCTATGGATATTTCAAAAATGCGTAAAGACTATAAAATGGAGACCTTAAGAGAAGGTGATGTAAAAGCTGATCCTTTGGATCAGTTTAGATTGTGGTTTGAGGAGGCTCTGAAAGCTGAAGTGCCAGAACCCAATGCCATGACCTTAGCCACTTGCTCAGCCAACGCCAAGCCATCGGCACGCATTGTTTTATTGAAAGGCGTTATTGAATCTGGATTTATTTTTTTCACTAACTACGACAGTCGCAAGGGCATTGAAATTGCTTCAAATCCTTTAGCATCCTTGGTTTTTTTATGGCATGAGCTTGAGCGCCAAGTGCGTGTAGATGGAGCTATCGAAAAAATCAGTCGGGAAGAGAGCGCCTCCTATTTTTATTCCCGACCTTTTCAGAGTCAAGTAAGCGCCTTGGTTTCACCACAGAGCAAGGTAATACAAGGCAAAGACGCATTAGAACAACTTCATGCTGAAAAAACGGCACTTTATAGTAACAATACGGTTCCCTTCCCTGAAAATTGGGGTGGTTACCTCGTAAAACCAGAGGTAATAGAATTTTGGCAAGGCCGATCAAGTCGATTTCACGACCGGATATGCTATAAAAGAGAGTTTGGAAATTGGAAAATAGAGCGATTGGCGCCTTAGAATTTCACCAGGCGAGCGAACTGCGCTACACGATCAGCAATCATCTCAGAATTTAGGTTAAGAAGATTCTCAGTTCCAAATTTCTCAACGCAGAAAGAGGCCATAGCAGAGCCGTAAATAATGGCACGTTTCATGTTTTCAAAACTCACATCGTTGGTACTTGCCAAATAGCCAATAAAGCCGCCAGCAAAAGTATCGCCGGCACCAGTTGGGTCGAATACATCTTCCAAAGGCAAGCCAGGAGCATAAAACATATCAGTATCATTAATAAGCAAGGCACCATGTTCGCCCTTTTTAATAATAAGTGTTTTCGGACCCATCGACAACACCTTCCGAGCAGCCTTTAGCAAATTATGTTCTCCACTAAGTTGGCGCGCCTCTTCGTCGTTGATAGTAAGCACATCTATTTTCTGCAGCACGCGTTTTAAATCATCGAGAGCCACGTCCATCCAGAAGTTCATGGTATCGAGCACAACCAGCTTAGGGCGATTTTGTATGCGTTGTGTAACCATTTCCTGCACCATTGGTGTTAAGTTACCCAACATAAGGTATTCGCAATTTTGATAGCTATCAGGAATAATTGGATCGAAGTTGGCCAACACGTTAAGTTCGGTGATAAGCGTATCGCGACCGTTCATGTCGGTATGGTATTTCCCACTCCAAAAGAATGATTTCTCACCCTTTTTAATTTGTAGGCCCTCAGTATTCACTCCTTTTTCATTTAAAAGAGCAATATATTCTTGGGGGAAATCTTCACCAACAACGGCTACTAGATTTAGGTTTTTAGTAAAATAAGATGCTGAAAGCGAGATATACGTTGCTGCACCACCAATAATCTTATCTGTTTTGCCGAATGGAGTTTCGATAGCGTCGAAGGCTACCGTACCGATACTTAATAGACTCATAAAAATATTTTTGCAAAGATATTTTTTATTTTCAGAGTATTTCATACTTTTGCACTCCTTTAAAAATCTAAAGGGATACCAGCATACTCCTTGATAGCTCAGCTGGTTAGAGCGAGTGACTGTTAATCACTAGGTCCCTGGTTCGAGCCCAGGTCAGGGAGCAAAACGAAAATCCACTCATGTCCGAGTGGATTTTTTCATTTTCAACCTCTTTAGTACCTTGTAAATAGTAGATATTTAAGCAAATACAGATGGTTATATTTTCAATTAAGGGTAAATCTTAATTCCAAAAAAAAGCTTGCACTTTTTAGGTGCAAGCTCTGAATTATCTGAATAGATTAAAAGTTACTCGCACAATCTTGTTATTGCCATCGGTGATTTATGATGCTCACAGAAGTATACGAGCTTTTTATTGAGAATGCTTAGAGTATATGAAAAGGTGTTTGTTTTCGGCAGGGATTGGAGGTTGAACGATTCGAAATTACTTTTCTATTTGAATTGATTCATCTTTAGAAATAGTCTTACCTCTGTGAACAAATGAAAATTTGTCTATTCTTACATTCGGGTCATTTTCGTGGCAACCTTTAATTTTCTCCTGCGACTTTTTAATTTCAAAGTTTAAAAGCGAGTCTTTTCCTGTATACCAATCAAGTATGATAGTGCAATTATTAAAATAGCTGTCATAGCGTCCAAACCGATTTTGGGTTTTACTGAATTGCCTATCAGTAATAATTTCATTTGCGGAACGAGCCTTATTTGCCCAGAGAATGTCTCTCAATAAGAAAGTGTCAACTGGGCTCGTATTAGCATTGTCAATTCTGTATACTAAAATATTGTCTATTTCCGAAGTACTAAAACCATTGAATTGAATAGGTATTTGCACAATTTCACCGAGTCTCAGGCTCTCATCGCAAGATTTTTCACATCCATTAATTGCTATAATAAAAAGAAGTGCCATAATTATTTTCGAAGTATTTATCATATTGATTTTATTTTATACAGGTTCTTAAATTGAGATTTTATCTATTTCGCTATATTTTAAAATCGGCAATACCATTTCCATTAAACGAATACCATCCAATTATTCCATTAGTTGGTGCGTATGTTCTCACTTTTGCTTTTGAATCTAAAAAGGGTTTCAATATGAACATAAATAGTATTATTTTTTTATATTTTTTAATAAACGAGAACAATTATAATATAAAATCCCTTTTTTGCAAAACAAATTAGAGAAACCTAAAATTAAACCTAAAATTAAATCTCACTAGTCCAGCAAAATAAACACCCCTACAAATTATTATCTATTTGTTTTATAGAGTATTATATACTCAATCATCGCATGAAAGTTGCATCTTTCGTCTGTAAGGGGAGCAACAGAAGAGAAAGCCTCACAATGATGTGGGGCTTTTTTTGTGTTTACATGCTTTGGCTAATTTTATATTCCGTCAAAACAAACCAAATTGATGAATTTTGGCGAATTATAAATTTTAATCACGAAATAGAACATCTGAATTGGTCGGTTTTGCTTGGAAAAGCATCACCTAATTCCTATTTCAAGTCAAATCTTGCGCCAACTTGAAGAAAATAAATGAATCCACCTGCTGATGCATTGAAATTGGTTTGCCCCAATGTTTCTGTCTCTTTGCCACTTACATTGAAACTCCAACCAAAACTTGCATCCGCATAAAAGATCTTTTTAAAAGGAAAAACCCTTATTCCCATTCTAGGAACAACGTAACTTTTTACTATGGTTTCTTTGGCTCCACTTATTTTATCCTCTAACATAAACCACTCTGGACCACCCATTATTCCTGTATAAATGCCTTTTCTATCTTTTCGCAAATAATAGTTTGCGAAAACTTCTACAGCATTGTTGCGACTTACTTTGATATCGTTTGCATTCTGAAAGAATGTGATTTTGATATAGTCTGGTGGCGCTACACTAAAACCAATTGCTCCAACTTGCCAATTACCAAATTCAAGCCCAATGCTTCCACCGCCACCATTTGAAAGGAATAAAAAAGGATAAGCGTCAAAGCTTAATTGCAAAGGAAATTGATTCTTGCCCTTGCCTAAGATTTGACTTTGAAAGAAACTAGGTTTATCTTGTGCGAAAAGACATGTTGTTATTAAAACAACTGTTACGATTAAAAGGGACTTTTTCATTGTGCTAATTTTTAATTATTAATGGCACAAAGTTCAATCGAAGAACATCTATTTTTTGTTGACTATTGTTAAGATTTTCGCCTTGCTCTAATTCGGCTCAAACTTTCAGGACTTATACCTAAAAGATTAGCCAAATAACGCTGTGGTACTTCCTGAAATAAATCAGGTCTTTGCTTAATCAACTTTTCAACCCTTGCTTCGGGCTTTTCGGATGATAACGACATAGCTATATCTATTGTTCTCTGTGCCACGTGCTCCGCCATTATTCGTCCAAAAGATTCAATATTTCTGTTTTCTGCATAGAGTCTGTACAAGTCACTTTTTGAAATCACAAATAACTCAGCGTCCTTAAGAACTTGAAAATAATAATTTGAAGGTATGTTTTGTGTGAGACTTTTAAAATCGGTTATAAAATTATTATGCAATGTAATGTCACAGGTAATTTCTTTGCCATCTTTTAAATGATAGTGCCTAACAACGCCTGAATTTACAAAGGCAATAAAATCACACATATTGCCTTCTTTTAATAAGAAGTCATTACGCTTTATTAATATAGGCTTGAAATTGAACTGAATCGCTTCTATGTCCAACGCTTTAAATTGAATGAATTTAGAACAATATTTTAATAGATTGTCATACATATATTCAAAATTACAAAATTATTTAAGGAAGATTAACCCAAATAAAGTATTTTGATGTAATGCACTAAAAGCTACGTTAAAAGAGAATTCAGCCTAATTTAAATCTTCAACTCACCCCAAAATCGCTTCGAAAACAGATTGTATTTAAGCTCAGAAAAAAGCCTTATATTATTGTGTGGCTTGTTTTTTTACATTTGCTTGATATGATTAGAAACATTATTTTTACAGGAAAAAAACATGCCTTTTGTTTCTGTTACCCGACTTCGCGTCAAATCAATCCTTTATTTAATTCCATTTATGAGAGCCAATGAGGCATCGGTAAGAGAATTATTAAAATCAAAAGGCTTAATACATGGCAAGGAATTAATTGATAAGAAACTAACCTTTTGGACTGTTACCTTATGGAAGGACGAAACCTCGATGAGAGAATTTAGAGGTTCAACGTCACATCGTAATGCCATGCAAAAGCTTCCCAAATGGTGTAATGAGGCATCCTATCACCATTGGACTCAAGAGGATATGGAATTCCCGAATTGGCCAACTGTTTCTGCAAAACTTTTTAACGAAGGTAAATTAAGCAAGGTAAGAAACCCTTCTGAATCTCAAATCACAAATCAATTCCCTTCCATTAAATGGAAAAAAACGGAGAGAAAAATAAAGTGAATTAATCGTTGAAATTCATTAAATGAAACATGGTGAACATGCTATTTGACTTGTACTTCCTTTAAAATAAATTGCCTCACCTAATTTATTTTTTTAATACCGAACCTTTTCGTTAATTTGATCTAGTACAAAACTTAATAAAAGTCAAGCAAATCATCATCATAAAACAACCACAACAAATAAAAAAAAATAAAATGAACAACACGGCATTGATAACAGGCGCTTCTAATGGTATTGGATTAGAATTAGCAATACTTCATGCCTCCAAAGGAGGAAATTTAGTTTTAGTAGCGCGCAATAAGTACAAGCTTGATGAGCTAAAAGCAACACTTCAAAATGAATACAAGGTAGATGTATATACCATTGGAAAAGATCTTTCAGTTGTAGATTCTGCCCAAGAGGTATATGATGAAATAAAAAGCAATAATATCCAAATTGACTACCTCATAAACAATGCTGGATTTGGCGACTTTGGCATGTTCTCGGAAACAGATTGGAATAAGGAAGCGCAGATGATACATTTGAACATTACCACGTTAACGCAATTTACAAAGCTTTACGTGCACGATATGCTTCTGCGTGGAAGTGGTAAAATCATGAATGTCGCCTCTACAGCCGCTTTCCAACCTGGACCAACCATGGCGGTATATTGCGCCACCAAAGCCTACGTATTAAGCTTTACAGAAGCAATAAGCAATGAAATAGTTGGCAGTGGAATTACCGCCACGGCACTTTGCCCAGGAGCCACCGAAAGCGGCTTTCAAACTGCAGCAGCCATGGAGAAAAGTGAGCTATTCAATGGGAAAAAAATACCAACTTCGAAATCGGTTGCCGCATACGGCTATGCCGCAATGCTAAATGGGAAAACAATAGCAATACATGGAATATTGAATAATATTATGTCACGTGCAGTAGGTTTTTTACCTCGAGCTCTTGTCTTAAAAACGTCTCGTGAAATTTTAGGGAAGGTAAAATAGTTGTGCGCTTAATAAAACGTTCAAGAAACAAAATAGGAAGTAAAATATTGATCACTTAAAGTGCGTATGCTTATTTCGCTCCGTTGTAAAATTTTCCTTTCTTGGCTTTATTAGAAAATAGTAAAATTTACCTTTCTGAAATATAAAACTATTGGCAGTATGCCAAAGAATATATGCAGTGTAGAAAGTTTGAATGCCTTATCCGTTAAATAGCTTATGTAAACAAAAACAGCATTAACAACTAACGTAATAATGATGGTGCGAATTAAATTTTGTTTATTCATGGAATCTAACTTTGTTTTAATAAAAAAGAAGAATACAGTATAACGCAAATATATGTAATATTAACCAACCACCGTGAAGGTTGTTCCTTCTTTACTGTCTTTAATTACGATACCTGCAGCCAATAGTTTATCGCGCAGGGCATCACTTGAAGCGAAGTCCTTTCTAGCCTTGGCGTCTGCCCGTTGCTCCAATATTATTTTCACTACATCAGAAAGGGTTTCGTTGTTAGATCCTAACTCTTCTTTCAATCCAAAAATATCGAAAACAAAGTCATAAAAAAGTTTTTTTAATGCTGTTTTATCAGCTACAGATATCTTCTCTCTTCCATCGTTCACATTATTAATAAATGTAACACCTTCAAACAAATGGGCGATAGCAATGGGCGTGTTAAAATCTTCGCACATAGCAAATTCACATTTATTTCGCAGTTCTTGAATATAGGCAGATGCATCTCCGTCTGTTTTCAGCGTATCTATTAATTTCATGGCGCTCATAAGCCTAGCATAACCTTTCTCGGCTGCTTGCAAGGCCTCGTTGCTAAAATCGAGAGTGCTTCGATAGTGACTTTGTAACATAAAGAAACGAACACTCATTGGGCTATATCCTTTTTCAAGCAAGGGGTGCGTGCCTTTAAACAACTCATCGGGTAAAAAGCCATTGCCTGCACTTTTACTCATTCGAACTCCGTTAACAGTAAGCATGTTGGTATGCATCCAATATCTTGCTGGCCCGGTGCCACTGCAGGCACAATTTTGGGCTATCTCATTGGTATGATGCGTTGCAATTAAATCCATTCCACCACCATGAATGTCGAACTGTTGTCCCAAATATTTTTGACTCATCGCACTACATTCAATATGCCAACCAGGAAATCCCATACCCCACGGACTTTGCCATTGCATAAGATGTTCGGGCTTGGCTTTAATCCAGAGCGCGAAATCCAGCCGTCCATGCTTCTCATCTTGGCCTCCCAGCTCTCGTGTGCCATCCAATAAATCGGCTAAATTACGATTGCTGAGAACACCATAGTTGTTATCTTGGCTATATTTCGCAACATCAAAATAAATATTCCCCTCCACCTCATAGGCCCAGCCATTTGCTAATATCTGTTTTGTCAACTCAATTTGTTCGATGATATGACCTGTAGCTGTAGGCTCGATGCTGGGTGGCAAACAATTAAATTCGCGCATCACATCATGAAAATACTGGGTATATTTCTGAACAATTTCCATTGGCTCGAGTTGCTCTAACTTGGCCCGCTTAGCAAATTTATCATCGCCCTCATCACGATCTCCTTCAAGGTGTCCTGCATCGGTGATATTGCGAACGTATCTTACCTTATACCCGCAATAGGTAAGAAATCGAAAGATAATATCGAAAGAGCTAAAGGTTCGGCAATTGCCAAGATGCAGGTAATTATATACCGTTGGACCACAAACGTACATACCAACTTTATCTTCGTGCAAAGGTTTAAAATCTTCGATGGTGCGAGATAGCGTATTGTAAATTCTTAATGGCTTTGGCATAGGAGGTGCGAAAATACAAAAAAACGAGAGTACCTGAAGAAGATGCTGACTATTCAAAGAGACACATGTAATGAACGGAATAAAAAATGTGTTCAAAGCTATAAAATTAGACCTACTTTTGAGTTATCTTCGCCAATGCAACACTATAACTAGCGGTGCACTTTAAAAAATAAAATCGCTTTTTTTCGTTTTACTAATCCATGAAGAGAGTTTTCGTCATATTAATATTTTGCATTTGCATAGGAAAAGCCTATGGCACGCAAGTGGATACATTTTTAATAAAAACAAGGCTTGCTGGTTTAAAATCAAGCATTTCCATGGATTTTAATGAAGATATGTTGCGCTTTTTGATTCCGCTTCTTGAGAATAATGACAATAAATCATCCGATTTAATTTATCAGGCGAGTAAATATTTGCCTTACATTGAGAAGGTGGTAAAAGAAAAAAAAATGCCTCATGTTTTATGCTATCTGCCATATGTGATTACCCGATATGTTAACGAAAGCAATGCCAACGATGGTCGAGTAGGAATATGGAATATGCCCTATACTGTGGCACGTAAATACGATTTAATTATGAATAGCTACATCGACGAGAGATATGATGTTGCGACCTCGACTGAGTCGGCTATGGATTATTTGGTGGATTTAAAGCATGAATTTAATGACTGGCAATTGGCAGTTCTTGCATTTTGCACTTCTCCTACCAACGTACTTCAGCATATTTATAAAGCCGAAAATGGTAAAACCTATGCTGGCATAGAATGTGATCTATCCCCAAGTGAAAAACGCTTTATCAATGAATTAACAGCAGCCTCTTACCTTTTTAGTTTCTATAAAGAAAAGGACATTAACATCAAAGTAAAATACTATTACAAGCCTTACTTGGCCGACACCATCGATATTTTCCGCAAGATGAGCTTTCAACACATCGCAGCAAAAACTGGCATCGACCAAACCGATTTGCACCTCTTAAACCCCATTTATAAACTTGAGACGGTGCCTTACAATGAGGCCCCTCATAGCTTATTAATTCCAATTGGGTATAAAACTAAATTTGATTCCTTGCTACAGAATTATCCAAACCTTGAGGCAATGCGACCTTTAACTGACGCACCCACAATTTTGCATGATTCTGACATAGTAAGGCGCCCGCCAGTAGCAGCAGGGGCAGCAGGGGCAGCAAAAAAGGCAGCCGTATATTATACTGTAAAAAGTGGTGATAACCTTTATGGCATTGCCGATCTTTTCGATTGCACGGCGAACGACTTAAAGCGATGGAATAAAATAACACGTAATTATTTAATCGCCGGACAAAACATGGTTTTTTATGTCCCATTGGTTCAGAAGGCAAAATATCTAAAAATGAATACCTTAAATGCCAAACAAAAAAAGGTCCTTATATATCAAGACTAGGCAAAGTGTAACTTATGCTTGCAGCATAAAATTATTTATTTGCAAAAAATTGTAAAACATCTGCCATAAAAAGCAGGATTCATTATCTTCGCTATTCTATAATTATGGCTGGTAGGTTCTTAATTTTAATTGTTGTACTATATGCTTTTGTTAGCTGTAAGTATGTACGCTATTCCTTTAAAGAAGGAAATATTCCGGCCGAAATCAAAAGCATCTCTATAGCCTACATTCAAAATAAAGCCAGTATTGTTGTTCCGCAGTTAAGTCAACAGCTTACAGACAAGCTTCGTCAAAAATATCTTTCTGAAACACGCTTAGATATTGTTCCAAACGACGGTGATTTTGATATTAAAGGTGTTATTACAAGTTATGCGGTAGAGCCTGTGGCTTTGCAAGCAGGGCAAAAAGCATCACAAAACCAATTGAAAATTTCCGTTCAAATTCAATTTGAAAATAAAAAAATACCAAAAAACAATTTCAATGAAACCTTTACTCAATTTGCTGAATTTGCAAGTGAAAAAAGCTTAACAAGTGTGGAGCAACAACTTATTGGAATAATAAGTGAAAAAATCACACAGGCCATTTTCAATAAAACCCTTAGCGATTGGTAAATAAGCACCACGGCCTTTAGCCTTTTTAAATAACCATGAGATTCTTCGTATTGATACTTATTCTTTTTGTGAGTTTGGGTTTATTTGCTCAAGATGAAATACTTGCAAAACAATATTACCAGAATGGCGAATTTGATAAAGCGGTTTTTCTCTATGATAAAGTTTATTTAAAAAAACACGATGATGAGATTTATGAAAATTATCTCCAGTCCTTATTGGCATTAAAAAAATATGATGATGCCCTACGAATTGCTAAAAAGCAAATGAAACAATTTGATGGCAATTATAATTATGCCATAGACCAAGGATGGATATTGATTCAAGCAGCACGAACAGAAAAAGCCGAAGAATATTTTTTAAAACTTATTAACGAAAAGAAAAAAGAGGCGATTTACTATCAACTAATTGCTGCAGGATTTTTTCACCGTGAGCTTTATGATTATGCTCGAAAAACATACATCACAGCAAGAACCAAGTTAGAAAATGAAAATCTATTTCAACGTGAAATGGCCAGTTTATATGCTGCATCAAATGATAAAGAAGGTATTATAAATGAGTTCCTCAACTTATTGGATTACAACGAAGGCATGCTTGATTATGTTCAGAACATGCTGCAAGGTTATTTAACACAACCCAAAGATTTTGAAGCTTTAAAAAACGCCATCAACAAAAAATCGAATAACAACCCAGATAAGATAATCTATGTTGAGTTATTCGAATGGCTACTGGTACAGCAAAAAAACTGGGATGCCGCATTTATTCAAGCCAAAGCAATTGACAAAAGAACAGATTCGCAAGGCGATGAATGTATGCGTTTGGCCAAGCTTTGCATAGAAAATAATGCATTTAACGCCGCCTACACCATTTACCAATATGTAAGCGATTTAGGGAAATACAAGGTAAATTATTTATTCGCTCGTGAAGGATTACTCTCCACCTCCTCAAAAAAAACATTTTACACTGGGAATTATACCAATGCTAATTTGTTGCTTCTGAAGCAAGAGTACCTTAGCTTTTTGACAGAGTTTGAATATAATGAGAGCACCTCAAAAATCATGAAAGATCTTGCTGAGCTAGAAGCCTTCTATCTCGACGATAAAAATGGAGCCTCTGATTTATTAAGTAAGATATTGCTCTTGGGGAACGTACGCAACACCTTTAAAGCGGAATGTAAATTAATGCTCGGTGATATTAAACTTTTAGATGGAGATGAGTGGGAAGCCGCCTTGCTTTATGGTCAGGTAGATAAAGACTTTAAAGAAGATCCATTGGGGCAAGAAGCCAAATTCAGAAATGCAAAACTAAGCTTCTATCAAGGCGACTTCATTTGGTCGCAGGCCCAACTCGATATTTTAAAAACAGCCACAAGCCAACTTATTTCGAACAATGCAATTGACTTAAGTTTATTAATACAAGACAATACCGTTGACAGTAATTATGACCCTTTAGAAATGTATGCTGCCGCCGATCTGCTGATTTATCAAAATAAGTACGACGATGCGATTTTAAAGCTAGATAGCATTTCGATTTTATTTCCGATGCATAGCCTGCGTGATGATATCTATTTTGAAAAAGGCAAACTCATGGCTAAGCAACACCTATACCAGAAAGCGCTTGAATATTATTTAAAAGTTTTTGACATGGCAGCAGATGATATTCTGGCCGATAACGCACTTTGGGAAATCGCACAGATTTATGATAAAACTTTGCCAGACCCAGAAAAAGCAAAACGTTATTATGAAGAGCTCATTCTCAAGTATCCCGGTAGCATGTATACCGTTGATGCGCGAAAGCGTTATCGCCAATTAAGAGGTGATATTGCGGATTGATTTTATTTTTACACTGCCCCATAAGTCATTCTATTCTAGTGGGTTGCACTCTTCATCTTTCTTTCGTGCTTTAAAAAAAAATCAGATTCTTATGGTTTTATAAAAACAAAAAGTATTTTTACAGAAAATTAAGTCAACCCTCAACATGAAAAAAGTTCTTTACGCATCAATTTTATTTCTGGTAGTTTTCGCCGGATGTAAAAAGAAAACCACACCTGATCCTACACCAACGCCGACACCAGACCCGGCACCAACCATGAATTACATTAAGTTTACGCTTAATGGCCCCGGCATCACCAACAAAACATTTATCTACAGCAAAGCCAAAAACTTTGTTCAAACCTACGAATACAGTGAAACTACATCAAGTGTCATTTATGCATCTTTGGATATGGCCGATAAATCGACAGGCGATACTTTAGTTCAAATTAGACTTGACGATAAGAATACTGGCAATAAGCCATTCTCAACAAGTGCTGTTTTTGTAAAGTTAGTAAATATCAAGACTGGATTTCAAAGCTCTTCCACTATTGGTTCTTTTCAAGTTTCAGCCTTCACGCCAACACAGTTAAGTACCAATGGTACTAGTGGCACACAAAAAGGGAAATTTAGCATCGCCGCAACATTTTCAGGAACATTAGAAGAAGATAATACCGGAGAAACTTGGACCATGACCAATGGAGAAGTTAAGTTTGACGGATTATAATCCAGCTCCTACTTATAAAAAGCTGTTTTATCATAAAGGATAAAACAGCTTTTTAATTTAACACAAATAGTTCCATATATTGCGATGGTACAAGTTAAATTGTAACTACCTTTGCATAATTAATATCGAAGCTAAAAAAATGAATATCGGAATTGTGTGTTATCCTACCTTTGGTGGTAGTGGTGTGGTGGCAACCGAATTAGGAAAAGCTCTTGCTCGGCAGAATCATAAAGTTCATTTTATATCCTACCAGCAGCCGGCTCGCTTAGACTTTTTTAGCGAAAACCTCTTTTATCATGAGGTGATGATTTCAAAATATCCACTCTTCGACTTTCCACCATACGAAACCGCATTAACAAGCAAACTTGTGGATGTAGTGCAATTTGAAAAGCTAGATTTGCTGCATGTCCATTATGCCATTCCACATGCATCGGCAGCGGTGCTAGCAAAGCAAATATTACGACAAAAGGGGATTAACATTCCCGTTATCACTACGCTGCATGGCACCGATATAACTTTGGTAGGCAAGGATAAAACCTTCGAGCCCGTAGTTACGTATTCAATTAATGAAAGTGATATTGTTACCACCGTATCTCAATCATTAAAAGAAGAGACTTATGAGCATTTTGCAATAACCAAAGATATTGCCGTAGTTCCCAACTTCATTGATTTTGAACGTTTTGCAAAGAAGAAGAAAGATCATTTCCGCAAGGCCATATCTCCATTTGACGAGCCTATCATAGCTCACACTTCAAACTTTAGAAAGGTGAAACGTGTTGAAGATGTGATGCACATTTTTGGAAAGATTTTAGAAACAAGGCCAGCAAAATTGCTAATGATTGGCGATGGACCTGAGCGTGCGAACGCAGAACAACTGAGTAGGGAGCTTAATACGTGCGATCATGTTCGTTTTTTAGGAAAGCAAGAAGCCATTGAAGAGATACTTAGTGTTTGCGACCTATTTTTATTAACCTCGGAGAACGAGAGTTTTGGATTAGCCGCATTAGAGGCTATGGCGTGCGAGGTTCCGGTTATTTCGACCAATGCAGGTGGCATTCCCGAGGTTAACATTCAAGGTGTTACCGGCTTTTTACGCAATGTTGGCGATGTCGAAGGCATGGCAGAAGATGCGTTGAAATTACTCAATGACCCTGCGATGCTTAAACAATTTAAACATAATGCTTTAAAACAAGCGAGAAACTTCGATATCATAAATATCTTACCGCAGTATATCGACCTTTATAATCAGGCCTTGGAATCTATCCAAATATAAAAAAAAATTGAACACCCAAAAACAATAGCCATAAAACATGACTACTGTTTTCGTTTATTCAAATTTGATCCAAGACAAAGCCCTGGAAGGATTATATTACTTTACTACTATTCGCCCTTCTTTAGGACATAAACAGCATTACTTTCTGCGGTTAGCTTCTTGGAAATTGTAATTTCCTTTGCAGAAATTTTATCAATATTGATTGCTTCAGCAGCAGGGCTTTCATTCGGAATTAAGAATAACATTTTGTTATCACTGCTAATCTTCCAAACACCACGGTCACTTTTGCCACGACGTAAAATATCGAAGCTATCTTTATCGAAATTATAGACTTCTTTTTGAGCATCATCGGTAAATGCTTTTATTTGGCCTTCCAACCTTTCTTTGTATTGTGAAGCCAAACTATCCGGAATACCGTTTAATTGACTTTTTCTTAATTCTTCGAGGTTGGTAATAGTACATTCTGCTACTACCCATTTACCTGTAATTTTACGTCCGCCTGTTTTGCAAGCAAACATAAAAATGGTGAGGGCCATGGTTCCGGTTAAAAATAATTTTCTCATGTTATGATAATAATAAAAGGTTGCAAAGGTAATATTCAAATTTATATTCCCATATTTAGTTTTTAATAAGCTTTGTTTTATACGTTTTCGTATTCCCGCAATAATCCTCAGCTACAAGTTCAAAATCAATATCACCGCTAATACCTAAATCTTCAAACTCGTGAAGTTCGCAGGTAATTAAATTATATTTTAAGTCGTAGCGAAAAAGAATAAAATGGCCATTAGCTGTTGCTTTAAACTTCTTAATTCCTGTTTGAGCATCATAAATTGAAAATATTAATGTGGCATTGTTAGTTATGTTTTTAGTGCTAATTATATTAATTGGAGAGATTAGAGGCGGAAGGGTATCAATATCTATCATATATACCCCACATGCTTTAGTTTTCCCAACTAGAAAGCCAGATTCATAACGCCCACCGATACTTCCGGCTGCTAAAGACTTTATATACAATTTGCTAGCCCCGGCTTTAGGAATAAATAGTGGCTGCAGTTTCAACTCCACCTCCTTCTGAATTGGGATCAGATTATTACCTAAAAAATATTTAAACGAATATCGCCTATAGGTCGTGTCTGCATAAAAGGAAAGCATCAACGTATCGTAAAAGGCTTTGGGTGGAATTGTTAACACACCCTTTTTGGTTTGGAGTTCGTTTGAAGCAAGCGGCAACACATTGTATTTTGATTTTAACTTATTGTTGATATAGCCTCCTTTAAGAAAAAACTCAATTGAGGTGGTATTTCCATGGTGATCGGTTGTCCTAATCTCAATGGGAAGTATTTGCCCTGGGGCTATTGTTAAAATTCCATCATTAATAAGATTATAATAAACCTCCGCCATGTTTCCATCGGCTTTAAAACACTTCTCTATATAATACCCCTTACTCTTTAGTACGGCGTAGTCTACGTGGGCATTAATACAGCGCCAATTATCGAACGAGAAGCTATCCATTCTCTTCTCGAATACCAATTGGTATTTTGCATAAAGTTGAGTTTGATAAATGCCAGCATTGAATTCGATATCGCTATAAAAATCGCGTGCGCTAACACCAAGTCCAATTCTGCCCGGTTCGATTGTAAGCGTTTTGCCGGATGCCAACGCCACAGTTTGCAAAAATTCGGGTTGCAGGTTATTTAATGAATACAAAGAAACAGAGTAAATTCTAGGTTTCATTATATCTTTAACCTCAATGCCTAGGTTCTCTGGGTTAATAATAAGCTCTGTTTTGGTATTTCTAATCTCAAAATGGAGATGTGGACCAGTGCTACCCCCTGTATTTCCGCTTAGAGCTATGATATCGCCCTTTTTAACAGGCAGCATATTTTCGGTAAGCATAGTATCCAATTCAAACTCTTCGTGAGCATATTGGCATGCCGACTCAAACTTTTGTATTTCACCACAATAGCGTTGCAAATGCCCATAGACACTGGTGAGTCCGTTCGGATGATTGATGTATAACGCATTCCCATAACCCTTTTTACTCGTTAAAATTCGCGAAACATAGCCATCCTCCACTGCATAAATTTTCCAACCCTCTTCGCCGTTGGTTCGAATATCAATACCACTATGAAAATGATTGTCGCGAAGCTCACCAAAATTTGCGGCCAACTTTATTTCAGCATCAATAGGAGAACGAAAGTTATTTTGCGCATTAACGCAATGAACAACAAACATGGTCAAAAATAAAAAATACAGGTTCCTCATTTCTATTCTACAAATAACGTTAGATTTCAATTTTATTGTACACGAGTTATTCAGTATTTCGAGTGACCAACTCCTTAAATGTCCTTTTTGAAAGAGCCTACTATTTAAATTCGCAGCGCTGCTAACAAAAAGTAGAGGTAAGCATTTCTAATAATCCTATCTTTGTAAAAGAGGAACATAATTTCCTTGAAAATCATGCGTTTTTTATCACCCCTTCTAATTCTTACCTTTGGTATTTTAGCAGGAATAAATTCATGTAAAAAGCAACAAGCTAATCGGGCTTTCTATTATTGGCGTACCACTTTTAAGCTGTCCGAAACGGAAAAAGAGGCCTTCACCAATTTAAAGATTAAAACAATTTACCTGCGCTATTTTGATGTTATAAAAGGCAACGGCGGAACGCCGATTCCAGATGCTGTGATACTATTTAAGGATTCCATTCCGAAAGGAGTATCAATCATTCCCGTGGTGTACATCAAAAACGAAGTTTTAAAAAATATGGATGCATCGCAAATCGATTCATTTGTAAAAAACGTATACCATCTTATCCAACAAATATCAGCATCGCAGAAAATTAAAATGCATGAAATTCAAATGGATTGTGATTGGACCTTAGCATCAAAAACAATATATTTCAAACTCTTGCGCGAATTAAAAGCGCTATCAAAAATCGAAACGTTATCCGCAACAATACGATTACATCAAGTTAAATACAAGGATAAGACCGGAGTGCCACCCGTAGATAGAGGCATGCTTATGTTTTATAATATGGGAAGCATTAACTTGAGCCCCAAAGAAAATTCAATTTTGGACGCGTCCGTTGCAAGGCAATATACCCAAGCAATTTCAAGCTATCCATTGACACTTGATGGCGCATTGCCAATTTTCCATTGGGCTATACATGGCAATGAATACGGGGTTATAAAAGGTATCGTGGAAAACATCTCGAAGGAAGACCTTCTAGATTCATCTAAATTTAAACTAGATAAAGACGCGCACTATATTGTGCGAAATTCATTTCTGTTGCATGGCAATTATCTCAACAAAAACGACCAATTGAAATTTGAAAGTGTGGACTTTCCATTGTGCGAAGATGCCGCTGCTATTTTGCATAAGGAACTTCAAAAGCCTTTTGGCACCCTTGCCCTCTTTGCCTCCGACAGTAGTTATATAAAAAAATATTCTGAACATGAACTTGAAGAAATCTATTCTAAATTTTAAGATTTTGCTTTTGCCCATGGCTTGGCTATTCATCTATTGCGGGTGGGGTGGTTATTCGGCACCACCTTCCTTTTTTGCTCCAGAAATTGCCAATTATGGTCACGGACATCCCTTGTTTTATGACCCCAACGCAGATTTTTATACCGGATACACCTCAGAAATAACCTATAGCAACTATTACACCAGAAACACAAGCGACTTCTCCAACATTAATGATAGCGAATGGTTTGTATTCTTTAACAAGAAAGCACCAAAAGAAGCCATTCATTATTTTTTAAACACTGCTACCGTTGGACAAACAGACACGTGCTTGCAAATCATAAATGGTCGGATTTTGGAAATTCAGGATACCTCTATTAAAAAACAGCTGCAATCATTCTCGGATAAAAAGAAAACACGTTCTTTCTTATCCTATTTAAAATATGCATTATTACTGCAACAAACGCCAATCAACTATTGGGATTATGACTATCAGATGAGTGAAGATACTTTCGTTCTGAATCATGGAAATCAGATTCTGCAGGAAATGAAAACAGCATTGAATATAGAGCAAAGTGATTTCATAAAAAGCCGTTATTGCTTTCAGATAGAACGATTACTATATCGCCTTAATCGCTATGATGACGGCATTTTATTTTGGAAAGAACATGAAAAGCAAGCCATTTCCAACTCCTCGTACTATAGATTTCTTGGTTATGCTGCTGCCAATTATTATAAAAAACAAGCCTATCCAGAAGCGAGTTATCTGTATTCAATCCTATATGATCGATTCCCAATAATGCAAGCCGAAGCCATCTGGAGTTACGCCATGCATGAAGAAACAGATTTGCAGCAGTGCTTAAATTTAGCAAAGACGGTACACGAAAAATGTGTCATATTAGAACTATACGGTTATAATTACGATTTAAAAAAATCCATTGAACGCATTTACGCTTTAAACCCAAATTCAGAGTTGCTTCCAATTTTACTTTCTAGGTTAGTTAACACAGAAGAAGAAAAGTTTTTGGCGGTGGACTATAATTACAACTACGATAGAAGTATTAATGGTTTAGATGCTACAAAATTAGATCAGGATGCCTTTAACTTGGTCGAAAAAATAGCATCAGAGAATCAAGTATTTCAGCCGGCAATCTGGCATTTATCTGCCGCGTATTTTAATATTGTTAAGGGTAATTTTGCCATTACAAAAAAACATCTTGAGATGGCGAGCAAAGATACTTCGGATAGGCTTTTTCGCGACCAATGGCATATAATCAATCTGCTGTATGAAATTAACAATGCTGGCGCTTTAACTGCCAATAATTTCGAGCTTCCCTCCTTCACTCCTGAATTTACCAATAAATTAATTAATGAGCTAAACTGGCTTCAAAACCCCATGAATCCAACGTTACGCACCAGCGATTTGTTTAATTGGTGTCGTATTTATATTTCACAAGTTTATCGCAATCACAATCAGCAGATAGCCGCAGAGTGCTTCAATGCCTTAAGCAACAAACTATTTTACAACATCAATCATATTGATGAAATGTTAGATTTTTTGAAAAAACCAAATAAAACACCCTTCGAATTGATGTTAACGCGGCTATACCGTTTTAGTATTGATGATTTAAATACCTTGAAAATTCACGAGCTTGTATATGCTGGACGCTTTGATGAAGCTGCTGCTTTGCAAAAAAGTGAACCTAGAACATTGGACACTTCTGCAATGCGCGCTGATCCATTTCTTATTCATATTCGCGATTGTCATGATTGTGATTTTGAGGCGATACAGCCCTTTAAATATAATGCGGCGCAACTTATAGATACCTTAGCAACCATGAGGCTAGTTGCTGAAAAAAATCCGATCCAATCAGCCTCTTTATATTTTGCCATGGCGAACTGCTTATACAATTTCACCTTCTATGGAAACAGCCGATCGTTTTATATGATTACAATGAATGAAATCTCCTACAACTATTATAATAATGATAACGAGAATCAAATCACAAATCTGCCAATTTTCGATTGCAGCCTATCTGAGTCCTATTATCGAAAGGCCATGGAAGCCTCATCAGACCGTGAATTTAAAACTCGTTGTTTATTTATGATAGCGAAATGTAGGCAAAACGAAGAATATAACCTATCAAATAGTGGTCAAGATAACATGTGGCTCAAAGATGAAAATTTCGTTGCACGCGATACCCTATTTTATGCCCTAAAAACAACCATGTCGGACACCCGTTATTATCAAGAAATTATTCAAGAGTGCGGCTATTTTAAAACTTATTTAAATAATTAAATTAGTAAAATCCATTTATAGCTATGAACTAGCAAGAAAAATCACGAAGTATAAAACCTATACTTACAAATCGTGGCCCATTCGGGTGCGTTTTGTTTCCATATACAAGGCATTATGCTGATTCGACTTAATCTTTAATGGAATATTCTCTACTATTTCTAACCCATAACCTGTAAGTCCGGCTCGTTTGGTTGGGTTATTGCTAATCAATTTCATTTTACGGATATTTAAGTCACGCAGTATTTGTGCACCCACGCCATAATCTCTTTCATCGGCCTTAAAGCCTAGTTCTATGTTGGCCTCTACCGTATCCATTCCTTGTTCCTGAAGTTTATAGGAGCGCAACTTATTTAATAGTCCTATTCCACGTCCTTCATGGTTTAAATACAGCACTACACCTCTTCCTTCTTTCTCAATGAGGCGCATTGCCCCATGCAATTGCTCACCACAATCGCAGCGACAGCTTCCAAAAATATCACCTGTAATACAAGAGGAATGAACACGGACCATAACAGCTTCATCTTCCGTCCATTCGCCCTTTACCAGAGCCAAATGCTCCTGATTATTATGAGTTTGTTTGTATGCATATAAATTAAAATCACCAAAGGCCGTGGGCATTTTAACATCAATTACTCGCTCAATTAAACTTTCGTGTTGCAATCTATATTGAATGAGATCCTCAATACTAACAATTTTTAAGTCATGTTTCTCGGCAATCTTAA
Organism: uncultured Bacteroidota bacterium; assembly: GCA_903850915.1. GTDB lineage: Bacteria > Bacteroidota > Bacteroidia > UKL13-3 > UKL13-3 > CAINMV01. The sequence goes on from CAINMV010000030.1 coordinate 50,557, forward strand.
AAAGATCAGGCAAGCGTGCCATTGTACCATCGTCCTTCATTATTTCAACAATGGCACCAGCAGGTTCAAAGCCAGCTAACTTTGCAAAATCGATAGCCGCCTCGGTATGTCCGGCACGGCGAAGAACCCCCTCGATATGCGCTTTAAGTGGGAAAATATGGCCTGGACGTGCGAGATCTTTAGGCTTGGTATTCGGGTTTATTAATGCTTTAATAGTTTCACTCCGATCATAAGCAGAAATACCTGTGCTAATATCATTTCTTATAAGATCGACAGATACTGTAAATGCAGTTTTCAAACTTTCCGTATTGTTCGCAACCATCAACTCCAAACCTAAATCTTCGCAGCGGTCTTCCGTTAGCGGAGTGCAAATTAAACCGCCGCCCACTTTCGCCATAAAGGCAATCATTTCTGGTGTTACATTACGCGCAGCAGTTAAGAAGTCACCTTCATTTTCACGGTCTTCATCGTCAACAACAATAATTAGTTTTCCATTACGGATATCTTCTACGGCCTCTTCTATTGTATTAAGTTTCACCACGATTATATTTTTAGTTTAAGGATAAAGTTTCGATATTGGTGCGAATTTACGATTCTGTTTTTTATTGGTATTATATCTTTCATTAATTTAAATTGCACGATGTTTCACATTATTAAAGCCACGATAATCGATATTGATAAAATTTGCAGTATTGGCGCTCAAACCTTTACTGATGCTTACGCTTCTAATAACACCAAAGAAGATTTAGAAACTTATATTAACAAATCGTTCGCTCCAGCCACCATCCTATCGGAATTAGAAACGGTCGGCACGTCATACTACTTGTGTTTCGATGATGAACTACTCATAGGTTATTTAAAACTTAACTTCAATGCAGAATGCGAAGCCTTTCAAGCAAGCAATGTAATGGAGCTTCAGCGCATTTATGTAATAAAAGAATTCTACAAGCGAAAAGCTGGAGCACATATGATGCAATTTGCCATTAACAAAGGCATTAGCCTAAATTACAATTACATATGGTTAGGTGTTTGGAAAGAAAATCACAGAGCCTTACCCTTTTATTTTCGTTGGGGCTTCGAGACAATTGGAGAGCGATTGTTTCAAGTTGGAAATAAAGTTTATGACGACTATTATTTGAGATTGAATTTGTCGCAAATCAGAAGTTAAAAGCAATAAAAAAATGGGACTGAAATTTAAGTGCTACCTTTTGATTAAATAGTGCTATTTCTTACCATTTTTCTCGGCTAACATTGTGATAATTCAATAATTCAATTCTATTATGTCACAACCACGACCAACTTTCAAACCGCATTATGACAACTTCATTGGCGGAAAATTCACACCTCCTGTTAGCGGAACGTATTTCGAAAACACCAGCCCCATAGATGGGAAAGTATTCACCAAAGCGGCACGTTCCGGTAAAGAAGATATCGAACTTGCTTTAGATGCAGCGCATGCTGCCTTTGCCACATGGAGTAAAACTTCCGCAGCATACCGTGCTGGAATTTTAAACAAAATTGCCGATATTATGGAAGCTAATTTACAGCAGCTTGCCATCATTGAAACTATCGATAATGGCAAACCAATTCGCGAGAGTGTTAATGTAGACTTACCTTTATGTATTGACCATTTCAGGTATTTTGCTGGCGTAATACGCGCAGAAGAAGGCAGCATCTCTGAACATGATGAGAATACCATAAGCATTTGCTTGCATGAGCCTATAGGTGTTGTTGGACAAATTATTCCATGGAATTTCCCATTGCTAATGGCAACATGGAAAATTGCACCTGCGTTGGCTTCTGGTTGCTGTGCTGTAGTAAAGCCGGCTGAACAAACTCCAACATCAATTATGTGTCTAATGGAACTAATTAAAGATGTTGTTCCTGCAGGTGTATTGAATATTGTTACCGGATTTGGTCCTGAAGCGGGTAAACCACTTGCCCAATCGCCACGCATTGCTAAAGTTTCATTTACGGGTGAAACCACGACCGGGAGATTAATAATGCAATATGCATCTGAAAATTTAATTCCAGTTACCATGGAATTAGGAGGTAAATCACCAAATATTTTCTTCCCATCTATTGCAGATGCCGACGATGATTTTTTTGACAAAGCAATTGAAGGAGCTGTATTATTTGCCGTAAACCAAGGTGAAGTTTGTACTTGCCCTTCCCGTATTTTAGTTCACGAAAGTATATACGATAAATTTATGACTCGAGTATTGGAAAGAACCAAAGCCATTAATATGGGCAATCCACTCGATGTTACTACAATGATGGGTGCGCAAGCGTCCAACGATCAATATGAAAAAATTCAATCTTATTTAAAATTAGGAATTGAAGAAGGTGCTGAACTATTATGTGGTGGCGACGTGGCTAAACTAGATGGTGAACTTGCAGGAGGTTACTATATCCAGCCTACTTTGTTTAAAGGTCACAACAAAATGCGTATTTTTCAGGAAGAAATTTTTGGACCTGTAGTATGTGTTACGACCTTTAAAACAACAGAAGAAGCGATAGCCATTGCTAACGATACACTTTATGGCTTGGGAGCAGGAGTTTGGACGCGCGACGCTCATGAGCTATATCAAGTGCCAAGAGCCATTCAGGCTGGTCGGGTTTGGGTAAATTGTTATCATGCATATCCAGCACATGCCCCGTTTGGTGGCTACAAAAAATCCGGATTTGGTAGAGAAAACCACAAAATGATGTTAGGACATTATCGACAAACTAAAAATATGCTTGTTTCTTACGATAAAAAGAAACTTGGGTTTTTCTAAGTAAAAAGCTATAATATTATTTGAACAGTTTGCCAAAACAATTAATTTGCAGGCATAGGTAGAAGTGAAACTTCTACCTATGCCTTTTTAAATATAATCCAATGATGATAACACCGCGCGTTACAATAAGTAAGGAGGCTTCCGATGTAATTAAGGTACTTCGAACAAAGTTTGGTCCTCTAATGTTTCATCAAAGTGGAGGATGTTGTGATGGCTCTCAACCGATGTGTTTTCAGAAGGGAGATTTTATTGTTGGTGGTAGTGATGTTTGCTTAGGTGAAATAGACGACTGTGAATTTTGGATGAGTAAAGATCAGTTTGAGTACTGGAAATTTACGCAGCTGAACATTCATGTTGCTGCAGGACGAGGTTCTAGTTTTTCGTTAGAAATACCGATGGGATTAAGGTTTCTAACGCAATCTCGTATGTTTTCGAAAGAAGAATTATGTAGTTTAACTCCTGTTTATTTCACTGAATAATTTTGTGTTAACCATTTTGATTTAACTGCTGATATTGCTTTGGAGTGATTCCTTCGTGACTCTTAAATGCGCGAATAAAATAGTTGCAATCATCAAAGCCCACATCAAACGAAACATTTTTAATGTACAATTTATTGTCTTTTAAAAGCTTCTTTGCGAGTTTAATTCGCTCAATTATAATAAACTCCATTGGGCTTACGCCGAGCTCTCGTTTAAACAGCCGATAGAGCGAAGCCAGACTAATATTCGATTTTGATGCTATTGTAGAAAGTGTTAATTTTTCAGTGATATGTTGTCTGATGAAACCAATGATTTGAGATAAATAGACATTCGTTTCTAAAATATAATCCTCAGAAACAGTTTTAATGTTTTGACACTGCGTGATTCGAATGATTAATTCTTGAATGGCTAAATCAGCAAAAGCATCTTTAACAATATTGTCACTCTGGCAAATATTAATCAATTTATTTATAGTAACTGCAAGTTCGGCATTGTTGTAAAAAAAGAAATTTCGTTCGTCTAACCGCCATTCGTTTTCGCCCTCTTGTGTAGGATACTTTTCATTTAAAAAGTCAATTGTTTGAATAATTTTTCTATTGTCGATAGCAAGAGCCAAGCATTGCGTAGGGTTGTTAATTGAAGCTTCTGGAAAATCGATCACCATCTCCACATTTGCAGGTACAATTACCGATTCGCCTGGCAAATAATCAAACCCAGGATTATCAAAAAGGCGCATCACTTTTTTGCCTTTAAGCATACTTGTAACGACCAAGTCATTAAACTTCAATGAAACAAGTTCCGATTTTTTATAGGTTTCAAAAAGATTAAGCTCGCATGCCTCCAATCCATAAATAGTTCTATTTTCCACCAACGTCTTTAGTGTTTTTTCGTTGGTAAGGGATGGAGATGTCGGAACAATTTTATTATTAACCATTTTCCCATTCCGATGTAATATGCAATTACAAGGTTGTTATACAAAGAAAAGGAAATATATTAATTTAAAGATGCATTATTAAAAAAAACATCTCGTTAACTTTAGATTAAGTTAATTTAAGAATTAACAATAAAAGGTAATTACGGCATTAGGTTGCCATACATTCTCGGAAAAGGTATGGCTTCACGCACATGAGGAAGTTTACAAATCCAGGTTACAATGCGTTCCAAACCCAAGCCAAAACCAGCGTGTGGCACGGAACCAAAACGGCGCAAATCTAGATACCATTCGAAAACTTCCATTGGCAATCCATGCTCATGAATTTTCTCTATAAGTAACTCCAAATCTGTTTCTCGCTCTCCACCTCCTACAATTTCTCCATAGCCTTCAGGTGCTAAAACATCTACACCACGCGCAAATCTAGCATCGTTAGGGTCACGTTTAAGATAAAACGCTTTTACGGCATGTGGCCAATTATAAACCATAATTGGCAAATCGAATAGGCGGGTAATTACCGTTTCATCGCTACCACCAAAATCATTACCATATTCAAAGTTCTTCGCTGATGCAATCCAAGTAGGGATATTTCTTTGTTGCTCTTCGCAATCCTTCAATTCCTGCTTTAAGCCATCAATTTTTGCCTGATTAAAATTAATTTCTCCTTGTTTCTTTAGAATCCCATTTTTAATTTTATCTGAACGCTCTTGAATTTCGTTGTTGATTTCAAGAATTCGAGCATCGATCATTTTTAAATCATCCTCCAATGACGTGATGCTATTTTTGCCATTCACATCCTTTTCGCCCTTGATAATAGCTACAGCCTCATCGTACAGCAAACGCGGAAATCCAACATTTACGGTGTTTTCGAGCACAGTCACATCACGTTCAAGTATATTTAATTCCGTCCTATTCTTTGCTAATACATCCCTACAAACATGCTTCATCATAGCTTCGATGCAATCCATGTTCATAAAGATATCATAGAAAGCCATCTCTGGTTCCATCATCCAGAATTCACTGAGGTGCCTTCTAGTTTTGCTTTTTTCGGCACGAAAAGTAGGGCCAAAGGTGTAAATTTTCCCCATCGCCATGGCCATCGCTTCACCATATAATTGGCCACTTTGAGATAGGTATGCTTTCGTATCTTTATCAAAATAATCTACTTCGAACAAATTGCTTGTGCCTTCCGACGCATTACCCGTAAAAATTGGGGCATCCATTTGCATGAAACCTTCGTTTTGGAAATAGGTGTGAATGCTATAAATGATGGTATTTCGGATACGCATTATTGCCCATTGTCTCTGGCTCCTAAGCCAAAGATGACGGTTGGACATAAGAAATTCGATACCGTGTTCTTTTTTAGTGATGGGGTAGTCGATTGCAATTGAAACAATCTGTAAATCGGTAACTTGCAACTCAACACCACCCAATTGACGATCGTCGGCTTTCACCAATCCTGTAAGAATGCAACTCGTTTCTTGTGTAAGTTTCTTGGCATTTTCAAACACCTCAACGCTTACACTGGCTTCGTCGACCACACATTGGCAACGTCCGGTTCCATCGCGAAGGATAATAAAAAACAATCCTTTGCTACTGCGCTTGTTGTCTGTCCAACCTTGCAGCGTAATGGTTTGCCCGATTTGTTGTTGTAATTTTTCTATCGTGGTAATCATCTCTGTGAATCTTCGTATTAAGAACCGCGAAGATAATCAAACGTCGTTAATTAATAAATCCTTGCATTGTGCAGTATATGTGGTCTGTTATTCAGATAATATTGATAACTTTAAAGATATATAACTAAAAAATGAGGTAGAATATAGAAAAAACCAGAAGAGACTATTTATTATCCTGTTCTAATTTGGCTTTAAGATATGGTGCGGTATGGCTATCTTTACAAAAGCAGAGATCCTCAGGCGTGCCTTCGAAAACGAGATTTCCACCTGCATCTCCACCTTCTTTACCGAGATCGATAACCCAATCTGAACACTTTATGATATCTAAATTATGTTCGATAACGATGATACTATGACCTTGCTTCAGCAGTGCTGAAAATGAAGCCAAAAGCTTGTTTATATCATGAAAATGCAATCCTGTGGTGGGTTCATCAAAAATAAACAGCACATGTTCTGTAGTTTGCGACCCTTTACCTAAGAAAGAGGCTAATTTAATCCGTTGTGCTTCGCCACCACTTAGCGTATTACTGCTTTGTCCGAGTTGCACATAACCCAAGCCGACATCTTGCAAGGGTTTTATCCTATTTAAAATCGTTTTTTCAGAAGCAAAGAATTCAATTGCTTCATCGATAGTAAGTGATAATACATCAAAAATGCTTTTATCGTTGTAAGTAACATCTAAAACTTCTGGTTTGAAGCGCTTTCCTTTGCAATCGTCACAAAGCAAATGCACATCTGCCATAAACTGCATTTCTACTGTTGTTTCACCTTCACCTTTGCAATTATCACAGCGACCACCATCCACATTAAAACTAAAATGTGCTGGTGAGTAACCTCGTGCTTTCGATGCAGGCAAATCAGCGTATAGCGCACGAATGGCATCGTAGGCCTTCACATATGTAACTGGATTACTACGCGAAGATTTGCCGATAGGATTTTGATCCACTAGCTCCACCTGCGTTACTGTTTTTAAATCGCCTTCCAACGAAGAATACTTACCTATGGTGTCGGGAGCCATTCCTTCGAGGTGCTTTTTAAGAGCAGGATATAGAATAGTTTTTACTAAGCTAGTTTTGCCGCTGCCACTCACACCTGTAACCACCGTAAGCAAGTGAAGCGGAAATTTCACATCTATATTTTTTAAGTTGTTCTCCTTGGCACCCGTGACTTTAATAAAGTTATTCCATTTACGTCGATCGTTAGGAATATCTATTTTATCTTTGCCATTAAGGTATCGCGTAGTAAGACTATTATTATTTTTAAATAATTCTTTCAGCGTTCCCTGTGCTACAAGATGTCCGCCACCAACGCCTGCTAACGGCCCAATATCAATAATTTGATCTGCGGCACGCATGATATCCTCTTCGTGTTCAACAACAATTACTGTATTTCCAAGGTCACGCAGTTTCACCAACACACTCAAAAGTCGACGTGTATCCCTAGGATGCAAACCAATGCTTGGTTCATCTAAAATATATAATGAACCGACCAAACTGCTTCCGAGTGAGGTAGCGAGATTAATTCGCTGACTTTCGCCACCGCTGAGTGTATTACTTAAACGATTCAGAGTAAGATAGCCTAAACCTACGTCGTGCAAGAAACTAAGTCGATTTGTGATTTCGATAAGTATTCGAGAAGCGATTTGTGCATCCGTATCTGTTAGCTTCAGATTCCTAAAATAATCCCAGGCTTTATCTACACTCATCAATACCACATCGGTGATGCTTTTTTGTGAAGAGGTTACCTTAGATAATCCATCGCTTAGACGCACATATTGAGCATCTTTGCGCAAGCGCGATCCTCTGCAATCTGGACAAGCCTTGCGGCCGCGGTACCGACTTAATAAAACGCGGTATTGAATTTTATATAGCTGGCTTTCCACCTCAGCAAAAAAATCGTTGATGCCACCAAAAAACTTACATCCCTTCCAAAGCATGTCTTTCTCGGATTCCGATAACTCGCAATACGAACGATGGATTGGGAAATCCGCTTTCATGGCATTCTTCACCACCTGATCCTTCCAAGTGCTCATAACATTGCCACGCCAAGGGGCAACGGCATCATCAAAAACACTCTTATTAGAGTCTGGAATTACAAGATTCTCATCGATACCCAATACGGTACCAAAACCTTCGCATGTTTTACATGCCCCATAGGGATTATTAAAACTAAAAAACTGTACATTCGGAATTTCGAATTGCATTCCGTCGGCTTCGAATTTATTATTAAAACTTTTCTCTATGCTATTATTTTCCGATTCGAATACCCTTACAAAACAAGAACCTTCTCCTTCGGCGAAGGAAGTTTGCACGGAGTCGCTAATTCTATTTGTATTGTCTTCATCCTCTTTTTTTACCGAAACGCGATCGATTAGCAAGAATACATTTTCGTAATATAGTGAAGATGATTTTGATTTTTTAGACGAAGTTTCAAAACCCTTCAATGCATTTTCTTCAATTAAGTCGTCGATGCGTTTTATGTCGTTATTAATAAGCACTCGAGTAAATCCACGCTGTTGTATACTTTCAATTTCTTTAGCAAAAGTTCGGTCTTCTAATCTCTTTATTTTAATATAAATCAGCGCTTTCGTATTCTCTGGAAACGCAAGAATATAATCTACCACGTTTGTCACCGTTTCTGCTTTCACCTCTAATCCGGTGATAGGTGAGTATGTTTTTCCAACACGAGCAAAAAGCAATTTTAGGTAGTCGTAAATTTCGGTGCTTGTGCCTACTGTACTGCGGGTATTGCGGGTATTTACCTTTTGTTCTATTGCTGTGGCCGGGGCAATGCCTTTGATATAATCCACATCAGGCTTGTTGAGTTTGCCCATAAATTGTCGAGCATAAGCACTTAAGCTCTCCACATATCTACGTTGACCTTCGGCATAGATGGTATCGAATACCAAACTGCTTTTTCCACTACCACTAACGCCTGTAACCACTACGAGTTTATTGCGTGGTATTGCGACATCAATATTTTTAAGATTGTGCATACGTGCCCCTTTCACAAGCAGGAATTCACGCGGGGATAAAGAATCGAAGTCACTCATTTTTTCAGGAGTGCGAAGGTCGGTTTTTTTGATGAGAATAACTTGATGTATTGCGCAATTATCGGATATAGAAATTCGAAAAGGAAATTGCACCAACAATTAACTCTTGAACTCCCCAAATACCTTGCGCATAGCGTCGGATATTTCACCTAAAGTAGCATATTTTTCTACCGCATCGACAATAAGGGGCATGAGATTTTCTGTACCTCGGGCGGCAGCTTCAATTTTTAAAAGACATTCTATTACCGCCTTGTTATCTCTTTCCTTTTTGAGCTGTGTTAATTTCTCAGTTTGTGAAATTCGAATGCTATCATCTACGCGCAGAAGTGGCGTATCGTGCTTTTCATTAGCCGTAAATTTATTGACGCCCACGAGAACCTTCTCACCGCTCTCTACAGCTTTCTGATATTGGTAGGATGAATCCGCAATTTCTTGCTGCATATACCCTTTTTCGATGGCCGAAACACTTCCACCCATAGCGTCAATTTTTTCAATATAACTCCATGCCTCCTTTTCAACTTGGTTGGTTAGCTCTTCCACAAAATAACTTCCACCCAATGGGTCCACCGTGTTGGTTGCTCCACTTTCATAAGCAATAAGTTGTTGCGTTCTTAAAGCAATGCCGGCAGCGGCTTCTGTTGGCAACGACAATGCCTCATCAAAGCCATTGGTATGCAAGGATTGTGTTCCGCCTAAAACAGCGGCCATAGCTTGTAGAGCTACCCTAATAATATTATTTTGAGGTTGTTGTGCGGTTAATGTACTACCTCCTGTTTGCGTATGAAAACGGAGCATCATTGCTTTCGGATTCGTAGCACCAAGATCCTTCATAATTTCCGCCCACATCCGGCGAGCTGCACGAAACTTCGCGATTTCTTCAAAAAAGTCGTTATGCGCATTAAAGAAAAAACTTAATCGCTCACCAAAAACGTTGATATCCAAGCCATTGCTTATGGCAGCTTGTACATACGCTTTGCCATTGCTAAGTGTAAAAGCAATTTCTTGTACAGCGGTGCTTCCAGCCTCCCGAATATGATAACCGCTAATACTTATCGTATTCCATTTTGGCACCTCCAGACTACAGAAAGCAAAAATATCATTAATGATACGCATGCTTGGCTTGGGCGGATAGATATAAGTGCCACGCGCTGCGTATTCCTTGAGAATATCATTTTGTATAGTGCCGGAAATTTTTTTCAGATCGGCTCCTTGTTTCTTGGCAATAGCAATATACATTGCTAGCAGCACCGAAGCAGAAGCATTAATGGTCATGCTGGTGGTGATTTTCTCCAATTCGATGCCATGAAATAGCGTTTCCATATCCCGCAAAGAGTCGATAGCCACACCCACTTTTCCAACCTCCCCTTCGCTTAGCTCATGGTCGCTATCAAAGCCTATCTGTGTGGGTAAATCGAATGCTACACTCAAACCAGTGGTTCCTTGCTGCAATAAAAAGTGATAACGTTTGTTGCTTTCTTCTGCGCTACTAAATCCTGCATATTGACGCATCGTCCAAAGGCGCCCTCGATACATATTCGGCTGAACGCCTCGAGTATAAGGAAACTGACCTGGCAATTCCTTCATATCGGAAGGTTGCGTGTAAACTTCTTTTATTTCGATTCCAGAATCGTTTTTAATGCTGCTCATACGAAGGCAAAAGTAGTTTTTTTTTAGAGGTTCTATCAGATACCAAACTTAAGGAATGAAAGTTCATTAAATTCACGATATTTTAACAAAAAAGAAATATCCGCTCATTTATAAACAAATAATTTAAATTATATCCCTGTTTATCAGGGTTTTACAAGGAAAACATTTTACACAACGGAAACATTTTATTTTATTATTGTTTCCGTTGTTTCCATTTTACTATATTTGTACCCCAAATCACAATGGACGAAGTAAAAAATAAAATATTAACCGGTGCGATTCAGCTTTATATGCGTTACGGCATAAAAAGTTTAACGATGGATGATATTGCTCGAGAACTAGGTATCTCAAAAAAGACATTGTATTTATATGTAACCGATAAAGACGATTTGGTAAGCCAGGCTATGCTTTCCTACCTTAATGATGAGGAATTTCTATGCAGTCAATTATTCACTGACTCATCAAATCCAATTGGGGAGATGCTTGAAATGATTAAATGGCAGTTTAAAAATCATGGACAACTCAATCAAAGTGCTTTGTTTGACCTCAAAAAATACCACCCAAATAGCTTTAACCATTTCATTGCTTTCAAGGAAAGAATAATTAAGCCTCGCTTAATTAATAACCTTCAACGTGGGATTGCCTTGGATGTGTACCATAAGGACACCAATATAGAGTTTATAGTTCCGATTTATTTGCATTTAATTGATTTTAGTTTTGGAGTGAATGCAACAGGTATAAACAATGTGGGGAAACTAATGTATGCTCTTATAAAATACCATCTTTATTCCATTACTTCTTCTAAGGGGAGAAAAATATTAATTAAAGAATTAGAAAAATTTAATACCGAATTGCAACAAATTATATGAAACGATTACTAATTGTTGTATCCTTTTGTAGCTTTTACTTCTTGAGTAAAGCGCAAAACGATGCTTCCCAAAATTTAACTTTAGATCAAGCTATTGAGCTCGGATTTAAATACAACGCCTCGATTAAAAACTCCGCAATCGACATTCAGCTTGCAGAACAACGCGTGCGTGAAATATTAAGTTCCGGATTACCTCAGATTAATGGTACTGGAAGCATTAACGATTATATTAAGTCTCCGGTATCGCTTATTCCTGCTCAAATTTTTGGTGGGCCGGCGGGCACTTACACTGAAGTGTCGTTTGTGCCAAAATACAATATGTCGGGAGGGATTTCAGCCTCTCAGCTTTTATTTAATGGAAGTTACTTTTATGGCGTTAAAGCCTCCAAAGAATATGCTGAATTTGTAAAAATACAGCAAGCGAAAACAAAATTTGATGTAGAACGCGATATCACAAAAGCTTATTTAACAGTGTTAACCGCTCAAGAAACGAAATCCATCTTAGAGGAAACAAAAAAGAGAATAGACAAACAGCTGAGCGATATTTCCGAAATTTACAAACAAGGCCTAACAGAGAAACTTGATGTAGATCGATTAAAACTTGCTCAAAGTCAATTGATACAACAACAAGACCAATTAAATGCAAGTATTTTAGTGTTAAAATCATTGTTGAACCTTCAAATGGGATACGATGTAAATAAGCCTTTTTCACCAAGTAGTAAATTAGAGGATCTCAATAAAAAGTTCGACTATGCCGTTTACTCACAAACCAACTTTGATCCGAATAATAAAATCGAAATTCAACTTTTAAACAAGGCTTTAGATTTGCAAAAATTGAATATCGAAGCCACCAAGAGCGCCTATTTTCCAACCCTAGCGGCCTTTGGTTCGTATCAAAAAAACGGTCAAAACAATAAATTTAATTTCCCTAAGTATTATACCACAGCGTTAGTTGGCGTTCAGTTGAGTGTTCCAATTTTTGATGGGTTCAATAAAGATGCAAAAATCAAACAAGCAAAATTGTCACTTACCCAATCTGAAAATACCAAAGCAAGTGTACAAAATGCCCTTACAATGGCATATATCAACGCAAATACTAATGTTAACAATGCTAAGAACCAACTTGAATTAAACAAGCAAACATTGAATTTAGCACAAACCGTTTACAATATTACCAAAGCAAAATACGACGAAGGTGTTGGTAATAGCTTTGAGTTAATTACTGCGGATAGTGACCTTAAAAATGCTAAAATTCAAAATGTGGTAGCGCAATTCAACCTGCTGAATTCCATCTTCGATTTAAAAACAGCCATCGGAAAGTAATTAAATAAAAAAAAATCTATAAAAATCAAAATTAAGTATCATGTATAAAAGAGTATTATTCATCGCTATCCTTGCTATTTCAGTTGCAGCTTGCAAGCAAGACAACAGTGATTTAGGTCAGAAAAAAGCCGCATTAGAAACCTTGATTAAAGAACAATCCACGTTAAACGATAAGGTGGCAAAACTCCGTAAAGAAATCGATGAATTGGATTCGACAGCAAGAAACCAAAAGAAGATTAAAGCAGTGGATGTTACTGTGGCATCATTGCAAGCATTTCGTCATTTTATTGAAGCTTCGGCCTTAGTCGAAAGTGACCAAAATACAATGGTAACGGCAAAACAACCTGGCTTTGTAATAAATAATGTTTTAGTAAAAGCTGGTGATAATGTAAGTGCTGGTCAACTTCTTTGCACTGTGGACAATAGCACCATCATGCAAAGCAAAGCATCTTTAGGCGTTCAATTTGAATTAGCTAAAACTGCATTTCAACGTCAAAAAAATCTATGGGAAAAACAAATAGGTAGTGAAATTCAATATCTTCAATCTAAAACTCAAAAAGAAGCCTTAGAAAAACAATTGGCTTCGTTAGATGCCCAAATTGCAAATACAAATGTGGTTGCTCCTTTTAGTGGGACGATAGAAGCGGTAAATTTTAAAGTTGGCGACAATACAGCAAATCCAATGGGAGGCATTCGTGTAGTTAATCTAAGTCGTTTAAAAATAACTGCAAAGCTCGCCGATACATACATCAGTAAGGTGCACCGTGGTGATCACGTTAAAATTGTGATACCAGATTTAGACAATAAGGAAATTGATGCTACCTTAACTTTTGTAGGCAACACCATTAGTGCCGGTCGTACTTTTGAAGTGCAAGTGCTATTAGGAAACAATACAGAATTGAAGCCAAATATGAATGCTAGTCTTAAAATTAATGATTTAACCTTACAAAAAGTATTCGTGTTAAGTGAAAATATCATCAGCAATTCGGAAGGGCAAAAATCAATTTATCTGTTAACACATGAAGGCGAAAAGAGCATTGCTAAGAAAACGATCATAAAAGTAGGTGCCAATTATGGTGGATTGACAGTAGTGGAAGGATTGAAAGTAGGAGATGAAGTGATTACTACGGGTTATTCAAGTATTAACGACGGAGAAGAGGTAAAGCACTAATTAAAAAAAGGAATTTGGATTCACCTTCCTAATTTTTCAAGTTAAGCCGGTGAATAATTAGCATACCTTATAAAACATATTAATTTCCTAAGAATGAAAAAAGAATTTAAGCCTACAACTTGGGCCATAAAAAACAGAACAGCGGTTTATATCATGACCATTTTGGTTTCTATTGTTGGTATTGCCACTTACAATGGATTGCCCAAAGAGCGTTTCCCCGATGTTGTGATGCCTACTATATTTGTGCAAACCATTTACCCTGGGGTATCGCCTACCGACATAGAGACCTCGGTGACTCAGCCCTTAGAGAAGCAATTAAAATCGCTCAGTGGTGTTAAAAAAGTAACGAGCACTTCCATGGAGAGCGTATCTCTTGTTACGGTAGAATTTTTAGCGAATGTAAAAATCGAAAATGCAAAACAGAAAGTTCGTGATGCTTTAGATAAAGCTAAAAACGACATACCTGCCGACGCTCAGAAGAATCAATCGATTGGTGAATTTGATATTAGTGAGCTTCCTATAATGAATGTGAATTTGAGTGGCGAATATGATGCTTCGAAATTGAAGGCGTTTGCCAAATTGTTGAAAGATAAGGTGGAAGGAAACATCGAAATCAAGCGTTGCGATATTATTGGTGCTCTTGATCGTGAGATTAAAGTGGATATGGATTTAGATAAAATGCTGACCTATCAACTATCGTTTGATGATGTAGAGAATCAATTGCGATATAACAACGTGAATATAAGCGGTGGAACTATTTTAGTAGGCAACATAAGCAGAACCTTACGCGTTACGGGCGAGTTTAAAAACGTAGAACAAATAAAAAATATTGTTGTTCGTACTCCAACAGGCACCCCGCTCCATCTATATGAAATTGCCAGTGTAACTGACGACACGAAAGAGCGCGAATCATATGCCCGATTAGACGACCAACCTGTAGTTACAGTAAATGTAATTAAGCGTGCGGGCGAAAATCTGATTAAAGCGGCTTCTGATATCAAAGCAACGATTGCTCAATTTAAGAAAGATGGCAAATATCCAGAAGGATTAAAAGTGACTATCACGGGCGACCTTAGTAAACAAACCCAAACGCAATTAAACGACTTAATAAATACGGTAATTCTCGGATTCCTATTTGTAACCTTAGTGCTCATGTTTTTTATGGGCATTGAGAATGCCTTTTATGTAGGACTGTCAGTACCATTAAGCTCTTTGTTAGCCTTTATTTTTATGCCATCATTAGGTTTTTCATTGAACCTCATTGTGCTCTTCTCCTTTTTACTTGCATTGGGAATTGTTGTTGACGATGCTATTGTGGTGATTGAAAACACACACCGAATATTTAACAAAAGTAAAGACATTAAACTCTTCGATGCGGCCAAAGAAGCTGCTGGTGAAGTATTTATTCCTGTACTAACCGGAACCTTAACCAACGTAGCGCCATTTTTTCCACTTTTATTTTGGCCAGGTATTCCGGGCAAATTCTTCTTCTATCTGCCTGTAACACTCATCATCACACTATTGGCTTCTTTAATTGTTGCCTTCATTATCAATCCAGTTTTTGCAGTTTCATTTATGCAACGAGATCATGAGTACAAGCAAGATAAATTTACACGCTTCCGTAAACCAATATTAATTTTACTTATTACAGGAATTTTCTTTCACCTTATTGCATTTTCGAAGTCATCGTCGGTATTGCATGGATGGGGTAATTTCATTTTGTTCTGTATTGTAATACTTGCTATGGTTCACTTTGTATTGAACCCACTTATTCATAAATTTCAAGATGTTTTACTTCCAAAAATACGTGGTGGTTACAAACGCATCGTCACCTTTGCCATTAAAAAATCACATTCTCGTTGGATTTTAATAGGTGCAATTGCTTTCTTCTTTTTAAGTTTATTTATTTTCATTGCTTCGAAACCAAAAGTAGAATTCTTCCCTTCTGGCGATCCGAATTTTGTTTTTGTGTATTGTGAACTGCCTATTGGGACTGAAGTAAATTATACCGATAGCATCACTAAAATAATTGAAAAGAAGGTAAATGAAGTGATCGTAGATGATAAAGAAATCATAGAATCTGTAATTGCCAATGTAGCCATTGGAGCTGGCGATCCACGTAATCCAGACCGTGCAGCACAATCACACAAAAGCAAGGTTACTGTGGCATTCAAAGAATTTGAACATCGTCATGGAAAATCTACCTCCAAAATATTAACAGCAATTCGCAATAATATAAAAGACATACCCGGAACATCAATATCTGTTGAGCAAGAGCAAAATGGACCACCAACAGGAAGGGATATTCAAATTGAAATAGCCGGTGATCAGTTCGACTCATTGGTAGCTATTTCAGCACGTGTAAAAGCAATGATTGCATCTTCTGGTATTCAAGGAATTGATCAATTAAAAACTGATTTAATTTTAGATAAACCTGAGTTAAAAGTTATAATTGATAATGACAAAGCCCAACGTGAAGGCTTGTCAACAGGTCAAATCGGTAGTGCCATGTTTGCGGCCTTAAACGGAAATCGTAACCCATCGAAATTCAGAGACGGAGAAGACGAAATTCCAATTATGGTTCGCCTTCAAGAAAAATATCGCGATAAGCCAGAAGATTTATTGCGATTAAACATCACATTCCGTGATATGAGTACTGGGCAATTAAAAACCGTTCCATTAGCCGCCATCGCTACTGTGGAACCTGCCAGAAACTATAATGGCATCAACCGTAAGCAACAACGAAGATTAGTAACATTATATAGCGGTTTGGTAAAAGGGTATAATAGCAATCAGGTAAACGCTAATCTAGCGCAAATTATTGCCGATGTCCGCTTGTCTGACGGCTATGAAATAAAGCAAGGTGGTTCGCAAGAGGATCAAGCAGAAACAAGTAACTTCCTTGTCAAGGCATTTCTTGGTTCGGTGGCGCTTATGTTTGTAATTATTGTAATGCAGTTTAACTCTAGCACAAAACCATTTATTATTTTCTCGACTATTATTTTCAGTTTAGCAGGCGTATTTTTAGGTTATGCTATTTCACATCGACCATTTGTAATTGCAATGTCTGGCGTAGGAATACTTGCGCTCTCTGGTATTGTGGTAAAAAATGGCATTATTCTCATCGAGTTTATCGACGAGCTTAAGGCCCGTGGAATGCGCACGCGTGAAGCTATTGTTGAAGCCGGAGTAACGCGTATGACGCCCGTTGTATTAACAGCATTAGCCGCAATACTTGGATTAATTCCTTTAGCCGTTGGTTTAAATATCGACTTTGGTGGCTTGTTCAGTAACTTTAATCCGAATTTCTATTTGGGTGGAGAAAGTGTTCTTTTCTGGGGGCCATTGGCTTGGACCATCATCTATGGTCTGATTGTTGCAACCTTCTTAACACTCATTGTTGCTCCAAGTATGTATTTAATCCGCTATCGTTTAAAATTAAAACAACAACGTAAACGTCAAACAAAAAATATTTTAAAGATGCTCGCTGGAGAAGATTAAAAAGGCCTAATCATCTATTCTTAATAAGAGAAATAAAAGCCTCCTTTTTAGTCGAAAAGGAGGCTTTTATTTGATAATTATTTTGCCAATTTACTGTTCTTATGCGAAAACCCAAAATAGATTAACAACCCCAAGGTAAGCCAAATAAAAAAATACATCCAATTTTTATATCCCAATTCGCTCATCATATAAAGGCAACTAACTAAACCAAGCAGTGGTATAAGCGAAGCCTTGTTTTTATATGCAAAAACAGCCAGGTAAATAGTGATAACGATAAAGATCCAGGAAGGGATTTTATGTTTGAAAAGTCCGAATCCAGAATCGTATTTTTTATTTTCAGCTATAGGTAGTGTCGCTATTACCTCGCTAAATTCTTTCACATCAAGGTTATTTAAATACGCTTCTAAGTCATACTTCGCATTTGAAAAAGATAGATTGTCTTTTCCAATAATCGCGTTCTTGACCAATTCCCTTTCCTGAGCATCCAAACTTGTAATAATTGAGGATACTTCATGTATCTTAGGGCTATTTAAAATAAACTCTTGCGTAGCCTTGGCATTGTAAATAAAAGAAAATAGACCAGCAATCAAAAGTAAACCACCAAAAATATACTTTGAATTAATGTATGGTGTTTTGAACTTGCTCTCCGGCCTTTCAGGATCCAAGTTAAGCTTCAAAACCCCTGCGCATACAAGCACAAAAGCAAATAAAGTACCTATACTACATAAGTCGGTTACCATATCTATATTTAAAAACAACGTGCCGGTGCACACAATAACACCGGTAATAATAGTAGAAAACGATGGTGTTTTAAATCTCGGATGCACCTTAGCAAAACGTTTTGGAAGCAATCCATCACGACTCATGCTCATCCAAATACGCGGCTGTCCGATTTGAAAAACCAATAAAACACTTGCAATAGCAACAACTGCACTCACTGCGACAATGCCAGCCATCCATTTTAAATTTAAGATTTCAAAAACATGAGCCAAAGGATCGGCAACGTCGAGTTCTTTATAGCTAATCATTCCGGTAAGTACCAAAGCAATTAACACATAGAGTACCGTACATATAATTATAGCCCACATCATACCTTTGGGTAAGTCTTGTTGCGGATTCTTACACTCTTCGGCCGTGGTGCTAATCGCATCAAAACCAATATAGGCAAAGAATACAGCCGAGACACCCTTTAAAACTCCGTTAACACCATTCGGCATAAATGGATTCCAATTGGCAGTATCAACATATCCTACGCCAACAATAATAACCAGCACAACCACACATAATTTAATTGCCACCATAATATTACTTGCGTTTCTCGATTCGCGGATACCACGATATACCAACATTGTAATAGCAACGACAATAAAAAGAGCAGGAATATTTAAAATTAAATGAAAGCCAAAGATAGAAGGCGCTGTGGTATACCCTTGATACGCCTTTTGTAAGCCATTGCCTAAGTTTTCGAAAGACTTACCACTTTGCATCAAGGCTGTTGCTTCATCAAAACCTTTCCTTGCTGTCAGTATATCCATAGTCATCCAATTTGGAAGATGTATTCCATGAATATTTAAAGAATCGATATTGATTTGAGAAAGTAGTGAAGTAAAATACTCGCTCCATCCAATGGCAACGGTTACATTTCCAATAGCATATTCCATAATAAGTGCCCATCCAATAATCCATGCAACAAGCTCACCAAAGGCAACATAACTATAGGTGTATGCACTTCCTGAAACAGGCACTAAACTCGCAAATTCGGCATAAGCAAATGCAGCAAAACTGCACGCCACAGCAGTGAAAATAAAGAGAAAAACCACGCCAGGACCACCATCAGCAGATGCTTTACCAATAGTAGTGAATATGCCCGCGCCAATAATGGCGGCGATGCCAAGCGCGGTTAAATCTATTGCAGAAAGATGTTTGCCTAATTTATGATCGTTCTCAGCCTCTGCATTTTGCATTACCTGGGCAACACTTTTTTTTCGGAGTAAACTTTTAAAATTCATGAAGGTTGCAAGATAGAAAATTTTATTTTGCAGTGGTTCAAATTTTAAATATCCTAACTTAATTAAGAAAACTACAAAGCAAAATCCACCTGGGACTTTTCATAATCTTCAGGGATTCCGATATCAATAAAATAGGCATTGTAAATAAAACCTAGAATTCTTAATGTAGACGTTTGTTTCTCGAAAACATCCTTTTCTAAAGAGAAAATTCTAGGTAGTGTAATCTGATTTAACACCTTGCTTTTCAAAACATATACCCCTGCATTTATTAAGCCTTGCTCACAAAATCTTTTCTCATTAAATGCTGAAATTCTATTCTCTATAAGCGTTACCGTACCATAACGTTCAAATTTTTTCATTCTCTTAAGTGCCATAGAGATGTCTGCATTTTGATGCAAGTGCTGCTCCATTAGGTGTTCTAAATCACAATTAAAAAAAGAATCTCCGTTGATGATAAAAACATTTTCTTGCGTACAAGCATCCAATGCTAGTTTTATTCCTCCTCCGGTACCCAAAGGCTCGTTTTCAATACTAAAAATAAACTCTGCATTATAGCTCGAACCATCAATGAATTCCTTGATCACTTCGTGCTTATAGCCAACAGCAAGTATAATACGTGACACTTGCTCGTTAATTAGTTTTTGAATTATAAAATGCAAAAAAGGCTTGCCAGCTACCGGAGCCATTACCTTGGGCACATCGCTAACGACACTGCGCAGTCGTGTGCCTAATCCACCGGCAAGAATAATTGCTTCTTTCATTATAAATTTTTTAAAGCCAACTTAATTAATTCTTCAACGGTAAGTGATGCGTTTAATCGCAACTGCTTATCTACTTCTCGCTCCGCTGGCGCTTTGCTAAAACCAAGCATAATTAGAGCCCCCATGGCTTCGGTACGAACAATATTGCCAAGACCGGCTCCTGAATTTTCATTAATAATAGTTTCTCTTTTTAGTTTATCCTGCAGTTCCAAAATTAGTCGCTGTGCCGACTTAGGTCCTACTCCTTTTATCGCAGTTAGCGCTCCAATATTTCCAACAGAAATCGCCAACTGAATTTCACTTGGTGTAAGAGAGGATAAAATCATGCGCCCAGTAGAAGGGCCAACGCCATTAACCGAGATTAGATGCTTAAAAAGATTGCGTTCATACTCGTCGAAAAAGCCAAAAAGCACATGCGCATCCTCCCTAATATTCAAGTAGGTGAGCAGCCTGGCTTGTTTAAAATCCTTAATCTTTAGATGGGTATATAATGAAATATGTATTTCGTATCCTACTCCATTCACATCCATTACGACATAGGTTGGGGTAATGGTTGTGAACTTGCCTTCGAGGTGTGCAATCATAATAGTGCAAAGTAAGTAAAAATGAAATCTAAAAATGCGTCTTGTGGTTATTTTTTGCGGTCGAGCTCCAAATTAATAACCTTTAAAAAAAAATCCATGCAATTAATACAGGGGGGTGAAGAGAAGTTTAATTCTGCAATAAAAACACGAAATAATTAACCTCAATTTTAGTTCAAAAGCGCTATTTAGCTTATCTTTGTCAATAATAAAAAATGTAAGAAAACAGCTTTTTCATTAACTTGTTTTGTTAAGTATCGGAAAACTTCGTTAGATGCTATTCCGACGTGGTATGATGGTTATTGAATTTACAATTTAGGAAATGAAATTCGATGTATTGAAGCAAAGAAACCTTTTAGTGAACTTATTATTTAATTTTTAGTTTAATGATGAAATTCAACTTTATTCTATTTAGCCTGATGCTTTCTTCTTTTTTCGGGATGGCTCAAAATAAGGGCATCATTCGCGGAAATGTGAAAGACAAAAACACACAAGAAGTTATTATTGGCGCTGTAGTATCTGTAGAAGGTACAGCCTATGGAGCGGCAACAGATACAGCAGGTAATTATAAAATAACCTTACCAGTTGGCGCCTATCGTTTAAAGGCAACGACCATTGGATACACCAGTCTTTTCAAAGAAAACATTCAAGTAAGCAGTGGAAACGCACAAACTTTAAACTTTGAACTCGAAGATGCCTCATCACAATTAAAAGAGGTAAGTGTAACATTTCAAAAAGGCAAGTCTGCCGTAGCCACCGACATGGTAACTCCATTATCGGTGCAACAGCTTACCACTGAAGAAATAAAAAGCAACCCAGGAGGAAACTTCGATGTATCTAAAGTAGTGCAAACACTTCCTGGAGTTGGAGGTTCTTATGGTGGTGCACAACGCAACGACATTGTTGTTCGTGGTGGCGCTCCTAATGAAAACGTTTACTATTTGGATGGAATTGAAATTCCAATTTTTAATCACTTTCAAACACAAGGAAGTTCCGGAGGTGCAACTGGTTTGCTTAATGTATCTTTTATTGAAGATGTAAAATTTACTTCCTCTGCCTTCGATGCAAAATATGACAATGTACTTGCATCCACTTTTGTAATTAAACAACGCGATGGAAATCCAGAGAAAATTTCAGGTAATCTTCGGGTAAGTGCCACTGAAACAGCAACAACCTTGGAAGGGCCATTAGGTAAGAAAACTAATTTCTTAGCATCGGCTCGTGTATCGTATCTGAAATATTTATTTATGGCCCTCGATTTACCTATCCGTCCTGATTTCTGGGATTTTCAATACAAAGTAAAACATACAATTAACGAAAAGACCACATTAACTGCCATCGGTTTGGGCGCCATCGATCGCTTTACATTTGCCCCAACGAAAAAATCTACACCCGAAAATATATACATCACGCGCTCACAGCCATATATTCATCAATGGAATTATACTACAGGTATTATTTTAAAACGACTCATAAATAAAGGATTCATAAACTTTGCCTTGAGCCGCAACATGTACGACAATTCGATTGATAAATTTGAAGATGAACAGAAAGTTGAATCAAAACGCACGTTAAGACTTCAATCGCAAGAAATAGAAAATAAATTCCGTTTCGACTATAATAAATATATTTCTGGTTGGAAAATATCCGCTGGCGCTGTTGCTCAATATGTAAAATACAATACCGACTTATATAGTCAACTCACCAATTCCATTAAAGACTCCGCTGGCAATATTATTCTTCCTGCTGTAAAAGTAAACTTCGCCAGCGACGTTAAGTTTTTTAAATATGGCGTTTTTGGTAGTGTCTCAAAAAATATGTTTAAAGAACGCCTATTGCTATCCTTTGGCATACGTACCGACATGAATTCATTTATGAACAATGGCAATAACGCACTCAACACATTGTCACCAAGATTATCAGGGGCTTATCATTTAAATCCAAAGTTCGACATCACTGCATCTGTAGGACGTTATTTTAAAATTCCAACATACACTACGTTAGGTTTTAAAGATGCGAACAATGAATTTGTAAACAAATCGATGAAATATATAGAATCTAATCACCTCGTAATTGGAACACAATACCTTCCAAACAACTCATTACGTTTTACATTAGAAGGATTTTACAAACAATACAACAACTATCCAGTATCAGCAAAAACAGGAGTTTCCTTAGCCAATCTCGGTGCCGATTTTGGATCCATTGGAAGTGAAAAAATAAATAGCATCGGAAAAGGTAAAACTTATGGTTTTGAATTCTTTGTACAACAAAAATTAATTAAAAACGTTTTTTATGTATTTAGTTACACATTCGTAAGAAGCCTATTTTCCGGTTATGATGGAAAACTTATTTCATCTTCTTGGGATAATCAGCATCTCATTTCTTCCACGTTGGGTTATCAATTTGGGAAAGGGTGGCAACTAGGCTTAAAATACCGCATGGCTGGAGGGGCGCCATACACTCCGTTCGACTTCGTAGCTTCACAACAAAATTATGTTTTACTCGGTTCTGGTATTTTAGATAACACGAAACTGAATACACAAAAACTAAAACTTTACAACCAATTAGACTTGCGCGTCGACCGTAGAATGAACTTTAAAAAGACTGCATTAGATTTATATATTGACATTCAAAATGTTACGATGTTTGAGCAACAATATGCCCCTTACTTTACCTTTAAACGCAATGCCGACAATACGGATTTTGAAACTACCGATGGTAAGTCGTTAAAACAAGATGGGTCGAATGGAGTACCTTTAATTTTAGACAACAGGTCGCTTAACGTTACTCCAACTATTGGCTTTATTTTCGAATTCTAAGCGGTTTTAACTTCTTTATTCTATTTCAATTATTTATTAATTGTAAGGTTTTAATAATTAGCTGGCAAAATGTTGACTTTTGAAAATTCATTGCAGTAATTTTCTATCATTTCCCTTGTGCTTCTAAAAGCTGCATCAATTTCCTCCAATGTACCCTCGGCTTTTGAGGGGTCAGGGAAATCCTGATGAACCCGCTTTGCATTGCTTGGAAAATAGGGGCATCTCTCCCTTGCATTATCACAAACTGTTATAATAAAACCGAAATCTATACCAAAATATTCATCTATTAGATTTGATGTATGCATGGAAATATCAATACCAATTTCTTCCATTATAGCAATAGCTTTGGGGTTAACTCCATGTTTTTCCACGCCAGCACTATAAACATTGGCGTGTCCATTTACAAAAAAACGCAAATAGCCTTCAGCCATCTGGCTTCTGCAACTATTACCTGTGCATAGAACAAGGATATTTGGTTTTAACATTTGAAATTAAATCGATTATTATAAACGGTAATTCAATATAAATGGCGAACACTTGCAAAATACCTTTAAATAAAATCTAATGTTTATTACACCAGCAAAAATAGAATTTATTGCGCTTTCATTAAGCAAACGTGTAAGATTTAATAGTTTATTAATAATCAAAGCATTACATACACATAGTATAAGAATGAAATATGCAACTTTAATAAATCTAATTATTATAGTTGTCTTCCTTTTTGCACACCATTGACATTCAAGATTTTAAAAACATGACGAAAATCATATCGTTTGCACAAATTAATCATAAATAATAAATGACGTTTTATGCAAATTTGCTCACTGAATCACGATAAAAAGTGATTTTGTGAAGTTGAATGTATTTAATAACATTAAATCAAGAGGTTAATGATTATCTCCATTTAGTGATAGGGGATTATTAATATAATTTCTAGAGGCCAAGAAAAACAAGTATAACCAAAGAACGTGATTACCAACAAATCTACTTCAGATCGAATCACAAGCTGTTTTCATTGTGGTGGTGATTGCCCATCGCAAAACATAAGCCTTGGGGATAAGTACTTTTGTTGCAATGGTTGCAAATCGGTGTACGAGATTCTAAACGAAAATGACCTTTGCACGTATTATAATTTAAATAAAAACCCAGGGGTTGATCAAAAACGTGAGATTCGTAAGGACAAGTTTCAATTTTTAGATAATGAAGATATAAAAAAGAAACTCATTCAGTTTACCAATGGCAAGCAAACCCAGTTAACATTTTACTTGCCACAAATACATTGTAGTAGTTGCCTATGGTTACTCGAAAACTTACATGTACTCGATGCCGGAGTAATTACAGCACGTGTGAACTTCCCCAATAAGGAACTTTTTATTTCCTACGAAGAAGAAAAGACGACACTACGAAACATTGTTGAAACACTTACGAGAATTGGGTATGAACCACATTTAAGCTTACAAGAAATTTCGTCTAAGGAACTGCATAAAACAGACAGAACACGTTGGTACAAAATTGGAGTTGCTGGATTTTGCTTTGGCAATATCATGCTCATGAGTTTTGCAGACTATCTCGCATTTAACAACCAAGTTGACCTTAAAATTAAACTATTTTTTAATGCTGGTAGCATCTTACTTTCTTTACCAATACTCTTTTATTGTGCCACAGAGTTTTTCGTAAGTGCTTGGCACGGAATTAAAAATAAATTTCTGAATATCGACTTTCCTGTGGCATTGGCATTGTTAATTACATTTATAAGAAGCCTTTACGAAATCTTCAGTGGCATTGGCAATGGCTATTTAGATAGTATGGGTGGTATTGTTTTCTTCATGCTTATTGGACGATGGCTACAGTCGCGAACCTATCAAACTTTATCTTTCGATCGCGACTACAAATCATTTTTCCCAATTGCCCTCAATGTTATAAAAGATGGCTGTATTACTCCAATAGAAATATCTAAAATTCGTCAAAATGATTTAATACAAATTCATTCAAATGAAATTATTCCTGTAGATACGATGCTTTCAAAGGGACATGCTAAAATTGATTACAGCTTTGTAAGTGGAGAGAGCCTTGCAGTAGAAATTAAAATTGGTGATATGATTTATGCTGGAGGAAAACAACTCGATGGCCTATTGGAGTTAATTGTATTAAAGGAAGTATCTCAAAGCTATTTAACAAACTTATGGAATAACCCCGTATTCAATAAGAATGAATATCGCAAGGAAAATGTTTACGACATTATTGGAAAATACTTCACCTACGTTGTGCTGCTAATAGGCATCGGCGCTGGCATGTATTGGAAAATTCAAGGCCAGAACACGTTAATGTGGAATGCCATTACTACCGTACTAATTGTAGCTTGTCCATGTGCGTTATTATTATCACAAAATTATACCAACGGGAATATTATTCGTATCTTCTCGAGAAATAAGTTCTATTTACGTAGCCCTGATATTATTGAAAAACTTACAAAAATAAATCATATCGTACTCGATAAAACCGGCACCTTAACGCAATCAAATACTTCAAATCTGCGCTATGCCGGTAAGGTATTTGATGTTTCACTAAAAACGGCTATCGCATCGTTAGTAAAACAATCTTCACATCCAATAAGTCAATTAATTTTCGAATATCTAAACTGCCCAGATGTAGATGATGTGGTTCATTATAAAGAAATAGAAGGGCTGGGCATCGAAGGTTGGGTAAATGAACACCATATTAAAATCGGATCGATAGCTTATGTTGGCGGAGAATTTGTTGCCGAAAAATCAGGTTCAAAATCTGTACTCATGATTGATGGTGAGGTTTATGGCGACTTTATGGTTTCAAATAAATATCGTTTTGGCGTTACCAAACTTTTAGCATCTCTTAAAAAGAAATACACCCTCTCCTTATTATCAGGCGATAACGATGCAGAAATTCAAAATATTCAGGAGCTAATGGGAAAAGATAGTGAGATTTATTTCAATCATAGTCCTCAGCAGAAACTTGATTATATTAAACGCTTACAACATGAACATAATTTAAATGTGATGATGGTGGGCGATGGACTCAATGATGCCGGCGCTTTAAAACAGAGCGATGTGGGTATCGCTGTTGCAGATACCAGGAATAATTTTACACCTTCCTCCGATGGTATTATCGATGGCGCTAAACTGCCTGTGCTAGATCAGTTTATACTCTTTGCCATTGCAGGAAAAAAAATAATACTATTGACCTTTGCAGTTTCAGTTACCTATAATATAATTGGCCTTTATTATGCAGTGCAAGGCACCCTTTCGCCAGTGATAGCAGCTATTCTGATGCCTTGTAGCTCAATAAGCATCATATCTTTAACCTATGGCCTTTCCGCTTGGGTTTCAAACTTTTACAATATGGATCAAAAAAACTAAACTATGAGCGTCATTATAATATTACTAATTGTAAGTATTAGCATCGCCGGCGGCTTTCTTTTCGCATTCTTATGGAGCGTAAAAGATGGACAATTTGATGATGACCAAAGCCCAGCACATCGCATACTATTTGATGACAAAAAGATTAAAAAATAACCCACTTACTATTTCAGATAACTTTAAATTTAACCAATTTTAATTCAACATGAATCAAGAAAATTTCCTTTACGACAACAAGATCCCCAGATTGTTTGCCATTGCTTGCATCTTTTGGGGTGCGGTGGGCATGCTCCTTGGAGTAACCATCGCCTTTCAACTCGCCTTTCCTATTCTAAACTTTAGTGAGTACTTCCCGTATCTCGCTTTCGGACGTCTTAGGCCAGTGCACACCAATGCGGTAATTTTTGCATTTGTAGGCAACGGCATTTTTACGGGTGTGTATTATGCATTACCTCGACTATTAAAAACGCCAATGTGGAATAAGGGCTTGGGTAAACTGCACTTTTGGGGATGGCAATTTATTATCGTTTGTGCTGCCGTTTCTTTAATGATGGGGTTAACAACAGGTAAAGAATATGCAGAGTTAGAATGGCCTATCGACATACTAATCACCTTGATTTGGGTTGTTTTCGGCTTTAATATGTTTGCAACAATTTTAACTCGTCGGGAACGTCATTTATATGTCGCCATCTGGTTTTTTATTGCATCGTGGGTTACAGTAGCAATGTTACACATTGTAAATTCAATGGAGATTCCTGTTTCGTTTATGAAAAGCTATTCATGGTACGCCGGAGTGCAAGATGCTTTGGTACAATGGTGGTATGGACATAATGCTGTGGCTTTCTTCTTAACCACGCCATATCTGGGATTGATGTATTATTTTATGCCAAAAGCGGCCGATCGTCCGGTGTACTCTTATCGTTTAAGTATCGTACACTTTTGGAGTTTAATCTTCTTATATATTTGGGCCGGGCCGCACCATTTACTTTACACAGCGCTACCAGATTGGGCGCAATCGCTTGGAACAGCATTTTCAATAATGCTAATTTTGCCAAGTTGGGGAGGTATGCTAAATGGCTTATTTACTCTTCGTGGAGCTTGGGATAAAGTACGTGAAGATCCTATTTTAAAATTTATGGTCGTTGCTGTAACGTGTTATGGAATGAGCACCTTCGAAGGCCCCATGTTAGCCTTGAAAAATGTTAATGCAATTTCACACTATAGCGATTGGACTGTAGCGCACGTGCATATTGGGGCTTTAGGTTGGAATGGTTTCTTAACCTTTGGTATGATGTATTGGTTGATACCAAGACTATACAACACTAACTTATATTCTAAGAAACTAGCCTCTACCCATTTCTGGATTGGAACCTTAGGTATTATTATGTATGCCATTCCTATGTATTGGAGTTCTTTCCGTTCTTATTTTATGATGAAGGCCTTCACACCGGAAGGGCAATTACAATATGGTTTTATTGATGTTGTACAAACGGTCATTCCATTTTATGTTATGAGAGCCATTGGAGGTACTATATATTTTACGGGTGTAATTCTGATGATTTATAATTTAATTAAAACAGCAAAATCGGGTTCATTTGTGGAATCTGAAGAAGCTTCAGCACCTGCCCTAGCTAAAGAATACCATGCTCCAGCAAATTCAATATGGCATAGCCTTATCGAAAGAAAACCAATTTTATTATTGGTGTTAAGTTTGGTTGTAGTTGCTATTGGAGGTTTAGTAGAGTTGGTTCCAACCTTCTTAATAAAAGAAAATATCCCAACGATAACCTCTGTAAAACCATATACACCTTTGGAGTTGCAAGGACGTGACATTTATATCCGTGAAGGATGCTATAATTGCCACTCGCAAATGATTCGTCCGTTCCGATATGAGGTAGCGCGTTATGGAGAATATTCAAAAGCGGGTGAATTTGTTTATGATCATCCATTCCAATGGGGTAGCAAAAGGACTGGACCTGATTTAGCACGTATTGGAGGAAAATATGGCGATAGCTGGCACTTCAATCACATGCTGGAGCCAACATCAATGTCTCCAGGAAGTATTATGCCATCGTATCCATTCTTATACAAAGATAATATCGATAAAGCAAGTACCAACTCTAAGATTCATGCTATGCGTACGTTAGGAGTTCCTTATCCAAAAGGATATGAAGCCATCGCCAATGATGACCTAGCGAAACAAGCACAAGATATAACGAGTCGTTTAAGCCGTGACAATAAAATAGAGATTAATCCTAATAAAGAAATCGTGGCTTTGATTGCTTATTTACAGCGCGTTGGAAAGGATATAAAATTGGAAGTAAAAAAATAATTTAAACCATCATGAAGTTCGAAACATATTTAGAAAACATAGCCGGAATAAGTATCTATCCTCTTATTTCTTTAGTTTTGTTCGTTGTCTTTTTCTTCCTAGTAATCTACTGGATGTATAGACTCGATAAAACAGAAATAGAAAGAATAGAAAGACTTCCATTAGATGACAAATAAATTTATAAAGATATGACACAAAATATTTCAAAAAAAATACTCATAAGTTGTTTAAGCGTGATCGCTCCGGCTCTTCTCTTTGGACAGGAGGTGGCAGCCGCCGCTCCCGCGTCGCAAAGCAGTGGCGTCGATTTTAACCTGGTACTGCTAATTGTAGCAACCTTTCTATTGTTACCTATTTATATAACTGGTAAAGCCTTTTTACTTGTGGTAAAAGATTTTATGAAAAAGGACAATGGCAATGCAGGCCTATTTAAAAAAGCAGGCCTATCATTGCTTTTGCTCTTCGCGTATCAATTCACGCAAGCACAAGCAGATCCAACAACAGCGGCTATGGCAACTGCAAGCACAACAAGCTCTATGAGTTGGTTGTTGCTTACCGTAATCATCGCAGAATCAATTGTAATTGTCTTCTTCTCCTGGTTAATAAATAGCTTTCTCAAAACCTATTCAGCAGCCAATGAAGCCGCGGCAACAGGTGCACCTGCAAAACAAGCAAGCTGGTGGTCAAATTTGTGGGATAAAGCAAATAGTTTCAAACCTATTGAAGAAGAAGGCTCTATCGATACCGGACATAGCTATGATGGTATTCGCGAATTAGATAATGTTACACCACCATGGTTTATTACTGCGTTCGCATTAACCATTGTATTCGCTGTAATCTATCTCTATCGATACCATGTGAGCCAATCGGCACCTTTGCAAGATGAAGAATATACAATTGAAGTTGCCGATGCTGAAGTCGCAAAAGCTAAGTTTTTGGCAACACAAACAAACAGCGTTGATGAAAATACCATTACAATGCTTGATGCTTCAGAAATTAGCCAAGGGAAAGCCATTTTCACAAAAACATGTTCGCCATGCCACGGACCTAGTGGTGGCAGTATGCCCGGTGGTGTGGGTCCAAACCTAACGGATGGATATTGGATTCACGGCGGTTCATTGCAAAGCATCTTCAAAACCATTAAATATGGTTGGCCAGAAAAAGGTATGATCTCTTGGAAAGACCAATTAACAGCAAAACAAATTGCACAGCTAACTTGTTTTATTGCATCAATAAAAGGATCAAATCCTCCAGGTGCTAAAGACCCTCAAGGGGAATTGTACAAAGAAGAGAAGGCGGGGGTGAAGGCAGATTCCACCATTAAAGATAGTGTAATTAAGCCTGTTGTTAAAAAAGCAGCAGCTGTGAAAAATTAAATACATATTCCATTGACAGACGAAGAGTTATTGCACGCAGAGACCTACAGAGATAGGGTCAGTACTGTTACAGACACAGGCAAAAGAAAGTGGGTTTATGCTTTAAAACCTTCAGGGAAGTGGTTTAATTACAGGCGGGCGTTGGCTTACGCATACCTCACTGTATTTTTCGTGTTGCCCTTCATTAAGGTGAACGGGATGCCGTTTATGATGATTAATCTTCCTGCGGGCAAGTTTATTTTATTTAGTAAAATATTCTGGCCCCAGGATTTTTTCATCTTCGCTATAGCCATGATTACTTTCATCATTTTCATTGTTCTTTTTACAGTGGTATTTGGTAGGCTTTTCTGTGGATGGGTTTGTCCACAAACTGTTTTCATGGAGTTTGTTTTCCGACCTATCGAATGGTTGGTGGAAGGAACTCCCACACAACAAAAGAAACTGAATGATGGTAGCACCACAGGAGAAAAAATTATTAAAAAAACGATTAAACATTTTCTTTATCTATTCATGTCATTTTTAATAGCTAACACTTTCTTGGCCTATATTTTAGGAATGGATGAAGTAGTGAAAATGATTAAAGAGCCTATTGCAAATAACCTTGGTCTTTTAACAGGACTGATTTTCTTTACGCTTTTGTTTTATGGTGTATTTGCATTTGTGCGCGACTTAATTTGTACAACGGTATGCCCTTATGGTCGCTTACAAGGGGTGATGTTTGATAAGGATACCATGCAAATAAGTTACGACTATAAAAGAGGTGAGCCACGTGGAAAATTCAAAAAGGGAGAGACAAGAAGCGACGGCGATTGTATTAATTGCCATAAATGTGTACAGGTTTGCCCAACAGGAATCGACATTCGCGATGGCTTACAAATGGAATGTGTAGGTTGTACCGCTTGTGTGGATGAATGTAACGACGTAATGGAAACGTTGCATTTCGAAAAAGGACTAATTCGTTATGCCTCAGAAAATGAAATTAGCACGGGCAGGAAATTTCACTTCAACAACAGAATGAAAGCATACAGTATTTTACTTGGCATATTACTTGTATTTATGAGTATCCTCATTGGCACACGTAAAACGGTTGACACCTACATTTCGCGAGTGAATGGACAGCTTTATCAAGAGATGCCTGGAGGAAATATCAGTAATTTGTTTGAAGCGAAAATCATCAATAAAACAAAAGAAGAAATTCCACTTACCTTAAAGCTTGAGGATATGGATGGAACAATCAGATTAGTAGGTGCGGACCAAATTAGATTGAAGTGTGAAAGTATCAACATCATAACATTCTTTCTTGAGGTGCCCCATGAATTACTGAAAAAAAGAAGTTCAACAATTCGTATCGGAATATACCGTGGTAATGAAAAAATAGAAACGGTGAAAACGAAAATGCTAGGCCCGTTCATTTAATTTTAAGGCTTGGGTAATTAGCGGTAATATTACATTTTACAATTATTTAAAAAAAACATATACATGAATTGGGGCTATAAATTGATTGTCGTCATTGCGGTTTTTTTAATCGCTATGTTAGCTATGGTTGGTGTTGCATACAAACAAAGCAACGAGATGGTAGAATCCAACTACTATGATAAAGAAATTAATTACCAATCGTTAATTAACGCTGCAAACAATCTAAACAAGGCAACTAACGACGCCATTTTGGTATTTGAAAATAGCAATTTGCTTCTGAAAATGCCAACTGCTGTGTCTGGCAGTTTCGAAAATGGTCAAATCGAATTTCTTAAAAATGACGATAAAAGTAAAGATCTTACTGTGGCCATTAAGCCAGATAGCACTGGGGTATTTGTAATCGACAAATCGATGGTGCTGCATGGACAATACAATGCTCGAATTCGTTGGACCAATGCTGCTACCTTGTATTATCGAGAACAAGTTATTCTTATTCCTTAATGAATTCATTGTTTGTAATTTTCGCTTCCGGTTTTTCTATCGGTTTACTAGGAAGCTTCCATTGTGTTGGTATGTGCGGACCGCTAGCGCTATCGCTTCCCATCAATGATTTTAATCCTGCTCGAAAAATCTTTGCTATACTTACTTATAATTTAGGAAGAACTTTTACCTATACTTGTTTGGGTGCGGCTTTTGGTATCATCGGTCAAAGTTTCTCCTTTTTTAAATTACAACAGTACTTATCGATAGGAGCTGGCGTTTTTATTTTAGCTACCTTATTAATTTCGAAACTAGATATATTTAAAGCACCTACCCTTGCTGGTTATTCATCTAAAGTGAAATCACTACTCGGCAATCTGCTTCGGGCAGATAAAAATCTAAGCTCTTTCTTATCAATAGGTATTATTAACGGTTTGTTACCTTGCGGATTGGTTTATATTGGAATTGCTGCCGGTGTTGCCACAGGAACAATAGTAAAAAGTGCCTTACTTATGATTGCTTTTGGTTTAGGAACATTACCTATTATGGCATTTACCATGATATTGGGTAAGTACTTATCGATGCAGTTTAGAAGCCGATTAAATAAAATTACACCATTTGTTATTGCAATAATCGCTGTTTTATTGATTGTGAGAGGTATGAACTTAGGAATTCCCTATTTGTCGCCTACGCACAATGCCCATCATGTAAATTGCTGCCAGGAAGATTAGTGTGATGCTTAGGCGGCTCCGCGCATGCCTCCAAAAACCATCGTTGGATTTAGTCAAATAATTTGCTTCCTGAAGTGCGATACTTAATTATAAATCTTGTCGAAAGTGCTATAGTTTTAATGCCAAGTTTTGAGTAATTCAACAAATGCGAATTTGAGGATTCGCATACGCTGCAACGCACAGTAGTCTAAAACTGACCTAATTTAGAGTTTTTGGAAAGAACGGAGGAGGTGGTAATAGATATATATTTTGGTTGAGCACGCTATTTCTTCGTATCATTAACATTAGATATATTAAAAAACAATGCTAAATTCGTCCAACATTACCCTACCATTTCAGTTTGGTGTGGGTGAATGCCTAGAAGTGTCCGATTAAAATAAATTACGTTTTTATCTCTAATTATCTTTAGTTTTATACCCGTTTTAAAACTACGATTATGTCAAGAGAAAATATTGTGAAGGCTATTGAAGAGAAGTACATGAGTATGGGCGAAAACCCAAATACCTTCCTGAATGGATTGCTATATTCCAAGCCAATAACATATTGGGATTACATTCAGACCGATGCTTTATTAAATCTGCAAATTCAACGTACCTCCCTTCCAGATGAGATGGTATTTATAATGTATCATCAAGTAAACGAACTTTTGTTTAAGATGATTCTTTGGGAATTGGAACAACTTGCAAAGAACAAATCCCTTACTGGTATCTTTTTCACTGAAAGACTTAATCGAATAAGCCGCTATTTTGATGTTCTTTCTTCATCCTTTAGTGTGATGCAAGATGGGATGGAAAAAGAACAATATCTTAAATTTCGTAATACATTAGCTCCGGCGAGTGGATATCAAAGTGCTCAATATCGAATGATTGAATTTGCATCGACAGATTTAATTAACCTCATTGATTTTCGTTTTCGGGCCACCATCGACCGCAATACTACATTTGAACATGCTTTCGAACATCTATATTGGCAAGCAGCAGGCAAAGATCATAAAACTGGGGTGAAAAATTCGTTGTTGCGTTTGTTCGAAGAAAAGTACAAGGATGCTCTAATAATCACGATGAAGGAATATAACACCACCAATCTTTGGGCTCGTTATAAAACATTGCCAGAATCGGAAAAAGAAAATCCAGAACTTATTAAAGCTATGCGTCATTTCGACCAAACGGTAAATATAAACTGGGTGATGGCCCATTACCATGCAGCCGAGAAATATCTTCAAACTGATAAAACAACATTAGAAGCGACCGGTGGTAGCGACTGGAAAAAATATATGCTACCGAAATACCAACGTCGCATATTTTTCCCTGAGCTTTGGAGTGCAGAAGAATTAGAGCATTGGGGAGAATAATTG
This sequence comes from uncultured Bacteroidota bacterium, assembly GCA_903850915.1. Lineage (GTDB taxonomy): Bacteria > Bacteroidota > Bacteroidia > UKL13-3 > UKL13-3 > CAINMV01. The sequence continues at coordinate 85,239 of CAINMV010000030.1, forward strand.
ATGGCACTTTCTATCCTATAAATTCAAGAAATATGTCGAAAAAAAACACCAACTGCCAGAGTTGTGGTATGCCGTTAAAGCGCGATGAGAATGGTGGTGGCACCAATGCCGATGGAACTCATAGTGAACTTTACTGCTCAAAATGTTATAAAAATGGGGCTTTTTTAGAGCCCGACATGACCGTAAAAGAGATGCAACTACTCGTAAAAGAAAAAATAAAAGAGTTTGGCTTTCCCGGTTTTCTAGCGGGTTTCTTTACCAAAGGAATTCCCAACCTAGAACGTTGGAAGAAAAACTAAATGCGAATTGCCCTTCAAACTTGTAGTTGAAATAAATAACAGAATTTGCTGAATTAACCCATTAACGACTGCCCTATTTTAATGGGATAAAAGTTAAACAGTAAAAATTTATAGTACTTTTGCATTGCATCATAATAGCACTCAAGATGCATACTTTTTTATAATTATTATTTTTTAGATTCCCATGTACAAATTCACTTTTGGATTTATTTTAATTGCTTTTGGAGCAATCATTTCTTGTAACAATGCAGTTAACCGTTTACCTATTTATGGTGAACGTACACTTGGAAAGATAATGGTTGATGGCAAGGAAGTTACAGATACAATTTATCAAACTGTGCCACAATTCAACTTCATCGATCAGGATAGCAATATTGTCACCAACGAAACCTTTAAAGGTAAAATTTATATCGCCGATTTTGTATTTCTTTCGTGTAAAAGTATTTGTCCGAAAATGCATGTTCAAATGAAAAGGCTTTACGATAAATACAAAGACAATACGCAGGTTGTTTTCCTTTCGCATACCATCGATCCTGCAAACGATACCTTAGAAAGAATCAAAAAGTTTATGCTTGCCAACAATATTGAAACAGCTAAATGGCATATGGTTCGTGGTACCGAAGACGAAATTCTTGCCATTTCAAATAAAGGTTATTTCTCCATCGCATACAGAGATTCAACGAATACCGAACCCGGACAAGAATTCCAACATTCCGGCTGGATGATATTGGTTGATGCACAACAACATATTCGTTCCATGAAAGATGGCACCGATCAGTTTGAGGTAGATGCATTAATAAAAGACATCGATAAATTATTAATAGAGAAGCTGTAATATCAGTAATTTCAATTCAAATAATTCTTAACTATCTTCGTTGTCTTAATGATGAACAGATTTTTTTATCTTTTTGCAGTAATACTAGTAATCGTATTTAGCTGTCGTAAGAACAACACAAATACTGACACGTCGGCAAAACTAAATTTCTCCACCGACAGTATTGCATTTGATACCGTATTCAGCCGCTTTGACAGCAACAATGCGCCTTTATCATCCACGCGTATTTTAAAAATATACAACCCTTATAATAGTAGCATATACACCGACATTCGACTATTGGGTGGTCAGGCCTCAGTTTATCGCATTAACATCGATGGAATCGCCACGGACCATATTTCACAATATAAAATTGCACCGAAAGACAGCTTCTATCTATTTGTGCAGGTAACCCCAAAAATAACGGATATAAGCAACCCACTATTTGTAGAAGATAGTATCCTATTCTCCACCAATGGCAACGATCAAAAAATACATCTGGTGGCATGGGGACAAGATGCCCATTATTTGCGCGATAGTGTACTCGATTATAATGCAGTTTGGAGTGATAAAAGCAAGCCGTATGTCATCTGGAATTCGATTTTAGTTTCGCCAGGTAAAAAACTTACCATAAATAAAGGTGTTAAAGTATGTAGCCATGTGGGTTCGCATATTTACGTTCAAGGTACCCTCGAAATGTTGGGTTCAGCCTCTGAGCCAGTAGTATTGCAAGGCGATCGTATCGAACGAAATCTCGACGATGTTCCAAACCAATGGTGGGGAGTGCGTTTTTTGCCGGGTGCTAAAGATAATTTGATAAACTATTCTGTAATCAAAAATGCCGTTGTTGGTGTTGAAATAGATTCCATCACCGTAAACACTCCAACACCGAACCTTGCTATGAGCAACACAGTAATACGCACGATGTCGTCGAGTTGCATCAGCGCTTATAGTGCCAAAGCTACGTTTACCAATTGTGCTTTTTTTGATGCAGGACAGCTTCCAGTTTTTTTACAATATGGTGGCGACTATAATTTCACCTATTGCACCATCGCCAATCCACATTGCATTAATTTTCAAAGCAATTATCAATCCTTTTACGCTGGCAATGCCGACTACAATATTACTGATGCTGCGGGTACAATTATTAAGATAATACCAAGTACGCTTAAATGTGTGTTGGTGAACTCTGTTATTTATGGACAAAGCTCTAACGATGAAGAATTTGCGATATATGATGGCGGCCGACCTGCGAATATTACGTTAGGGATTAACAACTGCGCTATCAAAACAAAGACAACAAGTTTAAATGCCAACGGTAACCTACTTAATTTAGAGCCTAAATTCAAGGATATGTGCAAATTCAACTACCAGCTAGATTCCTTATCTCCATTAATGAATAAGGGTTTCAACCTCTCTGGAATTGTTGATATTGACATCTTAGGAAAAACACGCGATACCACACCTTGTATTGGTGCTTACGAAAGAAATTAGTAATGAAATGCTGATTAGGCGAGCTTCGCTTTTCTTTTAAAAAGAAATAAGATGAAACCTACAACTACAAAACCAAGAAGCCCCCAAGAGATTGGCATATATTTCACTTCGATAAAATAATTACACCAGCTAATCGAATCCTTAAAATAATAGATTAAAACTTCTATTGAATTATTGATGAAATGCGCAAGTATGGTTATCCATAAATTTCCTGTCCAATAAAAAAGATAGCCGAAAGCCATACCAATTGCCATTCGTGGTAAAAAACCATTCAAATCGAAGTGGATGGCACTAAAAAGTGCTGCAGTGATAAGGATACCAAGGTGTATGCTTTTTGTCCAATTTTTAAATAACGGCTGCAATAAACCTCGAAACATAAGCTCTTCTCCAAATGCAGCCACCAAACCAACAACCAAAATATTAGCAAACAGATGCACAACAGAGGGCATATACATCATTGCTGTAATAGCCCGTTCCTGCACTTCAGCCATGGCTTGCGCCTTCAATCGAAGACTATCAGGCATAGGAATACGACTATTAATATCGCTTAATAGAAACATGGCGAACAATGCACCAACAGCAAAAACAACAACCCCAATAAACTGCACTAACGTAAATCTTTTATTGATTCGAAGCGTACTTAAAGTTGGGTAATGATAAAACCGACAATAGAAAAAAACTGGCATTGCAAAAAAACCAAGACTCGTAATCATCTGAAACGTCCGCGCAAACATCACCTGGCCAAAATCATGTGAAGGATTACTTACAATGTCTCCCATTTGTTCTGGATCAAAATGAAATATCCCTTTTGCTACTAACAATGCAAACGTTTGAGCCACAAAAAGGCCAACAAAAGCAAACCCCAAAGTCGAAAGAATCTGAGATATAAAATACCACGCACGTTTCCAATCTATTTCCATTTGTAAAACTGTTATGTAAATTGCATGCGAATTTAATCATAAGTATTGAGTCGTCATACGACATGCAAAATTATGTTTGCGGTTGCAACAGATTGAAGTGTAAATTTGCATTTTCTTTGTATCGACATAAGTAATTATAACCAGAAATGAATTTATACACCATTAACACCGGACATTTTAAATTAGATGGAGGCGCAATGTTTGGCGTAGTTCCAAAGTCAATATGGAACAAACTTAATCCGGCTGATGAAAATAATATGTGTAGTTGGGCTATGCGTTGTTTGCTAATTGAGGATGGAGGAAGGCTTATATTAATTGATAATGGTATGGGCGGTAAGCAAGATGCAAAATTCTTTGGCCATTACTATTTACATGGAGGCGACAACCTAGATAATTCTCTTGCTTTTCATGGTTTTTCTGTTCAAGATGTCACCGATGTGTTTTTAACCCATTTGCATTTCGACCATTGCGGTGGAAGCATAAAATGGAACAACGATAGAACAAAATTCGAACCCGTTTTTAAAAATGCCACCTATCATGTGCATCAAGAACATTGGAATGAAGCCTTGCATCCTAATGTGCGGGAAAAGGCTTCTTTTCTTAAAGAAAACATATTACCCATTGAAGAGTCGGGCCATTTAAAATTATTTGGTGATGATATGAATTTGCATCCCGAGGTTACCTTATTTAAAAGTAATGGGCATACTAATAGCATGATGATTCCTCAAATAAAATTCGGAGAACTGAATATTGCATTTATGGCCGATTTAATCCCTTCTGTTGGACATATATCGCCAAACTATGTAATGGGTTATGATGTTCGTCCGTTAGAAACGATGCGTGAGCGCACCTCCTTTCTTACAAAGGCTGTTCACGAAAAAACGATACTGTTCTTCGAGCACGACCCAATACATGAATGCGCCACTGTTATCCAAACAGATAAAGGTTTTAAGTGTGAGGCCACCTTTCGTTTAACGGATTTACTGTAATAGAATAATCGTCTACCTATTTTATTTTTAATAATGTGTTGCTGGTTTAATCCTTGCAACATCTGTAATACTTAGATAAACAAATGCCGGAACTTAATACTATAGCGCAACACTTTAAAAATGCCCCTGGTTTTAATATCGATGCTTTTATTATTGCACATGAAGTTCCTGCCGTAAATTCATTTCGAATTAACACCAAAAAAATTGACAAAAGCCCATATAAGTTTAGCATTTCTGTGCCTTGGTGTTCCGATGGGTTTTATGTTACTGAGAGACCAAAATACGCGCAACATCCATTTTGGCATTCCGGTGCCATTTATGTTCAAGAGGCTTCGAGTATGTTTTTGAATGAGGCTTTAAAGCAGTTGCTACCTCTACAAGAGAAAATATTTGTGCTCGATGCATGTGCTGCGCCCGGCGGAAAAAGCACGCTCATTGCAGCGTTGCTTAGCGCTGATAGTGTTTTGGTAAGTAATGAAGTAATAAAATCGCGAGTAAATGTGCTGCAAGAAAACCTAACTAGGTGGGGCAATGGCAACAGCATTATTACCAATTGCGACTCCATACAATTTAGTAAGCTTCCACCCACCTTCGATTGTATTGTAGTTGATGCACCATGCAGTGGAAGTGGGCTCTTCCGAAAGGATCCAAATGCACTTAATGAATGGAGTGAAAATAATGTGCAATTATGCAGCGAGCGCCAACAGCGGATATTAAGTAACCTGATACCTTCACTTAAAAGCAATGGCATTTTGGTTTATAGCACTTGTTCGTATTCCATCGAAGAAAATGAAATAATAGTAGATTGGCTTTGCAATCAACATCAGATGGAAGTTTGTTCGTTATGTATCCCTTCAGAATGGAATGTCTTCAATTCGCAACCGGGCTGCTACCGATTTTACCCCAACAACATACAAGGAGAAGGGTTTTTTATATCTATACTACGCAAAAAATCTGATGTTGAAAATCAAAATAAGGTGATTGCATCAAATCTAAAACTAGTAAAACCGGAATCCTCCTTTACACAATATTTGCGTGAGGAATTAAAATACTTCATGCACAATGAAACTTTATATGCCTTAACAGAGACAGCATTTGAGGTAACGGAATTACTTCGTCAGTATAAAATCAATTTAGTTCGCTGTGGCGTAGAACTAGGAGAACATAAAGGAAGTAAGTTTATTCCAGCACATGCCCTTGCATTAAATGAAGTATTAAATAGCAACCTCGAAAAACGAGAAGTGGATGAAGCCACCGCAATACAATATTTAAAGAAAGAAACGATACATATTGATGGTCCTTTAGGGTTTAAGCTATTGCAATTTAAAGGTGTTCCTATCGGCTGGATAAACGTAATGCAGAATAGAAGCAATAATATGTATCCAACAGCATGGCGTTTACTCCACTAGTATTTAAGAAAAAGCCTCATCTGCATTGCAGATGAGGCCTATATCGAGTATTTGTAAATTTAGAATTCTTGTTTATTTCAACCCGAAAGCTGCTTTTACTTTTCCAACATAATCTAACTTCTCCCAAGTGAATAGCTCTACTTTTACTTTTTTCACTTTACCATCAGGACCAACAAAAGATTTCGTAACTGTTTCATTCTTACGTCCCATATGTCCATAAGCTGCCGTTTCCGAATACATTGGGGTACGTAATTTCAAGCGCTGTTCAATAAAGTAAGGACGCATATCAAATATTGCTTCAACTTTCTTAGCAATTTGCCCATCTGTTAATTTTACTTTTGATGTACCGTAGGTATTAATATAAATTCCCATAGGCTGAGCCACTCCAATGGCATATGAAACCTGAACGAGCACTTCTGAACATATACCAGCAGCAACAAGGTTCTTCGCAATATGACGTGTAGCGTAAGCAGCTGAACGATCTACTTTACTTGGATCTTTTCCAGAGAAAGCACCACCTCCATGTGCACCTTTTCCGCCATATGTATCAACAATAATCTTACGACCAGTAAGGCCTGTATCGCCATGCGGACCACCAATTACAAATTTCCCTGTTGGATTGATGTGGTATTTAATTTTATTGTTAAACAAATGAGCATATTTCGGATAATTTGCTTTCACTCGTGGAATCAGAATGTTGATGATATCCTTCTTGATTTTAGCCAACATTTTCGACTCCTCATTGAAATCATCATGTTGTGTAGAAACAACAATAGCGTCAATTCGAACTGGTTGGTTTTGATCATTATATTCAATGGTAACTTGCGACTTCGCATCTGGACGTAGGTAATTAATTTGTTTACACTCACGACGTAAAGCAGCTAATTCCAGCAAAATAGCATGTGCTAGATCAAGGGCTAATGGCATATAATTGCTTGTTTCGTTGGTAGCATAGCCAAACATCATGCCTTGGTCGCCGGCACCTTGCTCCTCCTTGTTCTTTTTATCTACCCCTTGGTTTATGTCTGCCGACTGCTCGTGAATTGCAGAAAGGATACCACATGAGTTGGCTTCGAACATGTATTCACTTTTAGTATATCCAATTTTACGAATCACTTGACGCGCAATTTCTTGAACATCAAGGTAGGATTTAGATTTTACCTCTCCAGCTAAGATTACTTGACCGGTTGTTACCAGTGTTTCACACGCAACTTTGGAATTTGGGTCGAACGCTAAAAAGTTATCGATTAAGGCATCGCTAATTTGATCGGCAACTTTATCCGGATGCCCTTCTGATACTGACTCTGAGGTAAATAAATATGACATATGCGTAATATGGATTTAAAAAATTAGGCGCAAAAATAACAAATAATTATGACAACATAGTGACCGCTAAAAAGACGGTTATAAAAGGTCAAAAAGCCTCTTGAGTCGTATCTTATCTTAATGACGATGACTTAAAATAAAAAAACCACCATTTAACAAACTCTAAATTCTGTGTTTTCAACTTTTTAGAACATAACGCGCTAAATAATTAAACTGTCAGCGAAAATACTACGGATGTAAGCTTGAAAAAACATGATTATGTAATCATTCCGATATTAATTTAAAAAACTGCGTGGATTTTTACTATAATTAAGTGTTTATGTTTTTTGGCATTACATTTGAAACTGCCCTAATCAAATCAATTACACCCAACCTCATGAAAAAGTTTTTAACCCTGCTTCTCGCTTCTATGTCATTTCAAGTTTTCGCTCAAAATGGCAATATGATCTTTTTTACCGAAGACCATGAAAATTTTACATTAACCAATAACGGAGTTACTATTCCTAGTCCACTTGGCAATACTGTAAATGTATTAAATAAGCCTGTAGCCAAATATAAAATCCAAGTCACCTTTCAAAAACCACAATTGGGAAAATTAGCTGATGAGGTTTTTACAGTGGCAGGGTCTGATAAAACATTTGTAATTAAGCCACGTAAAGAAGCTGATATACAAGCTGAAATAGCAAAAAATAGCAAAAACCCAAACACCGCCAAAAACGAAGTTTCGAAATATTTAATCAAGGTGCTCTCGGTTACACCTGCTGCAATTGCCGCAGAAACTATCAACGATGTTAATTACAATAATGCTCAGAACAGAAATGAGCATGCAGCGCGAGAAGAACATCAGGCTCAAGAAAATGAACAAATAGCAAACGATGTTCCAACAAATGTAAACATCAATATTGATCCGAACGGCATAAGCATTCAAGGCGCTGGCGTTAATTTAGGTGCCAATGTTAACATTAATGGTGTTGGTGTTTCCGGTATTCCGAATAGCACGCGCAATGGAACAGTAACCAAAACAACCACTACCACTACGACGACGCAAAATTCAGGAACAGCAAATTATAATAATGGGGTTTGGTGTGTAAATCCACTTACCAATGCAGCTTTTCAAATGGAAGAGAAGAAGGTGCGTATACAAACCACCGAAGCTGGAAAAATAATTGCTGCACAGCAGTTATCTATGGCGAATTGCCTTACCTCGGCGCAAATAAAAACACTTTGCACTTCAATATTTAATGAAAGAGATCGATTGGCTTATGCAGAATATGCTTACCCACGTTGCTATGATCCAAGCAATTATACCCTAGTTTACTCAGCATTTTATTCTAACGCTAATGTTGACGAGTTGAATAGATTCATCCATTCCTATTCAAATACCACCAATGGAACATACAATAACAATTCGAGAGGGAATGTAGACAATCCAAGAGGTTATAACGGCACAAATAACAATCAAAACAGCGGTGGTTATGTTTCTGGATACAGTGGTCCTTATGGTTGTTCGATGCCAATGGGGTCCAATGATTTCAATGCAGCCAAAGAAAGCATTCGCAGTAAATCATTTGAAAGTACAAAATTAGAAATTGCAAAACAAGTAACAGGCAGTAATTGCTTTACCGCATCACAAATAAAAGAAATCATGTCGTTTTTTAGTTTCGAGTCAAGCAAATTAGAATACGCTAAAAGTGCTTACACACATTGCTACGATAAAAATAATTATTTCAAAGTGAATGATTCATTTGGATTTGAATCTTCCATCACCGAACTAAACAATTATATTAAAGGGAAATAATTATCCTTAAATTTATAAAGAGGTCGTTGCTATATTTAAAAAAGCATCGACCTTTTTGTTGTTATCCTATTTTTATGCTATTGCATTTCGTGATTCTTCTTTTTCTTTGCAACTGCTCTTATAGTTAATACCCTTACTTTTATTCCCATGAAGTCCCTTGATGTTACTTGTGCTATTATTTTCAAAGCCGATAAAATTATAGTCACGCAACGAAGTGAGCTTATGAAAATGCCTTTAAAATGGGAGTTTCCAGGTGGTAAAGTGAATGCCGGTGAAAACTACGTAGACTCCATAAAAAGAGAAATAATGGAGGAACTCAATATTGAAATTGAAATAACAGCTATGCTACAACCTGTGCTTTTTAATTATGGCACATTTAAAATCAACCTGATTCCCTTTATGGCTAATTATTTATCTGGTGAAGTTCGGCTTCTGGAACACAAGGCAATATTAATGCTTCACGCATCTGAACTTTTCCAGCTAGATTGGGCTGATGCAGATATTCCAATTGTAAAAGAAATATTGGAACGAGAAAAAGAAAAGCATTCCTAAACTTTACAACTATAGATAAAATTCTAGTAATTAATTAATAGTTTCAGGCAAAGTATAGTTTCGTCCTTGATTTTGTTTCTTCAAATAATCCATCAACGGCATAAAATAATTCACCATTGCTTTAGCGCTAAGATCTGAACCTGTGTTGTCTTTTAATATCTTACGCCAATCGCCACTAGCACCTGGATACATCATTTTTTGAAGGAAGGAGCCTATCGCTTTGTTGCCATAATAATTAGTAGCATGTGGATCCTGATGAAGAATTTCTTTAGCGATATGCTCATGCACTTGAAATAATAATAAATAAGAAAGAGCGTAGTCGTAATATTGAGCTGCATCGTCGTTTATATGTGTTTTACTTGCTGCATCACAATATTTTTCGTCACGAGTTCCAGGAGGCACAATTCCTTGATAGGTTTTAACAAGATCCCACCAATGTTGATTGTATCGATCTGCAGGTAGACTTTTTGCATAAAGATCGTGTTCGAAATTCGTCATTACACCGGCACTCCATGGAATAAAAACAATATAGTTCAAGGCTTCCTTTAGCAACTGTAATGTGTCGTTGGTAACTATATTACCAGGCAACAAACCGATTCCTGAAATAAAGGGTTTCTGCATAGCAGCCAATCCCATCATACTTCCAAACGCCTCGTGATAAGCCCTATTAGCCCCTCCACGCAATACAAATGGAACATCCTTATTCGAATATGTAAGATAATAGTATATATGTCCAAATTCGTGATGTGTAGTTTCGTACCATTCGCTGTTCGGCTCAATACTCATGAGCGAACGTACATCTTCGTTTAAATTCAAATGCCATGCGCTTGCATGGTTGTTCTTACTGTACTCTACCTCTTTAGGTAATGGATACAAATCCGATTTCTCATAAAATGTTTTAGGCAATGGAGGGAAACCGATGCTAACATAAAAACGTTCAGCTTGTTCGGCAAACCATTCTTTAGGTTTCGATTTCAAGGCGCTATCAAGGTTAAGGCCTGCCACATCCACCATGGCACTCCAATCTTGCCCCCAACGATTACTCAACCAATGTGCTGGAATTTCATTGGGTACAGTTTTAGAATTATATTTTTTTGCTAGTTCATAACGCGCCCAGGTGTGCAACTCACGATAAAGTGGCCATACCTGTTCTATCATTTCATGATTCATCTTCATCATCTCCTCGGTAGTCATGCCATAATCACTTACTTGATATGTAAAAAAGTCGCTATAGCCCAAAGGCTGAACGGTTTTATTGCGAAGCATTTGCAAATTTACGAGGCCATCTTTCAAAGTTTTACCAACTTCTTTACTCGCATTCCAAGCCTTCTCACGCTGAGCTAGGTTTTTGGATTCATTTAAAATTTTATCAATATCATTCGTTGTTACCTTCTTATTGTCGATTGTAAAATTAAAACCAAAGAGGTTTTTTATTTGTTCGGTTTCAGCTTTTATGCGTTCATCCACCATTTCTTTCATGCTTTGCGGATTATTAGCAGCAGCATATAAAATAGCATTAAGTTGCTTAATTTGTATTTCGGTGAGCGCATCTTTTAGTTTCAAATAGGTTTGAACACTGTCAATTACGGCCTGACTTCCGGTAAATTCAGCCATAGCCTTAGCCGCGTCATCGTTGGCTTTTCCTGTTAGAGAGTCGCCTTTCATGATATAGGTATTGGTTTTCCATTGCGCCTCGCTGCTAATGGTATATAAACGCTGATATTCGTTGTTATAGCTTTCGAGAAATGCTTGGACACGACTTTGCATAATTTTATTTTGATCCGCTTTGTTTTGTGTAGCACAAGAAGCGAACACCAAGATGGCAAATAATGGGAAAATATATTTCATGACGTTGGGTAATTTTTTACAAACATAGGGAATTCAGCGAATTACAATCAATTACTTCTCGCTTTTCCTTTTACAAATAACAATTAAATATAAACGGGAAAGAAGAAGTTGAATTTATAAACTTCAGAAAAAAAAAAACTAATGAACAGTTGTGAATGAATAAAACGTATTGGTCCTTTTGTTAATACAAAAAACAAGCAAAGATTATCTCAGTTTGAAAGTCTTGCCCTCTTCTGCGATATCGGTTCGGATAAATACATCTTTCGCTTCATCGAGAAGCTCCTCTAGTTTCTGATAGCGTGCACTAAAATGCCCGATAAGCAACTTGCCCACTTTGGCTCTAGAGGCCAACTTGCCGGCTTGCAAGGCAGTTGAATGAAAGGTGCTTCTTGCCCTATCCACCATATCGTGCGCAAACGTAGCTTCATGGTAAAGCAATTCAAAATGGTCGATATGTGGAATTAATTCCTCGTCGTATAGCGTATCGGTAATATAGGCATACCTAAAAGATTTACGCGCATCGAAGGTTAACTTTGCATTTGAGATAACCTTTCCATCTTTTCCTTTATAATCGCCTCCATTTCTAAGATTTTCAAATTCCGGTTGGGTTAAATTTAGGTGATCTGTTTCTTGCTTATTAATTTTTCGCCCATATGCTCGCTCCTGAAAGGTAAATCCAGCGCAGTTAATTCTGTGCTTTAAAGGTATGGAGGTGACTTTATAGTCTCTGGTCTCAAGGATTTCGGAAGGAGCATCAAATTTCAATTTATGATATATAATCTTAAACTTAATTTGCACATCACTTAGGCTAAATTGAAGATTGATTAAAAATTCTAGTTCCTCTGGGCAATAAATATCTAAATCGTCGATGCGTCCCTGAACACTCATCGTACAAAGCAATCCGGGCAAACCCAAGAAATGATCACCATGCATATGACTGATAAAAATATATCGTAATTTACTGTGACTTATTTTATAACGAAGCATCTGATTTTGAGTACTTTCGCCACAATCGATTAATATAAAATCATTATTTATTTTTAATACCTGCGCACTTGGATGCCTGCGAGAAGTGGGTGTAGAAGAACTGTTACCTAAAATGGTTAACTCAAACGACATGATAATCAATTTTCAAAAGCGGTGGAAACAGATAAAAAAAAGCTGTGCAAATATAACTTTTTTATTGGCTCTGTTGCCAGCATGAAAAAAGCATTAAGAACCTCTAAATAATATAGAACTCGTTAGATAAATATGTTATCGTTTCGTGATTTTTTTTGTGATAACGCCTTCGGACGAAGTCATTGAAAGTAGATAATATCCTGCCTTAAATTCTTCAGTATTTATAACCACATTATTGCTGCCCGCTTTACAATTTACCTCTTGTGTATAAATCTCTTTACCCAAGATATCGCGAATAGCAAGTATAGTTTTTCCAGCTTTTGGCGCCGCAATTGTCACTGTGGTCTTTTCTGTGAATGGGTTTGGGGTGATTTGTTCAATGCCAAACGAAGCACTTTGAACCTGACTGCGGCTTACACCTGTATTTGGAGGCAAAACACGGAAGAATTGTGAAGAATCGGTAATTGGATAGGCAATTGGAATGATACCCAACTTAAACTTCACCACCACAGTAATAACCAACTTTTTTGTTCCAGTATCGGCCATGGTAGGCACGCCAGAAATTTGCATACAACCTTTTAATGGACTTAGATAATATTTGCAGTCAGCATTATTGCATGTTTTAGAAAAACTAGCAGGAAATCCATTCACCGACAGTATTAGAAGCGAGTCGATATGGATTGCTTGTAAGGCACCCGCAAAAGATATTGTAGTGTCGGTGGGGAATTGAAATGTTATTGGTTGGTTGTATGCTACTCCTACTTTCCCATCTGGCAAGGGGTTTGGATAGAAACCTGAATGCGTTAGGTTAGCACTTGGTGTACATTGTGCGCTTGCTCCGTAGGCCAATATTATCGAAATAACTAAAAGTATTATTCTGTTCATAATTAACAATTTCTTACAAAGTTACGATTTTTATTTTTTTATTCCAAATCGTCTTCAATGTCTTCAAAATCAAAATCTTCCTCAGAAAGCACGTTTCTTTTAAGCTGGTTTTCGAAAATTAAATCCATGGCTTCGTCTTTGGTATTGCATGTTTTAAGGCTTGCGAGCTTTTTAAATACGTCTTTGTTTTCAAGCACCACCACAAAACATCCATTCAGATGTGCCGTACTTAGCTGAATCATTTGAAACATCTCGGTTGCCTCCTCGCAAAAGATTTTCACTTTTTTTGCATCCAAAATAATATCAGCTACCTGCTTGTCGTCGAGTAAGGCCATAGCCTCTTGTTCAACTTCAATACAGATCTCTTGAGTAACATGCGGAGCCGAAATTTTTATTATCGAAACCTTATCTAAATTATCAACACTAAAATGCATTTCTGAAAAAAATTTAGGCAAAGTTAATACTTATCGTTTTTTTTACACTATGAATTCTAAAATTGCATTGGTAACAGGCGCAAGTTCAGGAATCGGAAAGGCTACGGCGCTGATTCTTGCGAGTAATAATTATAATCTGATTTTATGTGGAAGAAGAAGAGAGCGATTGGAAGAAACAAAATATGAGATAAACTCAAAATTTCAGGTAGATGTTCATTGTTTGGTTGTAGATGTAAGAAACCAGGAAGATGTGTTTGCAGCCATTGATAGATTACCTGTTGAATTTAAAACTATTGATGTGTTAGTTAACAATGCTGGTTTAGCAGCAGGTTTAAGCACTATCGATGAAGGAGTAATTTCGGATTGGGAACAAATGATTGACACCAACATAAAGGGCTTGTTATATATCACCAAAGCGGTGCTTCCTTTAATTCCTAAAAATGGAGATGGACACATTGTGAATGTAGGATCCATTGCAGGTAAGGAAGCGTATTTAAATGGGAACGTATATTGCGCTACCAAAGCCGCTGTTGATAGCTTAAGTCGTGGCATGCGTATAGATTTATCGAGATTCCCGATTCGGGTATCCGCCATTCATCCGGGAGCTGTAGAAACGGAGTTTTCGATGATACGCTTTAAAGGAGATGAGGCACGTGCTTCGAAGGTATATGAAGGTTTCGAAAATTTAATTGCTGATGATTGTGCTGAAGCAATTTGGTTTATTGTAAGTCGGCCAAAACATGTTAATATTAATGAAATAACTGTGATGCCTACCGCACAACCCAACGCCTCAACGATACATCGCAAGTTGGTTTAACGACATACATTAACAAATTTTTCTATATCTTCCCAGAAAACTTAATTAACCTATCATGTATCAGGGTAATATCTCCAAAATTCTATTTTTGGACATTGAAACAGCTCCTCAGCAAGCAAGCTACAGTTTATTAGACCACTCTTTTCAGGAATTGTGGAATCACAAGGCGAAATTTTTAATTCGAAATTCAGATACCGACACACCAGAAAGTATTTATGATAGGGCGGGCATATATGCGGAATTTGGCAAGGTAATTTGCATTTGCTGTGGTTTCATTACTCGCCAAGGCACCCTCCGAGTTCAATCGTATGCTGGCGATGATGAGGCTATATTACTCAAAGATTTTGGAGCCATGTTGCAGCAGTCGTTCAACAACCCCGAACATTTACTATGCGCGCATAACGGTAAAGAATTTGACTTCCCGTATTTATGTCGTCGCATGATAATTCACAATATTACCATTCCGAATATTTTAAATATTGCTGGAAAGAAGCCTTGGGAAACTTCATTACTTGACACCATGGAGATGTGGCGTTTCGGCGATTATAAGAGCTTCACTTCCTTAAATTTATTAGCGCGAGTACTCAACATCCCTTCGCCGAAAGATGATATTGATGGGAGCCAAGTAGGAAAAGTATATTGGGTAGATGGTAATTTGGATCGTATCGTTACCTATTGTCGCAAAGATGTAATTACGTTAGCTAAAATATTTCTTCGTCTTAATCAACGCGAACCCATTGCTGATGACGCCATTGAATTGGTGTAAAATAATAAAGAGGCTAGTTTATAGCGAAAGTGGAACGCTGTTTAACTTTTTAAATAAAGTTTCAAAATAAATCGGTGACTTTTTTAATCTACTTCCATACCAGCTATACATCTCACCATCTATCATTTCAATGATGGTATTGGGTAACACCTTTTGCAATTCATCAATATGTTTTTGCTTAAACGGAAAGGGCTCACTACTTAAAAAGATAATATCGGGAGCTAAATCCGTAAGTTCTTCAATATCGATGTTGGGATAACGAGGGGTAGCAATAGCGTTAACAAATCCTGAGGCCGACAACATGTCATTAATAAATGTTTCCGATCCAACAGCCATATAGGGGTTATGCCATATTAAATATAACACGCTTTTAGGAACGGTTCCCGTTGTGATGGATTTTAATTTTTCAAATCCCGCTTTTATTTCATTGACAAGTTTTAGCGCGTTTGCTTTTTTATTAATAAGTGCGCCCACACTTGTAATCATATTCAATGCATCATCAAGATTATTTATGTCGCTAATCCAAACAGGTGCGATTTTTTCTAATGCTTCAATCTGACTTTGGTCGTTTTCCTCTTTATTGGCAATCACGAGGTCGGGTTGCATGGAAGCAATCTTCTCAAGGTTTAAATTTTTTGTTCCTCCTACCCTAGTTTTGTTACGAAACCAACTTTGGGGATGCACACAAAATTTGGTGTTTCCTATCACCTCCATTTCTAAACCCAAGCAATGCAAAAGCTCTGTTTGAGAAGGCACAATACTTACAATACGCTTTGGCGCACTGGGTAAATTAATCTTACGATTAAGCTGATCGGTAAACTCCATTTATTCTTCTTTTAATATTTTTAAACCAACACTACAATGCAAACATTTCTTTTCGTCGCAATAAACCCTCTTTAATTGCAATAAACCCTGAGAGTAAGAGGCATTTTTAATTGTCGTCGAAAGACCCTCCCATTTTCGAATTGTCATATTGTTCTCCGGAGGCAAGCTATCAAGGAGTTCTAAAGCACTATCCAAATGTTGCGGCTGGAATTTCCGCTTACCATAAAGAAACAAAAAAGGAGCTACTGTATTTATTAAAATATTATTTACAGCATCCTCACCTATATTTTTCTTTCGCTTTGTGCTTTCATCATTAAAAGTATAGTGCGTATCCCAGAAGAGCGTAGCACTGCAATTAAACAACGACTTTAAATTTTGTGCCTTCGTATCTTCGATAATCTTACTGAACAAATGAACAGAACGATAAATTAAATTCGCGAACTGAGCAATACGTATCTGTGGAAAATTTGCAGGACGTAATCTCAGAAACTTCCACAAAGTAACGTCTATTTCCTGAAACTTATGTTTTTGTTTTTGGTAGGCATATTCCCGACATAAATCAAGATAGTATTTTTCATTGCTCTTCGAGTTGTTTAAAAAGCCCGAAACGCCAAAAAGTATCGCTTCTGTCTGAAATATATTTGCTTTATTCTTGGCAAATACCGACAACGGTAATTGTCGAACGAGCATTTCAAAAGGAAGAGCATTAATACGGAATCCAAAGTTTCTTGCTAACGTAACATAAAAAGCTTCTTCCCAATTATTACATGTTTCTAACAACAAGGCTTCTATTGCTTCGCACTTCATTTCCATACGTTCGATAAGCAACCGCTGCACCAAAGCATCTTTGATAAATCCATCTACTTTCGGCCAATGCGATGCGCATGGTATAAATGGCTGTGGCAAGAGCAATTCATCATATTTGCGTACTAACACCCTCGAAATTCTGTGCTTTAACTCTAGCGTGAGAAAAAACTCTCCCGACGCAGATTGCAACCTTTCGTCATCTTCATAAACCACATGTAAAATAATATTTTGATATGACTTATCGCGTTGATGCCCGTGTCGTAACCATTCACTTGAAAGCTTATGCACTTCGATGTTTCCTGCAAGGATGGTAGCCCCGCATTGAATTCTTGCATTAAAAAAATCGGGGCCGGCGTTGGTGTTATGTTCTCCAACTTGGATTATTTGAAGAGATTCGCCTTGGGTTGTTTTTAGATCGTGATTATTAAACAATCTGTATTTCCATAAGTACTGTAAAAAGTTTTCGTTCATAGTTTTAATTGCTGCCTGTTTTTTCTAAGTATCGTATTTTCCAAATACAATGCCTGATGTTTTATTAAATCGAAGCAGTGTAGGTCTTTAGTAAGAAAACATTCAAAAATAGTGTTTTCTAGTTTATCTTCATTAAGTATGATAAAAGTGTTTAGTTCAGGAATCTCTTCTGCTTGACGCGGAACAAAAAGAGCGGCTCTGCATTCTAGATTCACCTTATTTACTGCGTTTTTCAATCGTTTTCGTGCCACTTTTTGTGAAAGCTGATTTCCTTGCAGGCTATCCATTTCTTGAATAAATTGATTGATTGTAGCATGAAGTAGGATTTGCTTTTTCTTTTTCTCATCATCACTTTTATTAAGTATCTGTTCGCTGATTTGTTGATTAATCATCGCATTTTCCTCCTGAATGCTATCAAAGGTTACTTCAGTATTCAAGTTTTGACTTGGCGTCGCTAAAGCGGGATTATTCGCGGTAAAAGCACTAATAGTGCGATAGAATTTGAAAGCACCATAACACAAGCCCGCTGTAACAATTAAGCCGGCACCTGCCATTATCAAACTAAAAATTTTCCCTTTGTTCATATCTACAAAATTATAAAAAGCCTTTTAACTGTTCGATTTTATTATTTACAACACGTTGAAACTACTTAAGAAAGAAATGGTTTTTAATTAATACAAAAAAACCACGCATTCAATATTAGATGAATACGTGGCCTTATTAATAAAAGAAATCCAACCACTAAAAAATAGCGGAGGTTCTATTTTTTAGAAACGTTCGAATTGGGAGAAGAAGAAATTAGCTTCAATGTTGGCATTTTCGTCGCTATCACTTCCATGCATAGCGTTGGCATCGATGCTTTTAGCATATTTAGCACGTAATGTTCCGGCTTCCGCTTTGCTTGGGTCAGTAGCGCCAATAAGTGTTCTGAAATCCAATACGGCATTGTCTTTTTGCAAGATAGCAGCATAGATTGGGCCAGAACTCATAAACGACACTAAATCATTGTAGAATCCGCGTTCTTTGTGAACGGCATAAAATTTACCCGCCATCTCAGCAGATAACTTGGTATACTTCAAAGACACGATAGTGAAACCGGCTTCGATAATATCGTTGATAATTTTCCCAGCATGACCGTTAGCAACGGCATCTGGCTTGATCATAGTGAAGGTAATATTGCTCATATCTAGAATTAATTGGGTTAATAATTTTGAGGCGCAAAGGTACGAATTGCCAATGACAATTGAGAATATAACCTTCATTCTAATTGGTTAAATCCATATTTTACGCTAAAGTTAATGAATTCGATTCTTGAATTATATCGAAGCTATATTACCCGATGAGAATTACCATCTCTTATGCGAACAATTTCATAATTTGCATACCTATTTTATCCTGAATGAAAATAATTTCCTATAATGTGAATGGCATTCGGTCGGCCATAAGTAAAAACTGGCTAGGATGGCTTGTACAGCAGCATGCCGATGTGGTTTGTATTCAAGAAACAAAAGCGCACCACGACCAGCTCGACCTCTCTTTAATAGAAATAGCAGGGTATCCTTATCACTATTTTCATAGTGCTCAGAAAAAAGGGTATAGTGGTGTCGCTATTTTTTCAAAAACGCCACCTGATCATATAGAATATGGTTGTGGAATCCCTCATTACGATCAAGAAGGCCGCGTGTTACGTGCCGATTTTGGAGATCTAAGCGTGATGAGTGTTTACCACCCCAGCGGAAGTAGTGGTGAAGAGCGGCAAAACTTTAAGATGAATTGGCTAAGTGACTTTCAAAATTATATCGATACCTTAAAAAAGCAACGACCAAAACTCGTAATATGTGGCGATTATAATATTTGCCATCAAGCCATCGACATCCACGACCCGAAAGGGAATGCCCAAAGTAGTGGCTTTTTGCCTGAAGAGCGCGCTTGGATCGGTAGTTTCATCGAGAGTGGTTTTGTAGATTCATTCCGATATCTCAATAAAGACCCACACAATTACACGTGGTGGACATTTAGAGCTGGAGCACGTGGAAAAAACAAGGGTTGGCGAATCGACTATTGCATGGTTTCCAAAAACTTAGAATCGAATATAGAAGAGGCAGAGATTTATCCAGACGGAGTGCATAGCGATCATTGTGGATTAAGTGTAACGTTAGATATTTAATGAAAGCACCTCGTTTCTAATGCAGCTGAAATTATGTTATATTGCAAATGGTTAAATTTGACTTTTTTTATTACTTTTAGACTGAAAAAAAAGTCTACCTTAACCTTTAAAACCTACAACAATTGCTTTTAATTCTAATCGTTTGGATTATTCAGTTCTTCACTTTATGGACCTTGGGGTTATTAGTCGTAAAGACAACATCTTGGTTTTTCAAGGAAAGCATTTATACATCAATACTACATGAGATTATTATTGGTTTATGTGTGTTGTCTGTATTGATTTCCTATTGGTCCATTGTTGCAAAAATGTCGGGACTTTTTGTTTTTGTGGCAATTATAAGTGTTTGTACACTAATATTTTACAATAAAGAGATCCGATTTAGACTTCAATCGCTTCTCCAATATTTAAAAGGCATTTCACCTCTCTCAAAATTATCTTTTTGCATAATTTCAATCTTCACCATCATCTATGCATCAGGTGAAGTTCGTATTTTTGATAGTGCACTTTATCATGCTCAGGCTATTCGATGGATTAATGAATATGCAGTGATTCCCGGATTAGGAAATTTGCATTCTCGTTTTGCCTTCAACTCACATTTCTTTTTAAGTCAGGCTTTATTTGACTTTTCATTCTTTACCCACGATGGGCATCCGATTTTCGGATTAAATAGTCTTTTTTATACTATTATCATTTTTCAACTCATGCTGTGTATGCAAGAGTCTCAAAATTTTACAGACCGTATTTTTTATTTTGTGCTAATTTGCACTTCATCTCTCGTTATACTTCCAAGAATCCAATCACCTTCGCCAGATATCATTTCATTTCTGCTAGTGATTCATCTTTTAGTTTACTTTTATTCTTCCCTATTAAAAGAGAAAAAAAATGAAACTTTCGAATATATTTATTTCGTAATCGTTGTCTCATACCTCATTACCGTTAAGTTGAGCAACCTTCCAATATTGCTTTTTACATTCTGCTTTTTCCAACTATTATCTTTAAAAAACATCACTAAAGCAATAGCAGTATGCATAGTTTTTGTGCTACCTTTCTTTGTAAGAAACTACTATTTGTCTGGCTATCTCATTTATCCATTTCCAACACTTGATTTTTTCAACCCTGATTGGAAAATAAATTTAATTCTATGTCAAGGTGAAATGAACTCCATAAAAGCATGGGCAATTGCACCTGAAATGCACACTGCAGAAGTTCTTTCCTTGGGCTTTCTTCCAAAGATGACTCTTTGGTTTGTAAGTCTAGATGGATTTTCCAAACTCATTATTATGACAAACGGTTTATTAATAATTTATTTGGGGCTAAAATTAAAAAAGAGTGATACTACCTCACGATTATTTTGGAGTGCCATTTTTCTAAATTTGATATACTGGTTTCTCAACGCTCCGGACCCTCGATTTAGCTTGGGTATTCTCACCTTCGGCTTTGCATATATTATATCGCGAATCTTTCATAAAGTAATGAGAGAAAAGCAATATTGGTTTATCGATTACTTCATTTTGTTTGGGTTAATTCTATGTCTAAGCACCTATTCAATATTTAAATGGAATTATATACGTGTCGTATTTCAAAAAAATCGAATAATGCCCGAAGCATTGAAAACGATTCAATATTCTGAGTACGGCGCCATTAAGATCACGCAAGAGCCCGATGGCCGCTGTTTTTGGGCGCCACTTCCTTGTGCTTGTCAAAAAAACGAAGAAATTATTTTTAGAACCAACAAAATTGAAGATGGTTTTAAAATAAAAAAGTAATATTGCGATATTTTAAATTAAAAATGAGCTCTATTAACTTTAAGAAAGTTGTTCCCTATTTAGTAGCGGTAGTCACTTTCCTTATTCTATCGGTATTTTTTTTCAAGCCTGTAGCTTTCGATAACAAACAACTCAAACAACACGATTTAAATACCTTTCGTGGAGCCTATCAGGAGGTTAATACCTATAGTGCAAAAGATCATGAAGTGATTTTTTGGACCAATAGCATGTTTTCTGGAATGCCAACTTACCTTATTGGCACTGGTGGCGACAATGGAAACAAAGTTAGAACCATCGGTGGAGTTTTTTCCCTTTTTATGGCCAATCCTTTTGGATTGCTCATTATTTCCATGCTTGGATTTTATTTATTGTTACTCACCTTCCGAATAAATCCTTGGCTAAGTCTAGCTGGTGGAATTGCCTATGCATTTTCAAGCATGACAATAATTTTTATTGTAGCAGGCCATGAAACAAAAGTAATTGCCATAGGTTTAATGCCATTTATTTTTGCTGGAATAAACTTGGTTTATAACAACAAGAAATTTATTGGAACTACGTTAATTGCCTTGGCGATGTCGGTACAACTTGCTGCCAACCACTTTCAAATCACCTATTACATGGTAATGATTATGGGTATATGGTTGCTCGGAGTATTTATTCAAGCTATTCGAACCAAAGCATTACGAAGCTTTGTTATTGCCTCTGCATTTGTTGCACTTGGATTTATACTTGGCTTTAGCTCTGGAATCACAGGCTTCCTTGTAAACAAAGAATATGGCGACTACTCCACACGAGGGAATACAGAATTAACTGTTGGAAAAAATGCTGAAGATGTTGGTCATGCTGGTTTAGACCGAGATTATGCCTTTCAGTATAGCATGGATGTTCCCGATGTTTTTACGGTGTTGGTGCCTAATATCGTGGGTGGCAATGAATTCTATTGGGGTGGACTATACTCTTCTGCCGGGCCAAATTATTTTGGAATTATTATATTTCTGTTTTATTTAATAGGTTGCTTCAACGTGAAAGGTTGGATTCGATATGTTTTAAACGGAGCCATCCTATTGGGAATTTTACTTTCATTAGGTAGTTATTTCCCATCGTTTAACTATATCATGTTCGATCATTTCCCTTATTACAATAAATTTCGAGCAGTATCAACAGCTTTTGTTATTGTGCAATTTTGTATGCCTTTATTGGGATTTCTAGGTATAAAACAATTAATAGAGGATGTGAATGAGAAATCTTTAGATATAAAGAAGTCGTTCTTTTATCCAGCAGGAATCTTATTGGCAATCCTCTTGTTATTAGTGGCCTCACCTTCGATAAGTGTAAACACCGAGAAAATGGGTGAACTAATTAAACAAGCCAATAATTTGCCGGCTTCACAAGTGCTACCTGCCGAACAATACGATCAATTAGAAGAGTTTGGAACTAAACTTGTACGTGCAGATGCTGGAAGAAATCTAGTTTTTGTTGTTTTAATGTGCATCGCACTTTTTGCTTTTATTAAAAAGAAACTGCCCGCAAATGGCTTATTTATTGCGGTTATACTTTTAATTACTGTTGATTTACTCTGGGTGGATTCACGCTACTTCGATTCGAAAAGAAATACAGAAACAAAAAAGAAATCCAAGACAGAGTATTTTGCGAAGTCGGCTGCCGATGCGGATATATTAGCAGAAAACGCAGAAGATCATGCCCGCGTATTAAATATGCGTGATCCTTTTAATGATGCCAACACCAGTTATTATCATTCATCAATTGGAGGGTACAGTGGGGCAAAGATGAAGCGCTATCAAGAGCTTATTGAGAACCGAATCCGTCCTGAAATGATGTCATTATCAACCCAAGATTCGACCGGAGGAGATCCATTCGATAAAACTCAGGTATTAAATATGCTTAATTGCAAGTACTTTATTACCGACCCAAGCCAACGGGCATTCCGCAATCCTAAAGCCTATGGACATGCTTGGTATGTTAAAAATATAGTTTGGGCTGAGAATGCTGATGATGAAATGACTCTCCTCGGAAAAACAACAGATCTTCGCAATAATGTTTTGATTGACAAACGCTATAAACAAGTTATTGGAGAATTGACACCCAGTGCCGATTCTACTTCTAGCGTAAAACAAATTGAATACCATCCTAACCATCTTAAATATACTTCGAATAATAGTAACGAAGGTTTTGTTGTTTTTAGCGAAATTTGGTACGAGAAAGATTGGGTATGTTATATCGATGGCAAGAAAACAGACTATGTCCGCTGTAATTATGTATTACGTGGACTAAAGGTGCCTGCAGGCAGTCATACTATCGAATTTAAAATAGAAGCCAATACCTATAAAACAGGCGAAAAGATTGCGATGGCTTCTTCGTATTCCATCTTCTTACTAATCGCTATTACCATTGGCATGATTGTGAAGAAAAAAGAACTCGTTTAATACATTGAAATGCAAAAAGATAATATTTTAGTTATTGGTGCTTGCGGGCAGTTGGGTACAGAGCTTACCTATGAATTAATGAAAGTTCATGGGGTTGAACATGTTTTTGCTTGTGATATCCGAACGCCGAAAGATGTAAAACATCTATTCGATACTAAAATGTATCACACCTTAAATGTTTTGAATCAGAAGAAGCTTTATGAACTGATAAAAACGCTAAAGATTACACAAATCTATCATCTGGCTGCTTATTTAAGTGCCAGTGGCGAGAAATTTCCAGAGGCTGCGTGGGAACTAAATATGGATGGATTGTTTAATATACTAAATGCCGCCAGAGATTTAGGGCTGCGTAAAGTTTACTGGCCGTCCTCTATTGCCGTTTTTGGTCCGAACACCCCGGCAATAATGACACCACAAAACTGCATAATGGACCCGAATACAATTTACGGCATTAGCAAATTAGCTGGAGAGCGCTATTGTGAATATTATCATAAGCGCTATGGTGTGGACGTTAGAAGTCTTCGTTACCCTGGGCTCATTGGATGGAAGAGTGCTCCAGGGGGTGGCACCACCGATTATGCCGTTACAATATTTCACGAAGCAATTAAAAACAACAAATTCGAATGTTTCTTGAAACAAAATACGGAACTTCCTATGCTTTATATGCCCGATGCACTTCGTGCTACAATAGATTTGATGGAAGCTCCTGCTGAAAAAATAAAAATCAGAAGCAGCTACAATCTCGCAGGTATGAGTTTTACACCCAAAGAAATTGCCGCAAGCATAAAACAGCATATTCCGAAATTTAAAATGACATACTCCCCCGATTATCGCCAAGCTATTGCCGATAGTTGGCCCAACAGTATCGACGATAAAGTGGCTCGCAAGGATTGGGGATGGAAACCCAAATTCAATTTGGAAAAAATGACAAAAGACATGTTGGAAAATCTATCAAGTTAAATATGAGAAGCAATGAATTCGAACATAAAAAAACATAAAAACTCGCATTCTTATTTTCTAATTTAAGATCTATCATCCTCTTTTTTATAAACAAGAGGCCTTTTGTACACCTTTTTAGTTACTTCGTTGCGTTGATGTATTTCAAAGCAACCCAATAATGTAATCCACGCAGATTGGTTATCTTTGCACTTTAATTCTTTTATGGACAGACAAATTATTTTTTCGATGGCTGGTGTGAGTAAGATTCATCCTCCTCAAAAACAAGTATTAAAAAACATTTATCTAAGCTTTTACTATGGCGCTAAAATTGGTGTACTTGGTTTAAATGGCAGTGGCAAGTCTAGCTTGTTGCGAATAATTGCAGGTGAAGACAAAAATTACCAAGGTGAGATTGCTTTTAAAGGCAATTATAAAATTGGACATCTTCACCAAGAGCCTCAACTCGATCCAAATAAAACAGTAATTGAAGTGGTAAAAGAAGGCGTTCAACCGTTGGTAGATAAACTACAAGAATTTGAAGATGTGTGCATGAAGCTCGGCGAGCCAATGGACGACGACCTGATGAACAAACTCCTTGATCGCCAAAGCCGTTTGCAAGATGAATTAGATGCAAGCAATGCCTGGGAGCTCGACAATCGATTAGAGGTGGCCATGGATGCCTTACGTTGCCCTGAAAGTGATAAGCTTTGTGGTGTATTAAGTGGTGGTGAAAAACGCCGTGTTGCACTTTGCCGCTTATTACTAAGCGAACCCGACATTTTATTGTTGGATGAGCCAACAAATCACTTGGATGCAGAAAGTGTTGCATGGTTAGAGACTTTCTTGCAAAATTTTCCTGGAACTGTAATTGCGGTAACGCACGATAGATATTTCTTGGACAATGTAGCGGGCTGGATTTTAGAACTTGATCGTGGAGAAGGTATTCCTTGGGAAGGCAACTACAGCAGCTGGCTAGAGCAAAAGAGTAACCGATTAGCACAAGAGGAAAAACAAGAAAGCAAGCGTCAGAAAGCCTTAACACGCGAGCTCGATTGGGTTCGTCAAGGAGCAAAAGGACGTCAAGCAAAATCGAAAGCCCGCTTAGGTGCTTATGATAAAATGCTCAATGAAGAAACAAAAGAGAAAGAAGATAAGTTAGAGTTGTTTATTCCAGCAGGCCCTCGTCTTGGCGACGTAGTTATCGATGCAACAGAAATAAGTAAAGCTTTCGCAAATAAAATATTATTTGAGAAATTTAATTTCACGTTACCAAAGGCAGGCATCGTGGGTGTAATAGGACCAAATGGTGCTGGTAAAACCACACTCTTTAAGATGATTATGCAACAAGAACAACCCGATAGTGGTAGCTTTAAAGTAGGTGAAACAGTAAAAATTAGTTATGTAGATCAAAGCCACGATAGCCTCAACCCAGAACAAACCATTTTTGAAGCCATTAGCGGTGGTACAGAAAATATGATTGTTGGTGGAAAACAATTGGTATCGAGAGCGTATATCGGTAAGTTTAATTTTGGTGGACAAGACCAACAGAAAAAAGTTGGAGTGCTATCAGGCGGTGAACGCAATCGTTTGCATTTGGCAATGACATTAAAAGATGGAGGTAACGTACTTCTCCTAGATGAGCCTACAAACGATATTGATGTTAACACCTTGCGCTCACTAGAGGAGGCGATAGAAAACTTTGCAGGTTGTGCTGTAATAATAAGTCACGATCGTTGGTTTCTAGATCGCGTGGCAACGCATATTATTGCTTTTGAGGGCGATTCTAATGTTGTTTTCTTTGAAGGAGACTATAGTGCTTATGAGGAAAGTCTCAAAAAACGAAAAGGCTATAGCGGTCCGCACCGTGTTCGATACAAAGATATTAGTGGTGGTGTAATGCAGGCTTAACCGACATAAAAATTACTCTTTCAATATGTTTACTGGAATTATTGAAGCCTTGGGCATGCTTAAAGCGTTGGAAAAAACCGGTAGCAATCTATGCCTTACCATCTCCTCTCCTATTTCGCATGAACTTAACGTGGATCAGAGTGTAGCACATAATGGAATATGCCTCACTGTTACTGCCGTAAACGAGAATACACATGTGGTAACGGCCATCGATGAAACTTTACAGAAAACGAATCTCGTTAATGTTAAAATTGGCGATACCATAAACCTTGAACGTAGCATGAAACTTGGCGATCGGATAGATGGGCATATGGTTCAAGGGCATGTAGATCAAACAGCAACTTGTATCTCTAAAGAAGAAAAAGAAGGTAGTTGGATATTTACCTTCCATTACGATGTAATAAAAAACAATATCACGGTAGAGAAAGGAAGTATTTGTGTTAATGGTGTAAGCCTTACTGTATTAAATTCTAAAAAGCAGCAATTTTCTGTCGCCATCATCCCTTATACCTTTGAAAATACCACATTTAGCACCCTAATGGTTGGGGATTTAGTAAACTTAGAATTTGATATCCTCGGAAAATATATTACCCGTTGGATGGAGTTGAAAGGATAGTGTTATAAATTCGAAAAAGGCACAAAACGTTTATACAAGCCTATTATTTCCAGCCTAGATCTTTTGTTGCCAAGTGCTTTAACAACGCTTGTTGAGTTGACGGGCTTACTGGATGTTTCTTACAAAAGATATTCCGAGAAGAATATAGGCCATAACCATTGGAAACATTGGTGAACTCCGGCTTCTTCTGTACAATTCCAATCGATGGCTTACTAATATCTTGATACACGTTTAAATCATCGGCAGCACCAGCATAATAGGCATCAAAATTTGTTGCTATCCGATATACCCCAGGTACGCGATGTAGGCTATTGCCAATAAAATTAAAAATATCGTCCGATTCTATGGTTTGATCAACAGCACTGCCTCCTTGCAATGTAGTGGTTAAGCCACTACGCAACACATAATAGTCGAGGAAACGCTGACTAATTAAAGCACCGGAAATAGAATCAAATTCATTAAATTTAAATCGGTAAAATACATCGTAGGCACGGGCATTTATGCCTGAGAGGCAATAGGCCCGGATTTTTTTGCCCGTTAAAAGATCAAAGGTATCGCCTGGAGGGCTTGTTACATTGGTTGGTGTACCAACAATTGGAGTAATACCGCTAACGCCGCTGCCGGTATTGGCATCAATAATATCCAAACGATAGAGATGCGATGCATTCAACGCTGCTGAAAAACGGTATAATACATTTACCTTGTTTTGAAAATAACCAGAGTCCTTAATTGTTGAAACTTCCTTTTTGAGCAGATAGACTTGCGAGGTTGTTAAGTCGGTAACTTTTACATTTAAGGTATCAAAATACAACGAATCTACCTTCTGACTAATAGATAGTGCTGAGGCATTGGTGTTTTGAAAGGCGCGTTGAATCCGGATATAATGAACGGAATCCATTTTATCGAGTAGGCCATAAACAACCATGATCTCTTTATAGTCTGCATTCAGCTGAATATCATTATTACAAGAGGTGCTTATTACCCCTATAAACAAGAAAAAAAGTAACAGGTTTTTCATTTCAACGTCGTGAAAATAAGGAATATCCTTACGATATTAAAAATAAATTAAGATTTAAGATTTTTTAACCTTCCCACTTCTGCTGGGGTTAAAAAACGGCATTCACCACGCTTTAATCCTTTCTTAGACAAACTAGCAAATGATGTCCTATCTAATTTCACTACTTTATAACCCAGACTTTCAAAAATCCTTCTTACAATTCGATTGCGGCCACTGTGCAATTGCACGCCAACATGGTTTTTGTCCATGTCTTCAATATAGGCAACATCATCCACTTGAATGGGCCCATCTTCTAATACTAATCCAGCTTTGATTTTAACATAATCTTCTTGACGAAGCTTCGTATCAAGTTCTACCGCATACACTTTTGTTACCCCAAATTTAGGATGGGTGAGTTTTAGCGTTAAGTCACCATCGTTGGTAAGTAAAAGCACCCCAGTGGTATTGCGATCTAGGCGCCCCACAGGATATACACGAGCACTAGTAAGGCGTTCCACTAGCGTAGTAACCATTTTTCGTTCCTGCGGGTCGTCAGTTGTTGTGATGAAGTCTTTCGGCTTATTCATCACAATATATTGAAGCTTTTCTTTACGAACCGGTTCATTATTATATCGCACTTCATCGTTATCACGATGCACTTTAGCCCCCAATTCAGTCACCAACTCTCCATTTACGGTAACCACGCCACTCGCTATTAAGTCGTCCGCTTCTCGACGACTGCAGATTCCTGCATTACTTAGATAACGATTTAAACGGATGAAATCAGGGTTTTTATCTCCAACTGCTTCTCTTTTTTTACCTGTCGATCTCGTTGAGGAAGAGTCATCGCGGGATGTGAATGGCTTACTTTCTTTATCGACATAAGGCTTTTTCACATACGGTTTGCCAAAGCTTACCGCTTCGCGGCGTGCCGGCTTAGATTCTTGATCTTCGGCTTCTGGGCGTCGCTTGTATGATCTTTTTTCTGTATTGTCTTTATCGCCATAAGGTTTGCGCACAAACGGCTGGTCATTGCCTCCTTCGTTACGTTTGGTATATGGTCTCTTCTCTGTATTGTCTCTGTCGCCATAAGGTTTGCGCACAAAAGGCTGGTCATTACCACCTTCGCTACGTTTGGTATATGGCTTCTTTTCTGTATTGTCTCTGTCGCCATAAGGTTTGCGCACAAAAGGCTGGTCGTTGCTTCCTTCGTTACGTTTGGTATATGGTCTCTTCTCTGTATTGTCTCTATCGCCGTAAGGCTTGCGCACAA
>CAINMV010000031.1 GCA_903850915.1 uncultured Bacteroidota bacterium
AACGCTTGGATCCTCCGTATTACCGCGGCTGCTGGCACGGAGTTAGCCGATCCTTATTCTCCAGGTACAATCAGCACCATACACGTATGGTGGTTTTTTCCCTGACAAAAGAAGTTTACAACCCATAGGGCCTTCATCCTTCACGCGGCGTGGCTGGTTCAGACTTTCGTCCATTGACCAATATTCCCTACTGCTGCCTCCCGTAGGAGTCTGGTCCGTGTTTCAGTACCAGTGTGGGGGATCATCCTCTCAGACCCCCTACCTATCGTAGCCTTGGTGAGCCGTTACCTCACCAACTAGCTAATAGGACGCATGCCCATCTAATACCGCCGAAGCTTTAAATATAAAGAGATGCCTCTTCATAGTATTATGGGGGATTAATCTCTCTTTCGAGAGGCTATACCCCAGTATCAGGTAGGTTGCATACGTGTTACGCACCCGGTCGCCACTCTCATGGAATATTGCTACTCCAATCCCGTTCGACTTGCATGTATTAGGCCCGCCGCTAGCGTTCATCCTGAGCCAGGATCAAACTCTTCGTAGTAAATAATAAAAAATTGTGTTCTTGGCTCTTAATTTAAATTTTTAAACTGTCAAAGTTAATTTGACGGTTCCGCTATTTCAATTCTTCAAAGATCTTTAGCTATATAATTTTACTCTTCTAGCTTGCTTTTCAATTCCTTTATTTCTAAAGGGGTGCAAAGGTAATGTTTTTCTCTTTATACTTCCAAATTTATTTTCAAAATATAAAAAGTTTTTATTTTCATTCCCCATAAAACTCCTTTAATTTTTTAAGGGGGCGCAAAGGTAAGTGTTTCAATTGCTATCTACCAAATTTATTTTCACTTTTCTTTGCTTTCTGTTTTATGAACGTTCCTTTATTTCTAAAGGGGGGCAAAGGTAACTGTTTCAATTGATATCTACCAAATTTATTTTCACTTTTCTTTACAATTTCTTTAATGAGCTTTCCTTTATTTCTAAAGGGGGGCAAAGGTAAGTGTTTGTATTGGTATTAGCCAAATTTATTTTCACTTTTCTTTGCAATTATTTAATGAGCTTTCCTTTGTTTATAAAGGAGTGCAAATGTACTGCATTAATTAATACTCTTGTGTTTTATTCTAGTGTAGTTTTCCACATTTTATGTATGTCGGATCAAAAGATTTCACCGAAAGGTCTATAAACAAAGGAGCTCAGGATTTAATACAATGCGTTATATCACAGTGCTTAATTCTACTTTGGCTTGGCACTAGATTCTACATCTCGCGATTGCCTACCCAAACAAAACGATTATTTATATAATTGGGATTGGTAAAGGTGCCGTTACCACTTGGGTTGCCTCCTGTTACATGAAAATCGGAAAACGCAGCATGCTGATTTACAAAGGCGGCTCCTCCTAAATTAAATGATACAGGCGTAAAGGCATTATTCATGGCACTGGCAATCTGCGCCTTCACCGCTGTATCAGTGCAGAAGGCTAAACATGTAATGGCCCCATGCTCCATGGCCATTTTGCTTGCTAAATGAATACATTCGTCAATACTAGCACATTTAATAACGAAGGCTATGGGGCCAAATTGCTCGGTCTCATATATCGATTTGTCTTTTGATTCTAATGCTATTAGTATACTCGATGCGGTTCTGGCGCTCTCAAATTCGTCGTTTTTAATACTCTCGGATTGCAACAACTGGATGCCTCCGATGCTTTTTGCATGCTGCACACGCGCTAAGGTTACATCGCTTTGTATTGCACCAAAGGTTGGGGCAGCAGCCTTAGGGTTGTTAATAATGCCTTTAACAGCATCCATAAGGGCTTGTACGCAATCAGAATAACTTACCTGCCCCTGTGGCGTGCTCACCCCGTCCTCTGGTATAAAGATGTTTTGGGGCGAGGTACACATTTGTCCGGAGTATAGGGTTAACGAAAATGCAATGTTTTGCATCGTTGCTTTAATATCGTTGGTGCTATGCAAGATAACAGAGTTTACCCCCGCGTTTTCGGTGAAGACCGTTTTTCCTTTTAGGCTCTCAATGTACTTTCCAAAGGTGGTGCTTCCGGTATAATCAATGATTTTTATCGCCGGATCTTCTGCTAGTATTTTAGTAATTGGTTCGGCTTGGGTATCTACCGCTAACTGGCACACACAGGGGTCTATACCATTTTCGTGCAGCACTTTTTGAAGTTCTGCTATTACAATTGCTATTGGCAAAATGGCTTTTGAATGTGGCTTAACAATTACCGTGTTCCCGGAAATTAAGGATGCATAGACGCCTGGAACGGTATTCCAAGTAGGGAAGGTTGAACAACCTATGACTAAACCAACACCTTTGGCTACCGGCTTCCAGTTCTTTTGTAACACTAAATCAAATTTACCTAAATTCTTTTTCCATTCTGCAGCTTTTGGATAGCGCTCCAACTCTGCTAGTCCTTGCACAATGGCTTCCATAGCGCGATCAGCAGAATGTGGCCCACTAGCCTGAAAGCTCATTAAAAAGCTTTGTCCCGTGGTATGCATGGTGGCATAGGCGATTTCGAAAAATCTAGACTTAATGCGTTCAAGGCTTTCAACCAGGATGCCTGCACGGACATGGATATCAATATCGCGCCATTGCAAAAAAGCCTGCTGTGATTTGGCTATAATTTGCGCCACTGGATAAGACGGGTAGCGAACACCAATGCCTATTTGAAGATATGGAGAAATCTCCTCTCCAAGCATTGTTTTTGAATCACCTTGTAATAGTTGGGTGAAGTCGTTATTCATCTGCATCGAAAAATCGCGTTTGCCGTTGGCGTCTGCATCATCGGCATAGGACTTTGGATTTTCTGTATAAGCAGCATAGCAATAGCGCTTAAATATGGCATCGGTAGCCTCTGTGATTTTGTATTTGTGCTTTTCGTATAGAGAAATGTTGGTGTTCATGTGGCAAATTTAGAAATAATATGAGAATGATACTTAAAATGCTGAAATAGACATTAAATGACATATTGATTGGGCTATTTTGGTCAACCCCTAATAGATAATTTATATTAATAATACTTGCCAAAGACATTGTATAGTTAGAATCGCGACGGCACCTTTATTTCTATGTCCTCCTGTTTCACCGGGTGCTGAAATACCACTTTGCACGCATGTAAATTAATGGAGCTGTCGCTATTGGGCTTGGGGTAGCCATACTTTAAATCGCCCACAATGGCGCAGCCTATAGCCGCCATCTGTGCCCGAATTTGATGGTGCCTGCCTGTATGGAGGAGTATTTCTATTAGTGTACTGCTTGCTCTTTTCTCAATTACACGATACTCTAATTTGGCCGGCTTGCTCTGGGGTGTAGCTTTTATATGTGCCTTGGCGGTGTTGTTGGTTTCATTTCGAGTTATGTGATGCTCCAACGTGCCGCTCTCGGCTGGCGGATATCCTGCAATTTCGGCGCTATAATATTTCTTTATTTCATGGGTCTGTAACGCTTTGCTCATGCGCACCGCAGCTTTACTGGTGCGTGCAAATAGCACAATGCCACTAACAGGCCTATCGATACGATGCAATACCCCTAAATAAACATCGCCTGGCTTGTTATACTTTTTTTTGATGTAGCTTTTTACCCAATCACTTAAAGGCATATCGCCAGTGTCATCACCTTGCACCAGCCAACCCGATGGCTTGTTAACCGCCAATATATGGTTGTCTTCATATAAAATAGTAGGCTGCTGATGTCTCATAACTTCAAGGGCAAAGATAAGGGCAATTCTAAAATAGTGACAACTATTAAAATACACTACTGTTTGTGAAATTCCTTTTGCTAATAAAATGTGGATGTATTCTGTGGTTTTTTTTATATCCTTGCACCAACCTTACCAACTATGATTCCTAGATTATTTGAATACGATCAGTTTCTTATCGATGAGAACGTGCAGTTTCTTAAATTTCATAATGAATATAAAATATACAACAACGATGGTTTACTCATCGGTAGCGTCGAACAAAAAATTGCAGGATGGCAGAAACTTCTTATGCTTTTTATTAAGAAATCGATGATGCCTTTTTATTTGGAAATACTTGATGAGTCTGGAGCAAAGGTTGTTTCTCTGCGTCGTGGCTGGACTTTTTGGATGTCGAAAATTACTTTGACGGATCAAAATGACAATTTAATTGGCTTTTTGAAACAACAGTTCAAGTTTTTTAAACCGACTTTTATTATTCTCAATAGCGAAGAGAATCCGGTGGCAGCAATCACCGGCGACTGGAAGGCCTGGGATTTTAAAATTGTTTCTGCAGAAGAGACTTCCATTGGAACCATAAACAAAAAATGGAATGGTGTGGCAAAGGAGCTTTTTACCAATGCCGACAAATATACCGTTTCCATTAACCCCGAATATAATGAGGACTTGAATAAAGTTATAATTCTATCTGCTGCAATCACCATAGACATGGTTCTTAAAGAACAACAATAGTAGCAAAAAGGCCATATTGGCCAGCTTTATTTGTAAACTAAATTCTTTGTTATTTAAGCCGACTTGAAAATCACGAACTTTATTCATAGCAAGAAAAAGGCTTTTGAATCTCCTCATGCTCCATTTTGGTGGCTTACAGCAGGGATTATGGCGCTCCTAACGTTACCGAAATTAATGCAGGATGGTATGTTTATGGATGCGATGCTCTACACAAGTGTAGCACATAATCTAAGCCAAGGGTTCGGTAGTTTTTGGTTTCCACAATTCGGAGCTCATAACATTGCCGATTTGCCGTCCTTTCATGAACAGCCTCCACTAGTATTTGGTATTGAATCCTTGTTTTTTATGGTGTTCGGAAGTAGCATGTATGTGGAGCGTTTTTATACCTTCCTTACTATGCTTGCAACAGCAGGGCTGATGCTTTTATTGTGGCGCAGCATTTACCAAAATGATCATTCTATTAAAAAAGTGGGATGGCTCGCGTTAATTTTATGGATTACTATTCCTGTTTGTTTTTGGACGTACACTAACAATATGAATGAAAATACGATGGGCGTGTTTACGCTTTTGTCAGTGTTGTTTATTTATCATTCGTTTCAATCAAAAAAACACCAAATTTGGCTTTGGATTTTTGCCGGTGTTGGAGTCTTTCTGGCGACAATGAGTAAAGGCATTCCTGGATTCTTCCCAATTGTAACGCCCCTTTTATATTGGACCCTGCAACACAAAATAACGTTCAAAAAGGCTACAGTGATTACGTTGGTTATTTCTTTGGTGCCATTGCTAATTTATCTTATTTTACTATACTTTCCCGATTCGAAGGAAAGCTTAACAAACTATTTTATTAAACGTGCGTTACAACGCATAAAGGAGGTGCCAACAGTGAATAATAGGTTTTATATCATAGAACGATTGTTTATGGAGCTACTCCCGCAATTGCTTTTTTTATTGCTCTTCTTTGCCTTGTCTCGGTGGAAAAAGTGGAGGCCCGCCGCTATATATAATAAAGGTGAAGCCTTTTTTTTCATTGCTGTCGGTCTTTCAGCATCGGCGCCACTTTTACTCACCCTAGTTCAAAAGGGGTTTTATTTTGTTCCTGCTTTGCCATTTTTTGGAATCGGCTTCGGAATGCTCATTGCGCCATATGTCACATCCTGGATTTCAAAGCTTGCATATTCTAAAAAACCGCTTTTTATTTTATCCTTATTTAGTGTTGTGTTTTTTCTTACTACACTAACAATTACTGCTTTTCAAGTTGGCAAAGCGAGTAGAGATAAAGTATTACTTCACGATATTTATCAAATTGGAGCAATAGTGCCTAAATATACTATTGTTGGCGTTACCCCAGAAATATGGGATAATTGGAGTTTACAGTGCTATTTTGTGCGCTATTTTAATATTAGCGTAGAACCCAACCGAGAGTCCGAATACAAAATAATTTACAAAAAAGACGCAAAATATGTAATGAGCGGCTACAAAGCAATTCCTTTAAACACTATTGACTACGTTCTTTTTCAGCGAAAATAAAGCACAACATTGCCAATTCTGAAACAAATTTTGACGGACTTAAAACGAGCAAAGTCATAATTTCAATAGTTTCCATAACTTTAGATAATTAGTATCTTTGCGTTTCAACACTAACAATCATGCAATTAGAAGAAGCTAAGGAAAAATTTGTGAATGCCTGGGGGACTTTAGGCAGCAATTGGGGTATTAATCGCACGATGGCGCAGGTTCATGCTTTACTTTTAGTAAGCAGTAACCCTATGAGTGCGGAGGATATTATGGCTGAATTAAACATAAGTCGCGGTAACGCAAACATGACTGTACGCGAATTAATTAATTGGGGATTGGTTTATAAAGTAAATCAGAAAGGAGAACGTAAGGAATTTTTTGAAGGGGAGAAAGACATTTACAAAGTAGCGAAACGTGTACTCATAGAACGCAAAAAAAGAGAGCTTGACCCGATTTTTAAAATATTATCTGATGTGAAAACTATTGAAGGCAGTAAAAGTGATCCAGAAGTAAAGGCCTTCACCGATCGCATTGCCGATATTAATGATTTGGTAAACAAAGCAGACACTTTTGCGCATATCATTATTAAATCCGACGAGCATTGGTTTATGAATAGCCTGATGAAATTGATGAAATAGTATCCTCGGCCTTAAGTGCGTTAAGGACTACCGAATATGGATTGCTTTAGGAATATAAAATTAACCTTTTTAATTAAGGCGCGGATGTTTCCATCAGAAAGGACTTCGCATTTTGTAAAATATCATACATCACCACATCCTCGGAAATGATTGGCACCTTAACGCGAAAATCTTCGTGAAGTTTTTGTAAAATTGGGGATGTTTTGTTGTTGGTTCGAAAATCCAAAGCTTGTGCCGCACATGCAAGTTCAATTCCGAGCACCTGCATTACATTATGCACCACTTTGTAGCATTTGGTGGCCGCGTTCGCTCCCATACTCACATGGTCTTCTTGGCCATTACTACTTACAATACTATCTACACTTGCAGGAGTACAATATTGTTTGTTTTGCGAAACAATGCCAGCTGCCGTATATTGAGCAATCATAAAGCCTGAATTTAACCCCCCATTGGGTGTTAGGTAATGTGGTAAACCTCGTTCGCCACCCATTAGTTTATAAATACGTCGTTCGCTTATATTGGCAATTTCGCTTAATGCAATGGCTAAAAAATCGAGATGCATGGCCAATGTTTGCCCATGAAAATTTCCTCCACTAATTATTAAGTCTTCGTCTGGAAAAAGATTCGGATTGTCGGTAACGGCATTTATTTCAGTTTCAAATGTTCGTTGCACCTGGGCCACCACATCACGAGTAGCACCATGTACCTGTGGGATGCATCGAAAACTGTAGGCATCTTGAACCTGATCTTTTTGAAGTTTCGTGATCTTGCTCCCTTCAAGCAAACGCATGATATTTTTTGCAGCAGCCACTTGACCGGCATGCGAACGAATCTGGTGGGTATAGTGCCAAAAAGGTTCTTCCCGGCAATAAAAAGCATCTGCGCTTAACGCGGCTATAGCATCTGCCCAAGCAATAATTTTATTGGCCATCATAATACTCCAAACGCCATAAGCACTCATAAATTGGGTGCCATTTAAAAGTGCTAAACCTTCCTTTGCCTGAAGTTTCATTGGCTTAAGGCGCAATCCTTGCCACACTTCAGACATCTCATATTTTACCCCTGCAACCTTAATTTCACCCATACCTAAAATAGGCAAACACAGGTGTGCTAGTGGAGCAAGATCGCCGCTCGCACCCAAACTGCCTTGCTGGTAAACCACCGGGAGAAGATTTAAATTAAACATGTCGAGTAAACGCCAAACCGTTTCTAGCTGCACCCCACTATGGCCATAACTTAGTGATTGTACTTTCAATAAAAGCATAATCTTTACAATTTCGTCGGGTACCGTTTCCCCAGTTCCGCAAGCATGGCTTTTCACCAAATTCTCTTGAAGTTGTTCCAACTGAGAAGCGTCGATAACAGTATTGCAAAAGGACCCAAAACCAGTATTAATTCCATAATACACTTTACCGGTATCGGCAAGTTTAGAATTAAGATATTCTTTTGCTTTTACTATCGCTTCTTTCGACTCTTGTGAAAGTTGAATAGGCCTATTTGATGAGATAATTTCAATAATTTCCTCAATACTTATTTTGGGACTGATGGTATAATAATTCTCCATAAAAAAGTTGCAATTTACTTTATTTTATAAATTCAGGGTACGAAGTTTTTTGGCCTTAATTGCGGTAAAAGAAACCACCATTAATGACACAACCCCACCAAAAATAATACTTGGACCGATACCCATCCATTGGGCCATTAATCCGCTTTCAAATGCACCAAGTTCATTACTGCTTCCAATAAAAATATTATTTACCGAAGAAACACGCCCTTTCATATTTGTTGGTGTATAAAGCTGCATGATACTGCCACGAATTACCACACTAATACCATCGAAGGCGCCGCTTAAGAACAACAAAATAAATGATAGCCAAAAAAATGTACTGAACCCAAACCCAATAATACAAAGTGCAAAACCACCAACGGCCCATAAGAGTACTTTACCGGCATTTTTTTGCAATGGCACGAACGCCAATGTGAGCGTTGTTATCATAGTTCCAATGCCTGTAGCAGCCTTTAATAGACCGAATTCGAAAGAGCCCACATGCAAAATATCGTGGCATATTGCGGGCAAAAGGGCTACGGCACCTCCAAAGAAAACAGCAAATAAATCTAATGAAATGGAGCCAATTATCAACTCATTTCGAAACACAAATCGCACCCCTTCTGTTACTTTCTTCCACAGCCCTTCGTCTTTGTTTACTTCATGAATAACATGCTGGTAAGGTATTGTTTTGTAAATTAGAAATGAAAAAAACAATAAAGCGGCATCAATTAAAAATACATTGCTAATGCCTAAAGGCTGAATCAACAAACCACCGAGTGCTGGTCCAATAGCTGCTGATAATTGCCACAAACTACTATTCCAGGTTACTGCGTTTTTTATGTTGTTTTTGTCGGTCACCAAGGTTGGCCAAAACCCAAACATAGCTGGCCAAATAACGCCTCTGAGCAATCCAGTTATGAAAATCACAATAAAAATTGGAGCAACCCCAAAGGTTGTTAAAACCTGTCCAGTATCTCGAGATATAAAATAGAAAAGCGATGAAGTTAGTGCAAGGCAAAGGCAAACCGCAGTGATAATCTTTTTACGATTTAGGATATCGGCTAAATGACCGCCATATAGCGCTATTAAAATATACGGAATGGCTTCGGCCAAACCGGCCATACCAAGCGAAAGCGGTTGTTTGGTAATTTGATAGATTTGCCAAGCAACCGTGACGCTTTGAATTTGAATGGAGGAATTGAGTAAAAAACGTGCTACAGAATACCTTCTAAAATTTGGAATACGCAAGGAAGCGAGTGCATCATGTTTTTCAGTCATCCCAACTATTTTTTCGGTTTTAGTCCAGTTAACTCCAAACTCATCGTTTTTGTTTGGTAGTTTATAATGGCTTTGTTATTCACCAAAATATCATTGCCAATAATAAAATGAAACTTCTGCAAGCCATGCATTTCATAAAGCTGGTGGATGTGTGAATAGTCGATGAGGGCCACATTTTGTTTGAATTTAGCTTCACCCAAAGAAAACTTAAGTTCCGTTGCAAACATCAATATATCAGCGCTTCCTAGTCCTCCTGCTTTATCGTCGAGTAAGTGCAGATGTTTATCTCCCAAGTGCTCTTTCACAAAGTCGAGATCAAAGGCACTTGAAGTAGCTCCTGTATCAACCAAGGCCATAAATTTCTTTCTAAATATCGTTATGTCAGTAAAAATATGAGCTCCATTTTCTTTGAACTGAAACGCCAAGTTTAATTTTGTTCTCATGATTTTTAATTATTAGTTAAAAAAAATGCTGCCAAAATCTATGACAGCAATTTTATTGGGGCGAGGTTGGTAAAATTAGCACTATCGAGGTGCAATGATAGCAATCTTTTTATTAAAGTGTAGCTAAAACTGCGTTCATGCTGCGAACAGCTTCGGCACTTTTTGCAAATTCAGCTTGCTCCTCTTCATTCAATTTGTAATCTATAATTTTCTCCCATCCGTTTTTTCCTATTACCACAGGCACACCCAAGCAAATGTCGTTTTGTCCATATTCACCTTCTAAAGAAACACAGCAAGGGAAGACTCTCTTTTGATCTTTGATAATACTTTCAACCAAGGCGCCGACTGCGGCACCAGGAGCATACCAAGCAGATGTTCCAATTAATTTGGTAAGTGTTGCACCTCCTACCATTGTGTCAGCCTTTACTTGATGAAGATGATCTGCACTTAATATATTACTTACTGGATTGCTGTTTAATGTGGCCAAACGAGTAAGTGGAATCATTGTTGTATCGCCGTGTCCGCCAATTACAGTGCCATGGAGGTCAGCAGGAGAGCAATTTAGAGCAAATGAAAGATATGTTTTAAAACGAGCACTATCTAAAATACCGCCCATTCCAATAATTTTATGTTTTGACAAACCAGAAGTTTTCAAGGACAGGTATGTCATTGTATCCATTGGGTTACTAACGATAATAATAATGGCGTTAGGGGAATATTGTAAAATTTTGGCCGTTACACTTTTCACAATATTGGCATTTGTACCAATCAATTCCTCACGCGTCATCCCGGGCTTGCGCGGAATTCCTGATGTGATAACCACCACATCGCTACTAGCTGTTTTAGTAAAGTCGTTAGTGCTTCCTGTTATTTTAGTATCAAAGCCAAGCAAGGAGGCTGTTTGGAAGATATCCAAGGCTTTACCTTCAGCTAAGCCTTCTTTAATGTCGAGCAATACCAGTTCATGGACCATGCCTTTACGGGTGATGTTGTCGGCGCAGGTTGCACCTACGGCCCCTGCTCCTACGATTGTAACTTTCATTGAGTGTGGTGTTTTAAGAATGGCTGCAAATATAGGAATGGAAATGAAGCTGCGCAAACAAGATGATGTAAATCAGTATTTCAATACACTTTTAAACTAAAAAAAAGGTGGCATTAATTTAACAAATAATGAATTTAACAATTGAATTATAACCTTTTTTTAGCCAAAACTAACCTCTAAAAATTATATTATTGAGGCTTAGATTGAGATAAATAACAATTAATTAATCTTTCGTTATTCTCCAATTTAATTCCTTTAATTTGGGAATCGACGATAAAACCTAAAGAAATAACTTCAAAACCCGCCTTCGATTTAACACTGCCTTAACAATACAATAACTTTATTTGCATTAAATTATATAAATATGGCTTCATTAAATTCAATTTTTCAATATTTTGTGCCTAAAGACAGGATTTTCTTTCCTTTGTTTGAGGAAGCTACTACCAATTTATCAAAAATGGGAGATGTCTTGGTTGAAGTAGTTAATGCACCCAATATGGAGGAACGCAACACGAAAATTAAGCTAATCGAAGATTTAGAGCATCGTGGAGACGAAATCACCCATCAAATATTTTTAGAGTTGAGTAAAAACTTCATTACTCCATTTGACCGCGAAGATATCCATTACCTTGCTTCTGCTATTGATGATGTTGCCGATTATATCCATGGGAGCACAAGCCGGATACTTTACTATAAAATTGATAATATTTCTGACCATATAAAGAAGCTGTCTGAGCTCATTATGCAAAGTACAAAAGAGCTTGAGAAGGCTGTTGTTGAGCTTAGAAACATGAAGAACCTACGTAAAATAACAGATGCTTGCGTTAGAATCAACAGCATTGAGAACCAGGCTGATTATGTGTTTGACACAGCAGTAGCGCAGTTATTTGAATTTGAATCAAATGCGATAGAATTAATCAAACAGAAAGAAGTGCTTGGTTCTTTGGAAACTGCCACAGATAAGTGCGAGGATGCTGCTAATGTAATTGAGTCCATTATTGTCAAATATGCTTAAATATTGATTTAATCCGATTTGCATTGCAAAGGAGATTTATGATTCTTTGATTTTAACCCAACGTTTTCCAAAAAACCTATATGTCATTCATCATTATCATCATTGTTCTAGCGTTAGTATTCGACTATATTAATGGTTTTCATGATGCCGCCAATTCGATAGCAACAATAGTCTCAACAAAGGTACTAACTCCATTGCAGGCGGTTATTTGGGCGGCTTTCTTCAACTTTATAGCTTTTAGTATTTTTAAAGAC
The DNA here is from genome assembly GCA_903850915.1 of uncultured Bacteroidota bacterium. Taxonomy (GTDB): domain Bacteria; phylum Bacteroidota; class Bacteroidia; order UKL13-3; family UKL13-3; genus CAINMV01. The sequence goes on from CAINMV010000031.1 coordinate 12,179, forward strand.
CATGCGGTAGCCAATACCATAGGTAAGACAGTAAGAACCGAATTTGTAACACTTCCTGTTATTTTTAGTGGTTTGATCGCTGCAATAATTTGGAGTCTTCTTACTTGGTGGTATGGCATTCCATCATCGTCATCGCATACCTTAATTGGTGGATTTTCTGGTGCCGCCATATGCTATGCTTTGATCTCCCAAGGAGCTACACCTATTTTTCAGATTGTAGATAGTGACAAGATAACAAAAACAGTTTTGTTTATTTTCCTTGCCCCTTTAATTGGCATGGCGATTTCTATTTTCTTTGCATTGGTTACCATCAGTCGAGATACTTGGTTAAAATGTGCGATTTTAGTTGCCTCATCTGTAGGTATTTGGTTGCTATTTATTGATTTCCAAGAAAATAAGATTAACGAAAATATTGCGAAGTACTTTAATGTTGAAAAGTATCAATATGAGTATGATAAATTGTCCTATAACATTTCTAATAATGGCGATACTGCAACAATTACAAAGTTAGAAAACACTCATAAAAAAATTGAGAAGGCTCGAATGAGTGCAAATTCCTGCAAAGAATTTACTGGAAAGTATGAATTCGAAAGTGCCAGTGCAGTTGCTAACGAAATTATAAGTAATGTGAACATAAAGGAAATCGAGAAAATTAAGTTAAAGGATAAAATCCAGAGTTATTTCAAGGTAGATCAACATAAAATACTTGCCGAAAAAGACCCTTCCCAAAAAGCGGATTATGAATATGCACTCAAAAGTGCAAATTTAATGATACCGTATGCAAATCGATATCATGAATTAGGATTTGATGCTATGGTAGATTCAATGTTAAGTAAAGTGGTTTTGAACGGCAATGAAGTTGCTGAATTTAAGAAAAAAATCAAAGTAGATGTTAAAGCCGATCTAGCTAAAGAAATTGAGAAAGCAGATAATAAAATTCTACGTTATGGAATTATAGGAATGCTTGGATTGTTCATTTTTGCTTTTATCTATAATGAAAAGATGAACGAGCCCAAAGTTAGCCGTACAGCAAACATGTTCAAAAGATTACAGCTGGTGTCATCTGCTGCATTTAGTATTGGACATGGCGGTAACGACGCTCAAAAGGTTATGGGCATTATTTCAGTGGCATTTGTTGCTAATGGTACAATTCCTGACATTAAATCAATGCCTGAATGGGTTCCGCTGGCATGTTATACCGCAATTAGTTTAGGCACCTTGAGTGGGGGGTGGAGAATTGTAAAAACCATGGGAACCAAAATCACGAAAGTGACTCCTTTAGAAGGCGTATGTGCTGAAACTGCAGGAGCAACTACTCTGTTCTTAACAGAACAAATGGGAATTCCTGTTTCAACAACACATACTATCACCGGCTCTATAATGGGAGTGGGCGCAACTCGTCGCTTAAGCGCTGTAAGGTGGGGTGTTACTTACCAGTTACTTTGGGCTTGGATATTAACTATTCCTATTTCAGCATTGTTAGCTGCGTTGATTTATTTTATAGTGCACTTTTTTGTATAGCTAATTTAGTACAGCATAAAAAGTCAAAAAGGAGTTTCGGTTTTCGAAACTCCTTTTTGTACATTAATCGATATATTTACATGTTCGACTTTATGACCTCGTCACTTTTCTTGACTTTGTCCATAAAGGTTTTCGCCGGTTTAAATTTGGGGATGAAATGCTCCTCAATTACCATGGCCGTGTTTTTTGAAATGTTACGTGCTATTTTTTTTGCACGTTTTTTAAGAATAAAGCTCCCAAACCCTCTAAAATAGATATTTTTGCCATCAATCATATTGCTTTTAATTTGTTTCAGAAAAACTTCAATTGTATTCTGAACGTCGGTTTTGTCAAGATTTGTCTTAGAAACAACCTCATTGACGATGTCGGCTTTGGTCATATAACTTGTAGTTAGATAAATACAAATATTGTAATGTAAAGTCATATAAACAATTATTTTTTTAAAATAACGAATATTTTTTGAAGAATATACATAACTTACTGATTACATGGTACTTAAAAAATCTAAGGGCACTTCCTTGGCGTGAAACCACCAATCCATATAAAATATGGCTTTCAGAAATTATTTTGCAACAAACCAGGGTGGATCAGGGATTGCCCTATTATCATCGTTTCATTGGTCAATACCCTACAATTTCCGATTTAGCCAACGCGCCCGACGATGAGGTGATGAAGCTATGGCAAGGCCTTGGCTATTATAGCCGGGCTAAAAACCTGCTTCATACTGCCAGAATAATTGCCACAGAATACCATGGGGTTTTTCCGACTACGTTCGAATTGATAAAACAAATGAAGGGCATCGGCGATTATACTGCCGCGGCAATAGCTAGCTTTGCTTTTAATGTAAAACAGCCCGTTTTAGATGGAAATGTGTACCGATTTATTACCAGACTTTATGGCATTGAAACGCCTATAGACAAAAAAGAAACTCGAAAAGCAGTGATGGAGGTGCTACTTCATTTGATGGATGAAACGCAAAAACCCGCAGTCCTAAATCAGGCGTTGATGGAATTTGGAGCACTTCAATGTACACCGAAGAAACCGAAATGTGAAGCGTGTCCGTTTGTTCAAGATTGTTTTGCCATTAAGGAAAATAAAGTTGGCATACTTCCCATGAAAGGAAAACCAATAAAAATAAGAGACCGCTATTTAAATTATTTTGTTTTTATAACGCCCGACCATCGAACGTATATTAAAAAGAGAATAGAAAAGGATGTTTGGCTAAATCTATACGACTTCCCCCTCATTGAGACACTCACAAACCAAACCATGAAAGAGCTTACCCTGCACCCCGACTTTAAAACATGGACTAAAAGCTCAAAAGTGAAAGCCATAGAAGTTTGTCCACTTGTATTGCATAAACTTAGCCATCAAAATCTTTTTGTTACTTTTATTGTTTTACAGATAGATAAGCCTCTTAAATTAAAAAATTCTCCTATATTTGAAATTGAAAAAAACATAATAAATTCATTTGCGGTGCCGAAAGTAATTGAGAATTTTCTGCATCGTATTCGTTAAAAACAATTTTAAAAACCTTTTAATTAAACATTATGGCCTCATTAAACAAAGTCATGCTTATCGGACGCTTAGGAAAAGATCCGGAAGTAAAAACATTTGAAAATGGTACTAAAGTAGCCAAGGTAACCTTAGCCACTAGCGAAAAGTACAAAGACAAAACTGGCAATCTCGTTGAAAACACCGAGTGGCACAACCTTGAAATTTGGGGTGACCTTGCCAAGATTGCAGAACAATACCTACGAAAGGGGAAATTAATTTATGTGGAAGGGAAAATTAAAACAGACAGCTGGGAAGATAACGGTGCTAAGAAGTACCGCACAACAATTAGAGTTTCCACACTCACGATGATTGGATCCAACCCAGACGACAATTCAGATAAGGCCGCGGCATCTGGAAAGGAACCTATGCCTAATCCTGATGATTTCATCAATTCAAATTCGGTAGACGATCTGCCATTCTAAAATCAAATCTTCAATAGTGCCCCCCGAACACACAAATATTTTTTTTTTAGCAATCATAAACCCAAATTTGAATATTTATGATAGCGGCGTAATAATCGCTTGTGTTTTTTTCATTATACTTTGTGTGTTCTTGGGCGCTTTGATTGCGGGCAGCGAGAACGCGTTCTTCTCACTCTCTCCTACCCAATTGAGGGCTTTGGATGATGAGCAAACGCCAAAATCTAAAATCATTTTATGGCTTATAAATAAGCATAAAATTCTATTGGCGACTATATTAATTGCTGGTAACTTTATCAATGTTACGGTAGTCATGCTGAGCACGTATCTTATTAATCTAATCTTCGATTTCTCCACCTACCCAGCAAGTAGAATTATCATTGAAACTGTAATCGTGACTTTCATTATTGTGCTTTTTGGCGAAGTACTTCCGAAACTATATGCATCTCAAAATGCTGGAAAAGTAAGCAAGCTAATGGCTTGGCCAATGTTTCGCCTTAGTCAAATTTTAAAACCATTTGTATGGTTATTGTCTCGTACCTCTGCCATCATCGACAAAAGAATTACCAAAAAGGGACACACAGTTTCCGTTGATGAATTAAATTACGCCATCGATATTACAAGCGATAAAGACACTCCGAAGGAAGAGAAATTGATATTGAAAAATATTGTAAATTTTGGAGAAACCGACGTGAAACAGATTATGAAACCGCGGATGGATGTTGCTTATCTCGAAAATAACATGAATTTTTACGAGGTACTCCAACGTGTTCGACAATGGGGGTATTCGAGGTTTCCGATTACACACAAAGGCTTTGACAATGTTGAAGGGATTTTATTTATTAAAGATGTTCTGCCTCAAATAAACCAGCCGAAAGATTATGCATGGCAAGAGCTGGCGAAACCTGTGAAATTTGTGCCTGAGAATAAAAAAATTGACGACTTGCTGAAAGATTTTCAAGAAGAAAAAACACATATGGCCATTGTGGTGGATGAATATGGTGGTGGATTAGGGATCGTCACTATGGAAGACATAATAGAGGAAATCTTCGGAGAGATGAATGATGAATTTGACGAAGAAGAAACACAATATAGCCAACTCGACGATTACAACTATGTATTTGAAGGGAAAACTAAAATCACGGATATGTGCAGAATCATAGGCCTCGATGATGACTATTTCGATGAATACAAAGGAGAATCTGAAACAATTAATGGACTTATTACAGAAATCTTTGAGAAGATCCCTAATATTGGACAGAAGCTGGTTATAGGCACCATCGACTTTAAAATTGAATCGGTAGATAAGCGAAAAATTAATCGTGTGAAAATAACGAAACCTTCTATTCCGAATTCGAATATTGAAAGCCCTACAAGCACAAAAATAATTTAATTGCTTTTTGCTTCCATTCGCATCTGAGGGAACAGCAGCACATCTTGAATAGAATGCTGGTTGGTCATAATCATCGTTAATCTATCAATACCAATACCAATGCCACTTGTAGGTGGCATACCGTATTCTAGCGCTCTTAGAAAATCGTAATCAATAAACATCGCTTCATCGTCGCCACGCTCCATTAATGCCACTTGTTCTTCAAAGCGTTTACGCTGATCTATTGGATCGTTTAATTCGCTGTAGGCATTGGCTAATTCCTTGCCATTAACGATTAATTCGAAGCGCTCCACCAAACCGGGCTTGCTACGATGTTTTTTGGTGAGCGGGCTCATCTCCTCTGGATAGTCGATTATAAAAGTAGGCTGATTGTAAGTTGCTTCGCATTTTCCCCCAAAAATCTCATCTACCATTTTACCTTTACCCATAGAGGCGTCAGCATGTATTTCAAGCTGCTTGCAGGTTTCACGCAGTTGCGCTTCATCCATTGCAGAGATGTCGATGCCTGTATGCTCTAAAATCGCATCATACATACTTATTCTTTTGAATGGCGCTTTAAAGTCAATCGTTTTATCACCCATGGTGACCACCGTTGTACCATGCAATTCGAGTGCTATTCGCTCTAGTAACTTCTCTGTTTGCTCCATCATCCAAAAATAATCCTTGTATGCGGCATACATTTCCATCACTGTAAATTCAGGATTGTGTGTGCGATCCATCCCTTCATTTCTGAAGTCTTTGGCAAACTCATAAACTCCATCAAAGCCACCTACAATTAACCTTTTAAGATAGAGCTCATTGGCAATTCTTAGATAAAGTGGCATATCTAATGCATTATGATGGGTGGTAAAAGGGCGCGCTGCTGCACCACCCGGAATGGGTTGCAAAATAGGTGTATCCACCTCGAGCATTCCCAGTTCGTTGTAGAAATTGCGAATGATTTGAACAATACGCGTTCTACTTTTAAAAACTTCTCGTACTTCCGGATTGATAATTAAATCGGCATACCGTTGACGGTATCTAAATTCCGGATCGGTGACTGCATCAAAGGTCTCGCCTTCTTTCTCCTTCACTATGGGCAATGGCTTCAAGGCTTTTGAAAGCAACGTAACTTCCGTTGAATGTACCGAAGTTTCTCCTGTTTTTGTAATAAATCCATATCCTTTAATACCAATAATATCACCAATATCGAGTAACTTCTTAAACACCACGTCATAGAAAGTTTTGTCTTCTCCTGGGCATATATCATCGCGACGAATATATACCTGAATCTTACCAAACGCATCTTGTAAAACAACAAAAGCCGCCTTCCCCATATCACGAACACTCATTATACGACCCGCAATACAAATATCATTAAACTGATCTGCGTTCTCGAGATTGAAATTCCTTTTTATATACGCCGAATAATGCGAAACGGGATAAAGAGGTGCTGGATAGGCATTAATCCCTAAGTTTTCGATTTCTTGAAGTTTTTGACGACGTATTATTTCTTGTTCGCTCAATTCTGAATAGCTCATGGTTGTATTTTCTTTTCGGTAAGAACCGCGAAGATAAATGTAAAATAGTGAATGATGAAAAACTATTCCAGGCAATAAACCTACATGAAGTAGATTGGGGTTATACCGAATTTGATGTTCTGGTATTTTTAAAATATCGACAGACACTGTTATCACTAATTTGATGAAGTATGTCAGATGTTATGAATCCATTTGCTTCATAAAATTAACAGGAAATTCAATTAATGTTTTAAAACTCCTATAATTCATTTACTACCCTTAATAACAAACGAACGTTTACTAGGCTTGGGCGACCCGTTTGTAATATTGTGATTTGATGATGCATTTAGCCCGCTAGCTTTTCTTTTGCTGCTTATGGTAGCATTCGCCAAAGCTCCTTAGGTGTGTTCTGTTTCTAGCGATGTTCGTTAGTTTGTATTTGGCTCCAGCGGAGAGACCTGTTTCTAGAATTGCAATTTGATAATGAATTTAACGCCTTAGATGACAACTGTTTACAGCTCATTAAAAGAAGAACATCCTAATTTATTGCAAAAGCTTGAAGTTGAATTTGACGGAATGTGTTTATTCGGTTTTTTTGCCTTTTTAATGGCCATAAGGCAGCTACTATAAGGTTAAAGACAAAGAATAGCCTATTTTCTGGAAGTCTTAAACACTAGTTTAATTTCTAAGTGATTTACTTCAGAGCTTCAAATGCTGAATTTTACGAGGTATGGTGCAATTGCATTTTTTTATGCGATTGTTTCGGCTCGCTTCACCTCGTCGACAACAAAATTTGGTCGTCCTCGAGCTGCATCGAGTGCCCTCCAAACATACTCTCCAATAATACCCAATGCCATCATCTGAAACGCGGAAACAAAAAGAAAAGTGACCATCATCGCACTCCATCCTTCCACAGAGATATCGCCACGTATCCGAGAAATGATAATAATAATACCATAAATAAGTGCGATGCTCCCCAGCGTTAAGCCAACCAACGATATCATACGAATGGGGGCAAAAGAAAAGGCTACAAAAGAGTCGATAAACAGTTTTACTTTTTTCTTCAATGTCCAACGCGACTTTCCTAGCTCTCGCTTTCGTCGGGTGTATGGGATATTTACAAAATCATAGTCTAGCCAGGATAGTAGGTAAATCTGATTGGTATTTCGTTCGTTTATCTTGAGTACATCCTCTTTAAGTTGCCGATCAAAAAGCACCAAATCAAATCCACCCGGAGGTACATTTTTAAGTGCGTATTTTTTGATTAAACGATGGTAAGTGTTTGAAAATAATTTCTGTGTAAAGCCTTCCTCTCTATTTTCTCTGTTTGCCACTACAAACTTTATGCCTTTAAGCCAATAATCATACATTTTTGGTATCAATTCTGGAGGATCTTGCAAATCGGCTGCAAGTATTACATTGCAATCACCTGTGGCATAGTGCATCCCAGCAAGTATGGCATTATAAGAGCCCACATTACCGGCAAGCTTAACCAAGGTTACCTTGGACGGAAATTGTGTTTTAAACTTCATCAATTCTTTATACGTTCTATCCTTGCTTCCATCATCGACCATGACGTATTCAAAGCTCGTATCAACATCAAAGTGCTTTTCGTTCGCAATTAGTTCAGAGGTAGTTGAAGAGATATTCTCCTCATTAAAATAACACGGTATAATAACGGATATTTTTGGCATGGATATATATTTCACAAAGATAATTTCTGAATGCATTAAAATAAAATTAAAAAGCCACCCTCCCGAAAATGGAAGGATGGCTTTTTAATCTATTGAAAGGATTAATATCCGTTACCTTTTTTCTTGCTTTGGTTGTTTCCTTTTGCTCCTCCCAAACGCTCCATTGCACAGCGGAAACCAAGTGTGCTTAAATCTTGAGTTTCTTCTAGGAATCGGCGTGTGCCTGGTGTTAACCAATATGCACGATCGTTCCAAGAACCACCTTTATACACGCGGGCTTTATTGTTGATTAAAGTAGCTGTGCCGTAATCATATTTTTGTTCATCTTGTTGATAGCTTTCTTCATCTTGATATCCGATGTTATCTGCTTTTTTGTAGTTGTGACGATTTGCATTTTCTTCTGGGGTAACATCACGATATTTAATTCTACCTAACGAATCCTTTTCCATTACATAACCATCAGGATCAAGTTGTTTTGTTTTATACACATTACCACGGAAGGCACGGAAGTCATTCATATCTTCACCTGAAAGGGGGCGATAAACGTCCATTACCCATTCGCTCACATTACCTGCCATGTTATACAACCCAAAATCGTTTGGATAATTTGATTTAACGGGAGTAGTAATGAATCCGTTGTCATTTAATTTGCTAGCGATACCAGCATTATCTCCTCTTCCCCTTTTGAAGTTGGCCATAATTTCGCCTCGTTTTTTCTCTGGTCCTTCAGCTCTAACTGTTAAACCATTCCAAGGATAGACTTTACGTGTATTGATATTTTCTTCACCTTTATTCGCATTCCCATTAAAAGCTGATGCAGCATATTCCCACTCTGCTTCTGTAGGCAGTCGGTAATCTGGTAAAAATATACCATCCTCAATTCTAACTCGACGTGTACCTGCGCCATGGGGATCTAAGTCTTTCAATTGTCCTTTCTCGCGAATTGCACCTTCATATTGGCCTTGTAGGTAAGCTTCAGTATTAAAGTTACCTTCATTTTGTTGATCTGGATCTGGTTTCAAGATGCCTTCACGAATTAAAATCATCTCATTTACACGGTCGGTGCGCCAATCACAAAAACGACTTGCTTGCACCCATGTTACACCCACTACTGGATAATCTTGATATGAAGGGTGACGTAAATAATTATTTACGTATGGCTCATTGTATGCTAATTTGCTTCTCCAAGCTAATGAATCGGGCAAAGCTGCATTATAAACTGCTGGATTATCGCCTCCAAAAACACGAGATAACCAATATAGATATTCTAAATATTGATAGTTTGAAACTTCGGCTTCATCCATATAGAAACTAGGAACTGTAACACGACGTTCTGCATTATTATTATCGTACAATACATCCTGCTCTTGTGAACCCATGGTGAAAGTTCCTCCTGGGATAAGAATAAGATTCGGACCAGTTTCCTGACCTTTGTAGTTATACCTTTGAAAACCACCCCACTTTGGGTCGTTTAATTTCCAACCGGTGGTGGCTGATTTTGGTTTCTTACATGAAGATGATAACAAAGCTAAGGCTATCACTCCCAAAAGACAAAATTTAAATCCTTTCATGGTAATTTGAAAACTTATTAATGCTTAAACGGCATTCTACAAATTGTATTGTGCAAGTATAGTTAAAAAATATATAAAATTAAAATCCAGGGCATTTTAGGGCACGATAGCGAATTCTCTTGGTCCTTTCGTTACAGAATTGATATGTGGCAGTAAGCTCATGGGCGGTTTTACCAGCACTTCTTAAATTTGAAACAGTGAAATCAGCGCTATATCCGAATTTAAAGTCGCCTTGACGAAAGCCGATTAGAGCGATTAAAGCATCCGAGTTTGGAGCTGTTTGACGGAACCATAAACCCGCTACCAATGGACCTTTATTTAAATAAAAACCAACATTAACTTGGTTAAATTTACCTTGCGACATAATCAAAATATTGGGTGAAAATGTAGCATCCGGCTCCTTCTTGTCATCCAATGGAATCACAAGTCCTCCATGTACTGTTAATCGACGTGGCAATGTGGTTCCTGGACCTGTAGCATCGAAGAATGATTGTGCAGGTTCGGTTAAATTATGACACGCAAAGCCCGCATAAAACTTCTTAGAATATACCAAAAATCCAGCTGCGAAATTTGCGGAAGTAACAGCCTTGTCGATGCGTGTTTCGTTGGTTGGATTGACAAATCCTAGTTGTGCAATAATTTGATCACCCCAACGTAATTTATCCCATTGTAAAGATTTGTTAAAGAAACCAGCTTGAACCCCAAATCGGAAATTTACACCGCTTTCTGTTTCTAATTCATAGGCATAGGCTGCATTGACGTGGTTTGCTGTTAATACCCCTTCACCTGCTTTATCATTGGTAAACATGAATCCAAATCCACCCCCAATTTCTCTAGAGCGTTGGTCATAAGAGCCATTGAAAGTAACAAACCCTCCTGGCAGTCCATAATATTGCATGCGATAGGCTAATGCGATTCGTCCGCACTCACTACCTGCAAATGCAGGATTGGTATACATCGGATTCGCGTAAAACTGCGAGAACTCAGGATCCTGAGCCTGCAATTGCGTGGCAGCCAGCGTAAATAATAAAGCTGCTATTGAGAAGCGTAGTTTATTCAACATTTTACAAATATATATTAATAGAATTTAATAAAAAAATGATTTTTAAAACCCAAAGGTTGGACTTGGAATAAGACGTTTTTGGCCCTTAGTTCCAACATGGTAAATAATGGCAAACTCATGCGCTGCTTTCCCGGCACTCCTTAGTTGAGAAATTATAATATCGAGGCTATATCCAACTTTAAACCGCCCCTTTTGAAACCCAACCATACTTATGATGGCATCGGAATTAGGGGTAGTTTGTCGAAAGTAACTCCCTATTGAAAAATGCGCTTTGTGCAATGTCACACCCAAATTTAATTGGTTAAATGCATCTTGAAACAGCAATAAAAAATTTGGTGAAAGCGTTGCTGATGTTGTATTTTGTGGATTTATTGTAAACAAAGCACCTCCATGAACGGTGTAGCGGCAAGGTAAGATTGTTCCGGGCCCGCTTTCGCCAAAAAATGATTGATTGGGTTGAGTGAGATTGTGCACCGCTATTCCAGCATAGAATTTCCTAGAATATACAAGAGCCCCTGCATTGAAATTAGCCAACGTAATCGACCTGTCGACTAGTGTTGTATTCGTTGGCGTTAAAAATCCGAGTTGGGCGATAATATTATCACCCCAGCGCAATTGGTTCCATTGCAATGATTTTTGAAGAATGCCGGCCTGTATTCCAAACCTAAAACAAAATTTATCCATTACCTCCTTTTCAAAAGAATAAGAAGCATACACATGATTTGCTGTTAATACGCCCTCTCCTGCTACATCGTGGGTGTACATAAACCCCAATCCGCCTTTTATCTTTTTTATGTGTTGATCGTAAGCTATATTCTGAGTAACAAAACCTCCTGGCAACCCATAATATTGCACCCGAGACGCCAATGAGATGCGATTGAATTCACTGCCTGTAAAGGCAGGGTTGGTGTAAATCGGATTATTGTAAAACTGAGAAAAATCAGGATCTTGAGCGTCCATTGGGACGCTCCAAAATGTTAAAACAAATAAAAAGATTAGCAGGTAAACGTTTTTTTTCATGGATTAGGGTTCAATTTTAATAAACTAAATATTTGGGCAACACAGGCAATGTTGTAAAATTAGTGTCATTCTAAAGCTATGGACAAATAAAAATGAAAAGGTTGCGTTTATACCCAAAATCTTTTTTAATTTTACAAACCTATATATTCTTTTAAATATTCAACTTACGATGACAAAACGACAATTTTTGTTCTTTATTTTGTTTTCACTTGTTTTTCAACTTTGCTATAGCCAGAAGTCGACAGTTATTTCAAAACAATTGAACTGGCGATATGAAAGAACTCAATTAAAAGAAGGCACGCGGCCAATTTCAATTATTACTTCAGATGAGGCGAGTTTAACGAATCAAGCCTTACCGATTATTTTCTTGCAACAACCAATAAATGGGAAAGAGAATATCGTTGCAACGCTAGTAAATGTTAAAACACAAATTGTTGATGCTACATTGCTCGACCCTCAAGTTCAAATGCAACTCACTTCTGCATTTTCGATAAAAACCACCACCGCAATACTAAACAAAAAAGCAATTGCAACCTTCGGCATCATTGGACTTAGAATAAACGACAATAAAGAAATTGAGGCATTATCTTCCTTCAATTTAGAGATTACATCGACTACTGCGTTAAATAAAACCATCGGCAGCACTCAATTTAAGAGCAGCTCTATTCTTTCGCAAGGCGACATCCATAAACTTGCCATTGCCAATACTGGATTTTATAAAATCGATTATACCTTCATTAAGAATTTAGGTTATGACATGGCCTCCCTCGACCCCAGAAAAATTCATATCTATAGCAAAGGCGGTGGCATGCTACCGAGAGCCAATAGCACCTATAGAGAAGACGACTTACCCGAAAATGAAATTTATGTAAATGGCGAAAATGATGGCCATTTCGATGCCGCGGATTACGTTGTGTTTTATGGAACAGCACAAACCGTTTGGCGAAACGCCAGTGGCAAATACACGCATATCAGTAATTACTATGACGAGACCACCTATTATTTTCTTCGTGTAGATGCTAATCCCGGTTTGCGCGTGGCATTCAAAGCAGACCCGACGGGCTTGCCAAATAAAAGTGTAACTAGCGGAGATGCCTATTTTGTGCATGAACTAAACAAAGTAAATGACTATCAAAGTGGCGCAGAATTACTTGGTGAATCCTTTGGAAAAAACACCACACAAAATTTCAGCTTTAACATTCCCGACCTCGACATTACCCAAGACGTTCAATTCCGTTCGATCGAGGTAGCGCACTCTGTTGCGTCGAACACCTATTTCAGCATTTCGAACAATGGGTTTCCTATCATCACACGTCTATGCAACAGCATCGAAGAGTCTTTCGACAAACCTTATTATTCTGAAAACGACACGAAAGAAGCCAACTTTAAAGTAAATAGTGGGAATTTCAATATCACCTATACCTTTAATAAAAACGGCAATAACGATGCCAGAGGCTGGCTCGATTTTTTCGAGATTGTGGCGCGTAAAAACTTATCCCTAACTGGCGGTCAGCAGTCCTTCCGCGACATTAAAAGTGTAGGTGTAGGTAACATAGTAAAGTTCATAGTAAATACAGCCCAAAATCCAAACATTTGGGATGTCACCAATCCAATTCACCCTTCACAAGTGCATACCAATTTCACTGGCTCAAGTTCTGAATTTATTGGCGCTGCCGACTCCCTTCGTGAGTATGCAGCATTTATCGATGCCCCAAATAATTTCTTCATCCCAGTTAGCAAAGGAAAGGTAACCAATCAAAATTTGCATGCCACCCCTTTCTTCGATCTACTTATTGTCGCCTATCCCGATTTCCTTTCCGAGGCTAACCGCCTTGCCAATCATAGACGAACTCATGATGGCCTGCGTGTTTTTGTAACCACACCTCAACAAATTTACAATGAATTTAGTGGAGGAGCTCAGGATATTACAGCCATTCGTGAATTTCTGCGCATGATGTACAATAAAGCCAACTCGCCTGCCGACGAGCCGAAGTACTTGTTGCTCTTTGGTGATGCTTCATTTAACTACAAAGAAGATCGTGTTTTTGTGGAAGCCGACAACCGATATTACAACAACACCAATTATGTTCCCACCTTCGAATCCGACAACTACTACGATACTGATTCCTATGCTAGCGACGATTATTTTGGGCTGCTTGATGACGATGAAGGACTATGGCTTCCAGGCAGCTTCGAGGCCATGGATATTGGAATTGGCCGACTACCTGTAGGCACCTTAGAGCAAGCGTCACAGATGGTAGATAAAATTTTACGTTATGAAAGTCCTGAAGCACTTGGTGATTGGCGAAATTCCTTAATGTTCATTGCAGACGACCAAGATTACAACAGCCATTTAAAAGAATCGGAGATTGTTTCTAACATTGTTTCTAACGATCATAAAGAATTCAATATCAATAAAATTTATATTGATGCCTATAAGCAAATTTCATTAGGAAGTGGATACAGCTTTCCGGATGCCACTGATGCCGTAAATCGTGGAATGCAAAAGGGGAATTTAATTTTTAATTATACTGGTCATGGAAGCAGCATTCAGCTTGCTCATGAAAGTTTACTTACTGCCAGTCGCGATATCGTGAATTGGAAAAACAAATACCAGATGCCCTTGTTTTTTACAGCCACTTGTGAATTTACCGAGTTTGACCACATTGCCAAAGTTAGCGCAGGCGAAGATGTAATTTTGAATCCAAATGGAGGTGGCATTGCCTTGCTTACCACTACCCGTGTAGCTTACAGCAATGTAAACTCAGATTTAAACATTAATTTCAACAGTAAAAATGCCTGTGAGAAAAGCGCATTAGGAGGAAGCTGTATAGGTGACATTATGAAACTCACAAAAAACAAAAATGGCGTTAATTCAAATCCTTCAGCGAAACATTTTATATTACTTGGAGATCCAAGCATGCGACTTGCAGTTCCAAAATACATTGTAAACACTTCTAAAATTAATGGCCATGCAATAAGCATCGCTTACGATACATTACGTGCATTGCAAAAAGTAACCATCGAAGGCTATGTTTCCAATTTAACTGGCGATACTCTTACACAATTTAATGGTGAAGTTTCTGTTACTTTATATGACAAGCCCGCGAGTTACGTAACCCTTGCCAACGATGCTGATAGCTATAAGCAGTCGTTTAGCATGCAAAAAAACTTTATTTTCAAAGGCATTTCGGCTGTAGTCAATGGCAAGTTTAAAATTGACCTGGTGATACCAAAGGACATCGCCTATAATTTTGGCCAAGGAAAAATAAGCTATTATGCCTACGACAAAATAAATAATGTAGATGGCTCGGGCAGCTATGCAGGCATCATTATTGGAGGCTCCGACAATACCGCAGGGTCTGATAATGTTGGGCCACAAATACTTTTATTTATTAACGACACCACCTTCATGGATGGAGGCAGCACACATCAAAACCCATTGCTTTATGCAAAAATATTTGATGAAAATGGGATCAACACTAGTGGCGTTAGCATCGGCCATGAAATGACCGCCATTCTTGATGGCAACACCTCGCAGCCTAGCATTTTAAACGACTTCTATCAAGGCACCTTAAACAATTTCCAAAATGGAACCATTAGTTTCCCCTATTACAATCTCAGTTTAGGGAATCATGCTATTGATTTAAAAGTATGGGACATCTACAATAACTCCGGAACTGCACGTATTAACTTTATTGTTGTTGATAAACAGGCATTAAACATCTCTAAACTGATGAGCTACCCCAACCCTTATTTGCCAGAGAGGGGTGATGCAATTTTCAGCTTCGAACATAATAAAGCCGGAGAATCCTTAAATGTGACTATAGACGTTACAGATAGTTATGGCCAGAAGGTGATTTCACTAAATATGGCGGAGAGCAATGGTAGTGCTCGTTTCGATGAGCTTCGATGGAATGGAGAAAATGAGCATGGGGGCTCGATGGCATCAGGAGTTTATTTTTTCAAGGCCACCGTAAAAGACAAGTACGGCAATACTGTGAGCCAGACAAGCAAATTGGTAATTCTTCGATAATGAAAGATGTCTATAAAATGCGCTGTGTGATTTTTATATATTTGAAAAATAGATTATGTTTGTAGCCCGTCATATATTAATAATCTCCTTACTATAAATAGATGAAACAATTTTACCTTTAAATTTTAATTACATATCAAGGTAAATTTCTTTTTAACATGAGCAATTTGAAACAATTCGTTTTGGGAGCGGTAGCTTGCTTTGCAGTCTTTGCATCTAAGGGTCAAACCATCCAAAAAGTCACAAGTAAAAATCAACTATTAGGATCACGTAATGTGATTACCACTGCGGTTCCCTTCTTGACGATAAGTCCGGATGCCCGTTCGGCAGGTATGGCAGATTGTGGAGTAGCCACCTTTGCTGATGTAAACTCGATGCATTTTAATCC
Organism: uncultured Bacteroidota bacterium; assembly: GCA_903850915.1. Classification (GTDB taxonomy): domain Bacteria; phylum Bacteroidota; class Bacteroidia; order UKL13-3; family UKL13-3; genus CAINMV01. The sequence continues at coordinate 28,340 of CAINMV010000031.1, forward strand.
AGCGAAATATGCTTTCGTTGAAAAAAATGGAGGACTGGGCGTTTCCTATACACCATGGTTGCGCCAGCTGGTTCCCGATGTTTCATTAAGCTATATTTCACTTTATGGAAAAATCGATAAGATGTCAGCAGCGGCATTAACGATGCGCTACTTTTCATTAGGTAGCATACAATTCACGGATGACTTTGGTGCTTCGTTAGGAGATCAAAAACCCAATGAATTCGCTATTGACGGAGCTTATTCAAGAAAACTAAGCGATAATTTCTCTATGGGTGTAGCATTACGCTTCATCTATTCCAATTTAGTACCTAATTTGCCATCGATAGGCGCATCAACTGTTAAAGCAGGTGTAAGTGGTGCTGGTGATATCTCAGCCTATTACAAGGATAACACTAAAATTTCGGGCATGAAAACCACCTATGCTTTTGGCGCTAACATCCAAAATATGGGGGCTAAAATTAGCTACACCAATTCACAGAACAAGGATTTTATTCCAACCACCTTACGACTTGGAGCTAGCGGTAACATGGAACTTGATCAATACAACATGTTAATGCTAACCGCCGAATTCACCAAGTTACTTGTTCCAACCTTACCATCGTATTTCTCTAACATCAGCGGATCTGATAGTATTGGGCCCGATGGGAAGAAACCAATACAATTTGGCAAAGATGCTAATGTAGGTGTTGTTAAAGGCATGTATCAATCCTTTTATGATGCACCTGGAGGATTTAAGGAGGAAATGAGAGAGTACAATTGGAGCCTAGGCGCTGAATATTGGTACGACAAACAATTTGCACTTCGCACTGGTTTCTTTCATGAGCCAATGACCAAAGGAAATAGAAAGTATTTCACTTTTGGTGCTGGTTTGCGATATAATGTATTTGGTTTAGACTTTACCTATTTGGTACCCATTGGGCAACAGCATCCATTACAAAACACACTTCGTTTTAGTTTAGTGTTTGATTTCGATGCCTTCGGGAAAGAACGAGAATATTAATCACAATATCCAGCGAATTAATATGCATTAATTTGCAAAGTTAATTTGCAATGCAACTCTATCTTTAAAAAATTTAATTTCAAATAAATTTGAATATACGTGTCGGACATGGCTTTGATGTGCATTCCCTAGTAGAAGGCGATGGTGTTTGGCTTGGTGGTGTAAAAATACCTTACCACCAAAAGCTTGATGGGCATAGCGATGCCGACGTTTTGATACACGCCATTTGTGATGCGTTATTAGGTTCGCTTAGCCTGCGCGATATCGGCTATCATTTCCCCAATACCGACCTTGCATTTAAAGGTATAGACAGCAAAAAACTCCTAGCACATGTAATGGAATTACTGGATGCTAGAAGTTATAGAATTGGAAACATTGACTGCACTGTAATTGCAGAAAACCCTAAAGTAAATCCACATATAGATGCGATGTTAGATTGTATGGTTCCTATTTTAAAAATTGGTCGAGACGACCTATCAATTAAGGCAACCACCAACGAAAAAATGGGCTATGTCGGTCGCGGGGAAGGCATTGCAGCGCATGCTACATGCCTAGTAATGAAAAAATAATTGCCTCCGAGACAGGTTGAAATTTACAAAGAAGCTGCGTATCGACGGTTTACTTCATTCCAATTTATTACATTCCAGAATGCTGCAACATAATCGGGACGACGGTTTTGATAGTTTAAATAATAGGCATGCTCCCACACATCCAAGGCTAGAATTGGATTACCGCAACGTACACCTTCGATATCCATTAATGGATTGTCTTGGTTGGCTGTAGAGCATATTATTAGTTGCCCCTCTTTCACACAAAGCCAAGCCCATCCGCTGCCAAAGCGCGTGATACCCGCTTTTCCAAACTCTTCTTTGAATTTTTCCATTCCACCTAAATCGGTTTCGATTGCAGCTGCTAATTCTGGAGAAGGTGTTCCTCCTTCGGCACCAAGAATGCTCCAAAACAATGAGTGGTTAAAATGTCCACCACCATTGTTGCGAACCACCATTGCGTATTGACTAATGTTAGTACAAATTTCTTCAATAGACAAGTTCTCGGCAGGAGTTCCGGCCAACGCATTGTTTAAATTTGTGATATAGGCCTGGTGGTGCTTACTATGGTGGATTTCCATAGTGCGTTCATCAATATGTGGTTCTAACGCATTGTATGCGAAGGCTAATTGTGGTAAGGTAAAAGACATAATAGTATAATTAAAAATATTAAAATTAAAATTGAGAATTGCTTTTATTGAGGTTTAGCTACATTTATTTTATCGTGAACAATATAGAAGTTGGTTATCCCTTTTTCGACCATTTCCTTCTTAAAAGCCAAGGCTTCAAATTTAAAATGAAAATCTCCAACGCGTACTTTAAAATTAGGTGGTTCATAAAGAACATAAGATGGCATATCAGGAAATGCTGTTAAGAAATTAGCGTTGATGGCGTATGCGTCGTTGCGAGAGGTACCTTGAAAAATCTGGTACCTGAATCCATTGTGCTTTGTATCGAGACTATTACTAACTTTTTGATTCTCGAGCTTCTGCGTTATCTTATCATCGCAGACAAATCGGATACTTTGCGCTTGCGAACAAAAACCCGCTAAAAAAATCATTAGAAAAACGAAAGCCCTAAACATTGTGATGCAAAGGTAAGATTTTAAATATTTATGTATTCATTTTATGTGTTAATTCTTCCCTCTTTGGCGCAAGGCCTCAAAAAGCGTAATTCCAGTTGCCACCGACACGTTTAGCGAACCTATTGAGCCTTGCACGGGTATTGAAGCTTTAAAATCGGCCATCTGCAATACTGCAGGGCTAATGCCTTTATCTTCGCTACCCATGATTATTGCCACAGGAGACACAAAATTTACTTCATAAATAGCCGACTTGGTTTTTTCTGTACATGCGACCAAATCAATACCCGATTCCTTCAAGTAATTGAGGGTTGTTTTCAGGTTATTCACCTTACTAACAGCGATATGATGCAAAGCACCTGCAGATGTTTTTATAGCATCTTCATTTATAGGTGCTGCGCCGTTAGAAGGAATCACAATGACATGAACACCTGCACAATATGCGCTTCGTGCAATAGCACCAAAATTCCGGACATCTGTTACCCCATCGAGCACTAGGATAAGAGGCACCTCACCACGTTCAAAAATCTGAGGCACAATTACTTCAATATCATCGTACTCAATATCAGTAATAAATGCAGCAACACCTTGATGATTTTTGGTTGTTAGTCGATCTATTTTCTCTTTGGGGACATAATTAATAAACAACTTACGATCGTGAACCAAGTTCTTTAATTCGAAAATTAAATCGCCACGCAAACCGTTTTGAATGAATATTTTATCCATGGTTTTGCCCGCTTCTATCGCCTGCATTACTGCATGAATACCATAAATTAGATTACTTTTCATTTTTCTTTTTCATTAGATGAACGTTGGTGTTGGAGACATGATATTCGTTTATTTTATGTCGAGCTTCAATCTTTCTGTTTGGTTGGCAGTTTTCCAAGCCACCTGAAACACAAGTCGTGCTATGGTCTCCATCTTCTCGAAATTTATTTTCTCTATTGTATCTGTCGACTTATGATAATCAGCATGCAGCCCTGTGAAGAAGAATATGACCGGCACTCCATTTTTTGCAAAGTTGTAGTGGTCGCTACGAGAATAAAATTTGTTTTTATCTTCGACATCAAATTTGAAATCGAGCTTTAACTTTGTATAATCATCGTTACATTTTTCCAACAACTGCTTTAATTCGCTACTATGTTTAGTGGAGCCAATTGGATATACATAATTGGGATTTTGCAAAGCGGAGTAGGTTGAGTCAACCCTACCAATCATATCAATGTTCAAGTCGAGAACAGTCTTTTCTAACGGTACCCGCGGATTACTCACATAGAAGTTAGAGCCAAGAAGGCCCTTCTCTTCTCCGCTAAAAGCACAGAAGAGGATACTTCGTCTCGGGCCATTTCCGGCACTTTTAGCAATAGCGAATGCCTCGGCGATTTCGATTAATGCTGCGGTGCCACTTCCATCATCGTCAGCACCATAATATATTTTACCTTTATGCATTCCCAAGTGATCATAATGCGCAGAAATAACGACAAACTCATCTTTAAGATCAGAACCCTCTACATAGCCAATCACATTATCACTTGTAGGCACTGATGAGATTCTATCCAACTCAATAGAGAATCTATTTTTACTAGCAAAATGAATGGGCTTGTGTTTTTTAGTTGTTTTCTTTGCAATACGAGAAAGTTTCATACTGTCGGTGCCCAACAATTTTGAAGCCACCGTTAAGTTGGTATAGAGAATTGGAAAACTCACCTCATAAATACTTTGCACTAGCATTGGAGTTGCGTCGTTTACTAGATTCCTTTTTATTTCGTTGCTCTTACCATAAAAAGCATCATCAATGAAAATCACAGCTGCGGGTTTGTATTTTGAGATTCTATTCAGCTTTAGTGTTGTGTTATGATACCAATCACTGTGCGATATATTACCTGTTATCAAGGACTTGCCTTTATGGTAAGGTTCATCATTAAATAGTACAACTATTTTATCTGTAAGATTAGTGTCATTAGCATAATCATTAAAACCTGGCGCATCGATACCATATCCCATAAAAACGACCTGCTTTTTGTAAACGAGTCCATTTCTAACATCCGCTTGCACGTAAAAATCTTTCAAGTATTCGTAACGTTGCAACGAGTCGAACAGTGTAACATCTCTTGATTTACTACGTATGTATTTATAACTTTGATAGTAGGTACCAGTGCCTCCCATTTGTTGAATGCCTATCAATCCAAATTTAGATGCGATATACTCTGCGGCTCTAACAAGTCCTGGTGTGCCGGTTTCTCTTCCTTCTGTTGAAGGTGAGGCAATATATGTTAAGTTGTCTTTTAAGTCATAGGCCGTAATAGTCGTTGAAAAACTTCTGGCAATAGTGTCAATTTGAGCCTGTGCACCAAAAACAATAAACGTGATAATTAAAAATAGCAGATATTTTTTCATGGCATTGCAAAAGTGCTTAATTTTTAGCGAAAAAAAGACCCTAGTTTTCTTCTTCTTGCAGAGTTTAGACTTGCTAATAATATTATTTTTTGCATTGGATAAAAAAAATCCTGCTTCTTAAATGAAAACAGGATTTGAAATTATATTCAACAAAAATTAAACTGCAAAACTTTCACCGCATCCACAAGTGCGGGAGGCATTTGGATTAATAAAGTTAAACCCTTTACCATTAAGGCCATCGCTAAAGTCGAGCTCAGTGCCAAAAAGGTAAAGAAAACTCTTCATGTCAACGGCAATCTTCACGCCCTTATCTTCGAAATATTGATCACCTTTTTGTGCTTCGTTGTCGAAGTCGAGTTTATAGGTGAGGCCACTACAACCTCCACCAGTAACACTTACCCTTAAAAAATACTCACTTCCTAATTGCGCATCGCGAATGAGATTATCTACTTTTAATTTGGCTTTGTCGCTAACGGTGATACTCATAACAGCTCTATTTAAATTCCAAAATTATACCGAACGAATTCTTAAAATTAATGCGCTGCTATCGGTTCAAGATTGTTCTTAGTACGATAGTCGTTGATTGCCGCTTTAATCGCATCTTCTGCCAACACCGAACAATGTATTTTCACTGGAGGCAAAGCCAATTCTTCCACAATATCCATGTTATCGATTTTCAGCGCATCGTCGATACTTTTACCTTTCAACCATTCTGTTGCCAATGATGATGAAGCGATAGCACTTCCACATCCAAAAGTTTTAAATTTTGCGTCTGTGATAGTTCCTGTAGCGTCATCCACTTCAATTTGCAGGCGCATTACATCGCCGCATTCAGGAGCGCCAACGAGGCCTGTGCCTACGTTATTTTTACTTTTATCCAACGTTCCAATGTTACGAGGATTGCTATAATGATCGATAACTTTTTCTGAATATGCCATTTTTTATAGTTTGTTTTTTTGTGATTGAAATTATACTTTGGTTGTGGTGTTTAGATGAAATCAATGTTCCGCCCATTCGATTGTTTTAAGGTCGATACCTTCTTTAAACATCTCCCATAGCGGGCTCATTTCGCGAAGCTTCGTCACTGCTTCCTTTGTTTGATTAATAGCAAAGTCAATTTCTTCTTCTGTCGTAAAACGACTCAATCCAAAACGAAGTGAGGAGTGTGCCAATTCATCGTCAAGACCCAATGCTTTGAGCACGTATGAAGGCTCCAAAGAAGCTGAAGTACATGCTGAACCGCTTGATACCGCTATGTCTTTCACCCCCATCATTAGACCCTCTCCCTCTACATATTTAAACGAAATATTTGTGCAATGTGGCAAGCGATTTTCTTTATTGCCATTCAGGTAACTCTCTTCCAATTCTAGCAAGCTATTATCGAGACGGTCGCGCATTTTTGAAAGTCGTGCGGCATCTTGATCCATTTCCAAGCGTGCCAATTCGCATGCTTTTCCGAAACCAACGATACCCGGAACATTTAATGTGCCACTGCGCATACCACGCTCGTGACCACCACCATCCATTTGAGCAGTTACCTTAACGCGAGGATTTTTACGACGAACGTATAATGCACCTATACCCTTAGGGCCGTACATTTTATGAGCTGTAAACGATAATAAATCGATACCAAACTCATTCACATCCGTATTCACCTTACCTACCGCTTGCGTGGCATCGGTATGCAATAATGCACCGTGCTTGTGCGCTATAGCGGCTATTTCTTTAATTGGCTGAATAACACCAATTTCATTATTCGCGAACATCACCGACACTAAAATTGTAGTTGGTTTCATGGCTGCTTCAAGATCTTCTAGATTTAATAAGCCATCAGATCCTACTTCGAGATAGGTTACCTCTGCGCCATGCTTTTCGAGATGCTTACAAGTATCCAAAACTGCTTTATGTTCGGTAGTTAGCGTGATGATGTGATTGCCTTTTTCGGAATACATTTCAAACACCCCTTTTATGGCTAAGTTATTACTTTCGGTAGCCCCAGATGTGAATATAATTTCCTTTTCACTAGCGCCTATCACCATTGCCACTTGCTCGCGGGCATAGTCCACGCCTTCCTCCGCTTTCCAACCGAAAGGGTGGTTACGGCTTGCGGCATTGCCAAAGACTTCTGTAAAAAAAGGAAGCATTTCCTGCAGAACACGAGGATCTACGGGCGTTGTAGCGTTGTTGTCGAGGTATATTGGTAGTTTTAACATTTATGAAATTTGCTCTAAAATATGCTTGTTTAGAACGATTACAAATATACGCCAATTTTATTAATTAGAAAGAGAATAAATAAAAAATATAAGAAAGAAGTAAAAAACAGCTTGAAAGAGCGTAATATTAAAATTACCAGCCACCAGAGGCACCGCCACCGCCGCTACTTCCGCCACCAAAGCCACCGAAGCCGCCGCCACCGCCGTAACCACCACCACCAGAGAATCCACCCCAACCACCGCCACCATAGCTCGATGGACGATCGAGACCCAAAAGCTTGCGTGCAGCGAGATATGAAATACCATAGAGTAACATCGCATTTCGAATTTTTTTCTCGGTGCGAATATTGGAATAAACAGCAAAAAAGATAAACAGTAAAAACACCAACACAGGTATCACAAAAGACTTGGATGAGTATTGTGGATCTAGAACTGGCTTCATTTTAAATTCACCTCCTATATATCCAGTAATAGCATTTAATGCCCCTTTGGTGCCTTCAAAATATTGTTGTTGTTTAAACGATGGTATTATTATTTGTCGAATAATTTCGCCACATCTTCCGTCGGTAAGCACTGGCTCTAGTCCGTTCCCAACATGTATCCTGGCCTGGTGCACATCCATAACAATTAGAAGTAGCGCTCCGTTGTTATTTTTCTTTGAGCCAATACCCCACTTCATAAAAAGCTCTTGCGCATAGGTGAAGATGTCAAAATCGCCGATGGTAGGTTCAATTACAATAGCGATTTCGTTCGATGTAGTATCGCGGTATAGCTCCAAAATCCCTTCCAATGAATTGACCTCCTCTGCGGTAAGTATGCCGGCGAAATCATAAACCATTTTAGGGGGATCGGGCCTATTGCGCACTTCGGCAGCGAAAACTGAAAAAGAACACAAAAGTAGTGTGACGAATACTATGAAGCGAGACAATTGATGTCGAAGTAATGGTGCCATGCTTTTATTTATTTTTACCAAAACTTACTTTATTACTTAGTTCATTTGTATCATTGGCATTGCGCGGAAAGAAATGCTGTAGTTTTTTGCCGGCCGACTCCACACCTTCTATGATACCTTTTGCAAAAGCTCCATTTTTAAAATAGATAGCCATATTTTCAGCCGTCTCCGCCCAAAAACCCTCAGGTACCACTTGATTAATCCCCAAATCACCGATGATTGCAAATTGCTTTTCACGCTTATTTAAATAGATAAGCACCCCATTACGAAGTTCTGTTTTGTTCATTTCGAGCAAATCAAAAACTTCAGCGGCACGATCTAAAATGGGTATATCACAGTTCTTATCCACATGCACTCTTATCTCACCGGAGGTAAGCAATTCAGATGTTTCAATTGCGTTCTCCACCAAATTTTGATCGGCGAGAGACAAGAGAACATGAGATCCAAAGATATTGAGATTCAAAACGGATTAATCTTTAAATTTGTCTTTGTAATCGGGTGCATTTTCTGTACCCGCCTGATTTTGAAAAAAGGCTTTCTCTTTAAATCCGAAAAGCTTTGCGAAGATCATTCCTGGAAAACGCATTACCGAGAGGTTATAGTCTTGCACAGCAGTATTAAAGCGCTCCCGATACACAGAAACTCTATTTTCAGTTCCTGTTGTTTCATCCATCAATTTATTATAACCTTCTGTTGCTTTTAAGTTAGGATAATTTTCTACTATTACAGAAATCATACGCTGCTGTGAAGCCACATTCTTTTGGAACGATTCAATTTGTTCCGGCGTTAAATTCTTTGGATCTAACTGCGGCAAACCGCCGTTGGATGCACTTGCGCGTGCGTCAATAATTTCTTTAAGCGTTGACTTCTCGTAATTTGCTTCTTGCTTTACTGTTTCAATTAAGTTGTTTAACAAGTCGTTTCTTCTTTGATATTGAAGATTTAAATCGCCCACAGCTTTCTCAACTGCTACGTTTTTTGTAATCATACCGTTGTATGAGTTACAGCCCCAAAAGCCAAGAAGGGCAATTAATGCCACTAGAATTATTAAAGATCGGTTACGGGTATTCATTGTATAAAACGTTTATATTTTAAATTTCAGAACAAAGGTAACTCTTAAAACCAGGCTTTACAAAAATTATTTAGAAAACATGTTTTTAACCTAAATATTCTTTTGAATTAATAAATAGTAGGCAAGCCTTACTTTAAATATACTCATTAAAAATAGATTGTAAGAGTTTGAAATTAAGGAATGATGGATAAAAAGCAAACACTACTAATTCTGATAAAATAGGTTACCTCGATTTAACAAATGCTTAAAAAAAATTACACTCGAAATTGTTGTTTTCTCAAAAAAAACCATTTATTTGCCATTAACATATCTAATTTTTTACAACACATGAAGAAGTTTTTTACATTATTATGCTGTGCACCGTTAATTTTGATGGCTCAAGCGCCACAGCGAGTAGACACAAGGGCCATTAAAGAAGCGAATGCCGTTAAAGCGAGTGAGATGCAGTCGCCGGTGGTGAATAAATTGAGATCAGCCCCAATGCATAAAACCAATGGCGATGCACCCGTTTATGGAGCAAAAACCATCGGTAATACATTATACGATTTACAATCTAACAATTCCTTGGCGAGCCGCTTACAGGTCTATCCGAATGGAAAAATAACTGCTGCATGGACCACTTCATCTGATGGTGGAACATCTTACTCTCAACGTGGAACGGGTTATAACCAACGATCTGCTGGAGTTTGGCGTAAAGCATTGCCAAACAATAGCCGTTTTGAAACGAGCCGCGTAGGTTGGCCTTGTGTTGGAGTTGCCACTTTTGGCAGTGTAGAAAAAGAGTACGTTTTTGCTCATGCTGTTGCCACTTCTGGGCTAACAGGAGGATTCGTTTTCTCGACCAACACCGGAATAGGAACAGATTTCACTGCTGGAGGTACCGTTTTAAACGACACATATAATACTGCTACCACCCCTGGACCTATTTGGGCGCGTTCAGCTACAGCTGGAACAAAAATTGTTTTGATTTCGTGCTTTGCCGACTCATCATCGAGCTACCCTGTTAACTACTACAAAAATGGCGTTAAAAGACCTATCACCTATTCAATATACAATGCAGCAGGCCAGGCATGGGTAACCAAAAATGCCGTTTTACCAGGATACGACAGCACACGTTATGATATCGGAAACGCTGATGATTATGCTGTTGATGCATTAGGAAATAAAATCCGGATTGTTATTGGCGGATTGTTTGATGACTTAGCACTATGGTCGAGCGATGATGGTGGTGCAAATTGGAATAAAGTAATTATTGATTCCTTTAAAAGAGCCAATCCAACTCCACGTACTTCACCAAAGCCAATGAATAATGGTGCGGTTGCGGTTTCTATCGATGCTAGTGGCGTAACACATGTTGCTTACCCTATTTTAGGCGCTGCTTGGGATTCGGTAGACGGAACCACGATTTCGAATTATATTTTCTACGGAACAGACAGAGAAGGAATTGCCTATTGGAATGACAAAAAAGATTTGAATGGCAAATACAGTCCAATCCAAGTGATTGGTGGGACTCCAGACATGGATGGCGATGGGGTGATTACTTTAGCCGCAAATGCACGTAGTCGTACTTATGGTGGCTATGGCTCTGCCCTGTCATTCACACAAAACGGTGCAAGTGTTTCATATGCAGCATTATCCAATCAACCAATGTTATCTTATGATAGCAAAGGCAATGTTTTTTGCACCTATATCGCCCCAATAGAAAACGATGAATCTGCTGATGCAGAGAACTTCAATGACATCTTCGTTGTATATTCAAAAGATGGAGGCAAAACATGGGGAGATCCTCAAAACCTAACTCAAACAGCAGGATTTGAAGATTTCTATCCTACCACAGCCAGAACAGCTGATAATACTTTAAAGGTGATGTACTTCTTAAAAGATGACGTTGGTATCTCAGTAAACAACGCAAACAACCCAGAAACAACAACACGTGTAAATTACATGGAGATTCCTGTTTCAAAAATATTAAGTGATAGCGTAGGTAAATTCCCTAATGGAATTAACCCTGCTTATGTTGATGCTGACTTTAAAGTTTCTCAAAATTACCCAAATCCGTTCCACGGCTTTACTCAAATTGATTTTACTGTAAGCACAACATCAGATATTACTTTTACCGTTACTGACCTACTCGGAAAAGTATTATTTACAGAGAACAGCGCCAACACAGAAGCTGGCAAACACAGCATCTATTTCAATTCTGGAGCATTAAGCACTGGCATTTATTTCTATACTATAAGCAACGGAACACAAAAAGTTACCGAAAAAATGATTGTAGAATAACTACTTCAGTTTAATTTAACAAAAAAAATGCCCGCGATAATCGCGGGCATTTTTTTTGTTACTCAATGCCATCTTATTATCTTCGGTCACACTTAAATAACTACTTTTGTGGACTGTAAAACAGCAAAAAGTATTTCATAAAAAGCGAATTCCGCTTATCTGTTTTTAACTTTAGAAATTCACGTAACAACATATGGCCTTATTGATTCTCATTCCCATCTTTCTGCTTCCCGGTTTTTTGCTGTTGTTTCATCTTTACCAACGTTTTTTTGATGGCAACACTTTAATGCTAGGATTAGCGGCGCTCATAATAATATTAGGTGTCTTTGTTTACAGCTTTTATCGGATGCATTGGGATGAAAAACTAACCCTTGCCACGTCAAAATACGCCCTCCGATTTAATGATGAACGCCAAACTGCTGGAATACCCTTACTAACCAAAAATTTCATACAGCATGGCAATACATGGGATACGAAATTAGATTCTATATCCGACAAAAGTCGGTTTGTTCTTATACAAAAAATGATAGAAGAAAACGACCAACAAAATGCTGCCGAACAAGAATTTAATTTTATGGCGAGAGCCCTCAACGATTCTCAAGTGCAGTATTTGAAGATACAATATAATTTCACCACCAAAAACTATTATGGCGAAACCTCTATAGGCAAACTATCACGCCCTTCGTATTCTATAAATGCATTAAAAATATTTGATGAATGTTGTACCGAAGTTTATAACAGAAGACAGGTTGACAGCATTTTGGCAGGCCACGATAAGCCTTAAAATTTCTCAAAACCTCATTTATCCACCGTGGAATGATTTAATTTTATAATCGCATTTATATAATTATTTTCACCGTCGCAAAATGCCATATATGAAACACCTGTTTACTTATATATTCTTTTTTATCGCCACGGTGGGATTCGCTCAAAATGCTAGCCTAACAGGCAAGATAACGGATGCAGATGACAAAAGTGAATTGATTGGCGTAAACATTTCCATCATTGGCACTCCACTAGGAGCTGCATCAGATATCAACGGCAACTACACCGTAAAGAACATTAAGCCTGGTATTTACAATATACAATTCTCTTACACTGGTTATGAGAAAAAGTTAGTTACCGGCATACGTTTTAGTGCAAATGAAAATAAAACATTAAGCATTATACTGAAAACTGCTGTTGCAAATATTGACGAAGAAGTTGTTATTATAGGTCAAAAGCCTTTAGTAGATGTAGAAAAAGGCAAGAGTGAATCCAATATCAAAGGAGAGACTATTGAGGCTGCGCCTCAGCGTGGCATCGAAAAAATCATCAACTCACAACCTGGCGTAATGAATTCACCATCAGGAATAAATATTCGCGGTGGCCGAACCTATGAAACTGGCTTTTACATTGACGGTGTGAGCGCCACGGATCCATTGGCAGGAACTGGTTTTGGCGTTGATTTAGGAAGTAACGCCATTGATGAGGTAGAAGTAACTACCGGCGGTGCAGGCGTAGAATATGGCAATAGTACGGCTGGCGTTATCAACACAAAAACCAAGGCCGGTGGGGATAAAACCGCCTTCTATATTTTATATAAACGCGATAACTTTGGCTTCAACAAGAACAGCAATGCCGTTTTCAACCAACAAAATGCAGAGTTTAATGTTTCGGGCCCTGTTCGAGGCACCAAAAAGAAATTAAAATATTCTGTGGCCTTGAAAGGTGCATTCACCGACGAATTTTATAAGAATCCCGCAAATCAAGTAATCTCCTCACTTTATTCGACCGCGTGGAGCCCATACCAGAACAATCGATGGAGTTCATTAATAAAATTCAACTATGAAATAGATTCACGTAATCGCCTTGCTTTTACCTATTTAAAATCGCTAAATATAAATCAGGATGTAAACATGTTGCGTGTAATGGGCAACGATGCGAGCTTTAATCCCGGCTATCAATTTGCCTTTCAGCAACAGATGGACAATGCCAACACATTTACCCACGACAATAACCTGCAAATTTTGCAGTGGAATCATAGTAGCGGCAAGCGATTTGCATTAAAAGCCATTGCCTCTCGCTTGTATGTTCACTTGCGTGCCGATGCCAACGGCAGAGCTTGGCGACCACAAACAGTAAATGGTGAGTTCGATCCCAACAGTATTATCACTGCTCCAGTTAACTATTTCAATCCTGACGACAATACGGTATTTGTGGAAGCCGCTAGTGGATTTTATAACAACGGAGGTATAGCTACACTTTGGCACGACCACGTGGTAGAGCAATATACTGGAAACCTTACTGGAAGCTTAATTTCAAAGAATACATTAAACCGTTTATTTTTTGGAGGTGAATTTAAACATCAAGATTTGCAATGGATTGACATAGACAAACCTTGGATTGGAGCTCCAATAACGCTTGCCAATGGACAACAAACACAAAGTTATCGTTTGGGAAATTATAGTGATGTTTGGCATGTAAAACCCAACAATTTCTCTCTGTTTGTAAGTGATAAAATAAAATACAAAGGACTAATCGCTGACATGGGCCTTCGCTATGAACTATGGTCATTGGGTACGTTTGTTGATGATGCTGTTGCCAATCCACGCTCTCCCATCCGAGATGAGATAAGAGCAAGTTATACTAAAAACACCTTTGCCCTTTTTGATCGCCGTTATAAAATGCGATTATTACCTCGTGTTTCCGCTTCATTCCCAATACGAGAAAACCAGGTATTGTATTTCAATTATGGCCATAGCACCGTAATGCCGCATCCATCGTATATTTATGCTGGATTAGACCCATATTATACCGATAGAAGCACCTTGTCGCGCGTTGGAAACCCTGATCTAAATCCAGAAGTGGATATCAGTTATGAGTTGGGTTTAAAAACTCAAATCACCAATAATGATGCCCTAGGAATAACAACCTATATTAAGGACAAATATGACTTTATTACCTCTGTAAGTATTTTAGTACCCGATATCACAGGCAGAGATGTATCGAGAACATTAAGAATAAATAGTGATTATGCGCGTATGCGAGGTATTGAGGCTGTCTATATCAAAAGAATTGGAAAATGGTTCTCAGGACAAGCGTCCATTGCCTATAGTGTAGCTACAGGGCAGAGTGCAAGTGCGAATGATGCTTTAAAAGATTTGCTTAATAGCGGTGCACGCGAAGACACGAAAGAATTTTATTTAGCCTGGGACAGACCCTTTGATTTTAAAACAAATGTAACTTTAATAAAAGACAATGAAAAGCCATTTTGGTTTATTAAGAAGCTAGATAAAATGTCGCTATATACAGAAGTGGTTTGGCGCAGTGGAAAGCGTTATACGCCTTACATTTTTACTGGAAACGAGCCGTCGAGTGGCCGCCCTATTTATGTAGTTGATGCCAACCCAGAAAACAAATTCTCGAAATTGAGCGACCCTTGGTTTTGGGTAGATATGAATTTTAAAAAATGGTGGAACTACAAGAAGATGAAAGTGGCATGGACAGTTGAAATCACCAACTTATTTAACAACAAAAACACTGCCATTGTAAACCCGGTAACAGGCATGGCATTTAAAAATGGTGATGATGTTCCAACAGAATGGAAAGACGCACGTTTTAACGATCCTCGTGACCCTAGAAGTAACAATATACCCGCTACCGACCCAAGCCGTTTCCTAGAACAACGTCATTTTTTAACCGGGGTAAGTTTAAAATTTTAAGTTCCTATTCTTTTCATTTCCTTTTTTTTAGGCAAAAGTAATCTGTGCAGGCTTTAAATTGGAGCAACAATTCATGGTTTAAATCACACAAACATGATCCTTCCCCAGAATTCGAAAATGACACAATGAATTCCTTATCTTTGTGGCATGAACAATGTAGTTAATTTCTCAGCCGCAATAAACGAAAACGTATTAAATTATGCACCTGGAAGTGCAGAGAAAAAAGCCCTAAAAGCTGCTTTGACAGAGGCTAGAAGCAAAGTTTTAGATATTCCAATGTATATCAACGGAAAGGAAGTTCGTAGTGGAAACACGAAAAGAATTGCACCTCCTCACGATCATAAGCATACCATTGCAAACTTTCACAAAGGAGATGGCACCCATGTAACAGCTGCCATTGAAGCAGCACTGCAAGCTAAGGAAGCTTGGGAGCTTATGCCATGGGAAAATAGAGCTTTAATATTTTTAAAAGCTGCCGATTTAATTGCAGGCCCTTATCGTGCAAGACTAAATGCAGCGACTATGTTAGGTCAGAGTAAAAATGCCTTTCAAGCTGAAATTGATGCAGCATGTGAGATGATAGATTTCCTTCGTTTCAACGTGCAGTTTATGCAAGAAATATATCGCGATCAGCCAATCTCCTCTAAAGGTGTTTTCAATCGTGTAGAATATCGTCCATTAGAAGGTTTTTGTTTAGCCGTTACCCCTTTTAATTTCACCGCTATTGCCGGCAACTTACCAACAAGCATGGCTATGATGGGCAATGTTGTTGTTTGGAAAGCTGCTGAAACGCAAACCTATGCTGCGAATATTTTAATGAAGATATTTTTGGAAGCGGGACTGCCTGATGGAGTCATCAACTTAATTTATGTTGATGGACCGACAGTTGGTGAAAAATGTTTCAGCCATCCTGAATTTACTGGCCTTCATTTTACAGGGAGCAGTGGTGTTTTTAAAGGTATGCTTAAAACTATTTACAGCAATTTAGATTTGTACAAATCCTTCCCTCGTTTTGTAGGTGAAACCGGAGGAAAAGATTTTATCGTTATACATCCATCAGCACTTTTAGATGTTGCAGTAGCCAATTCAATAAGAGGCGCTTTCGAATATCAAGGACAGAAGTGTTCGGCCACCTCACGTGTTTACATTCCACAAAGCATGTGGAATGACTATAAAACTTTGTTGACTCAAGAACTAGCAAAAATAAAAGTTGGACCAACCGAGGACTTTAGAAACTTTGTAAATGCTGTTATTGATGAGAAGTCGTTTAACAAAATCACTTCATATATTGACAATGCAAAGGATGACACAGCCAATGTTGAAATATTATTTGGTGGCACTTACGATAAATCGAAAGGATACTTTATTGATCCAACTGTGTTAGTGGCTAAAAGACCTGATTATATTACAATGTGTGAAGAGATTTTTGGTCCGGTTTTAACGCTATTTATTTATCAAGACGAAGATTTTGATTCCACCTTGAAACTTGTAGATTCCACATCGCCTTACGCGCTTACAGGTGCAGTATTAGCACAAGACAGGCATGCAATTGAAAAGGCTAAAATAGCATTACGCAACAGCGCTGGGAATTTCTATATCAACGATAAACCCTCAGGAGCTGTTGTTGGCCAACAGCCGTTTGGTGGAGCACGCGCCAGTGGAACAAATGATAAAGCAGGAAGCAAATTAAATTTATTGCGTTGGGTATCGGTACGCACCATTAAAGAAACCTTGGTACCAGCAACAAATTTCGGCTACGATTTTTTGGATGAAGAATAGTTTAGTATAACTAAACAAGAACTATTAAATAAAACAACTATGCTTTACAATGCAAAGCTCTCTTTGGGCGACCAACAATACGATGTGATACAATGCAGCTATTGCTTTCGCAGAGATGTAGATTCTAAAGGCCGACCAACGTCAGGCATTTTCGGCGGTACTATCGAGCTCACCATAGAATCTTCGACAGATACAGAAATACTCGTGGCGATGTTGAATAATAAATATCAAGCACAACATGGTGCTATTCGTTTTTTTAAAAGTAACGACTCAAACAGCCTTAAAACACTTGTTTTTAATGATGGCTTCATCATTGCCTATCAGGAACATATGGATTTAAGCGCAACACATCCCATGACCATTAAATTTACCATTTCTGCGCGTAAGATAAGTGTAGGCGAAGCTTCACACGAAAACGATTGGCCAAACCACATTTAACCGAATCGCTACTAATTAAAATCCAAAAGCCAATAAGATGGCGAAACTTATTGTTGGCACAGAAAGATCGTCCCAGCCATTAACACTTAACATTTCTACAACAGTGGTAAGTGCTGCAAATATCAAACCTTGTTGAATAAGTAGACTGCTCGTCAGCGGCGACAAAAAATACATTTGTATGCCCCAATAAATAATTAACGATGAAAGAAAAAAGCCAAGACAACCACCTATACTTTTTGTAAATCCCATTATTTTAAATTTCTTCAACGGCGTATTAATACCAACAGCTGCTGCAACAGTATCGCTAAAAACCAATGTTGTTAAAGGAATAAAAAAACAAATCTGATAATTATCACGCAATCCAAAAATTGTGCAGGCTACAATGCCCAAAGGATATAATACACTGCCAATACTTATTCGGTCGACGGCATGCACAGAGGGAAGTTGCCCTTTGCGCAACATCAACCAAGTCAAGATTGAAAATACGGTTCCAAGCGCAACAATCGTAGCTAAATGTGGATGGAAAATTGGGATTAGCAAAGCAATACAGCCACAACTAATATGAATAAATTTTCGAGTTAATTCGGCGTTGAGTTGATACCTTTTATACATTAATTCACTAACTAAAAACATCGTACCGAAAGCAAACGTAAAACCTAATGAAAGTAAAACCTCATGTTTAAAATCAAATTCTATAGACATAGCAAAAAATTAATTTTATATTGCAAGGTAATTTTTTTTAGACAGCATGAAAAAATATTTTACAGTTCCTAATCTTCTAAGTGCGTCAAGGCTGTTTATGTTTCCGTTTCTTCTATACTTCGCTTATAATGAAAATCGAAGTTTTTTTACGTGGCTATTTATATTTAGTTTATTCACGGATATCGCAGACGGGTTTATTGCACGACGATTTAACATACAAACAGAATTTGGTTCTAAACTCGATTCATGGGGTGATCTGACGAATTATGTCGCTGTGCTTTATGGCATTTGGCAGTTATGTTGGACTGATTTCACAAATCACCTTTTTGGATTCGTGTTGCTATTCAGTTTGTACTTTCTGGGCACCTTACTTATGTTATTAAAATTCAAGAAGTTAATTGGTATGCATTTATATATCTCCAAGGCCACGGGCTATGTTCACGTTTTTTTTGTTTGCGCGTGGTTACTGTTTGGATTTAATAACACCATTTACTATATCGCTATATGCATTGGGTTATATAGCTTAATAGAAGAAATAATGTTGACTGTATTATTGAAAAAGCCAGGCCAAAATTTAAAAAGCTTGTATTGGGTAATGCGAAATCGCAAAGATTTGTTGTCGTGAAAAACCTAGAACAATTTACCTCATAACCCCCACACAAATTATGTTTATTGTTGTCCTAATTATATCTATGGTTTCAATTAGTATTGGCTCAATCACATTTGCCATACTCAATAAAAAATCATCCTTGGAAATCTCCCAAGAGAGAAACAAAAAACTAATCACCTACGTTATAATTGTGTTCGGCTTATATACAAGCATCGCCTTTATACCCATTGCACTTTATGTAATTACCTCTGCCATAATAATAATTGCACTCAGAGAAATATTGAGTGCCTCTGCAAAAACCAAAAATAATTATTTTAAAGTCATCACATTCACGATTAGCATTCCTATTTTCTATTTTTTCGCGCAATTTATCAAGACCATAGCCATGCCCATCCAGCTTTTCACGTATTTCATTGTGGTTCATTTCGATGGGTTTAGTCAAGTTTTTGGAGAGAGCTTCGGCAAACATCGTTTATTACCTAAAGTAAGTCCTCAAAAAACATGGGAAGGTTTCCTTGGGGGATTATCCATTTCATTGTTTCTAGGAATAATCGTTTATTGGCGTACTGCTCTTTTTAGAGATCAAGGCGAAGCAATTTTGTTTACCGGTTTAATTGTTTTGGCTGCCTTTATCGGTGATGTGCTTGGGTCTTGGTTCAAGCGCGTTTGCGGCATTAAAAACTACAGCAATTTATTACCTGGGCATGGTGGAATTTTGGACCGTTTCGACAGTTTTTTTATGGCTGGAGCTATAATTCAAGTAGTTCAGAACATTTATACACCATAAGAAGCCTTATTTTACAAGGCTTCCGCACCTATCCACATCTTTTCAACAAACTAGGCAATTCTCTTCTATAAAGACGCATTTATAGTTAGGTTTGTAAGCTTGATTCGAAATGCCGAAAGTTCACTGGCATATTCAAATTTTCTAGTGTTAGAAACACGACTTCAGTAAATTAAATTAAAAGGAATGTTAAATAAAATAGTACTTATAAATTCAGCTTCTTACAGCAAAGCGGTGCTCAATTTAAACGTGGATTCGTTGCAGCTTGTTGGCCCTAACAACGTAGGTAAGAGCTCAATTATTAATGCACTTAATTTCCTTTTTATTATTGATGGTAATAAAATGCAGTTTAGTGGCGATCGAAGTTTTCAAACTTCAATTCATTTTTATTTCCCATCGCACAACAAGAGTTACATTATATTTTCAATTAGCAAAAAAGGCGACTATTGTATTGTATTGCGACGCACCCCTGATAAGCAATTGGAATATTATAAAGTAGATAGTGGATATAAAGATGAGCTCTTTATTAAAACAACCAAAACACGAGAAACTATTATTGATTTCGAGGATTTTTTAATTGGTTTAGAGGCGCAAGGGATAAAATACCACCTTTTACAAACACGCGAGGAAGTTTTTCAGTTGGTTTACCAGCGTGATATGAATTCACAAGGCGTAGTATGGTTAAAAGACACCATCAAATCGCGAGGTCTGAGCAACAGCTTTACCAAAATTTACATGAATTTGTTTAACCCGAAGCTAATCAAAAGCGACACGTTAAAAGATTCATTAATTATTGCCGACAATCGAGAGAGTGAAAATGTAAGTTTTAGTGAAAGAGATAAATACAATTTATTAGAACTTGATAAATTAAAAAACCAGATAGACAAAATCTCATCGGTAAAAAACGACTTCCTCACCTTTAAAACAATATTCGAGAAATATCAAGAGAAGTACAACAAAACTGGGGAGCTTTACTATGAATTTTTAGAGAAGCACAACCGTGACATTGAATTACTAGAAGAGCAAACAACGAGTTTAGAAGCTGAGATTGACAAGCTCCATCAGCGTATAAATGATGAATTAAATCCCGAGAAAGACAAATTACTCATTCATATTGGTTCGCAGAAAAGCGAACTAAAAAACAAGACCGATGTATTTGAAGGCACCTACAATCAATTTAAAGAAATCAGCAGTTATGAGCCCATCGACTTCTTGAACGAGCAGATTTCTAATTTATCGGGGCCGAGAGCTGATATAGAATTTCGTTTGCAGACCGTTGCTCGTCAAAAAGTATCTAGTCAGGAGGTGATGGAGGAGATTCACGAGCTTCAAGATAAAATTGAGGCATTGAAAAAAGATGTAGAGAATTATGACAATTTACTCATCAACAATATCGCGGTAGATGACGATGTAAAAACCTTGCTAAATAGTGTATTGAGCAAAGAAGTATTGCGATTGCCAAAAGAGCGCATTCAAAAAATCGTAAACAAAGCCAACGATTTACTTAAAATATTCGACGGTCAGATTGATATAAGCGAGTTAAAGAAAGAAACTGTTGAGAGCGTTGAGAAATACACAAAACAACTAACTAACTTTCAATCGAAACTATTCGATTCCCAGGAGCTTTTAAAAGTGATGGTAGAGAAAGAAAGCTTCGAAAAGCAGCTATTAGATATTGACGCAAAAATATCAGATATAAACAAGAAAAAAGAGCGCATTGGCAACCAACATAATTTGCAACGGCAGATGGATGCTTTAAATGAAGAAATATCAATACTTTCAAACAAATTAATACCCGAGAGTGAAAAAAAGCTTGCTAAACTTCGCAAGGAGACTGCAGATGTAGAGCAGCTCATCAATAAAAAGAACGAGCAGAAAATTGACCTTACAAGCAGAAAGCGCGATTTAATTGTATGGCATAATGAGCTCCGCGATGAGAATTTAAGTCCGGTAGTACACAAATATGGAGAGGACAAAATTGACGCTGTGTATCGCAAATTAAAAAATGAAAATCGCGATAAAAACGACTTAAAGATAAGTAAAGATGAGTCGTTTATGAACTTAAAACTCAAGCTAGACAATAACATTGCCAGCGAGCGGGAATTTATAAAATTTGTAGAAGATGAGATTGCAACTTTAAAAGACAAAGAACAAGCCATTGACACCCTTTTGCAATCGGTGGCCAACGACTTCTCCATTCCGACCCTTGAGCTCTTGAATAAATTTAATGACTTTAAGGAATTCGTTAAACGCTTCAACACCCATTTATCGAACTATACCGTATCTAACATTGAAAAAATATCGATTACTGTGGTCGACAATGAGCGTTTAATAAACGACTTAAAGAAGATTGGAAGTATCCAGGCCATCCCAAAAGACCTATTGTTATTGAACTTCAACAAGCCTGATAACATTCAGATATTAGACCGTTATCTTAAATATTCGCGTAAAGTAGAGTTTAAAGAGATGTTTGAGTTAATTGTTGAGATTCAAAAAGGAGGCAAAAAAGAGCGCGTCGATATTAGCAAGCAAATTGAGAGTGATGGAACAGACCGTATGATTAAGCTATTTATATTCCTTACCTTAATTAAGTGGATGGTGGTAGATGAAGTTGAAAACAAAATTGTAATTTATATTGATGAAGGTGGGCAGTTTGGTAATATAAACCGGAAAGAAATTATTCGTTTCTGTAAAGAAAACAATATTGTACCCATCTTTGCGGCACCTGATGGTATAGTGTTACCTGATATTGAAAAATACTATTTCCTAATACCTGATTCAGCCGGAAAGGTAATTGTTAATGAAACCCGTTCCATAAACGCCAAAACAAGCAATAACGATTATGTATAACATCCCTGTTAGCATAGCAAAAACAAAATCCAACAACAGCCTATAATTAGAATTTAGCCCTTGCTCATCGCCGAACCAAAAACCGTCCTCAACTTCCTCTCCGATAAATTTGATTTTATGTTGGAGTTGATTGCTATGAACAAGAGCGATGCGATTATTCATGACGAAAAATTAAAAAAGCTGTGTAAAAAAGAAGGTATCGATTGGCAGAAACTCATCGACTATAAAATTATTCGAGAGCTTCAACAGGGAGACTATGAATTACGAAAGCCGATAGAGATTTTTATTAATTATATCAGTGAAGACTATAAACTAGACCTTCCAGAGAACATCCGCAAGTACTTTAATTCTATAGAGGAAATTTACGAGAAGATGTTAAGCGAGGAGAATCCACAGTCCTTGCAGCGTTTGATATCGGGTATGATAGATGAGGTACAGCAATTTATTGAAACCATTGAAAGCAACACACGTAGTTTACTTAATGAAAGTAAAGAGTTAAAAGCCAACGTGCGAAAAATTGAGTACGTGGAAAAAATAAAAAGGGCCACTTATTTTATCGATTTTTATATAGTTCCTTTAAATAAAATTTTAGATGCCAATCATAAAGGATCGGTAATTCACAAACTTAGTTTAGTGCGTGAGCAAGGAAATAAAGAGCGCATCAACCATCCTGACTTTGCGATCCGTTCTTTGTATGAGAAACTGTATAACCAGGTGATAAGTGCCAATGTGGAGCTGGTAAAAAACTCTAAGGTGCTAACAAAAGAATTGCTTCCACTTTTAGAACGCATTAAAACAGAGTCACAGATATTAGCTGGATTCATGGAATTTCTAAAAAAGCCAAATTCGTATGACACCCCCGATTTATTAAAACGTACCCGACATGCCACCTATGACCCTGATGCCTTTTTTGCGGCAAAAGATATTTGGGATCAGTTGGTAAAACAAGACGATATTGTGGTAAGCATGGCTGATGGGCAGCAGGAGTTAGAGTTGCCATGGGTATTTGATCGCGTGAAATACAAACGAATTATTACACAATCGCTTCCCATTAAAAACTATTTTCGATGGAGCAACGATCTCATTCAGCAGGAAGTGACAAAACAAGATTTCGATTTTGATAAATTCTTTGCCATGAGCGCGTTAATTTTCGAAGATGACTTTCATATACAATTTGAAGATGAAGAGCGCGTAGAAGTTAAATTTAGTGGCCTCACGCTCGATGTACCCAACCTAACCATCGATCGCAAAACAAAAAATAGCATAAAGAACAAAAAATAAGATGGAGTACCCAAATCAACATCAACAAATTGTAAAAGAACTCTTAGATGGTAAATTTATTTTGTCGCAGAGTAATCCGCTTTATGAAATAATAAAGTCAAATATTGAGTTTTATAAAGACTTTTTCAAAGCTACCTTCGGCTATGATATTCTTCAGAAGAAAACCTATTTCTTTTTAACGAGTGATGAAAGCAATGAAAAGCTATCAAGAGATATTACAATTTTTACGGGTATCATCTCATACGAATTAGATAATGAGGGGAAGAATTTCCAAGATTTGATTCGATTTAGCATTTTCGAATATGAGCAAGTAGATTTTATGGTAAGGAATTCAATTTATTTTAATGTGCTTGAAAGCATTGATTTTGGTGATACCCGTCGTTTTTTATCGCGCCTTGCTAGGATTAACCTCATTGAAGAATTAGAAGGCGATAAATTTCGTTTCACCGAAGCTATTGATTTGTTCTTTGACTTTGCTCTCACCGTGATTGAGCAAAAGAAAGAAAAACAGGCAGGAAAGAAGTAAGCAATGTATTGAATAGTCGTTTGTTTGTAAGGCAGCTATTTTAAAAGAACATATCATAAAAAAAGGCAATCAAATTAATTTGATTGCCTTTTTTTATTTAGCAGAATGAAACTATTCTTCTGTAGTTTCTTCCGTTGCTGTTTCAGCTTTAGGAGCCGATTTCTTTGCTCTAGGCTTTTTAACTTCTGGTTCAGCTGATTCGTCGGCACTTGCAGCAGCTTTAGTTTTTCCACGACGTGTTTTCTTAGCTGGAGCTTCAGCAGCTTTTGATGGTTTAGTATAGATATCGTTAAAGTCAACCAATTCTATCATTGCCATTTCAGCATTGTCACCCATGCGATTTTCAGCTTGGAGCACACGTGTATAACCCCCTGGACGATTTGCAATTTTATTAGAAATGTTACCAAACAATTCTTTTATTGCTTCTTTATCTTGAAGATAACTAAACACTACACGACGGTTTGTTATTGTATCTGTTTTACTTTTTGTAAGCAAAGGCTCTACATAACCGCGTAATGCTTTAGCTTTAGCCAACGTTGTAAAAATTCGTTTGTTGGTGATTAAAGCAGTTGCCATATTGCTTAACAACGCTCTTCGGTGAGAGGCCGTTCTGCTTAATTTGTTAATTTTATTTCCGTGTCTCATGATATACTTTTGTCGTCGTATTCGAACCGTTATTACCGGTTATTATTATAATTCTATATTAACTAAACTCAATTGAGTATTAATCTTGATCAATTTTGTATTTGTAGATATCCATACCGAAAGTCAAGCCTTTTTCGCGAACCAACTCTTCTAATTCAGTTAGCGACTTCTTACCAAAATTACGGAACTTTAATAAGTCGGCGATGTCATATTTCACTAAGTCGGAAAGCGTACGTATTTCAGCAGCTTTAAGACAGTTGTAAGCACGAACTGAAAGATCTAAGTCTGATAATGGCGTTTTCAAAATCTTGCGTGTTTGCATGAATTGTTCGTCCACTTCTGGAGTTTCTACGCGTTTTGGCACATCTAAAGTCATGTTTTCATCACTGAACAACATAAAATGGTGTATTAAAAGCTTCGCTGCTTCTTTCAAGGCATTTTCAGGGTGAATTGATCCATCGGTAGTAACTTCAAGAACCAATTTCTCGTAATCCGTTTTTTGCTCTACGCGATAATCCTCAACAGAATATTTCACATTTTTAATCGGTGTAAAGATTGAGTCAACAGCGATGTAACCAATTGGAGCACTTTCTGGTTTGTTATCTTCAGCAGATAGGTAACCTCTTCCTTTCGCCACTTGGATTTCCATTTCAACTGTAAGCGATGGATCCATGTTGCAGATAACCAAATCAGGATTTAGTATATCGAAAGAGTTTGTATGCTTACCGATATCACCGGCAGTCATTTTATCTTGACCTTTTATCGAAATGAAAATTTTCTCAGTACTGTTAATTTCCATGCGCGATTTGAAACGCACTTGTTTTAAATTCAAAATTATCTCCGTAACATCTTCAACAACACCTTTGATAGTAGAGAATTCGTGATCTACCTTGGGCATACGTAAGCTAATGATAGCATATCCTTCCAAAGACGATAACAAAATGCGACGCATAGCATTACCGATAGTCACGCCATAACCTTTCTCCAATGGTCTGAATTCGAACAAACCAAAGAAATCGGTTTCTTTGTGCATTATAACTCTGTCTGGTTTTATAAAAGGTACTATTCCCATGTGATATTTGTGTATTATTATATTAATTAAAAACTTGGAAAATTTAAAAAGACAAAGATTATTTAGAGTATAACTCGACAATCAGTTGTTCTTTAATTTTTTCCGGTATTTGATCTCGTTCAGGATAGCTAACGAACACCCCGCTCATTTGCTTTTCGTCGAATTCAATCCAATTAAACTTTTTACGAGAAGAAAGAGAATTTATTATCATTTCCAATGATTTTGATTTCTCACGAACTGCAATAACATCACCTGGACGAACATGGAATGAAGGTGTATTCACTACTTCACCATTAACAGTAATGTGTTTGTGCAACACTAACTGACGAGCTGTAGTACGATGTTTTGCGATTCCCATACGGAAAACGGTATTATCCAAACGAGCTTCTAAAAAACGCAACAAGTTTTCACCTGTAATTCCTGGTTTAATTAAAGCGGTATGGAATGTTTTGCGGAATTGACGTTCCAACACACCATACGTGTATTTTGCTTTTTGTTTCTCCATTAACTGTACAGAGTATTCCGACTGCTTGCTACGCTTGCGGCTTTGTCCATGCATTCCCGGAGGATAGTTTTTCTTTTCAACTGCTCTGTCCGGTCCAAAAATCGCCTCTCTGAATCGACGGGCTATCTTTGCTTTAGGTCCTGTATAACGTGCCATTTTTTTGAATTACGAATTAAAAATTACCAAATACGATAAACTACTTTTCCAAATACTTATTTATTGCTGTGCTAAATACAATGGTATTATACACGACGTTTTTTCGGTGGGCGACAACCATTGTGTGGCATTGGAGTAACATCAGTGATAGACATTACCTCTATACCAGCCGCACCCAATGTACGAATTGCTGAATCTCTACCTGCACCCGGGCCTTTGATGAATACATGAACTTTTCTAAGTCCAGCATCGGTTGCTACCTTGGCGCAATCGTTAGCTGCTGTTTGCGCAGCATAAGGGGTGTTTTTCTTTGACCCTTTAAATCCCATTTTACCTGATGAAGCCCATGATATCACTTGTCCTTGTGTATTGGTAAGAGATATGATACAGTTATTGAATGAAGCTTTAATATGAGCTTCTCCAATAGCATCAACAGCTACGGTACGTTTTTTAACTACTTTTTTTGCGGTTGCCATCCTATACGATTATAATTTACTGTTGTTAATTAATTACTTGGTTTCTTTTTTCTTTCCTGCTACCGTTTTACGTTTACCTTTACGGGTACGAGAGTTGGTACGGGTTCTTTGTCCGCGAGTTGGCAGACCTTTACGGTGGCGAATACCACGGTAGCTACCAATATCTTGAAGACGTTTAATATTCAAGGTAGTTTCTGAACGCAACTCCCCTTCCACTTTAAAACCTTCGGTAATTGCTTTACGAATGTGATTTAAATCCTCATCGTTCCAATCAGAAACCTTTTTGCTAATGTCGATTCCGGCATTAGTTAAAATTTTAGTAGCGCGGGAAACTCCGATGCCATAGATGTAAGTCAAACCGATTACACCTCTTTTGTTTTTTGGTAGATCTATACCTGATATACGTGCCATTTACTTTAATTACGAATTTAAAATTACGAATTTAATAACTTCATTGTTGGTTTAACATAGTACATTAAGGTACTACGCTGAGATCAACTATCCCTGACGCATTTTATACTTAGGGTTCTTTTTGTTAATGATGTATAAGCGCCCTTTTCTACGAACGATTTTACAATCCACACTACGTTTCTTGATTGATGTCTTAACTTTCATTTTCTTTTTAGATTACTTATATCTGTATGAAATTCTTCCTTTACTTAAATCATAGGGTGACATTTCTATTTGCACCTTGTCACCTGGTAATATCTTAATATAGTGCATCCGCATTTTTCCAGAAATATGAGCAACAATCACATGACCATTTTGTAATTCCACCTTAAACATTGCGTTTGATAAGGCTTCCTTAATAACTCCGTCTTGTTTTATTGACGATTGCTTTGACATATATTTTTTTCGAACTGCGAATTTACGGTTTTTATCTCGGTTTTACATACTCGGCTGTGCCTGAGTTCTTCCTTTAATACGATTTCCTCCCTTCATCAAACCATCATAATGGCGCATAGTCAATTGACTTTCAATTTGTTGCAATGTATCTAAAAGCACTCCAACCATAATTAAAAGTGATGTGCCTCCAAAAAACTGAGCAAAGCTACTTGACAATCCAAAAACTCTTGTTAGGCCCGGCATAATCGCAATTATTGCTAAGAATATAGAACCTGGCAATGTAATACGTGACATAACATTATCAATGAAATCAGCAGTAGACTTACCTGGCTTAATTCCTGGCACAAAACCATTATTACGTTTCATCTCATCCGCAATTTGTACCGGATTAATAGTGATTGCAGTATAAAAATAAGTGAAAGCGATAATTGTTAAAGCCAAGAAGATATCATAAATCCATGAGTTTTGTGAGTTGAAGTTAATCGAAACACCTTGCCAAAATGGACTCTTCGGGAACAATTGAGCGATAGTTCCTGGAATAAACATAATTGCTTGAGCAAAAATGATAGGCATTACACCTGCTTGATTTACTTTAAGAGGAAGCCATTGGCGAGCACCACCGTATTGTTTGTTTCCAATAACACGTTTTGCATATTGTACTGGGATCTTACGTGTACCTTGAACCAATAAAATGGTGAAGGCGATTACGAGCAATAAGAAAACGATTTCGACCAAGAAGATAAACAATCCGCCACCACCTTGTGTACTTCTAGCTATGAATTCGCCTTGAATTGCCTGAGGGAAACGAGCCAAGATACCTACCATGATAATTAATGAAATACCATTTCCAATGCCTTTATCAGTGATTCTTTCACCCAACCACATTGTGAATACGGTACCGGCTATTAAGAATATAATTGTAGAAACTAAAAATGCAAAGTTATCATTCACAATTGGACTTTGACCTTGACCACCACGTAGGGTAGCTAAGAAACCAAAAGCTTGAATAAAAGTGATAAGAATCGTAAAAATACGTGTGTATTGGTTTAGTTTCGTTCTACCTTCTTCTCCTTCTTTTGCCATACGCTGAAACTGAGGCACAGCGATAGTTAAAAGTTGAATAACGATAGAAGCAGAGATGTAAGGCATAATACCGAGGGCCAAGATCGAAGCACGACCAAAGGCACCACCCGCAAAAGTATTTACCAATCCCAACAAACCACCTGAGCTGTCGGCTAATTTAGATGAATCGATTCCAGGTAATACAATGTACGAACCGATACGGAACATCAATAAATACATAAAGGTATTGATGATTCTTTTTCTCAAATCTTCAATACTGAATATATTTTTTATGGTGTCTATGATTTTTTTCATTATTTGGTAACGTTAGCGGTTCCTCCTACTGATTCTATAATTGTTTTTGCGGCGTCGGTGAATGCATGACAAGTAATATTTAACTTGTTTGTGAGTTTACCTCTACCTAATATTTTAATTTTAGCTTTTTTAGATGCCAAATGGAATTGTTTAAATGTATCCATTGTGAAATCGGTCACATTATGTTTTTCAGACAACGCTTGTAATGTGTCTAAGTTAATGCCGACATATTCTACGCGGAATGGATTTTTAAAGCCCACTTTTGGTAAGCGGCGTTGTAAAGGCATTTGTCCACCTTCAAATCCCATTTTTCGGCTATAACCCGAACGCGACTGGGCTCCTTTGTGACCACGGGTTGATGTACCTCCATGTCCACTACCTTGTCCTCTACCAATACGCTTACGTTTTTTGGTTGAACCTTCGGCTGGTTTTAATGAACTTAAATTCATGTTATATTTTTTTTAATTTAAAAATTAAATATTTTCTACTTTAACTAAATGACTAACCTTATTCACCATTCCCATAATTTGGGGTGAATCATGACGCACGACAGAGCTATTTACCTTACCCAATCCTAATGCTTTAACGGTACGTTTTTGAGTCTCAGGGCGTTCGATTACGCTGCGTACTAGGGTTACTTTTATTTGTGCCATACTTTCTTTTTGTAAATGATTAACCGTTAAACACTTTATTTAAACTAATACCACGCTGTTGAGCTACAGTAACAGAATCGCGCATTTTAACCAATGCGTCAATTGTTGCTTTAACCACATTGTGCGGGTTAGAAGACCCTTTTGATTTCGCCAATACGTCGGTGATACCTGCACTCTCTAATACAGCACGCATTGCACCACCTGCAATTACACCTGTACCATGCGATGCTGGTTTTAAGAATACATCACCACCACAATATTTGCCAATTTGTTCGTGAGGCACAGTACCATTAATAATTGGAACCTTGATAAGGTTTTTCTTTGCGTCTTCTACTGCTTTGGTAATAGCATCAGTAATTTCCATTGCTTTACCTAAACCATGTCCTACGATACCGTGACTATCGCCAACAACTACGATTGCAGAAAAACTAAATGTTCTACCACCTTTTGTAACTTTAGCTACACGATTTACCGATACCAAACGTTCTTTTAGTTCAAGTTCGCTTGATTTTACTCTTTTTATATTTGTTTGAGACATATAATGTGTTGTTCTTATATAAAATTAAAATTGTAAACCACCTTCACGTGCACCTTCGGCCAAACTTTTAACACGTCCGTGGTAAAGGTAACCACCTCTATCGAATGCTACTTTGGTAATACCCAAGGCAATTGCTTTTTCAGCGATAGCTTTACCCACCATCTTAGATTTTTCTACTTTCGGCGTTTTGTCTGTGATTGATTTAGAAGATGCAGCTACAATAGTAGATCCTGTTAAGTCGTTCACGAGTTGTACATAAATATCTTTATTGCTACGGAATACAGATAAACGTGGTTGCGCGGCAGTACCTGATATTTTGTTACGAATGCCTCTTCTAATTTTGGCACGACGGGCTAATTTCTTTTGTTGTAGGTTCATGACTTTATTTTTATGCGGCTATCAATTTTGTGAAACAAACTGCTGATGGCCTATATTTAATTTTACTATTATTTACCTGCTGATTTACCTGCTTTTTTACGTAATATCTCACCAGTAAATTTGATACCTTTTCCTTTAAACGGTTCAGGTTTACGAAGTGAACGAATTTTAGCAGCTACTTGACCTATTAATTGCTTATCATGGCTTTCGAGGTAGATGGTAGGATTTTTACCTTTCTCTTGTTCAGCTCTAACTTTTACTTCAGATGGAATTTGAAGATAGATATGATGGGAGAATCCTAAGGTAAGGTCTAAAATTTGACCTTCAGCTACTGCTTTATAACCAACACCCACGAGCTCTTGTTGAGTTTTGAAACCAGTAGAAACACCTGTTATCATGTTATGTACCAAAGAGCGGTATAGACCGTGCATTGATAACAAACGCTTCGTTTCGGCAGGGCGTTCCAAAGTTAATATGCCATTCTCGATGGTAAGTTTAAGGTCGGAATCAACTTTTTGAGTTAAAGTTCCTTTCGGACCTTTCACTGTTACCAAATTGTTGTCAGCAACTTTTACCTCCACTCCGGCAGGGATATTAATGGGCTTTTTTCCTATACGCGACATTTCTGTATTGTTGTTTTAAGTGTTATGTACTTAATGAACTTTTTAATTTGATGAAAATTAATAAACGTAGCAAAGAACTTCTCCTCCGACATTTTCTTTGCGGGCCTCTTTATCCGTCATCACACCTTTTGAGGTAGTGATAATGGCGATTCCCAAGCCGTTTATAACACGGGGCATTTCCATGGCACCCTTGTATTTTCGCAATCCGGGGCGACTAATGCGCTCCATTTTACTAATAGCAGGCTGTTTTGTTACCGGATTGTATTTTAAAGCTATCTTAATGACGTTCTTGTTTTCAACAACATCAAATTTATAATTTAAAATATAACCTTTCTCGAATAACACGCGTGTTATTTCTTTTTTGAGATTTGACCCAGGAATTTCTACAATTCTGTGGTTAGCCTTAATGGCGTTTCTCAATCTGGTTAAGTAGTCTGAAATTGGATCAGTCATTTCTTATAATTGTTTACTGATTGAACCTAATGTTTAATCTTTTATATATATATTCCTTTAAATTACCAACTGCACTTTGTTACTCCGGGGATTTTACCTGCCAAAGCGAATTCGCGAAATTGGTTGCGGCATAGTCCGAATTGGCGCATGTAACCGCGTGGTCGTCCTGAAATCTGGCAGCGATTACGCTGACGTACTTTCGAGGAGTTACGGGGTAACTTTTGCAATTCATCCCAATTACCGTCTTTTTTTAGCTGAGCGCGGCGATCGTGAAAAAGCAATTCTAAATGAACTCTCTTTCTATCTCTCGCTTTAATACTTTCTTTTGCCATGTAATATGATGTATAGTTTAATTATTTTTTTGGAATGGTAAACCGTATTGTTTCAATAACTCTAAACATTCTTCGTCTGTCTTTGCATTAGTGACGAAGGTGATATCCATACCAGCGATTCTGCTTACTTTGTCAATATTGATCTCCGGGAAAATCAATTGTTCGGTGATACCCATCGTGAAGTTCCCTCTTCCGTCAAATCCTTTTACTTTTAATCCACCGAAATCACGAACACGTGGAAGTGATATAGAGATAAAACGTTGTAAGAATTCATACATTGTTTCTTTACGAAGTGTTACGCGGGCTCCGATTGGCATTCCTTGACGTAACTTAAAATTTGAGATGTCCTTACGAGATTTAGTTTTTACTGCACGCTGACCAGAAATTATGGTCATTTCTTCTACTGCAGCATCTACAATTTTCTTATCTGCTACGGCTGCTCCCAATCCCTGGTTCAAACAAATCTTCTCCAGTTTCGGAACCATCATCGCATTTTTATATCCGAATTTCTCCTGCATGGCAGGTACGATTACTTCGGTATAACGGGTTTTAAGTGTAGGTTGGTACATTGTAATTTATTTTATTCCCTGATTACTTGATTATTTCTTTATTCTCTGTAGCTCTAGCAAAGCGTTGTAATTTACCCTGCTCGTCAAGCTTACGTCCCACACGAGTAGCCGTATTGTTATACCATAACATTACGTTAGATATAGATACTGGTGCTTCCATGGTGATAATACCTCCGTTTGGATTTTTAGCATCAACTTTAGGTTTCAAGTGTTTCTTCGCTAAGTTAACACCTTCGATTAAAATGCGGCGTGTTTCAGTATTAACTTCTAACACACGACCTTTCTTTCCTCTATCGTCGCCAGCAATCACAACCACTTGATCGCCTTTTTTGATTTTTAATTTTGGTTGTTTATTGAATTTTCTTTCCATGATATGGAGTATTGTACTTATAAATAATTATAAAACTTCCGGGGCCAATGATACGATTTTCATAAATTGTTTCTCACGCAATTCGCGGGCTACTGGGCCGAAGATACGAGTACCACGTGGCTCGTCGGCGGCGTTAAGTAATACACATGAATTATCATCGAAACGAATATAAGAACCATCAGGGCGACGAACTTCTTTGCGGGTACGAACCACAACAGCTTTTGACACTGTTCCTTTCTTTACACCACTGCTCGGCATCGCATCTTTTACGGTTACCACTATTTTATCGCCTAAAGAAGCATAACGCTTTTTAGATCCTCCCAACACACGGATAACTAACACTTCACGTGCACCGCTGTTGTCTGCTACTTTGAGTCTCGATTCGTTTTGTACCATTTTTTAATCTGTTAATTTGAAACCGGTTATTTTGCTTTTTCAATAACTGCTACTAAACGGAAACGTTTATTTTTACTCATTGGGCGTGTTTCCATGATACGCACCGTATCGTTTATGCCACATTCGTTCTTTTCGTCGTGTGCCATAAATTTAGAGGTTTTCTTTACAAACTTACCATATTTAGGGTGCTTCACTTTACGTTCTACACTTACGGTAATGGATTTCTCCATCTTGTTGCTTACCACTTTGCCGACAATCTCTTTTCTAAAATTTCTTTCCATGTATTGGATTGATTTTGAGTTATATTATACTGGTGAACTATTGTTATTCCGCTTTAGGCTCGTTATTCTTGCTGATTAAGCGGCTTTGTTTTTCGGTAAGCAAACGTGCAATCTTTTTGCGGGTTGCTGTTATACGTGCAGTAGACTCTACCTGTGAAATTGCATGTGTGAACTTCATTTTGGTATACGCTTCTCTCTCCTCTTTTATTGTTGAGTGAAGATCCTTGTCACTTAAACTTACTATATCTTTATTTTTCATGGATATGAAGGATTTTGTAATTATGCTATAGCCTCGTCGTAATCGGGGCGAACGGTGAATTTTGTATGGAATGGCAACTTGTTAGCAGCTAAACGCATGGATTCTTTCGCGATTGCCAAAGAAACGCCTTCGATTTCGAATAGAATTCTTCCTGGTTTTACTACTGCTACCCAATATTCAGGAGCTCCTTTACCCTTACCCATACGTACCTCTGCAGGTTTCTTGGTAATCGGTTTGTCAGGGAATACACGGATCCATACTTTACCTTCACGTTTCATGTGACGTGTTAAAGCGATACGGGCAGCCTCTAACTGACGTGCTGTTAGCCAGCCTTCATCCAATGATTTTAATGCAAAAGTGCCGAAATCAATTTGATTTCCACGCTTAGCATAACCTTTGATCTTGGCTTTATGCGTTTTGCGAAATTTGGTCTTCTTTGGTTGTAACATGGTTCTTAACTACTCTTTAGTGATTCAGTGAAGCAAAATTTACTAAGGTAGTCAAGGAGTTCAGAGATGGGATTGTAATCCCGGGAACCTATGATAACATTAGTAAATTATACAATTCAATGTATTTTTACTAAAATTTTGGGACGGCAAAGGTAAGATTAACTTTTATATATCCAAATGTTTTTAGAAAATATTTGAATTTATTTCAATTCTGGCGTTTCTGTATCTGATGTGCCGAAGTTTTTAGAATATTGTCAAAACACAATTCTCAAACGGGCCGCCCCTAAGGGGATAAATACACCCTATTCGCAATGGCCATGTGCCTTTATTATTGTGTTTTTAGTTTCAAAAATACCGCTTTAGTGCTAAATTTAAGCGATCTAAACTCATTTTATTCGTTTGGATTAAAATTATGACCTTTGCCGAACTATGAATATCGTCCTACTGCACGGATTTTGTGAAGACCGATCGATATGGAATGCACTAATCCCGCATGTCAAAAACAACGCTGAATTATTGACGCTCGACCTGCCTGGGTTTGGAAGTCAAAACGAGCAATTTTTGCATGGTAATTCGATTGAGGCCATGGCGGACTTCATTAAAGTAGCATTGGAAAAACGAAATATAAACGTGTGCGTTCTAATTGGTCATTCACTTGGTGGTTACGTTACGTTGGCCTTCGCCCGAAAATACCCACACCTGTTGCATGGCATGGGCTTATTTCATAGTAATGCGTTTGCCGATTCGCAGGAACGCAAGGCGGCTCGTTTGAAAACTATCGATTTTATAAAAACAAATGGAGCAACTACATATCATCGTGCACTAATTCCAAGCCTCTTCCAAACAAACGCATCGCCAACTTTAGTGGAAGAAACAATTGCTGCCGCTAAATCAGCAAAGGCCGAGGGCATCATCGCTGCCCTTAGCGCCATGCGTAATCGTAACGATAGCTTGGATGTGCTTCAAAATTGGAACAAACCAATACTCTTCATCGCCGGCAAATACGACGCAGTCATCACTAAAGAAAGCATTTTTGAACAGGCCGTATTATGCAATACAGCTATGTTGGAGGTGCTCGAAAACAGCGCTCACATGGGTATGGTGGAGGAGCCTCAACAAAGTGCCTTATTTGTTAATCGTTTTATTGCATTGTGTAAGTCGCAAACTGCGAATGCTTGATATTTAGTTGTTCTGTTGCCAAATTTGCCAACTTTCCTCGGCTTGTATCTCTAACATACGCAATCCATTTTGAATACGACCGCCTCGCTCCTTGCCCTTTTTTAAAAACAAGGTTTCTTCTGGATTGTAAATTAAATCGAAACAGATGTGGTCGGGCGATATTGCATTATATGGTATCAAAGGACAATCGTCGAGCTTTGGGAACATGCCTAATGGCGTGGTATTGATTATTAAGGTATGACTATGTACCATAGCTTCTGTTAGGTGTACGTAGCGAATAGCTCCTTCCTTTTCTCGACTAGATACAGTAATAAAATTGATGCCTAGTTTCTTTAAAACGAAGGCTACAGCCTGATATGCCCCACCAGAACCTAAAACAATAGCGGATGTTGTGGTTGACAAAAGTAAGGGACGCAATGCCATTTCAAAACCAATGACATCGGTATTGAAGCCAACCCAAACTTCATTTTCTCGTT
This sequence comes from uncultured Bacteroidota bacterium, assembly GCA_903850915.1. Classification (GTDB taxonomy): domain Bacteria; phylum Bacteroidota; class Bacteroidia; order UKL13-3; family UKL13-3; genus CAINMV01. The sequence goes on from CAINMV010000031.1 coordinate 64,593, forward strand.
TAACGCAATTTACAGCACCCACAGCTTGCGCCACCGGATGGATATGATGTAAATACGGGATGATTTCTTTTTTAAATGGGATGGTGACGTTAAAGCCAAAGAGGTTCGGGTTGTCGAGCAATAACTTTACCCCATCTATTTTTGGCATAGCGAAGTTTTCGTAACTGCAATCATGCAAGTTTTCTGTGATGAACTTCTTTTCGAACCAAGGTTTTGAGAAGGAGTGCGTTAGTGGAAAGCCCAAAAGTCCGAAAGTTCTTTTTTGCATTTAACTGAGCTTGTTTTTAAACTCGATTTTGTTACTTCGGGAAACGCATCTTTATGAACTGCATAAAAACAGGAATCAGTGAAACACCTATGATACCGAGTATCACCATTTCAATATGCTTTTGCACCCATTCGTTGTGGGCAAAGGCATAACCAGCAAACGTAAGTAATGTTACCCAAAGCAGCGCACCTACAACGCAGAATAGGATGTACCGGCTGTATTTCATACTTCCTGCACCAGCAATAAATGGTGCAATAGTCCGGATTATCGGTGCAAAGCGCGCTAAAATAATGGCTTTGCCACCATGCTTCTCATAAAATGCTTCTGTTTGTACTATATATTCTTTCTTTAAAAATAGCACCCGCTCTCGCTGCTTTATCTTTTGACCAAAGAACTTGCCTATAAAATAGTTTACATTATCGCCACAAAGCGCCGCAAACACCAGCAAGGGTATCACAATAAACACACTAAGTCCGGAATTGTTAGTAATTGCACAAACTGCACCTACAGCAAATAATAGAGAATCGCCAGGCAGCAAAGGCATCACCACTAAACCCGTTTCTGTAAAGATAATGGCAAACAGTAATAGGTAAACTAACCATCCATAAGTTTGGGCCAATTGCGTCATCCCTTCTGGGGTGGTGAGCTGATGTATAATATTTTTAATGAAATCCATAAAATAAAAAGGAAGCAAAAGTCGTTAATACTTATATCATAAAAAAATAAAGTATCTTTGTATTATGAAAAGGGTAATAAAACTCACCGTGTTAATTTGGTTCGGTTCTGCGTTACTTTTTGCCGCTTGCTCAAAAAAAGCGGCCCCTCCAGGGAGTAGCAAACGAATTAAAAGCAATTGTGGCTGCCCTCATTTCTAATTTCACACTATTGCGATTTTTATATGATGATTGTGCAGGAACATTATCCTGATTTTAGTCTTATTAAATCCATCCCACACCATGAAAACGCGACTTGCTATCTTCGCTTTCACTCTTCTCGTTTTTTTATCATCATGCAACACTCATAAAACGGTAAGCAAGAGCACCTATTCCAAAAAGCACAATACATGCAATAGCTTTTAATCGAAATTTGGCTAGTTGTTAAAAAAAAACTGTCGATACAGTTTATATATCGGGCTGTTGCTGAAATTCTGGAGGATTTTAATTTTTAGTTTCATCCATGGCGAACGTATCACATTCTGAAAATTTACCCAATAATTAAAATGCTTCTTTACCAATTTTAAATGTTCTTCGTAGCTCTGTACTCTTTTGTTGTAACTTTCACCTACTATTTCATAATAGGCAATAGTAGTATTCATGTAATGTGCCTTTTTTCGCGCTAAAAAGAAACGAACAAACCACTCTTGATCTGCTAGAATTCGATATTCGGCACCAGCATAAACACCGATTTCTTCAAATGCACTTAGTTTGGTGAATGTGGCTTGATGGCACAATCCTACACGATAAAAGAAGCTCTCCAGGTGCACCTCGCTACCCTGAAAATAGTTGCTACCACTCGGGTGATTTTTAGTTCTGATGTTCCCATAAATTAGTTCCGTTTCTTTGGGGATGGTAGCATTAAAAATAGCACTTAGCACCTCGTCGTTATACAAAGTATCCCCTGCGTTAAGGAAGTAAATCCATTCGCCTTTTGCTTTGGCAATTCCTTTGTTCATGGCATCGTAGATGCCATTGTCGGGTTCGCTAATAAAATTAATTCTTGAGGTATATTGGCTAACAACTTCTTGTGTGCCGTCGTTTGAGTTTCCATCGACAACCCAATATTCGTAATCTGTAAACTTTTGCTGAAAAACACTTAGCAGCGTTTCTTCCACAGTAGCAGCAGCATTAAATGTTACGGTGATGATGGTGACACGAGGCATAATTTAATGTTTCTTCGAATAACGTTAAAACAGACAAAAAAAATAGTTACGATTGTAAAAGCTGCAATTCGTTTTCGGTTAATCGGAAGGTGGTCCATTCGTCCAGAGGCTTGGCATGCAAAGACTTGTAGAAGTTCATAGCGGGCGTATTCCAATCCAATACTATCCATTCCATTCTGCCACAATTATTTAATAATGCAATTCGAGAAAGATGCAACAGCAAAGACTTCCCAAAACCTTTTCCTCTATAGTCTGGCTTTACAAAAAGATCTTCGAGGTAAAGCCCATGTTTGCATAAAAAGGTGGAGAAATTATAAAAGTAAACGGCATAGCCCACAGCAACTTCATTATAAAAACCGAACATACAAAATACCTTGGGGTTTTCGCAAAAAAACAAACGTTTAACATCGTCGATGTTCGCTATCACCTCATGCGAAAGTTTTTCATATTCGGCAATTTGATGTATGAATGATAATATAAGCGAAGCATCACCAGGTGTGGCGTCTTTGATAATGAAATTAGGTATCGTATTCTTGGAATTATCTAGCATCGTGATTATACAGCCAAGCCTGAGAATTTTCGGATTGCTGTATTTTTTGAAGCAGCAAAAGTGCATCCGTTTCGGAGGCAAAGCCGGCATAACTTACCATGGCTAAGCCATTGGCATTGGTACCTACAATATATGAAGTGTATCCCTTTTGTTGCAATTGCTTTAAAAAATTCTGTGCATTTTCCGGAACAGCAAATGAGCCACCAATAATATGATATTGTATATTGACCAATGGAGCCACTGCTGCTTGCGCAGGAGCTATTTCTATTGCTTCATTTGGTATTGATTGCAATGGAGTTGAAACAGGTTCAACTTCATCTTTTGGGATCTTAAAAGCATTCACCACAGGAGCATTTATAGGCTTGGCTTCGGTTATATTGTTGGCAACCTCGGCTTTAGAAGTCGTTTCATTTGGTGTTACCAATTTAAAAGTTGTAGTATTTTCGATTCTTTTCTTGCTAAAAACACTGCTGATATTAAAATCTGCTTGTTGCAAGAGGCCAGTTTGCTGTGTAAAGAAGCCTACTGCTAGTGGCAAGGCAATAAGAAGCGCACTATAAGCCCATTTGCTGTTTTGCTTAGTTTTTAATTTAGGTGCAGGCAATGTTTTGGAACGTGAGTAACCTTTCCCTAAAGGTTTACCATCTTCTAGTAAATCTTCGCGTAAAATTTTACGAATGCTGATTGGGAACAATCCAAAAGTCTCTTTGGAAAAATTGACATCCGCTTCCGGCACAAAGACAATTTTATTTTCCGAATTCAAATAAAAATCACCTACCCCTTTGATGGCGCTATATTTCTTTAATTGAATCTCGGTCTTGAGCACTTCCACAAAATCGCTAATTTGCCTTACAGCGTTATCGTAGGTCATATTCTCGACAACAGCGATGTGGTTAGCAAGAAGACCATCGTTTTGTATTAAATTACTATTAAACGCAACCACCTTTCGTGGAGGTTCTACCCGCTGTTGTGCTTCGTTTACTCTACTCGGCACACGATTGGCAATAAACCCACCAAAACCGGGCAATACAACGCAGTTATGCTCGTAGAGTAATGCAAATATGTGTTGGGTTATCATAAAATTAGAAGTCAAAAGTACACAAAAAAATAGAATTCAACATTCTTTTGTGTTTTTAGCAAAAAAACGTCGCTTAAAATGGAGAATCGACCGTATGAAGACTATTTTAGGATGTAACACCTGATAAAGTGCTTATATTTAAGTAGCATAACCCTAAATTTTCAATATTTAATACAGAAATTCAAAATAAAAATTGCATTATTGTAACAAAATAAATAATGTGGCTAAAAAGACGCAAACTCAAAAACCATTCGGTGAAGAAACCCCAAAAGCTAATATAGCAAAGGCCTCCTCCTATACGTGGAAATCATTTTTATTGCCAGGGATAAGCCTATTTTGTCTATTATTCTTATTTTTCGACATCTATTCCCCAAAGGTTACCGACCCATGGTACGCTGGAAGCACCTTATGCTCCAAAGCTAATAGAACTGAAGATACTGCTTTAAGAAATCAATACTTAAATGAAGGGGGAACCATATTATTGGAGCAAAACAGAATTCACCCTTATCATGCACGGGTTTGGTTTTTACTAGGCTACTACTATTTACTAAAACAAGATTACGACTCGGCCGTATATTGTCAGAAACAAGCAGTAGAGAGGGGCGTGGGCGGTATTGTTAATGAAGTAGAATATCAAGCAACGGAGATGCTTAATTCTGCCCTAGGCAATCAGTTAAATGCGGTTGGCTTCAGCAAAGAGCCTTCTTTAATGCTAATTGCGAAAGCTACAACATATAACTTTTACAATCCGGTACTTGAGAAATACAAAGGTCAAGTTTATGCCAATTCTGGTGATTTTGACCTTGCGGTTGCTTCTTTGCAAAAGTTTTTAAACTCCAACCCAAAGGATTTTACGGCACTATATTTATTGGCCGTAACCTATTATAACCATGGCGATAAAGAATTGGCTAAGGAATTTGCTATAAAAGCAAGGAAAGTTAACCCAAACAACGAAAAATTGAATGCCATGATACTTAGTTTTAAGTAGTCTATTTCATATGAAAAACCTAAAAGTTTTACTCGAATACCAGTTTTTATTTTTATACCTCGGATTGATTTTGGGATTACAGCTTATTTATGTGAACCCACCTTGGCATACTAATGATGAAGATCGACATTTTTATAACGCTTATGCTTTATCTAGTGGGCAGTTGATTCCAGCAGAGGAAAAAGGCAAGGTGGGTTTATTTATGCCTTTGGCCTTAGCTAAGGATGTTGCTTCGTTTCAAGGCATCCGTTTTTGCGATACCATTAAGGTTAAGAAAAAGGTATTGGTAGAATTAAGAACACACCCCTTGAATAAACACAATAAAGTTTTTGTTGAAAATGCGAGTGCATTAATTTGCCCTATAGGTTATTTGCCAGCAGCCATTTTTATTAAGATTGCTACATCCATGAATTTAAGCCCAATTGAGATTGGGTATTGGGGAAGAATTGGATCCTTGTTTGCCTATTTAATAATTATTTTTTTTGCAATTAAAATTACGCCGTATTTTAAATCTGTTTTCTTTCTTATCGCATTAAGTCCTATGTCATTGTATCAAGGTTCAAGCGTAACCTACGACACTATGAATTTAGCTCTTCTATTTCTATTATCGGCGCTCACTTTGAAGTTTTATTTCCAAAAGGAGAAAATTTCGATTAATCAACTTTTATTGTTTTTTAGTATTGCATTTCTGCATCGATTTGTTAAAGATGGGTATTTGTTTTTGTATTTACTCCCGCTATTAATTAACATCTCAAAATACAAGAGCAAAATTTATTTTATATACTCTTTCTGCTTATTTATTATTGCCAGCTTTATTCCAAGTAAAATTTGGGATTTTCATTTGCAATACCATCATTTGGCAGGCAGTATTGCATTAGAAAAGGACTTTTTATTTGACCTAATGGGAAACCTTCAATTCCATTTATCCTCTCCTATCATGGCGCTTACAGACATTTCTGATAATTTGTTTAATCAATCGAAAGTTTGGATTTTAGGAAGCGTTGGGCGATTTGGGTACAGCTATACTTTGCTCCCAACGTGGTTTAGCTTATTTATATTATTAAGTTTTGTTTTTGCCGCTGCATTCGAGAAAATAAACAACAATTTACTTCGGTTTAATTTTAGGTTACTTATTATTATAATATTAGTTGGCAATATTTTAGCCATCATTTCTATGTTCTACCTTCTTTCGCCTGTTGGAGCAAGTATGATATTTGGGCTACAGGGACGCTACTTTACTCCATTTTTGCCTTTACTATTCAGTATGGCGTTCTACCTTAATATCCCCAAAAAAAACATACCATACCTTCATGTTATTATACCAACCCTTGCGACAATAACTTTATTATTTACGATTAATTATCTGGACAACGTTTTTTATATTTCCAGATAAATTAATTTTTTTTATCATAAAATTACATATCCCATTCAATGACAATTGCCTTAGTTATACCTTGTTACAAAGTTGAGAAACACATTGAAGATGTAATTTTGAATTTGCCTGAGATCATTGATTATATCATCGTAGTTAATGACTGTTCACCTGATAAAACGGCAGTTATTTTACGTCGCCTTGCCAATACAAACCCGAAGATAATTTACATAGAACATTTGATTAATCAAGGTGTTGGTGGTGCGATGATTTCAGGATATCAGAAATCCTTAGAACTGAACTGTGAATTTACAATTAAAATGGATGGTGACGGGCAAATGAATGCGCAAAACATCCCCGCGTTGATAAAACCCTTACTAGAGGATAGAGCAGACTTCACAAAAGGCAATAGATTTAGAGACTTTGCCGCTCTGAGGGCAATGCCTTTAACGAGAAGGATAGGCAATTTAGGCCTTAGCTTCATGATTAAGGCCTCTTCTGGATATTGGAATGTATTTGACCCTACAAATGGATTTACCGCGATTAACAACAGCACATTGCGCCTAATAAACTTCCATAAAATACACAAACGATACTTTTTTGAAACCTCGATTTTATTAGAGTTGTATTATACCAATGCGGTGATACAAGATATTCCGATGAAGGCAATTTATGGGGATGAAATATCTGGTTTATCTCGAACAAAAACACTCTTTGAATTTCCACCAAAATTACTTTACGCTTTTTTAAAACGTCTAATTCTAAAGTACTTTTTATTTGACTTCAACATTGGATCATTGTACTTATTGATTGGTTCGCCATTATTTGCTTTCGGCCTATATTATGGCATAAGCAATTATGCTAGGTATAGTGTTAGCCATTTGGCAGCTCCAACAGGCACTGTTATTATACCTACTTTATTAATAATACTAGGTTTTCAATTGCTTTTATCGGCCATTAGTTTTGACTTGAGCAATTACCCAAAAAAATAAAATTACAATGCGTATTTGTTTGCCAATTTCGAAATAGCCTAACAAATTCAATTATGGTTAATACAATAAAATTAGGTGTTTTTATTCCTTGTTTCTGGCCTGAGCGAAATGGAATTGTCAATTATGTTGATGGATTGTACAGCCATATTAATAAAATCGATGACTCCATCAAAACTACCATTGTTACTTTTGATACTGCAAATACTAAGCAGTATTTTAAAGAAGAAAACGAATTCAATGTTTATCGTTTACCTTGTATTGTTTTACTTGGAGGAACCTACGTCATTCCATCAATATCTGGAATAATAAAATTTATAAAGCTAATACGCAGTGAAAATTTTGACTTAATAAACACACATACCCGATTTTTTATTAGTTCTTTACTCGGATTAATATGGGCTAAAACAAAAAAAGTTCCATTAATACATACTGAACATGGCTCTTCGTTTGTAAAACAAGGTTCATTCATTACTCGTGTTATTGCGAGAATATATGATGAAACTTTGGGTAGATTGGTATTCACTAATTCATCTCAAACAATTGGAGTATCCAGCTCTTGTGTATCATTTGCCAAATTAATGGGCGCAGAAAACACAGCGATTCTGTATAATTCGCTAGACCATAACTTTTGGAAACCCGATCCAAAAATTTTGAGAATATGTAATAAAATCGCCTTTTGTGGCCGAATTATCAAGGCGAAAGGCTTACAAGACTTAATATACGCGCTCGATAAAATAAAACAAGTAGAATGGGAATTAGTGATAATAGGGGCTGGTAATTATGCTACTGAAATAAAAGTGTTAATTACACAACTAAAGCTACAAGAACACATTGTATTTGCGGGTGATTTAGATAGGAATAAAATCAAAGAGACACTTAACACCGTGGGTATATTTGTGAATCCAAGTTATACAGAAGGCTTACCTACATCTGTGCTCGAAGCTGGCGCCATGGGATGTGCCATTATTGCAACAAATGTAGGGGGGACCAATGAAATAATAAATGATGGAGAGAATGGCTATTTGGTGCCTCTTCAAAAGGATAGCAACTTGCAAGTAGCTCACATTACGAAGCACCTAACCGACTTATTAAACAACCCAGAAAAACAACTTCAATTTGGTAATTCTATTGCAAAATTTACTTCACAGAAGTTTGATTGGGAGATAACAGCCCAACAATTCATCAAAACAGTAAAATCCTTATCATAATTGATGATGCTTTACATTAAAGTCCGTTTAGATACAAATCATTTAGAAAGCTAACATGGATTTCTTTATCACAGACCTCATGTATTAATCTGGGCACGTTACGAGCTAACCTTTCGCCATAATTATGTGCACCTAGTGAAGGTTTGAGACATTTTAAATGCGAATAAATCGTAGGACCCAATTTCATTTTCTTGTATAACAGATTCTCATAGCGCTCATCTCTAAAAAAATAAAAAAAACCATTTACCTTCGCAATTCCATGATCACCATAAAGCCCAGCTAACGGGAGCCTTTTAAGGAGCTTGAATGTGTTTCCTACTTTCTTTACATTATAACCAGAAAAAGAATAGAAAACGTCGGGTGCATTAAAATCTATTGTATTAATAAAACTAGCAAAAGCTTCTTGATTCATTAAATGATCATCGTCAACCTTCATTACGTGAGAATAGGTTGTTTTTGACAATACCCAGTTGCAATAATAAGAAAGATCACGAACAGAATTTTCACACTGCATATCGTATTCAGATGTTGCAATTTTTGACACTTCTGGCGCATACCGATAATACTTAACTTTATCTGGAAACTCTTCCATTAATTTTAAGCATATTTTTTCAGTGTCATCAGTGGAGTTATTGTCTACTAGAATTAGTTCATCTAAAAAGTTGATATGCGATCTTAAACAAATTTCAAGAAATGTATCAGCATTTCGTAACCGAGCAAAACCAGAAAGTCCCGGAGTTCTTCCATCAGCATGCAAAGCCGATGCTTCTATATTATACTCAGAAAAGTTTTCTACGTTCTTAAGACCTTTAAATTCCCCCCTTTGATGCAGAATGATTTTCTTTTTTATCATAACCGCATTGATAAGTAAAATTTGGGTGAATGATAATTTGGGTTTTAGCATAAATAATATCTATTTAATTGAGCTATATTGTTTTATATTGTATTAACCCCCTAAAGAGCTGGACAAAATTATATAATTAAATGAAAACTTATCATTTCAGGAAATTAAATTAGGCAAACAACTAAAATTCTTTAGAATAGAAAATTAAATTTGAATCAAATTTTTTAACTTAACCTGCTAAACTTTTGGTACAACAAATGGGCAGTATTTCAGGCACCCGATTTGTCAGAAGCGAATTGTCAATATAGAGTTCGCAATTTAATTTAACAGACAAGGCCTTGCCATAAGCGTATTGAAACATTTGATTTCCAAGCCCACCGGCTAATTGCACTATAATCATAAATTCCAGTACGGTATTATTTGCATCGCTACACTAGATTATCGTTTGCTTTTTAAACGATAGCGAAAATAGACTAAATTTATTAATATTAAACGAGGGAATAATAATAAAAAATTATCAAAATACAGCTTAACATAATCTTTGAATTCAAATTCCAATTCGGAGGAAAATTTCGACCTCCATTTAACTGCGTCGAAAAGGTAAGATTTAACCTTGCGTTTTTTATCTTCAAATGTTTGGTAATAA
>CAINMV010000032.1 GCA_903850915.1 uncultured Bacteroidota bacterium
ATAAAAGGTGCTTTTAACCAAATCCTGAAGGTGAAGAACAACATGAATGAAAGTAAGATGACATTTAAAACAACAAAACTTGCATTTTGTGATATTGTCAAAACTCCATTTACCAACCTTGTTTGATTGGATAGCACAACTAACAAATTTACAGTGGCAAAAACCATCAATAAAAGAGGAAAAATATCCCGCTTCGAAACTTGATTCATCTTTTCATTTTGATTTACATTGAATACAATGGCTATAGCATACGCTAACACACAAATCATAGCAACACCAATAGTATATCGTATTGCAAAGCTTTCCTGCATGATGTTGTTACGAATAGCATAGGCTGCTATGGCAATTTCAAGCAAAGCAAAGATGAGACAAAATGCAATGCTCCTAAAGATAATCCTGTTTGTCAATCTAATTTTATGCGCTTCATATAGTGTTACAATTAACAAAAGCAATGCCATCAAACCAAGTATACGATTTAAAAAAACCAACATCGTCTTTATCGAATCGAAATTTACACCACTAGGATAACCATTGTTTTTATAGAGCTCATGATAATTTGCTGGCAACTTGCAATCACAGGTTGGCGGCAACCAAAAGCCAAAACACTTCGGCCAATCCGGACATCCCATGCTACTCTCAGTTACATAAATTAACCCTCCTACCCCAATTAATAAAAAAAGAACAATTAAGGTGGTGAGACTGATTTTTTTGAAATTTCTCAAACCCGCTTCCACCTTATAAAACTTCGTTATGAATAAAAAACGAATTTAACATCCCAAAAACAGGATATTATGGTTTTTTATACTTTATAAAACGCCTAAACGCAATCCTAGTTTTTTAAACCAACTAAAATGCACTACAGCTTCTTTTTTTGCATCTGTTTCTGGCGATGTATTATGCCCGTTAGATGAAGCATGAGGATCACCTGCCCATTCTGCAGGAACCACGTCGTCTGGTACATTTTGAGGTACAAAGTCAGAATCAGCGTCCGGACGGCTATAATCATATGGCCAACGATATACTTTTGGGACCTCGCCAGGCCAATTGCCATGCAATTGTTCAACAGGGGCTGTCCATTCTAATGTATTCGAATCCCATGGATTCTGAACTGATTTCTTACCAAAGAAAATACTATATACAAAGTTGTACAAAAATATTAATTGACCGGCAGCACCAACGATTGCTCCAATTGTGATAAATTGATTCATATCATTCCAAACTGCAAATTGATCCCAAGCAGTGAAGGCATAATAACGACGAGGAACACCACCAAGACCCATAAAGTGCATCGGAAAGAAAACCATATAAACTGCAACCAAACTAAACCAAAAGTGAATGTAACCTAATTGAGGACTCATCATTCGACCAAACATTCTAGGGAACCAATGATAGATACCACATAACAATCCAAAAATAGCAGAGCTACCCATTACGATGTGAAAGTGAGCTACCACAAAATAACTATCATGTAATGGAATATCCAAAGCGGCATTTCCTAAAAATATACCTGTAAGACCACCGGTAACAAACAAAGAAACCAATCCGATACCAAATAACATTGCAGGTGTAAAACGGATATTACCGCGCCACATTGTAGCTAAGTAATTAAAGGTTTTAACCGCAGAAGGAATAGCAACAAGGAACGTGATAAACATAAATACTGATCCTACCAATGGGTTCATGCCTGTAATAAACATGTGGTGACCCCATACGAAGAATGATAGGGCTGCGATTCCCATGATAGATCCAATCATCGCTTTATATCCAAAAATTGGCTTGCGAGAATTTGTTGCAACTACTTCGGAAGTGATACCCAAAGCTGGCAAAATAATGATATAAACTTCTGGGTGACCTAAGAACCAGAACAAGTGTTGCCATAAAATAGGGCTACCACCTGCATTGGATAAGGCATGCCCATCGATGAAAATTTCAGATAGGTAAAATGAGGTACCAAAGCTTCTATCAAAAACCAACAATAAGCTTCCACTTAATAAAACAGGGAAAGAAAGAATCCCTAAAACTGCTGTAAAGAAAAACGCCCAAATTGTTAACGGTAAACGCGTCATTGTTAAACCATGGGTACGCATATTCAATATCGTAACCACATAGTTTATACCACCTAATAAAGAAGATCCAATAAAGAAAATCATTGAAACCAACCAAAGCGTCATGCCAATACCTGAGCCTGGCATTGCTTTTGGAAGTGCACTTAAAGGGGGGTAAACCGTCCAACCACCCGATGCAGGACCAGTCTGAACAAAGAGTGAAGACATAAGAACTATACTCGATGTTAAGAAAAACCAATAAGAGAGCATGTTTAAGAACGGAGAAGCCATATCGCGGCAACCAATTTGGTATGGGATAAGTAAATTACTAAATGTTCCACTTAAGCCAGCAGTGAGCACAAAAAACACCATGATTGTTCCGTGCATTGTGACCAAAGCCATGTAAAAATCCGGGTTAATATGTCCATCCGTTGCCCATTTACCTAATAATGTATTAAAAATGGGGAAACTTCTGTCGGGCCAAGCAAGTTGCATACGGAACAAGATTGACATTAACATTCCTATCAATCCCATAATCAATCCTGTGATCAAGAATTGCTTGGAGATCATTTTGTGATCCATGCTAAACACGTACTTGGAAATAAAACTTTGTTCGTGATGCCCGTGATCGTCGTGGTGCATTGTATCAGAAACCGAGTTACTCATATTATATAAAGTAATTTAAAACTTTTGTTATTAATTAATTAGATGCTGTTGTTTTGTTTGATGTGGAATCTGCGGCGGTAGTTGCAGGGGCATTATCCATTTTATATGGCGCTTTCAAGGTTTTTAACCAAGCATCATACTCCTCTTTTGTTTCTACGATTACCACCATTTTCATCATATAGTGTGATGCCCCACAAATTTTATTACAAAGCATCATATAATTCCAATCGTTGTAGATATCATCATTTGGATGTTCTTTTTGCAAACGAGCACGCATTTCCTTTGTTGTAACAATAGGTGTAAAAACTTGAGATGTTGGCATTCCTGGTACCGCATTCATTTGAACACGTAAGTTCGGGATAAAGGCTGAATGTATTACATCTTGAGCACGAAGATTCATCACAACTGGCTGATTAACAACTAAATGAACCTCTCCAACATTTGTGATGTCATCATGACTATCGGCATCATTATAATCCATACCTACTGTATTTGCACCTTCAATTTTGTGATAATCATGTTTGCCTAGTTTACCGTCAACACCCGGATATCTAACAGTCCAATCAAATTGACGTGCATAGATTTCAATTTCGTAGGCATCTGCCGGTTTCTCTTGCATTGTAATACCGTTCCATGTTTTTAGGCCATAAACTAACAAACAAATCAAAACAATAGACGGAATTATCGTCCACCAAAATTCAACTTGATTGTTGTGAGGATAATAGAACCCTTTGGTTCCTGTACCCTTGTGACGATAAAAATAAGGAAACGTAAATGCCAAAATCTGGCATATAATAAATACTATGCCAGTAATATATAAAGTTACCATGAACATATCATCTAATATGAGGCCATGTGCAGAACCAGACCCAACAGAGAAATACGTATATGGTGAATATCTAGTAAAATAATAATATATATAAATAGATCCAGCAACAAGCATTATTGGAAACATCGTTGCATTTATTTTGTTCCAATTAATAAGCTCTTTTCCTAACAAACGAGACACTTTGTTTTCAATGCTGAAGAGCAAGTTAAGTAAAGCGAATAGAAGAACACAAACAAAGATATAAAGCCAAAGGCTCACTTCTTCAGTGGCTGGAGCATTTGCACCTGCGTCGATTGCTGAGGCTGACTTTGCGGAGGCTGCACCTGCCACAGGCGCATTTTCGATATAAACAACAATGTTTTTTATTTCTTCATCAGAAAGATTCGGAAATGCCGTCATAGCTACCTGGTTGTATTCATTATAGATAGCAATCGCCTCCGGATCGTTGGCTGCACGTAATTTTGAGTTGTCCTTAACCCATTTAATGATCCAAGCTTCTTTTCTTCTGCTCGAAACACCGCGTAAAGCCGGCCCAATAACTTTTTTATCTATTGCATGACAAGTAAGGCAATTCGTCTTAAATGTTTTTTCGCCACTCAAATATCCGGGATCCTTTGACATATCAGCACCTGCAGCAAAAGTGCGAATGCTTAGGACTAAAATTACGGATAAAAATGCAAATACTTTTTTCGTGTTAAAATGCAGCATATCTAATAGTATAACGGTTGATTATATTTTCTGATCTATAAAATGACAATAAGTTGACAATATTATAAAATCGCGGGCAAAGTTATTTTAAAAATCTAAATAAATAAAAGAAAAAATCAAGAATTATTAACACCCCAAAAGCCTCTATAATAAGCCATTTTGACATTTTGCCACCTTTTTTACATTAATTAATGTGATGTCAGATGGCTATCCGAAAGCAAATCAAATCTAACAAGCCGAATTGCGAAATTATATTCTTTTACTCAATCCTTTAGGATGTAATCTATGATTTTCATCATTTGAACTTATAAAATGATTCTTCTGCGGTTAATTCCATGTTCGAAATTTGGGTTCAAAGAATCTCCCTTTTATTCATGAACAACGATCAATTCACGTCGAAATTCATAGTCATTTATTTGTATTTTAATAAAATAAAACCCATTTTCAAGTTCAGATGTGTTCAACTTAATCTTGCCCCCAGTTAATATTGAAAAATCTGCATGGAATTTCGCGCCGAGCATATTGGTGATGGAGATAGACCGAAGTTCATTAGCATTCATTCCCGATATTTCGACATTCAACAATTGGTCCACAGGTGTTGGGAATAGCGTTACGTCGGATTCATGGAGTTTTCCTTGATAAATTGGTTGATCTGAAGCATTGCCATCTTGGATATTTGCTAAATCCCCAATAAGTAAACTATCGGAATTACCAACAGTGCCAATATCCCAGATATTTCCATTGGTGACGACGGAACAATTGGAATAGGATGCACCTACAATGGCATTAGTAAGCAAGGTTCCTTTATAAATTGCAGTTGGTGTAATTATATTGAAGTTGTAGGTGCTAGGATTTGCAAAAGGGTTTGGGCTCCAAAAATTATTATCAACCGACAAAAAACTAGGCGAAGTGCTTTTGGGGGATGTGACATTGAATAGCATATCGCCGTATAAAAAGTTAGTCTTAATTTTGGAATTGCCTTGAACTAAATTGTTATTCCCATTCAACAAGTCAATTGTGCCATTTTGCATTGCAAAATAATAGCTATTGTTGAGGAAGTTACAATCACCACCTGCTATTAAAAAGTCTTTGTCCTGCTTCAACCTACTTAAATTAATATTGCCTTCGGCATAGACAGCCATATTGCAATTTTTAAAGGCACTACATGCAATTGTAATAGAGGAATTGTTATTCTTTTCTTCCACCGCGGTTGTATTAAATCTAAAATCGCAACCTTTTACTACTGCACTCAAACCACTAGCGCCATTATATTGGACTCCTGTGGCATTATTTGAGAAGCTCGTAAATTCTATTTTTAATTGAGCACATTGGTTTGCAATAATGCCAATAGTACAATGCAAAAAATTGCTATTTCCAATAGTAATTGGCAACTTAGAAAGAGATGCTCCAGCAAAACATTGGCTAAATAAATTATGATTGATAATAACCATATCGCCAACATTATAGGTTTCATCCACTTTAAGCCCAGTACCAAAATTTTGAAATCGACAATTTGTGATTGAGATATTGGGTTGTCCAAAAAGCACCACTCCTAGATTGTTAATTTGCGCCCCTTCACCTTTGAAATTAATGAATGAAAAACTGATAGCAGCGTCCGATAGTAGCGACGAGTTTTTATCGATTTCTACTTCGCCTTGTTTAAAAATCAAAGCTACGAAGCCATTTGCTGCTTGCCTATAGCTCCCGCGAATTTGCAATGGCCCACCGGTTACTCTCGCTATTTTAGAAGCAATGCCAGATCCTAGTAATTCAATAACATTGTTTGAATTGGCACTCGTAATGTTAGGCGAATTAACGAAATCAATAAATCCATGCCTCTGGCCTGGACTATTTGAAAAAGTAAATTTCGAGTCGGCATCAGGCATGATTACCTCGCCTGCAATTTGGAGAATTGCTTCGCCTCCATCCAAAATAATTTTTGCCCCTTTATGATATATAAACTGTGCCCCTTTTTCGATGACAAGCACACTTCCATTTAAAATATGTAATGTGGCACCCTCCATCAATTCTAATTTGCTTTCTTTTCGGAAATACGTTACCGTCTTTCTTTCATTACCATCGCCCAACTCAAATAAACCACCTGCATTAATAACAACATGCGTTGGCTCACAGCTTTCCGTAGTAAACAACTCAAAGGTTGCCTTATCCATCGGCTTGTTGACGGAAGCATAAAACTGCTCTTCGAAGCCAGCATGCCTATTTTTATATCCTATAAAATCATTGGCAAATACCTTAAGTGCGCAGTCGGTATTGACCGTTATAGAATGTAATCGATTGAAATTTAAATTACCGAAATTATAATTACTGCCTGCAGGACTCGATGCCGTTAGATGACTCTCATAATCTCCCATCTGAAGGTCCTCAATGGCCCACTGTATAAGCCCTTGAGAGATGTAAACATGTGGCTCATTACCTTCGAAAGTATATGGGCCGTAAATAGCATCGAATGGACTAATACTATAATTAGGCTGGTGGAATTTAATAGCATTGATGCCAAAGTTGTTCACTACATTAAATAATGGGCCATCCTTTTTTTGCCAAACCTCCGGATAAATACCTAGTGCACTTACCGTAGGAATGAAACCAAAGTTAGAATGGTATGCAATCCCTGGCGATATCGATAACCATTTTGATATTTGCACCGTTTGATCCAAAGCCAAAATACCATCATTTGTTCCTCCAGGTGCAAAGTCAAAACCAAGCCCTTGAAATCGAATGTTTTCGCAACTTATTTTACCAATGGGGAGGAGACGGTTTATCAAATAATACTCGCGTTTGGCAGAAAACACAAAGCGGCTTGTTAAGTCGGAATTGCATTGGGACGCCTTTAATGTTGATCCATCCTCTGCGAAAATCTTTGCAGTAAAACTTGATTTCAATTTAGTAAATACATTCAAAGGCAAGTATAGCTCAGCAAGTAATTCACCACCGCTATAAACATTGTGGCTGGTTCCAAAATCTTGTAATGTTGAAATAAGAGATCCATTGGCGATTGCCACTTTACGGCATTTTGTGGGGTAACTTCCCATTTCTGTCATCTGACTATAGAAGCTGTAATAATCGGGGTGCGCTTTACTTTTATACTTCTCAGAATGATGATAAATTAGAAGTTGCTTTGAAGCTGAACGATCGAGTTTGCGCTCTAAATTATCTATACTCGCTTTGAAGTTATTGAAAGAATGTATATTGTTATCGGCAGTCCACTTTACAAAATGCTGTAAGCCAAGGGCGATGTTTGCTCCTTCGTTGGGCGAATCGAAACTCACCCATTCCCGAACACAATGATTAACTTTATTTAGCTCCATATCTAAAAGTGCATACCGAGATACCTGCCCTCCCATACTTGCACCAAGAATCACAATTTCATCGTAAGATTTCCCACAATAGCAATTGCTACCAGAAAGGGAATTGCTATTCATACTCACAATAAATTCTTCAAGTAATTTGCCATTCAATCCAATGTCGGCAGCACCATAAAGCATGTCAAAAAAAATTATATCATAGCCGGCATCTGTTGCCTTCTTAACAAAATCAGGAGCATTCACAAAAACAAGATCATTGGTTTCTTCACCAGTAATGGGATTTATATTTTTAGCTCGAGCAATGTTTTCAAAACCCAAAGTGTTACATTTATTACCCCAACTAAAATACTCGTCCACATGGTTTTCATATCCAAAGTCGATGCCATCAACAAAAATCAGGGGCTTCTTCAGGCACCGATGTTTAGTTCCATCTCTTTTATCTCTGCCAAGCTGAATAGAGACAAGGCTTTTCATATACACCGGAACTACAGCATGCGTAATAATTGTATTGCCATTTACATCATAGCCGGAAAACAAACTCTGATTCTCATATCTTAATACCGTTCGATCGGAGTTAAACATAAAACGGCAATCCGCATAGTCTGCGGAGGGCTTATCATCTTTTACAGTGATTGACTCCAATAAAATTTCCACAGGCTCATTAGCACCATTCACATCTAAGTAAACTTTTATACCGCGAGTGCCCGGTGAACTATAATGTACAATTACCGTATCGAAGGCCGCTATAGATTGCGGTCCTTTACCATCATCAAAATCAAATTGAATTTTCTTTGGTCTGGGCCGATTGGTTAAGTAAAGGCGAGGGTCATATACAAAACGAAAGGTTTGATTGGAAAAATGCGTGTAATTTAAAGCGGCCGTTTTCAATACTTTTGGTTCATATGGACTTACCCCTCCTATCACAGTATCCTTCCAATAATATCCGGAAGTATCGATGAGCCCAGATTGAATGGCGTTAAATTTCATCTTGTGGTAATCGAAATCCATTATAATAGGAACCACCAATTGATGTTGATTATGCTGATGGTAAATTTCTTGAATCTCCTCTTTATTTGCAATGGATAGCGATGTCAACTTCATATTGTTTAACGCAAAGGGAATCGTTAGAATCGCATCAAATGTTATTGGTGTGCTTTGATTGCCGTCGTAATCGTCCAAATCTACAAATGGAGATAGCGTTTTGTCGGCCAACAATCCTGATGAAATCAGGTTGGTGTCGAGTTTCGAAAGCAAGGTGTCGATAAAATTTTGAGGCCCAATGGAGTCGGATTGAGCGTGCCCTGTTTTTGTTTTAGTTAGGGCAAAGCAAACCCATAAGAGCAGTAAAATTGGTCTTTTCATAAGCAATTAAAAAATTTAGTATAACGTTTTTATTAAGGACGGTTATTATTTTGACTGGCTAATAGTAAAGTTCAAAAACCTTGGTTTGTGATTTTGGAATATTATAGGGGATTTTAATTGTTTCTTGTTTTGAATGAGTGTAGTCATTGACCTCATATTCGAAAGTATCATTAACATCCGCGGACACCTTTCCACAGCAAAAAACACTGTCGAATTTGGCATAACCTCCACAGCCTGAAAAAATATGTTTATCGCTAAAGCAGATTACATAGTTGTCAGTAACCAAGCCAGTATCCTTAATATGAACTTTAATATATGCTAATGGTTGTATATGAATATCCTGAATATTTATTTTTTCTCCATTGATATTTATATGTTGGCTTTTCGACTCGAATAGCGGATGACTCGCCGAGATAAAACCTGAATACTTGTAATTATTATCCAAAACAAATTGAAAACTACCATCTATTCCGCTCATCACTGTTTTATCAGCTATATATGGGCAGTCACGACATATTTGTGTAAAACTAATCTTTACATCTGGAATTGGAATATTTGTTGTAGCGTCGAAAACTTTGCCTTGAATAACAAACTCCTTGTCTTTGGAACAATTGTTAAGAAGCAGCACAAGGATTAGGCTAATGGCGAATAGCGTAAGGTGTTTTTTATACATAAAATTAATATTAATGTACAAGTATATTACTTAAAATATCGCTAATGAATATGACTTTGAATTCGTCACGTTTCACACCTGATTCGATGGATATGAACTTGAATTCGTTTGAGGTTGGCATTTCTAATGTAACGACAAGCTAATTTTATTAACGATATAAATAAATAATAAACAAAAAGCCCTGGCGAAATCAATGCCAGGGCTCATAGTGTTTAAGATAAGTATTTATTCACAAAAGAGTGATTTGAAGAATTCAAATAAAAAGTAAATTACGCAACAATTTGCGATGACTTTGAATTCGTGAAGTTTTGGAATGGATTCGCAGAGTTTGGGCTTGAATTCGTTTATGCGCCAATAATATTTTACATTTTATCGATGAACATTAGAAACTCATCTTTTCGCCGGAGCGAGATGGGCAATTCCTCACCATTGCTCATTACAACGCTGCTATTGGACTTGTTGTATTTTCGGATATACTTTCCATTTATTAAATAAGATTGATGTATACGGAAGAAATCATGCTTCTCTAGCATCTCTGAAGTCTCTTTAAGGCCGCGACTTACAACGATTTTCTTTCCATCAATTAATTTATAAATGGTATAACTATTGTCGCTTTGGCAAAAAACAATTTCACCAATATCAATAAAAGAGAAGCCCTCATTGGTTGGCAACGCAAGATTAGTTCGAGTGCCCTTATGCTGGTTTATTTCGGTAGATGATGGCAAAAGCACATTGGCTTGTGCCCGATTTATTGCTAAAATAAGTTCTTCTTTATCGATTGGCTTTAACAAAAAATCGAATGCGGCATATTTTATTGCCTTAATTGCATATTCGGTATATGCAGTTGTGAAAATCGTTTTGAAATTTAATGTCTCAAATTTATTTAAAAACTCAAATCCATTTAATTCCGGCATGGCGATATCTAAAAACAAAATATCAGGTCGCAAATCATGCACTAATCCTATCGCTTCCAATGGGTTCTGACATCGAGCTACTACGATTACGCCTGGACAATATGCCATAATCATCCGATCGAGTGCGTCAATGTTTAGTGCTTCATCATCAAGTATAATTGCTTTAAGTTTGGGTATGGTCATGTTTTATCCTTACATTTAATCCAACTGGTTTTTTCGGTAATGATACAAAAAACTAATCAAAAAAAACATTGGAGATTTTTGCGATTGGAATACGAATTTCAACAGTTGTACCTGTTGGGTCCCCGGCATCATTATGTTTATCGATATAATTGAGAAAAGTTTCAACTTTATATTTCTTTGAAAGGTAATCAAGGCGCTGTCCTGTGAGTAGCATTCCTTTAGAAATGTTCGCTTTTAGAAACGGATTCACAATACTTGAGCTGGCTTTCCTTCCTTTCCCATCGTCACTTACAGTGCAGTCTAAGGCAGCTATACCTTCTACTATAGTATAACTAATGTGCAAATTACCGCTCTCGGATTTCGGAAACAAACCATGAATCAATGCATTTTCAATTAATGGCTGCAGCACCAAAGCAGGAATTTGGATTGAAGTATCTAACTTTGGTGAGACGCTAATTTTCCAATGAAACTTATTCTCAAATCGCAATTCTTCAAGCTCCAGATAGTCGCCAACCCATTCAATCTCTTGTTGAAGTGTGATCGTCTCCACGGTTGAGTATTCTAGTACTCTTCGAAGTAGCTTTGCGAATTTATTGAGATAATGCGCTGCAGTTTCAGATTTATTTTGGATGATGTGGCTTTGGATGGAATTGAGCGAATTGAAAATAAAGTGCGGATTAAGTTGCGATTTGATCGCCTTCAACTCACTTTCCAAAATCATAAACTCCTGTTTCTTCTGTTTTTCAAACCTTAGCTTAAGTAAAAGATACGAAAGATAGATTAACCCTATGGCTAGAAAAGCATAAATTGTTTTCGCCCAAAGCGTAAGATGCCATGGAGGAAGAATATTTATAAAGACGCGCACTGGCTCTGGGTCCCAAATACCAAGACTATTGCAGAGATAAACTTCCAATGTGTAATTCCCATGGGGCAGATTTTTATAAATAATTTCATTTGTTTTCTCCACCAGCACAAAATCAGCATCATAGCCAACAAGTTTGTATTTCAACTTGATGTCGTTAGCATCGTCTAGTATCGTATTCGCAAGAGTAAATCTCAAATTGTTGCTATCATGAGGCAGAATCAATTCTGAATTAGAAAAAATCAAACCTGATTTCTTTTTCTCATTAACCGTTAATTCACAAAAAATAGTTTTTGGTGCAAGATTATTTATTTTTGTGATAAGCTCATTCGTCATTATTTCAGAAAAGCCTCCCTTTCCGGCTATGAACAAACTACCAACCTCATCTGCAAACATTCCGTGAAATGACGCTTCAATAGGCAATGCAAAACTACTTGTCTTAAAAGAGAATGAAGCACCATCTTGCCTTAAATATGTTATCCTATCTTGAGAATTAATCCAAAGATTTTTGCCATCGCTAGATTCAACTTGAAAGGCCTTTTGAATGCTTGGTATTGGAGATGTTACTTCTCCTGTTAATAAATTTACTTTTCTAAGGCCTTTATCTTGAAAGGCAATGAAGAGTGAATTGCCAACAACTTTAGATGACCATGCCCTTCCATTAAGAACAGCGAAGGAATTAAAAACATCTTCTTTTGGAATAAACATTTGTCTGCTGACATCAAAAACCACTAAGCCCTCTAATGAGCTTATTAACAAGTAATTTCCATAAGGTTCTATATCCCAAAAGCAGTTAGCTTGACCTTTTGAACTTACAAACTCAAAAGTTCTTTTCAATTCAGCTTGTTTATTAAATAATAGAAGAAAAGAAGATTTATCTGTATTACAAACTACCCAAAAGCAATTCTTAATATAAGCTATGTCCCATACTCTTCCAGAAAAAGGAATGGGTATTGTTCTATTTCCAAAAATACTTATTCCGGAATTACTACCAAGCCAAAGTCGATGTTGATTATCTTCGAATATCTTATTTAGATTAGAGGATTGTGCATCTTCAAACAATGAATTAGGATACCTCTCAATTTTCAGATTCAGTTTATCACCTAATTTACATGTAAATTTACCATCCCCATCATTACTAAAATGTATTAAACCTGACTCAATGTCTGAATAAATACAACGCAGAGATACTTCCCGGTCATTTATCTTATTCGACAGATCAAAATGCTTAATTGAAAAAGTATTACATTGAATTAATCGAAACAAACCAAAATAATTAGAAAGAAGGTAATTATCACTTAGTTTGTTGTAAAAAATATCGAAGGTTTGATTTGAAGCGGAAATGCTTAAACCACTTAGAGAATATGTAAGTTTTTCAAACTTATGATTAAATGGATTCTTTATATACGTTGAATTATTGGTGAAGAGCCATAGCTTATTATTGCAAAGTCTTATGTGATGGGCATCTTCGCCTTTTGGAGTTAGAAATTTATCAATGATCATTCTGTTTTTAAAATCAAAACATACGTATTCCAAAATTGAAATTAATGAAATACAGGAATCATGAACAGCTAAATCTTCAAGATTAAAACCATCAAGTATTTTTGTTTTTAATAACGTTCTTGTGTTTAACAAATAAACGGAATGGTCATTCGTATAGACTAATTGGGTATCAGAGATTGGGATTACCTTATCAGCCCTAATTCCATCAAAGCTTTTTCGAATTTCTAAATTATTCTTTACTAAGGCACATTGAAATATTCGTTGTTGTTTTTTACTAGCCAAAAAGATTTGATTTTGACCAATAAGATTGACGCAATTTACCGGTAAAGTGGCTTGAGGTATTGCAACATTTGTCTGCTTAAGCTCTGCGATATCAAAAAGTCTTAATTCCTCATCCCCATAATTAAGAAGGATTTTCCGGCCAAGTATAAACGCATCTTTTAGTCTAAAGTCTGGCTGAATAATTTCATCAAATGATTCTATTTGCTCTCCATTGAATCGAAAAATTCTGCTAAATGTCCTCATCCAAAGCATACCTGAAGTATCAGAATAAAACTTCCTCACATAGTCTTCTCGAAAATCTATTTTGTGAGGGAATTCTCTAACAATAAAGTCAGATTGCCCATAAATTGAATTTATAGAAAAAAAAACTATTAGACAATAGATAAATATTACTTTTCGCAAGTTTACATTGTTATTTAAGATACAAAGTAAAGATTTTTTTCAATTTGACTTCAGCTAAATTTAATTCCATATAAATGACAAATCTCTGTTTTGAAAAAAAAACATATTTTTGAAGCATGATTATCCCAAAATACAGTAAAATACCGGCAAAAATAAAGGGCGTCTTTTTTTACCTTAGATTACATTATTTATTTGGCGGTCTCTCTAATACATTTATTTTCTTAGGAAACATCTCTAGGCTTTCAAAATGGATTTCAGACCATAAAAATGTTGGGTACACTACGTTTTATCGATTCAAGTTTAACTATAATGATAGGTTTAAACTTCACGAACATATTATAAAAACCGAGAAACTTCAAGAAATCAATTATCTTGAGTTTGGTGTTTTCGATGGAGGCTCATTCTTATGGTGGGCAGATAAAGTCAAAGCATCTAACACAAAATTCTATGGGTTTGATACTTTTGAAGGTCTGCCTGAAAATTGGGGCGCTTTTAAAGCTGGTGAGATGGAAAGTGGAATTCCAAAAACTGACGATGATCGATGTGTGTTCGTTAAAGGTTTGTTTCAACAAACTTTACCCGGATTTTTAAAATCATTTGACAACAGTAAAAGAATGGTGATCCACATGGATGCGGACCTGTTTTCGTCGACTCTTTTTGTATTGACATCAATTGCTCCCTTCCTTAAATCTGGAGATATCATAATGTTTGATGAATTCAATGTGCCTAATCATGAATTTTTCGCGTTCGACATTTTTGTTAAATCATATTACATAAAATATGAAGTATTAGGGGGGGTAAACAATTATTATCAAGCAGCTATTAAAATCCTTTAAGCTCGATTAAATCCTTTTATTTACTCAAACTTATTTGAATTAAATTCATCATCTTAACCATAAGGAAGGTTATAAGGTTATTGTCAGGGTCATTAGATACAACCAACCCTCACAAAACAAAAGTTGTAATACTTTGATTTCTATACATCGAGGAAGGTAGAGAAGGTGTCGCCTCGCAATCCTAATCGTAAGGTCTCTAAAGGTATAACCTCGTTGGGTGCTATATTCCCTAAGTTTACATTGGCCCCCATCTCTTTTATAAACCACACTTGCTGGCCTTTTTGAGGTGCCTCCCAAATTACATTCTCTTTAGGGATAAAATGGGCTATCTCATGGACTAAACCCATCCGAGCTTCACCGTTGCTTCTATATACGCCTACATTGCCACTTTCTCGTGCCTCCGCAATAAGTTTCCATGCACCTGCTTCACTCTCCTTTTTCATGAATTCAACCCATTCGTATGGGGCATAAATTTTTTCTGCATCTTTACTTCCCACTTCACTGAGAACCACCGCATAATTGCAAAGCTTGCGGATATATTCGCACTTTACATCATGTGGCATCTCTAAACTACCATCGCTCATCTCTACATGGGTAATACCAAATTTCTCGATGAGCTTTAAATAATCATCAAATCGCTTGCGCACTATAAATGCCTCTAACAAGGTGCCGCCGAAATAAACTGGGATGCCAGCGCTTTTATATAAATTGATTTTATCTTGTAAATGTGGCGTTACATAGGAGGTGCCAAAACCTAACTTCAATAAATCGGTATGTATCGATGATACACTTAGAAAATCTTCTACCTCGCGAACGCTTAGTCCTTTATCCATCACCATCGTGATGCCCTCGTTTCTTGGCTTTAACGGCCGAAAAGGGATTTGATCCAACTCAAAATTCATGATTTACTATTTTTAAAATGTTATGCGAAAATAGGCATTCTCAGTTTTATGTGCTTCCTTTTTTCATTTTACCCCATATTTCTTTCATTTGGTGCTTTTTTTCTCGATGTTTTCTGCTTTATTTGTATTATTCAATAAATATCCACCGTAAGGAAACTGTTGGATCAACGAAACTGTATTTTCACCATCTTACGTTTAAAAACATTCGATATCTATGATCAGGAGTTTATTAATAGCCTGCCAATTGCTTATCTCATTCATAATGTGCGCTCAATCGCCCATCCGAATGTGGGATAAACGTTTTGCTGGTGACACCATCGACAACTTAAACGCCATTCGCAGAGCGACAAATGGAAACCTTTTCTTGGCAGGAAAAAGCAATTCGAAGAACTCCGCCGAAAAAAGCCAAACTAGCAAAGGCGGCTACGACTATTGGGTGGTGAAAACCGATAGCAATGGCAATAAATTATGGGATGTTACACTCGGAACTACAAGTAACGAAGAGTTATTTTCGGTTGCACCTACAGCCGATGGAGGGTGCCTTGTCGGTGGATACACCAGTGGTGGCATTTCAGGAGATAAAAGTCAGGCTAATATGGGCTCCTACGATTATTGGGTGGTGAAGCTTAACGCAAATGGAGTAAAACAATGGGATAGTGCCTATGGCGGAAACAGCTACGAAGAGTTGCATTATATTGAACCAATCGCCGGTGGAGGTTATTTATTAATAGGCTTGTCCTACTCCGGAAAATCGGGAAACAAAAAGAGCCCAAACAAAGGTGATGCCGACATTTGGGTGGTAAAAATTGACAGTGTGGGGCGTATGCTTTGGGATAGTAGCTATGGAGGCAAGGGCTTCGACAACTGTTGGGAAGGACATCAAACCAAAGATGGGGGCTTCCTGCTCGCAGGCTGGTCTAAGTCGCCTATCAGTGGCAACAAATCCATCGATAGTATTGGGAATAGCGATGTATGGCTTTTGAAGATTTCGTCCACCGGTGTAGTCCTCTGGGATAAAGTTTATGGCGGTGCTAATGTGGATGAGATTCTTACCTTTATTGAACTTAAAGATGGAGGATTCCTTTTGCCAGCCTACTCCAACTCCGGCAAATCGGGCAATAAAAATGTTTTTTCCAAAGGGAACACAGATACCTGGCTAATTCGTACCGACGCCTTAGGCAATAAATTATGGGAAAGAGCCATTGGTGGCAATTCTGACGAGAAATGCTGTGCCATTGTGCAAACCTCCGAGGGCCGTTTTGTTATGGGTGGCTACTCCTATTCAGGTACCGGCGATAGAAGTAAATTCAACTATGGTGGACTAGATTATTGGGTAATAAAAGTAGATTCTGGCGGCAAGCCTTTATGGGACGAAACATTAGGCGGCAAAAGGGATGATTATATGCAAGATATGGTTTTAACTCCAGGCGATAATATCGTATTAGCCGGATATTCAAAATCAAGTAAGGGTCTTGATAGAACATTAGATACCCTTGCTGGAGGAAATTATGATTATTGGATAACGAAAATCAAACAACCAAACTTCTACATTAACAAACACGACACCCAACTATGCCCTAACGACGCCGTTTTTGTGCATTATGTAACAACGAATACATTTGCCGACACTAATAAAATTTTCCTTCAGCTTAGTGATGGTTACAGCAACTTCACTACTATTGTAAATGTCGGATTTAAAATTGGCACAAAACTCAAAACAGATAGCATTTTGGCGCTTATTCCATCTACAGTAGGTGCTGCGCCTTATTATAAATTTCGATTTGTAAGTACCGCACCGAAGGACACAAGTCTTTGGAGTTTTGCTGTGAAAGTTTTAGCCTTGCCTAAAAAACCAATAGTAATTCATTACCTCGACACATTACTTTGCAGCAATAGCAATGGCGTTAACTATCAATGGCTAAAAAACAACGTAGCCATTCCAGGAGCCACTCAGCGCAAATACAGGCCAACAGTGCCTGCGTATTATAGCGTAAGGGTAGATAGCCCAATGGCATGCCCATACACCTCCGATCCATTGGCTATAAATAACATTGGAATTGATTTAAAAGCCGGTAACATAGCCATTGAGGCCATTCCTAATCCATTTAACAGTTTTGTGACTTTAAAGATATTGCACGATATTGAAGAGAACACGCAAGTAGAAATATTAAGCATGGATGGGAAGCAAGTTTATATAGGTACAACAAGTAAAAAAGAAACTCGGATTGAAACCTCGGATTTCCATCGTGGATTATATTTTATTAAAGTCAGAACTAGCCAAGGAATTGGAATACTAAAACTGATTCATCTGTAACGTTATTTTGGTGAGAGAAAAAACCTTATTAATCAAACTTCTCCAACTCCTTATTTCGATTAATCTTAATTCGCTTTTACCACACGAATTAACATATTCGGGGTAAGTATCACATCCGAACTACGTCCGCTTGCAAAAAGCTCCACCTTTATTCGAAACGAATAGCACGACCATATCATTTTACGCAGTATTTCTTTTATCGGATTTTGAATGCGAATAAGTGACGGCAAAACGGCAACCTCACCGTACCCGCAGTTTAACATTAATTGCTTGGCAGAAGATGGGTTAAGGTAGTTTTCGTGAGTAAAATCGCCATTAGCATAGATGGTAGAATAAGGCGCATCCAGGTTGGGTGTCCTAAATATAGCAATGCCTCCTGGCTTCAAAGCCTCTTTAATTTGCAATAGCAAATTCACTAATTCATCCTTCGTAAAATGTTCAATGATGTCGATTCCGGTAATCACATCAAAGTGATTTTTATGGGCTTTTAAAAATTCCGTGATATCGCCTTGTGTCACCTGATTAATTTGTAGTTGATGCGCCACATTTACCATCTCCTCACTCACGTCCACACCACTGCTTTGGCTGTAGCCAGATGTTAAAAACATACTTACTAAAGAGCCTATGCCACAGCCCAAGTCAACAATTATACCATCTTTATTGGATGGCATAAGTGGTAATATCTCGCGTTGCAATTGCGACGTTTCTTCCTTTAATTTCTTATTGTAATTAACAGATTTACGTCCCAATTGGCTGCTGTAATATTGCTTGTAAAAAAGTTCCCGGTATTGAAGCATAGGTGCGAAAATACCATTTATTCAAATTATGTCGATAGCAAATATTATTTTTACATTGTGCTTAAACTACACTCTCAAAGTAAACTCCTCGAAGCCGGCACCGATGAAGCAGGCCGAGGATGCCTTGCGGGCCCTGTATTCGCGGCTGCCGTAATTCTACCGAAGCGCTTCAAAAACAAAATTCTCAACGACAGCAAACAAGTATCGGAAAGCAATCGCGATGCACTACGCGCGTTAATTGAAAAGGAGGCCGTAAGTTTTGCCGTAGCTCAAATTGATGGGGCTGAAATTGACAAGATAAACATTTTAAAGGCAAGCATCAAGGCAATGCATCACGCTATAGGAATGCTAAATGTTAAACCAGAATTTATCATCGTAGATGGCAATCACTTTTACCCTTTTCCTGATATAAAACACCGTTGTTATGTTAAGGGCGATGGCCTTTTTCTTAATATTGCAGCAGCAAGTATTTTAGCCAAAACATACCGCGACGAATTTATGATGCAAGCGCACCAAACATTTCCGCACTATCATTGGGATAAAAACAAAGGCTATGGAACCAAGTCGCATGTCGACGCTATTCGTGAATTTGGATATTCACCATTGCATCGAAAAACATTCGTGGTAAAGTCATTACAACAGCTAAATTTATTCTAATTTCGAAGTCACGTTTAATCGGCTAAGGTTAGCGAAATCAAAAAAGTGAATTCAATTCAAAAAGTGGCTCACCAAATCCGCATCCTTATTAGAACGCTATTTTCATATCGCTTCTATCACTATCTGCTATTTTCAATATACAAGGGGTTTCAACACTACTTGTTTATTGCAAAGGCGAAACAACGCTTCCCCAACACTACCCTTCACGACGACCTTTTAATGCCAAATCCAGAGCGTGTAAGCATCGGCGAAAGGTGTATTATTAGTCCTGGATGTTATTTTAACTGTGGCTTTGCGCCTTATTGGGGCATCATAAACATGGGAAGTAATATCACAGTTGGTTATAATGCATGCCTTTATGCTGGTGGTGGGAAAATCATAATCGGTGATCATGTTGACTTGGGAATAAATTGTATCATCACAACACAAACACGCAGCATGACGCAACACCCAGTTCAAAATCGGACAAATTTCGAACATCATTTCGGCGAAGTAATTGTTGGAGAAGGAACGCTTGTAGCCTCTAATGTTACCTTACTTGCAGGTACAACTTTAGGGAAATATTGTAATGTTGTGGCAGGCGCGGTGGTGCAAGGTAATTACCCTGACAATACCACGCTGGTGGGCAATCCAGCTCGACCTGTACCACGAATTGAGATTAAATCGTAAAATGAAAAAATGAAAAAACCAACAGAAAAAGTGGTAACAGATGCGTTAAGTATACTCTACCATGAACTTCGCATTGAAATGCCTATCGATAGCGATACAATAATTTACGGCACAAGCAGCTTGCTTAATTCACTCTCCTTGGTTCGCCTTATCGTGGAAATTGAAGATGCCATCTTATTATCAACAGGACAACAAATTTTAATTGCCAACGACCGTGCATTGAGTTTAAAACACTCACCATTTTACTCCGTTGCTACCCTATCAGCTTATATCAACACCTTGCTCAATGACACAAATTCTTAAGCCCACAATACTGATTACCGGGGCAAGTAAAGGCTTAGGAGCTGAAATTGCCGAGCACTATCTAAACCAAGGACACAAGGTGGTTTCTTTGAGCCGAAGTGCTTCCGTAGTGCATGAAAATCACCTTCAATATCAAGCAGACATTTCAATTGAAGCAGATATATTGTATGTGATTAAAGATTTGAAAAGCAAGAAAATTCCGATTGATGTGCTAATCAATAACGCTGGAATTGCAAGTATGAATTTTATGGTGAGCACCCCGCTTACCACTGCTGCTTCAATATTCAACACGAATGTTCTCGGCTCATTTTTAGTGACACGCGAAATTTCCAAAATGATGATTTTACAAAAAGCAGGTCGCATCATCAACATCTCTTCTGTTTCCTTGCCTCTGCATCTAGAATGGCAAAGTATCTATGCCTCATCAAAGGCCGCCTTAGAAGAATTTACACGCATCATTGCAAAGGAATTAGCCCCTTTTAATGTTACAGCGAATATCCTTGGACCCAATCCCATGGCTACCGACTTAATTCATGGTATTCCTGAGTCTAACTTAAATAAAGTGCTCGAGCGGCAATCCATCAAAAAAATGGGGATGCCTTCGGATGTAATTCATTGTTTGGATTTTTTTATGAGCGAAAAAAGCACCGCCATCACGGGTCAAACGATTTATTTAAATGGTGTATTTTAATTATGGAAACCTTACTAAAGCATTGGCGAAACTTTGGCGAATCCATTGCTATCATTGAGGATGAGGAAAAATTCAGCTTCAATACATTCATTGTCGATATTGAAAAGACGAGTCACGAAATAACATCTCAAATAAACACAAATAATACCGCCTTCGTTTGGAACTATTCGCCGTGCTATTCGAATGTAGTTTTACTATTCGCTATTGCTCGATGTGGTGGTATAATTGTACCCGAAAATAGTGCACATCGTATATTTAGTTCAAAGGTAGAAAACCGCATCCATCTTGGTGAAAGTAGCTTAAGCACTTTCCAAATTGAAGATTTTGAATTAACATTGGAGCTAAAAAAAAGGCAATCTTCCGGCATAATTATTTCTACCTCTGGCACAAGCCAACAACCTAAAGATGTACTTCTCGATTTTAGTCTGCTCTGCCTAAAGTACTTAAAATTGCAATCGAAGTTTGTCTCTGTATTAACCTTTAGTTTAGAACATATCTCAGGCATCGAAACGTTAATTAGCATACTCTCTCCAGGAGGCACTATTGTTCTGCCAACGGGCAGAAATCCGCATCAAATAGCGGACGCCATTAAACAAAATAAAGCTTCGCTACTTTCGTGTACGCCCTCCTTTTTAATACAGCTTCATCTTAAAAACTTACTAAATCAGGAGTACTTTGAAACCATAAAAATCATTAACTGCGGTGGTGAGCCTTTG
This sequence comes from uncultured Bacteroidota bacterium, assembly GCA_903850915.1. GTDB lineage: Bacteria > Bacteroidota > Bacteroidia > UKL13-3 > UKL13-3 > CAINMV01. The sequence goes on from CAINMV010000032.1 coordinate 21,638, forward strand.
CGTGAAATATGGCAAAAGAAATTTCAAGAAAAAATCCCAAACGTGAATATTCGACAGGCCTTTGGAACCACAGAATCCACCAATTTAAGAACAAGCACACACCCTACAAACAGCCGATTGTTTAAGCCCGGCTTGCACAATGAAGACTTTATCATTAAACAAAATCGATTGCTGCTAAGGAGCCTAGGTTACCTCATTGGAGATTGGAATAAAGGCTTTAAAAACAATGACGCTTGGATTGAAACGGGTGATATGGTAGTTGAAGCTGAAGACGGATTTTTGGAAGTGATAAATAGATGGGATACCTTAATTTTGGTGGGTGGCAATAAAGTTAATGCCCAGGAAGTGGAAGAGATTATACTTCAACTTCCCATAGTGCAATTTGCTCGTGTATATGGCGAGAGCAATTTGATCCTTGGGCAAATTGTAGTGGCCGATGTTGTATGTGATGCCAACGCAGATCTGCTGGCACTAAAGTCAATAATCCGACAACATTGCTACACGCATTTAGATGACTTTAAAGTACCGGTGAAAATAAAAAAACTTAATGAACTCCCCTTGACAACGCGAATGAAATACGATGCGGCACAATAAAGAACAAAAGGTAATATTATGTTACTAAACTTGAGGCTTGTTGTGATCGGAATAGTCGATTAAACCATCCTTTAAGCGTATAATGCGCTTAGCAAAACGAGCAATATCCTCTTCATGTGTAACAAGAATTATTGTATTCCCTTTCGAATGTAATTCATCAAAAAGATGCATTATCTCTACCGACGTTTTAGAGTCTAAGTTCCCAGTAGGTTCGTCGGCCAACAATAGTGAAGGGTTATTAACCAAAGCCCTAGCCACAGCCACTCTCTGACGCTGCCCTCCAGAAAGTTCATTGGGTTTATGCATCATCCTATCTGTTAGCCCAACGCCAGCTAAGGTAAGTTTTGCCTTTGCCTCACGATCAGCTTTGTTAACGCCGGCATAGATAAGGGGCAACGCAACATTTTCTAACGCAGATTGCCTTGGCATTAAATTGAAGGTTTGAAAAACAAAGCCGATTTCATTATTTCGAATTTCTGCAAGTGCATTATCACTCATGCCGCTTACATCATGTCCATTTAAAATATAGGTGCCTGATGTTGGAGAATCTAAACATCCTATCATATTCATCAAGGTGCTTTTGCCAGAACCAGAAGGTCCCATGAGGGCAACATATTCGCCCTTCTCAATAGTTAAGTCGATACCTCTCAAAACTTGAAGCACTTCTTTTCCCATCACATAATTTTTGGTGATGGCTTTTAGTGAAATTAACGACATAAATAATAAGAAAAATTACAGCAACGAAAATGCATAAAAAAAGAAAACGGTCAAGGATATATTATCCAACCATCCAGGTTTCTCTGCCTTTGAGCAATTTGTCTAAGTCACCAAGTCCCTTTTGCTGTGCCCTTTCAATTTGCTCATTAACGCCATCTTCATAAGTTCCACGCTCTTCGGTATAGAAGATGCCGAAAGGACGCGGCAAATGATTTTCCATTACTGGATTGTCGAAGAAGCGAGTTAAGATCGTAGCTTTTACACGATCAGTTTCGTCATGAATCCAAAGGTCGTTGGCGCTTGCGCCACCAGCAATATCCACCACTATAGGCTTAAAGCCATCCAAACGAATTCCTTTATCGCCGTTCTCTCCAAAAATAAGTGGTTTGCCTTGCTCCATAAATAATGTTTCAAGCTTTTTAGAACCCTTTTCAGTAAAAATCTCAAAAGCACCATCATTGAATACATTACAGTTTTGATAGATTTCCACCATACTGGTGCCTTTATGCCCGTAGGCGCGCTTTAAAACGGATTGCAAGTGTTTTGGATCCCTGTCCATGCTTCTAGCCACAAAGGTGCTATCGGCGCCCATGCAAAGTGCTGCTGGGTTAAATGGATGATCTACCGAACCCATTGGGCTAGACTTTGTTACCTTGCCTGCTTCTGAGGTTGGAGAATATTGGCCCTTGGTTAGGCCATAAATTTGATTGTTAAATAACAAGACATTTACATCGAGATTACGACGCAATAGATGAATGAAATGACCTGAGCCAATACTTAATGCATCTCCATCGCCAGTAACAATCCAAACGCTAAGATCGGGACGGCTAATTTTTAGACCAGAAGCAACAGCTGTGGCACGACCATGAATCGTGTGCATTCCATACGTTTCCATATAATATGGGAAACGAGAAGAACAGCCGATACCGCTTACAAAAACGAATTCTTCTTTTGGTCGTCCAAAATCAGGAAGTACTGTTTGAACTTGCTTAAGAATACTGTAATCGCCACAGCCTGGACACCAACGCACTTCTTGGTCGGTTACTAGTTCTTTCGATGTAAATAATGGAGTCTGTGTTTCGGTAGCCATGGTTATATTGAAATTGTTTTATAGCTTAATGATATTTTTTTGTATCTTTAGTAAGGTTATACGATTGGGTTACAAACCTACATAATTTTCGAGACATTACGAGAATTGGAACGCCAAAATTGACAAACATCATACATTTATTAATGTCCAAAGGATGGCTTCTTTACGCCTGCTTTAACGGCTTGGCTCAGAACATTCTCCTCTGGAACCAGCGGACAGCTCCACTTATAGCTGTAAGCGCAGTTTGGATTATAGGCATAGTTAAAGTCAATTTCCGTTTTAGCTCCTTTTAATTCAATGTCTAAATACCTGCCGCCCTCGTATGTTTCTGCATCGTTGGTGGCATCTTTAAATGGAACAAACGCCATTGAATTGCCTTGCTGTGCGGTATCCGCTGTTAAAAACACGGTCAAATGACAGGAATCATTATTAAGTTTAAAATGAACCCTCCCCCATCGAATAAATGGATATTTCCGATTTAATGTATGGTTTATTTCCACAAGCTGCGCGGTATCAAACTTTTCTAATCGTGCAGCAATAAGATAATTTTTGTCTACATCATAATAAGAAAGCCCCTCAAAGGTTTTAAGCTCCTCATCATTAAGTGGCGTGGTACTTTCATTCGAGAAGATTTCATCAATTTCCCGTCTATTTTCGGCTAATTTAGAATAATAGTCATTTGCATTGTTTTTACATGCAAAAAAACAGAGCATCAAAAAGGCGATTTTAAAATATTGATGCATATTCCTCCAAGTTTAAAGGATTTTTTTCTCTGCGCAGTGAATGACGTCGATACGAGAACTACTTTTATGAAGTATTCCCACCACATTACAATTGTTTACATTCCAGCTTGTGGGCAAGGTATATTTAAATACGCGAATTACCACTTGTTTTGAGTTTAATACAACTGTTGATGAGTTAATGCGAAGACCTGCTTTCGCTGTTAGCATTTTTCGAAAGATATGGTTATGAGGGTAATTCTGTATCGTATCAATTCCCGACTTCTGTGTTCCAATAATTTCATTTTCGGTGATACCAACACTCAAATACACCGTATCTGTAACATTCTGGGTACATTCCATTTTCACCACGGCGGTTACCTCTCTTGTGACCGCATTATAATTATTCATCACACTCAAATTTATTGGCGTTGCAATTGCTAACTCGGAGTTAACATATCCACTCCATTTAGAAAAAGGCAAATACCTGTTCGACTCTGACGGGAAGAACCTCCGATTGACTGCTCCTTGTGGCAGTGCCGAAGGGTTTCCTAGCAATTGGGTTACAATATAGTCGGCAGTTGAATCTCTAAATTCAGGATAGCCAAAACCTGAAGAAACAATAGGGTCGGTGAAAATCGGATTCGAGAATGCGTGTAGAGCAAGAACCACAATACGTCCAGGATTCGCATCACTAATTGATTTAGCTACATCGTGCGATTGAGGACAATTAGGGCAGCGAACACCTGTGATATCTTCTAATAAAATATTACGCGCCTGTGGTACCACCAAGATGCTGTCGACAAAGGCCGTGTCGCCTTGCAATGGCGTTGATTTTGCGGTAAAATCAATAAATGGCGCATCTTCCTTGCACGCATTTAGAAGTGCAATTGACAGTAAAAAAAAGATATATTTTTTCATAAAACGAGTTACTTTAAAAAGTACTTGACAAGGTTAGTTTTACTCCGTTAAAGGCTGGCTCATAACGGCAAATACCACCGTTACAATTGAACCCGGCTAATTGTTTTACATAAGCCAATGCTATACGAGATGCACCTTCGGTATAGGCCGCAAACAAGGTGTAATAATTAATCTTATCTCCACCCGATTTGGGTATTACGTTAATCATATCCCCTGCCGACAAACTCCAATGTGGTGCAATATTTAAATCAATCAACACATTCACAAAGCTTCCCGAATCTTGTTTGGTGCTTAAATATTGTGCTTCAATACGCATCGACTTTTTGCTGTTTATGTCATAGTTCAATTCTGTAAAAGGCGTAATCGTATAAACATTTTCAGCACCTGGCTCACCTTGCAACACAGCCTGATTAAACATCACTGATTGTATTCCGAATAGCATCTTAAACTTTTCGTTGTATTGATGCAACCAATCAAAATAAAGCTCATGGAATAATTCTTGACTGTTTATTCCAGTAACATAACTACCGTTAAGTTGCAACATGTTTTTCTCATTATGTGTGTACATAATGTCGGCTTGAACCGTTTGCTCATTATTAAACTGCGTAACCGCATTATAGCGCGCCATCAATCGATAGGTATTTTGGCGTGTGATAGACGGCAGGTAGTTAACTAAGCCTGTCAAGCCATTTTCTAATGGTGAAATGCGGTATTCGAAATTGCTAAGTTTACGATATTGCAAGTTTATGCCAACACCACGTTTGCCAACATGAGACCATGAGAAATTACTTTGAATAAACTGTCCTGTTTTTCCAATCATTTGCGTGCTTGTGGCATTTTGTATGACGTCTTTTGTTTTTCCAGCATATTCCAAAGCAAGCGTAAAATCCTTCACGTAAAAAGTTCCATATCCTTGGTATGCAAACTCATTGTATTTAGGGATAAACCGATCAACTAATTCATAATTGTTTATATTATCGGCAATGGCATTCATAGTTGACTTATTTAACGTTCGATTCATCAAACCCGCCCCAACGGTGGCGTTGATATTGTGTTTCATTGAGATACTTTGCTCTGCATTAATTCCTTTTAATACAGGCTCAAAGCTTCCGAAACGATATTTTTGTTTTCCACTAATCGCCTTTATTGTCAAGTTGTTTGTTGGCCTAAAAATAACACGTGCACCTTGCACCGCATTATCAATACCAATAAATGGTTCCCAATAGGCCCTGAAAATACTTCCACTTCCAAATTGATCGTAGATACTTCCTACGGTAATATCTAGCTTGTCGATGGTTTTGTTAATCTGCCAATAGCCAATACCACTATTGGTATAGGGCTCATTGGGTTGCAATAAATTGCTATTGTTATAAAAATCATAACGTAGGCTAACATTCACCAATCGGCTATTGTAATTCGCGTTAAACCATCCTTCCACTGCACTCAACGACTGGGTGTAAAGTGGTGTGGTTGCACCTATCTTTTTGTCGCGTATAAAACCATTGGTATTGCTATAAAAACTGCCTGAAAAGGTTCCTGAATTATTAGAAGGGACAGCCTCCGAAATAGACGCTATCAAACTTTTTGTAGTGTCTGATTGGCTCTTGGTATTCAAGGAAAACAGAACACCGAAAATTAGGATTAATTGAACTTTCATCATTAAATTCAAATAAACGCAATAAAAAAGTATCCGCAAAACGGAATTATACTAAAGTGATGTTTTTGTTTTATTGCGTTGCTTTGTGCTGACGTCCTACGAAATTCAAAAGCCATATTGCGTTGGCCCAAGTTATGCATGCTTTTTAAAATAATGAAAAAAGGCTAATTTTGCCATAATTAAATCTATTCGCTACCTATACACTGAAAATCTATTCGAATGAAACGTACCCCATTTATAATTTGCTTGCTTGTAATTTCAACATATTTTGGCTGTAAATGCGACTGCCCAAGTGGCGACTTAAATTCCATCTTTTTTGCGTTTAGAATTGGATCTAGCGCAACAAGTTTTACTGAAGCAGAGGTAGACACCATCGTACTTTATAAATTAACCAAGAGCACTGAGAAAAAAGTGGATTCTGTTAATATTTATTCGAAGAAATTTACACTTAGTGAAACTGGTCTTTATTTTAACGGAGGCAGCTATTGGGAAAACGATTATCTCGTTAAAACCCAAGGCAATAAAGAATTCAAGATAACCGACATTCAAATTGAATCGGCTCAAGACAAGAGTCGATGTAAGTGTTTTGTAAATGTCAATAAAAAACTAAACGTAGACAATATGGCTATTGATCTCACTGGGAAACTCTGGAACGACAGCAACGTTGAACTTACGCGATAAAAAATCAAAAAGGATATTATTGTTGATTACAGCATTTCGCCTAAAATTAACAATGACCTGTTGGCTCAATATGTATTAGAATATCGGCGATATTTGGCAACTCGGCTTTGAGCTTGTCTTTGAGGCGATGAGATATTTCATGCCCTTCTCTAACCGAGATGTCTGCATCCACAGTAGCATGAAGATCAATATAATATTGCATTCCAGCCTTACGAATGAGGCACTTTTCGGTATTCACCACACCTTCTACTTTTTGCGCAACTTCACGAACTTCAGCCACTACATCATCATATAAATGCTCATCCATTATTTCACCCAAGGCTGGGCGCAAAATCAAATAACTATTGTAAAGTATAAATCCAGAACTAAAAAGTGCTGCCCAATCGTCTGCCGCTTCGTAACCTTTGCCCATAATTAGCGCAACTGAAATGCCAATAAACGCAGCTACTGAGGTGATGGCGTCGCTACGATGGTGCCAGGCATCTGCTTTTAAGGATGAGCTGTTGGTTTGCTTGCTCTTTTTCATCACATAACGATACGACAACTCCTTCCAAATAATGATACCCCCCAAAACCAAAAGTGTGAATGGCTTAGGCATTTCATGCGGCATTTTAATATTCTCAATGCTATCGTGCGCAATAATGGTGGCAGAAACAATAAGAAAGCACGCCACAAGAAATGTTATTAGTGTTTCAGCTCTTCCATGTCCGTAAGGGTGGTTTTCATCGGCTGGACGACTTGAATATTTAATGCCAAACAAAACCAACAAGGAAGAAAAGATATCCGTTGTCGACTCAATAGCATCAGCTATTAGGGCATACGAATTGCCAATAGAACCCGCTAGCCACTTAACCGCAGCTAATAGGATATTGCCAATAATGCTAAAATAGGATGCCTTTAACGCGGTTTGGTATTTGGTCATCTTGATTTATTCCGTGTAAAAAAAAACTGCTCCTTAATCTAGGAGCAGTTTTTTGTTTAGAGATTAAAGAAAATAGGTTTAACGTTTTGTCACTATTACTTTCTTATACATTGTTTTACCAGCCATTTCCACTTTAACCATGTAATAAGTAGAAGCTACATCATTTAAGTCAATTAACACCTTGTCGGTTCCAGTGAAATCAGGTTTGCTAATTGTCTGTATTTCTTGGCCTAAATAGTTGTATATGGTTATTGTTAATGGACCTTGCAAGTCAGATTTTATGTCAACATTAAATGCTCCTGAAGTAGGATTCGGGAATACATTCAAGTCAACCTTGCCTTTAGGCTCTGCTGGAGTTTGTGATGTTGAATTTGGTGAAGTCTTACCTAAACCACAATAACCATCTGTAGAATTAACGGTAAAGCTACATGTTGTTGCAGCTCGCACACCATCAGTGCCACTAAGCGTTACTGTTGTCACTCCATAATTAAAGGTAGGAGTTGCTGTTGAACTATAGGCAATACCTGATTGTGAACCACTTGTTGCCCCCGATAAAGTGTAACCCCATTTCAATGATGAGCTAGTGCAATTATCAGAAATAGGACTCGCAATTATTGATGAACAACCACTGCTTACCGTTCTGTTGCTAGGGCATGCTATTGTAGGTGCTACACCATCATCAACAGTAATTGTGTAGGCACACGTAGCGTTGTTTCCGGAAATGTCTGTTGCTGTTATTGCAATATTATTCACGCCTCTATTCAACTGCTGATATCCACTTTGAGCGCCAGAAAGATAATTCGAACCAGAACCTGTTGTGGCACCACTAACTACATAAGACCATTTAGGATTGCTACAATTATCTGTTATTGTAATAGCTGGTAATTTATATGTAGCTGCAGTTGCACAAGTAGCAGAGGCTACAGAGACTGTAATGTTGCTTGGGCAACTAACTGCTGGTGGAACGTTGTCTCTAACGTTAATGGTATAGGTACAGCCACTTGCTGTGTTTCCAGAAGCATCCACACCAGAATAGGTTACGGTTGTTATACCAGGGTTAACAGTCACGGTAGCATTCGTTCCTTGTGCAATATTTAATCCAGAACCAGAAGTAGCTCCAGTTAATGTATAACTCCATTTAGCGCCAGTACAATTGTCTGTAATTGGAGAAGTTAACACTTGGCTAGTGGCAACGCAAGAGGTAACAGTTTTATTTGAAACACATGTTATTGTCGGTGCGTAATTGTCAATTACAGTAACACGGAAGGCACAGGTATTTGCTGCATTCGTTCCATCGGTTCCACTTAATGCAATTGAAGTAATTCCTTTATTCAAGCTAAGAGGTCCGCTTGAAGTGCCATCTGCGATAGCGGAAGCTGAGCCTGATGTTGCACCAGCTAAAGTGTAATTCCATGTTGCTCCTGAACAATTATCAGAAATAGGATCTGCAATGGTATAAGAGCCTGTAGAACTTGACCCAGTATAAATTGTTTGATAGCTAACGCATGCAATCACAGGAGCTTGGTTGTCTTTTACTACAATTGTAAAGCTACAGCCTGTTGCATTATTTCTACCATCTGTACCACTTAGTGTTATCAAGTTTGAACCTTTATTTAATGAAACTGTTCTATTTCCACTTCCATCAGATATTCCATCAACGTTTGCTGTTGTAGATCCACTAATGATATAACCCCAAGTTGAGCCATTACAATTGTCTGTAATTGGATCTACAATGGTATAATTAGCCGCACATGTATTTGCAATTACATTAATAGTTTGGTTACTTCCACAAACCAAGGTAGGTGCTTGATTATCTAGAACAGTTACAGTAAAGCTACATGGTGTTGCATTCGAAACTCCATCAGTAGCATTCAATGTAACCGTTGTAATGCCTTTATTGAAAGTTATTGAGCCACTACTTGTACCATCAGCAATGTTGGAAGCACCACCGGAGGTAACACCCGAAAGTGTATAACTCCATTTAGCATTGTTTCCATTGTCGGTTAACGGATCATTAATAGTATAGGTCGACGTGCATGTCGCAGTTGCATAAATGGTTTGATTGCCTGGACAAGTAACAATTGGCGCTTGATTGTCGATTACAGTAACAGTAAATGAACAACCAGTTGCCAAGTTTGATGAGGCATCATGACCCGATATGGTAACCAATGTAACACCCTTATTAAACGAAACAAGCCCGCTTCCGTCACCATCATTAATATTAGATGCTGACCCGCTTGTTGCCCCACTTAATACATAACTCCATACAGAACCGGTACAATTATCATTAATAGGATCAGTGATAGTATAATTTGCTGCATTGGTATTTGTAATAACATTCATCGTTATATTACTTGCACATGTAATTGTTGGAGCAATATTATCAACTACATTTATCACTGTTGAGCAGGTATTTGTATTGCCTGAAGCATCAGTTACCGTCCAAACAATGGTATTTGTGCCTTTGTTAAGGACGGCGCCACCTAGGGAAGAACTACGATTATTGTCATTAGAAACGGTAATTGTTCCGGTACAATTATCTGAATATGTAGGGTCAAATTCTGTGCCACTTACAGTATAAGTGCAAAGACCTGCATTGGTACATCTTGATTGGTTTATAGCACAATTAATGGTTGGCGCTTCTAGGTCAACAATAGTGATATTTGTAGAACATGTGGCTAAATTTCCAGAGGCGTCGGTAACAGTCCAAAGAACCGTTGTTGTACCTTTAGCAAATACAGCACCACTTAATGAAGTTCCATTATTGTAATTATTGCTAATAGTAGCACCTGTACAATTATCATCAAATGTTGCTGGGTTAAATTCAGATCCGCTAACTACATAAGTACAGCCCGTATTGGTTCCTCGAGTTTGTGAAGACAAGCAAGACATGGTTGGATTTTCATTGTCAATGATTGTTACTACAAACGAACATGTAGATGTGTTTCCAGCACCGTCGGTAACTGTCCATACTACTGTGGTAGAACCTTTCCCGAAGCTAGCTCCATTTAAAGAAGCGCTTGAGTTGTAGTCGTTCACAATAGAGGCTGATGAACAATTATCACTATACGAAGAAGGATCGAATTCGGCTCCATCCACTTCATATGAGCAAGAAGATGCATCAGTGTTTCTGGTTTGATTTCCAACACAGGTAATTGCAGGGGCTTGATTATCAACAATAACAACATTAAAGCTACAAGTAGTGGTATTTCCAGAAGCATCTGTTACTGTCCAAATCACAGTTGTGATTCCTGCAGGGAAAGTAGCACCTGCTAAAGTACAGCAACTATTGTTGTAATTGTTTGTTATTGCAATAGTAGAAGAAGAGCAGTTGTCACCATAAGAAGAAGGATCAAATTCAGTTCCAACTGCAGTGTAAGAACAAGTTGCAGAAATGTTTCTGGTTTGATCTCCAACGCAGTTAACTGTCGGAGGAGTATTATCAATAACTGTAATTGTATATCCGCACTCAATTGCATTGTTATCTCCATCAGTTGCAGAAATAGTAACTAAGGTAATGCCGGTATTGAATTCGATTGTAGCGCTGTTAGATCCATCAGCAATTGATGAGTCCGTTGCTATTGTAGATCCACTTAAGCTATAGCCCCAAGTAGCATTTGTACAGTTGTCACTTACCGGATCTAAAATTATGTGATCCGATGTGCATCCACTAATGCTTGTGTAAATTGTTATGTCAGAAGCACATGATAATGTAGGAGACTGATTGTCAATAACAGTAATGGATGTCATACATGTTGTTTGATTTCCATTAGCATCTGTTGCAGTCCATACAACCTCTGTTGTTCCTTGTGGCAATGTATTACCCGCAAGAGAAGAACCCGAACTTAAATTATTACTTAGAGTAGAACCTGAGCAATTGTCATCAAAGGTTGGATCTAACTCGTCACCAATAACTAAATAATCGCAACTGTTTAAGGTTGTGTACCTTGATTGACTTCCAATACAACTAATAGTTGGTGACTCAAGGTCAATAACAATTATTGTTGATGTGCATGATGCTGTGTTTCCAGAAGCATCTGTAACCATCCAATTAACAATGGTCGTACCCGTGAAATAAGCATCAGCCAATGTACTTGAACTATTATAGTCGTTGTATAACGTTGGAATTCCGCAATTATCTGACGTGAGTGGATCTAACTCATCACTAATTGCCACATATCCACACATGCCTGTTGTTGAAGCTACCGTTAATGTTCCTGTACAGCTAATACTTGGTGCAAAATTATCCGCTACGAATACTTCGAAGCTACAGATCGTTTCATTGTCTGACGCATCTCTAATTGTCCAAAATACTGTTGTTGTTCCTTCAGGGAATTCGGCTCCGTCTAATGTTGTTCCTGATTGATAATCATTGCTTATTATTTCTCCAGAGCAATTATCGCTATGATTTGGATCAAATTCAGCACCTGAAACCGTATAATTACATCCCGTGCTTAAATATCTAGTCTGATTGTTAACACATGTAATTGTTGGCGTCTGATTGTCAAATACAGTAACGATAAAGCTACATGTAGCAGTATGGCTTGAAACGTCAGTAACAGTCCATGTAACAGTCGTAGCTCCAACAGGGAAAGTACTTCCACTTAACGAAGAACCAGAGTTATGGTCATTGGTAATGATACAAGTTGCTGTTTCATTATCTGTAAACGTAGCATCAAACTCATCTCCAATTACAGTGTAATAGCAATTAGCATCATCTGTTGAACGACCATGGTCTCCAACACATGCTATAGTAGGACTCTGATCATCACTAATTAATACTGATGTTTCGCATGTTGCGGAGTTTCCAGAAGCGTCAGTAACAGTCCAGTGAATGGTGTGTGATCCTAAAGCTAGGATTTCACCATTTAAACTCGCCGAACTATTAACGTCATTTGTTATTGTAGCTCCTGTGCAATTGTCATCAAATGCTGGATCTAATTCAGTACCATTTACAGTATAGTCATTAAATCCAATATCAGTAGCTCTAGTTTGAGCATCTACGCATGAAATTGTAGGGTTAACATCATCTATTACCGTAACATTCATGCTGCACGAAGCAGTATTTCCTGCGGCATCAGATACACTCCAAACAACATTGGTAGTTCCAACAGGGAAGATGTCAGATAGAGACCTCGCGCTATCACTTCTTACGGCTGTTACTGAGGTAACTCCGCAATTGTCGCTATATGTCGGAGTAATTGAATAGTCCACTTTAAAGTTCCTAATCGTGGCTGATGCGGCTCCATTCATTCCATCCACTGATGATATGTTAAATGAAAACACCTGTCCTTTTGAAACATGAATAGACCTACTACCCGAATCAGTTATTTCAGTTCCACCAACAATTGGATTTAGAACTCCATTAATTGTGTAACCAAATGGATCAAAAGATGCTGCTTCTGCTTCATCTACAGTAGTATAGTTATAATCGAAGGAGATTTTAGCATCACAAGGAATTTCTATTGAATAGTCCGTTTGTTCTAAAGCGCCTTCCCCACTATTTGATCCATGTAATATTAATTCACTTGAATCTACTTTAGTTATAGATGCGTCACCTTCAGTTAATTCTGTCCAATTAGCAAAAGCATAGGCTCCTTTAAAGTCGGACTCACCTGCACATAAAGTTGCACCACAAGCTGCTAAATCCATGGATACAGTTACATCAGCAATGCAATTTATCGTTGGTGTTTGGTCATCATAAACTACAATCGTTTGACTTACCGTAGTGCTATTGCTTGAGGCATCCGTACTTGTCCACACAATCGTAGTTGTACCTTTATCAAAGATTGCACCATCTAGGGTAGTACCTGAGTTAAAGTCATTCGTAATAGTATAGCCGGAGCAATTATCACTAAACGTCGCATCCCATGATGAGCCTGTTAACGTATACGTACATTTACCTGGATCAGATGATACCGATTGGTTGCCTGCACTGGTGATCGTTGGTGTTTGGTCATCATAAACTACGATCGTTTGACTTACCGTAGTGCTATTGCTTGAGGCATCCGTAATCGTCCACACAACCGTAGTCGTGCCTTTTTCAAAGATTGACCCTGCTAAGGTTGAACCTGTAACA
>CAINMV010000033.1 GCA_903850915.1 uncultured Bacteroidota bacterium
GGTTTGGCACCTCGATGTCGGCTCGTCACATCCTGGGGCTGGAGAAGGTCCCAAGGGTTCGGCTGTTCGCCGATTAAAGTGGCACGCGAGCTGGGTTCAGAACGTCGTGAGACAGTTCGGTCCCTATCTGTTGTGGGCGTATGATATTTGAAAGGACCTGACTCTAGTACGAGAGGACCGAGTCGGACATACCTCTGGTGTATCTGTTGTGCCGCCAGGTGCAGTGCAGAGTAGCCATGTACGGTCGAGATAAGCGCTGAAAGCATCTAAGCGCGAAGCTCCCCTTAAGATGAGATATCAATGAAAGTCGTAGAAGATTACTACGTTGATAGGCGACAGATGTAAGCATGGTAACATGTTAGTCGAGTCGTACTAATTACTTTCACAGCTTTACATTTTTTAAACTTATATGGTCTTTCAATTTTTGTCAAATGATCTTTATAAATTAGCTCATTCGAAATTATTTCTTGTGAGCCAACGATCTTCTTGGTGGCTATTGCAAGGGTGTCCACCTCTTCCCATTCCGAACAGAGAAGTTAAGCCCCTTAGCGCAGATGATACTTGGGTAATACCTGGGAAAGTATGTCGCTGCCGGATTCTAAAGAAACCTCATCATTGTAAAATGGTGAGGTTTTTTTTTGCCATTTTTTTGTTCTTAACTTAATTGGAACAAGGGATCAAGCACAAAAGTTGTGGAGTAAAAAATAAAAGTAGACTTTTGAGGCATTAAAATTTGCCAATGCACGAATCTTTTCAAACCCTGCTAAAATTAATCTTACCGGAATTTATAGAAACCTATTTTGAGGTAACCGACTGTAAAAAAGAAGGTGAAACCATCCATATTTACTTGAAGGAGCTCAATAAAACACCTGAGGAGTTCAAGTCAAACAAGTTAACATTTAAGGGCTTCTTTGATGAGGTAACGATTCAAGACTTTCCCATTCGTGGCTCTCAAGTATTACTTCATGTTACCCGAAGACGATGGTGGAATGAAGAAATGGGTAAAGTAGTCATAGGGACTGGGATTTAGTAGCGCAGGGAACGCGAATCACAAAGGATTTTGAGGCTTTTTTAAAAGAATTCAGCCGATACACAAGCTCATAGCATACAAACCATTGCTTCATTCTATGGAGTTAATGGCAAGAAGTTGCAAAGGCAGTATAAAAACAAATTGAGTGAATATAGTGAATGGAGGTACCGGGAGAGTGCCAGTGATGGTATTGTTTTCCCAGAGAACTTAGGGCCAAATTTATCTATTGATGAAACCTCACTATCTCATGGGGAACTATATACCATACTCAGCAATAAATCCGCAAAAGGAAAGAAGGGAACTATAGTCGCGATCTTGAAGGGAACCAACTCAGAATAAATTATTCCATTGCTGCAAAAACTACCTGAAAGGCTTAGAAATAAGGTACTCGAGGTAACGCTGGACTTGGCTGGTAGTATGGGATTAATAGTAAGAAAGTGCTTTCCTTATGCTAAGATGGTAATCGACCGATTCCATGTCCAGCAACTAGACACGGAGGCCCTTCAGGAGATACGGATCAAACATCGATGGGATGCAATTGAAGCAGAGAATGATGCAATCGACTTAGCAAAAAAAGAAAAACAACCATACATACCAAAGATTTTAAGCAATGGAGAAACGCCGAAGCAAATGTTAGCGCGAAGTCGGTATTTACTCTATAAAGCTGAACGAAATTGGACCTTTGAACAAGCATCAAGAGCTGCGATATTATTTAATTTATACCCAGATTTAAAGCAAGCTTATGGCCTATCACAAAAACTAACCTGGATATATTCAAACATCACCGATAAAACATATGTATTGACTCGGCTAGCTAAATGGCATGAAGACGTTGAGCAGGCTGGGTTTAAATCATTCAATACAATATCCAGAACTATTGCCAATCACTATCCACGAATTTTAAATTACTTTGATAACAGAAGTACAAATGCCTCAGCGGAATCTTTCAATGCAAAAATAAAAGCGTTTAGAGCTCAATATCGGGGTGTCAAGGATGTAAATTTCTTCCTTTTTAGAATCTCTAAATTATTTGCTTAGAAAATCTCCCCCCCCCCCAAGGTTTTACACATGATCCTTAATATGACGATATCAGATATATTTGTTGGAATAATAATCTAATGAAAAAGACACTTTCAACTTTTGTCTCATTTTTGCGTTTAATTTTTAATTTAATTTTTTTTCACTCGAGTTCACATCTTTTACCATCTTTAAAACTTCCTCTACAATCATATGAAAGTCTTGGGTATGACCATCTGCCGCGTTAGGTAAACGTTGTTGTCCTAAACGTACAATAACCAATTTATAGGCAGGTATTGTTATTATGTATTGACCTAAAATACCCCGTTGGTAAAACACTTTAGTACCTGAAGCATCATCTAACCAAAAAGAATAACCATACTGTGGTGCAAACTTTTTTGTTGTTGCCATGGACACGAAACTTGAGTCCAATATTTGGGTGCCATTCCAGTTACCATAATGTAACATTAGCTTACCAAATCGAGCAAAATCGCGTGCGTTAGAATTAAAGCAACAATATGCTAATTCGCATCCTTCATTGTCAATATGCCACAGTGCGTCGTGTTCGGCTTGTAAGGGGCCCCAAAGCCATTCAGTAGCTAAACTGGAAAGGCTTTTACCGGTTACTTCCCTTAGACATAAGCCTAATAGTTGAGTGGAACCACTTTGATAGTTGAAAGTTTTGCCAGGCTCATTTATAACTGGTAGTGATAACAATAGTGTCTTCACATCTTCTCCATAATATGCCTTGGCGGTAACATTAAATGGGTTGGTATATTTTTCGTTCCAATCTAAACCAGAACTCATGGTGCTCAAATGCCATAGTTCAAGTTCTGACGCATGCACGCCCTTTAGTGTAGGGAAAATACCGATCACTTTTTGATCCCACCCTAATAAAATCCCCTTTTGTATTGCTATTTGACAAAGAAGTGTAGTGATGCTCTTCGCCATGGAAAAGGAATTGGACAAAGAGCTATCTGTGTAACCATTCCAGTATTTCTCCTGTATTACACTGTCGTTCTGAATTACTAAAAAAGCAACACTTTTGGTTTTCTCAAGTGTATTCGTAAGTTCTAATGAAAGTGCCTTTTGATTGTAATTTTTATGCAAGGGCCAAGTTGAAGTGGCATGACGCGATTTAACGGTATTTGTTTCAAAAAACTTTGCGTCGTCGATGCTCGCTGATGTTTTTCCATGAAGATAAGAAGCCCATATGCCCTTTATAAGATAGCCATTGCCACTAAATTTCAGAAAAAGGATTAGTAAAGCAAATACAAGCGAAAATCGAGATGTTATTTTGATCAATGTTTTCATGAAAGTGGTTTTTAGAATTTAAGTGAGATTCAATTTTGAAATATATTGTTTTTTTTGTGAATTGAAGCTTCATTAATAGATTGGCCTTGATATTAAAAAACGATATACGTGATTTTTTAAAATAGTTTTTTCATGCAAAAAAACATCGCGTTAGTTTAACTTGTTTGCTCCTTTTTATTTTACTTACCTTTGCCTAAATGCATAAATCAGGATTTGTAAGTATAATTGGCGCACCGAATGCCGGGAAATCTACCCTCATGAATGCCTTGGTGGGTGAACGTTTGAGTATTATAACACCAAAAGCACAAACGACACGCCATAAAATTATTGGTATTGTGAATGGCGAAGACTATCAGATTGTCTTTACGGATACTCCAGGTATTATTGCACCATCCTATACACTACATGATGCCATGATGAAAGCCGTTGATCAAGGTATTGATGAAGCGGATTTAGTTCTTTTTGTTGTTACAGTAGAAGATGAAACACCAGATTCTGCCGTAGCGGCTAAATTAAACAAAGTGAAAAGTCCATTGGTGGTATTGTTAAATAAAATTGATCTAAGCACGCAAGAGGATGTAATGTTGAAATTAAAAGCATGGCAAGAGCAATTCCCCAAAGCACAGCTATTGCCCGTTTCGGCACTTAATAAGTTTAATTTAGATGGCGTAAAACAAATCATTCTAAGTCATTTGCCTGAATCACCACCATACTTTGATAAAGATCAACTTACCGATAAATCACAGCGCTTTTTTGCCGCAGAGATAATAAGAGAAAAGATATTTTTATACTATAAAAAGGAAATCCCATATAGCACTCAAGTGGAAATTTATAGCTTTAAAGAGGAGGAGAAGCTGATCACAATTGATGCCTATATTTATGTTTTGCGAGAAACGCAAAAGAAAATTGTAATTGGCAATAATGCTGTGGCCATAAAAAGTGCCGCTACCGCTGCTCGTATTGGCTTAGAGAACTTCTTTCAGAAAAAAGTAATGTTAAAAACGTTGGTTAAAGTAAAAGAAAACTGGCGTGATAGCAGTAACCATGTTAAAAACTTCGGCTACGATTTATAATAGGTTCTCAATGCGTATTAATCATACCCAAAGATGTTTCGAATATAATACCTCTATTTAGAAAAGTCGTCTCTTATATTGCTTATTAGCAACTTCAATCAAAATCTTATTTCACTTCTTGCATCAACTTTTTCACTAAAGGTGAAATAATGATTAGCACAGCACCACAAATCAAAGCATACCAACCTAACTGTTGATATCCACTTGTATATAAATTTAGCTTCTCCATCAACGAGGCTTCTTTATTTGGTGATGCCATTCCGGCTCCCAAAATCCCAGCTACGTATTGTCCATAGGCACTTGCCAAGAACCAAATGCCCATCATTACTCCCCACATTGGCTTTGGTGATAGTTTGGTCATTAATGATAGGCCTATTGGGGATAGGCATAGTTCACCAAATGTAATAACAAAATATGCAAGTGTAAATACGTTCAAAGACGTCATCCCATCCGCATCGGCAAAAAACTTGGTGCTATAAAAAACAAAAAAAGCACCAGCAAGGAATAAAAACCCGATGCCGAATTTTATTACTGTATTCGGTTCCAATTTGCGTTTGTTTAATTGCACCCAAATTAACCCCACAATCCACGCAAATATTATTACAAATAGTGTGTTTGCTGAATTGTTGATTTCGTTAGGATTTGCGTTGACACCCAATAGTTCATGTTTTATATTATATCTGGCAAACAAGCTTAACGAGCCTCCACTTTGTTCGAAAAACGCCCAAAATAAGATAGAAAAAATGCAAAATAACAAGGCAGCAAATAACTTCTTTCTTTCGGCTAAAGCATATTCCTTCATTTCATAAATAACATAAACAAAAGCTGCTGGACCAACAATATACATTAGCATGTCTGTATAATCTGTATTAGAAACTAACAAAAGAATAAAGGGTATAATTAGCAATGAGCCCGCATAAACCATCAGATCCTTCATTTTGATTTTTTCCGACTTAAACCTTTCGCGCAAAGGAGATAAGCCAAGTGGCCCTAAATGCTTTTTTGCAAAATAGAAAATAGATAATCCAATCATCATAGCAATAGCAGAGGATAAGAATGCATAATTCCAGCCAAATTGATCTCCAATTCTAAAGCAGATTACACCACCAAGAAGTGCACCCATATTAATTCCCGAATAAAATAAGGAGAATCCTGCATCCCTTCTTACGTCACCTTCTTTGTATAATGCACCTACCATCGTTGAAATGTTTGGCTTAAAAAAACCAGTGCCTACAATAGAGAAACTTATGCCAATAAAAAATAATTTTTCGGGTGCTATAAAAAGAATAAGACTTCCTGTAATCATCAATAATCCTCCCCAAAATATAGACTTTCTGAAGCCTAATATTTTATCGGCAAACAACCCTCCAATAAAAGCCATGGTATAGATGAAGGCTTGAATGGCGCCATATTTCAAATTTGCACTGGCCTCTTCAAAAAGTAGTCGCTCAACCATAAATACAGTAAGAAATCCTCGCATGCCATAAAAGCAAAAGCGTTCCCACATTTCCGAAAAAAACAAATACCAAAGTTGCTTTGGATATTTTCCATGGAAGTTTTGAATACTTTCGATGGTGTATTCATTTACATTGCTGTCGAGATCTTGTTGTGTTGTCATAATTGTTTAATGGATGTTTTTTTCTCTCATAATGGCATTAGCCCATTTTACCAGAGAGAACATTATAATAGTTGCTATTAGCAATAACCCAAAATTTAAATAAAAGAAATTAGTTTTGTCTTCATATTTATCCCACATACTTGCAAGCACGCCACTTAATTTATTTCCTATTGAGGTAGATAAAAACCATCCACCCATCATAAGGGCTGTAATGCGGGGTGGGCTTAATTTCGACACTAAGCTTAAGCCCATCGGACTTAAAAACAACTCACCGATGGTGATTACACCGTAACATGCAATAAGCCACCAAACACTAACTTTTTCAGCTCCATTAGATCCTGCCATTACTGCAGCAACCATCACCAGTGCCGATAATGCAGATATAAACAAACCTAATGCTATTTTAGTGGCTGTTGTGGGTTCTTTCTTCTTACCACGAAGCCATGTAAAAAAAGCAACAACAAGTGGCGTCAATAAAATCACCCAACCCGGATTTATAGACTGACTTAAATTAGTTGACCATACATTTATTGATGTTTCTTCCTGTGGAAGCCTTTCTTTTTGTTCGTTTCTGAAATAAATAGGGTAGCCGGACTCTTTAACCACTTGGCCATTCTCTTTCACTAGCCTAAAAAATGAGTCGTATTTTTCTACACTGTCTATTTTGAATGTAATTACCTTTGATTGCTTTAATGTACTGAAAACATAACCTGTAGCGCCTTCCACACGTCGATTAGTGTATCGGTCAGCCCATGTGTTTAGTGCAGATCCGTTTTGTTTGAATACGGCCCAAAATAGAACAACAACAGCAAAAATAGCTAACATCACAGCTATTGGTTTTTTCTCCTCTACGGATGCTTTGAAATATAGTGTACTATAAAAGTATACTACAGGCAGGCAAGCAAATATAAAGGCATCAGTACTATCGCTTCCAAATATACTACCGGGAATTATCCAACCTAGAACACCAAAAGTTATAGCGGGTAATAATATCAATGCGGTAATTTTTGTCATTGACATATCTCCTTCTTGAACACCTTTTTTTTGAACATAGCCTTCAAAATGTTTTGTTCCGGATAAAAAAACAAGGACCCCGATGAACATGCCGATACCCGCAGCCATAAAAGCCCATTGCCAGCCTAGCATAATTTGCAAGGCAGCGCCAAAGAAATTACAAATAAAGGCACCGATGTTTATACCCATATAAAATATGTTGTATCCCTCGTCTTTTCGGTCCTTATATTCGGGCACGGAATAAATATTACCCAATAAAGTGGAGATATTGGGCTTGAAAAAGCCGTTACCTAATATCACGAAGGTCATTGCCGTATACAACATAGGTAAACTATGAATACCCATCATACAATAACCCATCCCCATTAAAATGCCCCCAATAACGATAGATTTTTTATACCCCAAATATCGATCAGCGAGCAACCCTCCAAGGAATGGAGTTAAAAAAACCAAGGCGATGAAAGTTCCATATAGATCTGCAGATTCAGCCTCACTCATTGCAAAACCATTTTTAACGTCTTTTAAATAAAGCGTAAAAATGCCTATCATTAAATAATAGCCAAATCTCTCCCACATTTCGCTAAAAAATAGAAAAGGAAGCGCTTTCGGATGTTTGTTTTTTATTGAATCCAATTTTACAATTAATTTAAAAGCAATTAATAACTAATTTCTGATAAAAAAAAGTATTTAAACACAGTCGAAGCAGATACAATGAATCTGATCTTGTAATAATGAAGGGTGAGGTTTAAAGCTAAAAATAAATTCGTTTTTTCTGCTGTTGGTTTTGCTAAAATGAACGCACTGCACGAACACTAATGGAGGAGATTTTGTTTGTTTGACTAACGGCGCCTGAATTAAATTCAACACAAAAAGCATCGTCTACGTTTACTTCAGTAGAGCTCCAATATCGAGCGAAAGCAAAATTACCGATGCTCTTCGATTGTAAGTTGGAATACATTAAACTTAATTCGTCCTTTGATGGAAGATACCAATCACTTTTGCCATTTAGGTTAAGGTCGTTGCAAACCTGAGCAGCATAAGAGCCAGAGCCATAAGTGGCAACAATTAAGGTGGTGTTCGATTGCCCTTTGCCGATGGCGGCATCGGTTGCATTTGTTGCCATTACAAGGGAATTTAGCCAGGTTTTACTGTTGCTTTGATCTGATGGAGCCGCAACAAGTCCATGCAAGCCACTAGCATCAACATAAAAAACGATACCTCCTTCAAAGGTGTCACCTATTTTTTTTGAGTAGATGCAAGATCCATCATCCTCGGTGGCGCTAGAATTGTAATTAGTTGCGGATGCATTGGTGCACCCTTTGACTTTTTTCTTGCAGTTTGTAAGGGCAATAATTGAAACAAAAAGAAGTAACCCGGCGATTATTTTAATTTTATTCATATTTGAGATATTTAAAGGTTTCTTAAAAACAAATGTAGTGATATAATCCAATCCGCGAAACTGTCAATTAATACCTTTAATTAAAAGGCGGATTATTGAACAGACATTCATACATTAATATTTAAAGCTATTATCAAGACAAATAGTCATATCAGACGAGCTTTCTTATACTGAAATAATTGATTTTTGGACTGACGATGTAATTAATGAGCATAAAAACGTATAAATTGAATGTCAACTATAGATTGCCAATTAAATAAAACACAAACTTTAGAATATTTCTCTTTCAATGCATTAATTTTACAACCTATGAAATTGTTTTTGTTAGACGGTATGGCGCTAATATATCGCGCCCACTTTGCTTTTGCGAAAAACCCTCGAGTTACAAGTTATGGGCTGAATACATCCGCTGTTTTTGGACTCACTAATGTTGTACTTGATCTTCTGAAAAAACAAAAGCCATCACACCTTGGGGTTGTTTTCGACACTTCTGCCCCCACAGAAAGGCATATTGAGTTTGAAGCCTATAAAGCACATCGCGAAGCGATGCCAGAAGATTTAAGTATCGCAATTCCGTATGTTTTTCGGCTTTTAGAGTCACTTGATGTTCCTGTAATAACTTTTGATGGTTATGAGGCAGATGACATTATTGGAACATTAGCATTGGAAGCTGGTTCGAAAGGCATCGAAACCTATATGATGACGCCCGACAAAGATTTCTGTCAGCTTGTTCGTCATAACGTATTTATCTATAAACCAGGCGTATTCGGGTCTGAAGACGAAATTCTGGATGAAGAAAAAGTGAAAAAGAAATGGGAAGTGGATGACGTGAAAAAGGTTATTGATATTCTCGGCTTATGGGGAGACTCGGCCGATAACATCCCCGGAATACCAGGCGTAGGGGAGAAGACAGCAAAGAAATTGATTCAGGAATATGGCTCAATGGAAAATATTTTTGAAAATGTAGATAAGCTTAAAGGCAAACAAAAGGAGAATTTTATTAATTTTAAGGAACAAGGTATTCTTAGCAAAAGATTGGCAACAATAAATTTATATGTGCCAGTGAAATTAGACGATTATGACCTTGAAATTAGGCCATTTGAAAGAGAAAAAGTAGAAGCTTTTTTTCATGAAATGGAATTTAAAACACTAAGTAAGCGTGTTTTTGGAGGTGAAGTAGTCTCGACACAAGCCGATCTTTTTTCTTCGCCAACCTATGGTAACCCTATCGCAGCTCAAATTTCAAATGAGGAGGTTGTTAAAACATTTAATACCATTGTAGATATTACTCATAATTACCAAACGGTGTCTGACTTTCAGTCTAGAGCAACATTAATTCATGCGTTGTTGCAGCAATCCGTGGTTTGTTTTGATACAGAAACAACAGGTGTTGATGCCGTTGTTGCACAGATTGTGGGACTTTCGTTTAGCTATGAAAAGCACACGGGATTTTACATTCCGATGCCAGAAGAACATGCAGAGGCGAAAGCTATCTTGGAAGAATTCAAAGTTGTTTTTGAAAATGAAAACATTGAAAAGGTAGGACAAAATATAAAATACGATTTAATTATTTTGTCGCATTATGGAATTCAAATTAAAGGTAAGTTGTTTGACACCATGTTGGCGCATTATCTTATTGAGCCCGATCAACGCCATAATATGAATTCAATGAGCGAAAACTACCTGAATTATTCGCCCGTAAGTATTGAAACATTAATTGGTAAAGGAGCAAAGCAAATTAGTTTTCGGCATGTATCCATAAATCAAGCTACCGAATACGCAGCTGAAGATGCAGATGTAACGTTACAATTGAAGGAGGTTTTGGCTCAAGATGAGAATTTTGGACCTGTGCAACGTGTATTCAATGAGGTGGAAATTCCGTTGGTAAAAGTGCTCGCCTACATGGAACTCGAAGGCGTGAAAATTGATAGCGATGTTTTGAAGGTTATTAATAACGAACTTGAAAATGATTTGCAGTTTTTGGAGCAAGAGATTTACAAATTAAGTGGTGAGGTTTTCAATATAGCGTCGCCAAAGCAATTGGGTATAGTGCTTTTTGAGAAGTTGAAATTGGACCCTAAAGCAAAAAAAACTAAAACGGGTCAATACCAAACAGGTGAAGATGTTTTGCAATACCTTGCTTTTGAACATGATATTGCAAAACGACTAATGGAATATCGCGAGTATTCGAAGTTAAAAAGCACGTATGTAGAGGCGTTACCCTTGATGGTAAACAAACAAACAGGCCGAATTCATACTAGTTATAATCAGGCGGTAGCAGCTACAGGTCGCCTAAGCAGCAACAACCCTAATCTTCAAAATATACCCATTCGAACAGAAAGAGGAAGGGAGGTAAGGAAAGCTTTTGTGCCACGGAGCGAGGGATATACCTTTTTAAGTGCAGATTATTCACAGATTGAACTTCGTATTATCGCTGCTTTAGCTAAAGATGAAACGATGCTTCAAGCATTTCGCGATAAATTAGATATTCATACTGCAACCGCGGCAAAAGTTTTCAATGTGGATATTGAGGATGTCAATAAAGACATGCGTAGAAAAGCAAAGAGCGTGAATTTTGGAATTATTTATGGAATCTCTGCCTTTGGCTTAGCAGGACAGCTTGGCATCTCAAGAGGGGAAGCGAAGATTATTATTGATACTTATTTTGAGCAATTTCCAAGTATCAAAAATTACATGCATGAAAATATTCAGTTTGCCAGAACGCACGGTTATGCTCAAACTATTTTAGGACGCAGGAGATATTTGCGCGATATCAATAGCGCTAACGCGGTGGTAAGGGGCTTCGCAGAACGTAATGCTATTAACGCTCCGATCCAAGGAAGTGCTGCCGACATGATAAAAGTAGCTATGATAAATATTTATGATGAGCTAGTGAAACGCAATATGAAATCCAAAATGATTTTACAGGTGCACGATGAATTGGTGTTTGATGCTCATAAATCAGAACTCGAAGAATTAAAAGCCATGGTTTACGAAAAAATGGTTACCGCCATCCCCATGGATGTTATTATTGAAGCAGAAATGGGAACTGGTGATAATTGGCTTGCGGCACATTAAAAAAAGACAAATATCCTTTTTCTAATCTGTTTTTCACAACCATTGAAAATGTAATCTACTCTATTTGGACAAAAAATTGTGCGTTCTCAGCTCTACTTTTGTAGCACTACAATTCACTATAAGATACTTATCTTTGCAGGCCTTATTATTTAATTCTAGATTATGAATATTATTGTTCCAATGGCTGGCATGGGAAAGCGAATGAGACCACATACCTTAACGGTGCCGAAGCCTCTTATTCCAATTGCAGGAAAGCCCATAGTACAGCGCCTTATCGAAGATATTGCGCGCGTTTGCAACGAGAAGATTGAAGCGGTGAATTTTATCATTGGCAACTTCGGTGAGGAGATAGAAAACGAACTCTTAAAAATTGCAGAAAGTGTTGGCGCTAAAGGTGTTATCAGTTATCAGCACGAACCTTTAGGTACGGCACATGCTATTCTATGTGCGCAAGAAAGTTTAAAAGGGAATGTAATTATAGCCTTCGCAGATACACTTTTCAAAGCCGACTTTGCTATGGACAAATCAAAGGATGGTATAATTTGGGTACATCGTATCGACGACCCTTCCGCCTTCGGAGTTGTGAAGCTTGATGCTTATGGTACTATTTTGGATTTTGTAGAAAAGCCAAAGACGTTCGTGAGTGATTTAGCGATTATTGGTATTTATTATTTTAAAAGTGGTGAAAACTTGCATGAGGAATTGCAGTATCTGCTGGATAATGATATTAAACATGGTGGTGAATTTCAATTGACAGACGCCCTGATTAACATGAAAAACAAGGGGAAGCAACTCACCATTGGAAAGGTGGAAGAATGGCTCGACTGTGGCAATAAAAGTGCAACCGTTTATACCAATCAACGCGTATTAAACAATACCAGCGACAAGTTGATTTCTGATAGTTATATTAATGAGAATAGCGTAATTGTTCCGCCTTGCTATATTGGCGAGAATGTGAAAATATCGAACTCTGTAATTGGTCCATACACTTCCATCGGTGCAAATACCATTATCGACCATGCAATAATTAGTAACAGTATTATTCAGAATAACACCAAAATCACACACGCTAATTTGCGTAATACAATGATTGGGAACTTTGTTGATTATGAAGGCTTGGTAAGGGAGCTTAACATTGGTGACTATTCAGTGGTTAGTTAATTGCAATTAGGGAATACGTTACTTCATTTTTTTGTGTAATGGTTGGCCATTCGGAATTAATAAAAAGATATATGAGATTTTTAATTACATCAGCCCTTCCGTATGCCAATGGCCCAAAACACATAGGGCATTTGGCAGGTGCATATTTGCCGGCGGATATTTTTACGCGCTATGCTAAAGCACAGGGTCATGATGTGGCTTTTGTTTGTGGAAGTGATGAACATGGAGCCGCTATTACAATTCAAGCGCTAAAAGAAAATACCACCCCAAGAGAAATCGTAGATAAATACCATGAATTGCTCAAAAAGTGTTTCATCGAATTTAATATAGATTTTGATATTTATCACCGCACTAGCGACCCAATTCATCACGCTACAGCGCAAGAGTTTTTCACCAACCTGAACGATAAGGGTATATTTCAAATTGATGAAAGCGAACAGTATTTTGATGAGGAGGCCAAAGTATTCTTGGCAGATCGATATATAAAAGGAACCTGTCCAAATTGTTCGTATGATTCCGCTTATGGAGATCAATGCGAGCGATGTGGCAAATCGTTATCTCCACAAGAATTAATTGAACCTCGGTCAACATTAAGTGGCAAAAAGCCTGCTTTGAAGGCCACTAAACATTGGAGTTTGCCACTCAACAAATATGAGGATTTTCTTCAAGAATGGATAGTAAAAGACAAAAAAGACAAATGGCGAAATACCGTTTATGGGCAATGTAAAAGCTGGATTGATGGCGGACTCCAACCTCGAGCGGTAACCCGCGACTTGGATTGGGGTGTGAAAGTGCCTTTGAAGGAGGCCGAAGGAAAGGTGCTCTATGTATGGTTCGATGCGCCTATAGGTTATATAAGTGCCACGAAGGCATGGGCCGAACAGAACAATAAAAACTGGAAGGATTATTGGTGTAATAAAGACACCAAATTGGTTCATTTTATTGGCAAGGACAATATCGTTTTTCATTGCATTATTTTCCCGGTTATGCTTTATGCACATGGTGAATTTATTCTTCCCGACAACGTTCCTGCAAATGAATTTTTAAATTTGGAAGGGGATAAGATGAGTACGAGCCGTGGTTGGAGTATTGAGATGCATGAGTTTCTAGAAGCTTTTCCTGAGAAGACCGATGAGCTCCGATATTATTTAACAGCTATAGCGCCGGAGACAAAAGATTCAGATTTTACATGGAAAGGATTTCAAACTGCCAACAAGAGCGAGTTGGTAGATATTCTTGGTAATTTCGTGAATCGTATTGTGATGCTAACACATAAATTTTATGGCGGTATGGTGCCTGTGCCAGCGTTAAAAATGGAAGCTGAGATTTTGCTTGATGCTGAGATGAGGGGGCAGGTGGAAAAGGTGCATAAATTGCTTTCGCAATATAAATTTCGTGAGGCTCAATTTGAGCTGATGAACTTGGCTCGTGCAGGCAATAAATATTTAGCAGATGCAGAGCCTTGGAAACTTATAAAAACTGACGAAGAAAGGACAAAAACCATTATGTTTGCGGGGCTGCAGGTGGCGGCTGGCTTAGCTAAGCTAATGCGTTATTTCCTTCCGAAAAAAGCGGAGCTCTTGGCTAAGATATTAAATATTGATGCAGGTTTTATTTTAGAACCTCATCACAAAATTAACGAAGCTGAATATTTATTTAAGCCAATTGAGGATGAATTAATAGATGCACAAATTCAAAAATTAAAACAACGCGTGGAAGAAAAGAAAGAAGCTTTAGTAAGGGAAATTGAAACGGTTGAAAAGCCGATAAAAGCAGAAATCACCATCGATGATTTCAATAAAATAGATTTACGTGTTGGCACAATTCTTGAAGCAAAAAAAGTTGAAAAAGCTGATAAGTTACTGCAACTTACCATCCACCTTGGTTCTGAAACAAGAACAATTCTATCGGGTATCGCACAACATTATAGTCCAGAGGAGGTTGTTGGCTTACAGGTAACCATTGTTGCCAATTTGGCACCGCGTAAAATGCGTGGCATTGAAAGCTATGGAATGATTCTAATGGCTGAAGACGCCAATGGAAAGTTAGTTTTTGTGAGCCCCAAAGACGAGGTTAGTAATGGCAGTGAAACCCGTTAAAAAATCTCTTAGAAGTTTAAAAATAGGCTAGTTGCATTTAAGGAAATACATTTTAAAATTTCCTTAGTTAAATTCAAATCCAGTAGATTAAACTTCACGGTTGGAATCCCAAGCTTCAATGTAATCGGCAATTTTGCGAAGGAAGCTGCCTCCCAAAATGCCATCCACAACTCGATGGTCGTAACTTAGCGACAGGAACATCATACTTCGAATAGCAATCATATCACCTTCAGGCCCTTCAATTACTGCAGGTTTTTTTCGTATTGCGCCAATTGCCAAAATTGCAACCTGTGGCTGACTAATAATTGGAGTTCCCATTACATTACCGAAGGTTCCCACATTTGTAATTGTAAAAGTACCACCTTGAATGTCGTCTGGTGCTAGTTTATTTTGACGTGCACGATTGGCTAAATCATTAACGCTTTTTGTTAAGCCTACTAAGTTCATATAGTCGGCATTCTTTATCACCGGCACAATCAAATTCCCTGAAGGCAAAGCCGTAGCCATGCCAATATTAATGTTTTTTCGTTTGATAATGCTAGTTCCATCCAAACTAATATTAATCATCGGAAAGTCTTTAATTGCTTTAACCACACATTCAATAAATATCGGGGTGAATGTAATTTTCTCTCCTTCTTTTTTTTCGAAAGGGGCTTTCACTCTTTCTCTCCAGCGAACAATATTGGTTACATCGCATTCTACGAAGCTAGTTACGTGAGGGCTAACATGCTTGCTCATTACCATATGGTCGGCAATGATTTTACGCATGCGGTCCATCTCAATTATTTCATCGCCGGCCATTGAAACTACTTTAGGCGCATGAATAGGCTCCGTTGTTTTGGAAGTGGGTTTAATGGCAAGCGTTTCTGTGTTAGTTGTGGCGGCTAACGCAACAGGGGATGTCGTTACTGCGTTTCCTCTGTTCTCTATAAAAGCCAAAATATCCTTTTTCGTAACACGGCCTTCAGCACCCGAACCCACAATTTTTTCCAACTCTTGCATTCCAATGTTCTCGGTGCGTGCAATATTTAAAACTAATGGCGAATAAAAAGTATTTGCTTTGGAGCTGTGATTCGAAGGTTGAGCAATATCTTCCATTTTGCTCTCTAAAGTTGCTGCGGCAATTTTAACGGCTTCAGCTACTTTGTTTTCAGCAATTGGAGGTGCAGCGGGGGAAGCTATGGCACCTGCAGCATCGGCTATGATAGCAATTACCGCGCCAACAGGAACAACGTCGTTTTCTTTGAATAGCTTTTTTATTAAAACGCCAGCATAAGAACTAGGCACTTCACTATCCACCTTGTCAGTAGCGATTTCAAGTATGGTTTCGTCGAGAGCAACTGTTTCTCCCTCATTTTTATTCCATTTTATTATCGTTGCCTCTGCTATACTTTCGCCCATCTTGGGCATCACCAATTGAAACTCTGCCATTGTATTTGCTAATTAAAATTTGGCACAAAAATAAGTTTTTTAAAAAGAAATATAGCTCGTTAGCTATAATATTTATAAAAGTAGAATAAAGTATAGGGGGTGTTGTGAAGTTTAAGACCTGTGATGTATAAATTTAGAGACTTTTAACTTTAAATCTTTCACAGTTCCTAGGCTTCATTATCCGAATTTAAATTATCTCCCAGTGCATTTCTATAAACTCCCTTACACAGGCATCTCCGCCCTTTCGAGTGAGTATTGTATGCGCAATACTTTTAATTTTGGGCATCGCATCTGCCGGGCAAGCTGTCGTCCCAACCACTTGCATGCATTCTAAGTCGTTGATATCATCACCAATGAATGCGACATCAGATAAACTAATGTTCAAATTGGCGCACCACGATATCAATTTTTCTAGTTTGTTGCCCTTGCCAACATAAACATGTGAAATGCCTAGCAGCGCGGCTCGGCGATTTATAAGATTTACATTATGGCCATTGCTGATTATACCAACGTTTACGCCATGTTTTGCAATCAATCGCTGAATTCCTAGGCCATCTTTGGAGTTAAAACGTTTGAATTCATCCCCAGATTCGGTATAATACATGCCGCCATCTGTCATCACACCATCGATATCTAGAATAAGAAGCTTAATTGACATAAACTAACGAATTAGGAGTTTTATAGAAGTTGTCTTCCAACAGCACTTGCAATGGTTTTGAGTTCGCCGTAAAGTTGTGTGAAAGTAGAGTGATCAAGTTGTTGCGATGAATCGCTTTTTGCGATTTTAGGGTTAGGGTGTACTTCAATTAATAAGCCATCACAGCCGAATGCCACCGATGCTTTTGCTAAGTCCGGAACGCCGTAGGCATATCCCATGGCATGACTTGGATCTAATATTACAGGTAAATTGGTGTGGTATTTTAGATATGCAGCGCCACACAAATCAAAGGTGAATCGAGTCTTAGTTTCGAAGGTTCGAATCCCACGTTCGCATAATATAACTTGTTCGTTTCCACCACTTAAAATAAATTCTGCTGCTTGTACAAACTCTTGTAAAGTGGTTCCAAAGCCACGTTTCAACAGAACAGGTTTGCGTGCTTCTCCACAGCGCCGCAAAATACTTTGGTCGTACATAGCCTTTGCCCCAATCTGAATTATATCAGCATATTCGATAACTTCGTTTACATGTGAAGAATCTTTCACTTCCGTGATGATGTTTAATTTGTATTTGTTTCTAACTTCTGCAAGCATCTTTAATCCTTCCAAACCTAATCCTTGAAAGCTGTATGGCGAAGTTCGAGGCTTGTAACACCCTGCTCTTAAAGTGTTAATGCCCAAAGACACCAATAGTTTTGCCGATTCTTCAATTTGTTCCCAACTTTCGATGGAGCATGGGCCAGCAATTACAGGAGTATTTTTAGTTGTACCTCCAATGGTGGTGTTTCCCCATTTTATTTCACGTAAATCTTGACGGTATTTGCTGCTGGCAAGTTGAATGTCGCTCTCCATGGCCCAATGTGCATCGGCTTTCTCTAGTATACTGGATTTAAGCTCCTTGGTAGCAGATGGTGTAATAAGAATGTAATGCACACCGTTGTGATATTGCATAGCTTCTAATTCATGTGCTATTGCCGCCGACTCGGTTTCTGAGATTTCTTTTTTTAGATGGATAATCATATTTATAATTCGCCTTTAATTAGATTTGTAAATAGTATTGCTCCCGTTAATTTATTGTGGTCGTTTACCACGGGAAGATATTGCAATGGGAAATTGATGTTTTTTATAAATAGAAGCAAATCATAAATGGTCTTGTTTTCATTCATGGCAATAGGACATGGATTTATAATGTCCGACATCTGAATGTTTTGCAGGTTATCCATGTTTTTGAGGAGTCCCTTTCTCACGTCTGCGTTGCTTATTAAGCCTTTTAAAATGCCGTAAGTATCTGTAATCAATACAAATGCCATTTTATAGGTTTCAATTTCCAATAACGCTTTTTCGAAGTTTAATTCAGCTTCTTGGATTACTGGCAGTTCGTCATCCATAAGCATAAAGTCTTTTAAAAGGAAATGAGAGCCAACCACTTGCTTTTTCAAATTGAGTAATGCGGTACCTACATATTTTTCACTAAAAAGATAAGAGCCAACCACTGCACTTTCAACACCAAGGTTCCTAAGGATAAAACTTACTTCTGCATTTACCCCACCATCTACTTGAATTGATTTGTCAGGATAGCGCTTTTGGAATTGTCTGATACGCCGGAACGTGTCTTTATTGAAAGTGCCTCCACTTTTACCTGGAGTGGTGGTCATAAGTAAAACATAACTGCAAACTTCTCGATATTCATCAAACACCGTTATTGGCGTGTTGGAGGTAATGGCAAGTCCAAATTGCACCTCAGATGCGGGGAATTGGATTTCCGAGGCAAAGTTTTCATACTGAAAGGAAACCTGCCTTATTTTGCATTCTGCTATTTTCGAGAAGTATTTTTCAGGGGTATTTGAGATGATATGTAAGTCAACAGGGGTTTTGCTATTTGCATTGATATAGGCTATATCCGAGAATACCTGTTCGTCATCGTTACAATCTACATGAAAGAGATCAACCTCATGAAGGTCTAATTCAGTTACGATCTCGGGTAAGGACTTGTCTTTGGAGCTGTAAATTGAGGCGGAAATCTGCATTAATGATATGAAAGAGTGCAAAAGTAAGGAATTAATACATGCAAACGACTTGGAATTTAGGCGATCCCGCGTTGTAATCTTCGATATTTTTTCATTTAAGGTTTGTTTTCTCACATAAAAATCTTACTTTTGCAATCCAATTTTAGAAAAAAGATGATTTTATCTGCTGAAAATAAAAAAGAAATATTCGCAAAGTACGGTAAGTCGGCAACGAATACGGGTAGTACAGAAGGTCAAATAGCCTTGTTTACTGCACGTATTAATCACTTGTCGCAGCACCTACAAAAGAACAAGAAAGATAATTCTACCGAGTTGTCGTTGATTAAACTTGTAGGGAAGCGTCGTTCTCTGTTGAATTATCTCGCAAAAGTTGACATTTACGGTTACCGTGCTCTTATTAAAGAGTTGGAAATTCGCAAATAATTTTTCGCAAGAAAATTTATTTAAAGCTATAGGCAAACAGCTATAACTGTTTTCCTGTAGCTTTTTATTTTTTAAAAATATATACATTAATTTATATCTCAAGATGAACCCAATTACACACACACTTGATTTTGGTGATGGAAAGGCCATTACCCTCGAAACTGGCAAGGTTGCCAAACAAGCCCATGGATCTGTTATCTTACGCCAGGGCGACACCATGATTTTAGCGACTGTTGTCGCAAACAAAGACGCCAAACCCGGAACTGATTTCTTGCCACTTTCTGTTGATTATCAAGAGAAATTCGCATCAGTAGGTCGCATACCCGGAAGTTTCATGCGCCGTGAAGCGCGTTTAAGCGATTATGAAATTTTAATTTCTCGTATCGTGGATCGTGCCATCCGACCTCTATTCAACGATGATTATCACGCTGACATTCAAGTTAACTTATGGCTTTTATCAAGCGATAAGAATATAAAACCCGATGCACTTGTTGGTTTAGCTACCAGCGCTGCCTTAAGCCTTACAGATTTGCCATTTAATGGCCCTATTAGTGAAGTAAGGGTAGCGAAAATCGATGGTACACTCGTGATTAATCCTTACAAAGATGAATTGGAACGTGCTACCTTGGAATTTATTGTTGCAGGCAGCGAGCATGATATTAATATGGTTGAAGGCGAATGTGCTGAAATAGGCGAAGAGGAAATGATTGAGGCGTTGAAATTTGCGCACGATCATATTAAAAAACATATTGTAGAAATTCATAAATTCGTTGAAAAAACGGGAGGCAAAAAGCCCGTTCGTGAATATAATCATGAAGAACATGATGAAGAAATCGCAAAACGTGTTCAGGAATTTGCCTATCAAAAAGTTTACGATATTGCTAAAGTAGCTTCAGCAAAAGAGGAGCGTTCAGCAAAATTCGATGCTGTTTTTGAAGAATTTAAAGCGACATTAACAGAAGAAGAGTTGTCGACTAAATTATCGTTAGCAAAAAAATACTATTCGAAAACCAAGAAGGAAGCCGTGCGTGATATGGTATTGCGCGAACGCAGTCGCCTTGATGGACGTAAATTAAATCAAGTTCGTCAAATTTGGTGCGAACCTAATTTCTTGCCAATGGCTCATGGCTCATCTTTGTTTACTAGGGGTGAAACACAAGCGCTAGCAACAGTAACATTGGGAACCAAGCTAGATGAGATGATTTTAGATAGCCCAATGAATCAAGGCCATAGCCGTTATTATTTACATTATAACTTCCCTGCGTTTTCTACCGGAGAAATTAAGCCTAACCGTGGTCCAGGAAGAAGAGAAATTGGGCATGGTAACTTGGCTCAACGCTCTTTGAAGCGTGTATTGCCTGATGAAAACCCATATACAGTGCGTATTGTAAGTGACATTCTAGAGTCTAACGGTTCATCATCAATGGCAACGGTTTGTGCTGGTTCAATGGCTTTAATGGATTCTGGATTGCCTGTAAAAGATGGTGTTTCAGGAATCGCAATGGGTATGATCAGCAATAGTAAAGGAGAATATGCAATTCTTTCAGATATCCTTGGCGATGAAGATCATTTAGGAGATATGGACTTTAAAGTAACAGGCACATCCAAAGGAATTGTAGGTTGCCAAATGGATATAAAAGTTGATGGACTTAGCTATGATGTTTTGACAGAAGCGTTAATGCAGGCTAAAGAAGGACGTTTGCATATTTTAGGCGAAATGAATAGCGCTATTAATAAGCCAGCGGCTGATTTCAAACCTCATACTCCACGTATGGAAATGCTTGAAATTGATTCTGAGTTTATTGGTG
This sequence comes from uncultured Bacteroidota bacterium, assembly GCA_903850915.1. Lineage (GTDB taxonomy): Bacteria > Bacteroidota > Bacteroidia > UKL13-3 > UKL13-3 > CAINMV01. The sequence continues at coordinate 21,150 of CAINMV010000033.1, forward strand.
CTATTATTGGCCCAGGTGGTAAGATTATACAGCAAATGCAAAAAGATACCGGAACTGTAATTACAATTACAGAAAAAGGAAACAAGGGTATCGTGGAGGTTTCTTCTGCTAATGCAGAAGGTTTACAAGCAGCAATGCGAAAGATTAAGGGTATTGTAGCTGTCCCTGTCATAGGCGACATTTACGATGGTATAGTAAAGTCGATTATGCCTTATGGCGCTTTCGTCGAATACCTTCCAGGTAAAGATGGCTTGATGCATATCAGTGAAGTAATGTGGAAGCGTCTCGACACATTAGAAGGCGTTCTTACAGTAGGAGAACAAATAAAAGTGAAGTTGATTGATATCGACTCCAAAACTGGAAAAGTGAAACTATCCAGAAAGGTGCTTCTTGATCATCCAGAACAGACGAGCTAATAATTAATTGGCTTGTTTTTTTGTAATATTAAAATGTCAGCATATTAACTGCTGACATTTTTTTATGTCAAAAAAATGACGTCGGTTGTAGTCAAAATGTTTAATCGAAATTTATCTTTGCATCATTTACTATATGACTTCTCGTTTTAAAGCATACATCAAAAGAATTGGCATCCTTGGCTTTTTATTCTTCCTGATAAAAGGTTTGCTATGGCTCATCGTCCCTTATTTTGTTGCCAAGGGATTGTGGTAGTTTTTTGTAGCGTATTTGCCTGTTTTTAGCCAAAAAATGACATTCTATTGAAAATCAGGGACGTTGTACTTTTAGGGATATTACCTACCCGTCCTTATTATTGGAAAAGCTAGTACTTATGCACCTTCAGGCTAGTTTTAGAAATCCATATCAGTTATGCACGTTTCTTCGGTATCCACATATCAAAAGCAAGGCTGTACTTGAATTTCGCTGTGGAAAATTTAAGGTGTGGAAAACGTAGGTGTGACTAGTTCATTTTCACTACTACATTTGTCATAACAAGTTCCAAAAAAGTCTTTTCGTTTTTGAAATTATTAAACGCTGTAAAAAGTATCTGGGAAGCATCTTCTCAAAATAATTTAAAAACAAAACGAACAATGTTCTTGTTACTATAAAGTTTAAGATAATTAGCAACTAAAAAATAAAGTAGTAATCATTTAATAAATATCCAGCGCATGGCAAAAAAACCTACATCAACATCTCAAGGCCTTAAAATCGACCGTTTTTTCACAAAAGACGAAGTCAACGTATATAATCTTTTTCAGTACGACCTTCGTACTAGTGTTATCAAAGATCCTTCAGGGAAAACGATATTCGAATTAAAAGATGTTGAAGTTCCAACTTCATGGTCTCAAACAGCTACAGATATCTTAGCTCAAAAATATTTTAGAAGAGCGGGCGTTCCTATGCCTGATGGAACCACGGGTGGTGAACGTAGCATTAAACAAGTGGCCCATCGTTTGGCAAATTGCTGGAAAAAATGGGGCGAAGAGTTTGGCTATTTTGCCAGTCCAGAGGATGCACAACGTTTTTATGATGAAATCGCGTTTACGATCGTTGGTCAATATACCGCGCCAAATTCACCACAGTGGTTTAATACAGGCTTGCACAGCGAATACGGAATCACAGGCAAACCTCAAGGCCACTACTTTGTAAATCCAGTAACCGGAGCATTGGAGCGTTCAACATCTGCCTACGAGCGCCCACAGCCTCACGCTTGCTTTATTTTAAGTGTTGATGACGATTTGGTAAACGAAGGAGGCATCATGGATCTATGGGTTCGTGAAGCACGTATTTTTAAATATGGTAGTGGTGTTGGAACAAATTTTAGTAAAATTCGCGGTGGAGGTGAAAAGTTAAGTGGTGGTGGAACCTCAAGCGGATTGATGAGCTTTTTGAAAATTGGAGATAGAGCTGCTGGAGCTATCAAAAGCGGAGGAACCACACGTCGTGCTGCTAAAATGGTATGCTTAGATTTAGATCATCCAGAAGTGATAGAGTTTATTAAATGGAAGATGGGTGAGGAGAAAAAGGTAGCAGCCCTAATTGCTGCTGGCTATGACAGTGGTTATGAAGGCGAAGCTTACGCAACAGTGGCCGGACAAAATAGCAATAACTCCGTGCGAATTCCAAATGCATTTTTTGATGCATTGCACAGCGATGGCGACTGGGATTTACGCGCTCGTACCGACGGAAGAAGCATGCAAAAAGTGAAAGCGAGAGAGATGTGGAATTTAATAAATGAAGCAGCTTGGGCTTGTGCCGATCCTGGGGTACAATTCGACACCACTATTAATGAATGGCATACCTGTCCAGAAGGTGGCAGAATCAATGCAAGTAACCCTTGCAGTGAGTATATGTTCCTCGATAATACAGCATGTAACCTTGCATCACTAAATTTAATGAAGTTCTATGATGCAAATACTAAAGAGTTAAACGTAAAAGCTATTGAACACGCTACCCGCTTATGGACGGTGGTTCTTGAAATATCAGTTCTCATGGCGCAGTTCCCTAGCCCTGAAGTGGCGCAACTTAGCTATGACTACCGAACATTAGGATTGGGTTATGCCAACTTAGGAACAGTGTTAATGGTTTCAGGCATTTCTTATGATAGCCCTGAAGCTACCGCAATCTGTGGCGCTGTTTCCGCAATTCTTACTGGTCGTTCATACGCAACGTCAGCTGAAATGGCTGAGGTTTTGGGCGCTTTCCCTCGATACAAGGAAAACAAAAAGCATATGTTACGTGTAATGCGCAACCATCGTTATGCTGCATATAATACAGTAGAAAACTGTGAAGGCTTGTCCGTGAAGCCAGTCGGGATCGATCCTAAATATTGCCCATCTGAATTGTTAACTGCTGCTTGCAATGCTTGGGATGCAGCTCTCGAAATGGGTGAGAAATTCGGATATCGTAACGCGCAAACAACCGTTATAGCGCCAACTGGAACGATAGGTCTATTAATGGATTGTGATACCACCGGAATTGAGCCTGACTTCTCTTTGGTGAAATACAAGAAATTAAGTGGTGGAGGGTATTTTAAAATTGTAAATCAAGCTGTACCCGCTGCTTTAAAAAATTTAGGCTACATCCAATCTGATATCGATGCTATTGAAAAATATATTATTGGCCATAGTACATTATTGGGTTGTGAAAGCTTGAGTCACTATGCATTGCAGACACACGGCTTCTCCAAAGAAGATATCGCCAACATCGAATCGCAGCTAAAAACTGCGTTTCAAGTAGAATTTGTATTTAATAAATTCACACTAGGTGAAGATGTGATGGTGCGATTAGGATTTACTCCTGAACAATTCAACGCTCCTGGCTTCAACATGTTACGTTCACTTGGGTTTACACGTAAGGAAATTGAAAATGCCAACACGTATGTTTGTGGTAGCATGATGATTGAGGGTGCTCCGAATTTAAAAGAGGAACACTTACCAGTGTTTGATACTGCAAACCGCAATGGTAATCATGGCAAGCGATTTTTGCATGCACATTCTCATATTCGTATGATGGCGGCAGCGCAACCATTTATGAGTGGCGCGATCAGCAAAACTATTAATTTGCCGAATGAAGCCACCGTGGATGAAATCGCTGCGTGCTATGAAATGAGCTGGAGCTTAGGTTTAAAGGCAAATGCTTTATATCGTGATGGATGTAAACTTTCACAGCCGCTGAGCACAAAAAGTGAAGTAAAAGAAGATGAAGATGGTGCCACGGAGGTAAACATTGAAGTTGTAGAGCAAATAATCGCAGAAAATGCAGATAAAAAGATTGCTGAATTAACACCCGATGAAGTGTTGAATGCCGCCATTCGAATTATTAACTCTAGCACAGATACAATCTTTAAGCGTAAACTATCCAATATTGTTGAGAAAAAACGACTGCCTAATAAGCGTGAAGGTTTTACGCAAAAAGTAAAAATCGGAGGTCAAACGGTATTTGTGCGCACAGGAAATTACGAAGACAGTACTTTAGGAGAAATATTTATTGACTTGCATAAAGAAGGAACAACAGTTAGAAGTCTAATGAACTGTTTTGCTATAGCGGTTTCTATCGGTTTGCAATATGGTGTTCCTTTGGAAGAATACGTAGAGAAATTTGCCTTTACTCGCTTTGAACCTGCCGGTTTTGTGGAAGGCCACGATAACATAAAGAACTGCAATTCAATTGTTGATTTTGTATTCCGACTTCTAGGCTTCGAATACCTTCACAATGACGATTTAGTTCAAGTTAAGCCAAATCGCTCTTTTGATGCTAGTAACATCAATAACTTTAGTGAAATAGAAGTGAAGCCAATGTCAAGCAAAATTGTGTCAACGCATATAAGTGAAGTTGCGCCAACGGTTGCTAGCCAAGCTATTGGCAGCGATGATGCTAGCCTGAGTCAAATGAACGAACATATTAAAAATCAACAGAGCGATGCTCCAATCTGTAACGTTTGTTTTCATACTACAGTAAGAAGCGGTGTTTGCTACAAGTGCCTCAATTGTGGAAATAGCCTAGGTTGCAGCTAATTAAAAAACAATAATAACATCTTAGTTTATATCATTTAAAAAGCGCATTCATTTGTTGAATGCGCTTTTTAATTAAAATTAAATTTTGCTTGGTTAAATATTAGGATGCAACGGAGTTTTAAGCAACTCTTAATTCGGCTCTTTTTATTTCAAATAGGTATCTAGCCATTCGAAAAATACACGTTGCCATAACACGCTGTTTTGTGGTTTAGTCACCCAATGGCCTTCATCTGGGAAATACAGGAAACGTGATGGGATACCACGAGATTGCGCAGCGGTAAACGCTTCCATGCCTTGGCCTAGGGGTACACGGTAATCTTTCTCGTTATGTATTATTAAAATTGGGCTGTCCCAGTTTTTTACAAAACGGTCCGGCGAAAATTTATTATATTGTTCGATATTTTCTTCCTTCCAATAAGGCCCTTTAAAGTCATGATTAACGAAAAACATCTCTTCGGTGGAACCATACATGCTATTCATGTTAAAAACGCCACAATGGGCTATAAAACACTTAAAACGCTTATCATGATTTCCGGCAAGCCAATATACGCTATAGCCACCATAGCTGGCTCCAACGCAACCTACTTTATCTTTATTTACATAGGTCTCACTTGTAACGTCATCAATAGCACTTAGCAAATCGCCCATGGCCACACCTCCCCAGTCACCAGCGATTTCATCGGTCCATTCTTGGCCAAAACCAGGCAACCCCCTGCGGTTAGGCGCAACCACAACATAACCATTGGCGGCCATCAATTGAAAGTTCCAACGATAACTAAAAAACTGGCTTACTGGACTTTGTGGTCCGCCCTGGCAATACAATAGTGCCGGATATTTTTTTTTGCCTTTAGGGTTAAAGTCAGGAGGATAAATTACCCATGTTACAATAAACTTACCGTCTTTGGCTTTAATTTCTCTCTTCTCTACCTTTCCCATTTTAATATGTGAAAGCATGTCGGTGTTAACATTCGAAATTCTCTTCGACTTGCCATCTTTGGGGTTAATCAAGAAAAGCTCATTGGGCATACTCATGCTCATTATATTGCCTATTACAATATGGTTTTTTGCCGCTTGCCCAACCACGAAATCTGCCACATCTTGGTATTGATTGGTGATTTGCGCTATCTGGCTTTCGGTTTCTCCAAAAGTAAGTCCGAACAATTGCACTACGCCATCTACTGCGGCATTGAAATAAATCATCTTGCCATCTACACTCCATTGTGCTTTCTCAATGCTATAATCAAATTTTTCGGTATAAACTTGTTTTGTAAGCAAGCCGTAATCATAAATATATAAGTTGTTTTTGTCGGCTTCGTAACCATTGGTTTCCATGCTAAGCCACATCAATTGTGAGCCATCCGAAGAAAACTGTGGATTCTGATCATAGCCAGCATTGCCTAGGCTACGGTTTTCTGTTTTGCCATTAAATAAATTGTAAACGTAAATATCGCTGTTGGTGCTAAAGGCACTCGCTGTTCCTTCAAGTTTTTTAGAAGTGTAGGCAATACGTGAGCCATCAGGACACCAGCAAATCTGCTCATCACCACCGAAGGGTTGCATTGGTGTTTCATAGGGCTCGTTTTTCATTACATCTAATGGCTCTTCTGCGATGCTCGTGTTTTTAAAACGAACAACAAAAAGGTGCGAGTAGTACTCATCTTCCCAAGCGTTCCAATGACGATACATCAAGCCATCAATTATTTTTCCGGTTGCTTTTGGCAAGTCGGGGTATAAATCTTCAGTCGTCTTCCCCACCTTTACATCAAGCGTATAATATAACATATCTCCAATTACGCTGAAGCCATAGTTGGTGATGCCAGATGGCACTCCAGTTGCTTTTACGGGGTTTTGGCCCATATTATCTGCAATGTATAAATTAGTGGTACCTCCAGCATCGCTTAAGTATGCTATTCTTCCATCGGGCATCCAACGAGCATTGCTTTCGCTATTTTGAAAGGTGGTTGTGATACGTGTCACGACTTTCCAATCGGTAGATATTTTATAGATGTCTGATTGCCCTTTGTTTTCAACTACATCATAGTATCGAACATTATATAAAACTTGCTTTCCATCCGGGCTTACTTGCGGATCAGAAACACGCCCCAGTTTCCAGAGTAACTCGGGCGTAAGTGTAATCTTATTGTTGGGCACAGTTTGTGCTTGTGCTAACAAAACATTAAAAGAAAAAAGAATGATTGACAGTAAATACTTTTTCATACGAACAAAATAAAATTGAATAACGATTACCTTTGCAAAAGTAAAATTTGTATTGATGGTTTTTTATTTATTTTCACAACGCAACTTACTAGAAAAATTCCCGAATTCCATATCAAATGAACATAAATTTAATTAATAAAGTAGCAGTAGTATGCGGTAGCACCCAAGGAATTGGCTTGGCTATCGCTAAACAACTGGCAGCTTGTGGTGCAACTGTATGCTTGATTGCTCGAAATCCAGAGTCGATGGAGCGTATATTAGATTCCTTGCCTACTCCACAGCAACAGCAACATTTTTTTGCTATGGCGGATTTTACCAATGTCGAATCAATTCAGTCTGCAATTGACTCGATTGCAGCAATTTCTAAAGTTGATATCCTGGTAAATAATACCGGTGGACCAGCAGCAGGTCAGGCCATCGACGCTGATCCGATACTATTTATGAATGCCTTTCAGCAACACCTCATTTGCAATCAAATGTTGGCACAGGCCTTTGTTCCTGGTATGAAAGCAAACAGGCATGGACGAATAATCAATGTCATTTCTACATCAGTAAAGATTCCACTTCGTAATTTAGGGGTTAGCAATACCATTAGAGGTGCTGTTGCCAGCTGGAGCAAAACCCTAGCCAATGAGCTTGGGCAATATGGAATTACAGTGAATAATATTTTGCCAGGTGCAACGAATACAGAACGGTTAAAAACAATCATTAAAAATAACGCGATAAAGAAAAATATACCTGAAGACGAGGCGAAGGCAGAGATGTTGCTTGAAATTCCAGCAGCCCGTTTTGGCGAGCCAGAGGAGCCGGGATATGTGGCTGCATTCTTAGCGAGTGAATACGCAGCCTATATTAATGGTATCAATATTCCAGTAGATGGAGGTAGAACTGGTAGTTTATAATATCAATAGAAAAACTCATTTGTTTTTTCTGTATTTTCTAAACGTCCGTTTTTCGAATTTCTAAAATGTTTTTGGTATCAATGTTGCATTTATATGCCTCGTCAATTCGATGTTCAGCAACCCCAATAATGGTATTATTCATGCTAATTATAAGTGCTTTCTTTTTCTCAGCAGGCGTTAAGCCTAAATCTTTTAAAAAATCAGAGACCAACTTGCTTCCTGCCATTCCTAAGGGTGTGAAACGATCGCCAGCCTTCCAGCAACGTATTAAAATTGTATTCCCTTCAATCTGCTTGGTATCAAAATACAAACTGCCTTTTTTATAACTCGAATGGTTGGAAGTTCCGTATGATTTAATCTCCAAATTTAAATCGGGGAAATGTAAAATCATATCCTTTTTGCATACAAAAACGACAGTGGCAGTTGGCATGGCCTTAACTTCAACTAATTGCAGTGCGTCGTTGCCGAAGTGTAATTTATAAGTACGTTCGTTGTTTTCAAAACAAACCCCTTGTTCTCTATAAAGGTCTTTGCAGATTTCAGTGCAATTCGTCCAGTTAAAGCCATATGATTTAAGGCATTCATAAAGTAGAGCAACATTCCCTTTCGTATTTCTAAGGGTGGATAACTCTATTTCTTGCCATTGCTGCATTGGCTTAAGTAATGCTGAAGCCTGCTGTTTAATATACTCCGAATAGGCATGTTGATGAATACCTGCGTTTGCAATATTGTTTAAATAATGATCGCCAAAAACTTCTTTTAACGCAGGCAGAACAATATGCCTGACTTTATTTCGAGTATAGTAATCAGTGGAATTGCTACTATCAATTCTGAAGTTTAGTCCATGGGCTTTTACATAATCAAAAATATCACCATGACTAACACTAATAAGAGGACGTAGCAAAGGCCCATTGATAGTTTTAATGCCCTGTAAGCCTTCAGGAAAGCCACCTTGAATCAATCGTTGTATAATGGTTTCTACTTGGTCAGTTTCGTGATGGGCTGTGCATATAAAGTCGCATTCAAGTTCGTTTCGAAGTGACTCAAACCAAGCATATCTGAGATTACGCGCAATAACTTGTGTCCCTTCATGTTGATTTTCTTTTTCTAAATGAATGTCGAAGTGACGAACAAAAACTGGAATGCCAAGTCGATTCCCTAAATTAACAACGAAAGCCTCATCTCCATCACTTTCAACGCCACGTAAATGGAAATTACAGTGAGCAACTACAATATTCAATTTTAATGTGTGAAATAGATCTAACATTACAATGCTATCCATTCCTCCACTCACGGCTAATAAAAACTTTTTGTTTTTAAATTCGATGAGGTTCTTTTGCAGAAATTCAGAAAGATAGTTTGCTAACATTTTTTAATCCTTAAATTGAGGTTTGTTGTGTTTCTTTGCAAAACTAATAATGCTAGACTATAATAATACGAAAATATTCCATAATCGAGTATTTATCCTTACCACCTTGCTCTGTTTCATTTTCAGCGGAGTTATGGCGCAAAGTGAGCTAGAGATTATGCATGCAGACTTATTTGGATACGAGCGTGATGGCGAGAAGTTTCAGCAACTCACCAATAATGTCATCGTTCGTCAAGACAATCTGATGTTATATTGTGATAGCGCTTTAAAGAACGACACCCGAAATTTAATAGACGCCTTCGGCCACGTTCGTTTGGTTCAAGGTGATTCACTAACGGTTACCGGCAGCACGCTACATTACGATGGCAATACAAGAGTGGCGAATATTGATAACCATGTGGTACTCACGCAGCCAGAATTTACATTAAATACAGAACAACTGATTTACGATACCAAGTCCAAAATAGGATACTACCCTGTATTTGGTAAAATCACAAATAAAGGAAATACGCTCATGTGTAATTCTGGTTATTATTACGCCGATCAAAAAATGTCTTATTTCAAGCAAAATGTAGATTTAAGAAACAAAGATTATCATATTACTTGTGATACTCTAAAATATGATAACCAACACTCTATCGCTTTCTTTACAGGCTTTACCACTATTGTTAAGATACCGGATAGTACTGTAATTACATGCAATAATGGCTGGTACGATAAGCAAAAGGGGAGCTCCCAATTTAGTAAGGATGTAAAAATAGGGCAACCGCAACAAACGATGTGGTGTGATAGTATTAATTGGAACAATGAATTGGAATCAGGTGACGCTTGGCGCAATATTATTGTTTATGACTCCACCAATAAACTTAAGGTTACCGGAAATTATGGCTATTACGATCGCAAAAATCAGCTAACTAAAATCTCTAATCGGGCGATAGCTACCCAATTAATAGAGAAAGATAGCATGCATTTGCATGGCGACACCATCTTTTATTTTTCGGATACCACGCGTGGAAAAAAAATTATTGCATACCATAATGTGAAAATCTACAAAAGCAATATGCAAGCTGTTGCAGATAGCCTTTATTATGGATTTAAAGACTCTCTAATGGTTTTTTACAACCTGCCAATTGTTTGGATTGATAGCACCCAGCTTACGGCGGATACGATTGCTATTCGCTTTCAAAACCAGAAGGTGAGCGAATTGCTCATGCGTAGAAATTGTTTTATAGCATCAGTGGATGATACACTAAGATTTAATCAAATTAAAGGGCGCAATATCAATGGCTATTTTGAAGCAAATAAACTTCGGTTAGTTAAAGTCGTGGAGGAAGGTGAGTGCGTTTACTATGTTAAAGACGAGGCCAACGCTTACCTTGGCGTGAATAAAATCACCTCTAATTTAATGGATATTTATCTTGATAGCGGAAAGGTAACGGGTGTTAATTACAAGGGTAAACCTGATGGTATTTTATATCCAGTGAATGAATTGACGACAAAAGAGCTGTTATTAAAAAGATTTTTCTGGTATGATGCCATGCGACCAAAAGGCAAGAATGATTTGTTGAAATAATAGACCTAGGGTTTCATTAAACTAGGTCAAATCATTTTGCAATTTCAACAACTGGTTTCTTTTGTTTATTAATTCTGATCTATTTGAAATAGGTTTGAATCCAACGGCAAAGGTTGTTGCCATATCATAATGCCAACCTGCAATAATAGAAGATGGAGGAAGTATGAAGTAACAAAGTATGGTGTACCATCCGAAAATAAAATAGCCCAAAATTGACAGTAAGAACACCATTACCCCGAATAAAAATGTGGTAGCATTTACCGTGAGTGAATCGTGAAAATCAATACGCGTAACTTTTTTGTCTGCAATTGCTTTTGAAATTATGTAGGGTATACCCCATGCCATAAAACCTAAAATAAAAAACGGGAATCCAAGAGTTAGCAGCACCATTTGTCGAATAGGCGCTGGGTTTTTAACCAAAAATCGATCTTCTAATTCAACTGTTTTTAAAGCTGTTTCATATTCGTCTGTTTTGGTTTTCAATTCTCGAAATCCAATTGGGTTTTCCTCAAAACAGCGGTGTATTTTTTCACATAGAAGGCGTTCGGCATATAGTTTATCATTATTCCTTACCACAAGAGGTAAGAAGGTATAGCGTTCGTTGTTTCTTAAATAATTTAAATGGGTTTCAGTTAAGTTGTCGAGTTCTTCGTTTTTTATAATCACAAAGTTTTGTTCCAGCCGACGAGTTAATTCGGCAGTGATACTAACGAAGCTTTTCTGCGGATGTTGGTGATATAAATTAACATAATCTAGCATTGAGATGGGAGCGGAGAAGTCCAACATAACCGACTTTCTGAAGTTGGTTTTATGCGTATAGCTTATGCCTGCAGGGATTATTTTCACGTCAATATTTGCAGCAACTGCCGTATCCATGCATACGCGAGCTGTGCCCTTTAAAACAGTCCGTAATCTTCGATTGGTGGCACTATAGCCTTCGCAGAATATAACAACAATGCCATTGCGATGTAGCACATCCGCGACCTTTGAATTGGTATTGTGGTTTTTTTCAATATTCCCAAATCCTTCATCCTTTCGGTATACTGGAAGCATATTAAATTGTTCAAATATCCAGCGAATCAATTTGTTTTTAAATACATCACCTCGGACAAGGAAATAAATAGGCTTTCGAATTAAGCATGCAATTAATACGGGATCAAGAAAAGCTCCTGGGTGGTTAGCTGCAATAACTAAAGGCTTGTTGTAGGGTATATTTTCTACGTTAGAAACATGCATGTGCTTAAAGAACACACGAAGTGTGATACGCAATAACTGCCGAAACACGAAATAAATCATAACCGCGGTATAAATACCAATGCAAACTTATTTAAAAGAAAGCATATAAAATGATTAAAAGCATCAACAAATAGCAGGAACGAGGATTCTTAAGGCATAAAAAAACCGTTATGTAAATAACGGTTTTTTTTATTAGCCATTTAGGTATTAGTATTCCCACAAATCGTGTTCAAATTCAAATAGTTTTCCTTTGATTTCTTCGCCTTGCAATAAAGCTTCGTAAGGATCAACTTTAAACTCTTCGAATTGACGAATAGCTAAGTCGAATTGATTACTTTCTTTAGTGATATAGCTATTAAACAAACGTTGCTCAAAAAAATCATCTACAGTTAAACGACCGGCATCATTAAAACGATTGAATAGCTCTTCATTCACAAAAAGTTTACGGGCATCATCGTTATATTTAATGTAGAACATTTCTTGTTCAGGCAATTCAATTCCAGTACTACCAGCTACCGGGCGATACATTGGGGCAATTGCTAGAATACGAACATACATTTCAGAGGTATTTCTATCGAAATCCCACTCTTCTATTAGTTTATATTTTCTGATTTCTTCCGGCTTAAAACGCACAGGGATTACAGAATCAATTGCATAGTAAGGGTCGTTAGGATCTGGATAAACTTGGATGTTCTTGTCATAAGATCCAAGTTTCAAAATATCTTCAGGTGTATAAAAAGAACCTTGATCCAACGAATCTGATTTATATGCTGTTAAAGTCCCTTTTTCGGTAACCGCTCTATAGATGATATTGTATAAAGGGTTTTTAGGCCATTTCAAGCAAAGATTGATTTTCTCACGGGTATCAATAACGCGCTCGATTCGACGAGAATACATTACATCCGCTTCGCGAAGGTAAGGCCAAGGAACCACTTTACGTTCAGAATTGGCTTCCTTCGGGAAAGTACCCGGAGTCTCATAAAGAGGTTTTTGTGCCTGCTGAGCATTCAAATTGTATTGCGCGAAAATCGCGATCAAAACAAGCAGTGTTAAAATTACCTTTTTCATATTTGATACGTTCGATAAAGATTATTGAATACGGAAAACTGGACCGCTATCAATGCTTTTAGCTGGAGCAGTAGCACTCGAAGCTTTAATGTTATAAAAAATAATTAAATCTCCTTTTCTGCAACGTGATGCCGCAGTTTTTAGGTCAGCACTCACTTGAGGTCCATTTACACTGAATGATTGAGCTCCAGTTTTCGTTTGAACGATACATTGGTAGCTATTAACAGCATATTGCAATCCGTCATAAGCAAATGAAGGCCCGAAGGATGCATTCACGAAACTCCAAACTTGAATCTCTGAAGTGGTGATACCACCTCCCTCTTTTCCGTTAACGGTAACAGCCAATGGAGGTAAAGGGCGAATTTTAAATTCCTTTGAGAATGACTTTGAAGAGCCATCATCACCTTTTGCAGTTACATTTATTTTAGCAACGCGTACTGGACCCATTTGAACTTTTGCATTAAAAACACCGTTAGAACCAGTTAAAGCGCCATTTTCGCAACCTACAGTAAGTTGATTAGCACGATATCCTGGTACTGCAATCTCAACTGGATTGTCGATACCTGCATAAAAGATACTCATTTTTGATGCTGAAATTGTTGCAATAGGAGAGAACACTTGATATTCGCCTTCAGCGGTATAATCTTTAGGTTGACCAGTTAATGGATCAATGATTTTGATTACAGCTTTATAACTGTGTTTTCCTTCTCCGGAAGCCCTTACTTTGTAAATACCTTTACCGTCTTTCACCTCTATTTGTTGACCATCAACAAATACTTTGTTGTCTTGTTTTGAATTGAAGGCTGTTAAGATAATCTCTGCAGTGTATTCACCACCAGCAGAAACGGACGCAGATGCAGCGTTGATTGTGGTAACTAATGCATCAAATTTAAAATCTGTTGCATTAATTTTACTTGAAAGATAATTTATTACGTCAGTCTCTGTCTTTTTGGCGTCGTTTTGATACTTAGTTAAGTTTGCGAATGCAGCCGCTAAAGGCAATGAATGAAATGTTTCTTCTAGCCACGTCATTTGCTCTCCTTCTTTGTTTTTAGGAGGATCTTCGCAACGTAAATCTGATTTAATAGAGCTTTTATCTTCATTTGCTACAAGTGCTAATAAGGCTTCTCTTGTGCTATTGATTTTTTCCATTAGCTCTTTACCTTTAGCCTCTTTATCGCCTCCAGCCTCCTTGTTTTCCAAGAAATACTGAACAGCTCTTTCCATGTCTTTAGAGGCTTTTAATTGTCCATCTTCCTCTCTAGCGCTATTGCCATCCTTTGTATCTTTTTCAAGCAAAATTGTTTTTATTTCTTCAATATACTTTACAAAATCATCGGCGATTTTCTTAGCTTCGTATGCTTTATCTTTAAAAGGTTTTGCTTTTTCTCCTTGCTTATCCACCTCTTTATCCATGGCTGCAAGAAGTTTAACATTTGCTTCATCAAGATTTTTCCCTGCGCTCTGCATCGAAACCTCAAACTTGTAGAATGCTTTCAAGATTTCCGAAGAAACGTTCAAAGCCAACATCGCAGTCAGAACGAGATACATCATATTGATCATCTTCTGCCTTGGTGATATATTACCTGATGCCATTTTTTATATTTTAATTAATCGGTTGTTATGTTACTTAATAAAAGGACTAATACGCAATGAAAAGCCCATATAATTTAATTTAAATATTAATCAATACCTTGGGTATTAATTAATTAAGACTTACTGCCAGCCGACATAGCGTTTAACATGTTACCGTAAACATTATTCAAGTTAGTCAAGTTCTTAGCTAATTTGCCAATTTCTTCTTTTACTCCAGCAGAGTTAGCTTCAGCACTCGATAAGTTGCCTAATACGTTGCCTAATTTATTGTAGAATGTACTCATGTTTTTGATATGAGAATCAGTGTTTTGTAATTCTACTTCATACAAAGTATTTAAAGCAGCTAAATTCTTAGTTATTTTTGAAACTTGCTCAGCATATTGTTTTGAGTTTTCAGATGAAGCTGACATAGCGTTCATAGCCTCTGTAGCTTTGGCATAAGATGTGCTTAAGCCTTCGATATTTTTTGATGCTTTTTGAACATTTTCAGCATAAGCAGAAGTGGATGTAGCCGCATTCGAAAGGTTTGACATGCTATGTACATTTTCGCTTAATGATTTCAATCCAGTTCCTAAAGTTCCGATTAAATCAGGTGTTACTTTAGCATCTATTAGCATTTTATCTAATTGAGCAGAAACGCTTCCTGTATTTTTTTTGTTTTTTCCAGCATCTCCTTCTTCTCCGGCTAACTCTGGGTAAACTAAACTCCAGTCGATATCCTGATGAGGTGGTTCAAAAGCAGAGATAGCAAAAATAATTGCTTCCACTGTCATACCAATTGTTAGCATTTCATTTGCAAATTTTAAGTGCAAAATCTTAAACATGGCTCCTAAAATTACAATTGAGGCTCCTAATCCATAAGCCATTGCTAAAAAACGCTTAGCTCCTTTGCTTTCGAAAAAACTCTTTTTCATGTGTGTGTGGATGGTTAAAAAAATTAAAAATTAAAAAAAATAGGTTAAGAAATATGGTTAAAAAAAATAAGATTAAAAAAAATAAAGAACCGAATTGTAGTTGAATACAATTAGCGTTGTTTGTCCTTGTTTGAACGACCCATGTATGGTTGGATGTTTCTAAATCCAAGGAAAGACTTACAAGTATCTTGATATTCGTAGAGGCGACTACCGCACTCTAAATAGTACCCTACATCTTTCCAACTACCACCACGAATTACCTTACGTTTAAAGGTTTCTGGTTCGTCGTCCTTGGCTTGGTATTTATAATCTGGACTCATATCATCTACCACAGAAACGGCAGATTCTAAGTAAGCACTTGAAGTCCATTCTGAAACGTTTCCAGCCATATTATACAAGCCGTAATCGTTAGGGAAATAAGAGTATATTTTTACAGGATAGAAACCACCATCTGCACGATAATCTCCTCTTCCCGGTTTAAAGTTGGCTAAATAGCAACCTTTTGTATTTCTTATGTAAGGACCTCCCCAAGGAAACATGCTTTCATCGCGACCGCCACGTGCTGCATATTCCCATTGAGCTTCAGTAGGCAATAAAAACTGTGTGCGCTCCAAATCACCAACTGAAATGGCCCAGTCGTTCATATGACGCGTTCTCCACCAGCTAAAGGCATTGGCTTGATTCCAGTTTACGCCAACCACAGGATAGTCATCATAATTTGGATGCCAGAAATAGTTTTCAGCCATTGGCTCATTATAAGAGTATGCGAAATCGCGCACAAAAACTAATGTATCTGGATAAACTTGAACTTTATATTTTCTTATAAAGTGTGAGTGATCTTCATCGCTATGTGATGATTTTAAATCTTCAGTACTTTGAACTTTCGCAGAACGTGCAGCTGCTTGGAAGTCGAAAATTTCGTATTTGTATATTAGTTTACGAACATCTAATTGGCGACGATGCATGAAACGCTCTCCGGGCTTATATTGCATTAATTGAGCAGCATCCTTAGCTTCTTGCGACTCTTCGTCTATTTTTGCTCTATAGTTAATTATTTTGTAAGGATCATCAGACTCTTCATCTATTGATATTTTATAAGTGTCTTCATCATTTGCGGCCATGTTCTCACGGAAAATGGAATCTGAAACAAAGTAAACGAATTGACGATATTCGTTATTGGAAATCTCAGTATCATCCATGTAAAAACCAGGAATTGAAACCTGTTTGTTACGGTGGATTTGATGAGACCCAACTTCCTGATCACTCTGCCCCATATGGAACGTACCGGTAGGAACGTAAATCATTCCAAACGGCATTGGGTGAGTCCAAATAGGACGATATGGAACCCCGAGCATTTGGCCATTATCACTACCTGTGCAACCGGCCAAAATGACTATTGCCATTACCAGAAGGTACAGAAATTGAAAACTTTTACGCATTGTTATACTAATTATAGATTGCAAATTTAAAAAAAACACTGAATTAAACAAGTTTTCAGTATAAAATCTTTATTATTTATTAAAACTTATTCCTTTGGGTCTTTTTCCTTTCGGTTAAGATTCAATGTATTAACGACTGCTTTTGTATTTTATTTTACGACTCTTATTTTTTTTACTTATTAAAGTAAGTTCTTTATTAATAGTTTGAATCCTTCATGTGGCGAGGATTCAGGATATAACGGTATGTTTTCTCTTTGGTACTTATGCTCTTGCAATATTGAACAAATACTTCGTGTGTTGTGCGGCTACCCGGTTTTAATCCGTTTACAACGAAATCGAAAGCGTAGCCAACTTTGAAGTCGCCCTGAACATAACCAACCATTAAGTTGATATTGTCGCCCTGACGAAAAGATAATCCACCATAATAGGTTTGTTGGAAATAAGCAAGCGCATTTAAGTCAACTTGCATTTTAGCGCCATACTTTACTAGTACATTTGGTTGTAATACCCAATTACCCGATTGGCCAATATCAAAATCCATAGAGGCATTGCCATAATAGTGGCGTGTGATAGAAGAGAACGCTACACCGTTGGTTGCGTTTTTGTTTGTTAGTTTAGATTCAAGAAGATGTGCTGCTGAAACACCGACATTTAAATTGTTCCGAGACTGGCTAAAATAATGAAGACCTGCACCTAAGTCACTTTGTAATTTACTTGTTATTAAACTCATTGGAACCGAAGGGTCGATGGTTCCGTTTTGTAAGGTAGACAAGGCTCTAAGCTTGCTTCCATCTAACGACTTTTGCATTTGACCATAGTAAAGTCCAACCGAGAACTCACTGTTGTCGTTAAATACTTGATAATAAGATAAACTAAGTTTAGGTAAAATATATGTTTGCGGCCCTATCTTATCATTGATTATATTTACAGCTACTCCAATTCTCTTAAATAAGCGTGCAGAGATATTTAAAAACTGAGTGGATGCACCGATATTATACGGCAGCAAATCCTGCATTCCACTATTTTCTTTTTTTATTAAATCACTTTTAAAGCCCGCATACTGCTGATGAATAAGCATACTAACACACATCTTCTCTTTAACCTTTCCGGCATACGAAGGATTGTAAGACATTTCATTGAATTGGAAATGTGTTTGATACCCATCTTGCTGAGACAAAGCATTTAAGGTAAACGACACGAACAATAAGAGAGTAAATTTTCTAATCATGTTTCCTTTTAATTAAAGGGTGTAAGTATGCAAATATGTATATTTATTCAAATATAACAAAAATAATTTTGTAATAATTATAGAAGTAAGCATTGCTAAACCAGACAGATGGGCTACAGTTCAAGCAAAAAAACAATTTTATCCCACTTAATGTTCGGAAAAACGACTTAGCGTATCATTGGGGATGCTTTGCCAGTGGGCGTTTTAAACAGCTTTTGAAGAGGCAATTCAATGGTGTGATAAGTAATTGAGGATGCCGCTATTGTGGATAAAAAACTCAATACAACGATGGTGTTTTGGGAAAGGGATCGGAAATATAAAAAGTCCATATCGCACCAAAACCAAATTGAGAGGAAATGCAATAGGTAGAATTGAAAACTAATTTTCCCGAGATAAACAGGAATGGATTGGCTTAACAAATAAGAGATGACTCCTTTTTGAAAGCTAAATATGAAAACAACAAGTGCGGCAAAAGGCAAATAATATCCGATGAATTTAAAAGTATCCGGTATCACCGGTGAAATCCAGATTGCCAATCCAAATAAAAGTAAGCTGATTAATTCAAGTTCGGTGGCATATTTATACATTATCGTTGATTTCATGTTCCTTGTTATTAGAAACAAAAGAATCCCCGTGAGGAAAAGTATCAGATTTGAAATGGGGAAAAGGTAGAACCAAAATTTGGGCAAAGCCCATTCATTAAAATAATAGGTTGCGATTCCTTGAATTCCGATCAAAGCACACACGGACAATGAAAACGAAAATTCGCTTGTCTTTTTGACTAACAAGATAAAAAAAGGGAATAGCAAATAAAAGAACACCTCGACCGATAAACTCCATGCAGGAGGGTTTAAGAACCACTGATAATAACTATCAGGAAGCCATGCTTGAATTAAAAAAAGGTTTGCGAAAAGTATTTTTATATTATTTGGGTGTTGCCAAAGTGCGGCCGCAAAAAAAACAGAAAGAAGCAGTGAGAACCAAAACGAAGGGAATATTTTCGCAAAACGCTTGAGGTAAAATCGCCTCCATTGAAAAGATTTTATCGTATTAATCTTCTCGAAATAGGTATAGGAAAGGATGAATCCACTTAAAATGAAGAAAAAATTTACGCCGACGAATCCTTGTTTTAACCATTGCCTCTGTTGGAAGAAAAAAGATTGCGCATCAGTTACAAAGGTTGCATGCGAAAGAAACACCATCAAGGCGAATACAAAGCGCAAGGAAGTAAGGGATTTAAGCACAATGGATTTAAAAAAAAGAGGCTACCCTTTTGAGGTAGCCTTTGATTTAATTTGAATAGAAACTAGCAAAATTGATCGTATGCCCCTTGAAGATTGTCTGCAATCATTTGAGCACTTCTACCTTCTATATTATGACGTTCTATCATGTGTACTAGAACACCATCTTTAAATAACGCAATTGCGGGTGATGATGGAGGGAAAGGCAGCAGAAACTCGCGAGCTTTGTTTACCGCTTCTCCTTCCATTCCAGCAAACACAGTAATTAGTTCATCGGGTTTCTTCTCTGATTTTAATGACGCTGTAACGCCAGGACGGCAGGTGCCGGCAGCACACCCGCAAACAGAGTTTATCACCAATAGCTGCGTTCCTTGTTTTTTATTTAATGTAGATTCTACTTCGGCGGAGGTCATTAATTGTTTAAAGCCCGCGCTCGTTAACTCTTGGCGCATGGGGGCGGCTAACATTTCAGGATACATAATTTTACTTTAATTTAATTGATATGCAAATTTACGCAAATCTAATGGATAATAATATTCTTGTATTTTTGTTTCATGAAAAAAGAAGCGAATGCCTTTAGATTTTCATATTGGATTGCAAGCTGAAAAAATAATAAAGAAGTAAAAAAGTCTCAGTATTTTGGAAAACATACATCTACCGGTTCAGCCCTTTTCGTTGTTAAATCCTGATGATATTGAAAGGTATCAATCAGGAGAGCATTCACGTATTTATGAAAAACTAGGAAGTCGTGAGGTTACTTGTCTTGGTAATAAAGGCACTTATTTTGCCGTTTGGGCGCCACATGCAAAGCGGGTTTCTGTGGTTGGCGACTTTAACGGCTGGAATCCATCACAACATGTGTTGTTTGCGAGGTGGGATGAAAGTGGCATATGGGAAGGCTTTATTCCTGCAATAGCAGATGCGTTTTTATATAAATATTGTATTGTTGATGCACTGGGGGAATTAATAGAGAAAGGCGACCCATTTGCATTTCGTTGGGAGAATAGACCCAAAACCGCCTCTATCACTTGTAATCTTAGCTATGCATGGCAAGATGAAAAATGGATGGAGAAACGCCATAGATTCAATTCGTTTAATAAACCCTTTAGCGTATATGAGGTTCATTTAGGAAGTTGGAGGCGCAACCCAGAATTTCCATCTCGATTTCTATCTTATCGTGAACTTGCAGTTTCTCTTCCGCAATATTGCAGTTCAATGGGTTTTACCCATGTTGAGTTAATGCCTGTAATGGAACATCCTTTGGATGCAAGTTGGGGATACCAGCAAACGGGCTATTATGCCGCTTCTGCTCGATTTGGGTCACCCCAAGATTTGATGTATCTTATTGATGTGTTTCATGAATTTGAAATTGCTGTAATTATGGATTGGGTGCCTTCGCACTTTCCCTATGATAAGCATGGCTTACATCAATTTGACGGGAC
This sequence comes from uncultured Bacteroidota bacterium, assembly GCA_903850915.1. Taxonomy (GTDB): domain Bacteria; phylum Bacteroidota; class Bacteroidia; order UKL13-3; family UKL13-3; genus CAINMV01. Next base: position 41,847 of record CAINMV010000033.1, read on the forward strand.
GAGTCTTTACGAACATGGAGATGTAAGAAAAGGATTTCACCCCGATTGGAAGAGTTATATTTTTGATACAGGTAGAATGGAGGTGAAGAGCTTCTTGTTAAGTAATGCTGTTTTTTGGTTCGACTATTACCATATCGATGGAATGCGCGTGGATGCTGTGGCAAGTATGCTTCAGTTAAATTATAGCAGAAAGGAAGGCGAATGGATTCCCAACATTTATGGGGGTAGTGAAAACCTTGAGAATATTTCGTTTTTGCGACAACTTAACGACCTAATTTATTCTCAATTTCCTGGAGTCCAGATGATTGCCGAAGAAAGTAGTACTTGGCCAGGTGTAACACATTCAACAAATAAAAATGGGTTAGGTTTTGGTATGAAATGGATGATGGGTTGGATGAATGATACGTTAACTTATTTTAAACGTGAACCCATTTACCGAAAGCACCACCATAACGATATCACCTTTAGTTTTCTATATGCCTTTACCGAGCGATTTATGCTGCCTTTAAGTCATGACGAGGTTGTGCATGGAAAGTCATCGATGATTGGGAAAATGCCTGGCGATGAATGGAATCGATATGCCAATCTTAGATTGTTATATACTTATATGTGGATGCATCCGGGAGCTAAACTGCTCTTTATGGGTAATGAATTTGCGCAAGACGCTGAATGGAATTTTGCAACTAGCCTCGATTGGCATTTATTAGAACATCCCTCACATCGAGGTATTCAAAATTTAGTAAAGCAACTTAACCATACGTACAAATCGGAGCCTGCGCTTTATGAGCGCTCCTTTGATGCCAATGGTTTTGAATGGATTGCAGGCGACGACACAGAGAACAGCATTTTGGTTTTTATCCGTAAAGGTGAAAATGAAATGGACCATTTGATTGTGGTGCTTAATTTTAACGATAAAGCCCATTCTCAATATCGTATTGGTGTTCCGAAAGCAGGGCAATATATTGAAGTTTTCAATAGCGACGCATCCGTTTTTTGGGGTAGAGGAGGCCATAATGAGCTGCTCGATACAGAGGTGATTAAAATGCATACTCATGAAAACTCAATATCCATAAATCTTCCAGCATTGTCAGGGGTTGCATTTAAGCTGAAGCAATAACTAGTAATTTTCATCCAGTAAACAAGATTTAACCAATACTATTGTGTAATTTTGTAGGCTAACTATGCAAGAGAATCAAGAAGAAAGTTACACTGGATTGCCTTCCTTTGCGCCAATTCCATTAAGTGTTTCATCGCCGGCTATACGACCAGAAGACCGCAAGCTAATTAAAGCCCAGGCAGTAGAGTCAATGCATTTAAAGGCCCAACAACAAATTGAGTTGTTGAAAAAGCAAGCGGCATTAATTATGGAGCAAGCCAAAGAGTTAGAAGACCGTGTTGCTATTTCGCTTCAAATTTATGAAGCAACAATGCGTTTTTCGCCGACAATGGGAATGACCTATCATCTTTACAAACGCAATGATGGTGAGGTGATATTATCTTTAGTGTCGCCTGCCGAATGGGGACAAAGTTTCCCTTTCAAACTCTTCATAGCAACGGTGAAATTATTAGCTGATCACACTTGGGAAATACTGCAGCGGGGAGAAGTAGAAGCCCAAGAGACCAAGGCAGAACAAGCAGAATAGCATACCTTCTGTACATTATTATTGCCAATCCTAATTAATCTATTTCAATCCTAGCTGTGCAGCGTATTCTTTGGAGATGGCCATGCCACCTTTATTTGCTGTTAATGCATCATTTCGGGCCTCCTCAATTTTCCCCAATGATTGATAGCAATACGATCTATTAAGATAGAAAGCAGCTTTATTGCTGATGTTGATTGCAGCATTGAAATAAATCAAAGCTTCGTTATAGTTTTTTAGCACTCTGAAGCAAATTCCAACTGAATTCATTACCTCTGAATCGGTTGGCTTATAAACCAAGTAACGTTTAAAATCGGGAATTGCGGCCTCGTGTTGGCTCGAATTCATTAATGCTACCCCTCTTTTATAATAGGCACTCGCGTTGTCGCTTTTTAATGTAAGTGAGGTGTTTAAATCCATTATTGCTGAGTCTAGCTTTTGCTTCATTAGATAGGCAGATGCCCTATTCTCAAAACTCAAATAATCATTTGCATTAAGCTTAATTGAGTTGGAATAGTCGTCACGTGCCAAGTCGTATTGTTTTTTATCAAAATAGATATTGCCACGGTTCGTTAAAATGGCATCTTCAATTACATCATCGTGGTAGGTTAAAGCACGAGTATATAGCTCCAGCGCCAAGTCTGTGTTACCTTCTTTTCTATATAGAGTGGCTCTGTTTTGAAGTGCTCTGGAGCATGGGGCCACTTCAATGGCGTGTTCCCATAAAGTGGCACCACTTTTCCAGTGTGATGCTTGGGCGTAGGACATGCCTGTGAAAAGTAATCCTAAGGGTACAAGGATGGAATAAGGATTAAGATTGTACTTCGCTTTTAATGCACTTAGCAACCATCCAAAAATCAAGAACATCCCAACATAGGGCATGTAAGAATATCGATCAGCAACAATGGCACGGCCTACAATAAAGAACTGCATTATTAGTAAGATATTAATAAAATAAAACAAAATGCCGAATGTGATGATCTTGTTTTTCTTGAAGGTGAGAAGGCACAGCGCTGCAATAGAAACAAAGAAAACAGGAGCAATATAATACAACCAGGGCAAGGCTTCTTTTACGGAGGGGAAGGGGTAAAAAGGAGCGAGGTTGATGGGTGCAATCATTTTCAAGAAATACATCATAAAGCTATAGCATCCAAAGAGTAAGCGAGTGCCAATGCCAATGGCAGTGATACTTTCTGTTGCACCCACATTTTTTTGTGCAGTGGCGGTAAGTATACCAACGATGAGCGCGAGGAGGAAATGAGGTGTCTTTTCTGCTATAGTTTTAAATTCAAATTTTCGTTCGAAAAGCAAATCGATGGCAAACAAACAAAGCGGAAATACAACAGCAGCGGGCTTTGAGAGTAAAGAAAGCGTGAGCCAAACGATTGAAAGTATGTAGTATTTTGTTTCTTTTTTTTCTATGAAGTTGATATAACTTATAAGTCCGATTAGAAAAAAGAAGGAGTATAGCATATCTTTTCTTTCAGCCACCCAGGCTACAGATTCAACATGCATGGGATGCACGCCAAAGAGCAATGCAGTTGTGATGGCGATAATTAAGTTTTGTTTGCTTAGGCGAAATGCTAACTTAAAAACAAGATATGTATTGGCCAGATGAAGCAGTAAATTCAGCAAATGATAGGACCATTCATGGTATCCCGATATGGAATAATTAAATGCAAGAGATAGCATTGTGATCGGGTGATAATTGCCTTGCAATGGCGTTGAAACTAAGGTTCTTAGTTGTGAGAAACCACGTATTAATGTGTTCTCATAAACATATTGATTGTCATCCCAGTTAATAAATCCGGCACTTAAAACGGGGATATATGCAGCAAAAGTGAGAACTAAGACAATACCGATGATGATGGTTTTTAGATTTTTATTTGGCACTTCTTTTTTCTTGCTTTCTTTGGAAGGTGCCGTAGCTTTTGCATTTCGGTTTTTTTTCATCGCTTGCGCAGATTGTAAATTAGAATCGACGTGGTGGTTGAGTTATGGGCAAAGCTAAACATTATTCGAATATAAAAAACAGTGCAAAAATCCCCAATAGCCTTAATGATGGCTGGGAAATAAGTATATAATAATTCGAAAGGCATGGCGTTTTTTGGTCAGATAAGCAATAAAAAAGCCGACTTGTTTTGCAAGTCGGCTTTTCTTTTTTAGTTGTCTAAACTATTAATAATTAAGCCAAAACCACTACATTGTTATCGCCACATTCGACGATGCCACCGTTAATGGCAAATTCCTGTGAACCTTCTGTAGTATCTACCTTAACTATGCCTTTCTTTAACGAGGCTACCATAGGGGCGTGGTGATTCAGAATTTTGAATGAACCATCACTTCCGGGTAATGATACTCCTGTTGCTTCTCCCTCAAATAATTTCTTATCAGGGGTTATTATTTCTAGTTGCATCGGTATGTTATTCTAATTTTGTCAGTTTTTAAATTGACAATCGTTATTTAGATTCTGCAATTAATTTCTCTCCTTTTTCGATAGCTTGTTCAATAGTTCCAACCAAGTTGAACGAAGCTTCAGGCAAATGATCCAATTCTCCATCAATAATCATGTTAAACCCTTTGATGGTATCTTCAATGCTTACCAATTGACCCTTTAGGCCCGTAAATTGCTCTGCAACGTGGAATGGTTGAGAAAGGAATCGTTGAACACGACGAGCGCGAGAAACAACTAATTTGTCATCTTCACTTAATTCATCCATACCTAGGATGGCGATGATATCTTGCAACTCTTTGTAGCGTTGTAGCGTTAATTTAACACGTTGAGCGCAATTATAATGGTGGTCACCCAATACTTGGGGACTTAGGATACGGGAGGTTGAATCCAAGGGGTCAACTGCAGGGTAGATACCTAACTCTGCGATTTTACGACTTAATACAGTGGTTGCATCCAAGTGGGCAAATGTTGTCGCAGGAGCAGGGTCAGTTAAGTCATCCGCAGGAACATATACAGCTTGAACAGAAGTAATTGAACCACGTTTTGTAGAGGTGATACGCTCCTGCATCGCACCCATTTCTGAGGCTAATGTTGGTTGATATCCTACTGCTGATGGCATACGTCCGAGAAGCGCGGATACCTCAGAACCGGCTTGTGTAAACCGGAAGATATTATCGATAAAGAACAAGATATCGCGACCGCCAGATTTTTCATCTCCATCGCGGAAATATTCAGCGATTGTTAATCCTGAAAGGGCAACTCGTTGACGTGCACCTGGTGGCTCGTTCATTTGTCCGAAAACGAGGGTTGCTTGTGATTTTGCTAATTCTGTTTTATCAACTTTAGATAGATCCCAATCTCCTTTTTCCATACCATGAACAAAATCGTCGCCATATTTAATAACGCCAGATTCAATCATTTCACGCAATAAGTCATTACCTTCACGTGTACGTTCACCCACACCAGCAAATACACTCATCCCGCTGTATGCTTTTGCAATATTGTTAATCAATTCCATGATTAACACTGTTTTTCCTACTCCAGCACCACCGAATAAACCAATTTTACCTCCTTTCGCGTAAGGCTCAAGTAAGTCGATAACTTTTATACCTGTATATAATGGCTCAGCCGATGTTGTAAGGTCCTCATAACGAGGAGCATCGCGGTGAATTGGAGAAACTTTAGTTCTGTCTAGTTCGCCCAAACCATCAATACCTTCGCCTACAACATTCAACAATCGTCCGCGAATATCGTCGGTTGCTGGCATTGAAATTGCAACGCCCATATCTTCCACGATAGTACCGCGAGTTAAACCATCGGTAGTTTCCATGGCAACGGCACGAACAGTGTTTTCGCCAAGGTGTTGCTGTGTTTCAAGCACTAGCACCGAGCCGTTAGGTCGTTTAATGTGAAGAGCGGAGTAGATTTTTGGTAAAGTAGCGCCAGCATCTGTGAATGCTACGTCAACTACCGGACCAATGATTTGAGAAATTTTGCCTGTATTAGCCATGATTAAAATAGGGTACTAAATCGTGATTTTTGGGATTGCAAAGGTAGCTTTTTTCGGGATAGAAAAAAACAGAAGTGATGTTTTTTTAGTGTTGTGGAAAAAACAAATGTAATTTTCATTAATGTTCAATACGAATAGAGGAACAAAGCTATTATTTGGCTAAAATTCGGGTCTAATTTCTGCTTTTTATTGCTTTTTTGAGCAAAAAACGATTTTTTGTGTATTTCGGAAGGAGTTTACAATTCTAAAATTGAAGGGCATTGCCGTGTTTCCTTAAAGTATTAATCTTTTCATTATCAGAAACAGGGGTGTTTTAATATCACCATTCTTTTTAAAATTTATTCTTCCACATCATACTTTCTACGGGTTTCAAACTGCGCTTATTGTATTTTGCATCGCGTTTTTTATTATACGAAACCTCTATTTCACCTTCTACAACAAAATAAATTAACTGTCCAATAGGCATTCCTGCATAAACGCGCACGGGCATGGTTACCGATATTTCAAGAGTCCATGTATTACAAAAGCCAACATCACCTTTTCCGGCGGTAGCATGAATGTCGATACCTAGTCTACCGGTAGAAGATTTCCCTTCCAAGAATGGAATATGGCTATGCGTTTCTGTATATTCTTCCGTGACCCCGAGATACAGAGTTCCAGGATGTAAAATTATTCCATCCTCTGGGATGACGATTTCTTCGATTTTGTTATGTTGTTTGGCATCCAAAACTCTGTTGGTATATACGGCTAAGTATTTACCCAAATGCACGTCGTAGCTATTTGTTCCAAGACAGTTAGGTCGGAAAGGTTCAATAAGAATTGTTCCTTTTTCTATTTCTTCTAAGATTTTTTTGTCGCTTAAGATCATGGTGCAAATTAAATTTATTTTCTGATTGTTTCAAAACGCAATCCTTACTAATAATAACAATGCTTTATTCGTTGCAATCAAGTTTGCTATTCTATAATTTAGACTTATGAATAAATACGTTATTTTTACCGGCCAAACCCAACTTCAACCAGTTTCTTTTCTCATGCAGCTCTCCATTATAATCGTAAACTACAATGTGAAGTACTTTTTGCATCTGTGTTTGCAGTCGGTGGAAATTGCATTGCATGGCATTGACTCTGAAATTTTTGTAGTGGACAACAACTCCACGGATGGTTCTATTGAGATGGTTATAGAATATTTCCCGAAGGTTATAGTTATTGCTAATAAACATAACGTTGGGTTTGGTGTTGCGAATAACCAAGCTATAGCACTAGCGCAGGGTAAATACATTTTATTGCAAAATCCAGATACTGTAGTTGCGGAGGATACATATTTGCGTATAATCGACTTTATGGAGCTCAAGAGTGATGCAGGTGGTTTGGGCGTGAAAATGATTGATGGCGTAGGTAAGTTTTTGCCAGAGTCAAAAAGGGGGCTTCCTACTCCAGAGGTAGCGTTTTATAAAATTTTTGGATTGAGTGTGGTTTTCCCAAAATCAAAGATTTTTGGTAAATACCATCTTGGGTTTCTTGATAATCAAGAGATACATCCCGTAGATGTTTTAAGTGGTGCTTTTATGTTGATGCGTAAATCGGTAATAGATAGCATTGGGGCATTTGATGAGCAGTTTTTTATGTACGGTGAGGATATTGACCTATCGTATAGAATTACGCAAGCGGGCTATAAAAATTATTATTATCCAGGTACCACCATCATTCACTACAAGGGCGAAAGTACAAAAAAAGGCAGTTTGAATTATGTGTTTGTTTTTTACAAGGCCATGATCATTTTTGCTCGCAAGCATTTTGCATCTCAAAAAGCAGCGTTGTTTTCTTTGTTAATAAACAGTGCGGTATATATTAGGGCAAGTATTGCATTGGTGTTTCGGTTTTTAAATTTTTTCACACGTCCCTTTATCGACACCATAGCGATGACCGCCATCATGTTTTTGGTGATATCGATTTATGAAGATTTCAAGTTTCATGGATTCGGCAGGTTCCCAGAAAGCCTGTATAAGTTTAATTTGCCGGTTTATATATTCTTGTGGCTAGCGGGACTTTTTTTTACCAATAATTATGCAAAAGCATTCCCTAAAACAGCTTCTTTATTTTATGGGATGCTGTTAGGCACTATATCAATAAGCGTTTTTTATGCTTTTCTAGGTGAAGATTTTCGCGCATCAAGAGCTTTGATATTAATAGGTGGAGCTGCCAATTTCCTAGTTCTATTTTTATTGCGATGGGTTTGGCAATTGCTTCAGTATAAACGACTGAATTGGTATAATAAAGAGTTTCAACGAATTGTTGCTGTTGGCGATGCCTTGGATTTAACAGCGTTAAGTCAGCTTATGCTTAAAAACACCGATTCCTTTCGAATCAACGGTTATGCAGGCACCCAACAAACAGAGGAATTAAACCCCGATTTCCTCGGGCATTACACACGATTAGATAAAATATTAACACTTTATCCTTCGGATGAATTAATCTTCGTCACAAATAAAATTTCTTGGAAGGAGGTTATCTCTATGATGGAGAAATCGGGTAATCGGTTTACGTATAAGTTTTTTAACGAGCAGGTTTATTTTGCAATAGGAAGTAATTCGAAGAACGCTGCAGGGGAGGTGTTTACAAGTTCAGTAAATTATGCGTTGAACACCCAAGAGTCGAAATATAACAAGCGATTCACAGATATCGTTATAGCATTAACTTTACTGCCTTTGAGCCCTGTTTTGTTTGTTTTTGTGCGACATAAACTTGGTTTTTTTGCAAATATTCTAAATGTCATTCGGGGTAGGAAAACGTGGGTTGGAATTAGCCAGAGCAACGTAGTAACCTTGCCTAAAATCCGTCCTGGTGTTTTGAAAACCTCGTATAGTATTCATGAAAAAGACACCATTGCTTCAGACATGGAGTACGCTAAAAACTATTCTTCTTTAAATGATGTGATTATTTTGTTAAAGAGAATTCAAAGGTTAGGTGACGATTAAATTGCTGAAAGCCTATTCTTGCAATGCAATCTCCTTGATTAAGCTTGGCCCCGAATATATAAAGCCGGTGTATACTTGCACCAATTGCGCTCCGGCCGCTAATTTTTCTTTTGCATCGGCAGCATTCATTACACCACCGGTTGCCATAATTGGGATTTTAGTTTTGGTTCTTAAATAGCGCAATACCTCCGTTGATTTTTTAGTTAGCGGAGCGCCACTTAATCCACCAGCACCGATTTTAGCGATATTTTCCAGCTCTGTTGTAAGCTGATCTCTACTTATCGTTGTGTTCGTTGCTATTAAACCATCTAAAAAGGTGTCGTCGGCAACCTCAACCACTTCATCAAGCTGTTCATTGGTTAAGTCTGGTGCTATTTTTAATAAAATAGGTTTCTGGGTTTTCCCTTCATTAATGAATTCGCCGCGTATAACCATCAATCGGGAAATAATTTTCTTCAGCTCTTCTTTATCTTGAAGTGCTCTTAGTCCGGGTGTATTGGGGGAACTCACATTAATGACAAAATAATCGCATACGTCGTAAAGCTTTTGAAAGCATAAAGCATAGTCATTGGCGGCTTCTTCATTGGGTGTGCTTTTGTTTTTTCCGATGTTACCACCAATAATTATAGAGGTATTCCTGTTTTTCAGTCGATGGTATATTGCGTCGACGCCTTCATTATTAAAGCCCATTCTGTTTATTAAAGCCTTGTCACTTAGCAGTCGGAATAAACGAGGTTTTTCGTTTCCAGATTGTGGTTTCGGAGTTACAGTTCCAATTTCGACGAATCCAAATCCAAATGCTTCAAGTGTTTCTAAATATTTCGCATTTTTATCGAAACCTGCGGCCAACCCCGCCTTATTTTTAAACGTTAAGCCTAAAAACTTCACGGGCTTTTCATTTTTATAAATGTATTTAAGAAGAGGTTTTATACCAGGAAAGTATAAAATAATGCGCATGAATTGCATGGTAAACGTATGCGCAGCCTCAGGCGTTAATATAAAAAGAATGCGTACTATAATAGAATACATGGATGCCACAAAATTAGTTTTAATTCTCGATTCTAAAGATAGGATATTTTAAATAAGAAGGTTCAAAATAGCGGCTGTTTTGGTAAATGAAGTTCAACTGTTTATCCTTGTCTGCATTGAATGCTGGGTCTTTTTTTTGCGCTTCAAAACGCAAGTTTAATGAAGAGTCGTTTGCCAAAATACTTTCTGCTCGCTTATCCCAAACGTAATCGCTAAAGCCTTCCTTTTGTTGAAGAAAACTATTCATCTTACCCCAAGCGAAAAAACCTTCCGGACTTTCAGGTTCTAAAGCTTCGGCAAGAAATCTTTTAAATCGCATGTTGTCGGATAACTTTATCAACACCCAATTCCCGTCTAGCTTTTGAGATGTCGTGATAACATCACATCCATTGAACAATACCCCTACATTACCTTCGTATGGGGTTTTCTTCACGGTGTAATTAACATTGGTATACTCTTTTACTTTAATTATAGTATCGTGCGTTATGATTATTTTTAAATTGTATCGTTCTAAGTTTAGTTTCACGTACCAGTCGTAAGGCATTACATAGGCCTTAGGATATGTCACACTTTTTGCGATTTGATAGGTGTCGAAGAACTTGATGTTTTTTTTAGTAGGTCTGTTTCTGTCATAGTAAAGTTGTTGTTGTCCTGTGGTTTTGCTCAAGTCGTAATATGGATGATATCCTTTAAATAATAAATTTTCGAAACGCGATGTATCCAGTTGCCATTTCAGTGCAACACTATTTTGTTCCGATCTTATTTTGTCTGCATCGTTTAATGAATTAAAGAGTTCTAATTTATGTTCTACGGCCAGTCCAATCATGCTTTTTAGCAGTGTGTGCGTGGCTCTTACCCGTTTGTTAAAAGGCTTAAGCATGTGCGTTTCCGCAGTAAAACTATAGCAATTAAACATTGAAGTGTATCCGGAGCTGTAGCGTGCTGTTTCCATAAATCCCGTGATTCCGGAGTCTGGAGTTTCATGATCAAGATTTACATATGGGCATATTTCCTCCGTTTGAGATTGCATACTTCCATAAAGCATAGGCAAGAAAATATTCTGTTGAAATTGCTCCATGGCTTGATTTTGGTATTTATTATGTTGGGAGGCGATGAGCGTCATGATGTATTGGTAATCTGCGCCATCGCTAACATGGGTGTCAATAAAAAGGTGCGGTTTGATTTTATGGAAATAGTTTTCCAAGACTTCTGTTTCCATGGCATCGCACTTGATGAAGTCGCGGTTGAGGTCAAGGTTTAACGCATTGCCTCTAAATCCATAGGCGTCGGGGCCATACTGATTTGCTCTGCTACAGCATCCTCTGCGTAGGGTCCCTCCCGTATTGTAAATTGGGATTATATAAAGTTCCACTTCGTCTAATTGTCTTTTAAATTCGGTTTTCGAAAGGTAGTCCCGCGCTAGCATCATGCAGGCATCAACGCCATCGGGTTCGCCAGGGTGAATATTGTTGTTTATAAAGATTTTTATTTTCTCGCCATGGGCATTAAAATTAGTGATTTGAATTAGCTTTATTTGCCCGGCATTGTGGTACTGTAGGTTGTTTGCTGAAAGAGCAGGATCTTCGATCTTGATGAAATCTGGAAATTGATTTTTAAGTTCTTGATAATAGCTTAGGCACTCAATAAGTGTTGCAGTGGCAACTCCGTTGCTTTTCTCGAATGGCGTTAATAATTGAGCCGAGGAGAGCATAGGAATCAAAAGTAAGAAAAATAGTATCTTGCGCATGAAAATGAAATTAAGATATTTTATTTTGGATTTATGTTGCGATTGCATCGTTGCAAAAGTAATAAATGCATAAACATATAAATGAACCGATTTCAGAGGCAAAATCTTTTATAGTGTTGATTCAATTGAGGTGCTAATAACCCTCTAGGATGGTGCCCTATTGTAAGTTTAATTAAGCAGAGGGAATGTTACATCGTTTTTTTTAGAGTAAGAAAATATAAGTTATGGCTACCGTAAAGGTTTTGACAGCAAATAATGTAGAGATAGAATATGAGGTTGCCGGCGTTGGCGATCGTGCATTGGCAGCCCTGCTCGATTGGGGTGTGATGTTTGCATATTTCTTTATTACTTACGAAATTATTAAGTCCTCGTCATTGCAGTATGATTTGAGTTTTACATTTCAGTTAGTTTTTTATCTTCCTGTTTTTTTATATCACCTCATTTGCGAGATGTTTTTGGAGGGGCAAAGTATTGGTAAAAAGACCATTGGGATTCGTGTTGTTATGCTTGATGCCGGGCGGCCAGCATTTGTAAATTACTTTTTACGATGGATTATTACGCCGCTAGAATTTGGTATAGGAGGCATGGGTGTAATTCCATTAATTGTGGTTGCCGCAAGTGGTAAAGGACAGCGGCTAGCTGATATGGCAGCAGGAACTACTGTGATTCGATTAAAGTTGAAGGCGGGGTTGCAATCTACGCTGTTTTCTCCAACTCCGAACCCGGATTATCTGGTGACATTTAATGAAGTCCTTTCATTGTCGGATAAGGATTTGAATTTAATTAAAACTGTACAACGGCAAATTCAAAAAAAGAACTATGCAGATGCGCAATATTTTGCCGAAGAAACGAAAGCCGCAATTTGCAAAAAAACAAATATTACTTCTGAATTAAATGCCATCGATTTTATTGATGTCATACTAAAAGACTATCAGTTTATGGCTACCCAAAAGCACAATTAATATGTTGTAATAGTTTTAAAATTAAGGGTTTAAGAACATAAATTCAAACAAAGGACCTAATCTTCTTTCAAGCCTGGCTTGTAGCTGATTTTTTTGGCCCAGTTTGCTGACGGTTTTTCTATTAAATTATAGAAAAACCAGGAGGCCAAAATAGCGATAACTTGAATTAAAAGAAAGGTTAAAATAGAGCCATAGGTAGAATTCTTGAATTCTGGCAAATAGTAGATTACAGTATAGATTACCACGCCATGAATTAAATAAAAAGAATAGGATATTTTACCAATGAAATCTAGCCATTTCGGCACCCATTTCAGTATCAAAACACCGAATACAGTAAGTGTTGCAACTATGGTGATATGATATCCACATCCATATAAGTTTCCAGTTAAATAGGCACTCGTTAAGGTTGCTAAAGACAAAGCGACAAAGAACTCAAGGAAGACTATGATTTTCTTTAAATAAAGGCAGAGAAGCATGCCCATACTAAAAATAGGAAGATGAAACGTAAGCGCTATTTTAAAGTCTTTAAGGCCTGGGAATAATAAGGCCACAAAGGATAATCCAAGCGTAGAAAGAAAAGCGATACGACGAACCCAACTGTTTTTATTTGCTAAGAAAGGAAAAGCAATAGCTTGAAAGAAATAAAACTGAAACAACACGAATAATGTCCAGTATAAATTATTAATCCATTCTGATCCCAAGAAGGGCACAATTAACAGCATTGTATCAAGTGCTTTTTTCAAAATTGTCCAATCTAAATAACCCGAGCCATTGTAAAAATAAAGTAACCAAGCTAAAATTGATAAAACCAAAGGAGGATAAAGTCGGGTAAAACGTTTTAAGAGAAATTTGCCAGCAAATTTCCATTCGTAATTTCCATTAACCATCGACCAAGGAAGCACAAGACCGCTAATGACAAAAAACACATAAACTCCTTCCTGCCCCCAATTAAGCATTTTAGCTAAAGTTGGGTAATAAAGGCTAATTATAAAAGACGAATGATACATGCAAACCATCCAACTGGCGATAGCTCTAAATGGCCCCAAATTGCTTAAATTGTTGTTTTGATCCATGTTGTTTGCTTTTATATAGGGTTGTTTTTTAGATAAATCAATTTTATAATTCTTACAAATGCAGTTTTTACGAATGGCCTTAGTTCTCTTTATCGCTCACTACAAATTGTGCACTACTGCGAGTACGTTGCTCCAAAAGAATTTTCTTTCCTTTTAGGTATTCAATGCCTTGATTTTCTTGGATGTTTCGAGCTGTAAACAACTCACAATCTGAATTTACTTTAACAATAAATTGAGCAGATAGTGTTGCTTGTAAATGTTTTAACTTTAGAAGGTCAAAATCCACACACGCACTAAAACTTATTGCGGAGTTTTGCATTAAATTGGTTTTAATATTGTGGGTGGCGAAGAATTCAAATATTTTACTCAGGTTTTCCTCTACAATGAAGGAGAAATCTTTGCTTGATATAGAAACCAATGCTTGCTTATCTTTTATAATAAACATCGGTGTTTGTATGCTATCATGAATTTGGTTACTCACCAATGTGCCCTTGGCTTTTGGGTCGATAAATGACTTAACGAATAGTGGGATATTCTTGCTTTGTAGTGGTTGTATTGTTTTTGGGTGAATTACTGTTGCTCCATAATAGGCTAGCTCTATCGCTTCGTTATATGTCAAGAACTCAATATTAGTTGTGTCCTTAAATCTTTTAGGATCGGCATTAAGAACTCCAGTCACATCTTTCCAAATGGTTTGGCTGCTAGCTTCTAGTGCATAGGCAAAAATGGCGGCACTGTAATCACTTCCTTCTCTACCAAGAGTTGTGGTGTTATTGTTATTTGAGTTGCCTATAAATCCTTGGGTGATGATAATTTGCTTTTCAATCAAAGGTTTCAGCTTGTTATGTATTAGGCTTGATGTCTTTTCCCAATCTACCCTCCCTTCTCTGTAGTTAGCGTCGGTATGAATGAAATTACGGGCATCTACCCATCTATTTTTTACGTTCGTTTGATTTAAATATATGCTGACAATTTTCGTGCTTACAATTTCCCCAAAAGAAACTATTTGGTCGTAATTAAAGTCGTAGCTTCCTTCTGGATTTCCACCGATTAAGCACTCTAATTCAATAAATGTATTTTCAATATCGTCAAAACCGTTTGGTTGGATATCTTCAATTAACTCTTGAATTATGTTTTCGTGATATGTTTTAAATTCATCAAAAATCTGTTTGGCTTTACCTGTTTGTTCTACATACGCATGCGTTAATCTTTCGAGCATATTGGTGGTTTTACCCATAGCGGAAATTACGATCAGTAATTTTTCTTGAGCAAAACCTTTTACAATTTCACCTACGTTACGAACTGAATTTGCATCTTTAACAGATGCACCACCGAATTTAAATACTTGCACTTTTCAGGGTATAATAGTTAGAGTTGCGAAATTTAGTAGAAATTAATATACAGGTTGTATGCCGAGGTTATACATAATGAAACTCCAAACATCTGTTGTTTCATCGATTACTTTACTTGTGGGTTTTCCAGCACCATGTCCGGCATTGGTGTCGATACGTATCAGTATTGGATTTGTTCCTTTATGATGCTCTTGTAATGTGGCAGCAAACTTAAAACTATGTGCTGGCACAACGCGATCATCGTGGTCGCCAGTGATTACCATGGTTGGAGGGTAAGCAATGTCTTTTACATTATGTAATGGTGAATATTTCAAAAGGTATTTAAAGTCTTCTGCGCTATCAGAACAACCATAATCACCGCACCATCCCCAGCCGATGGTAAAACGATGAAAGCGCAGCATATCGAGCACGCCAACTCCAGGAATGCAACATGCATACAAGTCAGGACGTTGGGTCATACAAGCACCAACGAGCAGTCCTCCATTGCTTCTACCCTCAATGGCTAATCGCTTACTGTTGGTGTATTTTTCACGGATAAGATATTCTGATGCCGCAATAAAATCATTAAACACATTTTGTTTACGTTCTTTCGTTCCACTTTCGTGCCATTGTTTGCCATACTCTCCACCACCACGGATATTTGGAATCGCTATTACGCCTCCTTGATTCATAAATAACAATCGGGAAACGCTAAATCCAGGAGTAATATTGATGTTGAAACCACCATAGCCATATTGATAGCATGGATTATTACCATCTAATTTCAGTCCTTTTTTATGAATTATAAACATCGGAACTTGTATTCCATCTTTGCTAGTATAGAATACTTGTTTTACATCATAGTCTGCTGGCTTGAAATTAGTGGTTGGCTGTTTAAAAACCTCGGATTTTCCGGAAGCTACATCATATTTAAAAATTGTTGGCGCAAAGGTGAAAGAGGTGAATGAATAAAATAATGTTTCATCCTCCTTGTGTCCGCCCAATCCACCGGCAGTTCCAATTGCAGGAAGTTGTATTTCTTGTTTATTGCTGCCATCAATATTGAGAACATAAATTTTTGTTGAGGCGTCTTTTAGATAGGTGGCAAACAATTTACCGCCACCAGTGCTAGCGTTTTCTAGCAATTCTTTCTGCTCTGGGATAACCACTTTCCAATTCGCTTCATCGGGGTTATTGATGTTTATACCTACTACGCGACGGTTGTCGGCTTTGTAATTGGTATTAACCAAAAGGAAGTCGCCATCATTGTCGAGCACGCTGAATTCAAATTTCATATCATCCCAAAGCAAACGCCAGGTTTTGTCGCCTTTTGAAAGGTCTTTGAACATCACACGATTTCCATCACTCGCGCCATCACTGATAAATAAAAATAAAAAACGTTCGTCTTCAGAAACTGAAGCACCATGGTAACGTTTAGGGTTTTTTTCGTCAGAATAAACTAAAATATCAGTGCTTTGCGGTGTCCCTAGTTTGTGATAGTAAACCTTGTGTCCATTGTTTTGTTTTGTAAAAGCATGAGCATCGGGTTTATCATAGCAACTGTAGTAAAATCCATCTTTATACCATGATGCGCCACTAAATTTAACCCAGTCTATTTTATCTCCTTCGAGCTCTTTTCGTGACTCAACTTCAATTACATGAATCTCATTCCAGTCGCTACCTGCTCTTGCTATGTTATAAGCGCAATATTTGTGGTCTTTGCTGAAACTCATACCACTTAATGCAGCTGTACCTTCATTGCTAAAGGTGTTCGGGTCAAGAAAAACTTCCGGTGTGCCTTCCAACCCTTTTTGGATATATACTACACTTTGGTTTTGCAAACCGTTGTTTTTTGAAAAGAAATAGTTGTCACCTTCTTTTGTAGGTTCAGAAAATTTCTCGAAATTGAAATTTTGCTCTACAATCTGATGAAACTTATTTCTAAAAGGGATTTTTTCTAAAAAGGCATATGTGGTTTTGTTTTCTGCTTTAACCCACGCCTTTGTATTTTCTGCGGTGTCGTTTTCTAACCAACGATAATTTTCAGTTATAGAAGTGCCATGAAAATCTTCTGAAGTTGTAATCTTATCTGTTACTGGATAAACAACTTCAATGGCCGGATTGGGATTTTTCCATTCTTTCATAGTTTGGCTGTTACAAGATACTAAGGCAATGGCGAATAGGGTTGCGGAAGGAAGTAGGTATTTCAATGTATTGATAATTTAGATAAGATGGTATTGTTGGCTATATAATGGGTAACAAGTAAAATAATGCTAATCAATTGTATTTGAACCTGTTTTTTTCATACAATTAATTAGTTTTCCTAATTGTTCTTTGCTCAATTCTCTTCTCATAATTTTCACCTTGAAAAATGCGATGCACGTAAATTCCAGGTGTATGAATTTGGTCTGGGTCGAGTTCGCCGGCAGGCAATAGTTCTTCAACTTCAGCTATGGTGATTTTTCCGGCCATAGCCATAAGTGGGTTAAAGTTTCGGGACGTGGCTTTAAAAATTAGATTGCCATGCGTGTCGCCTTTCCATGCTTTTACTATAGCGAAGTCTGTGTCGAAGGCATATTCCATGAGGTAATCTTTGCCATTGAAGTTTCTAACTTCTTTTCCAATGGCAACCTCTGTGCCCACACCAGCGGGCGTATAAATAACGGGCATCCCATAGCCTGAAGCCATGCATCTTGCGGCCAATGTGCCTTGTGGTATTAACTCCACTTCGAGTTCGCCACTTAGAAGCTGACGTTCAAATTCTGCGTTCTCTCCAACATACGAAGAAATCATCTTTTTTACTTGTCTGGTTTTTAATAGAAGGCCAATGCCAAAGTCGTCGACACCCGCATTATTGCTAATGCAGGTTAAGTTTTTAGTACCTTGTTTTACCAGCGCTGTAATGCAGTTTTCCGGTATACCACAAAGTCCAAACCCACCCAACATTATGGTAGCGCCATCATGGATATCTAGGATGGCTTCTTCTGCGTTTTTTACAACTTTACTCATGATACTATTTTAGCATTTTAGATGCGTATTCGATTTATTATTTCCAATGACTTTAATCGAAGCAAATGTAATAATCCTTTATCAGGATAAAAATAGTAATGTAGTTTTAGAAGCCTTCTTTGCTTTTGAATAAAATTTTCGCGTATGTACTTCACTTCTGTTACCATAAGGTCATGCCCTCTAAGGTTTGCCTCAATATTAAGTTCTGCTGGAATGAGGTCTAAAGCATAACCTTCAACACTATTTGTGCAATACCGTGATGTTAAAACGTATTTTGTCTTTATATGGTTTAAGTCACGAATGCCAAAGATGTCGGACGTTATTTCCTGATTTGAATATCCCGTAATATACGCCGGTTCTCCATAGGCATCATACACAGCTGAGCTTTTATGGCTGTGGGTAAACTTAAATTGAGTTTGAACTCCATTTTGCATAGCACTCTGAAAGGCATGCCGAAAGATGCTGTTCTTTACATGAACACCTATTTCACCAAAGTTTGTAGTGTATGAAATTTGAGGATAAGCCCAAAATTTTCCGGTGAGGACGAGGTAGGTGTTAAACTTCTTTTCCCAAACCTCATTGGGCCATCGTTTTACTTGCGCTGGTAAATCTGGAATGTTGCCTTCTTTTTCAATGTTTTTGAAATCAATCCATTGCTGTTTGGTTATTACTAGTCCGCGAGAGGATGCCTTTTGATAAAAATAACAATCATTGCCATCCATTCGTTTCCAGAATGGGTAGTTGCATGCTTCATTGCGCATGTAATTGTAAAGGCTGATACCTGCAATATTTCCGTCGTTGCTAAAAAAACCCAACGCAGCAGCGGTATAGTGAAATAGTGAAGGTGATACCATCATGTCATCCTCAAGCACCATCACCGCTTGCGAATTCTCCGATTGCGCCATTGCCCAAAGATTATGCTCATCAACACCTAATTTCTTTTCATGAAGACGGACGCTACATATAAAATACTTGGAGAAAAAATTACTACAGAAATGCTCAACTTCAGGAATATTACCAAAGTCTAGACTTATGATTAAAGGAATTGGCTTGTTAGAATTCCATGCTTTACCGGCTTGAACGAGGCTGTAAAGTAGGCGCTGAATACTATAGAGGCGCTCGAAACCTAGAACGATGATGGTAAACTCTTCTTGCATTGGAAATCCCAGAATAACCTTGGCAATTTATATTATTCTCAGCAAGAGTTGCTATTTATCATATTATAATCGTTTTTTTTAGTGTTTGGGGTATCTGAAATTGTGTTGAGAATTGTCCAATGGCATTATATTTTGAATGTTATATGTCATTGGTCAATTTCTCAAACAATTCCTTAATTTCGCCCCATGAATATCACAGTTATCGGTTCCGGTACTATGGGTAATGGAATTGCCCATGTTTTTGCTCAAAATAACTTTAAAGTTAATGTAGTTGATGTTAAAAAGGAGGCTTTAGATAAGGCTAAGATTACCATCACCAAAAACTTAGATCGACAAATGGCAAAAGGGGCCATTGATGAAGTTGCAAAGGCAAGTACAATGAACAACCTCAACTTTGTTGACAATCTTTTTGATGGCGCGAAGGATGCGGATTTGGTAATTGAAGCGGCAACAGAGAATGTAGCGATAAAACTAGAGATATTTAGAAATTTAGATAGCTTATGTAAGCCATCCTGCATCCTAGCAAGCAACACATCCTCTATTCCAATTACTAAAATAGCTTCGGTAACAAACCGTCCAGGGCAAGTTATTGGGATGCATTTTATGAACCCGGTTCCTGTAATGAAGTTAGTGGAAATTATAAAGGGTTTTAAAACTAGCCAAGAGGTAGCCGATAAAATTGTCTTACTTGCTAGGCAAATTGGCAAGGTTCCTGCCGTTTCAGAAGATATGCCCGGCTTTATCTCAAATCGTATATTAATGCCAATGATTAATGAGGCTATCGAAACTTTATTTCAGGGAATTGGAGGTGTGGAAGAAATTGACACGGTGATGAAACTTGGAATGGCTCATCCTATGGGACCTTTGCAACTTGCTGATTTTATTGGTCTTGATGTTTGTTTGGCAATTTGCAATGTTCTTTATGATGGATTTGGGAATCCGAAATACGCACCATGTCCATTGCTGGTGAATATGGTTACCAGCGGTAGCCTTGGAGTGAAGAGTGGAAGCGGATTTTATGACTATAGCTCGGGCACCAAAGAATTAGTAGTGGCAAGTCAGTTTAAAAAACAATAAAATGAAAGATAAAATTAAAAGCATTATTGCTTCGTCTATAGAGGTAAAAAAGGCTTTTTTGGCCGATGACATTTTAGTCGATCAGTTGCATCGTATAGCGGCCACTATGGTATCGTGTTTGCAGGCAGGCAATAAAGTATTGTGGTGTGGTAATGGTGGCAGTGCAGCTGATGCGCAACATTTGGCTGCTGAGCTCTCTGGTCGTTTTTATTCGGATAGAGCCCCATTGTATTCCGAGGCGTTACATGTGAACACTTCTTTTGTTACTGCAGTGGCGAATGATTACAGCTATGATGTTATTTATAGTCGCATGTTGCAAGGATGCGGTAGAGCTGGAGATGTGTTAGTAGGCATCTCTACCTCTGGCAATTCGGGAAATGTAGTTAAAGCTTTCGAGGTAGCTCGAGAGAGGAATATAGTTACTGTTGGTTTTACCGGAAATACAGGTGGAAAAATGAAGGAGCTTTGTGATTATTTAATTAATATTCCGAGCAACGACACCCCTCGTGTTCAAGAAAGTCATATCCTCGCAGGGCATATCATTTGTCAGTTGGTGGAGGAAATGATGTTTTCTAATTAAGCCTGGGGATTTTAAATTCCTTTAAATTTATTACCGTATGTTTCATTGCGTTTCGGCTGTAATATTCCGAATCGAAATTCAGAAATCTTTTTATCTTTGCCCAAACAATTAAATTATCTAAATAATGTCAAACCACAACACCCATCACGATTCACACCATGGAGGTGAGAAATTTGCACCACTTTCAGACAACAACAATAATGTAAACCTTACAAGCGCATTTAGCTATATCGGCATGCTTGCTATAGGTTTGTTTTGTGTGGTTTTGTTTGTTGTTAGCAACGGTGGGTATTTAAACAACGAAGAGCAAACTGAATGGAGAGTTGCCAATGGAGCCACCTTTAAAGATAGCGATGAGAATAAATTTCTAAAAACGAGCGCAGAAGCTTCAGAATCGAAAGAGGAAATGAAGGTCGAGGAGGGTAGTTCTACTGAAATGAAAACGGAGGGCAAAAAAGCGGATGAAAGCGCTGATATGAAATCACTTTTGTTATTGCCAAATACCAAGTCAACCGAAAAGAAAGCAGAAAATGCTAAAGTGGAGGATACAAAATCAGTAAAAAAGCACTAACAACTAGTCTTTATATAATATATCAAAAACCCTTCCGCAATGCAGAAGGGTTTTTTTGTTTCGATGGATAAAATAACAAAGACTGGTCGAGGAAGGGCCGGAGAGGCCTTGGCTGTGAGCTATCTGAAGTCGAAAAACATTAAAGTATTGCACCTTAATTATCGTTATCAGCGCGCGGAAATAGATATAATAGCAACTGATGATGTAGATCTAATAATTGTAGAGGTGAAAACAAGACAAAATAATGTTTTTGGTTTTCCGGAAGAAGCGATTTCAAAGGCCAAAGAAAATCGTTTGCAAGAGGCTGGCTACGCCTACAAACAAGCAAATGAGATAGAAATGCCACTGCGTTTCGATGTAATTTCTATAAGCATTGAAGAAAAAGAAATAAAGCATTTTAAGGGTGCATTTTAAGTTACATTTGAAATAATATGAGCATGCGAAACATCACCACAGCGTTAATATTGAAATACAAGTACCAGCTGATTTTGTGTGCTATTTTTATTGTACACTTATCCAATTTGTTTATTGATGTTATGGAAATTGATGCGGCTCAATATGCTGGTATTTCTTTGGATATGTTTAAAAGTGGTAGTTATCTCCAAGTTTACTTAAATGGGCTAGATTATTTGGATAAACCCCCTCTGCTTTTTTGGAGTTCTTGTGTCTCTTTTTTTGTTTTTGGCGTAAGTAATTTCTCATACAAGTTTATCCCATTTCTTACCCTTATGTTGGGGGTTTATGCCACCTATCGATTTGCCAAACTTTGGTATTCGCAGCGCGCAGCCATCTTCTCGGCGATTATTTTAGCTTCTTCGCAAGCGTTTTATTTAATGAGTAATGACGTCCGAACAGATGGGTTGTTAACTGGTTGGGTTATCGTTTCTGTTTGGTTAATTACAGAATATCTTAAAAAGAAGACTTGGCGTTATTTGATTTTTGCTGCGATTGCTACTGGATTGGCGATGCTAGCAAAGGGACCAATTGGCTTGGTGGCTGTTGGTGTGGCCATTGGGTACGATTTAGTATTGAAAAGGCAGTGGAAGGAAATTACACGTCCGGTTTGGGTGCTCTATCTTGTAATTATTGCGCTGGTATTGCTTCCCATGTGTGTTGGTCTTTATGAGCAGTACGATATGCATCCAGAAAAAGTTGTTTATGGTTTGAAAGGCCCTTCTGGATTACTTTTTTTCTTTTGGACGCAAAGCTTTGGACGCATCACTGGCGATATTTATTGGGATAATGGTGCCCCGTTGCTTTATTTTATTCAAACGATACTTTGGGATTTTCAGCCGTGGGTTTTGATATTCTTTATTGCCATTATTCTTTCTTTATACAATTTGGTGATATCGAAATTCACGCTAAATCGACCGGAATATGCAACTATTGGAGGCTTTTTACTAGTCTTTGCTATCCTTTCTCTGTCGCACTATAAGCTGCCCCATTATATCTTTCTGATCTTTCCTTTTGCCGCTATCATTACGGCTGATTTTTTAGATAGAATTGATGGCGTTTTATTAAGAACCATAAGTAGAATTCAAATGGGTCTAATTCTTTTGTTTTTTATTGCAGTAGTAATTGGATTTGTTTTTGTGTTTCCACCCCATTTTATTTTAGTGCCTTTGCTATGTGGCGCATTGTTTTTGGTGGTCTGTATTATTTTTCTGCGTTTTTATGGGGTTGAGAAGTTGGTATTTTCCACTGCGATAATGGCCGTGTCATTTAATGCCATGATGAGCCTAAATTTCTATCCGCAGTTGCTTAAATATCAAGCATCCAGTGCCGCTGGAAAATGGATTCAGAGGAATAATCAGCCAAAGCATCCAGTGTTTTTTTATAATACGGTTGGCTTTGCTTTAGATTTTTATCAAAATGAACATGCAACGCCATTAATAATCGAACAGCTTGATACGATTAGTTCGGGAAGTTGGATTTACACCAATCAAGAAGGCAAAGATGCTTTGATGCAGCAAACAAATCGAATTTTTGTTGTGATGGAAACACCTTCTTTTTCGGTTACCTTATTAAATGCAAATTTTATAAATAAGTATACACGACCTGCTAGTGTGAAAAAATGCTATGTTTTAGAATTTCGGTAGCCTTTTTTTCGTTTTCTTTCGACCTTATTTTAGGCAAATAAATTTTCTTTAAGGATTTTAAAGGCCTTAATTTCGTTTCAAGGTAAAAGAATTAGTATCGTTGATAAGGATTTATCCTAATCGATTCGACTTGCGGTAATCTTGAAATGAAGAGTGTACTTTATCGATACATTCTTTAAGCCAGGCGGTGTAATTCCAAGGAGATGCGACAATGTCTGCCTCAAGTTCATCTAAAGTTATATACTTCCAGCTTTTCACCTCTTCTGGGTCAGGTATTGGTGTGTCGTTAGAGATGCCAAAGAAAACATGGTCAAATTCATGTTCAATTAATCCATTGTCAAAATCAGCTTTATATAAGAAGCTAAACATAAATTCAGGAGTATAATTTAATCCCATCTCCTCACGTAATCTTCGTGTAACAGCATCAATGAGGTCTTCGCCAAATTCGGGATGGCTACAGCAGGTATTTGTCCATAATCCACCAGAATGATATTTTCCATCAGCGCGCTGCTGCAACAGGAGCTCTCCTTTGCTATTAAAAAGAAAAACGGAAAAGGCACGGTGTAATAATCCGAGCTGATGTACTTCCATCTTCTCCATCTTACCCCAGGGTTTGTCGTCTTTGTCGACGAGGACTAGAAATTTCGTTTGATTCATTAAATCATATTCATTTGGTAACGTAAAATAGAGTTAATCATAAGTCCGAACTTATGACCATTATTAATTCGAACACGTTCAGTTAACACATGATGAACAGGTACATTTTTTATCTTTCGGAACAAAGAGTGGTAGTAATAGTAAGCCAAATAAACGCCCATTCTCGATTCAGCAGGTAATTTCCGAATCCCTATTAGTGCTTCATGAAATTCGCCTTCAATCTCATTTTCAATTCCTGTTTTTTGTTCGCTCGACATGTTTTTAATATCCACATCAGGGAAATAGGTTCTTCCTAAAATGTTGTAATCGGCATGAATATCACGTAGGAAGTTTACTTTCTGAAATGCAGATCCTAATTTCATAGCATAAGGTTTCAATTCTTCAAATAGTTCTTTCTCTCCATTGGTAAATACATGCAGGCACATTAGCCCAACTACCTCTGCACTACCTAATATATATTGCTTGTATTTATCTGTGGTATAGGTGACCTTCTCTAAATCCATCTTCATGCTTTGCAAAAAAGTATCGATCCAAACTTGTTCGATATTAAATTCATGAACAACTTTCTGAAATGAGTTTAAGATGGGGTTTAAGGAGATTTTGTTTTTAATAGCATCATTGGTGTCTGCAATGAACTTATCAAGCAGGTATCTTTGGTCATACCCTTCAAAGCTATCTACAATTTCATCAGCAAAACGCACAAAGCCATAGATTGAATTTATCGATCCGCGTAAACTTTCGTGAAGAAATAATATGCCGAGTGAAAAGCTTGTACTATAAGCACGAGTAGTAATTCGGCTGCATTGTTCCGAAACTTGGTCAAAGAGTAATTTCAATTTAAAGTATGATTAAGATGTTGGTTTAATAATTCTGCGGCAATCTTGCCTGAGATCAAGGCTGGCGGAACGCCAGGGCCAGGAACGGTTAGCTGTCCTGCGTAAAAAAGGTTTTTAATTTTTTTGTTTTTAATTTTTGGTTTTAGAATAGCCGTTTGCAATAGTGTATTCGCAAGGCCATAGGCATTGCCTTTATATGAGTTGTAATCAAAAATAAAATCTTTAATACAATAGCTTCTTTTATAATCGATGTTTGTTCGAATCGAAACGCCAGTTTGAGTTTCAAGACGGTCCATCATAACGTCGAAGTATTTTTCTCGAATGGCTTCAGTATCCTCTAGTCCGGGCGCTATTGGCATTAATAAAAATAAGTTTTCATGTCCCTCAGGGGCAACGCTATTGTCAGTTTGGGAAGGGCTGCAAACGTAAAACAATGGTTTGGTGGGCCATTTCGCTTTTTTGTAAATTTCCACCGAGTGATCGAAAAGGCTTTCATCAAAAAACAAAGTATGGTGTTCAAGTTCAGGAATACGTTTATTCACGCCAAGATAAAAGATGAGGCTAGAAGGGGCGAAAGTTTTACGTTCCCAATACGATTCATCGTAGTTTCGATATGCGACAGGCAACAATTTTTGTTCCACATGGTTATAGTCTGCTGCTCCAATGACGCCATCAAATGGCAGTTTTTCGCCATTTATTAAAAGCCCGGTAGCTTTGTTGCCATCGACACAAATTTGTTCCACATTCGCATTGAAATGAAATTTAGCCCCTTTATTCTCCGCCACTTTTACCATCGCATCAATTACTTTACAAAAGCCTCCCATTGGATACCATGTTCCTAATTTTAGGCCGGCATAATTCATCAGGCTATAAAGCGCAGGTGTATCTTGTGGCATGGCTCCCAAAAACAGCACTGGAAATTCCATTAGTGCGATAAGTTTGGCATTGGAGAAGTAATGTCGAACATGCTTGCTAAAGGATGAAAATACTTGGAGTCGAAATGCTCCTTTTATCAAATCTAAATCGGCAAACTCCGTTAACGAGAGTCCAGGTTTATAAACTAGATTTTCAATTCCAGTGATATATTTATATTCGGCCTCCTCCATAAATTTATGAAGTTTAGTGGCACTGCCAGGTTCAATCGATTCAAAAAGTTCGGATAATTTGGTATAGTTGTTCGGAATTCGCATCACGTCTTTTTTGCCATAAACGATGTCGAACGATGGGTCAAGTAGTTTTAACTCATAGAAATCGGTGGTTGAATAGCCGAAGTCGCTAAAAAACTTTTCAAAAACTCCTGGCATCCAATACCAACTTGGCCCCATATCAAACAGATATCCTTCGGGAGTGGAGAATTTCCTAGCCCGTCCTCCAGGAACCGCGTTTTTTTCGAAAATATGCACCTCATGTCCGGCGGCGGATAAGTAAGCTGCAGCACTTAAACCGCTAAAGCCAGAACCGATTATTGCTATTTTGGACATATTGTATAGGATTATATTAGAGTAGTTCTTTAGGTTATTTGTTTTTCTAAATCATCAACAGATTTTAACCAATAAATTTCTTTTGCTAGTTTAATTTTACTGATTAAACATGTATTTCCTGAGAGCAATATTTTTGATTTTTTAAATTCTTTTGATAGGGTATTAAGATACTTTTCTGTGTGCTCAAGCATGTTATTATTCACTAAAAACAAGCATAGATGAGAAGGTTGGGTTATAGCAACAGTATTCATGAGGGAGTTTAATGGCACATTGGCTCCCAAATAAATCACCCTCTTCTCGTTCGAACGAAGGATATATTGAGCAAATAGCAAACCTATTTCATGAAATTCGTTTTCTGGAAGAAATAATAGCCAACTGCTATTCGACGGTTTTGCTGGATTACAAATGTCGATAGCGGCTAGTATTTTCTGACGAATAATATTGGTAATAAAATGTTCTTGTGCCGGAGGAATTGAATTGGTTGTCCACATTACGCCAAGTCGCAACAACAAGGGATAAATAACAAACAGATAAGTCTCTTTCATGCTGAAACGTAGCAAGCATCCTGAGAATAATTTATCAAAGTGGCTTTCATCAAATGCGAATGCCGCATTTATCATTTGAGAAATGAAGTATTCGTGAGGGTGGTTATCGTTTTTTTTCTTGTTTAAGTTTAAGTCAACAAGATTAAACATTTCATCATCTTGCATAGTGCAAAGCTCAGAAACCTTGTATTCTAAGTTTAACAAGCTTGTGATATTAAGCAAGCGTCTAAGCTGGATATTATCGTAGTTTCTGGTATTGCCTTCTGAACGATTCGGAGTGAGCGCGTTATAACGTTGCTCCCACATTCGAATTGTATGCGCCTTAATTCCAGAGAATTGTTGCAGGTCTGAGATTGAGAAGGAGTCCACTTTGTTTAAATAAAATGCAAATATACTTAAACAGAGGCGCAATCCAAAATCAAACACATTAAAGTATTTTTATTCAATTTGAATTTTCAAAGAGAAGCCTTAACTAACCTTCGACATTTTTGTCCCCAAATTTTGTTATCCCATTTTTTTTATTGAAATTGCATAAATTCTATATTGATTCATCATGAAAAAATTGTTACTCTTTGTTTTAATTTTCATTTCGTTCCAAGTATCTAAGGCACAGGTATATTGTACCCCAAGCTATTCAGGCTATGGAATAGATATCAATGGTTCACATTTTGCTTATGCAACCTCGTTTACACATATCGCTAAAGTGCAATTTGGAGATGTCAATTTTACCAATCTTCCACCTTCTTGGTATACTACCATTGCGCCATATATAAATCAAACGGGTACTCCAACCACCCCTACTAGCTGTGTTCGAGGGTTCTCATATCCACTTAGCATCCAATTAGGTAATGGTGCCAATCAGCAAACGTTAAGCGTTTGGGTTGATTTTAATGGCAATAAAACTTTTGAATCATCGGAGCGTATTATATTTCAAAACGACGCTGCCAATGTTGGAACACATACTATTAATGCAAATGTTAGTATTCCTGTGAATGCTGCCTTAGGGATTATTCGAATGCGTTGTGGTACTAAATTCGGAACAAGCGCAACTCTTGACCCATGTGTAAATAATGATCCTGCTACACCAGGTGGTGGTAATAATTGGTCTCAACAATTTGTGGATTTTGCAATTAATGTTGTGGCAGCACAACCTCAAATTTTTCAATCGTCAACCACTACCCAAACAATTTTTGATGATGTAACAAAAGGCAGCACTAACAATCAAATTATTGGTGTAGAGGTTGTTACCAATAGCAATGGATCTCTCAATCCATTAACCGTTGGAAATATTAATTTCAGTTCAATTGGCACTACAAATCCAAATGAAATTACCAATGCGCGTCTTTTTTATACTGGCTTAAAACCATCTTTTGATACTTCAGCTCCTGTTGGTGGAACGATTACCAATTTGTCGAATTCCTTTTCAATTAATGCCGCTCAGCAGCTTTTGCCGGGTAAAAACTACTTCTGGTTAAGTTATGATATAAGCAATACTGCTGTCTTGGATAATAAAATTGATGCACGCTGCAACTATGTCACCGTTGCCAATGTTCAACGTGTCCCTACCGTGGTGAGTCCAGTTGGTAATCGTCAAATTGGATATTGTATTAGTAAGGGCACCCAAAGTTTCTATGTTTATATAAACACAGTTAGAATGCATAGCCTCAACAATTTTTCTTACTACAATAATCTTGGCTATGAAAATTACCTCTATTTATTTGATACCATAACAAAAAGTAGTAGCTCAATTGCCAAAGATTCGGTTTATTTAACTATAGGAAATGGCGTAAACTCCGCTTTTTATACCGCTTGGATTGACTTTAACCGAGATGGCTTTTTTGATGATGTTACAGAGCTAATTGCAAAAGACACCATTTCACGAGGTGGAGCGACGCAGTATTTAGCCGAAAAGAAACATGTTTTTAATATACCTACTAACGCTGTCTGCGGCAAAACCAGAATGCGTATTTCAACCCAAAGTTCTTCCTATCCAAGTGCTTGCACAAACCCCACATTAATAGGCGAAGTGGAGGATTATTCAATCATAATAAAAGAAGTTGGTCAGCCGGTGGCTGATTTTAAAAGCAACATCGTATGTAATGGTGATAGCACCCAATTTGTTGATGCGAGTTTTGTTTTTGGAGCCAATACTATTACCAATTGGTTATGGAATTTTGGTGATCCAGCATCTGGCGCGAACAATACCTCCACGTTGCAAAATCCAAAACATAAATTCTCTACTGCCGGAGTTTATAATGTCGTTCTCACCGTAACGGCATCCACCGCTGGCGGTCCTATTTCTACGATTACAAAAGCAGTACAGGTAGAGAAACCAGTTGCACAGTTTAGTATGAGTAGCACATCTATTAATACGCCAATTCAATTTACAGATGCAAGCACAGGAGGTACTATTGTATTGTGGTCATGGAGTTTCGGCGATCCTAATTCTGGCATTAATAATACCTCAACACTTCAAAACCCAACGCACACATTTGCTAGTGCTGGAGTTTATAATGTTCGTTTAATCGTTACAAGCAGCGCCGGCTGCAGAGATACGATCACTACTCCTGTGGTGATTCAATTAGCAAGCCCTATTGCAGGATTTACAAGTAATTCTTTTAATCCATATGTGGGTGCAAACACTAACCTAATTGATGTTTCTTTAAACAGTCCAACCTCTTGGAATTGGTCGTTTTCACCGAATTCTGTTACTTTTAAAAATGGAACTACATCGACTTCCCAAAATCCGGTCGTTTCGTTCAATACTTTTGGCACCTACACGGTTAAGTTAATCGTTTGTAATGTTTCTGGATGCGATAGCATCATCAAGACATTTACCACAAAAAACTATTTAAAACCTTCCGCGTTTTTCTCTGCTGCTCCTTTAGCAGTGCGTGTTGGACAACTTGTTTCTTTTTTGGATATGAGTACAAACGATCCTACCAATTGGATATGGGATTTTGGAGATACCTCAACTTCACAAATACAGTATCCTCAGCATATTTACACGAAGGCCGATACGTTTACCGTTAAGTTGAGTGTTAGCAATCCAGCGGGCATCGATAGTACGAAATATTTAAAATATATTATTGTTACCGATGGCTTCAATATGTGTGATAATACAACTACTACTACAAATTATAAAAGCGGTATAATTATGGATAGCGGAGGTCGTGATGGTACTTATGGCGATAACGAAGGGTGTGGGTTTCTTATTAAACCAAATTGCAGCGGTTTAATAAAATTGAAATTCCAACAAATGAGAATGTTGGCTAACGACTTTGTGCGTGTTTATGATGGTGACAATGATACTACAGGCATTCCCTTGCATCCGGGCAATGGTTTTACAGGAACCACAATTCCTGATACGTTGTATGCTAGTTCTGGTTCTATTTTTATTCGTATGCAAACCAACAATACAGGCAGCGATAGTGGTTTTGTGGCACAATGGTTAGCAAGCGATAATGTGAAGCCAAAAGTAGTGATATCAGCAGATACGATTGGCTATGTTAACAGTTTGATGCGTTATACAAACTTTACCACAGGTGCTGGTAATGCATATCAATGGGATGTAAATGGCGATGGCTTCAACGATAGCACGGCCATTAATACGGCGTTCCGATTTACGGTAACCGGCACATATAAAATAAGACTTATCGCTAAGAATTGTATCGGAGGAGATACGGGGTATATTACAATAAAAATTGTGACTCCTACCCAAGTACCATCGGCTGATTTCATTTCAAATAAGACAGTAATTAATCTCAACGACGAGATCATATTAACCGATTTGTCGAAGTTTGGTGCAACACGTTGGAAATGGGAGGTAATACAAGATGCAACTAGCAATGCACAAGGTTATGTTTTCTCGAGTGGTACCAACGATACCATGATTAGCCCAAAGATTATTTTCTATGAGCCTGGGTATTATACTATCTGCTTAACAAGCTCTAATAGTATTGGATCCAGTGTTAAATACTGTAAGGCTGCCTATATATTTGTTAAAGATCGAGCCATTATGTGTTATCCAATTACTTCAAGTAATACACGTCAAGGTAAAATATTTGATAGTGGAGATAATACTTCAAATTATAGTGCCAATGAAAATTGTGAATTTACCATTAGTATACCATGTGTCTCTAAAGTGGTGCTCACCTTTAAGTCATTTAGCTTCGCGGCTGGCGATTTCTTACGTGTTTATGATGGTACAGATTCTATTTCAGGTATTCCACTCTTTAATAATGGTGGATTTTCTAGTGCCAATAGTCCGGGAACATTAACCTCTTACAGTGGCTCTTTTTATGTTGTAGAAAAAACCAATGGATCATTAAATGCTGCTGGTTTTGAAGCTGATTGGATTGCAATCGATAGAGATTCATCGAATACACTTTTAAAACTTGATGCGGCTGATACAGGATACGTAAACGAATTCCATATATTTCAAAATAACTCCTTACCAAACAAACGTTTTGGCTTTGATTTCAATGGAGATGCTTCGATAGATACTATTAGCGATGCTTCAATGTTTTCTTATAAATTTACTTCTGCTGGTACTTTTGTTGCCTATATGTACGACTCTGCCTGCGGTACAGCAACCAAAACTGTGCGTATATTGGCTACCACAAAGAAGCCAATTGCCGACTTCGAGGCAAACATTAAAAACCCATCAACGCGAGATACTGTTGTTCTCTTCGACTTATCTAAATTTGGAGCAACGTCACTTACTTGGACAATATCGCCATCGACATATTCTTTAGTTGGAAGTAGCTTAACTTCAGGATTGGTGCGTGTTGTGTTTAATGCTGCGGGCACCTACACTGTTGGATTAACTGCAACAAACTCTTATGGAAACGATTTAGTTTCAAAACCAGCCTTTATTACAGCACATGCACTTTGCAATAACACGATCAACTCCACACAGAGTTTAGTGGGCATTTATCGTGTGCAAATAGGTTTAATGAATAACGTTACAACCCAAGTTTTTGGATATCACGATTATTCTCAAACTAAAATAGCGCAGTTGGAGAAAGGATCTTCTGGCAATTTTATCGCAGTTGAACGCCTTTCAACCACTGTTGCTCAATCTTGGGGCATTTGGTTAGATGCAAATCAAGATGGTCAATTCACGATGAGTGAATTAATTGGTCAAGTAATTGGTTCAACATCATCAATTATTTCGGGGAATAATATTCCAATTCCGAATACTGCGCTACCTGGTTTTACCCGTATGCGCTTTGCTGCATATTCAGGGGCTGCCGTAATTGATGGCTGCAGTCCAATGGATAATGCCGAAATAGAAGATTATGGAGTAATGATTGTAGGCGACCGCACGAAGCCAGTGATAACGTTATTAGGTGCTAATCCAGATAGTGTGGAGATAGGGTATAACTATGTTGATCCCGGAGCTACGGCATTGGATAACGTTAACGGCAATATTTCTGCCAATATTATTAGAACAGGCAATGTTAACACAACTACCTTTGGTTCTTTCCAGTTGTATTATGATGTAAAAGACAGCAGTGGAAATGCAGCAGACCAGAAAGTGAGGACCGTTAAGGTTACCAAAGATAAAACCAAGCCTGTGATTAGTCTTAACGGATCGGATACTGTTTATGTTGAAGTGCATTTTGCTTATACCGAATTAGGTGCCACGGCTACTGATTTAGCAGACGGCATTATAACAAATAAAATTGTTATTGCAGGTGTTGTCGACACATCAACTCTGGGATCTTATACCATTACGTATCAGGTTACCGACAATTCTGGAAACATTAGCATCCGTTACAGAAAGGTTATCGTACGCGATACAACCAAGCCGGTTATAACCTTGCTTGGTTCGGCCATTTTAAGTGTAACCCGCGGAACAACCTATACAGAGCCAGGCGTTTCTATTTCAGATAATTATTATAAGAATCTCACACCATCAATTACGGGCACCGTGCTTACGAATACACTTGGGCAGTACATATTGTTGTATGATGTAACTGATGGCAGCGGTAATATTGCCAATACTGTGCAACGTACTGTTAATGTGGTTCCACCAGCAGGTATTCTTGATGGGGCATTCATACACACCTTTTTTGTATTCCCTAATCCTGGAAATGGAGTTTATAACGTCAATTCAAAGTATGAAAAGTCAATTCGAGCTTCAGTGAAAGTTAACGATATTAATGGCCGTACAATTCTAGAAAACAGCAATGAACTGTTAAATAAAGAATTTGTGTTGAACATAAAAAATGTGGCCAATGGTATTTATTTCTTAACCATTACTACCTCTGAAGGTGTTTTTGTTCAAAAATTAATAAAAGAGTAATTAGCATACTCTACCTTAACAAGCGGGAAGGAACCAAGTTTCTTCCCGCTTTTTTTATTGGAATAAGATATATAAAACAGCACCTTTAAACTATATCGGAAGCGGCTTTATTTTCACTTAGATAGGCCTTAAACACAACAAGCATCTTAGCAAATTTATATTGTTTATTTTTGCCTCAAAATACTTTTAAAGGTATAATTAAATATAGAAATTAAGTGTTCCTCACAAAGTTTGATTGGTATATAATCCGAAAGTTTGTATTTACTTTTATCTACATTTTACTGATTCTGATCGTAATATGTATTGTGTTTGATATATCCGAAAAAATCGATGACTTCTTAGGTAAGAATATCCCATTGGGCGCTATCATATTTGATTATTACCTAAATTTCATCCCATGGTTGGTAAATACCTTTAGTGCGTTATTCGTTTTTATAACGGTCATATTTTTCACGTCGAATATGGCTGCTAAAACAGAGTTTGTTGCTGCATTAGCAGGAGGTGTAAGCTTTAATCGAATTTTACGTCCTTATTTGTTGGTGGCAACATTAATTGCAGTTTTGTCATTTCTATTGAATAGTTATGTGCTACCTAGGTCTAATAAAAAAAGAAACAATTTTCAAGTTGAATATATTAATAACAAGCGAAGCGGCTGGAGCCATAATATCCATCAGCAGATATTTCAAGGGCAGTTTATTTATATTCAAAATTTCAATGGAGAAGATAAAACGGGGTATCGTTTTACGCTTGAGAAATTTGATGGTGCTCATTTGTTGCAAAAAACGGAGGCAGAACGTATAGTTTGGAACGATACTACTAAAAAATGGAAGCTTGAAAACCTCGTTATTCGAGATTTCAAAGAAAATGGCCAGGTGATTACAACGGAGGCCGATCGGATTATCGAGCTCAATTATAAGCCAGCCGATTTTGCTGGAAAAGGTGCCGATATCACCACAATGAATGATCCGGAATTGAAGAATTTCATTGAATTGCAAAAATTACGAGGTGTAGGTAATTTAAAAGAATATCAGGTGGAGCTCTATAAACGAAAAGCATTGCCTTTTGCGGGCATTATACTTACGTTTATCGGTGTATGTATCGCCTCTCGCAAAATACGCGGAGGCATAGGAATGCACCTGTTTCTTGGTATTGCTTTGGCATTTTCATATATCTTAATTATGCAAGTGTCGTATACATTTGCCACTTATAGCAGTTTTAATTCGTTTTTAGCAGTCTGGACACCTAACGTGCTATATTCTATCATCGCAATGATTATTTATAAGTATGCCCCAAAATAACCACCCAAACGGCCATCCCTTGGATCATCTTTCTCCAAATTTGATGTTGCATGTGCTTGTCGTTATTTATGGTTTTACCCCCATTATAGGAAAACTTATTTCGATAGCCGCCTTGCCTTTAGTATGGTGGCGGTTGGTTATTTCAATTTTCGCCTTGTTTCTTTATTTTAAATTTAAGAAGTTTCGCGTTGAAATGGATTCAAAAACCGCAATTGTGATTACATTAACTGGTCTAATTGTAGGTTTGCATTGGGCTACTTTGTATCATGCCATTAAAGTTTCCAATGTTAATACTGCTATGTGCGGGTTTGCCACCATGACATTCTTTACTGCGCTTTTGGAACCGTTGTTTTTTAAAAGACGAATCTCAATTTTGGAGGTATTACTAGGGATAAGCACGCTGCTCGGGTTGCTCATTATTTCATACAATGATGATGTGCAGCTAAACGGAATTTATTATGGAATTATAGCTGCAATTACGGCCGCCTTATTTGTCATTTTCAACGCGAAATTTGCCCAAAAGCATCATGCCTATAACATCACATTTTATGAATTTATTGGCGCTTTGCTCTGTGTTTCAATACTGTCTGTTCTGCTTGGATTCGAGCCTTGGAGTATGCGTATTTCTCCTGCCGACATCTTTTGGTTGGTTGTTTTGAGTATAGTATGTACCGTTTTCCCATTTATAGAAGCCACCAAAATTGGCAAGCATGTAAATCCATTTACCATGGGTTTGGTGAATAATCTAGAACCTGTTTATGGTATTTTTTTAGCGTTTATAATATTTCAAAAATCGGAGATGATGACGATTCATTTTTATATTGGCGCAGCGATTATAATATCAGGTGTTTTTTTATACCCTGTTTTAAGACGAAAGACGATAAAGCAGGGTCAACGTTAATTCAACGCGGTTAGGCTTTGGTTATTTTTCATCTCGTACAACTTAAGCCCTGCGTAGGTTCCATCACGTCTATCTCCCGGCACAAGCACTCTAATTAATTTATATTCATCTTCCTTTAGGCTGGAGTAGGTGATGAAATAAATTTTATCATACTCGGGTTTTTTAAATTTATGAATGGTGTAAATGGTGGAATAGTCAACACCGGCTGCGCTTTCGGCACAATAATACCCTACAGGCTCACCAATTAATAAAGACCTTTGTGGAAATGGTTGTTCTGAAATCACAAATTTAAATTCCTTTATTACGATTTCAGTATTGTTCACATCGCTGTTCTGAATTATACGATAAAACCTTATTGCCATTGTCATGCATAATACAAGTACAACTATAGAAAGCGAATAAAGATTGATTCGGATTCGGCTTCGTTCGGAAATGTATTTCCATAAATAGGGAAATGCAAGATACATGCATGCTAAAAAGGGAGGGTTGTATCTGTAATAATTTTCTGAGGCGAGAAGCAAGAAGAATACATATACGGCGAATAATATTCCAATTTTACGAACAAATTTATCTTTAAAGATGCTCACATTTAACCAGAAAAACAATGAGGCAATAAATAGTACGATTACCCAAGGCTGGTAAAGATATGGATAGGGTAGTAGGCGCTCGTAAAAATGAGTGATACGATGCCAAATTGTGTTCGGTAATATAGCCAAGGTGCCATTTAAAAAAAGTTGGCTCCACGCTTCTCTAATGTTAAAATTAATAGCGATTAAGTAAATCATAAAAATCGCAAAAACAGAAAAAAGCACAAAATAAAATTTCGATTTGTCATGTTTTTTGTAGCTTAATATAAGCAAACAAAATGCAATAATCCAAGCAGGAGGGTGCGTTAAAAATAGCAAGCCGATAACTACGCCCTTTGTTATACTTTCAAAACTAGTGCAGACTTCTTTTTCTAGTTGAAAATATACTAGGATAAGCAACACTTGTAGAATTTCACTTCTGCCCGAAAGCGTGGCATCCCAAAGGCCTTTATCACTTAAAAAGAAAATGGTGGCGAAGATTGCTAAAAAGGAGTTTTGTAATTTGTTATACGTGATTTTATAAATTAAAAAGCCACCAAATAGGAATACAACCGTAAATGGCAGCCGATGAAAGAATAAGGTGCTTGGAAATATATAGAGGAAAGGTATTCTGAAGGCCGAGTTTGTTGGCAAATAAGCAAGAAAATGGTCTTGGCTACCTTTAGCAAACCACAACTTGGATGTATATCCAATTCCTTGAAGCCAGCGTAAACAAGGATCGAGCAACATTACTTCATCGAGTTGCACTAAAGATCTGCTTGATAGCACGAGAAAAGCCGCAACGATAAAAAAAATGTAAATGGTAAATATTTTCCGCATTAATTTTAAAACTTAGAGCACATTTGTTGGGTGAAAATACTTGTTTTATTTAGTTTAAAGGTTTTTAATTCATAAGTTGAATGGTTAGTAATTGATATGCTGAAACAAATCATAAAATTTTATTTAATACACGATAGGTCATCTTTTATTTTTATCTCCATTGGAGCGACATAAAAGTTTCTTGGAAATTAAAAATGCGTTCAATCGATTCGAACATTTATTTTTGTTGTTTTCATTTTGAAACTTATGCAATAAATCAATTAATTCTTCTCTATTGCACTAAAAACAGGACGCACTTAACGGGGCTTAATAAACAGATGTTTTATGGTTTAGTTGAAAAACTAGATTTATGCTAGTAAATTGAAGGATTGGCAGCACGGGTATCGTTTTTTTTTACCTGGATTTATTCCAAAGATCATCTTTTTTATAGTAGATATAAGGTTGCTTTGTACGTAGTTTTAGAATTTCAGTATCTCAAATTCGGAATAACCCAAATGGTTTTAATCGCATATAAAATTCTTTTTAACGAGCAATTCAAGTTGTCAGTTTAATGCTTATTTTTGAAATCGCAACGTATCTGATAAATTTACACGATACGATTGCCTCCCAAAAGTGTATTATCTGATAAAAATAAAAGGGAAGGTGAATATCCCGGACTATGTTCAATTGCGTGATGCGAATTTTACATTGCTTGCCTATTTTCGAGTGGATAGGCCTGAGAAAGCTATAAATAAGGCTGGATTTGAGTCGCAATTGGAGTTGATAAAAAAAGTTATTGATGAAATTCCTTTTGGTAAATT
This sequence comes from uncultured Bacteroidota bacterium, assembly GCA_903850915.1. Lineage (GTDB taxonomy): Bacteria > Bacteroidota > Bacteroidia > UKL13-3 > UKL13-3 > CAINMV01. The sequence goes on from CAINMV010000033.1 coordinate 79,299, forward strand.
GCACCCTATAGAATTGAACACAAATGAATAGTGAACTCGTTATTAGTTTAAAAGATGTCGATATTTTTCAAGGCAATAACCTCATTTTAGATGATGTAAACCTCGAAATTTATAAAGGTGATTTTATTTATATTATCGGTAAAACCGGTAGCGGAAAGTCGAGTTTGCTCAAGGTTTTATATGCTGACGTGCCTTTGGAAAAAGGTGAAGCCAGTATCGCCGGTTACGATTTGCGAAAGTTGAAATCAAAGCAAATCCCCTTCCTGCGAAGGAAGTTAGGTATAGTGTTTCAAGATTTTCAATTGCTTACCGACAGAAGCGTACACGATAACTTAGAGTTCGTGCTACAAGCCACAGGTTGGAATGATAAGAATTTGATTAAAAATAGAATTAACGAGGTGTTGGATAAAGTACAACTCGGTACAAAGAGTTATAAATTTCCACATGAGCTCTCTGGAGGAGAGCAGCAACGAATTGTAATTGCTCGTGCAATGCTCAATAATCCGGATATAATTTTGGCGGATGAGCCAACCGGAAATTTAGATCCAGAGGTTAGCGACGAAATCATGAAATTACTCATTGAAATCAGTCAAGGGGGCACTGCAATACTAATGGCGACACACGATTATCGACTTATCAACAAGTTTTTCGGCAAGGTGTATCGTTGTGAAAACCAGCGCATTCTTGAAATAGCAATTTAAATAAAATTATGAAAATAAAATTCTGTGGTGCAGCGCAAACCGTGACTGGATCTAAACACCTATTAACTTTAGAAAGTGGTTATAAGGTGCTTCTCGATTGTGGTATGTTTCAAGGCATGGGAGAGTTAGGTGGAAACCGAAATCGCAATTTTGGATTCGATGCCTCAGAAATTGATTGTGTGATTTTGTCGCATGCGCATATCGATCACTCCGGTCTTTTACCTAAGCTAGCTGCGGAAGGTTTTAATGGCAAGGTTTATACCACACCCGCCACCAAAGATTTATGTGGTATAATGCTTCGCGACAGTGCTTTTATTCAAGTTAGTGACTTAAAATATGTCAATAAAAGAAGAGCCAAACGTGGTGAAGCTCCCATAACCCCTCTATATACTATTGATGATGCCGAAGTGATTTTGGAAAGGTTTGTTGGTGTTAACTATTTACAAGAATATCGCCTCAATGATGAGATTAGCTTTGTGTTTACTGATCAAGGTCATCTTTTGGGAAGTGCAGCGGTAAATTTGATCATCACTGAGCCGGATAGAAAATTTACTTTGACATTTAGTGGCGACATCGGTCGTCCAAACGACCATATTCTTCGAGGACCAGAGAAATTTCCTCAAGCGGATTATATCATTTGTGAAAGCACCTATGGCAATCGTCTTCACGAAAAACAAGAAGGTACAGAACAGCGGTTATTGGATATTGTGAATGAAACTTGTGTGAAAAATAAAGGCAAGCTAATTATTCCAGCATTCAGTGTGGATAGAACGCAGGAGCTTGTTTTTGCTTTAGATAAAATGGAAAATGCAGGCATACTTCCACGTATTAAAGTTTTTGTAGATAGCCCGCTAAGTGTTAATGCTACCAATATCATGCGCAAGCATAGAGAATGCTATAACGACACTATTTTGGAATATCTAAAAACAGATCAGGATCCTTTTGGTTTCGATAATTTGGAATATATCAGTGATGTAAACAGAAGCAAAGAGCTCAACGATTACAAAGAGCCATGTATCATCATTTCTTCGAGTGGCATGGCTGAAGCAGGGCGTATTAAACACCATATTGCAAACAATATTGAAAAAAGAAATACTACAATTCTTATTGTTGGCTATTGTACTCCAGGTAGCTTAGGCTCTGAACTAAAAATCGGAAAGAAAGAAGTGCATATCTTTGGCGATGTTTACCCTGTGAATGCGAATGTAGAGTCCATTGATAGCTATAGCGCTCATGCTGATTATCAAGAAATGTTGGACTGGCTAGAATGCCAAAACAAAGTAGAAGTAAAACGCTTGTTTATTGTGCATGGTGAAATTGAAACGCAACAAGATTTCAAAAGTAAACTGCAAGACACCGGATTCAATGCTGTTTACATACCCAGCTATTTAGAAGAGGTAACAATTTAAGGTTTTAGAAGCTGTAAAAAGATCAATACGCCGATGAATAATTTATTTGCACCAAGGTTTGTGAACTTTATTTCAAAACGTAAATCCCTTTCTTCTGCTGTTCTCTTCATGTTTTTTTTTCTGTCATTTAACGTCGCTTTTTCGCAGCCTTTATATCCGTATTGGGATCAGTACAACATGCATTTTAATATTTATGATGGAGGCCAACTAAGAACACTGGAAGTCATCAAACCAATGAGCTTTAAGTCTGGAAGCAATGTATGTGCTTATGTTACCGATGTAATGGATTTTAAAGTTTTCGCAGATGGGAAAAGCAGAGTGGTTTCCAAATTTTTACCTAAAAGCTATGAATGCAGTGATGCGCTTGTGGCTTGGAATAGTGGCTTAGGGTCTTATGTATATTACAACGGAAAGGTAAAGAAGCTCTGCGATAATTGTGATAAATTTGAGTTGAACGACAGCATGTTACAATTCACAGATCGTTTTGGATATTTTAATATTTTTTATGACAATAAAATCAGGACACTCGATTTCATGGGCAATACGAATTCTACCTTGGGACGAAATTTAATTGCTTATGTTGATCGTAGCAATCAGCTTAGAGTGTGGTATAAAGATACAATTGTTGGTTTGGAATACAACAGCGATTCTCTGATATATAGATGTGGTTTAAATACCGTTGGGTTTATTGATGCTACGTTTCGTTTGCGTGTTTTTTATAAAAAGCAAGTTTTTACCTTGGATAAATTGCGACCACGCAATTGGGTTGTTGGCGATGATATGGTGGCTTGGGTAGATCAAAATAATAACTTGAAGATTTTTCATAAAGGAAATATTTTCTTGTTAGAAACCTATGACCCAGGATCGTTTAATATTATAGATGGTGTAATGTATTATAGGGGTAATCACGGGGAGCTTAAAGTGTTTGAAAACGGCAAAGGGCGCGTGGTGGAAAGCTATTTCCCACAGCAAATTTCTGGACGGAATAATATTTTAGTGTATACTGATTTTAGAAATCGGTTGAAGGCATATTCTAACGGCGATTTTTATAGTGTAAGCGACGATATTGTTACGTCCTTTAAAGTCTATCCGAATTTGATTGTTTACTATAGCAATGCTAAAAGCCTTACCTTTTGGAATTATGGTGAGCGAATTGAAATTCAATTAAATTAACTGTTTGTTTAATTCGGTAGGTTGGATTGCTTTGCTTTGCCTTTCAATGTTAAAGCTATTTCCCCATTTTTTTCATAAACTCAGGTTTAAGAACTAATCCAAATTTTATGGCTTTTTCTCCATTTTGTATCGCCAACTCTTTGTTGCCTTTTGTATCGTAAACATATGCCAAAACTTTAAAATTATTGGGTATGTTAGGGTCGATGGAAGTCGATTTTAGCGCATCAACAAAGGCTTCGTCAATTTTATTTAATTGGAAATAGGCCGCACCTCTATTGGAAAGTGCTAAGGCGTCGTTGGGGTTTTTGTTCAACACAAGGGTGTAATCTTCGATGGCTTTCTCTAAGTTGTTCATTTTGAAGTATAGGCTGCCTCTTTGACTATAAACACCGATGTCGCTAGTGTAACTGGCCGCTTTTTCAAAGTCGGCTAAGGCTTCGGGGTATTTTTCCGTGTCACGATAAACGGTAAACCTAAAAATGTAGCTGTCGTAATCAGGGTGCAACCTAATCGTTTCGTTGGCATCTTTCAAGGCCTCCTCGTATCGATTTAATTTATAGTATGCATAAGCTCTACCTAAGATGCTTTTATCCATTGTGGAATCGATAGCTAAACAGCTAGTATAATCGTTTATAGCTTCTTCGTATCGTTTAAGTTTGTAATAAGATGCGCCTCGGTTATTGTATGATTTTTTATCATTACTCACTTCAATACCTTTGGTAAAGTCGGCAATGGCTTTCTCGTGTTGATTGTCGCGTGCATATTGGTTGCCTCTGCCATAATATCCCCGGTCACTTAATGGATATTTTGCAATCATGTCCGTCCACAAGCTAATGTTGTCGTGCCAAACCAAAACTCTAGCATGGGCTTGGTAAGATAAAATAGAAGCGGCAATTCCAAGTCCTAACCATAGGATTGTTTTGCTCAGTTTAATATTGCTTTCAAAGAGAAGCATACCAAAAACAAAAAGCAATCCGATATATGAAACATAGGTGTATCGTTCTGCAATCACCGCTGAACCGATAGAAACAAATTGTAAAACGAGGATTAGATTGACGGTATAAAAAAGCAATCCGAAAAGCAATAGTTTGCGATTTTTTTTCCTAAACCAAGCTAAGGCAAAGAGCAATACGGCTAAAACAGGGGCGAAATATTCTTGCATTCCTAAAGGCTTTGGATATGGGTGGAATGCAGCCAATCGAACAGGAAAGAAAAGCTTAATAAAATAGGCCATGAAACCATACGAGGCAAGGAAGATTCGTTCGAGAAAAGTATATTTCGTAAACTCTCCTACTTCGGTGCTGTCGGTGATCTGCGCTTTAAAGGTCATATACATAAAAAAAGCAGCGACAGCAAAAAAAGGTATTTTATTTAATTGCGACTTAATATTTAAAGGCCTTCCACGATAGAAATCCAATAATATTAATACTAAAGGCAATATAATGGCTGCAGGTTTAGATAGCATTGATAAAATTGTCAATGCAAACGTTATAATATAAAATATTTTTTTACCGAGTTCAATAAATTCTAAGTAAGCAATTAATGCGCCAAGGAAGAAAAAAGTATATAGCACATCCTTTCTTTCAGAAGCCCATGCAACAGACTCCACGTGCATCGGATGTATGGCGAAGATAAGCGCAACAAACGTGGCCACATTAATGTTTTTTTTGCTTAATTTGTAGATAAACAAAAATACGAACGCCACATTCAAAAGATGCAGCACTAAATTGGTTAAATAGTAGGAGTAAGGGTTAAGTTTGGAGAAGGAATAGTTAATGGCTAACGACAACATCGTTAGTGGGTGATAATTAAGCGCCATAGGTTGGGTAAACAAATATCCTACAGATTTGGAATTCAATTCCCAAATTTTAGTATTCTTAGTTATATAATCCGTATCGTCCCATGAAGTAAATTGGTTCTGCAACATCGGGAAGAAAACCACGAGCGTTAAAATCAATAGTCCGGCAATAATAATCCAGTAATTTATATTTACTTTTTGAATTGCTTGTTTTTGAGGTTGGCTAACGGTTTTGTGGTTGGACTTGGGTTTATTTGGTTTCTCTTTCATGGATTTCGGATAAAAGCGATCAGAATTGGTAAAAATTGGCCTTTTTTTAGTTTTGTATACTTCTCAGGAAGTCTGCGGGGAAGGAAGCCCCCAGTTTTTGCGCTTTATTTGCGATTTCAAGGGCTTTTGCCTTGTTCCCTTGCTTTTGATACATCAAAGCTAAATTAGTGAAATTGCGGGCGTTATTTGGGTCCAAGGAAATGGCTTTGTTGATATCCACCATTGCAGCTTCAAATTGATTGCTTTGAAAATAGGCGGCACCTCTATTCGATAAACCATTGGGATCGTTTGGATTTTGATTTAAAACCACATTATAATCTGCTATTGCTTTAGCATAATCCTTAAGTAAAAAGTAAACGTTGCCTCGGTTATTGTATACTGAAACTTCTTTGGTTAATGTCATGGCTTTGCTATAATTTTCAATTGCTAAATCATAATTCTCCGTGGCTTTGTACAAATAACCACGAAAGAAATAGGATTCATAACTTTCTCTAAATTTTAAAGCCTCGTTAACATCGCTCATCGATAGGTCGTATTTCTTTAAATCACCATAAGCATGAGCGCGACCTAAAAAGGCTTCATCTTGCTTGGGTTTAAGCTCAATAGCTTTATTAAAATCTTGAATTGCTTCATCGTATTTTAATTGTTTCATTAATGCCAAGCCGCGATTTGCGTATGATTTGTAGTTTGTGCCAACTTTTATGGCTTTGCCAAAAAGCGGAATCGCTTTCTCATTATCACCTTTTTCAAAATAGTAGTTTCCAAGATCATAATAGCCTCGATCGCTATCAGGATATTTTTCGATCATATCTGTCCAGAGCGTTTCGCTGTTATGCCATACTTTTACACGTGCATTAGCGCTGTATGCAAAAACTAAACTATAGGCTGCAATTCCACCCCATATTAAGTTTCGGTTTATTTTTATGTTGCTGTTGAAGAGTAGCATTCCTAAGATAAAACACAAGCCAATGTAAGGCACATAGGTGTAGCGTTCGGCGTAAACGGCATCTCCAATGGATACAAATTGCAAAACTAAAATGAGGTTTATGAAGTAAAACATTAGGCCGAATAAAAGTAGCTTTCTTTTTTCTTTAAAATAGTATACACAAGCCACTAGCAATGCAATTATAATTGGAGATAGGTAAACGAGGATTTCAATTGACTTAGGATAGGGGTGAAACGTTGCTAGGTGTGCTGGCGCAAATAATTTTAAGATATAAACAACAAAACCATAACTAGCGAATAGAAATCGTTCAATAACAGTATATTTTTTAAAGTCGCCCACAATGGAATTATCCTGGGTTTGAGCAATTAAGGTCATGTACATGAAGAAAGCGGCAATGATGAAGAAAGGTATTTTATTGAGCTGTGCTTTGATTTCAAATTTTTCTTTTTCGTAAAAGTCGATAGCGATGATTACCAGCGGAAAGATAATAGCAGCGGGTTTTGAAAGCATTGAAAATATTGCTAGTAAAATGGTGGCAATAAAATAAATTAGTTTGTTGGTTCTAAGGTAGTGGAGCCAAGTTATTAATCCGCCTATAAAAAATAAGGTATATAAAACATCCTTTCGCTCTGTCGCCCATGCTACTGATTCTACATGCATAGGATGTATTGCAAAGACAAGAGCCACGAAGGTTGCGACGTTAATGTTCTTTTTGCTTATCGAAAATATAAACCAAAAAACGAGAACTACATTCGTTAAATGCAATATCAAATTGGTTAAGAAATAGGAGAAGGGATTAAGTTTGGAAAAGTAATAGTTTATGCCAAGTGAGAGCATTGTTAAGGGATGGTAGTTGTATGCTATGGGCTGCGTGAATATGAATTTTAAATTTTCAGCATTCAATTTCCATATCTTCATGTTGTTTGTGATATAGTCAGGGTCATCCCAGGAGGTAAACTGGTTTTGCAACATAGGAAGAAATACAACGACAGTGAACACAACAATTCCTGCAATAATTAACCATGGGTTGAATGACTTTTTTCCTTTATTCAACGTAGAATTCGTGTTTTTTGACAGTCTTGCTTTTTTATTTTTCTCTTTCATAATAATTTTTGCGAAAAGCGAATGTAAGGCCGAATTTCAGGCTAAGTATAAGCTTTACTTTAGCTACAAACATAACGTTTCTGTAAAAAATTTCCAAAAATTGTTTCCCTTTGTTCTACCTTGCTAATGTAAATATAATATAACCATTTAAAGCGGTGTAATCTTTAAGAAATAAAAGTCACCTTGCAGTGTTTTTATTCGGTCAAATTTTGCACGTGTGAGTAAAAATTCAAGTATAAGATTTTCTTCGTAGCTTGATGCGGTGACTTTAGCCTCAAGTTTTTTTATAAATCGATGGGCGTCGCTTTCGTGTATGAAGCTGCATTCTAGGCGATACAGGTCTTCAATTTCGATGTCTTGTATAGTTGCTTTTTTTAATGCTTCTAAGGCCGATTTGTTATAGGCACTTATGAGCCCAGGAACACCTAACATTGTGCCTCCGAAATAACGAACTACAATTACCGCAATGTTCGTAATGTCGTTTGAAATTATTGCTCTTAATATGGGCTTTCCTGCGGTATTGGACGGTTCTCCATCATCTGAGCTTTTCTGAAAGCTCTTGTCAGGATGCATTACTAGGGCATAACAATGATGGGTGGCATCGGGGTATTTGTCTTTTATTTCTTGTAAAGCATGCTTAAAATCGTCTTCTGATTTAACAGGTATTGCAAACGCAAAAAACTTACTTCCTTTTTCTTTAAAAAGGGTTTCAGTAGCGTCTGTAATAGTTCGATATCCTTGGCTAAATAGCATGTTATTGCAGTGCTAAAAGAACAATGCTGAGGATAGAAATAGCAACGCCAACGTAGTTAATCAAACGTAGTCTTTCGTGAAATAACAACACCGCCGCTAACGCGGATAAAAGCAAAACGCCAACATTCACTATTGGAAATACAATGGTGCTTGGCAGCCCATTATAATGCAATGCTTCGAGTACAAAATGAAAAGAGAAGTAGTTAAACGACCCAAGTATAATTCCTGCTGGAATGGCTCGGTACGAAAAGGTTATAGGGCCTTTAATACGTGAGAAAGCAAAATAAATAACAGCAAATAACGCAGCACTTGCATAGCATATCATCATTATAAAGTTCTGTGGCACCAAGGCATAAAAGTTTGTTTCTACATGTTTAAAAGAGGTGTCCACCAATCCACTTCCCAAAAATACAGCGACAATAAGCAACAATGATTTTTTTTTCGAGAGTGTTGATGGTCGTTTTTGTTCTCCTTGCAAAATTGTTAATACCACGCCAACCATAGCCAAAACAATAGCTATTGCTTTAATCCATGTCATCTCTTCTCCTACAAAAACAATGGCATAGGTTAATGGAATTACCAACGACATTTTAGAGCTAATCATACTCACAATTAAGGATACTTTTTGTGCTGTGATGCTCGTAACCACAAAAGCTAAAATAAACATCAAACCCATTACTGCTGATACTTTTACCCAAGAAGCGCCTAAATCAATTTCGAAGGAATTGTCGGTGAAATAGTAACTTATTGCAGCCGCTACAAAATAGTTTACTAAAATGGCATGAAATGTATTTATATTAAAACGATGAAAGTACTTGAAGCAAATAAACATCAACGTTGTAAATAGTATTGCGAGGAAAATTGTAATCATAAACTAGTTTTGTTTTTATAAATGGTTAGTTTGTCATCGGCTATGTATTCTTCATGTTTTAACACGGCTTCATTGCTTAAAATAGGCGCTTTTATTCCTTCTCCCCATTCAATTTTAGATGTTATAATTCGTGCTTCATCCCAAAGGTTATTTTTGTAAAATTTATTCAGTGTTTTTGTCCCACCTTCAACAATAATACTTTGTATTTTAAGTTGGTTTAATTTCATTAAAAATTGTTGAAGGAAATCGGGTGCGTCAAAATCTAAGGTAAAATATTGGGTGTTGATTTTATCTATAGCATGTCGCTCATTCGTGAATATCAGTGTAGGTTGTGAGTCGTCAAGTAATTTTGAATTGTTAGGTATTTGTAAGTATCTGTCTAAGGCAATTCGAGTAGGTTGTGCTGCATGGAAATAACGAGCGTTAAGTTGAGGGTTATCTAAAATAGCAGTGTTTGTTCCAACTAAAATTGCGGCTTCCTGCGATCTCCAAAGATGAGTTTGTTTTTGTGATAATGTATTTGAAATTTGTTTTGAAACCGATGCTCCTTCTTTAATTCCAATATAGCCATCTTGAGTTTGTGCATATTTTAAAATTATATAAGGTCGATGATGTAAAATTGAAGTAAAAAATCGCCTGTTTAATGCCTTCGATTCAGCTTCTGCGATACCTACCTTTACTTCAATTCCATGAGCTATTAGTTTCTCTATTCCTTTTCCAGAAACCTCTGGATAGGGGTCAACACTGCCAACCATAACGCGTTTAATTTTGCTTGCAATAATCAAATCTGCACAAGGTGGTGTTTTTCCATAATGTGCACATGGCTCTAAATTTACATATAAAGTAGCTTCGCTAAGTAATGCAGCAGGTGCCTTTTTTATTGCATTTACCTCTGCATGTTCAGTGCCAAATTTTTGATGATATCCTTCGCCAATTATTTTCCCTTTACAAACTATAACGCAACCTACCATTGGGTTTGGAGCAACAAGCCCAAATCCAAGTTCTGCCAGCTGTAGGCATCGCAACATATAACTAATATCTTCTGGTTCAGGCATGTATGCAAGGAAATAAATAAAATCAGTATAATGTATTTTAATTCAATTATTTTCGCGAAATTAAGTAAAATGACACTAAAAGAAACCGAAGAATATTTTGCTCAAGAAATTTTGATGCAATATGATCAAAATGAAGCCAATTCTATTGCTAAAATTGCACTGCAATTTTTATTGGGATTAAACAATATAAACTATTCATTGGAGTATCGCACCACCGTGCCTCAGCAAGCGTTTGCTGAGATTAATGAATATGTTAAACGACTACAATTAGGTGAGCCAATTCAATATATAATTGGAGAAGCGCATTTTATGGGTTTCAATTTTCAAGTTTCACCACAGGTTTTAATCCCTCGCCGTGAAACGGAAGAATTAGTAGCACTAATTGTTCAAGAAAATATGCAAAAAAGAGCACTGAAAGTCTTAGATGTATGCACTGGTTCTGGTTGCATCGCTATTGCATTAAAAAAGCTTTTGAAGGATGCGGAAATTTCCGCAATCGACATCTCAAAAGAGGCTTTAGCAATAGCTCGTGAAAATGCCATAAAACTAAAAACGAAAGTAAAATTTTACGCCATTGACATTTTAGAAACGCAGGATCTGACGTTGGGTCATTTCGATGTCATTGTAAGTAATCCGCCGTATGTAACTGAAAGCGAAAAAAAGCGAATGCATGCCAACGTAATTCAACACGAGCCTCATCTTGCCCTTTTTGTTGAAGATGCAAATCCACTCATTTTTTATAATAAAATTACAGCATTGGCGACTGCTAATTTGCTTCCAAATGGAAGATTGTATTTCGAGATTAACGAAAAGTTTGCAAAGGAAGTAAGTGATATTTTAGAGTTTCATAATTTCAGCAATATCATAGTGCATAACGACATGCAAGGCAAAGCCAGAATAATAAGCGGAAAAATGAAAAATTAATTGTTTTAGAGTAAAAAATCTAAGATTATTCACCTCTGATATTTTCGATTTTTAGTGCCGTGCGCGATGGATAAATTGAGGCCATTATTCCGATTAGCAACGCAACGGAAAATGTTATTATAATATCAAAATATTCGAGTACAATAGGGTAGGAGTCTACCACAAAAGTTCCACCACCACCACCTAATTTTATAAATCCATATTCTCTTTGTGCGATACATAAGATTACACCAAATGTAATGCCAGCAATACTTCCAAGAAGTGATATTAAAAGTCCTTCTCCTATAATTATATTTTTTATTTTATGCAATGGCATTCCAATAGCATGTAAAATACTGAAGTCCTTCTTTTTTTCAATTACAATCATTAGTAATGATCCTATTAAATTAAAAGAAACGATAAGTAGGATAAAGGCAAGAATTAAAAATGCTACCCACTTCTCTATTTTCATTAGTTTGTACAAGGATTGATGTTGTTCGGCACGGCTTGTTACGTTATATCCAGGTCCTATTTCTTGTTTAATGCCTTTTATCATCGAGGCTATATTGGTATTAGGCTTTGTGAGTATTTCAATAGCTGTTACTTCGTCCGAGTAGTCTAGTAAATTCCGGGCAAACCGAAGTGGAACTATCACATATTTCTCGTCAATTTCTTGTTGTATAGAAAACACCCCTGTTGGTATTATTTTTTTATCATTAAAGCTGTTTTCGGGGTTGAGTGGGTCAAACTGTTCTCGTTTTGGAACATATACTTGCATGGTCGAAAATTCATCGTTTAAATTAATGTTTAATTTACCGGCAAGTCCACCGCCCATAGTACAATAGGGGAAAGAATCATTAATCATCATTACTCCATCTCTAACCATAGTATCTAGGTGTGTAGCTTCCACAAAGTTATCGCTCACCGCTTTTATAGTAGCAATTGTTTGTTTGTCATTATATTTTAACAACACATTTTCTTCAATCACTTCGTTAAAGAAGGCGATGTTTTCGTTATTTCTTAAAGCATCAATAGTTGCATTTTGTGCATGAATTATCTTGCCATGAATAGGGGTAATTTTAATATCGGAATCAAATGTGCTATAGAGAGACACAACCAGGCCTACAAATCCATTTAAAGCCGAAAGTATTATTATCATAGCAGCAGTACAAACCATAAACCCTGTTGCTGTAATAAGTGTTATTATATTTATCGCATTCCTCGATTTCTTAGAGAATAAATAACGTTTTGAAAAGAGAAAGGAGTTCATAATGGCTTGGCAATATAAATAGAAGCACTTACTTCTGTGTTGCCTTCCATCGTTTAAGAAATGCAATAGTTACGGTACCTACAGCCAAAAAAGGAACAATGAGAAGGTATAAAATGCCTGTATTTAAACCTTTTGCAACAGTGCTTCCATTTTTCGTTCCGGAGTCTACCACTTGCTTACACATGGCACATTGAGCATCAGCATTCAATAATAAAAAACAAAATAAACCAACAAGCAGCAATTTTAGTAGTATTTTAATATCCATGATGTTTGCAAAATTAAAGATTAATTTTCGAAACGTAATTAAATACCTTTTTTATAGGCTCATAGTTTTATTGTAGTTCATCCAAGGCGCTCTGTAGCTCATTTTGCGTATGTCTATCCTTTTGGTTCTTCGCCACTTCTATGCCTTCATTATAAATAGTAGTAGCCGCTTCAAAATCCGAGATCCTCTCATAAAGCTTCCCCAATTGGTAATAATTAGCAAGATATTTGGACTGATTTTGATGTATCTCTTGAAAATATAGCAACGCTTTGGTGTCTTCATTTCTGCTTACATATTCCAAGGCAATACCATATTTTAAGAAGGTATCATCGGGCATTTCTTTTGATAATGCAATTAATTGTGATAATCTATCGCTCATGGTTGTGCTTATTATTGATTTTTCATTTCAAAGAAAATGAAAAGGATTTAAGAATATTATTTTGTTATTTTTGCGCCTTTAAAAAGGATGATTTTATAACATTACAAATAATGTTATGAATCGAATGCAAATATGAAGATTTTAGTTTGTTTAAGTGTGGTTCCTGATACAACCACCAAAATCACATTCACTGATAACGACACCAAGTTTAATACCACCGGGGTAACATGGATAATGAACCCGTATGATGAAATGGCTTTAACTCGAGCTTTGGAGCTCACCGAGCAACATACAGGTTCGGTGACGGCCATCACCGTTGGGTTAGCGGATACGGAGGCCGTTATTAGAAAGGCACTTGCCGTTGGTGCCACCGAAGCAGTCCGTGTTAATGCTGCGCCGATTGATGCATTCCAAGTGGCATCTGAAATTGCATCCTATGCTTCAACCGCAAACTTTGATCTCATCTTCACCGGAAGGGAGAGCATAGACTATAATGGCGGTCTGGTTGCTGGCCTGCTGGCCGAAATGCTCAATTTGCCTAGTGTTAATGTAGTAACCAAAATTGATGTTAATGACAGTGTAGCAAAATTAGAGCGTGATATAGATGGTGGCCGTGAAGTATTAGAATGTTCATTACCACTGGTGTTAAGTGCTCAAAAGGAATTTGCAGAACCACGAATTCCAAATATGCGCGGTATTATGGCTGCCAGAACAAAACCACTTTCAATAATTGAGCCAGCGGCAGCAAACACAATAACTTTTGCAAAGTTTGAATTGCCAAAAGCAAAACAAGGAGTAAAAATGATAAATGCCGATAACGCAGGGGCATTAATTGAATTGTTGCATAACGAAGCGAAGGTAATTTAAGGGTAAGCAATCTCCTTTTATCCGATTATAAATAACACAAAAAATCAAAATGACATTAGTATATCTCGAAATTTCCGACGGAAAGATCAAAAAATCAGGATTTGAAGCGCTAAACTTTGCGCATAAATTGGGTGAAGATGTTATTGCTGTTGCAATAGGAAGTATTGCCGATACCACATTGCTTGCGGAAGCCGGAAAATATGGGGCTTCTCGGGTGGTTTATATAGCGCAACCTGAATTTGAAAATAACACTTACGCATCGCTGCTTTCGGCGGCTGCAAGTCAATTGGGAAGTAACACTGTTGTAATCAGTGGCACTTATTCCGGAAAAGCCATTGCACCGCGAGTGGCGGTTAAGCTGCAAGCTGCCATTATTAGTGGTGTTGTCGATTTACCTGCTGACAACGCATTTAAAAAAGGAGTGTTTTCAGGAAAAGCATTTGCCTTTGTGCAAACTAATGCATCAAAAAAAGTAATTACCCTTACCCCAAATAGTTTTAATATTGAAGAGATAGGCACTGAGGTAAGCGTCGAAAACATGAGTTTCGACAACAATAGTCAAACACCATTAACCAAGTCGATAGAGAAAATTAAGGCAGGCGGTAAAATTCCACTTACCGAAGCCGAGGTTGTGGTGAGTGCAGGTAGAGGAATGAAAGGACCCGAAAATTGGGGCATGATTGAAGAGTTGGCCGATTTATTGGGTGCAGCTACAGCTTGTTCAAAGCCAGTTAGCGATATGCATTGGCGCTCTCATAACGAACATGTAGGCCAAACGGGTATCACCATCAAACCTAATTTGTATATCGCTATTGGCATCAGTGGCGCCATTCAGCATTTGGCAGGTGTAAGCAGCAGTAAAGTTATTGTGGCTATCAACAAAGACCCAGAGGCGCCGTTTTTTAAGGTGGCTGATTACGGCATCGTTGGAGATGCATTTGAGGTAATTCCTCAACTTATAAACGCCGCTAAGACTTTGAATAAGGCTTAATCCACTATGGATAAAAAGATTCAACTCAAATTTTTCACTTTAATGGCTGGGCATACCCATGGATCCTACAATTTAGTGTTGCAGGAAATAGGAGGTACGCGCAAAATCCCCATTATTGTCGGAACTTTTGAAGCGCAATCCATAGCTACTGAAATAGAAGGCATACAACCGCAGCGGCCGCTTACCCACGATTTAATTGTTAATATTTTAAATGGGCTCGATGCTGAGCTACAGGAAGTGCTTATTTACGACCTACAAAATGGGATCTTTTTTGCTCGACTAATAATTTTTAAGGCCGGTTTAACCTATGAGGTGGATGCACGTACCTCCGATGCCATCGCCATTGCCATTCGAACCAAGTCGCCCATTTACATCGAATCGCGACTGATGGTTGAAATTGGGATTGAGGATAAAGACATACTCGGGGCCGAAAATGAAATTTTAGCATCTCCAACCTCAGAAGGCTCGGATTTTTCGAAACATTCAAAAGAAAAATTACAGACCATGTTAGACGAAGCCGTCGACGCTGAAGATTATATCAAGGCAGCTCGAATTCGAGATGAGTTGAATAAAAAGTGATAGTATTTTCGAAAATCAAGTGATTTCAAATCTGGTTTTGCACCTCTTCATTCAAGAAGTAAAGTTTCAACTTAAATTTAATAATTACTTAACTTATTCACAAATAGGGTGGATATGTCCAAAAAAACCAAATCTATGGTTTCGCCCCTTTGTTTCCGTCTAAAACCTCACATTTACATAGGTTTCAATGGCATTTGTATATGCTTTTAATCCAAAACCATCGGTATATTCTTGCAATCCAATATTTAAATTTTGGGTAAAAGTGCTAAGGATTTGATTGTTAACTCGCTTATACCTAGCTAAAATACCAAAAAATATTTTGTTTTTTAAAATTAATACTTATTTTTGCGCTAATAAGTAATCTCGGGTTCCGTGAATCCGCGTCTATTTATTGAAACAATTATCACGTAAATAATTTTATAAACATGATTAGATATTTATCCTTCCATCGTAACCTCACGTACATTATCCTGTTCAGTATTGCCATGCTTTTTGCGGGCAGAGGTACCGTCAATGCTCAAGCGATTCCTTGCGGAAACGTAGTTTCTAGCCCTACCTTTCCGAACCCGGGTTGTGAACACAA
>CAINMV010000034.1 GCA_903850915.1 uncultured Bacteroidota bacterium
CTTTCAATTTTCTTTCATTTTTGTTCACTTTTGGATGAAAAATTACGATATTTAGAGTTTTTTCGGTTGTTTTTTGGATTTTTTTGCAGAAAATGGCAGAAAATACACTTTAATCGCATATTAATTTAGGCCTCTTTTTTTAGTTAAAACAGGTAAGCTGCTGAATTCTCAAAAATATAGTATTGGAACTTTCAATTTTCTTTCATTTTTGTTCACTTTTAGATGAAAAATTACGATATTTTGAGTTTTTTCGGTGGTTTTTTGGATTTTTTTGCAGAAAATGGAAGGAAATCTAATTTCAGCAGAGTAGAAATTTAATTCTCATTTGAGGAAGAAAAAAGCATCATTTTTTCTTGATTTTGTATTAAAAATCGGTTAAAAGGCACTTTTGCAACTTATTTTAAAATAATACTTACACCTTTGTCGTTGTCTCCAAAAGGGGCTTTTAAAACACGGGAAGTCGGTCAAGGTGTAGTAGAATATTTGTTATAATGTATTAAATCATCGACAAACATAATTTAGGTTAAGAAGTACAGCTTCTAGAAATGTTATCTTTGCATCACACTGTTAAGGGAATAATTTAAAAAAATCGCATGAAAAGGTACTCAACATTGCTTATCAGCCTACTTTTTGGAGGTATGATTGTTATTTGGGCTTGCAAGCACCAGATTCCTGATCCACCAATACCTAATTCTAATATACCAGGGCAGACCGGAAGAGCATGCGATAGCGACTCCGTGTATTTTGCCAATGAAATTCTTCCACTGTTAAAGTCGACCTGTGCCACCAGTGGCTGCCACGACGCTTTTACCCAGAAAGAAGGTGTGCAGATTACAAGTTATGCGACAATAATAGACTATGTGGTTCCAAGCAATGCCAATAATAGCAAGCTTTACGAGGTGATAACCAAAACTAACAAGCGAATGCCTCCTGCTCCGATGGCTGCCTTAACGGTAGCGGAAATTGCTAAAATTAAAAAGTGGATTAGTCAGGGTGCTAAAGACAACGCTTGCGACCATTGTGACACCTTAGACTACAAATTTAGCACAGCGGTAAAGCCCTTGCTCGACTTAAAATGCAAAGGTTGCCATAACCCAGCGAGCTTAGGCGGGGGCATCGACCTATCCACGTATGCCGCAACTAAAATATCGGCTTCCAACGGCAAGCTTTATGGTGCAGTGAACTGGTCGACTGGCTTCAAGGCCATGCCACAGAACTCAGCGAAGATGCCGTCGTGCGAGATTTTACAAATTAAAAAATGGATAGACAGCGGAGCACCAAACAACTAAAAGAAACACATCTCGACTAAATGAATTTTAATTAACAATTTAGCATGAAAAGAAATACAACGTGGCTTATTAGCATGCTTTTTGGAGGTATGATCATTTTATGGGCTTGCAAGCACGAGCTTCCTGAGCCTTTAGAGCCAGCATCGAATACTCCCGGACTTACTGGTAGAGAATGTGACCCTGATTCCGTTTATTTTGGCAATGAGATTCTTCCAATCCTTAAATCGAATTGCGCTACAAGTGGATGTCACGATGCCTTTACCAAAGCAGAGGGTGTTCAAATCACAAGCTATAAAACCATAATGAAATATGTTGTACCAAGCAATGCCAATAATAGCTCGCTTTACCGATCGATTAACAAAACACACGAGAGAATGCCACCACCGCCCATGGCCGCATTAACAGCAGCGCAAATAGCTCGTATTAAACTATGGATTAATCAAGGAGCAAAAAATAATGCTTGCGACCATTGTGACACCTTAGACTACAAATTTAGCACAGCTGTAAAGCCTCTTCTCGATTTAAAATGCAAGGGTTGTCATAGCCCAGGTAGCTTAGGCGGCGGAATAGATTTATCGACCTATGCGGCTGCAAAAATATCTGCATTAAACGGCAAGCTATTTGGTTCAGTAAATTGGTCATCAGGTTTCAAAGTGATGCCGCAGAACTCACCGAAGATGCCAGCTTGCGAGATTTTACAAATTAAAAAATGGGTAGACGACGGAGCTCCAAATAACTAAAACACTATGCCTTCTAAAAAATTATTTTTATTATCGAGCCTTGCTATAGCCTTGGCATTTTACGCCTCTTGTTATTACGACAAAGCGGATTTGTTGTATCCCAACTCCTTAGCCTCTGAATGCGATACAACTGTGGTTTCATATAGTGAGAAGGTAGTGCCGGTATTAAGTCAAAACTGTTACAGTTGTCATACAGCCGCATCTGCAGGCGGTGGTGTTGTACTAGGCACCTATGAAGCCGATAAGGCCTATGCTAATAATGGCAAGCTTCTTGGTGTATCGATATGGTCGCAAGGATTTTCGCCCATGCCCAAAGGAGGAAGCCGTATGACTACCTGTCAAATCGCTAAAATTTCACGTTGGATTGCAGCAGGAGCGCCAAACAATTAAAAAAAATGATTATGACACAAAAGAGAAAAACGACACTTATCATCCTATCCTTTCTATTGCTTTTGGCTGCTGGGGCTGTATATTATGGCTATCGTGAATATTACAGAACCAACACTTCATTGGAGCGAAGCACGCCCAATTTCACCATGGCTGCCGATGAGCTTATCAACTCTTTTTCATCGGATGAGAAAGGTGCAAATGCTAAATTTCTAGATAGAATAATACAGGTTAATGGCACCATTAAATCGGTTGACAAAGACGAAAAGGGGTATTACACCTTGGTGATTTCGAACCCAACGTCGATGTCGTCGGTGCGATGCAGTATGGATAGTTTAGAGATGCAAAAAGCAAGCCTTGTTAAAACCGACCAAACCCTTGCTGTTAAGGGTATATGCACTGGCTACAATGCCGATGAAATGGGCCTTGGCGCTGATGTAATATTAAACCGTTGTATAATCGTAGAAAATTAAAAAATCAAATCCAATTTTATAATTATTTAAATCAATCATGAACAAATTCCTATTATTTTTATTCGCCATTTCTTTATCGAGCCTGCTTCACGCTCAGGACAAATTTTTCACTAAAACAGGCAAAGTATATTTTGATGCTACCGCACCAAAATCGCCTGAGAAAATAACAGCAGTAAACAAAAGCGCCACCTGTGTGCTCGACACCAAAACGGGCAACATGCAATTCTCCTTACTTATGAAAGGGTTTGAATTTGAACGTGCTTTAATGCAAGAACATTTCAACGAAAACTATGCCGAAAGCACCAAATTTCCGAAGTCGGAGTTTAAAGGTAACATTGCAGAAAATGCCAATGTAAATTACACCAAAGATGGCGTTTACGTGGTGAAAGTTAAAGGACAACTTACCTTACATGGCGAAACAAAAGAGGTAGAAACAAGTGGCACCGTGAGTGTTAAAGGAGGAAGCATTAGCCTTGCAGCTACCTTCACCATTAATTTAGAAGAGTACAAGGTAAATGTGCCAACGGTAGTAGGTGATAAGGTTTCTAAAACCGCTAAAATTACCGTTGACTGTGCCTTGGAACCCCTTAAAAAATAATTCGTTGGCATTTGCCAAACAAACAAAATTCATACCATGCTTAAGAAACACCTGTTTCCATTAATCTTTCTTTTTGTTACTTTATTTAGCAACAAAATTATTGCACAACCCGCCGACGATTTGTTGAGTTTGGTAGGAGAAGACAAGCCCAAAAAAGAGTTTGTGAAGAATGCCTTTAAATCTACCAAAGTAATTAACGGTCATTCGATGGAGTTTTTGTCGGCAGGAACCATGGATTTCAGAATTTTGCACCGTTTTGGATTGCTTGATCAAGGCTATAAAAATTTCTTTGGTTTAGATCAAGCAAGCATGCGTATGGCCTTCGACTTCGGCTTACTTCCCAACCTAATGGCGGGTATTGGCAGAAGCACCTACAAGAAAGAAGTGGATGGTTTTATAAAATATGCTCCCATACGACAAGCTACCGGCACAAAGGGTCTTCCATTAACAATTGCGATTGTTAGTGGAATGACCTGGAACACGGCGCCATGGCCAGATCCAACGATTCATAACTATAACACGTCTCGCTTAGCCTATTACTTCCAAGGTATATTTGGGAGGAAGTTTAGCGAATCGCTAAGTTTGCAGTTGTCGCCTACGTTATTGCATCGCAATATTGTGGCATTAAATACAACACCCAACGATGAATACTCCATTGGATTTGCAGGCCGGTATAAAGTTACCAAGCGCATGGCCATAACTTGGGATTACTTTTACAGAATCAATGGTCGTGAGAAAAATGTAACCTTTGACCCTATATCTATAGGCATTGACATTGAGACAGGAGGCCACGTATTTCAGCTTCACGTATCCAACTGCGTTGGCATGAATGAGCGCGCGTTTTTAGATGAGACCACGAGCAATTGGCTCAAAGGAGGCATACGTTTTGGATTTAACTTATCACGAGTGTTTCAATTGAAAAGCCACAATGAATAGCCAAAACGCCATTCTGAAGTGCGTTTCGGAACATTAAGAGTTCAATAATTGATTAATAGTACCAAATTACGTAGAGATTAATTTAACCTTTTTTCTACAAACGGGGCGCACCTTTGCTACAAAAGAGTTAAAGCTTCGGAGCTTGGCAACATTATTAAATTCAGAATGTCAAATTCGAAAAAATCAATGCTAAAAAAGCTTCATCAGCGCTTTAAAATATTACTCCACTAGAAACTATAATTTTTTATTATTTTTGCTGTGATATTTACACATGCCCATGTGGTGAAATTGGTAGACACGCTACTTTGAGGTGGTAGTTCCGAAAGGTGTAGGAGTTCGAGTCTCCTCGTGGGCACTTTCTTTTCTTTTTTGATAAGTCTTGAGTCATTAGTATCGAGTCTATAGCATTCATATTGTTTTTTAATTCCTACCTTTGCATTGCGTTTAATTTACTGTAGTGCTTTTTCTTTAATTAGCGCGAATTACCTGTTATCTATGAGCAAAAGGGGCAAAGTATTGTTAGCGATGAGTGGCGGTGTGGATAGCACCGTGGCTGCTGTTATGTTAAAAGAACAGGGCTATGAGGTGGTTGGGATTACCATGAAAACATGGGACTATGCCACCAGCGGAGGCAGCAAGAAGGAAACAGGATGCTGCAGCTTAGACAGCATTAATGATGCTCGGGCGATTGCCGTAGAGCATGGCATTCACCATTTCATATTAGATATACGTGATGAATTTGGTGATTTTGTAATTGACAATTTTGTTGAAGAATATATTGCAGGACGCACACCAAATCCTTGTGTACTATGCAACACCCATATAAAGTGGGAAGCCCTATTAAAACGCGCCGATCAACTCGATTGTGAATTTATTGCTACAGGCCATTACGCTCAAGTGCGTGAAGAAAATGCCCGCTTCGTGATTTCTAAAGGTCTGGATGAAAATAAAGATCAAAGCTATGTTTTATGGGGTTTAACACAAAAAAGTTTAGCCCGAACGCTATTCCCTGTTGGCGGATACCATAAGCCTGAAATTCGGCAAATGGCCTTAGATTGGGGCTATGCCGACTTGGCTAACAAGAGTGAAAGCTATGAAATTTGTTTTGTGCCTGACAACGACTATCGTGGGTTTTTAAAACGTCGTGTGCCTGGCTTGGAAGAACGTGTGGAAGGCGGAAACTTTGTGATGACCGATGGCACCGTAGTTGGAAAGCATCGCGGCTATCCGTTTTACACGGTGGGTCAGCGCAAAGGCTTAGAAATAGCCTTAGGTCGCCCCATTTTTGTGGTTGAGATACAACCTGAAACCAACACGGTGGTGCTTGGCGATGTAAACGACATGGACCGCTCCGCAATGTGGGTAAGAAATATTAATTTAAGTAAATATGCTTCACTAATGGAGCCACTAGAAGCCTTAACCAAAATTCGCTACAAAGACATTGGTCATTTAGGCAGCATTGAACAAGAAGGTACTCGCATGAAGGTAAACTTTTACGACAAAGTAAATGCCATTGCCCCCGGGCAAGCCGCCGTTTTTTATGAAGGTAATGATGTAGTAGGCGGAGGATGGATTGAAAAAGGCCTGATTTAAGACAAAAAAACGCGAGCATACCTATTTATGTCAGTCATTTAAGCAAAACTAGCCATACAGGCCAAAAAGCGCTTAATTTGAGGTTTTAATTTACTACCATACCCTAAATTAATCTAGCATCATCTTTTTTTAACGTTTTTGGTTATAATAATCAACTTTTAGAATTCAAAAAACGCAATTTGCAATTTGTTGCTAAGCTGTTTAGTAACATTAGTTCCGCACAGTAATTTTGTGGAAAATCCTATTTAATATCGGGGCTTGTGCCCTTACTTTTGCAAGTGGAAAGAATAAAACACATTTTTAGCGACCAAAATCTCATTTTCAGCGATGCAGTGAATTAGGCGCAAAATGATCAATTACGTAAAAGAAACACCATGGCAACTGCAAAATATACTGAAGATAACATCAAATCGTTGGAGCCACACGAACATATCCGACTGCGGCCAGGCATGTATATTGGCAAGCTAGGGGATGGAAGCGCACCTGATGATGGCATCTATATCCTTTTCAAAGAAATTGTTGACAACAGTATCGATGAATTTATCATGGGAGGCGGTAACGAAATTGAGATCACCGTGACAGAGCATCGGGTTCAGGTTCGCGACTATGGCCGAGGCATCCCTTTGGGCAAAGTAATTGATTGCGTAAGCAAAATTAACACCGGGGGGAAATACGATAGCAACGCCTTTCAAAAATCGGTAGGGCTAAACGGCGTTGGTACCAAGGCTGTTAATGCCTTGAGCTATTATTTCCGAGTACAGAGCATACGCGATGGCCGAACCAAAGTAGCCGAATTTAGCCGAGGGGTTATCACAAAAAACGAAAAAGAACGGGATGAAAGTGACTACCAAGGGACCATCATGACCTTCGAGCCTGACAATACCATCTTTAAAAATTTCAAATACAAGACGGAGTTCCTAGAGAGTCAGATTCGCAATTATGTTTACTTAAACGCCGGATTAACGATACGATTTAATGGCAAAAAATTCTTAAGCAAAAACGGACTTTTAGACTTGCTTACAGAAAAAACAGATGAGACAATTCTTTACCCAATCATTCATTGCCGTAGCAAAGACATTGAATTTGCCCTTACCCATGGCAACAGCTATGGCGAGGAATATTACAGCTTTGTAAACGGTCAATATACCTCGCAAGGAGGAACCCATTTGGGCTACTTTAGAGAAGCCCTCGTAAAAACAATACGTGATTTTTACAAGAAGGATTACGACGCCTCCGACGTACGTACCTCTGTGATTGCAGCCATTAGCATCAAAATTCAGGAACCTGTTTTTGAATCACAGACAAAAACGAAGTTAGGTTCACAGACAATAGAACCAAATGGTGGCGCATCACTGCGCTCCTTCATACATGAGTATATTACCAAAGAGCTGGATATATACCTGCATAAAAACCCTGAGACTGCGCGAATAATTCAGAATAAAATAATACAGAGCGAACGAGAGCGCAAAGAGATTGCCGGAATTAAAAAGCTAGCCAACGACCGCGCCAAAAAAGCCAATCTGCATAACAAAAAGTTACGCGATTGTAAGATTCATCTAGACGACGAAAAGCATGAAAATAGATTTGAGAGCACCATCTTTATCACCGAAGGAGATAGTGCGAGTGGATCCATCACCAAAGCACGCGATGTGCAAACACAAGCCGTTTTTAGTTTGCGTGGAAAACCTTTAAACTGCTATGGACTCACAAAAAAAATAGTTTATGAAAATGAAGAGTTTAATCTACTTCAGCATGCGTTAAATGTTGAAAATGGAATTGATAACTTACGTTACAACCAAATTGTTTTGGCTACAGATGCCGATGTGGATGGGATGCATATCCGTTTGTTGATTATGACCTTCTTCTTGCATTTCTTCCCGGAGTTAGTGAAAAATGGACATCTTTTTATACTTCAAACACCCCTTTTTCGTGTAAGAAACAAGAAAGAAACCATTTATTGCTATAGCGAACAAGAGAAGCAAAATGCCATTCGCAAACTAACCTCCAACCCCGAAATCACGCGCTTTAAGGGCCTTGGTGAAATAAGTCCACAGGAATTTGAGCAGTTTATTAATGAAGGCATACGCCTCGAACCGGTGCTCTTAACCAAAGAGATGAGCATTCAAAAATTACTCGAATACTTTATGGGTAAAAACACTCCGCAACGGCAAGAATTTATTATTGAAAATCTTCGAATAGAAGAAGATGATTTAAAACAATTAGAGGACATTGTTGAACTAGAAATTGACAACTAGTCCCTTTATCCTTGAAAATCGAAGACATCGTGAAGCCTGGCCGCAAAAGCAATAAACAAGTAAATTACAAACCTAGAAAAAACAAAAAAATAAAATTTTCATAGACGTTTTTTGAGGACAACAGAGAATTAGTTACAACAATGAGCGACGAAAAAATACTACCCGAGGACGCCGAACTTATCCAGAGTGATGCTGTAAACGACATGTACCAGAATTGGTTTCTGGACTATGCCAGCTATGTGATTCTTGACCGTGCGGTGCCACATATAAACGATGGCCTAAAGCCGGTACAGCGAAGGATATTACATAGCATGCGCGAGTTGGATGATGGTCGTTTTAACAAAATTGCAAACGTGATTGGAAACACCATGAAATACCATCCTCACGGGGATGCAAGTATTGGTGATGCAACAGTACAATTGGGGCAAAAAAACTTGATGATAGAAACCCAAGGAAACTGGGGTGATCCTGAAACTGGGGATAGCGCTGCAGCTCCGCGTTATATTGAAGGGAGGCTTTCTAAATTTGCGCAAGACGTTGCATTCAATCCAAAAACTACCGAATGGAAGCTGAGTTATGATGGCCGCAACAAAGAGCCAATAACGTTACCGATGAAATTCCCGTTACTCCTTGCGCAAGGCGTAGAAGGTATAGCAGTTGGACTTTCGACGAAACTGTTGCCCCATAACTTCATTGAATTAATAAAAGCCAGCATCGATTATTTGCGTGGCAGAAAAATAAACTTACTCCCCGACTTCCCCACTGGTGGCATTGCCGATGTAAGCAAATACAATGAAGGACTGCGCGGAGGAAAAGTACGCGTTCGAGCGCGCATTGAAGAACGGGACAGCAAAACTTTGGTGATTACCGAAATCCCTTTTGGAACCACCACAGGAAGCCTGATGGAAAGTATCGTGAATGCTAACGATAAAGGAAAAATTAGAATCCGCAAGGTAGAAGATCTAACCTCAAAAAATGTAGAGGTGGTGGTGCATTTAGCTGCCGGTGTGAGTCCGGATAAAACCATTGATGCCCTCTATGCCTTCACCGATTGTGAGTATGGCTTATCGCCCAACTCCTGCGTGATACGCGACGACAAGCCTCAATTTCTTTCCGTTAACGATATCTTAAAATTCAATACTGACCAAACGGTTCAGCTACTTAAGTTGGAACTAGAGATTGACCTGAAAGAATTGAATGAGAAATTGTTTTTCGCCTCGCTAGAAAAGATATTTATTGAAAATAGGATATACCGAAAAATTGAGGTAGCAGAAACCTTTGAAGAGGTAATTGCGATAATCGACAAAGGGTTACGACCGTATGTTAAGGATTTTTACAGAGATATTACGCGTGACGACATTTTAAAGCTGACCGAGCTACGTATCAAAAGAATTAGCAAATACGATAGCTTTCAGGCAGACGAGCTACTTAAAAAACTTGAAAAAGAAATTAAACAAGTTCGCTATAACTTAAAAAACCTTATTGAATATTCTATTGAATATTACAATGAGATTTTAAAGAAATATGGCAAGGGCAAAGAACGAAAAACAGAGCTGCGCGAATTTGAAACAGTGCAAGTGAATGCTGTGGCTGCTAAGAACGCCAAATTGTATTTCAACGCCAAGGATGGATTTGCCGGCATGACCTTGAAGAATGACGAACTGATAGCGGAATGCAGCGATATTGACGATGTTATAGTATTTAACGAAGATGGCACTATGAAGGTATTTAAAATTAGCGATAAAACCTTCGTAGGCAAAGATGTACTGCATATCGCTATCTTTAAAAAAGGCGACGAACGTAGCATCTACAATATGATTTATCGCGATGGTGATAAAGGAGCTTCATACATGAAGCGCTTTAATGTAACCGGTGTTACCCGTGATAAGCCTTACGACCTCACCCGAGGTAACAAAAACAGCAAAGTGCTTTATTTCACAGCAAATCCGAATGGAGAGGCCGAATTGGTGGAAGTTAACCTGAAACCTAAAGTAGGATTGCGAAAGGATAAATTTGAAATTAACTTCGCCGATTTAGAAATCAAAGGTCGCGGAGCACAAGGTAATTTAGTAACCAAATATGATGTGAAAAATGTGAAGATGCGCAAGAAAGGCATCTCTACTTTAGGCGGTGAAAAACGCTGGTTCGACAGCAACACCAAGCGACTTAACAAAGAAGAACGCGGTATATATTTGGGTGAATTTCTTGCCAAAGACCGCATCATTGCCGTTTACAAATCCGGTAATTTCGAACTCACCAACTACGAGCTCACCAACCATTACCGCGAAGACATTACCATAATACAAAAACTAAAACCAAAGACCACCGTTAGTGCAGCCTACTATGATGTTGATAAGGCGAATTATTATTTAAAACGCTTTACTATCGACAAATCGACAGAGGATAAACTATTTGGCTTTATTGGAGAGAATGAAAAGAATGAGCTTGTAAATGTTTGCTTGTTTGAAGATGCTCATTGTAAAGTGGAATTTGCAAAAGTAAAAGGATTATTGGCCGACCCCTTAGAGTTTGAATTGAGTGAATTTGTTGAGGTAGCCAATCCAAAGGCCGTTGGAAAGAAGATCACCTCTGATAAAGTAAAAGAAATTCGCTTTATCTCCTTAGACCCAGAAGAAGGCTTGGATGATATAGAGCAGAAGCCTGTTTTTAAAATGACATTATTTTAGTAGGACGCTCCAATAATAACCATTAAAAAAAGCCATCAATCGAGAAATTTATTACCGCTTAATTGTGATGAACAAATCCATTAAAAACGCCCTAAATGGGCTTTTCAGAGCATTTGCTACACAAAAAAGCCTTTGGATTCAAAGCTTAATTTCGATTGTAGCGATATTCGCCGGCTTTTACTTCACTCTTTCACGATTGGATTGGCTTGCGTTAGTAATTTGTATCGGAACCGTAATTGGTGCCGAGCTGTTTAATACCGCCATTGAAGAGGTCGTGAATTTCATTTCGCCAGAATACCACATTCAGGCCGGTTTAATAAAAGACATTGCCGCTGGCGCTGTATTGTTTTTAGCTATTATCGCTGTTTTTGTTGGTGGCCTAATTTTCATCCCAAAAGTAGTTGCCTTGTTCCCCTAATTGCGTCAAATCAGTTTACATTGACGTCAAATACAATAAAAACTTAATTCCATTTTATTCTTTATCAAATCGAAAAAACAAAAATGAAACCCTCAATAGATTATATTTCGCAAAATAAGGCCGCCTGGGACACCAAGACTGAATTCCATATAGATTCTGCCTTTTACGACAACAAAGGCTTCCTGGCGGGCAAAAACACGTTAAATTCGATAGAATTAGACCTGCTCGGTGACGTAAAAGATAAAACCATCCTACATTTGCAATGTCATTTTGGGCAAGATAGCCTCTCGTTGGCACGCATGGGCGCCACGGTTACCGGCATTGACTTCTCGGAGAAAGCCATTGAAAAAGCGCGCGATTTAAATCAACAGCTTAACCTTAATGCCAACTTTCACTGTTGTGAGCTGTATGAATGTGCAAATTACCTTAACGCGCCCTTCGATCTTGTTTTTACAAGTTATGGAACCATTGGCTGGCTTCCAGACTTAAATAACTGGGCTAAAATTATTACCAATGCACTTAAACCCGGCGGACGATTTATTATGGCCGACTTTCACCCGGTGGTATGGATGATGGATAGTGCTTTTTCGGAAATCAAATATTCGTATTTCAACGCCGAGGACATCATTGAGACCGAAACCGGCAGCTATGCCGACAAGTCAGCTCCGATAGAATACACTACGGTATCGTGGAATCATAGCTTGAGTGAATTGTTAAACGCTTTAATCCAAAATGGTTTAGAAATAGCACTTTTTAATGAATATGACTACTCACCCTACCCCTGCTTTAATGGCATGGAAGAGCGAACCAAAGGACAGTTTCAAATTCAACATTTAGGAGATAAAATTCCTTTAGTATATGCACTTGTAGCATTTAAAAAATAAAATACCATGGCATTAATATTAATACTAGGCGCAAGGGGCTTAATTGGCCGTAACTTAAAAGCACATCTTACCATGCAAGGTCATGAGGTTCGTTATTTCGTGCGTGAGCAAAGGAAAGCGGATGATATTACCTCCTTTTACTGGAACTATGAACGTGAAGAGGTGGACATAAAGGCATTTCGTGATGTAGATTATATCATCAATCTCTCGGGCGCCAACATCAGCAAGCGCTGGACCTTCAAATACAAAAAAGAAATTTATGACAGTCGCATTATGACGCTCCAATTTCTTTACAATATCCTTAAAAAGCATCAAATTCGCGTTAAAAAAATAATCAGTGTGTCGGGCACCGGCTACTATGGCGATACACTTGAGCAACACTGTACCGAAACCAGTGTAACAGGCAAAGACTTTCTAGCAATGGTATGCAGAGATTGGGAAGATGCAGCAAATAAGTTTAACGAAATGAAAATTTCGACTTGTATTTTACGTCTAGGAGTAGTAATGAGCTTAAAAGGTGGATTTATTCCTAGAATAGCCACTCCAATGCGCTTTTTTGTTGGCACACACCTCGGAACGGGCAAGCAAGTGGTGAGCTGGATCTCTCTCAACGATGCTTGCCGACTTTTTGAACATGTGATTGAAAAAAATCTTGTTGGCACCTATAACGCCACCTCATCCAACCCATTATCGCTGGAGGAGATTGATAACAGCATCGCCCAATTTTACCATCGTAAGATATGGCTTCCAAATGTTCCAACCAAACTGGTAAAACTACTTTTAGGAGAGATGAGCGCAATTGTGCTCAGCAGCTGTTGGACGGACAACAACAGAATTAAGAACACCGGATTTACATTTCAGGAAGAGCAATTTGACCACTGTTTAAGATATTAGTTTACTGTTGTAACCCTGCCTTACGTTTCGCCTCCTCCAGTAGCGCATCGGCATTGATGGTTGCTTCGTTAAGAATCCTTTGCGCTTTCGCATCGGCCTCTTTCTTCAACTTCTCTGAAGCCACCTTTGCTGCCATTTTACCAAGTGGATTTTGCACGCTATTTACCAAGCTATCTGCTGTTTTATAGGCTTGGAGCTTAATGATATTTGCATAATTCGAAGCATCCATTTTAATTTTATCGGCTTGTAACTTCGCCGCATTTATTAACTTTAACGAGGCCTCACGTGCTTGTGATTCACCGAGTAGTTTTAAATTATTTAATGAATCTTGCGCTCTTTTCACGAGCGCATCTCTTAAGTCATCGAGCGCCTTATTGGCCATATTACGCAGGCTAGTTGTGATTTCAGGCTTTAGCATGTTTCCTTTTATAAACACATCCACGTCAACGTTATCGCCGAGCGTTACTGGCACTGCCGTATTTTTATTCGCATTTTCAATCATCGAATTCAATGCCGTGTTAGTTGCCCCAAATTCACTTCGTGGAATACTTAGCTTCAAATGAAAACTCATGTTTTTATCCAAGCCCGTGACACCCTCTAAAAGTTCGATTCCATAATTATTCCATTTTGTTTTAAAAGGCTTTATAATAACTTCTCCTTTGTTTATCATAAAATTCAACAACAAATTTTGCATGTCGAATCGCTTTAGCTTTGCAAGCTGCAGTTGATCCGATAGAAGCGCAAGCACCTCCCCCCCTTCCATGGTGGCTTTTGCGATATTGAGGCTACCCAAGCTGGTAATCGAATTTAAAATGGGATTAAAGTCCCGATCAAAGGCGCCATAATACGTTAATTTCGAATTTAAATTACCCTTCATTAAGGCTGCCATAGGAGCCAATGACTTCACCGAATTAAAAGCAACAAATGCCTTTTGAATATCGAGATTTTGAATCCCAAAATCGAAGTTAAAAATTGGCTTACTAATCGCACGAGAATTGTATTTCCCATTCAACACAAACTTCGCATCCAGCATTTCCAAAGAGGCATTTTCAATTGCTAACTCCCCATCATTGATGTGTATTTCGCCTAATACATTCGAAATGTTGTAGGTGTTGTATTTTAAGCTTTTAATTTTCGATTTACATAGAAAGTCAATGTTTTCAGGGATCTTCACCGGCTTCATCACGGAGGTATCTGCTGTGCCATCGGCTTTATTGCTATTTAGCATCTCATTAACATCGAGCATATTTGACGTAATATTCAAGGCACCTTTAATTTTCCCATTGTGTAGTAAAAACCCGAAAAAGTTTTCTAGTTTCCCTTCCGCCTCTATATCGGAATGGCCAACACCAATTTTACAATCGGCTAGTGTAATTTGTGATGGCGATAACTGCGCAGCGGCATAAGGCAAATTAATCGACAATGCACCTTTACTTTCATATACGATATCTTGCGCTATAAACTTACCCGATGCTTTTAGTTTTTCGTAATCGCCATTGCTGATAAACGCTACATTGCCCTTTGCTGCGATGTTAATGGACAACAAGCCACTTAGCTTTGTGTCGGCCAACGGTACAATTTGTGTTATCGTAGCCAAATTTAACCTACCATCAAGCGCTATATCCAAAAAAGTATTCGAGATGGGATTGGTGATTTTTAAATTTCCATCAAGGATATCGTCACCAACCGCCGCGTGAAATTGTTGCAGATCGATATTGGTATGATCCATCACGCCATCAGGATTGTTGATATGCAGCGCCATATTTACGTTAGAAATGCGCTGTGGCAAATCGGGGTATTTGAACGAGCCGTTTTTTACGCCTAGGTGCAAGCCAAAAGAAGGCATTTGATAATCGCTATAAACCCCCTTCACATTGGCAGTGAAGCCAAATTCCCCTTCAGACTGCAACGACTCAAACTTGTTTTTATATAATGCTGGAAGTAAACTTAACAGCTTTTTAAATTCTGTTTGGTTGTTGCTTATTGCCAGATCCATTTCCATATCCGTATCGTTGGGCAGAGCCAAAAAACCATTAACGGTAACAGCCAAATCATTACAAGCGAATACATTTTCTTTAAATTCAAATCGGTAGGTATTTAAATCCACATTAAGCTTTGCATCCACCATCGCTTTTACATGATTTAAATAGGCCACTCCTCCATATATCATTGTTAAATCGCGTACATCCGTTTTCGTTTTAAGATCAAAAACCATCGCTTGAAAGTTGCCACTTCCTAGGTGATTAACACCATCTAACGCCAAAGAGAATCCAATCCCCTCATCATTGTATTTAATTCGACCATTTTTAATTTCGTAAACATCGAGATTCACTTTCAAGCTAGACTTGGTGGTATCGGAAGCACCGTTTGGCTTGATTATTTCGTAATTCGCCTTACCATTTTTATGGTATATAATATTAACATAGGGATCAAGGGCATAAAACTTACGAATAGAAACTTCGCGCGCATCCCACAGTGTTTTTAAGTCCACCACCACCTGCATCGACTTAAAATACAATAACGTATCGCCTTCAAACTCATCCTTTCCTAAAATACCAACGTTAGATAAAGTGATGCTCAAATTGGGGAAGTTTTTAAATAGGTTCAGACCGATATCATTGTCGAAGGATAGATTGGCATTAATATTTTTATTCGCTACGAGTTTTATACGCTCTACAATTTCACCCTTAAAGAAAAGCGGCACCGCAATTAAAAAAGATAAAAACGCAAGGATCGTAATTCCAGCGATTGTGATTAGTTTCTTTTTCATCCCACAAAATTAGGTTACTTAAATAATATAATTAATCTAAATATAGCCCCATAACCTGACAAAGTCGATAACGTGATTGACAAATTAGCACTATAAACATTTTTTATTGCCAATATGTGCATAAAACAAATAAAGGAACTGTAATTGACTGCTTTACTTTGTAACTCAAAAAAATAACATTAAAAAATCATGGCAATAGAATTCACCGATGCAAACTTCGAAGCTGAAGTATTAAAATCTGATAAACCTGTAATTGTGGACTTTTGGGCCGAGTGGTGCGGTCCGTGCAGGATGGTTGGCCCTGTAGTAGAAGAGCTTGCCAATGAATACAAAGACACCGCTGTAATAGGCAAGTTAAATGTAGATCATAACCCGCAAACAGCCATTGCCTATGGCATTCGCAACATTCCAGCGATTCTGTATTTTAAAAATGGGCAGGTTGTAGATCGCCAAGTGGGCGTAGCACCTAAAAATGTTTTGCAAAGCAAATTAGAATCACAAATGTAATAATCGATTACATTAATAAACTTAAAAAGCTACACTAGCGTGTGGCTTTTTTTATACGCAAAAAGAAAGCGATATGTGGCAGTTAAACCCAAGGCTATTATTTTGAACGGATAGCCTCTACAGGATCGAGGCGTGAGGCGGCAAAAGCAGGAATTATACCCGCCAGAATTCCGATAGTAAAAGAGATGATGAATGCTATTCCGATATTAAATAAAGAGAGGACCAATTCGAAACCGATAAGTTTGGCTATTCCGATTGCCATGACCACCAAGAGCAATCCAACAAAAGCACCCATGATGCAAAGCAACACCGCCTCCACCAGAAATTGTATCAAAATAAAGTTATTCTTAGCGCCTAGCGCCTTTTGAATTCCGATTAAACTTGTGCGTTCCTTTACGGATACAAACATAATATTCGCCACTCCGAAGCAGCCAACAATAATTGAGAAAAGACCGACGATAGCGCCTACGATCCATAATATACTAAACAAACTATCAAACGCTGTTGTTATCATCGACAGTTCATTAACAGCAAAATTATCTTCGAGTCCAGGCGATATTTTACGAATAGCACGCATATTTTTTCGCACCTCATCCATAATAAAATCCATACTAACCTTTTCAAGAGGTTTAACATATATACTAGGTTCGATGAAATTATGCCCTACGGCAATGACCGTTTTGATATAATTATACGTTAAGATAGCTGAACCATCGAGACTTGTTTGAAGGAGATTGGTACCCTCCTTTTTTAGGATACCGATTACAGTAACCTTTCGTCCTCCCATTTTAATGACCTTACCAAGAGCATCCTCGGGCTTACTAAAAAGGCCTTCGGCGATGTCGTTGCCAATAACGACGGCGTTACTACCTGTATAGAAGTCGAGTTCAGAGAAGAAGCGGCCGGAGGCAATCTCAAATCCCCTTATTTTCTCGTAATTAGAGGTACATGCTATGATTCCGGGGTTACTAACGATATTGTCGGCATATTTAAAGTTATCCGCATTATAATTCAGCATGAGACAACATGTTGCCTGATCTTTCAATGCGGCACTTAGTTTTTCATATTCACTATATTTGGCTACAGGCCGGTTAACAAATTTCCACCACGGGTAATCGCCTCCAAAAATAAGCGGCCATTTTTGTACCAGCACCATATTGCTTCCTAGCGCATCGATACTACTATGTATGTTACGTTGTAGCGAGTCGACCAAGGAAAAAACGAGTATAATACAAAAAATGCCTATAGAGATGCCGAGTGTAGATAAAAAAGACCTCAGTTTATTTGCTGCGATAGCCTGAAAAGCCCCGCGCATACTTTCCATTAGAATTTGGAGCGTGAGCAAAACTGAAGGTTTCCGGCGATTCATGGAGGATAATAGAGATGCAAAAATAGCGTA
Source organism: uncultured Bacteroidota bacterium (assembly GCA_903850915.1). Lineage (GTDB taxonomy): Bacteria > Bacteroidota > Bacteroidia > UKL13-3 > UKL13-3 > CAINMV01. Next base: position 17,831 of record CAINMV010000034.1, read on the forward strand.
GGTTAGGCACAATAAAGTGCCTATTTGTTGACAAAAGGAAATTAATTATTAAATAATGATTTGTTGCAGTCAAAAAAAAAGTTACCTTTGCGCTCCTTTTAAAAAAAGAAAAGTACTTTAAAATAGACTTTGATTCCGTAGCTCAGCTGGTAGAGCATTACACTTTTAATGTAGGGGTCCTGGGTTCGAATCCCAGCGGGATCACATCTAAAAACAAAAAAGCCTTGGTAACGTAAAGTTTACCGAGGCTTTTTTTATTTATGGTCAATACGGCCTGATTTTACAAATTAGTAGAATTAGAAACAACGCTACAATGTAATGAGGCACAGTGGAGCTAAGGAAATGGGGCAGGTAAATAACGGAAATACCCCGAAAACTAATACAATAAGAGTCCGATAGTCAATTCAAGTTTTGATTAGAAATAATTTTCGTTTTCTTTGTAACTTGATTTCACTTACAAAAATTAGGTATCGTATGTTTAGCTCCATAATCATGAGAAATTTTAACGCTATAAGACTGGCTTCATTATTCATTGCATTCACGTTTATTTTTACGACTTCAATGAATTCGCAAATCAGCGTGAACTCCACCGGTGGTCAAACAAGTACAACTACTTATGCCACATTAAAGCTCGCTTTCGACTCGATAAACGTTGGGAAGCATACCGGCTCAATTGTAATATTGGTTAACGGCAACACCACAGAAACGGCTACCGCTGTTTTAAATGCATCAGGCTCTGGACTCGCTTCATATGCAGCAATTTTGATTAAGCCCTCCGGAGGTGGCTTGAAAACAATTGCAGGCTCATTAGCAGCACCACTAATTGACCTCAATGGCGCTGATAATATCACCATAGATGGTTTGTATCCAGGTAACGATTCCCTCTTAATCGTCAATTCTTCTACATCAACAGTAGCCAACACCTCTACGATTCGATTTATTAATGGCGCAACGAACAATAGCGTTCAAAATTGTGGTGTCCTTGGAGGTAGTGCATCCACAACATCGGGCACTATTTTTTTTAGTACAGATGCATCCACCACTACTGGTAATGATAATAATCTTATTTCAAATTTACTGCTAGGAGATGCGTCAAGCGCAGCTACACCCCGTTATGCAGTTTATGCCTCGGGCACGCCAACGGCACAAAATAATTACAACACCATTAAAGGCTGTTGGATATATAATTTCAACTCAGGTACCACCGGCGACAGAGCTGGTATTTATATCGGCGCTGCCTGTTCTGACTTTACCATCTACAATAATAGTTTTTATCAGGAGACGAGCAGAAGTGTAAGCTCTGCCGTGTTTTCGGGCATATACATCACCAATACCTCTGGTAGTTTTTTAATACGCAAAAATAAAATTGGAGGAAGCGCACCAAACTGTGCTGGATCAGCACTTTCATTGACATCCGCTCCCCTCTTACATGCAATTTACCTAAATGTAGCCTCCTCAAGCAAAACAATTGTGGATAGCAATACCATCGCAAATATTACAATGGCAACATCAAACACTAGTATCATCCAATCCTTGATACACATAAATAATGGAAAGGTTGATTTAAAATACAATACCCTCGGAAGCCAAAGTACGGCATCGAGTATTAGCATACCTACAAACCCAAGCAGCACTACCTTTTCAGTCATTGGAATGGGAGCTGGCACCTTTGACACCATAAATATCTCCAACAATACCATTGGCGGAATAAACATTACGGGATCGGGAATGAGCCTAAGAGGCGTGGATATTACAGGAACAACGGCAACAATGCTGATTAATAATAATATCTTTGGTTCGCCAACAGTGGCTAACAGCTTTTTTCAAGGAGGACCTAATTCCATTTTAGCGATAATAATGCGGGCTGATTATGCTGGTGCCATCCACCAAGTGATGAATAATACATTTGCAAATTTTACAGCCACAAACGCAGCAATACGAGCAATTTATACTGGTGGAGCTAATTCTACATTTTTAATTACTGGAAATACACTTTACAACTTTAGCACGGCACGTAATACCGCTGGCACAGGCAATGGTGCGGCAATAGTTGGTATTATTGCTAGTGCTGGTGGGCCAAATCAAATAATCTCTAAAAATACAATACACTCTTTAAAAGTTACAGGGTCGGGTGCTGGTGCAATGACTGTAAGTGGAATCAATTTTGGAGGTACTCCATCTGGTAATAATATAATCTCTAGTAACCTAATCCATTCCTTGAATGTGGATATCGCAGGTGGTGTAGTCAATGGAATCGACATCTCAGGAGCCAACGGAACATATTACAACAATATGATACGCTTGGGAATTGATGAACTTGGGGCTATCATTAGTACGCCAATAAGTATTAACGGAATTTATGAGAACGGAGGCGTAAACTCCATTTACTACAACAGCATTTATATAGGGGGCAGTAATGTTACTACAGGAACCGCCAACACTGCAGCTCTTAACAGCTCGGTAACTTCGGTGAATAGGGAAATAAAAAACAATATTTTCGTGAACGTAAGAAGCAACAGTTCATCCACTGGCAAGCACTATGCTATAGCTATTAATAACAATACGGGGCAAGTAATCAACAATAACGATTATTGGACTGGCAGTTCATTCCTAGCTCAAAATAGCACTACAGATTACAGTTCATTATTAACTTGGCAAGCAGCGACCAACCAAGATAGCTTAAGTGTAAGCGCAAATCCTGTGTTTAAGAACCCGGGAGGAAGCATCTCAACATTAAATCTGCATATTGACACTGCCGGAACCGCCGTTTCCTATTTAGAATCGAGTGGCAGCGTAATTAGCGGAATTGCAACCGACTATGATAATGACGCCCGACCAGGACCATTAGGAAGTTTAAAAGGTGGCGCTACCAAACCTGATATTGGTGCCGACGAATTTGATGGTGTACCTCGGCCACCTTGTGCTAACTCCATTGCTGGCAATGCGATTGCAACGCTTGATACTATTTGTATAAGTGGCACTGTTACCTTAAGCTTAAGCGGTTCATCCGGGTTAGGTGTTGGCAATAGCTACCAATGGCAATCGTCCTCCAATGGCATCAACTATTCGAACATTTCAAATGCGAATCTAAATGTATATGCCACTTCAAGTATTACCACTACGACTTATTATCGATGCATTTTAACATGCATCTACGGCGCAACGTCATCTATTTCAGGCGCAAAGAAAATCACCGTTTTAAATCCACAAATATCAAGTACCCAAGGGGCTCAGCGTTGTGGAGCTGGATCTGTTGCTTTAAACGCAACTGCAAGTTCAGGCACTATCAGATGGTACAGTGCTGCTACAGGTGGCGCTCTATTAGATACTGGAGCAATCTTCAACACACCATCAATTGCCACCACAACCACGTACTATGTAGAAGCGGCCATAGCAAATTGCGCTTCCAACGCACGCACCGCTGTGCAAGCAACCATATTAACGGTCCCTATAATCACTGGAATCACTCCAGGTTTTAGTTGCGGGCCTGGAATTGTTGCCTTATCGGCATCTTGCAGTGCTGGCACAATAAATTGGTATAGCACAGCTACTGGAGGCACTGCAATTGCAACAGGAGCTAACTTTAGCACCCCTTTGCTCAGTTCCACAACAACATACTATATCGATGCTGTTTCAACAATTTGTACTTCTACATCCAGATCTGCCATTACCGCCACCATTATACCATTACCAACAATTACTTCAACGACACCTTCAAATACTTGTGGTACCGGATCGGTTGTATTACGCGCAGCAGCAAGCAGTGGCTATGTAAATTGGTATTCGACAGCAACTGGAGGCACCGTAATTGACACCGGCAATACTTTTACCACGCCTGTTATTTTTGCGCCTACTACCTATTATGCCGAAGCTAAAGTAGGCAATTGTGTATCAAGCCCAAGAACAGCGGTTTTGGCATCCGTACTTTCTAAACCCACCATTAATGGAGTAAATAGCGCCACTGGCTGCAAATTCGATCAGATTGTACTTGGAGCAACGGCTTCGGCAGGAACTATCAACTGGTACAACAGCTCCACTGGAGGCATCTCAATTGCAACTGGCAATAGCTTCACAACACCAAGCCTTTCGGCAACCACAGTATATTATGTTGATGCCACCGTAAGCGGATGCACCTCATTATTTAGGACAGCTGTTACAGCAACAATTAATCCAACACCATTGATTACGTCCGTAACCAATGCCTCTGTTTGTGGTTCAGGCGCGTTAACCTTGGATGCCGCTGCGAGCTCCGGCGTTATTAGCTGGTATAGCGACTCTATTGGAGGAACATTAGTATTTACGGGCAACCCATTTAACACACCGATTTTAAACACCACCACGACGTATTTCGTTGAAACCAAAGACAATGGGTGCACCTCAAGTCCACGGGTTCGAGTAACGGCTAAGGTTAAAAAAATACCTACAATTACCACGACAACGCCCGCTTCAAGTTGTCGGCCTGCCATCTTAAGCTTAAGCGCAAATGCAAGCAATGGCAATATTCGTTGGTATAATGTAGCATTTGGTGGCAGTGCCTTAGCGAGTGGCTCAACTTTTACAACTCCTGTTCTATCAGCAACAGCAACGTACTATGTTGACGCCTTTGACAGCGGCTGTGTTTCAGCCAATAGAACAGCAGTAGACGCTACCATTTACACAGCCCCGAACAAAAGTACCACTGTATTAGGAAATACGATTACAGCCACTGCCACTGGCCTAATCTACCAGTGGGTGGATTGCAACAACAACTTTGCTTTGCTAACAGGAGAGACCAGCAAAAGCTTCACGGCCACTAAAAATGGAAGTTATGCCGTAATTGTAAAAGACAATAACTGCAGCGACACCTCTGCATGCACCACCTTTAACAAAATTGGTCTTCATAATAACATGCAAGATTTTGGATTCAGCTTAACACCCAACCCAGCTCAAGAACAGCTGTTTTTGATAACAAACATCACTTTACTTGGCAAAAAATTTACAATTTTAGATCTAACGGGCAGGATACTAATCGTTGGAACCATTAACCAGGAGATGCAAACAATTCCCATTGAGACACTCGCTTTTGGAAACTACCTCTTCCATATTGACGACGCCTATGGTAAGAATATTCGATTTATTAAAAATTAATTCTTGTATCTTTGATGTCATCATGCAGGATTTCTTTCTTGACTTTCCAATCAATTCCCGCGTATGGGTTTATCAAGCTAATAAGGCTTTCCCAACAAACGCGAGTAATGAGCTACAACCCATTTTTGATGCCTTTACCAAACAATGGACAGCGCATCAACAGCAGATGAAGGCTGAAATTCGACTGCTGCATAATTACTTTATTGTGGTGATGGTGGATGAAGACTTCCAAAGACCCGGCGGTTGCAGTATCGACAGCTCTATACATTTTATCAAGGATATTGGCAAGCAATACGGCATTGACTTACTCGACCGCTTGCGCGTTAGTTATTTACGTGATGGCATCATTGAAAGCCTTGCCGTAAATGAGTTTGTGAATAGAATCCATGCCAAAGAAATAAAGGAAGACACCATGGTGATGAATCCATTGGTACAAAGCAAAGATGAATTATTTACAAAGTTCATGATCCCTTTGCGAGAAAGCTGGCTAAATCGTTATTTATAATTAGCGATAAGACATATGAACATCATTCTAATCTAGTACTTAACCATGACTAGAAATAGGATTGAGTAACTCAAAAAATAAATTTCGGAAAATTTGAGCTTTTTATAGTATATGGTTCGTTGTTGATTTCTTGAATTACAACTTCACCAATTTGCGACTATAGTTTACGCCATCTATAGTTATATTAACAAAATAAACACTTCCAGAGAGTGACTTCATATCGAATGTGCTTAAAGGAATTATTACTTCACCTGCAATCTTGTTTTGATTGTCGATAACTGATATTTCTTTTCCGAGCACATCGATTACTTTCACAATAACAGAGGCCTCCTTGGCTAATAAAAACTTGATTTCGGAAGCTTGAGTAAAAGGATTTGGAGAAATAATTAAATCGACAGGAAAAGGCGCTTGCGAAAGGCTAATTCCTGTTTTTGCATCCAACACATTGATATCATCAATATATATATTGTTTCCCTGTCTGCTGGTAGTTTCGAAACGAAAGCGCACATTTGGCATTCCCGCATATTGCGTAAGATCGGCTTGCTGTAGCACCCAATCTGTGGCCTGAGGAACATAGCTTGTGGAACTCATAGCCACACCACCGGCGAGACTATTTCCAACTTTTGAGATTTTAGACTGCCACGACTGACCGCAATCTACTGAAACATACATCTTCAACACATCATTAACTCCGGTTGCCCTTTGTGCGTATGCTGTATAAAAGTTAATAATTGGCTTTTGCACTGTTGTGAAGTTATAGCCTTTGCTATAAAAAGCATCTACATCATCATAAGCCGTGCCACTAAAATGATTAATCATAAATGCCGCAGTGCCTGTGCGCTTTGATGTTGTAGTTCGTTGCCATGAAGATGTTGCACCGCCATTATCGAGCGTCCAACCATCAGCGGCCAAAGTCGTATTTTCGAAGCCCTGAAACATAGGCAAAACATCCGGAGCTTGTAATGGCAAAATAGTTAAATACGAGGTACGTGTTTTTGTATTTCCTCCTTTTGCATTGGAAACAGTTAAGCTAATGCTATACGTTCCTGGAGTACTCCATGAAATATTCGTTGGATTTTGAAGCGTACTATTTGATGTATTGGCACCAGTGAATGTCCAATTCCAATTGGTGATCGTAGCATTATAGCTAAAATCAAGAAATGAGAAATCAGAGCCCGTGCAACCCACTAATTTAGAAGCTATGAAATCCGCAACTGGAGCACATCCTACAGGGCCATTGCCATCGACACCTGTTGCCGCAGCATTGGCTGTTGAGATGAGATTACTTCGATACTGCAATAATGCTGCATCCATTCTGGTTTTCTGACCTGTGGTGAACATGCTTTGGCAAGTACCATTGGTATAATCCATATAATTCTCCAGCATATCGGGCGGATCTACAGTATAGGGAGATGTAAAGTTAGTGCATGAATTTGTTGTTAGAGTGCATCCGTAATTGGCTGTTGAGGCCGGAGGTGTATCGCCTACTTGATCGCCACCATTACAGCCGCTTTGAAATGTATGGAAAAGGCCCAATGAATGGCCAATTTCGTGTGTAAGAGTTCTTCCCCATTCGCCAAATCCATTGCCTGGCTCAGTTCCAATACGCCCAACACAATCGTTGCGGATAATAATACCGTCGGTGCTTGCAGAGCCACCACCTGGAAACTGAGAATAACCTAAAATTGTTCCACCTCCAGTTCCTTGAGAAGCAATGGTTTTAACCACCCAAATATTTAAATACTTTTGATTCGACCAATACGATAGCGCCTTAACGTTATCGCCGGCATCATTGGTAAGTGGGCTAAAAATTCTGTTTATCCCTTCTGTACAATTGCCATTGGGATCAATTTTAGCCAAACGAAATTCAATAGAGGCATCGGTGGCGTAGGGTCTAAATAAAGTGCGGGTGTCGGCGGTATCTGGATTAAGCTTGCGATAATCTTCATTTAAAATCCGAATTGCATCTTCAATTTGAGCTTTGCTAATATTTTCAGTGCCGTATTCATGAATAACATGAAATACAACCGGGATGATTCGCACTGTACCATTGGTTTTTTGCATAGGAGCAAAATCCTGAATGTGATTGAATTTGTCAAAATCCGCCTTGAGCTCAGGGTGTGCTTTTTGATATTCTTCGTAATAGTAATCCGATAAACACTTTTGTGAATATCCATAAAACGTGGTAAAAATTAGGGCAAAAGTCAACAAATACTTCTTCATAGGATAGGGCTATAGTCGCTTGCAACGGAAATGCGTTGCCTCAACAATAAAATATAAGATACAAAAATAGTGAATTCCCGAATTAAAAACCTACTGAAGCACGATGAATTAACAAATGATTGAGGATAACAATAGCAGCAAAAGCATCAACTATTGGAACCGCCCTAGGTACAACACAGGCATCATGTCGACCACCAGGAATAAACACATCTTGTAGACCCTCTTTGTTTGCCGTTGTTTGAGGTTGCATTATTGTGGATGCCGGCTTAAAAGCGATATCGAGTAACACGTCCATTCCATTGCTAATTCCACCTTGAATTCCGCCACTGTGGTTGGATGTAGTGCGCCAATTTCCATCTACTTTTTCAAACACATCATTTTGTAATGATCCATAGCTAGCAGCAGATTCAAAGCCATCACCGAAAGAAACCCCTTTTACAGCATTGATGCCGAACATGGCCTTCGCCAGATTCGCATTTAGTTTCTCGAACAAAGGCTCCCCAAGACCCACATGTAAACCTTGAATAACACAACGGATTACCCCTCCCACTGAATCCCCCTTCTCTTTTGTCTCCAAAATTAAAGCCTCCATTTTGCTTGCGGCCTCTGTATCCGGACAACGCACAGCATTTGAGTCGATTAAACTTAAATCAATTTCATGTTGACTCTTGTTTATTTTAACCGAACCAACAGCAGTAACGTAACTGTTAATATTTATATTACAACGTTTCAATAATTGCTGCGCAATAGCTCCAGCAGCCACCATGGGCGCTGTGGTACGAGCGCTGCTTCGTCCACCACCACGATAATCATAATGACCATACTTTTGCTGATAAACAAAATCGGCATGCGACGGCCTAAAGAAGTTTTGGATTGTATTGTAATCTGCGCTCTTAACATCTTTGTTTTCTATTAAAAGCAAGATGGGTGCGCCTGTTGTTTTTCCTTCAAAAACACCGCTAATTATTTTAAAGCTATCTACTTCGTTGCGAGCAGTTGTTAAAGAGGATTGTCCTGGACGACGACGATTAAGCTGCTCTTGAATATTAATTAAATCGAGTTCAATATTCGAAGGACAGCCATCAATAACGGCACCGATAGCCTCCCCATGGCTCTCGCCAAAAGTAGTCACCGTAAAAAATGTTCCTATGCTATTGTTTGACATCGTTTTGCAAAATTAGTTATAATACATTACAAATTTGATTGTGATGGAGAACGATGAAAAGCCTCTTCAAATTCATTCCAGAAAAATGGATACGACTTTACGACACATTCGAATTCGTTGATAACAACATTATGATATTTAGTTAATATGGCTGCGAAAGCCATGGCTATACGATGATCATTAAATGCCTCTAGAATAAGAACTTCTGCATCAATTTTAGATACTAGCCCAGCCGTTTCCAAATTCCAATAGTTGAAATGACTTTGAAAAGCCACTCCTAATTTCAGTAATTCAGATTGCAGCACTGCTGTTCGATTTGACTCTTTATTTTTTAGCGTTTCCAATCCATAGAATTTAGCATTGAACTGCAATAGCGCACAGGCCACCACCAAAGCAGGGGCGAGATCGGGACTGTCGGCGAGATTGAACTCTGCAACGCTTGACTTAACCGCGGTATATCGAATAGAAATCCCATTGTTTGATTCTGAAGTTTCTACACCTAGCTTCGCGAATAGAGAAGCGCAGCTGCGATCGCCTTGTGCGCTATCAAGCTTTAAATTTTGGAAGCTGAAACTTTTTTTCGTGATGGTGCAAAGCGCATACCAAAAAGCAGCACTACTCCAATCACCTTCAACGTTTTCAAGCTCAGAATCGTCCTTAATAAAATGTTGTCCTGGGTCAACTTGAATCCAATTTCCCTCCACCTGCACCCTAATTCCAAAAGAATGGAGGCAGCTTTGCGTTAATTTTAGATACGGTATTGAGGTTGGATTAAGCATTCGCAATTTCAATCCATCGTCAAAAGTTGGAGCAATAAGCATTAGAGCACTTATAAATTGACTACTCAAGGCACCATCGATAGTGACCTCTCCTCCTTTAATCTTCTTACCCTTAATTTTTAAAGGGGCTTGATATTCCTTTTCAAGATAAATAATGTCAGCACCTAAGTCCAGTAAGACATCAACCAATGGCTTTATAGGCCTAGCATTTAACGTGGATGTGCCAGATAATACGTATTCACCTGAGGTGATGCTTAAATAAGCGGTTAAAAATCGAAATACCGTTCCTGCATCTTCAACATTATAGGTATTGCCAGAATGCTTAAAAAGCAAACGATGCATCACAACCACATCGTTTGGCAATTGTGTCTCTGGCAAGTTTATTTCATTATCACTCAGTGCTGAAAGCACAAGGAACCGGTTGAGGATACTTTTACTAACTGGAATTTGAATTTGTTGCATCATTAAAAAGCTTGAAGAAATGCCATACCTTCTAAGAGCTGTGATTTTGTAATTTGGCTATCCAGCAGCACGTGCCCTTCCCTTTCGAGCAGCACTAATTTTATTTGAGCTTTCGTATTTTTCTTATCCTTCTGCATTATTTTCATTAATACATTAAAGTCTAACGCCTTGAGATTTGGCTTTACAAAATTAAGATCGTACCAAAAAACGATGCGCAAGAAACTTTCGAAAGGCAATTTAAAAAAACGATACGCAAGAAAAGCCTCTGCCACCAAACCTAACGCCACAGCCTCTCCGTGTAGTATCGTTTTTTTCTGGAGCAAGAAGAAACTTTCAATAGCATGACCTATAGTGTGGCCTAAATTTAATTGTTTGCGAAGGTTAGATTCAAAGGGATCTAGCATCACCACCTTCAATTTATAACGTACCGATTTTTTTATGAGCGTCTGTCTTTCTTGCTCAGAAAATGAAAGAAATGTCTTCAATAGAAACTGAGACGTTTCTCGTTTGCCTTGCAACAGCGCATGCTTGAAAACCTCTGCTGCACCGGAATTTAATTCGCGAGTTGGCAACGTTGTCAAAAATACGGTATCAATACAAATCAAGACAGGTGCTTTAAAACCACCAAGCGTGTTTTTATAACTTAAAAAATCGATTGCTGTTTTACCTCCTATCGCCGCATCTGCCATAGCCATAAGCGATGTAGGCACATTTAAAAAATCGATTCCACGCATGAACACCGAAGCACAGAAACCACCCATATCTGTGATAACGCCGCCACCAAGATTCACCAAAAGCGAATTGCGGTCGGCCTTATTTTTAAGCATTTTTGACCAAATGGCCTCACAGGTGAGGATGGTTTTATTGGCTTCACCACTCCTGACAATTATTAATTGATGTGTTGGTAGCACATTCTTCAGCAATGGATGACAATACCGCTTGGTATTTTCGTCGACTAGCACGAAAACAGAAGAGTACGACTTCTTTTTAAAAAAAGAAGAAAGCGATTTAATACCGAAACTAATTTGCTGTTCCATAGATTCAGGCAACGAAATTAAAGTAAAAAATGATGTTGTTATTAAAAACATATTTACCCTATTTTTGCGGCATCTTTCCTTATGTCACTCAACTTTTCAGACACCGAAATCGCATTCAAAAGCAAAAGCAATGTCGCAATTAAAAAAGCAGCTTGGCTTTTTAAAAGCTTCAACTATCCTTTTATTGTTCAACAAGGGCCATTACTTGCGGCCTGGGCATTAAAATGGCATTTCCCATTTATTGGAAGCCTAGTTAAAGGCAGCATATTTAGTCAGTTTTGCGGTGGAGAAACCATTGAAGAATGCAGTAAAACGGTAAATTTTTTAAACCATTCCAATGTAAAATCTATACTTGACTACAGCGTTGAAGGAGAAGAAAACGAGTCTAACTTTGACCATACCTGCCGCGAAATCATTAGAACTATTGATGCTGCGCAGCAAAATTCAGCCATCGCCTTCAGTGTTTTTAAAACTACAGGTATTGTTAGAAATGCCTTGTTAGAAAAATTAAATCCGAGCAGTGCTAAGATACTTGAAACCAAGAAAGCCCTAGAAATAAAAGACTACTCTTCGCTGTTAAGTCCCTTAGAATACAAGGAATGCGAGCTCGCTTTCACTCGTTTTTCATTGATTTGCGATGCCGCTGCAGCTGCCAACATACGTTTGTTTGTGGATGCTGAAGAAACTTGGATACAAGACACCATTGATGCCTGGACTGAAGCCAATATGCGAAAGCACAACAAGGCCAAGGCCATTATTTTCAACACAGTTCAAATGTATCGCCACGACCGGGTAAAATACATGAAGAGACTTGTGGAAATGGGTGAAGACCTTGGATTCTATATCGGATTTAAAATTGTGCGTGGCGCCTACATGGAGAAAGAGAGAGAAAGAGCCTTGGTGATGAACTACCTATCACCGATACAGCCTGACAAAGAACATTGTGACCGTGACTTTGATGACGCTCTGTTTTATTGCATTCAAAACTCAAAAGTCGCAATTTGCTGTGGCACACATAATGAAGAAAGCAGCTTAAAACTAACAAAATGGATGCAAGAAAAAGGCATCTCCAATAACGACGAACGCATTTACTTTGCACAGCTTTTAGGCATGAGCGACCATATCAGTTTTAATTTGGCTGCTTCAGATTATAATGTAGCGAAATACGTTCCATATGGACCGGTGCAAGCCGTGCTTCCTTATTTAGCAAGAAGAGCCCAAGAAAACAGCAGTGTAAAAGGCCAAGTTGGTCGTGAATTAAACCTTATTAAGAATGAATTGCAACGGAGAAATTCAAATTGAAGATACAACTAACACCAACAGAGCTTGAATCCTTAACACATGCCTTGCCATTATGGAGCATGCAATTTGACTATGCTTGTATTTTAAACTCCAACCACTGTGCATCTGCCTGCGATTATGACACCTATGAAATTATTGCAGGTGTGGCGAATAAAGGAGCCGTAACCTATTCTGAATCGAATACCTTAAATTTTAATAACAAATGGCAGCTTGGTTATTTAGGCTATGAAAATCGCAATCATCTGCACGGCATAATTTCAAACAAACCGACAAAATCTGGATTCGATTCTAGTTTCTTTTTTGAGCCTGAGTTTTTAATTGCGATTAAAAAAGGCAGTTCGGAAGTTGAGGTTCATGGCAACCTTGAACTTTCAATTCAAGAAATTATGAGTTATCCTAAAGATTCTAACACAAATACGGAGGTAAAACTCACTGCGCGTGTCACCCGTGAAAATTATATTGACACCATAGAACAGATCAAAGAAAATATCATTAAAGGGACCTTTTACGAACTCAACTATTGCATGGAGTTTTACCAAGACGAAATTGAAATTAATCCAGGCTTGGTTTTTAATAAACTTTTATCCATTTCACCTACACCATTTGCATCGTTTTTTAAACATAACCAACAATTTTTAATGTGTGCTAGTCCGGAGCGTTTTATAAAAAAAACGTCACGTATAATTATATCACAACCAATAAAAGGAACCATAAAAAGAGGAAAAAACAAGGATGATGATGAGGCGTTAAAAACAAAGCTTAAACAAAGTGATAAAGAGCGCGCAGAAAACATCATGATTGTAGATTTGATGCGGAATGATTTAGCACAATGTGCGCTAACCGGCACCGTGCGTGTGGACGAGCTGTTTGGCGTGTATACCTTTGCTACGGTGCATCAGTTGATTTCTACCGTCTCTGCCACCTTAGTGCCAGAGATTTCATTGCTTGAAATTCTAGATCACACCTTTCCCATGGGAAGTATGACTGGAGCACCCAAACGAGAGGTAATGCATTTTATTGCGCAAATTGAACCTACGGCTCGAGGTCTTTTCAGTGGAAGCGTTGGCTATGTTAACCCCAACAACGACTTCGACTTTAATGTCGTCATACGCAGCATTACCTACAACCAAGACAACCGATACCTATCATGCCATGTAGGAAGCGCCATTACCTATGATGCTGATGCCGCTGCTGAGTATGAAGAATGCTTACTTAAAGCAGAAACTATGTTTAAAGCATTGGACACCCATACTCCAAACCGTTGAAAATTGTGTACAACGATACAACGCTGAAGATTACATTCGCCTTTAAAAAAAATACCAATGAAACACCTGTTAATTTTAGTGGCTTTCTTTGCTACTATAACCCTGAAAGCACAAACCGCCAAAAAAGCCAGCAATGGCGGAAATAGCTCAAAAGGAAGCACGGTGACTTCCGAAAAGCCCAAACCAGCTGCATCGCCAAAGGCCAAGCAAAAACCTGCTGTTAGGCAGTCGTTAAGCGAATTCCGAAAAATTCATTGGGGCTCAAGGCTCGATTCAATTCTTATTGATGGAGCCAAACCTACCTTTGTGAAAACATCAGAATTTGGCAAAAGTGAAAATAATGCCTATTATATTGAGAATGATGATTTGACAATTGGAACTGTTCCTTTGCAAAAAATTCTTTATGTATTTACGGCAGATAGCGCCTTATCTCGCGTGGTATTAACTGGCGACAAAAAGAAATTTGGTGAGATGAAATATATCATCGCGTATAAATTTGGCGAGCCAACCATCGTTGACAAAGCCGATGGCTATGATTGCGTTTGGGAAATGGACGATTGTAAAATCAGATTAAGTTTTGAGAACGACCTAAACATTTTCACTGTAAATTTCTTTAGTGATTATGAAATATCGAATAGCAAAAGAGAAAACCGTAGTGTAGATGATTTTTAGGCTAACCTAAAATGCTTTGTAGCCTTGCTTTTCGAGGCTTATTTTTGTTCCACTCTTAGTATAGCTAAACATTCCTTCGGAAACCGGAGTGCAATATCCAATGATATGAATGTCTTTTATAGCCTTCACCTTTTCGAAGTCGGATTGGCTTATTGTAAACAACAACTCATAATCCTCACCACCACTAAAGGCGACTGTAGGAGGATTAAGATTCATCTCCAAGGCCACATCAAACGTTTGTTGATCGATGGGGAGCTTTTCTTCATAAATTATTACGCCCACATTGGATTGCTCTGCAATATGAAACAATTCAGAAGCTAATCCGTCACTAATATCTATTAGGCTGGTTGGTTTTATCCCCGCTAGTTTTAGCGCCTCCAACTCTTTATTGGCGCATTCAGGTTTTAGCTGTTTCCCGATGATAAAATCATAATTTTGAATGTCTGGCTGAATGTTTGGATTCTCGAGGAAGATACGTTTCTCACGCTCTAAAATTTGCAAACCCATATATGCGGCTCCTAGATCTCCAGTTACACAAATCAAGTCGTTTTCTTTAGCACCATTACGGTAAATTATATCCTCTTCTGCAGCAACACCTATGGCGGTAATACTAATTGTTAAGCCTTGTTTTGTATTTGAGGTGTCTCCACCTACCAAATCCACCTTGTATTTATCGCATGCGAGATAAATACCATCATAAAGCTCTTCCATTGCCTCTACGCTAAAACGATTGCTCATGGCTACACTCACCAAAATCTGCTCTGGAATTGCATTCATGGCAAACACATCACTTAAGTTAGCGACAACGGCCTTATAGCCGAGATGCTTTAATGGTGTATAGCTTAAATCGAAATGAACACCTTCGACAAGCAGATCGGTAGTTATCACTTTTTTTGTGTCAGAAGTAGCATCAACAACTGCACAATCGTCGCCAATACCTTTGAGCGAGCTTGCGTTCTTCAGTTCATTACCCTCTGTAAGCCTTTTAATCAAGCCAAATTCGCCAAGGTCACTAATTTCGGTACGTGAATTATTTTCAAACATAGTGGCAAAGATAAACAGGAAATCACGAAATGTTTATTCCATCGTATCAAATTACCAAGACATTAATCTCGCTATTAAAAAATAATATTAATTCTCGTTTTGACTTTGGCCGATTTTTTCGAGTGCCATCTTATAAACAAGTTGAAATTGCTCATCGCGAGTTAGGTATGAATTATCAATTTCTATAGCATTGTCGGCCTTGGCAAGGGGGCTATCAATGCGAGATGTATCAATTAAATCCCTGGTTTTTAAATTAGCGGCGACATCATCATAGTTGCCAAGAACACCTTTTGTTTGCATCTCATCGAGGCGTCGTTGTATACGAACCTCATCATTAGCAACCATAAATATTTTCACTTCAGCATCAGGAAATACGACAGTGCCAATATCACGTCCATCCATTACTAAGGCTCTTTGGTCTCCCATGATTTTTTGCTGATGCACCAAGAAACGTCGAACAGCACTAATAGCGCTAACTGGGCTTACAAAATTTGCAACACGCAACGTACGAATTGCGATTTCGCGATCTTCGCCATTTAAAAAAGTGTCGGTTTGATTTGTATTCGGATTGTGCTTAAATTCAATGATAATATTATTTAGAGCTTCCTCAATGCTCTTTTCATCCTCAATATCAACATTGTTCTCTAAAAAATATAAAGTTACAGCGCGATACATCGCACCTGTATCGATATACCGATAGTTTAGGCTCGCTGCCAGGGCTTTTGCCAAGGTGCTTTTACCACAACCAGAGAATCCATCTATTGCTATTATAATTGATTTCACGATGCGTTGCGAAGATAACTCAAATGTGCAGAATTGAAAACTCACAGTGAAAGAAACGTTGCCCTTCAAACAATTTATCTTTCAATTCTCCGTTACAACAACAATATTTCCCTTATTTTTGTCCAAATTCTATCCTGTTTCTCAACCTACAGATGCATACCAATAAACTCGGGCAACCATTAATCATTGTTTTTGCCACCTTCCTGATTTTATTAGCATTATCTTTCTTAAAACCAACAATAATTTTCGGCTATCAATTGAAGCCCGTGGAATTACTTTCAGAGATAACACCTACAGAAGTAAAAGCAGACACATTAGGCGTTCAGGATAGCACCCTCATCATTAAAAAAGATACCGTAGTTCGTGACCTTTCCGACATTATCGACTATCGCAGCGACTCTGCGCTCCTGCGTTTTTTCACTTCACTGCAAAAAACCGGAAAAAGCAAACACCAAACCCGCATTGCTTATTTCGGCGACTCCTTTATTGAAGGCGATTTAATTACCCAAGACTTACGTGCATTACTGCAAGATAAATTTGGTGGTGGCGGTGTAGGCTATATGCCTATAACAAGTATAGTTGCTGGATTTCGACAATCTGTTTCACATACTTTTGGAGGTTGGCAAACATATTCCTTCGCTAACGATCTACCCAAAAGCCATGGTTTATTTATTTCTGGATTCACATTCGTTCCAACATATAACGATACGATAGACTCTACTGCGAAACATAATGGGAGCTGGGTTACGTATTCCGCAGTTAACAAACCTCGCTTAAACTCCTTTGATAAAGTGCGACTTTTTTATGGCAATAGCAATGCCAATAATTATGGAACACTTAATGGAATAAATTTTCCACTAAACGACTCTGGCATCTTTAATGAGCTAACCTTTAGAGGCCCCTTTAGCAGCGTAAATGCAAACTTCAATTGTAATTCAAAAATTGACATCTTCGGGATGAGTTTAGAAAGCGATACAGGCGTTATTGTCGACAATTTTTCCTTCCGAGGGAATTCCGGATTGACAATGAGTAAAGTAGCGCGAGAACTCTACCGAGCCTCCAACGAAAAACTAACGTATGACTTAATAGTATTGGAGTACGGATTGAATGCCATTTCAGAAAAAGCCACTGAATACAAATGGTATGAGAAAGGATTTTCGACCATGTTGAAGTTTATTAAAACTTGTTACCCCAACACTGATATTCTGATTGTAGGACTAGGCGATAAAGCCCTTCGCGTGAAAGGAGTTTATGTGGAAGACCCGGCAGTGAAACAAATTTTAGCATTAGAACAGAATGTAGCCTTTGAAGAGCGATGTGCCTTTTGGAGCCTATATGATGCGATGGGTGGCGAAGGAAGTATGATTGCATGGGCCGACTCTATTCCGGCATTAGCGAATAAGGACTATACCCATTTAAACTTCAGAGGAGCAAGGCAAGTAGGGACATTGTTTTATGAAAAACTCATGAAGAAATATAACGAATTCAACACCCAACATTAATTCATGTTCAAGAAATATATAAATCTTTTTTTGTTAATCGTGTCAGTCAATTTTGGGTTATTGGCTCAAACACCCGCGACGTCATATCCATTTATAAAAACGAGTATCAATCGAATTGAAAACGACAGCATTTATCTTCAAGATTTTTATGATAAATTATATCGCCTAAAAACACAAAATCATGGTGTTGTTCGTATTGTTCATATTGGCGACTCCCATATTCAAGCGGATATGTTAAGTGGTACTGTTAGACTAAATATGCAAGAACAATTTGGGAACGCCGGCCGTGGTTTAATATTCCCATACCGGGTAGCGAATACCAACGGGCCAAGCGATATTACTTCGGGAAGTAACGTGCTATGGGCCGCTAAACGGAACGTTTTTTTCATGAATCCTATACCCATTGGAATCAGTGGCATAACAATTGAAACACACGCTGAAAATGCCTATATCTCCGAAAGTTTAGGCAACACCACAGGACGAGATTATAGCTTTAACCACGCCACAGTATTTTATCAACAAGGGCCCGATTTCTATGACTTCTTGATTAGTGATAAAAGCGATGTTTCGGCCTTCGAACACGACTCTTGTTATTTCAGAAATAGTGTTACTTTTAACAGTATTATACCAGTAAATGCTATTACCATTAAAACATTTTCGCAAGATACCTGCGTTCAAAAAACAGCTCGTTTGTTTGGCGTACTGCTTCAAAACGATAGCGCTGGCGTGCTTTACAATATGGTTGGTGTAAACGGAGCAGAGTATCGTCATTATTTGGCTTCCGAATATTTTGCAGAGCAATTGAGCTTCCTTCAACCTGACCTCATCATTGTTTCATTAGGCACAAACGAAGCCATGAATGGCAATTTTAAAAGCGACGTATTTTATGAAACTATTAATCAAACAATAGAGGCCATAAAACAGAAGTCGCCCAACGCTAAATTTTTACTCACCACTCCTCCAGATTCTTATCGCTGGTATAACCGCAGACCGTACAAAAACATCAACACCAAAAAAGCAGCGGAAACTATTATCCGATATTGCTGTGATAATAACATTGCATATTGGGATTTAAATTCCGTGATGGGAGGCTATGGAAGTATGGGATACTGGGCCAAATATGGCTTATCGGCTAGAGACTACGTTCATTTTCAGCCAAAAGGCTATAAACTACAGGGCAACTTATTATATCAAGCACTTCTCCATAACTACAAGAAATATACCCGATAAAACAAATGCTCGACCTTCATAAAATTGCATCACAATTAGTTTATAATAGCAAAGACCCTTTGTTATTTAACAGCGGTTTTTTCTTGATATTTTTTATTGTATTTCTATTCGGCTATCTTTTGGTTCACAAAAAACCCATGGTGCGAATATTATATTTCACCTTGTTTTCGTTTTACTTTTTCTACAAGGCTTGTGGGTTTTATTTTATACTGATTCTCATTTCTGCTGTCGTCGACTTCACCCTCAGCAACTTAATTTATTCTGCATCATCAGATAAGAAAAAGAAAATACTACTCGTCATTAGTGTTATTATCAACCTAGGACTTTTAGCCTATTTCAAATACACTAATTTCTTTATTGAGATAATAAATGATGTGACCAACGGCAATATTCAACCCTTAAAATTGCTTTTGCCAATTGGGATTTCATTTTACACCTTTGAAAACCTAAGTTACACCATCGATGTTTATCGAGGTAAATTCACACCCGTAAAAAGCTTCCTAGATTATTGCTTCTTTCTCTCCTTCTTTCCAAAATTAGTCATGGGACCCATTGTGCGCGCCTCGGATTTTATACCGCAAATACGAAAGAACATTTTGATTACTCCAGAATATGTTAGTGGTGGGTTGTATTTGATACTTAGTGGATTATTTAAAAAAGTTGTGATAAGCGATTATATTTATGTAAATTTCGTTCAGTATATCTTCGACGACCCATCTAGGCATTCAGGTATAGAATGTTTGCTTGGAGTTTATGGCTATGCAATGGTTATTTATTGCGATTTCTCCGGCTATAGCGATATGGCAATAGGCATTGCCAAGTGGGTAGGAATCGACATCAACATCAACTTTAATTCTCCATATCAATCGAGTTCCATCACTGAATTCTGGAGACGATGGCATATTTCCCTTTCGAATTGGTTGAAGGATTATTTATACATTTCTTTAGGAGGCAACAGAACGGGGAAATTAAGGCAATATCTTAATTTAATGATTACGATGTTACTCGGTGGATTGTGGCACGGTGCAAGTTTGAATTTTGTTGTTTGGGGTGGCATGCATGGTCTTGCTTTGGCATTAGACAAACTAAAACACCAATGGATGTTGCGATTGCCAGTGGGATTTCAGAATTCGAAATCAATTAAACTGCTTGGTGTCCTATTTACCTTTCATTTCGTTTGTTTTTGTTGGATTTTTTTCAAGGCCTCTTCCTTTTCCGATGCGCAAATAATATTAAGTCAAATTGCATTCAACTTTAATGGCGCAGCTGCATTTACTCTGCTTAAGGCGTATCTGCCCGTTTTCCTTATTTTACTTCTCGCCTATTTATTACATGCAATACCGAGCCGATTTGAATCTAAATCTATTGATTTTCTCACACAGATGCCTCTTGTTTTTAAGATAGCAATAACAGTATTTGTTGTTTGGATAGTTATTCAAAGTAAACAAGCGGAAGCCGTAATGCCCATTTATTTGCAGTTCTAATTGCTAAAAAAACTTTATGCCTGCAAACACTACATCACCAAGTTATTTCGACAATTTTCAATTGAATTTATGCGCTATAAATGGCCTAAACTTGAGATTTCGATTTAAGGCAGCTAACCTTATTATATTTTGCCTCGCATTTTGGAGCACTTCATATTCTCAACAAAACAAAAAAATTGAATTGCAATTCAATCCAACATTCAAACGTCAATCATTAGCGCTCGACTCCATTTATTACCATCTCAACCAAACCGATAGTGTACAGTTTACGGTGCTCAAGTTCTACATATCCAACATCTCTCTTTTCGCAGATAGCCAACTCGTTTTTAGAGAAGAAAATAGCTTCCATTTAATTGATGCCTCTTTAAAAGGAAGTTTGATGCTCCCCCTTTCGGTACCGCAATCAGCCTTCTTTAATACCATTAAATTTAATTTAGGTATCGATAGCACTACGAATGTTTCAGGGGCATTGGAAAACGACCTTGATCCGACAAAAGGCATGTATTGGACTTGGCAGAGTGGCTATATTAATTTTAAATTAGAAGGGAATAGCAACCAATGTAAAACCAGAAAAAACGAATTTAAATTTCATTTAGGTGGTTACTTAGCACCCTTTGAGGCTCTAAGAAAAATAACATTACCAGTGCAGCATAACGATTCAATTAGTATTGACTTTCCTTTAGATTTGTTTCTCTCTAAATTAGATTTATCTGTGGAGAATGAGGTAATGATTCCAGGCTATAAGGCGATGTTGATTGCCACTAAAGCTGCGGCAGAATTTAAATCGGACACACCATGAAAAAAAAGACAAGCATAATTGCATTTATACTATTAGTTATAACCTTCGGTTTCCGTGTTAATCACACACCTGAATTCCCCACTCCCAAAGGCTGGCCATTGCCACAATACGATTTCAGGAAAAACCCATTAGATTCAAAAAAGATTGAATTGGGAAGAATGCTATTTTATGATCCGATTCTTTCGCGCGACAGCAGTATCTCTTGCACAAGTTGTCATTCGCAATATAGCGCATTTACCCATGTTGATCATGCCCTTAGCCACGGCATTGATGGAAAAATTGGAACCCGGAATTCGCCTGCTTTAATGAATTTGGCTTGGGGGAAAAGCTTTATGTGGGATGGCGCGATAAACCACCTCGACATGCAAGCATTGGCACCCATCTCAAATACGTTAGAGATGGACGACAACATAAAAAATGTAGTATTCAAATTACAGCGGTCGGCAATATATAGTACGCTTTTTTATACGGCATTTGGGGTAAAAAAAATCCAAGGAGCCCATGTTTTGAAGTCACTCTCGCAGTTTATGTTAACTTTGGTAAGTTCAAATTCCAAATACGATAAGATGAAGCAAGGTGCCATAAAATTTACAGAAGCCGAACATCGAGGATATTTGCTATTTCAGAACCATTGTTCTAGCTGCCACAAAGAGCCACTTTTTAGTAATTATCAATTTGAAAACAACGGATTGCATTTAGATGACTCCCTTTTAGATATTGGTCGGATGCGAGTAACGCAACATGCTGTAGATTCATTGAAATTTAAAGTACCCACGCTGCGAAATATAGAATTCACCTCGCCCTATATGCATGATGGCCGATTTCAAACCCTAAATCAGGTGCTAAACCATTATATCAAAGGCATTATGCCTTCTTCAACGCTCAGCGGTATATTAAAAAATGGCATTAATTTAAGCCCGAACGAGAAAGCAGATGTAGTGGCCTTCCTCCTCACACTGTCGGATAAGGAGTTTGTTTTCAACCCTCAATTCAGCTATCCAAAATCGTCTTTTCAAAAAAACCTAAAACAGGCAGATTGAAAATTTAGTAGCCTATCTAATTTTCATCCCATCGTTAAAACACGAGCGACAACGAGGCTCATAACTTTCTTTTTCACCCAACAGCACCGTGTTATCACTCTCTACGAGGCGGAATGAGTGGGTGGCAAAATCACCACAACGCATACAAATAGCATGTACTTTGGTAACAAATTCCGCTTTCGCCATTAGAGATGGCATCGGACCAAAAGGCTTGCCTAAAAAATCCATATCCAATCCGGCAATAATAACACGAACCCCTTTATTCGCTAAAGCTTCACAAACATCAGGAAGGCCTTCATCAAAAAACTGCGCTTCATCGATACCCACCACATCCACATTGGCTGAGATTAAAAGTAAATTCGAAGAAGAATTAATCGGGGTTGACTTAATACTATTGGCATCATGAGAAACAATTTGCACGTCATCGTAGCGCACATCGAGTGCCGGCTTAAAGATTTCAACCTTCATATTCGCATACTGGGCGCGCTTTAAACGTCGTATTAATTCTTCTGTTTTACCGGAGAACATAGATCCACAGATAACTTCTATCCATCCTTTAGGTCCGGCTTTTCGTGGTTCTAAAAACATTTACGTTAAATAAACTTATTTTTGCAAAGAAAATACTTTTTGGTGGATTGGATCTATTTCGAAAATTAAAATGAAAGTTCTATTAGCAATACCAGCTCGATATGGCAGCACTCGCTTCGAAGGTAAGCCTTTGGCCGACATTTGCGGCAAAACAATGATCCAACGTGTCGTAGAACAATGCAAATTGGTTCAAGACCTAACCCAAGATCATATTGATGTGGTGGTGGCGACAGATGACCTTCGGATTTTTAATCACGTTTCAATATTTGGAAAAGCAATAATGACCTCGAGTACCCACCAAAGCGGTACTGACAGAATTGCCGAAGTTGCCACCCATATGCAGAACGCTTACGATGTTATTATTAATGTGCAGGGAGATGAGCCGTTAATTCATCCGAAACAAATTTTGCAATTGATTGACTGCTTTAGAAACACTGAGACACAGATTGCTACTTTGATTAAACCCGAATCGTTTACAAGTGAGCTAACATCATCCAATGCCGTGAAATGTGTGGTTGACATCCACTTAAAAGCGCTATACTTCTCTCGATTTCCGATTCCTTATTACCGAGACGAAGCTACAAGAGCTGGAGAAGTTTTTTATCGCCATGTAGGCATGTATGGATTTAATGCCCCTGTACTTGAAAAACTAACCCAATTGCCAACTTCGATGCTCGAGAAAGCCGAGAGCCTTGAACAACTGAGGTGGCTTGAAAACGGATTTCAAATTCAAACGGCACTTACAAACTATGAGAACATCTCCGTTGATAGCCCTGAAGATTTAGACCGCGTGGTTACCCTTCTTACCTCAAACCAGCATTAAACGAACCTATTCGCCTTAAATCCATGAGCCTATTCCTTGAACTTAGCGAAAGCAACCCCAATGAGCAACACATAAAGGCTGCCGTGAAACATTTAAAGGAGGGTGGGCTAATTATTTTCCCAACCGACACTATTTATGCTATGGGGTGCGACTTAATGAACTACAAGGCTATAGAAAGACTCTGCAAAATATTCAACTCCAAACCTGAACAAACCAACCTTTCCCTAATTTGTCGCGACCTTAAAAACATTTCCGATTATACGCTACCCTTCGACACGCCGGTATTCAAGTTGATGAAACAAACATTGCCTGGACCCTATACTTTTATTTTAAAAGCCAACTCCAATGTCACCAAAATCTTCCATAATAAGAAAAAGACAGTCGGAATTCGTGTTCCAAACAACAATGTTGCACGAATGTTGGTTCAAGAGTTAGGGAATCCATTGGTTTCAAAATCAATTCACAGCAGCAACGAAATAGAAGATTACATTACCGACCCTTACGAAATTTTCGGCACCTACGAGCGTTCTATCGACTGTATGATTAGTGATGGATATGGTAATAATCAGGCATCTACGATTATTGATTGCAGCGAAGAAACACCCTACTTGGTGCGAGAAGGGAAAGGGGAAATTAAAAATCTTGTACTTTAAGATATCGATTATTACACAAAATTTACCAAAACACCAAATCTTTATTTTGCATCAATCCTTGATTATATGGGGTTTTTAAGGTAATTAATCGTAAATTCGCGGTAGAGTTCTCAAAAAATTAATTTATTCAGAGTATGCAGAAGAAAAGAATTATGTTCGTTTCCTCAGAAATGAGCCCTTTCTTAGAAACTTCAAGTATTGCTAATTTAGCCTTACGCCTCCCGAAGCACATCCAAGAAAGAAACACGGAAATTCGTGTGTTTATTCCTCGCTTCGGTGTTATCAATGAGCGCAGAAACAAATTGCATGAAGTTGTTCGTCTGTCCGGTATCAATATCAATATTGATGACACAGATTATCCATTGACCATAAAAGTTGCATCGCTTCCACAGGCAAAACTGCAAGTTTATTTTCTAGACAACGAAGATTATTTCCATAGGAAATTCATCTTTAACGATGAAAATGACAAATTTTTCAAGGATAACGACGAAAGAACCATTTTCTTCTGCAAAGGAGTTTTAGAAACATGCAAGAAACTAGGATGGCCGCCGGACTTGATTCATTGCCAGGGATGGATGACGAGTTTGATTCCGATGTATTTAAAATCGACCTATAAAGACGACCCTATCTTCCGTAAATCGAAAGTAGTTTACTCTGTTTTTGAAAACCAATATACCAATTCATTAGGAAAAGATTTTATCCGTAAGGCATCGCTGCAACATGTAAAAACTGAGCATACTGCGCCTTTCGAAAATGGAGAATGTGCAAGTATGTATATGGGTGCAATTGCTCATTCGGATGGCATAATCCGCGCATCAGATAACATAAATACCAAGGTGGATAAGTTCATCAACATTCAAAAAAAGAAATTGATTTTAGAATCACCGCAAGGAGAAGCAGAGAATCTAGTTGACATCTATGAAGAGTTTTATCATAAAGTAATTGATGGAAAATAATCTCAAACACCTAAGTCTCTTTATTATTCTGCTGATTGTCATTTCATCTTGTAAACGCAAGGAGGCAATAGGCAATGGCCTTGTGCCTGATGCTGTTAATAGTAATAT
The DNA here is from genome assembly GCA_903850915.1 of uncultured Bacteroidota bacterium. Taxonomy (GTDB): domain Bacteria; phylum Bacteroidota; class Bacteroidia; order UKL13-3; family UKL13-3; genus CAINMV01. The sequence continues at coordinate 43,378 of CAINMV010000034.1, forward strand.
TGTTTACACAGACACCTTAACATTAATAACTAGAACCGTAATCGAGGATTCGATTATCACCTCTGAATTATCGAACAACATTCTTGGAACCAGTAACAACAGTTTGTTTAACTTGTCGCATGCCAATGTATCAGCGCAGTATTTCCTACCTCGAGATAACTTTTCATTTGGAGGTGCAACAAAATTTGATTCTGCCGTACTTTATGTTGGTTTTTTAGCCGCTGATGGTACCGAAGGCAATCGCAGCTTTGGTGATATGTCGTCGCAGCAACGTTTTACAATTCACGAGTTAAATAGCGTGTTAGACCCTGCTCGCTCCTATTACAATACAAGCTTTATAGATTATAACGCTGTTACTTTAGGCGCCTTCAATGGAAAATTAAACCTAACCGACAGTATCACCATCAAACGAGGATCACAAACATCAAAAATACCTCCATGTTTACATTTTAAATTGGATGACAACTGGGCGAAAGCAAAGATTTTCAATGCCCCTGCCACCGCATTCTCCACCAATGGTGATTTCCTAAATTACTTCAAAGGGTTGTCTATTATAAGTGAAGGTGCACTTACTGGTAGCGGAGGATTTGTATATGTTAATTTAAAAACCCTAAATAAATTTAGCATTCCTACAGGCTCCGCTTTGGTGGTTTATTATAACGACTCACTTTCAACATCTTTTACTGTTACCTCCTCGGCGCGTCGGGTGAACACCTATAACCATTCAATTCCAACTTCTTCGGTGCCTCAAACCTATGCGCATCCAGCAAATTCGCCCAATGCAGACTCGTGTTTTATTCAGGCTATGGGCAGATATAAAACAAAGATAGAGATACCTTATTTGTATGAGCTTGCAAAAAAACACAACAACATAGCTATCAATAGTGCGGAATTAATTGTAAAGCCATACACCACGAATCTAACTGCCGACTATTACGCTCCAACTAGTTTGCGCCTTTTACAACCCAACGCCACCGACGGGAAAAACGATTTTATACGTGACATCTTGTTTCTTGGCAATGGCCCTGCTAATCCTTTTTATGGTGGCTACTATAATGTGAATACTAACGAATATAAATTTAACTTCCGTTTGCACCTGCAAGAACTGTTAAACGACTATAAAGCCACCGGAAGCACAGCTAAAAACCGTGGCTTATATCTTATTATACCTACCGACAACCCAATTGCAGCAAGCCATGTTATGTTGGACACACGTAAGGGAAGTGGAATAAAAGTTAAAATTTACTACACCATTCAAAATTAACTAAAGTGATTGTCGTTCTAAAAGCAAATCTATCTAAGAAGCAGGTTGGAGAAGTGCTGCGTCAACTCTCTGATTTAAATTTAGAGATTCACAATGCCACACTTAACGATAGAAATATTGTTGCTATTAGTGAATTTCCACACGACTTCGATATTCGAAGGATAAAGTTACTTGATGGAGTGCAAGAGGTGTTTGAAGTAAATGAACCCTACAAACTTGCAAGTAGAACATGGAAAAAAGACCCAACGACTTTCGATGTGAAAGGAATCACGGTTGGTGGCAGTAGTATTAATGTAATAGCTGGGCCTTGTGCTGTAGAGAGCGAAGAGCAAATATTCAGCATTGCTAAAAACCTCCATGATAATGGCGTTAAATTTATACGTGGCGGTGCCTATAAGCCACGTACCTCTCCATACACATTTCAAGGGATGGCAGTGGAAGGCTTACAACTTCTTCGCCAGGCTGCTGATAAATATAACTTGCGTGTAGTAACAGAAATAATCGACTTAAGCGTGCTTGACGAAGTGTATGAATATGCTGATGTTTTGCAAGTTGGAACACGTAATATGATGAACTTTTTTATGCTCACCGAATTGGGGAAAATTGACAAGCCCATTATGCTGAAACGAGGCATGAGCAGTAAAATTACAGAGTGGCTTATGAGTGCCGAATATATTTTAAGTGGTGGAAACGAGAAAGTAATTCTGTGCGAAAGAGGCATTCGAACTTTTGACAGCAGCGTTAGAAACACTTTGGATGTAGCTGCCTTTCCAATTATTAAGGAGCTTAGCCATCTGCCTGTATTCTCCGATCCTAGCCATGGCACCGGGATTCGTCATCGTGTAACTCCACTCGCGCTTGCTTCTATAGCCGCTGGTGCCGATGGCTTGATGATTGAAGTTCATAATGACCCCGAGCAAGCCTTAAGTGACGGGCCACAATCGTTATTCCCTCACCAATTTACAACGTTGCTTCAAAAATTGAAACCTATTGCACATGTAGTAGGAAGAACATTGGACGTAGAACTTTAAGAAATTGCAAAAAGCTAAATCTCGATTGTTTAATATCTTTTTAATTGCTTCTCCACTTCTTTTAAGCCTTCTTCAAAACTAACCGGATTATAGCCAAGTATTTCGACCGCTTTGGAAATATCTAGACCTGTGATTGGAGGCCTCTTAGCTGCTTGTTTTAATGTATCGCTTTTTGAAGGCGTGATAAGTTGAGCATCGAGCCCCCAAAAATGGGCCACCCTTTTTGCCAACTCGTAAATATTCATGAAATCTTTTCCTGCGAGGTTAAATAATCCTTCCGCATTTTTTTCTGCAATTAGAATGCAGCCTTTCGCTAAGTCGTCGGCTAATGTAGGTGTTCTATATTGGTCATCTACGACATTTATTTTCTTGCCTTCTTCTAAGCTTTTCTTAACCCATAAAATAACATTACTGCGACTCATGTCAGCGACCACACCATATACAATAATTGTACGTGCGATGGACCATTTCTTTGCAAACGTTTGCACCACTTGCTCTCCCATCAATTTACTATCCGCATAAAAGCTTAATGGATGAGGAACGGCATCCTCTTTATACATGCCAGCACCGACGCCGTCAAAAATAAAGTCTGTGCTTAATTGAATAAAGTGGGCATCCACCTTATTAGCGGCATCCACAAGAAATTTCACCGCATTCACGTTCAACAATAAACACAATTCCTTCTCAGATTCACAAGCATCCACATTCGTCATAGCCGCAGCATTGATAATATAATCTGGACGATGTTTCAAAGCAATCTCTTCCACCTGACTAGCATTAGCGATATCAAGAGATTCAAAGCAGTAACCTGATTTAACCAAAGAACGATTTTCGCCTTTCGCTGTGGCTATCAAATCAAAATTAGGATGATTTATTAGTTGCTCGAGTAGCTTTTGACCGAGCAAACCATTGGCGCCTGTTACAAGTATTTTTTTCTTCACTGTGGGCAAAGTTAATAGGAAAATTAGTTTAGAGGCAACCGAGAAACGAATTAATGCTGATAAGTGTCAAAAATAAGTCAATCGCCATTTTGTGAATATTCTGTTGCCCGAATTTTGATTAGTTTTTTATACTTTTACCACTTCAATATTCAGGATTAAAATCAAGATAGATATGGAATTAAAAGACATCGTTCACATTTCAGGAAAGCCGGGCCTATATAAGATTGTAGCTCATGGAAAAACAAATTTGGTAGTAGAAAGCATCGACGCCTCAAAAACAAGAACCTCAGTTTCAATTACGCAGCGCTTCTCTGTTTTGGAAGATATCTCAATGTTCACCACCGATGATGACATTAAACTTCGTGAAGTACTCGTGAAGGTTTTCGACCTTATTACAGCAGGAACCGCCTTACCATCTTCCAAGGGCAGTGATGCTGATTTAAAATCTTTCTTCGAAAATGCACTTCCTAATTATGATCAAGATCGTGTTCATCTTTCGGATATCAAAAGATTGATTCAATGGTATAGTTTACTTCAAAACGACTTAGACTTTGATGCATTGCGTCAGGTGAAAGATGACGATGAAGCCACCGGGACAGAGGTAAAGATTGAGCATCACGAAACCAAAGCTGCAATTAAGAAACCGCAGCCAGCTATAAAAATCGACAACAAAGCGAAAAATAGTATTAACAAAACAGCCATCAATCGCAAGACTGTTTAATATTAATAACCCTAAATCAAAAAAAACCTCAACATTTCCTGTTGAGGTTTTTTTTTCTCTTATTGTTGGCGCATTGTGTTAATATATTACATTCGCAAAACACATGACACTTGAACAGCCCAACAATCCACTGCATGGAATAACTTTAGAATCTATTTTAATACGTTTAGTTGAGCATTATGGCTGGGATGACTTAAGTTCCATAATTCAAATAAATTGCTTCACAAACAACCCAAGTATAAAGTCGAGCTTAACTTTTTTACGTAAGACTCCTTGGGCTAGAAAAAAGGTAGAAGCCCTATATCTACATTTGGTGGATTAAACTGTAAGGATTTCCTTTTCTTTAATCTCCAAACTTTTATCTAGTTGGACAATAGTAGCATCAGTAAGTTTCTGAATCTGCTCATCTAGTTTTTTACCATCATCTTGAGGTAAACCAGCTTTTACGAGCGCCTTCGATTTCTCCATTGCATCCTTACGTATATTACGAATCGCAATCTTGCCATTTTCAGCCTCCGCCTTTGCCTGTTTAACTAGGTCCTTTCTGCGCTCTTCTGTTAATGGAGGTACGGTGATACGCACCATTTTCCCGTCGTTTTGAGGATTCAATCCAAGATTAGCCTTGCTAATTCCCTTTTCAATTTCAGCAATTAGACTTGTCTCCCATGGCTGAATTTGAAGTGTACGCGCATCTGGCGTGGTAACATTCGCCACTTGACTTAATGGAGTAAGATTTCCATAATAATCCACCATAACTACATCCAACATTGTTGGTGTTGCTTTGCCAGCGCGCACTTTTGCTATTAAATCGGTAGAATGCGCATACGCATTATCCATTTTTGTTTTTGTATCGTCGTGAAGGGCTTTTGCTTGTTCTTGCATAAAACTAATGTTTTTAAGAATTAGAATGCAAATATACTAAATACGTTCTCCAAAATAAAAATGCTCCTCTGTTTTTAAAACATTGTCTTCATTTTATGATTTTCGATGTCTAGTAATGAAAAACAAATGCAATACCTTTGCAATCTATGGAATATAGAAGATTAGGAAAATCGGGATTGCAAATCTCTGCACTCTCTTTGGGCTCATGGCTTACCTTTGGTGGGCAAATTGATGATTCGACAGCAGACGCACTAATGAGCATGAGCTATGACGCTGGCATTAATTTCTTTGACAACGCCGAAAGTTATCAAGGTGGCAAGAGCGAATTGGTGATGGGGAAAATCCTAAAATCCAAACCATGGAGCCGCAGCAGCTATATAGTTTCGAGCAAAATATTTTTTGGTTCGGAAGACGGAAAACCGAATCAAAAAGGATTGAGTCGCAAACACCTATTTGAAGCCACGCACAAGTCATTAATCAGCCTTCAGCTAGATTATATTGATTTGCTTTTCTGCCACCGACCGGACAAGTCAGTTCCAATTGAAGAAACAGTTTGGGCCATGCACAACCTCATCCAACAAGGCAAATGTTTGTATTGGGGAACAAGCGAATGGAGCGCTGCGGAAATTATGGAAGCCCGTAATATATGTGAACTGCATCACCTTATAAAACCCATAATGGAACAACCCCATTACAATATGTTTGTTAGAAACAAAATTGAAAATGAGTTTTTACATTTGTTTCAACATAAAGGAATGGGAACTACAATATGGAGTCCATTAGCATCTGGCTTGTTAAGTGGTAAATACAGCCAGGGAATGCCCGAAGGCACGCGTTTAAGTGACGAAACCTTGGCTTGGTTAAAAGAGAGTACCGTTAACGAGGATCGCCTTTTGAAAACACAGAAACTTCAAATAATTGCCAACGACTTACATCTTAGCTTGCCTGTATTGGCACTTTCTTGGTGCTTGAAAAATCCAAATGTAAGTACCGTGATATTGGGGGCGACCAAGGTGAAACAGCTTGAAGAAAATCTAACTGCAATAGATAAATATACAATGCTCAATGCAGAGATAATGGAAGCCATAGATGCTGTATTGGAAAACAAACCTAAATTGCCCGTATATTAATATCTTAGGCCTATTAATTCCTTAATTTTCTTAATAGGGCCCCATACATTGTATCGGCATTTCGGTTGTATCCAATGAAGTATCGTTCATGTTCTAACTCCAATCCCAGTTCTCTGATGTAGGCTACATTCTCGGCATTCTCTTGTTTGTAAACAGAGCAGGTGATATAAATTAACTGACCTCCTACTTTTAAATAACGAATTGCATTTGCAACAACACTTCTTTGAATACTCGAATATACCTCGACTTCTGCTTCTTTAAATTGATATAAACGTTCTGGATTACGACCCCATGTGCCACTACCAGAGCATGGCACATCTGCCAATATTAGATCAAAATATCCTTCCCTAACCATTTCATTATTGAATGTGAGGCCCGATCTATTTTTAACCACATCAAAAACCTGCACTCCTTTGGGTTCTAAGCCCTTTTTCTGAAATCGTATCTTCAGGTTTTCTAAAATACTTATTCTTTTGTCGCTACAATATAAATTCAATTCTGGATAAGCCTCCATGAGCATCAAACTCTTGCCACCAGCTCCACTACAACAATCCCAAATTCTTTCCTTTCCCTTCAGCGTGAAAAGTTCGATTGTTTTTTGAGATGAATAATCTTGCACTTCAAAGCTTGACTCCGGCAAGAATTTGGATAAATCGAATTGCGATTCAAAGGCAAAGGAATTCCCTTCCTGCTTAAAAAGCACCTGCTGTTGATTGAGCATCACCACCACTTCGGGTACCCTTTTTTGTGGCACGCGAATAAAAAATTCGGGTTGAGAAAAATGCGACAATAAAAACGGTTTAGAATCTAGAGCCGCATCTACATTTTCGGATGCTGGAAAATAATTTAATAACGAAACTTTGCCTGCACCTTCCAACAACTCCAACTTCTCTGATAACGAATAACTCCAATAAGATTCAAGAGGCAATGCAATATTATGAACAGCAATGAGATACTTATAAAAATCAGATGGCTCAGGAGTAGTGATAAAGCCACTATAGCATAGCTTTTCTTCAAAAGGCAATTTGTCAAACAACGTTTTACATCGAAAATATTTATAGACTACATCGCTGTAAAAGCGGCGATCACGAGAACCGAATTGCCGATGTTTCTTATAAAATTCTTTTAAGAAAAAATGCACTGGGATGTCGTCGGAATACGCTGTAAGTATTTGCCTTACAATATCCAATTGTATGAGGGCGCGCATTAGTATTGCCTGAAAAGTTTTAAGTGGTCGTATCGCCAAACACTATGATAACCATTAAAAACACCTAAGCTTGAAGGGTCTTGACTAAAATAGAAGCCAGAAACCTCATTTACATATTCTTTATTCATCGATTCTGTAAGCCAATCTTCACCAGAGGAAAACGCATTCAATAAAAACATGATGTCATTATATCCTTTATAGGTAAACTCCGCCGGATCTTCATTATACGACTCCATAATTTTCTTGCGCAATTGACCCGTACGCTCTTCCTCGTAATTCACAAAAAAGCGCGATAAGAATTTTACGTGTAATGAGTCCCATAATTCAAATAGGGGTATTTCCGATTCTAAAATCGCCTCCATGCAATACACTTCCGGTGATGAATCAATGAGTTTCGCTATTTGACCCAATGCATTATTCGCATAATAGTTATTTTTAGTATTGATGAAGAAAACATAAGATTTCGATTTTTTTAGTCGATTTGCGAAATTGCTATTTTCCTTTGCAGCAATATCCAAAAGCATCACGCCAGAGGTATCGATTGCGCCTGCCAAATTTATTTTAATCAAACTATCTATTTCACGAGATTCCTTGCCCGCTTTGCCATCTTTACTGCTATGAATAAGAACAATTTTTTTTCCTTGAGTACTGTATTCCTTTGAAAAGTAGAAGGCAAAAAAGTTAGCAAATGCGATCGAATTTTTCTGAGAAGAAATTACATTATTAAGCCTTTTAGAAGAAAAATCCTTTTCAAACGGCAAGTACATTTTCGTTTTCCGTTTCTGGATTATTGGAATTGCCATCTCCACTCCGCTTTTAAAGATGGGGCCAATGAGAACATCGAGATCTCTATATTGATAACGATTGAGAAGGCCTTCTACAATACTACTATCGAGCTCTGTATCTTCAACATAGAGATCAACAGATACCGAATTGGTTTTCTCTAATGAGTCAATGGCGACTTTCACTCCTGCCAAATAATCGAGGCTGGATAATGCAAATGCATGTTTCAATGAATTTGTGTCGGTTCCCTCTTTAAAAAAGGGAAGGAACAAACCTACTTTAATTTTTTTTGGTTTTATTGCTTTTGGTTTTGCACCAGGAGCATATACCTCCTGGATAGGCTTCTCTTCAATTTCGATTTGAGCCAGGCATGCATCAAACACCCAAAGAGACAAGCATAAAATAAAGATGAGTTTGCGTTTCATAGTTTGGTTACTAACAATTAACAATTACTCCCACTCGATGGTAGCCGGAGGCTTTGAACTAATATCATAAACCACTCGGTTAACTCCTTTTACCTTATTAATAATCTCACTGCTAATTTTTGCTAACAGTTCATAAGGCAAATGTACCCAATCGGCAGTCATTCCGTCGCTGCTATGCACGGCGCGCAATGCAAGAACATTTTCATAGGTACGTTCGTCGCCCATTACGCCAACACTTTTAATTGGAGTTAAAATGGCTCCCGCTTGCCAAATTTTATCATACCATCCACTCTCCAATAAATTTTCCATATAAATAGCATCGGCCTCTTGTAATATTTTCACTTTCGCTTCGGTTATATCTCCCAAAATACGAACGCCAAAGCCAGGCCCCGGAAATGGATGTCGTTTTAGCAATCCATTATTTATTCCCATCGCCTTTCCAACCTTCCTCACTTCATCTTTAAAAAGCAATCGAAGTGGCTCCACGATCTTCATGTTCATCTTCTCTGGTAATCCTCCTACATTATGGTGAGATTTGATGGTGGCGCTTGGTCCATTTACAGAAACCGATTCTATCACATCAGGATAAATTGTACCTTGACCTAGCCATTTAATATCAACCAATTTCTTCGCTTCCTCGTCAAATATTTCGATAAATGTCCGTCCAATTATTTTCCGCTTCTGCTCTGGATCAGTTACTCCTTTTAATGCATCATAAAATTTCTGTTTCGCGTCTATCGCCTTTATATTCAAGCCCAAATGTTTGTAGTTTTCAATCACCTCCTCCATCTCATTCTTACGCATTAAGCCGTTGTCCACAACAATGCAATGTAACTGTTTTCCAATAGCATGATGAAGCAATACAGCAGCAACGGTGCTATCTACACCACCACTTAATGCCATCACTACATTATCTGAATTTAATTTTGATTTAAGGTCCGCTATTGTTTCATTAATGAAATGCTCGGGGGTAAAATCGGGAGTACATCCACAAATATTAAAAACGAAATTTTCAAGAAGTAAACTGCCTTCTTTGCTGTGCGTAACTTCCGGATGGAATTGTATGCCGTAGGTATCTTCGTTATTGATTTTAAAGGCTGCTACTGGAATAGAATCTGAAGAAGCTAAAAGTTCAAAAGTATTGGGAATAGCAGCAATAGTATCTGCGTGGCTCATCCAAACTTCAGATGGGTTGCTAATGCCTTTAAACAAGGCACTTGGGGCTTCAGTCTTAATCTGCGCTCTTCCATATTCCCTTAAATTTGAAGGTGCCACATGGCCGCCTTCTGTTTGAGCGAGCAGCTGTGCGCCATAGCATATGCCGAGCAAGGGTTTTATTCCTTTTATTGCCAACAAATCTGGCTTAGGCGCCCCCTCCTGCCGCACAGAAAAAGGGCTACCTGAAAGTATTACACCCTTGATATTAAAATCAGAAAAATCCGTGGTGCTGATTTTATTCCAGGGTAAAATTTCACAATACACCTGCATTTCGCGAACCCTGCGGGCGATCAATTGTGTATATTGCGAACCGAAATCGAAGATAAGAATGCTGCTAGACGCCATAATATATTAAAACGCGAAATTAGAAAATAAAAAACACCTGCCGTTTAATTTTTGTTATTACTATGCACATTATTGAAATTGACACCCTCTTGGCACAAAAAAACTCCATTTGCGTGGTTGATGTGCGTTCGGAAGGAGAATTTAATCAAGGGCATATTGAAGGTGCAATTAATATCCCTTTGCTTAACAATGAAGAACGTGTAAAAGTTGGCACTACTTACAAAGAAAAAGGCAATGAAGCGGCTGTATTACTTGGCTATGAGCTCGTTGGAAGTAAGTTTAGTGCCATAATACACAGCATTAAACTTGCCGCGCCATCCAAGCACGTAATTGTTCATTGTTGGCGAGGCGGCCTTAGAAGCCGGATTGTTTGTCAATTGCTTGAAAACGCAGGATTCCAGGTATCTCAATTGAAAGGAGGCTATAAATCTTATCGCCATTGGGTGCTTCAACTGCTATCCGTTGAACTTCCATTGCATGTTATTGGCGGCCTTACGGGAAGTGGGAAAACGGCTCTTCTTCATGAGTTACATCAAAAAGGAGAACAAATTATTGATCTAGAAGGACTTGCAAGCCACAAGGGATCGACGTTTGGGGGGATAGGGCAGGCTCCACAACCTACACAAGAGCATTTTGAAAATAAATTGGCCGAAGTTGTAAAGAAACTTGATTTATCCAAACGCATTTGGATTGAAGATGAGAGCCGGATGATAGGCACCATTGCACTTCCATTGAAACTTTGGGAATGCCTTCGCTACAATATACTTTACGAGCTTAACGTTCACTTCGAATATAGGTTGCAGCGCATTATTGTTGAATATTGCAGCCTGCCAAAAAACATACTTGAAGAAAAAACATCGTTGCTACGCAAACGCCTCGGCGATCTTCGATTGAAAGAAGTTTTAATATTTTTACAAGAAGGCAACATGCACGCTTGGGCTGAGGCTTTGCTTGTTTATTATGATAAAAGCTATCATTACGGCCAAAGTAAACGGGATTCTCGCAAAAGGGTAAAACTCGACTTTCGAGGCTCACCATCTGCCTCAATATTTTTAACGCAAGCAGAACAATTACAGATCTCGATAGATCAGGTAATGGATACGTAATCGATAAATTGTGGCTTTTGATTAAATTGAGACAGAATAAATTGTCATAAATTAATAGGATAGACAAAAAATCAGACTTTTTTCAGTAATTTTACAAAAGATTGTAAAAAAATTGTTTACTTGCAACCTTAAGATTATCTGAATATCATGAAAAGCACTTTACTTATTGCCTTAACCTTTGTTTCCTTTATTGCGAGAGCACAGTATTATGGTTTCGCTAATTCCGGTTTGGAAAACTGGACAAACAACACAACACTTTCCGATTGGACCTTAGGTGGTGGTAGTATCACTAAGGTGCAACATGTAAAAGACGGAGCATTTGGTGGTGCGTTGAAAAATGAAGCGGCATCTGCTGGTAAGTTGTCTGTTGCTTTTCCATTTACAGCAAGAGTTACAAGAGCCTTCTTCGATTATAAATTTGCCTTAGGTAGCGCAACTGCCGCAGATACGTGTTTGGTTGATATTGTATTAACTAAATGGAACACAAGCACAAGTTCACGTGAAGTGATAGCGCGTATCATAAGAACAGGAACAATCACTGATTTCTCATGGCAAACATTCAGCTATCCGTTCACCTATTTCAGCCCTGCAGCCCCAGACAGCTGTTTTATTGTGGCAAGTTCCTCAATCAATAGCGGATATAACGTAAACACCGTTTTGAATATCGATAACTTTGCATTTCAGGCACCTTCAGGTATTGCAACTACTGCTGCAAAAAGCATAACAAGCATCTATCCTAACCCTGTTAAATCAAATGCAACCATCACTTATGATTTAAAGAAAGATTCAAAAGTTACTATCAATATCAGCGACATAACTGGTAAAGTTGTTGCTTCATACAACATGGAGAAATCAACTGGAACACAACAAGAACAAATCAACTTCGAATCGTTCAAGTCGGGAATTTACTTCTATGAAATAAAAACTGCTGACGACGTTAGAACAGGAAAGTTCACCATAAGTAAATAATTTCCTAAAACAACATATTCAACCTCGTAACAGATTTTTGTTGCGAGGTTTTTTTTTATCACTCATGAAGATAGACATCCATGCTCACATTTTGCCAGAAACATGGCCCGATTTAAAACAACGTTATGGGTACGGTGGTTTTGTATATATGGATCATCATAAAACTGGCAGTGCTCGAATGATGAAGGACGATGGACGTTTTTTTCGCGAGGTTCAAGAAAACTGTTGGAATCCTGAGCTGATTTACGAAGACATGCAACAACATCATGTCGATAAAATGGTGCTATGCACCGTGCCTGTGCTTTTTAATTATTGGGCCAAACCAGAAGATGGCCTCGATTGGTGTCGATTTTTAAACGATCATATTGCCAATGTACAAAATAGGCAGCCCGACCGTTTTGTTGCCTTAGGAACACTTCCAATGCAGGATATAGAACGTAGCATCTTAGAAATGCGCCGTTGCAAGGAGCAGCTTGGCATCCGAGGATTTGAAATCGGCAGCCATGTCGAAAATAAAAATCTCGACGACAAAAGTTTCTTCCCGCTTTGGGAAGCCGCAGAAGCCTTAGATGTAGCTATATTTGTTCATCCATGGGATATGATGGGGCAAGAAAGGATGCCTTCATTTTTCCTACCTTGGCTTGTTGGTATGCCTGCCGAAACAAGCCTTGCCATTTGCAGTATGATTTTTGGTGGTGTATTTGATGCATTTCCAAAGTTACGTGTGATGTTTGCCCATGGTGGTGGGTCGTTCCCATTTACCGTTGGACGAATTAGCCATGGCTGGCATGCTCGCCCTGACCTTTGCAATATCAACGAAATTAAAGACCCTAAATCCTATATAGGTAAATTTTGGATTGACGGCATAACGCATGATGATGAGGCGCTTAAGTTTTTATTGCATCTTTTTGGTGCAGACAAAATCGCCTATGGCACTGATTACCCTTTCCCTCTAGGCGATTTAGAACATGGCAAATTCATAGAACAAATGCCCGAGCTCTCCTCAGAAATTAAGGAGCAACTGCTATCAAAAACCGCTATTGAATTCTTGAAATTATAAGGTTAATTCCAACTCACCCTTGGCATCCAGCCAGCAAAAGTCATCACCATCGTTTGCTTGGAATTAATCCAAAAGGGATGCTTTTGTGGAGTGAACTTTCGTGGGTTTGGAAAACAAGATACAATCATTGAAGCTTCGCTTAGGCTTAACTTTGAGGCTGGTTTTTTATAATAATTTAATGCTGCCGACTCAATACCGTAAATACCATCTCCCATCTCGATGATATTTAAATAAACCTCCATTATTCTTCTTTTATTCCAAAATGCCTCCAGCTCAACGGTAAAATAGGTTTCAAATATTTTTCGCACCCAGCTGCGCACTGGCAAAAGGAATAGATTCTTAGCACACTGCTGGCTAATACCACTTCCTCCACGCAATTGCTTCTTATATTTTTTACTATCATTGTAGGCCTTCTTTATGGCATCAAAATCAAAACCATGATGCTTTAGAAAATTAGGATCTTCTGAAGCCATTGCAGAATAATACACATTAGGATTAATGTTTTTTATAGGTTCCCAATCGTGTGAAGGAAGTTTTAAACGATAAATCATAATAGGCGTAATCTTGACTGGCACAATCCGATACAGAAGCACTAGGATTAACGTGGATAAAAATATAAAAGTAGCGATATTTAGAGCCCAACGTACAAATATTTTAAAAAATTCCTTCATAATATTAAAGCACTACAATATATTGAATCATAAAATAGCGTGGAGCTCCCAAATTTGCAGGTGCGTACATATATTCATGATTGGTGACATTTTTAAGAATAAACGCGAATGTAGAATTGTATTTCTTAATTTTATAGGATACCCTCAAATCAAAAATTAAATCACCATTGGCATGCAGTTCACGGTAACGCTTTACGCCTTTAATAAAATAATCTTGATTAAAAATATCATCGATATTGGTCATAAAACTATTGTAACGTACTGTTGCTCCAAAGGAAAGACTACGATACTCAAAATCGGCATTGAAGCGCACCAGATGGTTGTTCCGGTACTTAAGAAATCTGTCCGAAGGATTGATTGCATTTAGCGAATCTAGGTTTAATGGATTGATATAAGTATATCCTCCTGTTAAGGCAACCTTAGTTGCGCCTATTTTACCTTCAGCAGCCAATGAAGCTTCGACCCCACTTATCCTTGCATTGGTATAGTTTAGTGCCTTAAAACCCAAGTAAGGCAATGGGTTACCAAAATATCCTGGATAGGGAGGATAAATATTAAAAATAAATTCTATCATATTTGAGTAACGCGTTCTAAAAGCCGCAACATCCGCCATACCTTTAAACTTACCAAACATAAACCCTTGTTTTAAAGCAATTTCAGCACCCCAACCACTTTCGGGTTGCAAGTTACTGTTCGGGAAAATATTTAGTGACCCCGATGAAGTGCTCGCATACAGCTCAGCAATTGAAGGCATTCTATAACCCTCACCCACACTAGCACGTATGTATGTCGCTTTAAAAACATGCCAATTTAAACCAGCACGGAGCACCTTAATAAAACGCCTTTCGAGTGTATCCACTCTAAAATATTCTGCTCGTGTTCCAACACTAAATAGCACTTTTTTGAGTTTGTAGTCAATTTGCAAATAGCTAGCCGCATTATCGGATGTTTTGTTTCCATAAATAGAGTCACTATGAATAGCAGAATAAGAATTTGAAGCTCCTAATATTAGCTTCAATTCATTACCAATAGTATCGCCAAAGGCTTTTTGATATTGGTATTCATTGTAAATAAAACTCGCCCGATAATCATTCTTTCTGGAATCTATTCCTTCATTGTCATTATAATAATATCTATTACGAAATGAATGGCGATGGCCTTTTGGTGTTGTGTAGGTTAGGAATGGGTCAACAGAAAAACGAGTATTGTATTGCCTTGTAATTGTCCCCTCTCTCGGAATTGATGGATTACTATCGCTTAGCCAAATTAAAAAATTCTGGGTGTGTTGTTTGTAAAAATTAATATTTACGCCACCCAATAACCCTTGCACCTTTTTAAAATGGTATCTATAGTTAGTTGTGATTCGCCCATACGATGTATTCTCATCTTTTCGATATTGATTGTCGAGTACCAAGGCTCCCGACATGGTGAGATCGTGGTTACCAATTTTACGACTATGATTAAGATATAAACCATGATTGAAAATTGGAGAGGTATTAAAATTATAATATAGCTTGGCGTAATTGTCATACATCCCTGTAAAAACGCGAATTTTTGTTTCCGGCTTTTCTTTGGGCGAAGCTGTCCGAATATTAATGACGCCGCCTAAAGCACTACTGCCGAAAAGTGCTGATGAGGCCCCTTTAATTACTTCCACCTGTTGAATATTTTCGGTAGGAAGGAAATCCCATTTTATATCTCCAGCTTCCGGGCTAAGAATAGGAAGATCGTCGATGAGCATCAGCACACGGCTTCCTGCGCCGTAACTAAAGCCACTGCCACCTCGAATATTCACTTGTCCCTTTACCACATTCACACCTGAAACCTGCTCCACTGCCGTTTGCATGTTAATATTTCCAGAGGCTTCTACCAGTTTAGGCTTCAGGGTCTCTAATGAGCTTGTTACCTCGGAGATCTTTTGTTCGAATTTTGATGCTGTAACCACCACCTCATCCAAATTACTATTTCCAATTTCCATCATCACATACACAAAAATGGCGTTGCTCCCATCTGCAATAGCCTTTGTAAGTGTTTCATAGCCTAACCTTTTAAACACAAGTGTATTTGGTCGAAAGGAGAGACTCATTTCGAATGTTCCTGCCGAATCGGTTATCGCACTTCTGTTTCCAGCGGTTACAATAACACTTTGCAGCGGAAGCTTGGTAATTTCTTCTGTGACTTTGCCTTGCACGGTAGTTGTTTGCGCAACAGACACGTGCATTAAAAAACACAAAAAAACAAAGAGATATTTTCGCATCGTGTTTAGTGAAATTTATTTTAAAAGAGTCAAAACTAAAGATATTTTTGCTATTGAAAAATAAAATAAAAATTTCGATGAATAAAGACATTTCAGATGATGAAAAGGTAAAACGTATAGCCTTGAAAATGATACCGATGGTTGGCGATGTAGTCGCTAAAAGCCTCACCTCCTATTTTGGAAGTGCCACTTCCATTTTCAAATCAAAAGCATCGCTACTGCAAAAAATACCTGGTATTGGCAACGTTACTGCAACAAACATCGCAGCATTTAAAAACTTTGAACTCGCCGAAAAGGAGCTTGCCTTTATTACAAAACACAATATTGAAACCTACTTTTTCACGGAGGATAACTACCCATTCCGATTAAAGCAACTTGCCGACTCCCCATACCTGTTTTATTTTCGTGGCAAGGCCGACCTCAACCATACCAAAATCATAAGTGTTGTTGGAACCCGCGCTGCCACAGATTATGGGAAACGCTTTTGCAACGAATTAATTGAGGCACTTGCACCCCATCAAGTAATGGTTGTTAGTGGCCTTGCCTACGGTATAGATATTACAGCGCACAAGGCTGCAATTAAAAACAAGCTACCAACAATAGGTGTGCTAGCGCATGGTTTAGATAGATTATACCCATCGAGCCACAAGAGCGTTGCCATTAATATGATAGAACATGGCGGCGTATTAAGTGAGTATAGAAGTGGCACGCCCCCAGATCGAGAGAATTTCCCGGAGCGCAATCGTATTGTTGCCGGCATGAGCGATGCTGTGATTGTAGTTGAAGCTGCCATTAAAGGAGGAGCGTTGATAACAGCCGAATATGGCAATAGCTACAATAAAGATGTCTTTGCTTTACCTGGTCGCAACACCGATGAATTTAGTGCAGGATGCAATAAATTAATTAAAACTAATAAAGCAGCTTTGATCACCTCAGCCGACGACTTAATTTACATTATGGGGTGGGAGCAGCATAAGAAAAGCAAAAAGAGCAAACAAGCCACTTTGCTCTTAAATTTAACACCTTTGGAGCAGCTTATCATCGACCAACTTACGTTGCATGAGCGCATACATATTGACCTTTTAACGCATCAATGTAAGACACCCAATAGTGAATTAGCTCTAATTTTGCTTAATCTAGAGTTTAATGGAATTGTAAAGTCGTTGCCAGGAAATTATTATATGCGGACTTAGTTAACCTTTCCGCCCCTATCTATTGGATTGTTACCGTAACTAAAATCTGCAAATAGAATTTTCATTTTGAATTCTACAGCGCCTGAATGCAAAAGGAGTCGTATATAAATCCTATACTCGTTTTTTTTTATTATTTTTGCATACCAATCGGTCTCATAGCTCAACCGGATAGAGCACCGGTTTTCTAAACCGGGGGTTACAGGTTCGATCCCTGTTGGGACTACTGAAAAGCCTTGCAGTTTGCAAGGCTTTTTTTGTTTAAATGCTCTTATTCAACCGATAAATAGTAATGCCAACAGCCATCTCCCGATTTCTAAATAATAACCTATCTTTGCCTATAGCTTCATAAGTAAGGAACTTGAAATATAAATTAGGGACTTCCGATCCTTTCCGTATCGTAAATACTCCCTCAATTAATATTCTCTGTCTTCTATCTCTAACTAATTACATTTTCACTTTTGACATTCAACGATTTTAATTTCGACGCAAAAATACTTGAAGGGCTTGATGCTATGGGTTATTCACAGCCAACCCCGATTCAAGAACAAGCTATCCCGGTAATTTTACAAAACAAAGATATTATTGCTTGTGCTCAGACAGGTACCGGTAAAACAGCGGCCTATATCTTGCCTATCCTTCAAAAAATATTACATACAAAACACCGTCATCTCAATACTCTTGTGATTGCCCCCACGCGTGAATTAGCCCAGCAAATAGACCAACAGATTGAAGGCTTTGCCTATTTTGTTGGCGTTAGCTCCATCCCCGTTTATGGTGGTGGGGATGGTGCTACTTGGGACATGCAAAAGAAGGCCATGGTAAACGGTGCTGATATCATTGTTGCTACTCCTGGTCGCCTTTTGTCGCAACTGCAATCGGGCTCTATGATTCTTGAACACCTCGAATGCTTGGTGCTTGATGAAGCCGACCGCATGCTCGATATGGGCTTTTATGACGATATTATTCGTATTATGAAGTTCCTTCCAGATACTCGCCAAACTTTATTGTTTTCGGCAACCATGCCGCCTAAAATTAGAGCGCTAGCGGCAAAAACATTGAAAGAACCTGAACAAATAAATATAGCCATCTCCAAGCCTGCAGAAGGCATTTTGCAACAGGCTTATTTGGTTTACGATAGCCAAAAATTATCGTTGATAAAAAACATTTTGAAATACGGCAAGTTTGAAAGTGTCATTGTTTTTGCTTCTACCAAGGAAAACGTAAAAAAACTGGACCTAGAACTTCATCGCGCTGGAATAAAAGTTAAAGCATTCCATTCCGACCTTGAACAGCCGGAACGCGAAGCCATCATGCGTGAATTTAAAAGCAAACAATTGCCCGTAATCATTGGCACCGATATACTTTCAAGAGGCATCGATGTTGAGGGTATTGATCTTGTGGTAAACTTCGACTCACCTAGAGACCCAGAGGATTACGTGCATCGCATCGGGCGCACTGCTCGTGCACAAACTACAGGCACCGCCATTACATTTATTAATGATAAAGATCAATTCTACTTTTCTAATATTGAAAACCTCATTGGTTATTCAATTCCTAAACTAGAACTTCCTGAAGGATTTAGTGAAGGTCCAAAATACCAACCTGAAGTACGACCTAAAAAAACATTCGGAGGCAAACCTCCATTTAAGGGAAACAAAAAACCTGGCGGCTTCAAGAAACAATAGCACGATTTCACTTCGTTGGTAATTCCGTAAATAATATTAGAAGTCGTTAAAGATTAAGCTTAGTTATGGTATCGCGAAAATCATACTGCAAATCTTCATGCATTTTATTGATTGCCGCATTCATCTTTTTATAATTTTGAGCATAAATATTGCCAACCACCGAATTTTCAATCATGGACAATCCGGATGACTTGAGTTTAAAACAAAAGTGTAAAAGCAACGCCGCTTCTACATTAACTGAATTTGAGAATCGAATAAATTTATTAACCGAGCGCAATGCCTTTCGTAACGTTTTTTTAGCTAGATACATTTGACTTGAGTTTAAACTTGTAAATTCTGTGTCCATCTGAAGTTTTGCGTTTTTTATAAATTCGGTTTCCTTTTCAGCACTGAAAAGCAAATAACCAAGCAGCTCTTTATTTTCCTTTTTAAACTTGGCCATTCGCAGACACAGATTTACTAACTGCTCAGGAGAACAGGCCTTTAACTCGCTTTTTATTTCTTGTAATGAAGCTATTTCCATGGAAAGCACTCAATTTATAGTAAAGCGAAAAGATAAATTAAAAAACAATAACTAATAAAGTTATAAAAGCACGCGTATGCTTAACTTTTTCATCTCTATTGAGCATGATAATTCAAAACTGATCATAAAAAAAGCACCTCAAAGAATTGAGGTGCTTTAAATTTAGTTTATTAAACTTACTGATGGCTGAACACACGCAATGCTGTTCCAAAACTAGGATTACGAACAACCCACTCGATGGTTGTATCACTTGACATTTTACGAACTTTAGCAGTAGTTAAAGAAATTTCACCTGCTAACCATGGTTGAAATGGAGCTAAGAGTGAACTATCGTTTAACTGTACAAAATACGTATCGAATAAGAACTGTGGATTCGCAGTAACCGGGTTGCTACCTGCTAAGGCAACACCTCCGGCATTATCTGTTTTGTAGATACCACGAGTTACTTTTGATACATTCATTGGACCATTCGTACCTGTACGGCGATAGAATCCACTGATATCTTCAGTAGCAGAGATATTGGTAACTGCAACAAAACGAGTTGTAACGGTTTCAAAACCTTTATCGTTCTTAACACGATATACTACAGGGTATAATCCAGGTGTAGAAGCATCTACACCACTTGCATCGAAGCTCACTCCGCCTACAACAGTGTACATGGTATCCTTAGCGGTTGCGCCCTGGTCGGTATAAGTTCCACCAACATTGATGGATACATATTGAGGGCCATTTAATTTGATTTCAGGTGCAGAAACTCGCAACGATTCACTTACGCTATCCGTTGTAACCTTCTTACACGCTGCTATTGAAATAATAGCAAATGCTACAATTCCTAAAATTATTTGATTACGTTTCATGATATATTTTTTAATTAATTTTAAATTATTTCTGATCCCACCATACTTTTGTGGTTATTGTTTTATTGGCCGGCATATTTGGGTTTCTTGTAGCTTCTACCGAAGGGTAGACAAAACGGGCAGGGAAATTTCCGGCACCCAATTGAGAAGAAGCAGAAGTTGCTAGGAATGATGGATACTTAGTTCTACGGAATTCTGTCCATGCTTCAAACCCTTGAGTTCCGCACATAGAATACCATTTTTCAGTAGCGATTTTCTCTGCTTTTTGACTCATTGTACCGGTAGCAGGAAATGCTGCAGAAGCGGCTATATATGCCGTTGCATCAGCAGCAGTGAATCCCCATCTAGCAAAACCAGCCTTGATACCTGCTTCATAATATGCTTTAGCATCAACTCCACCTTCAAAACGAAGATCAGCTTCAGCTTGCAATAAGAAACTTTCCTCCGCACTCATTAAAACAACAGGTGCTGTTTTTCCTGTAGGTGCGGCTCCTGCTGCACCTTCACCTCCTGCTCCACCTACATTATAACTAGGCAAAGAATAATTGGTATGTGTTAATGTTGCTGGATTTGGAAGTCCTTCTCCTGAGCCTTGCTTTAAACCATTGTGCGTTCCTGATGCACTACCGGTAGTTGCTTTTGCAAAGAACTTATCAATACGCTTGTCAGCTCGTGCCGACAATGAATCAAGGATAGATTTACTAGCTACTAGGTTAGCAACTGACAATGCTTTGATTGTAGTATTTAATGGATTAGCATTATATTGTTTATCAATAAACTTAACCATTGCATCCTCTCCTGAACCTAAGAAGTAACCATTATTAAAACAACTATCAATTCCGGCTTGGCAGAATGCTTGATATGAAGGAATATATGATAAACGTAAGTAACATTTTAATCGCAGTGTGTTTGCAAATTTATACCACTTCACTATATCACCAGCAAAAATCAAGTCATCAGAAGCAGGGTGTGTGGTTAAATTTGGGTCATCCATGATTTTTATAGCATCATCTAACATTGCAATGATACCTTTATAAACCACCTCTTGGCTTGAATATTTAGGAGTAAGGTTTGTAACGCCTTGCAAAGCTTCTTCAAACGGTATATCACCGTAGGCATCTGTCATCACTTGATACGTATATGCTTTTAATACCTTAGCAACTGCAACATAATCTTGACGATCTTTTCCATTGGCATCTTTTTTTGAAGCTTGTTCAATAGTGTTGTTTAAGTCGGTTAAAGCATCGCTATACATTTGTTGCCATGGTCGATCCATATCGGTAGAAGACTGCACATATCTGTCCCAAATTTTGTATTGACTAGCCGTTGGACCTTGCGTCCAAGATTGACTCCAAATTCCGCCCCAAATTTGGTATTGATCACCCATAGTGTAGGCGATTCCACCTATAGCGGCAGGCAGTGAGAGGTTATAAGGCGCACTTTCCGGATTATTCGGATTAGTGTTCACATCTAACCAATTTTTCTTACATGCGGTAACAAAAATAACCGATGCAATTAAAAGACTAAATATTTTATATCGTTTCATTGTATATTTTTAAATTTAAAGGTTAAACAAGATTGTTTTTAGAAAGTAACATTAAGATTGAATCCGAAACTACGTAATGAAGGAATGGTAGTGAATTCAAAACCTTGGTCATTTCCTGTTCCAAAAGAACTAGTTTCCGGGTCTACAAATATGTTGTCTTTGTGGGTTTTAATCCATAAATTTCTTCCGCTGAATCCAAGAGATGCGTTACCAAAAGGAGTTTTATTTAACCATTTTGAAGGGAATTGATATGACAATGAAACCTCACGAAGTTTAGTGAAAGTTGCATTCAACATATTAGCTCCGTTATTACCTTGATCAGTGTATAAATCTTGAACATGGACTTTTTGAGTTGTATTCTCATGATATTGACCGTCGCCTCCTAAATAAACTGAATTTGGAATAACATAATCAATACGATCGCCATTAGCATCAACAGTATTTGCTGAAGTTCCAACAAACTCCATGATGTCTTTAGTTCTAGAATAGAACATTCCACCTTGACGGTGTTCAATATTCACGTTCAATGTAAAGCCTTTGTATGTTACACTGTTAATCATACTTCCTGTCCAATCTGGTTGATATGAACCCATATAAGAAGGAGATGTATTTACAATAGGTAAGCCAGTAATTGAATCAATAACTAATTTACCGTTTTCTGTTTTCGATCCTTTCACATAAAAAGTTCCAAAAGGCTGGCCAACTGCAGCAACCACAGAGGCTGAGGATAACCCACCAAAACTCAATTGTTCTGTTCCTTCGTTTAACGATGTAACCATAGTTTTATATTTAGAATACAATACCGTAATGTTCCATACTAGGTTTTTTGTTTGAATTGGAGTTCCACGTAATTTCAATCCCATGCCATTAAATGACAACTCGCCTGCGTTAGTAGTATAAGCAGTGTAACCAGAAGAAGGAGCAATCGCTGCATCAAGAATAAGATTTGTAGTTTTACCTGTAGAATAACTAAAATCAGTGGTGATTCTGTTTTTCAAGAAAGATAATTCTGCACCAAATTCTGTTGATGTTGTAAACTCAGGAGTCAATCCTGGATTGCCAATACGGTTGCCTTTAGTAAATCCGCCAACACTATTTAATGGATAATCAACACGTGAGTCTTTGTATCCATCGCCAACCGAATAAGCACTATATGTTGTTGCCAATCGATAAGGAAGAGGATCCTTACCCACCTTAGCAAATGCAACACGAACTTTTCCGTAATTCAAGATCTTCTTATTCAACTTTAAAGCATCTGTAAATACCCACGAAACGTTAGCACTAGGATAAAAGAAACTACGACTATCCGAAGCTAAAGTAGAAGAATGGTCATTACGGCCAGTTAATGTTAAGAATAAATAATTTTTATAACTCATTGTAGCATCAGCCCATACAGCCCAAAGTCTGCGTAAGCTAGATGAAGAAGATGCATCTTTGGTATCTTTTGAGTTAGATGTAGAATAAAATTCAGGAATCACCAATCCACCTGCAGTTGAAACACTACTAAACTGTGCAGAACGCTGATTAACATTGTGTCCTATGTTACCCATAATTTTCAAATCTTTATTGATATCTTTATGCATAGCAATTATCAAATCTGAGTTAATCTCACTATTATTAGTTAATGACTCAAGGTATAAACCTTTATTATTTGCATCTGTATTGCCTGAATTTTGGCCAGATAACACTGAAGTTACTGGTTCGTGAAATTTACGGTTATCTAAAATAAAGTTAGTACCTAAACGCAATTTAACATCCATCCAACTCGTTGCTTTGTAACCAACTGTAAATGCTGCGATGAAATTATCAATCTTGCTTTGTGTTCCACTATTTTTTAGAATAAAGTATGGATTCAAAGTATATGCACCATAATAATTATCTAAGGTATTGTAAGGGTTGTTAAGATCTTGAAGTTCCTTCAAAGGTATATCTCTTGGTGTTTGTAAAACTTGATCATAAACTGAATATCCCTGACCCTGAGTTGAAATGTTTGAATTAGACTGAGTGTACATTAAGGTCATGTCACTGTAAATATTGTTGTCGAATTCAGAGCTAGAGGTAACAGTAAATGTGTTTCTCTTGTAATCTGTACCTGGCAAAACACCTGTGTTTTTTAAACTACCAAATGATAAATTATACCCTGTACGTGCTGTGCCTCCGCTAATTCCTAAGTTATTAGTTAATGTATGACCAAGATCGAAGAAGTCTTTTACATTATTCGCAAGAGGTGCATAAGGCTTAACTCTTTGAATTGTATTTCCATTTGCATCTGTAATGGCTTGTCCCCATGGAGTTAATGGGTAATTTCCGCTTGCATCTTTCTCGAATTTAGGTCCCCAGCTAAAGTTTTCACGACTATCCGGAGCACCTTCTCCACCTTGACCAAATGAATTTTGGTAATCTGGAAGTTTTAAGATATTCTCCCAAGTGTAACCAGCACCATAGCGAATAGTATTTTTACCTGTTCCACCATTGGCACGAGATAAACCTTTTTTGGTAGTTATGACTATTACGCCATTTGATGCACGACTGCCATATAGAGCAGCAGCTTGAGGACCTTCTAATACGTTAATTGTTTCAATATCATCCGGATTGATGTCGTTAACACGATTACCTGCATCAACCTGATAGTTTAAATTATCTGAGTTTTGGCTTGATGAGTTATTTACTGGAATACCATCTATAACGATCAATGCTTGGTTGTCACCAGTAATATTCACCGGCGAACGAAGAGTTACCCGGGTTGAAGATCCCGGACTACCACCATTGCTAACAATGGTTAATCCAGCAACCTTTCCAGATAATAAATTTAAGGCCGATCTATCGCTTGTAGTTGTGAGTTCTTTAGCTGTAACCTGAGTTGTTGCGTAACCCAAACTTCTCTTTTCACGTTTGATAGCATTAGCAGTTACAACGATTTCATCTAAATCTTTCAAGTCTTCTTGTAAATTAACATTTACAACATTTTCAGCACCTAAAACAACTTCGAGAGTACGCAATCCAACCAAACTAAAAACCAGTGTGGTGGCATTCGCGGGAGTAGTAATGCTGTAGGATCCTTTGGCATCAGAGGTGGTACCAACATTGGTGCCTTTGACCCCGATTACAACTCCTTGCAGCTTTTCGCCATTCTTGGCGTCAGAAACGGTGCCAGTGATGACACGTTGTGAAAATGCCGTTGCACCCAGCAAAAGCAAAATCATAGTGAGTGATTTAGTAAAAAACTTCTTCATATAATAGTTGACAATTAAAAATCAAATGCAATTAATGGAACTTTTTTTGTATTTTCAAGTTTATTTAACCTATTGTTCACATTATAGTTTTCCACAAAGACTATCTTAACGATTTTTTCAAATTCGAGTTTTTAGCATTGCCCATCCATTATTATATCAATTAAGCGCTTATTTTGCAGGAAAATCTAAATACGATGCTAGCTGAAATAATTACTATTGGCGACGAAATTTTAATTGGGCAAATTGTGGATACCAACTCGGCTTGGATTGCCAAAGAATTTAATACCCTTGGAATAAAAATCCGACAGATCACCTCTGTGAGTGATACTGCTGAACAAATAAAAGACGCTGTAAATAAGGCAATGAAAGCCAACGATATTATTCTGATTACGGGTGGTCTAGGACCAACCAAGGATGACATCACGAAACAAACACTCTGCGATTTATTCAATACATCTTTAGTTTTCGACTCGATCGCCTACGATAATGTGGTCTCGATTTTCAGTAAAAAAGGTTACCCAATTTTAGAGAGCAACAAGCAGCAAGCTTTTCTGCCGCAGTCTTGCATACCACTTTATAATACCTGTGGAACAGCACCAGGGATGCTCTTTAATGTTGATAACAAATTGATAGTCAGCATGCCCGGAGTTCCCTATGAAATGAAAACGATGATGCAATTAGACGTGATACCACGCCTAAAATCTAAATTTCAATTTCCTGTTATCGTGCATCGCACGCTACAAACAGCGGGAGTTGGCGAAAGTTTCATTTCTGAGAAACTAGTAAAAATTGAGGCAGCATTGCCTGAACATATCAAACTAGCCTATTTGCCTTCTTTAGGCATAGTTAGACTTCGCCTAACTGGAATAGGTAAAAATGAAAAACTTCTTCAAGAAGAAATTGACATGTATACTTCTAATATTAAAGATGAATTAGGCGTTGTTGTTTTTGCTGAAGGTGATATCAGTTTAGCTGCCTGTGTTTGTTCAATATTAAAAGAAAAAAAACAAACCATCACCTTGGCCGAAAGTTGCACCGGAGGATATGTGTCAAGTTTAATTGTTCAAATTCCAGGATGTTCAGAGTACTTTATGGGATCAACTATAGCCTATAGTTATGAAGCCAAAGAAATGGAACTTGACGTTAATCCAGATACTCTGATCAAATATGGTGCAGTGAGTGAAAACTGCATAAACGAAATGCTCTTGGGGGCGATTAAAAAATTCAATACAAACTGTGCAATTGCAATCTCCGGAATTGCAGGACCGGATGGAGGCACACCAGATAAACCTGTGGGTACAATTTATATCGGCGTCGTTATTAACAAACGGCAAAAGGTTAAACGTTTCAATTTCGAAAACAACAGAGAACGCAACATTGAAAGAGCCGCAATGGCTGCATTAAACATGCTTCGACTAGAATTGCTAAACGAATTTTAGAGTGAATAATAATAAGTTAACTTAAATTTAACCACTTGTTTTGAAAAATAAAGCCTAATAAAAAAAGATGTTTTATATTTGCTCTGTTAAGCGCAAGCTTAACACTGTTTTTTTCATAAGTTTTTATTCATTAAAGAGGGACTAGTTCCCTCTTTTTTGTTTTTGATGCTCTAGCTCTATTAAAAATTTCAGCATCTTAATTAGAGCCATAAAGTATTATAAATGCTACATATTTAATACTTTGCACAATAATTAAAATAGGACATATTAACTTTTTAAATTGGCCATTTATTTTTATCATTGCGTAAGATAGTAAAGAATAAAATAGCCTTTCTATCGTTATTAAACAAAATTAAAAAAATAATGCGTCACGTTGCCGGTATAATCATTCTGCTGTTATTCTTTTTGGAGGTCCTTCCTCAGCCTTCAACCGTAATTCCGGGTGGCCCTATTTGTGATAAGGGCATGACAGGTGTTGACACCATGCTAACTAATGTAAGGTTGAAATACAAATCATCAATAAATTTAAATCGAGATGTCTTAAATGTCTATGGCTATCTTCCCGATGAAATCCCTTCTTTTAATGACAGTGTGATTAACTATCGAATGAAACAAATTGAAAGTCCAATCCCAATGGATTATAACAATTATGTTCGATCGTATATTGAGCTTTATTCACAGCGCAGAAGAGAAAGTGTAAGTAAAATGCTTGGATCCTCTGATTATTACTTTCCACTCTTTGAAGAAATACTAGACAAATATAATTTACCACACGAATTTAAATATTTGTCTGTTGTTGAATCTGCACTCAATCCAAATGCTCAATCGTGGTGTGGTGCAACTGGATTGTGGCAGTTTATGTATAATACAGGGTTGGATTATGGATTGGTAATAAACACAAAAGTAGATCAACGTAAGGATCCAGTTAGAGCTACAGAAGCCATGTGCCAATACATAACCAATAGTTACAATCAATTTGGTGATTGGCTTCTAGCAATCGCTTCTTATAATTGTGGACCTGGATGGATTTCTTATGCTGTTCGAAAGGGCGGAAGTAATAATTTTTGGGAGATTCAACAGTATTTACCTTCTGAAACACGTGGTTATGTGCCAGCTTTTTTAGCAGCATGTTATGTTTTTAAATACGCACCTGAACACAATCTCTTTCCAGCAGAACCTGAAATAAATTATCCTGTAGAGAGAGTTGAATTAAATCAACAGGTTTCCTTTTATCAGTTATCGCAAATTTTGGGGGTTAGTATTCCTGAACTAGAGAAACTAAACCCTGCATATAAAAAAGGAATTATTCCTGTTTCAACGACTCCTAATTTTGTCGTCTTACCTCAAGATGCTGCAATAAAATATGCAGGCAATATTCAAAAAATTTACAACGTGCCTGATGTTAACTATGCCAGTTTACAACTCGCAGAAAAATCAAAAAAAGAAACAAGTACCTCCGCAACCAATGCTAAAAGCAACAACCTCCAAGGAGGTATAGTAGTAGCCGCAGAAAAAAAGAAAGAAGAGATTCAACCGAAAACTACCAATGCTATTGTTGTTAATGACAATGCACTTACTACTGAGGGTAAATCTAAATCGGTTAGTGCTATTGTTAACGTAGAAAAACCTAAACCAATGGTTACTAAACCTGAGCCTGCATCACCACCGATTGCCAAAGTAACAGCACCTAAAGTTGAAGAAAAACCTAATCCAGTGGTTACTAAACCTGAACCAACAGCGCCTCCTGTGGCTAAAGTAACAAAGCCAGTAGTTGAAGAAAAACCAAAACCTGCAGTTGCTAAGCCTGAACCAACAGCGCCTCCTGTGGCTAAAGTAACAGCGCCTAAAGTTGAAGAAAAACCTAATCCAGTGGTTACTAAGCCTGAACCAACAGCGCCTCCTGTGGCTAAAGTAACAGCGCCTAAAGTTGAAGAAAAACCAAAACCTGTAGTTACTAAGCCTGAACCAACAGCGCCTGCGGTGGCTAAAATATCAAATCCAGTAGTTGAAGAAAAACCAAAACCTGTAGTTGCTAAGCCTGAACCAACAGCGCCTCCTGTGGCTAAAGTAACAGCACCTAAAGTTGAAGAGAAACCAAAACCTGCAGTTGCTAAGCCTGAACC
>CAINMV010000035.1 GCA_903850915.1 uncultured Bacteroidota bacterium
GGCACAAAATCCTTTTTCACAAATTTTAATTCCACATATTCATTAACGAGAGCATGGATTTTATTTTTTATCGCTTCAATTTCAACAGACATAAATTAGATCGTTTTATAATATTCAAGGATGTCGTTCATGCAACAAGCAAACGCATCGTTCTTTTTCTCTTCAACTTTTAAATACCAATCGAGTGTTATTTGGATGGCCTCTTCTGCATTGTATTTTGGAATCCAATTTAATTCCTTAATAGCCTTACTGATATCCAATTGCAATAAATTTGCTTCGTGCGGTTCGCCTTCATTTAAAACAACATAGCTGCCTTTTTTAAGCATCTTTAAACTCGATTCCACTAAGGCCCTTACCGTTAGTGTATCGTTGTTTACAGGCCCAAAATTATAGCTGCCAGCGTATTTCTTTGGGATAGCAGATAAAGCAGCACCAAGGGTAAGATAACCATGCAATGGCTCAAGCACATGTTGCCATGGCCTAACCGCTTCTGGATTTCGCAAGGTAAGTTGCTCATTACTTAAAATACTCCGTATAATGTCGGGCACAATGCGATCGGTGGCATAATCACCACCACCAATTACATTACCAGCGCGAGCTGTAGCAATACCAATACGATGCAAATGATAGTCTTCAGGATTAAAGAATGCATTTCTATAGGAGCTTACAATTAACTCCGAAGCCGCCTTACTTGAGCTATAAATATCATAGCCACCAAGGTTATCATTTTCACGATATGCATAAATCCACTCTTTATTTTCATACACTTTATCTGTAGTGATAATCACAACGCTGCATGGTTTTTGATAGCCTTGCAAGGATTGTAATAAATTAGCAGTACCAATAATGTTCGTATTAAGTGTATATAATGGATTTTTGTATGATTCACGCACCAAAGGTTGTGCAGCTAAATGAAAAATATAGTCGGGCTGAAAATCTAAAATTTCTTTTTTAAGATTTTCAAATTCGTTTATATCACCGAAAACAGATTCCATTTCTAACGACGATTGTATTTTATTATACAAACTTATTTCGGGAGGTGGCAGGGAGTAGCCCTTTACTATTGCACCTAAGTTTGAAACAAGAATACTTAACCATGCCCCTTTAAAGCCCGTATGGCCCGTGATGAACACCCTTTTACCTCGGTATGAATTTTCTAGATTTTTCAAAATAGTTCGATGTGTTACCAAGTTTTCCAATCAGGCTTCCCTAAATCCCACATAACGTTTAAATCGTTTTTATCTTTTAATGTGTCCATAGGCCTCCAAAAACCATTATGTTTATACGAGTTTAATTTATTGCTATTTGCTAGCGATTCTAATGGCTCTTTCTCCCATACCTCTGCATCTGATTTTAGTAATTTAAAAATCTCAGGTTCACAAACAAAGAAGCCACCATTTATCCAAACACCCCCATCTGTGGGTTTTTCATGAAATTTTGAAATAGAATTATCTGTATTAATATCAATCACCCCAAATCTACCCACGGGTTTTACCGCTGTTAAAGTTGCCGCTTTGCCACTTGCCTTATGCGAAGCAAGTAGCGCTTTAATATCAATATCGGCAACACCATCACCATAGGTGAGCATAAATGTATTGTTGCCAATATATTTTTCTATTCTGCGTATTCTTCCTCCTGTCATACTTTCTAGTCCGGTGTCCACAATAGTTACTTTCCAGGGTTCTATTTCAGAATCGTGGTAGGTAGTAGTGCCTTTTTCAAAATCGAAGGTGACCGACGATTTTTGTAAGGCGTAGTTCATAAAATACTCCTTAATATAATGACTTTTATAGCCAGCACAAATGACAAACTCATTAAAACCAAAATGACTATATATTTTCATGATATGCCATAGAATTGGTTTACCACCGATTTCTACCATCGGCTTTGGCCGGATATCTGTTTCCTCACTAAGGCGGGTTCCTAAACCGCCGGCTAATATTACGACTTTCATTGTATTGGCAAATTTATTGTTTTTTCATGATGATTTATGTAACTTAATGCCTATCCTTTCCAAGATTTGACGATATAATGTATAAAGATCCTCAGATAACTTAAAACGAAGAATACAGTATGAAAAACTCAACAAGAATAATCCTGAACGAAGCAGCATGCTAAGCCCTTTAGTAATTAAAGTGGCGTTGTTAGCTGGTATTAAGTTAATAGTAAAAAACAAAACCACGACCGAAATGAAACTCCACAGTGTATTTTTTGAAAACGGTTGCAAGTTAAATTTCTTGTATATAAATAAAAAGCGGAGGCTGTTATAGATAGTAAGCGATATTACCGAAGCATAGGCAGAGCCCATCAATCCGAACCTACTTATAAGAATTGCATTGAGCGGGATAAGTAAAAACAGTAGGAGGATATGCGAGGTGAAATTAAATCTCCAATAATTAGACGTTGATAAAAGCTCATTGTTGATGCCGCATGCAAGGTCAAAAAGCTTGCCAAGACTCATAAGTAAAATAACTGGTTTGGCGGCCAGATATTCTGGAGGCAGGAAACTTAAGAGTTGGTCGATGCTTAACCAGATGCTAACAAAGATGAGCATACCAATAATCATCATATTGAGCGAAGTTTTTTTATACACACGTTCGATTAGTGCCTTGTCTTTGCGTTTCCAGGCGTCGGATAAAATAGAGATAGAAACCCCGAATAATGCTTTTTGGGGCACGGTGAGGATGCTAACCATGTACAGTGCCACTGCCAATACTGCAGTGTATGACAGCCCTTTGTAACTAGAAACAAAGATGGGAGCGACGTACTCACCCAATTCACCAATGATAACGCCCACATATATAAACAGGGTATACGAAATGAGTTTCCATTTTAGGCGTCGTGTTACCTTGCTAATTTTCAAATTGAATGTAAAGTCCTTGTCCATTCTGAGGTTAAGGTATAATGGAATACAAGCGAAAAAGTAGTAACAACAGAAGAAGAGAATGAAGCCATGGAAGTTTATTATTTTAAAATAATAAAGCAGTAGCATTAAAACAGTGTAAATTTTGTAACCGATATCTTCAAAAAAAGTAGGAAGTGATGCGTTTAATCGAATATTACAATGCGTTTTTAGCATTACAAACATCAGATAAAATAAAGCTGCCGGTATCAGATAGTAGTAATATTCGACAAGCAAGATGGAGTTTGCGGAGAACTTTACTTTAAAGATATTACTGAATAATAAAAGACAAACTAAAGAAATGATAAAACCGAGGAGTGGCACAATAAACGTTAATGCCGTGTAATCGCTGCTTTTCCTATCTAAATTATCTCGGTAATAGGGATAGTATTTAAACATGGCAGATGGAACAGCAAATAGCGAGAATTGCATGATTAGCCCACTTATTACGAGCATGGCGCGAGTTAGGCCAAACTCTTCGGTAGTAAGAATATTAGGATAGAGTATGAAAATATTAAATGCACCTATAGCAAACCCGATATATGTAAAAATCGAGGAGAATATACCTTGCCTTTTAAGTACGCCCATATTTCATTTTTAATAATTCAAAACTAAAACTCACCTATAAACTTGGCGATTCTACTTGGTTGCTGCGCGTCCGCGAATTATAGGATTCGAAAATAGCTAAAAATACATCACAAAGTAGCGGATGCTAACTGGCATAAAATCCTTTGCCACTTTTTTTACCCCAATGTCCGGCATCTACTTTTTGCTTTTGGATGCGGCTAGGGCGAAACTTCGGGTCATAGAAAAACTGTTCATATAAGCTAGAGGTTACCGAGAAGTTAGTATCTATGCCAATTAAGTCCATTAATTTAAAGGGGCCCATTCGAAACCCCATTGACTCCATCAAGGCATCAATATTTTCCAAAGTGGCCACATCTTCTTCGAGTAGTTTTAGGGCCTCCACATAGTAATGCCGGGCCACCCTATTTACAATAAACCCCGGAGCATCTTTAACTTTAACCGGTGTTTTTTTAAGTTGTAATACCAAAGATTCAGCTGTATCCATTACCGTATCGGAAGTTTCTACGCCAGCGATTATTTCCACAAGTTTCATAAGGTGCGCTGGATTAAAAAAATGGATGCCTACCACGCGCTCAGGATGAGGAATGCCTCGTGCAATTTGCGTTATAGGAATAGATGAAGTATTACTTGCCAAAATACAATCCTTGCTGTTTTGAGCAGCTAACCGTTGCATTAAATCTTGCTTTACCTCTAGTTTTTCGAGTATCGCTTCCAGACATAGGTCGGCTTTTAAATCTTCGAATTTTGATGTAAAAAGTATATTTTTAATCGACTCTAATTTCTCATTTTGAGTCATCTTACCTTTTTCCACTGCGGTATCTAAATTTTTTTCGATGCCTACTTTGGCTTTATTAAGTGCGCTGTCGTTAATATCGTACAAAAAAACATGATACCCTGCCTGTGCACAAACCTGCGCTATACCTGATCCCATGGTGCCTGAGCCAATTATGGCAATAGAATTTATAGAACTCATATCTTGTTTATTTTTAAAAATAAAATAAAAAATAAAAGGGCAATAGCAATCATCTCGTTAAGCATTAACTTCCATTTGCCCATAAAGAAATAGGATAGAATAAAGCTCATGGGAATTAAAAAAATTAACAGATGTTGATATTGAAATTGTAAAAGAAATGTAAGAACAAATAAAGAAACAAAACTAAGTACAAATAGCATCTGTTGTATAATTCGTGTTTTTATTATGTTTTTAAAGTAGCTTAAATAAAGTTTAAAGGATGCCATAATTACCATAACTCCAAGCACTACTAATAGCCATAGTTGTGGGCTTGTCTCTTCAATATTAATATGCGTTTTAAACAGCGTAAGTTTATTTACCTGCGCCATAAAAAAGTCATATTGACCATTGAAATAATAATAAACAAAAGCAAAATAAATAGGTAAAATAGCACCAGCTATTGCCACCATAAAATCTCGGAATGAAGGTATTTTAATAAAGAACAAATTAATCAGAAAAACAGGAAGCAATAAGGCCAAGGGGAAATACAGTAAGGCACCTAAGCCTAAAATAAACATCGCAGCAAATATCTTTGTTCCGATGTCTTTGGTTTTGTATAGATCGAAATAGATATTTAAAACGAGCATCAATGGGGTTTGAGCTAGAAGCGCAGGGGTGATGTTGCAGTCGAGTATATTAAATAGAGAGGCGTAGATGATATAAAACAGTGAGGGTAGGTAAGTAATTTTATGATGAACCGTATGTTTTTCGAAAATGTGATTAAGGTGCAATGTTTGCAAAACCATAATTCCACCACCCACACTATAACCAATCAATTTGTTTTTATTTAATAAATAAAAAAAATCACCAAAGCAGGTATATGCTGATGTTTCTAATGGCATTGAGAGATTAAATAACAACGCAGGCAAACGCAATGCAAACACCAAGGCTACCAGAAGCAGAAAGACTATAGGTTGACGTATTGTAAATAGTTTAATCAAGTTTAATAGGTAATTTTAAGAAGGTTGAATTTTCTATCTTTCACCAACGGCATCAGCACGCTTCCTGAAGCTATTTGTGCACTTTGGCGAGGTGTAAAATCAATATAATAGCTGGTAGATTTAAATAAAACCCGATTTTTCATCTTTCCATTGCTTGATATACTATATTCCATAATATCGTTGTTATTTCGGTATCCTACATTAAAAAAGACATAAATAATTTCTTTTTTAACCATTGTGGCGATGGATAAATTGTAACCTTCATCGTTTACGCTATTTTGGTTTTTTGTGATTACCTGCCACCAATCAATTTTAGAATCAGGTTCGATGCTAATTACCAGCACTTCATCATAGTTGTAAACACTTCTGATAATGGTAGATTGTGGAGCAGCGCCTTGAATGCCGCTAGTATAGTTGTTATATGGTTGTTTTTCGATATAAAAACACTCGGCGATGAGTAAAATTCCACCATCGCTGCGGGGTACAATTCGGTTCACTACAAAATCTTCTACTTCTTTGGTGCGTTCGCTTGCCCGTTCACCTATAATTTTAGCCAACAAGGCTTTTGGAAATGCCGTAAAGGCCACGTTATACTTGGATGGGTCGGATAGAGGCAGCGTGTAAACTGCAATTCCTGCTGCGGAGGTTGATTTTTTTTCAGAATAAAATCCGGTTAGCTGCAACGATTGGTTCGCCGTATCGAGATAGATACCCAAGTCACTCTGTATTTTACCTTCTAGCACCACCGGTGTTTTTACCGTTGCCTGAGTGCTGCTATTAATAGATAATACGTCATGATAATAGGTATTAATGTCCGTTTTTTTCGGTTCGTTATAACTTATTAGTACGTAAATAAAGTTGTTATTTAGAACAAGATCGTTAATATAAAATTGATCTACTTTAATAGTGTAGGCATAACCTCCAGAAGCCTTATAAGAGCCATTCTCAGCAAAGACGTTGTAGTTTAAAGTTGGAATGCTTTTCTCTGATTGAAGCACATAACCAAACATAAATTCACTCTTCTCTTCATTTGTTTTGATGGTATATCTGTCGGAACCATCTTCGTTAAAGAAAGCAGAAAGTTTTGTTTGAAAAAGAGTTGTTGCGGCTAACTCAACTGCCCCATCAAAGCTTACCGATATGGATTTTACATCGGTAAATCCGGAAGCGTAATCGTCTTCTTTTAGAAAAACGAGCAGTTTGTTTTGTAATAAAACTACCTCTAGAATTGCTCTTTCCGAACGGTCGTTGCCAATATTTTTACTCCATAGAAGATTTAGGTTTAGGCCATATTTTTCAATTGTAATATCGCTTTTAAAGTCTGGTCGTTTGCTTCTTAAATAGTAATAACCATAATTGTTGTAACCGATATATTTACAAAAGTAATTTCGAGAACCAATTTTTTGTGCATTTCCCCAATCTAGTATTTGTGCCGGCGCTAGGCATGTTACCAAAAGAAAAATAGAAAAAAACAGGTATCTCATTATTTACCTAATAAAATAATTTTAGAGGCCTTAAAAGCAACATCATTTTTGTATAACTCGATGAT
Source organism: uncultured Bacteroidota bacterium (assembly GCA_903850915.1). Taxonomy (GTDB): domain Bacteria; phylum Bacteroidota; class Bacteroidia; order UKL13-3; family UKL13-3; genus CAINMV01. The sequence goes on from CAINMV010000035.1 coordinate 6,993, forward strand.
GTATTCTGCAGGCGATAGTCCTTGTAGGTCGTAGGTCTTGACGTGTGTTCCTTTGGGTATCGATGCTGTTTCATCGCGCAAAACCTGTCCGGACATCGAATATATTTTTAATCGGAAGGAAGCCGTGTCAATGGTGTTAACATTTAAGTTAAGATAACGAAACGTTGGGTTGGGAGAAAAGTAAAACGTATCCGTTAAAAATATCATTGGCCTTTCATCCGCTGTAGCTGTAATTTGAGCGATGTAGTTTCCCCACTTATTCGATGTTTCTCCATAGCAGCCGAACACCCAGGCTTCGGGTTTGTTACTATTGTATTTGCGGGCTATGCCAGTATAATCGCCCCATCTCTCGGCAGTGGAGAAGTTATAATTTACAAATCCTAGCCCAGTTTTTACAACTACAGAAGTCGATGGAACCATATTTTCGTCAATTGACACTGCGCGTATTTCGGGGTAGATGGTGCTGTTAGAAACGAGATAGGTAAGCAAGGTGATGTTTTTTTCGTCCAAGTTGCTAAAATGTGTGATGGCTGGAAACGCAAAATTAAAACTCGTGGCTCCTACATAAATCGTTTTGTTTGCACCCGTGGCGATATCATAGCGTCCATAGGCAATTGCAGAAACAGTTCCGAAAGTATTGGTGGGCGTAATAAATGCATAGTGTAAGATGCCATTAGCAAAGTATACACTACGAATTCTGTTTTTTTGTATATCGAGTTTTTTTGTGGTGCCTTTTTGCGAAGCGTTTGTGGTTGGTGTGCTGTATAAATCCACATTAAATGGCTTAATAATAAGCTGTGACGAAGGCACATTCCATAAATTTGTGATTTCGTAAAACGTAAGTTGATTGGAGCTAGGAGGGGTGTTACTAATTAAATACACCGAAGGTCCATAGCCTGCATTCGATCCATTAGGCGCCGGCACCAAAGATATAGCATTACTTCCAGAAGCGTCGGTGATGCCATCCCAAAGTCTGTAATTAAGTTTGGCAGCACCACTATAGCCATCGGCTTTATTTACCTGAACTACAATCGATTGATTAAAGTTGTTACTTGGAGAATAAAATAAGTTACCGGTAATAATAAGTTCTTGATCGGTGACAGCGATGCTTGGGTAATCGAACCAGCTGTTTGAACCATCAAAGTCGCCAGGCAGCTTGTAAAATTTCCAGGCACCCATTGGATCTTTCGTTTGCGAAAAACCAATTATTAATTTTGACGTAAGGTCGGTACTTCCAAACATTACCACATAAATAAAGCGGTCGGCCTTCGGATCATAAATCACTCGGGGGTCAAACAATTCCGATTGTGAAATAGTAGGGTCACTAATAAATGTAGCGATGTCTCTTTCGTTGGCGAGCAAACGCGTACCGGTGCTATCGAAGAATCCAATTTTAACGTTTATCGATGCCACCACCTTTCCGTCGTTAGAGATGGCCATAGTATTATCGGGCGGGGTGCCTTGCGTATAGATGCTATATTTCGCTTGTGCTCCAACGACTAAATCGCCACTATTGGTTTTATTGAGAGCACCACCAAGGTTTTGATCTTCAAAATAATTATTCCATGTAGGCTTTGGCAATCGGTGTTTATGTAAAAATAATTTCGGATCCCGCTCACCTGGTTCTTCGGGTTCGGGATGAATATGCATTAGAGTATCCGGCATGTCGGGTGGCAGGTTTGCAACCACACAGCCACTACTGAGAGGTGCGCTCCCTAGGTGTGCTACAGGCTTTTTATTTTGGGCGTTGCCATACAAGCCCACCAATAGTAAAAGCATTGCTAAAGTTATACGTATAAACATTGCTACGAAGTTAAGGGAAAAATCTAAAATAATGGGTGTGGCTTAGGATGGATGAACTTTTTAAAAGATTGGGCAAATCAGCGTTTTAATTCTAATTCTAAATAGAACTTTGGAAAAGTTTGCCAGCAATACCTGACTCGCAGCTTAAAACTATTTTTTCTTTAAAGGAATCCAGTAGGTAAGATTCATTGAAAAATTACTAATGCTGTATTTCAATGGGGTATTGATGGTGATATCGGTGAGACCAGTAATTCCTCTGAAAGCGAGTCCATAATTTTTAAAACGGTAATCGATTCCATAATTTATATTCCAGTCACCACGAGCCACAAAGGCACTTACATCGCCTTCTCTGCGCCAGCTTGAGCGGGGTATGCTATCCCTGTTCTCGCTCATTGGCAAATATCCTACCTGGTTACTCAAGGTGTAAATTCTTAAGAAGCGAGCATAGCCAATACCTGCGCTGATACTTAATTTTTTCTTGATATGCCAGCGATTGTTTAATCCTAATTGCAAGAAATGAAGGGCATTTACATTATAACGGTTTTGATTTTGGGAGTCGATATAATTAACTTGTATGGCTGCAGCGGTATTGATTAAACTTAAGGATGGCACAAAAGAAAAATATTTACCATAAGGGATGTAGGCATGAATAGAGAAACAAGGGCTCAATGGATTGTTTTGACGACGGAAATTATCGAAGCTAAAATTATTTAAACCCATGCCGGCCTCCAAAACTAAGTATGGTAAGCGTTCTGTTTTTTTAGTATCAGGAGCTGGGGCATCAGGCGTAGGTGCCGGTGCTGGAACTGTGCTCTGAGTGCTATCCTTGCTGGGTGCTGGCATGGGCTGGGCTTGTGCCAAAACTTTTTCCATCAAAGGGTTGGCCGATGTTGATTTATCGGATGGCTCTGCTGCTGGCGGATCTTGTTTTGGAGTGCCAGTGTTCGACTCACTAGATGGGGTTGAGTTGGTGGTGGTTGAAACAGTGGCACCAGCAGTGGTATTGCTTAAATTAGGTTTTTGATTCTTTTCTTTTTTCGGAGATACTGTAGGAGTTTCAGCACTCTTTTTTAAATGCGAGATATTCTTCGTATCCTGTTGTTCTGCCTTGGTTTCTGCTATCGTCGCAGTATTTGTAGTTATATCTTGGGATTCGATAGTTGTTGATGGTGCTACTGGAGATTTTGATTCTATTGGCTTTTGAGTAGTTATTGTTTTTTCTTGGTGATTGGCTAATATGGGTGTCGACGAATTTTGATAAAAATAAAAAGTAGAAATTCCTCCTATAAAGAGTCCGAAAAGTAAAAGCAATTGTGTTTTCGGATTCCACCAAAACAGAATTTTTTTGGAATCTTTTTTATCCAGTTGCTGCTCTAATTCCGACCAAATAGCAGCCCCATCATCAACAGGCAGCCCCTGAAGCTTTTGCTTGATTTGTTTATTGAATTCCGATTCGTTAGGCGTTGACATGGCTCGTGGAAGTGATATTGTACATTTTTAATTTTTCTTGAAGTCGTTTTCTTGCGTTGCTATAGTGCCATCTGGAAGTAGGTTCCGAAAAACCCAGCTCCAGGGCAATTTCTTTATGGGCATAATCTTCTATTACATAAAGTGTAAAAACCAATCGCTCAGTCTCAGGCAGGGTTTGAATAACAGTGAGTATTTCATCGGCAGAAATTTTTTGAATGATATCTGAACCATCTTCGCCTGCATCAAAACTTTCTTGCATCATCAAGGGTTCCAGGGCAGGTTCCCGCTGTGCAATTTTTTTGTTTTTGCGATATTGATTCAATGCCCTGTTCACCACTATTTTATTGAACCATGTTTTAAAGGAAGCCTTTCCATCAAACTTTTCAATATTGTTGTAAACATCCATAAAAGCCTCCAGCACAATGCTCTTCGCGTCGTCGTCATTGGTGCAATAAATCCGGCTTACCCGCATCATGGGTTTATAAAACATATCAAAGAGTTCACGATGTGCCTTGCGTGAGCCATTGATTAGTTCTTTTAATAATTCCGGTTTTACTTCCATTAATGAAGGCGTGTTTTCATTGATTAATTTTTTATTTCAATTTATCGAGTTGTGCTTTTAACTGATCGGGGGTAATGGGGATCATGGTTAAGCCCTGCTTATGATTTTTACCAATTTGGGTTTCCGAATAAGCTACATAAAACTGATTATTTTTATTGGCAATGGCTACAAAAGTTACGGCCTTTCCTATTGGAATTTCCTGAGCAATGGTAAATACATGGTTGGCAGCTTCAAACATTGGTATCATTGAATTTATCCCATCGATAGAAAGAATAATCATTGTATTTTTAATATTGAAGCTGGTATCTTGAGTTACCGCAGAAACAATTGTTTTAGCGCCCCCTTCATTGTAAAAATAATCGCAATTAATCCAGTTTAATTTCTCGATATTAAAAATGTAGCGATGATTTGAACCAGAATCTACACGGGTTACATTTCCTTTGGGGTCGCCCCACTGGTTAGCGCTCTTGGAGCTAAACAAAGTGGACGCATCGGAATAAAAAACACGCATTTGGGTTGTATCGGCAAGTAAATTATCGAGCACCGGAATAGTTACTTTGATTTCGGCTGTATCTACTTTACCGAGTTCTACTCCGTTGAGCATGGCTCTCATATAGATTTCACCACCACTCACCAGCATCAAGTTATTGGCAGTGGGTAGTATTCCACTCAAGAGCATATCTTTCTTAGTAAAAAGCTCTTTCAGCTCAATCTCAATTTTCCCAGTATATACCGGCCGCCCATCGGGTGTTTTAAGGCATCCCGAAGGAAAAGCAATATTGCTATTCTGAGCACCATTCACATAACTCAGGGTAGAAGCATCAATGGTGAAGAATTGGGATTTTGGCATATTCTCTGCTATGAAACTAACCAATTCCGAAGGAGGATTCACAACATTAATCACCTCCTTTTTCTGACAACTGTTAAGTAAGATCAGAACTACAAGTGCGAGGAAGTATTTCAATTTAGGCGATTCCATAAGGAAAGATATTAAAATTATTTTAATGGGATATCAGAATTAATCGAGGGCTTTCAATTGCGCTTTAAAATCGGAAGCGGTGGTTTTGCTTAATGTAAAATTCACTACCTGATTTGCGCTTATAGTAAATGGAACAAATGCACTGTATAGGTTTCCTTTATTTACTCCAATGGCAACCATGGTGCACTGTAACCCAACAGGAGCGTAGTAATAAGGGAAGTTGGTATTGTCATCATATACATGTACCATACTAGTAATATTCTTAAATACCAGGTAAACAGAAGTCTTGAAACTATCAATTTTATCGGTGGGTTTTAGTGTGAGGAGCGTTTGTGTATATGCTTTAAAGTATGTTTCATTATCGCTATTGCACCAGCTACCTGAATCAAGCGGTGATTTAAATCGATACATCGAAAAGATATACTTATCTGCTCCATACTTTACACTGTCCATAGGATCGGGCGTCCAGCCCCCTCGATTGGTTACCGAGTCCTGTACGGCAAATGGGGCCATAATATTAATATTATCCAGGCCACCAGTGAGTGCAGCGGGTTGTTCAATATTGATAAACTTTCCATTGGCTAAGTTCAGGTTCATATCATCCTTCACCGCTTTAATAAAAAACTCTCCGGCCGATTTTAATGGTGCTCCCCAAATAAGTGCCGTTGATACATCTGCAAATAACATATCACTCTTCTTATAAAGGTCCTTGAAGGTAATGGTTACATTTCCAGAAACTGGCTGATTGGCTGGATTAATAAAAGCATTGGCAGGAATAATTACCTTGGTTCCTTGCGGCGAAGTGAAACTGCCTCCCGTGGTGGCATCAATAGTATAGGTTTGTAAAGCGGGAGCATTCTGAGCAAGAAATGCATCCACCGTAGTAAAGTTGCCATTGGCAGCTGGAGGTGGGGTTTCGGTTTTGCGGCAAGCAATTGCCAGCGCGAAAGCGAGTATAAACAGGGCTATTTTTGAGGTATTCATGATGATGTTTAAATTACAAGGTGAATGTTTGAAACTCCTTCATTTCCTTACTGCAGCTGGTAAATAGGGGTTCTTATGGGTATATACATTGCCTAAAGCCAAATCGTTGGTGAACTTCGAAAAATATTTGTACATGAATATTTTGGAGTTGACTCTAAAATAGTTTAGGAGATTCTTTAAAAGTAATTGCCCGATTTAAAAGAAAAAATTAACGCCGCAATTAACTTTCTTAGTTAATAAAATGGTTAGTAAAACAAGATTATAAGTTTTCGGTGTCCCGAGGGATTGTAAATAAAAACCAACAAAATGCTGGCTTTAAAATAGGCGTTAGGGTTAATTAGAAGGCGGATTCCCGATAGAAGGAGCGCTACAATTAATCAAGATAGATTTTAAAATGACAAAAACCGAAAAAGGAACAAAAAAGTTGGGCAAGTTTCGCCTAATTTTTCCTGTTTTTGTGAAAGCGGAATTCCGTATCTTTGCGCTTCATATTTATTAAGTAAACAATTCAAATTTTTTATGAGTGCACAATCCGCAGCAAAATACAAAGTAAAAGATATCGCCTTGGCCGAATGGGGCAGAAAAGAAATAGCTTTAGCTGAAGCTGAAATGCCAGGTTTAATGGCATTACGCGCCGAAGCTGGAGATAGCAAACCCTTAGCAGGTGCTCGTATTGCAGGTTGTCTGCATATGACAATCCAAACGGCTGTTTTAATCGAAACTTTAGTTCATTTAGGAGCTGAAGTAAGTTGGAGTTCATGTAACATCTTCAGTACCCAAGATCATGCTGCAGCTGCTATTGCCGCTGCCGGTGTTCCGGTTTTTGCTTGGAAAGGAATGAATAACGAAGAGTTTGACTGGTGTATTGAGCAAACATTACATGCTTTCAGCGATGGCAAGCCCTTGAATATGATTTTGGATGACGGCGGTGATTTAACAAACATGGTGTTTGATAAATATCCGGAATTGGCCAAAGAAATTAAAGGATTGTCAGAAGAGACCACCACGGGTGTTCATCGTTTGTATGAGCGCATGAAAAAAGGAACATTATTAATTCCTGCTATCAATATCAACGACTCGGTTACCAAATCGAAGTTCGACAACAAATACGGTTGTAAAGAAAGTTTAGTTGACGCTATCCGTCGTGCAACCGATATTATGATGGCTGGAAAAGTAGCTGTAGTGGCAGGTTATGGCGATGTTGGTAAAGGATCGGCTGCCTCATTACAAGGTGCAGGATGTCGCGTTATCGTTACCGAAATCGACCCAATATGTGCTTTGCAAGCCGCAATGGATGGATTTCAGGTGATGCCGATGAGCGAGGCTGTGTCACATGCTCAAATTTTTGTTACCGCCACCGGAAACGTAAATATCATTAAAGAAAGTCACTTCCGCGCTATGCGTGATAAGTCTATCGTTTGTAATATCGGTCACTTCGACAATGAAATAGATATGGCTTGGTTAAACAAAAACTACGGTTCGACAAAAAACACCATCAAGCCACAGGTTGACATGTACACCATTGATGGAAAAGACCTTATTATTTTGGCGGAAGGCCGTTTAGTGAATTTGGGTTGTGCTATGGGTCATCCATCGTTTGTGATGAGTAACTCCTTCACCAACCAAACTTTAGCGCAATTAGAGTTATGGCATAATTCGGCCAACTACAAAAACGAAGTATATGTTTTGCCTAAAATTTTAGATGAGAAAGTAGCTGCCTTGCACCTTGCCCATGTTGGCGCCAAGTTAGAGGTGATGGATACCGAACAAGCCGATTATATTGGCGTGAAAGTGTCGGGTCCGTTCAAAAACGATATGTACAGATACTAATTCGAGGGTTATCCTTAGATTATTGGTAGTATAACATTTAAAACGGGAGTAGGGTTGTTTACAGCATCCACTTCCGTTTTTTTATGACATTATTTTTAGCTTTTTTTCATCAGTTATACATTCCAAAAACAATCATTTTCAATTCTTATTTTACTGTATCTTCGCCTTATGCAACTGTGTATTGATGCCGGGAATACCCATATTAAATATGCTATTTTTAAAAAGCGTAGGATGGTGCATAAAACCATTTCCGACACCTTTGATTTAACCATACTTCGGGGCTTGCTTGACACCTACTTGCCTAAGCGCGCCATTATTTCGAGTGTTCGACCACTTCCAAAGCAATGGACGAAGCACCTACAAAAGGTGGTTCCAACCACAATACTATCCTATAAAACCCCACTTCTTTTAAAATTAGATTATAAAACGCCGGAAACCTTAGGGAGTGATAGGATTGCGGCCGCCGTAGGCGCATGGCATCATTTTAAGTCTCAGAATATGTTAATTGTTAACGCAGGAACCTGTGTTACGTTCGATATTGTTACCGAAAAGGGCGTTTACAAAGGCGGTGCAATTGCACCCGGAATTGAAATTCGCTACAAAGCACTGCATCATTTTACAGCCAAGCTTCCATTTGTAACACAACGAGCCCCTGTTCGTATCACAGGCAAAAGCACCGCCGAAAGCATTAATGCCGGTGTATTAAACCATCTATGTTTTGAAGTGGAGGGCGCAATATTATTTTATGCCAAGCATTTTAAAAACCTTAAGGTGGCACTTACCGGCGGCTCTAGTTCTTTTTTGGCGAAGCGCCTGAAAAGTAGCATCTTTGCCGCCCCCGATTTAGTGCTCAACGGACTTAACGAAATATTACTTTATAATGCGTAAACACCTCCTTTTTATTTTACTAATACTAACGTTAAACCTTGCTGCCCAAAACAATGTTTATTCGCCATATTCCTATTATGGTATTGGTTTGCCAGCGCCACAAAACGGTGTATTCAGCCTTGGCATGGGTGGTATTGGTCAGGCTGTGGGTGGCAGCACCATGGTAAATACCTCTAATCCGGCATCCTATGCATATAACCAAAAAGTAAATTTTGAATTTAACATTTATGGTAAATTAACCACATTGCACGATTCGGCAGGGTATTATGATTTTAAAACCTACAATTTTGGACGTATGAATCTTGCCTTTCCGATAGGTAAAAAAAAGAATACAGGAGCCAGTTTTGGGGTGATGCCTTTAACCTATGCCGGCTATGATATGCAGCGTAAATTTACTACCCCGTTAGCCCATACCGATTACTACTCTGGTAAAGGCGGCGTTAACAAAGTATATTTAGGGGCAGGGCACAGTTTTAATAAGTATATAACCATAGGTGCTAACATCAACTATCTGTTTGGCAACCTCAGCTATAAGCGCACTACCACCTTCGATACCGCCTATATTAACAACTATTATCTCGAAAATCAAACTATTATACGCGGCCTTAATTTTGATTTAGGCATACAGCTAAAAGCATTTAAGCAAACAATAAAAGACAGCATTAAATACCGTCAAGACGACTCTGTATATGTGCGTGCAGGCAAGCATAAAGCAGGACAAGACTCCATGGTGCATATTAAAAAATACGCTTACCGAAAAGATAACGATACCATAACATACATTTTTACGTGGGGTGCAACCTACAAAACTGGTAGCAATGCCAATGCCCTTCGCGATGTTTATGGCGTAACCTTTAAAGATTATTATCTTCCTTTTTCTGCCAAAAGCATTTCAGTAAACGACACCGTAAAATACAGTGTTGATGAGAAAGGGAAAGTAGTGATACCGGGGAGTTTAGCTATTGGCTTTTCGGTTAGCAACCAGCATAAAACTGACGGCAGAAACAACTTCTTAATCAGTGGGGAATTTGATTATAGCAATTGGTCGGCGTACCGCAATTATGGAAACATCGACTCTATGCACGAAAGCTATTCTGTGCGCCTAGGTGGCTATTACAAGCCGGCAAAACTTTACCGTACTGATTATTTCAACCTTGTGGAATACCGCATGGGAGCGCATTATACACGCACTCCGCTGATGATGCGAGGCAACACCATTAGCGACTACGGTATTTCCATAGGTTTAGGGCTTCCGATTGTATTTAAGAACCACACCTCCGGAATAATTAATTTAGCTTTAGAAGCCGGTAAGATGGGCACAATAAGCAACAATTTAACTGCCGATAACTACATTAAATTAAGCCTAGGTTTTAATTTATTAAGCGAGCAGTGGTTTCAGCATTACAAGTATGAATAGGCTTGTTTTTTTAGTTTCACTTTTTATGGCCTTCATTTCCTGCAACGACGATGTAGCGATAAAGAAAGTAACACAGAAGCCCTCCTTTGCTACTGAAACTGGCGAAGGCATTACACTTACCTATTCCGATTCCGGCATTGTAAAAGCAAAAATAAAATCGGCCTTGATGCAGCATTTTAGTATGTCGCAAAAACCATATACCTTAATGCCCAAAGGTGTTGAAGGCTCCTTTTACGACAAAAGCCAAGTCATCAGCAGCTATGCTTACGCTGATATTGGCATTTATTATGAGCGCGATAAATATTTAGTGATGAAACAAAATGTGAAACTCATTAATGTAAAAGGCGACACCCTTAGCACCGAATATTTAGTTTGGGACGAAGTAAAAGAGAAGATATTTACAGATAAATTTGTTAAAATAAGAACCTCAGATCAGTTGATTTATGGTGATGGCTTGGTGAGTAATCAAAATTTTACCGAATATCGAATCACCAATGTTAAAGGCGTCATTAAACTTAAAAAGAAAGAATAATGCAAAAATTTAAAAAATGGAGTTGGGCCATCATCACCGTGTTAAGTGCGGCCGACATTGTATATGTTACCCTTACCGAAGGCTTTATTGAAGGTAAAGTTTGGCCCTTTTTTGTTACATTGGTTATAGGATTGTACATTTGTTACAAAAATTTTACTAAAGGCAAATCGTGAATATCGTTGTATTCTTCATAAATTAGCATTTCATTCCGAAAAAATAATCTTTATCCCCCGTGCCCGAGCCCGTCGTCATTTTAATTACACTATTAAGTACCGCTTTTTTTTCCGGTATGGAAATTGCCTTTGTTTCGGCCAATAAGCTTCGTATAGAACTTCGCAACAAGCAAGGGCATTTCACCGCCAACATACTAGCAGGTTTTGTTAAAGAGCCTTCCCGTTTTATTAGCACCATATTGCTTGGCAATGCTATTTCATTGGTTGTTTACGGTATTTTTATGGAGATGCTTTTAAAGAGTTATATCCATACTCTTATACCCGCTGGCGAGCATGAGTTTGCCGAAATTATTATATCATCGGTAATATCTACGGCCTTTGTACTTGTTACAGCAGAGTTTATTCCCAAAGTATTGTTTCGCATTAATCCAGATTTGATGTTGGAATTATTTGCCATTCCCTTTCTTATCATATACTATCTTTTTTCACCGGTAGTAAATTTTGTAGTTTGGCTTGCTAAGTGGATGATACGTGTATTTTTTAAATCTAAAATTAACGAAGACGCGCCTATATTTAGTAAAGTGGATTTAGATCATTATGTAAGTCAGAGTGCAAATTTAGATTTAGAAGAAGATGCAGATGTAGACACTGAAATATTTAAAAACGCCCTCGACTTTGGCAGTGTTAAGCTACGCAACTGTTTAATACCTCGTAACGAGTTAGTGGCACTTGATATTAACTCCACCATCGACGATTTACATCAGTTATTTGTAGAATCGAGACACTCCAAAATACTTATCTATCGTCATAATATTGACAATATTATTGGTTACGTTCATCAGGTAGAGATGTTTAATAAGCCCAGATACATACAGGCCATACTACTTCCTATACATATTACCCATGAAACAGCCAGTGCTCACCAGCTGCTTACCGAACTAAACAAACAGCGTAAAAGTGTAGCATTGGTAGTGGATGAATTTGGTGGTACCGCTGGTATTGTTACAGTAGAAGATATTATTGAAAATATTTTTGGAGACATTAATGACGAGCATGATGTGGACGAGTTGCGAGAGCAGGTAATAAGCAATACAGAGTATATTTTCTCTGCCCGATTAGAGATAAAATATCTTAACGACAAGTATGATTTTAATTTACCCGAAGGAGAATATGATACCTTAGGTGGCTTTATACTTTCCCATCATGAAGATATACCAGAGGTAAATGAATTAATTCGAATTGAGCCCTTTGAGTTTCATATTATAAGCAAGCAGAAGACCAGAATAGATATGGTGAAGATGAATGTGATGAAATAAAACAACAACCTATTGAAAGTACAACCTAAAAAACACCTCGGGCAGCATTTTTTAAAAAACGAAGCCATAGCGCAGGATATAGCCCAAAGCCTGTTGCATCTTACCCCTTACACCAAAGTACTTGAAATAGGCGCAGGCATGGGTGTTTTAACCAAGTATCTGTTGGATGATTCGCGTTTTGAAACCTGGGTTGTTGAAATAGATTCCGAGAGTATTTCCTATTTACAATCGCATTACCTTAGCATTACCGCCCGCCTGCTAGAAAAAGATTTTTTGTGGATGGATTTACAAAAATTTTCAGACACCCCTTTTGCTATAATTGGCAACTTCCCCTATAACATTTCGTCACAAATATTATTTAAAGCACTCGAAAATCGCGACCAAGTATGTGAGATTGTAGGGATGTTTCAAAAAGAGGTAGCCATGCGTATTGCTTCGCCACCAGGCAACAAAGACTACGGCATATTAAGTGTTTTATTGCAGGCATTTTATAAAATAGAGTATTTATTTACGGTAGGTGAAAATGAGTTTATACCACCACCAAGAGTAAAGAGTGGCGTTATCCGATTGCTGCGTAACGATGTAATGACCTTGCCATGCGACGAAGCAAAATTTAAATTAGTAGTAAAAACGGGTTTCAATCAGCGGCGTAAAACCCTCCGAAACGCATTACAATCCATAGTAACCGAAAAGAGCCTTCTTGCCGATGAGATATATGGTAAGCGCGCCGAGCAGCTTGGTGTAGACCAATTTGTTTGGATTACCCAGCAACTATTTTCTTAACACCCCTTCTTTTCAACTAAAACGTGTCTTTTGCTTTTAGGAGAGTGCCTTATGATAATAACAGCGGCCTTAGCTCAATTTCCTTTTGTTGGGCGGAAATAGTTTTGTTAATTTGAAATGCCGCACAAAAGCAAAATGCGCAAGCCCCGAAAACGTTGGCTGTAATTAAAATATTCTCAGATGAAATATTCTCTATTGTCTTTGTTACTGTTAACCTGCGTGATGTTGGGATGTGGTCAGGCTAAAGTCTCAAGTGAGATTGTTTTGATAAGCTATAAAAAGGATAAAACCAGTGTAAACACCAATGAAAATGGGGAGTTACTGGTAAATGTATCTCCAAAGGATTTGAATAAATTTAAAAACAGGGGATGGGTTAGTTATAGCGACTTCGGTGCCAGGGGAGATGGACAAACCGATGATATAGACAATATCGCGGCGGCACATGCAGTCGCCAATCAGTTCGGACTGTCAGTGAAAGCCGACCAGGGCGCTACTTATTATATTGGCGGAAAAGAACGAACTGCAGTAATCCGTACCAACACCGATTTCGGGACGGCAGCGTTCATCATCGACGATACCGAAGTGCAAAATCGTGATGCATCGATTTTTATAGTCAGCTCTGAATTGCAACCCATTAAACTTGAAACGATCACTTCGTTAAAGAGGAACCAACAGAAAATCAAGCTATCTCTGCCCGGGGCCTGCCTCATCACTGTTACTAATGCGAATGTAAAACGCTATATTCGTTTTGGCCTCAATCAAAACAACGGAGCTTCACAAACAGATATTTTTGTTGCTGATAAAAACGGCAATCTAGATATGAATGCCCCAATTATCTGGGACTTCGAGCAGGTAACTGATATCACCGCTCTTCCCATCGATGAAAAAATACTAACCATTACCGGTGGGCGCTTTACGACGATTGCCAATAAAGCTGAATCGAAGTACACTTATTATAACCGCAATATCGCCATCAGGCGTTCCCGTGTTATTGTGAAGGGGCTTGAACATCACGTAACCGGTGAAGCAGAGCATGGAGCACCCTATGGCGGCTTCATCAATACTAGCGATTGCGCTTACGTAACGGTTATGAACTCCATGCTCACAGGACACAAAACAAATGTTACCACTGGGGCAGCAGGAAATCCTGTTTCTATGGGCACTTACGATCTTTCGGTGAACCGTGCAATCAATGTATCGTTTGTGAACTGTACCCAAACTAATGATATCAATGACAAAACATACTGGGGAATCATGGAGTCTAACTATAGCAAAAATCTGTTATATGATTCATGCACCTTTTCCCGTTTCGATGCCCATATGGGGGTTGCCAACGCTACCATCCGTAACTCCACCCTCGGTCATATGGGTATTAATGCTATTGGCAGCGGGGTGCTGACTGTAGAGAATTCGATCATCAACGGCAACTCCTTAATTAATTTGCGCACCGATTATGGCAGTACCTGGCAGGGAGAAGTTTTTATCCGAAACTGCGTTTTCGTGCCTGCCGGCGGCAAGTCCATAAGTTTGAGCCTTATTGGTGGTGCTAATACCAGTCAGCATGATTTCGGCTACACCTGTTATATGCCTGACCGAATCACGATCGAAAACCTTCTTATCAACGATTCCAATCATCCGAAATCCTATCAGGGTCCCGCCATTTTTTCAAATTTCAATCCGGAAATGAAAGATTCTTCTTACCAGGAAACCTTTCCATTTGTACGAACCAGAGAAGTCATCCTCCGAAATGTAACTACGGCCAGTGGAATGAAACTGAGGCTGAGCGACAACCTCTTTTTGTTTAAGGGGGTAAAGATAACGACCGATTAATAGCTAAGTTGATAAAGACCAACAAACAAAAAGTTTTATGACTAGAAATTTTTTTTTCCAATACACAGCAAATAAGCATTATGAAATATTTACCTTCAGAGTATATTATTTATAAATCAAAATTAAATATAGATGAGGTTAAAGAAAGGTTACTCATCTTTGTAAGGCCTGCAACCGGTATAAATTCAAAAATAAATAACCACTCTAAAAAAATATATGAAGGGCGAATAGTGGGGAATGCTTTTGAGCTCCAAAGATTAATAAACTACCATACTTCCTTTTTACCAATAGTTAGAGGTGAAATTGAAGATTCAATTGAAGGATCAACCATAAAAGTAAAAATGAATCTACTTTTTATTACCCGGCTTGGTTTGCTATTTATGATTGCGTTCATGATGGCACTTTGTTTTTTTTGAATGATAATTCAAAGAGGTAAATTTAATTTTAGCGCTGAAGCGTTAATCCCATCAATTATGTTATTACCAATGTATTTATTGACAATGTTGTTTTTTAAATATGAAAGCTTAAAGACAAAAAAAGATTTGAAGATTATTCTTGATGCGGAAATAATTGAAGAATAAGTAAATCACGTATATCATCATCGCCTAAACCTCAATTATTATAACTTAATGAAAACAATTAAATTACTTTTGTTGTACAAACAACAAAGCAAGTTAAAAGTATATTATGACCATTTCATTTTGGAAACACCATCCAATTTCTGATCAGCACGGGCAAACACTAGCCCATGAAGCAATTGATTTTCAAAACAAATTTCATTTCGATTTCTTAAAACTTACCCCAGCAGGTGATTGGTTGGCTGTATGTTATGGTGCAGAAGATGAAGTTTGGGAAAATGATGCTGTAGGTAGACGAAAAATTACAGGTTTTCCCTTGAAAGAAATCAAGGATTTTTATCAATTACAAGCATTTACGTTTCAAGAGAAGTTGCTTGTAGAAATAATACAAGCCTTAGAAATTTGTTGTCGCGCGGTCTCCGTTCCTGTTTATGCAACAATTTTTTGTCCCTTATCTCAATTGATTCAAATTGCAGGACTCGACCTTTTTTTAAAGGTAGCACAAATCGAACCCGAAGCTATTTTAGCAGCCTTGGCGGTCATTAATCAAAATACCTTAAGTGTTATAGAAACGGCTGCTATGAAAGGGGTTAAAGGCTTATACTACGTTACTCAACACATGCAAACAGACTTACTTTCGCCTGACTTGTACCAACAATTTGGTAAACCTTCCGATGAGCATTGTTTGCTAAAAGCGGCTGAGGTATTTGATTCCATTATTTTTCATCTCCATGGACATGATTGTTATACTTGCATCGCTAAAGACATCCCAAAACTAAGACTACATTGCACCTTTAATTCCAGTATAAAAAATTCTATGGAAGAGACCGGGTATCCAATTATTTACGGATTGCCTGCAAGCACCTTGCAGCAAACAAACACCGAGCAAGAATGTCATGATATTTTGAAAAAATTCCCGCATAATTTGCTATTAACTTGCGATTGTGTATTACCTATCGCCTTTCCTGATGAGCAAATATCCCTCTGGAATAAAGCTATTCGAAGTCTTGAGTGTTAATTAAATTTCATTTTGCCGCTATGAAAGAACAATTTACGAATTTACCCATTGAATGGATAAATGCGACTGTCATTGAACATTTTGAGGAAGTTGTCGCACGTTACCCTCAAAACATTGCCCTAAATGATGGTCAACACCAGCTGACTTATGAAGAATTGTTAAGTTACGTTTATACGGTTGCGAACAAACTTCAAAACTCCAAGTCAACGGATGGGCCAGTTATTATTTTGTTAGAAAATAATGTATATTTTATCTGTGCCATGTTGGCTTGTTTGGCGGTAGGTAGAGGATATGTTCCTTTAGATGCAGGATATGCTCAACAGCGAAACCAACAAATTATATCACATTGTCAGGCTAAAACATTTATTAGTAAGCACTCCTTGACACGAGTATTTAACATAGATGATTCATATGAACTGATTGAATTTAACTCCAATTGGCCTTTATTTACGCATGCAGAATACGAAATAAATCCAGCACAATTGGCTTATATTCTTTATACCTCTGGCTCCACAGGGCAACCGAAGGGTGTTTTCCAAAATCAACGAAATCTTTTACACGATGTGATGCAATACATCAATAGTGCTAACATTACAGCTGATGATAGATTAAGTTTGTTGTATTCGCCTAGTGTAAATGGCGCTATAAGAGATATTTATGGTGCTTTATTAACGGGTGCTACCTTGTATATCCATAATTTATCACAGCAAGGGGTGAATACTATTCCTGATTTTATATCGAAACATGCCTTAACGATTTATCATTCTATCCCTATTATTTTTAGGACTGGCTTAGCATGCAGAGCCATGCAGAACTTCAACTCAGTGCGATTGATTTATTTGGCTGGAGATAGGATTTTTAAAAAAGATATTGACCTCTATAAACTACTTTTCTCTGATACTTGCAGGGTTTACATCGGCATTGGGTCAACCGAAAATGCCACCATTTATCGACAATGGTTTATTGATAAAAATACGGAAATAGCTGATGGAATTGTTCCTGTTGGCTATTCTGTTGATGACCGTGAAATGAACCTCGTGAACGAAGAAGGACTCGTATATCAAGTAATGGTATTGGGAGAAATTCAGGTGAGAAGTAAGTATTGTGCCTTAGGCTATTGGAAGGATGAATTACGCACTCAACAGCATTTTATCCAGCACGATGATGGAAGCCGAACCGTAAAAACAGGCGACTGGGGCCTTCTCAACACACAAGGGCTATTAGAATTCAAAGGGCGGCGAGATGGGCAAGTGAAAATCAATGGTTTTAGAGTTGAAATAGGAGAAATAGAGTCCAACATACGGGCTATTGCTGGGGTGGAGGATGCTACTATATTAGTCAGAAATCAAGATGAAACAAGTAAGATTGTCGCATATGTAGTATTGCAAGAAGCATTTTCATTAGAAGAATTAAAAATTAAGCTAGAGCAAAGTTTATCTGCTCAGATGTTTCCTTCTTTTTTCTATCAGATTGAAAAAATGCCTTATCTGAGTAACTTTAAACTAGATTATCAAGAGATGCAAATGCTTGAAAAGGACCATATAGAAAGAGAAAACAAGGTAAAATCCCAAGAAGATGTTTTTTTGAAAGGTGAACCTTTGTATCTCAAAGAGCGAATATTAAATCTTTGGTGCCAGTATGCCTCCTATGAATCTTTTAAAAAAGATTTGACATGGAAAATGGGAGGTGGCAGTTCTCTTGAAGCCGTCAATTTTATCGTAAAAGTAGAGCAGGAATTTAGCATAGAATTTCCCAATGAGTGGATTCACGATGCCATGAAACCAAGTAGTATTGAAACACAACTCAAGTATCTTTTAGGCAACATTAAATCTTTGGTTAATTCCCCATCAGATGACCTTATTCACGTTTATGCATTTCCTCCTATAAAAGGAATGATTCCCGAAACCCGAGCATTTTTGAGAGTGTTAGGAAGTCATGTTCCGTTAACCCTAGTTGACTATCCAAGAGTTGAAACGTGGAAGAAGGAAGATATATGTCTTGAGAATATTGCAAACACAATCGATAAAACACTTTTTGAAAAAGGAAAGTTGAAAATCTTTATAGGGCATTGCTCTGGTGATCATGTAGCCTTTTATCTGCTCAATAATTTAGCGAAAAAATATGCGCTCGATAGCCTCCATTTCTTCATTATGGATTCGTGGAATATTAGTCATACTTTTAAAAGTATGACCTTATTGCATATAGATAACTTTATAGCAAGGTCCTCTCAATTAGGATTGAGTCAAGTGTTAAAAGAGTCTGTTAATCTTCGTAAAAAAAGAGTAATGAAGATGTTAATGTCCAAAGACACAGGAATGCAGGGAAATTATGAATATGCTCAAGTAAAAGTAGTTAAGGAGTGTTATCCATTTAAGCCGATGTATATCAAGTCTCACTTGCTGATTTCAGCGGAATATGCCTATTCAAAAGATATGGGTTGGCGGTATTATTTACCCAAATTAACGACCGAAATCCTTCCCTTCAACCACTTAGAAATGTATAAAGAAGGGCAAAATCAACAAGTGGTATTAGCGAAAGTCTTAAGCTTTATTGATGAGATTAAAGAAGGTCATACGATTTTTAAATAAGCTATACTGGCAATACAATGTGGGCTGTAAGACCAATTGAGTTCACGAAGTGTACGGTTGCTTTTTAAGAGATAACCTTCGGGGGAGATTTTTATTCAATGATTTATTCTATTCAACATATCAATCCACTAAAATTTTATTGGGATTGGAATAAAATCATAAATAGAAATAAGTAATTAATTTGGTAGTTGTTTTTTCCGCGATATGATAATAACAGCGGCCTTAGCCCAATTTGCTTTTGTGGGGCGCAAATTTTTTTGTTAATTTGAAATTGCAAGCTGTCGCACAAAAGCAAAATGCGCAAGCCCTTAAACGATATAGGGTATTATAAATAAAGACAGATAAACACTAAAACAAAAAAATGAAAATAGAAATAATCATAGTTGTAGTAATCTTAATAGCGTTTACATTTGTCCAACTTTATTTTATACATGGACAAAGAAATATTGAAACATACCCTTATGTAGTCAAAAAGAAATATGACCGATTTGAAATACGAAGTTATGAAGCTACTTTATTTACATCAGTCAAACTCACCACAAAAGGATATAAAAAATCTTCAAGTAAAGGCTTCTCTATTTTAGCGGGATATATTTTTGGAAATAATGAGCGGAATGAAAAAATATCTATGACTTCCCCTGTCTCAATTTCATTAGAGGATTCAATGACTATGATGTTTATGGTTCCTAAGAAATTAAATAAGGACATGCTTCCTAAACCTAATCAATTCGGTATTGAATTTAAGGAAGTACCTGCAAAAACTGTTGCTGCGATAAGGTTTAGCGGTTGGGCTAATGACACTAAAATCCAAAAGTATAAACAAAATTTAAAAGCAGCATTAGATGCTGAAGGTATAAAGTATTCTAATCAATTTTATTTTTTTGGCTACAATGCACCTTATGAAGTTTTTAATAGAAAAAATGAAGTTATAGTTGAATTGTAAGAGAATACGCTATTCAAATAATATCTAAGCCAAGAAAACAATTAAACTAATTTACAAAACACGTAAAACAGCCGCTAAAAGTGTCCTTAGCTCAATTTGCTTTTCTGGGGTGCAAATTTTTTTGTTAATTTGAAATTGCAAGCTGCCACACAAAACCAATCAGCTCTAGCAATAAAAACCTTTAGAGGTAAGCTCAAAACCAAAATCAATAGAAAACCAAAATGAATATAACCATAATTGGCGCCTCGGCTGGAATAGGACTAGAAACAGTAAAAAGAGGATTATATAGAAATCATTCGATAACAACCCTTTCTCGATCTGAAATTGAAATAGAAGAAAAAAAATCGTTAAAAATGATTCTTGGTGATGCAACTAATAAATCTGATCTATTAAATGCAATCCAAAACGCAGAGGCTCTAATAATAACCTTGGGGACTAGTAAGAATATGAAATCTACTACCCTTTTTTCGGATTTCGCAAAATTAATTGTGGAAATACATAGGGAGAAAAAAATAGATATTCCATTTATTTTTGTTACCGGATTTGGAGCTGGAGAAAGTAAAAATTATGTTTCTTGGATTGTAAAGTTATTTTTAAAATATCTTTTAAAAGATGTTTATGCTGACAAAACTAATATGGAAGAAATTATCACTAATTCTGATATGAATTGGACAGTTGTGCGTCCGGGAAGGCTATTCGACAAAGAATTGACAGAGAAGTACCGTATTGAAAATACATTATTCAAAGGAATTAATATAGGTGGAATCAATAGAGCTGACGTAGCAGACTTTCTAATAAAACAAGCAGAAAAACAAACTGAATTAAAAAAGTACATTGCGATATCTGCGAAATAAAATAAAAGCAACTAGAACAAAGGTCTGATCACTATTTTTTGCATGATTACGCTCAAATTCGTAATTTGGAATTAGCGAAAAAGCGCATGCCTTTAAACTTTACGGGCAATTTTTTAAAAGTCACAAATTTATTTAATTCTTTGATTGGGAATTAGTATTAATAACGAAGTGAAATAATGTATTATCCCCCTACAAAAAGAAGATATGGAAAAAAAGCAAACAAAATATTTAATCACTTTTTACAAGTCACTTTTCTGTCTCATATCAATTATTTTCAATATAAATGTATTAAAGGCTCAAACACATTCAATAATTCTTGGCAGACCAACGGATGTTTCTATTACTGCTAGCATCCTTTTTGATTATAATGTTGACTGCTACTTGGAATATGGAACATCATCGGGAATTTATACTCAAATCATACCTAAATTTAATAATAGCGCCAACATTCCCGATGAAGTGAACATTCAGAATCTCAAGTCCAACACAAAATATTTTTACCTTATGCAATATCGTTCCGTTGGTGTAGGTTCATTTATTTCAACCCCGGAGTATTCTTTTCAAACACAACGTGCACTAGGAAGCACTTTTACATTTACCGTCGAAGCGGATGAACACCTATACGATGCTACGCAAGGGTCTCCCAATCTTTATAAAATTAACTTAGAAAATCAGAAAAAAGATAAGGGCGATTTTATGATTTCACTTGGCGATATTTTTGGGGACGACCATACACCACTAACTACCACTAGCTTACAGATGAAGGCTAAGCATTTATTTTACAGGCAGTTTCTCGGTAACATTTGTCATTCTGATCCTTTCTTCATCTGTCTTGGTAATCATGAAGGGGAAAATGATTATTTTTTGAATCAAACGCCACCAAATAATATTGCAACTTATGCTACTTTATGGCGCAAATATTATTATCCCAATCCTTTTCCAAATAGTTTTTATTCTGGAGATACTATTCACGAAGCCTATGGAATGGAACAACCGCAAAACTATTACTCATGGACATGGGGTGATGCTTTATTTGTTGTGTTAGATGTTTATAGAGATCAATGCGACACCAGCGCTAACCCCAAGAAATGGAATTGGACATTGGGTTATCCTCAATATCAATGGCTTACCAATGTTTTACAGAACAGCACGTCTACATACAAATTTGTTTTTGCTCATCATCCAAACGGACAACAAAGGGGTGGAATTAATTGTGCTCAACTATATGAATGGGGTGGGAATGATTCTACCGGTGGAGTGTTCGGATATCATTTTAATACGCGAAGACCCGGTTGGGCAAAACCTATTCATAAGTTAATGGTGGACAATGGAGTGAATATAGTTTTTCAAGGTCACGACCACCTTTTTGCAAAAGAAATATTGGATGGTGTGGTATATCAGGAAGTGCCAATGGCAGCAGATTCTACCTATAAAAGTGGCATTACAGATTGGGGCAGTTATTATAAGCAGAATGTATTAAATGGTTCTGGGCATCTACGCGTCACTGTCTCTAATTTATGTGTCAACGTTGATTATGTTGAAGCTTTTTTACCTGCAGATACATTGGGAGTAAACAAAAACAGAGCAGTACCTTTTAGTTATCAAATTGGAAACGGTTGTAATTCATCAGGAATAAGTAACTTAATTAAGTATGATGAACTAGGAATTTTTCCGAATCCTACGAAGAACACAATCACGATTAAGGTTCCGCAGGAGTTAAAGGATTATGAAATTCGTATAACAAATTCACTTGGAGAAACAATCATTCAAACAAAATCAAATGTTATTGATGTAAGTCGTGTTCCCCAAGGAATTTATTTTGTGAAAATAAATTCCGGCAATAAAGTAATAACAGGAAAGTTTGTTATAGATTAGCACCTAGGTTAATCCTCTCCCATAACTTCTCGCAATAAGCCGAATGAACATAATACCGCATAAGTTTTATATATTTGAAAATAATCGATGTTAATGTGAATCCTCAGTTGACTTTAATTTTAGATGCAAGTGCAATAATAAGATAGGGCACTTACAATAGAACTGCCTGTATTCATTCAACAAACAACCACCGACAAGATTTTAAATTGTGGAGACTAGCGACCACTTGGAAAAAAAGGGCAAAACCGAAAAGCCAAACGAGTAGGACAATAATATATGATAATATGAAAAAATCTTCAAGTTGTATTCTTTTAATAATTTCCATTCTGTTTTTTCAAATTCAGGGCAGTGGGCAAAGTGCTGAATGCGTTACGGATCACATTCATAACAATCTAATGCAAACAGATTCTTTTTATCGGAAGCAAATCCTTTTCCTTGAATCACAAGTTGATGCTAGAATTCAAAAGCAATCAAACGGCATATTAAAATCTACCATTTATTCTATTCCTGTTGTTGTACATGTTATTCATTTAGGTGAGTCAATTGGAACAGGTACCAATATTTCGGATCTTCAAATTCAACAAGCAATAACAGGACTTAATAGCCGCTTTAGAAATGGAAACGGTTTAGGGGTTGATGTTGAATTAGAATTTTGCCTTGCTAGTAAAGACCCAAGTGGTAATTCAACTAAAGGAATTAACAGAGTTAATGGTTCAAGTATTCCAAATTATTCGGTAAATGGTATTACACCAACGGGTAATACGTGCAGCGGGGCAGTTGAAACTACCATAAAAGATTTAAGCAAATGGCCTGTTTCTAACTATTATAATATTTGGGTCGTTAGCAAAATATGTAATGGTGGATTTGTTGGATACGCATCGTATCCAGTAGGTGGGCTTTATGATGGGTTAGTTATTGTTTCCACATCTATGACAAGTACGAGTGGAACATTACCCCATGAAATTGGTCACGGCTTTTTTCTTTATCATACCTTCAATGGTGATGGTGGTAATGTTTCTTGTCCAGTAGACACCAATTGCCTTATCAATGGAGATCGTGTATGCGATACGCCACCGCATAAACAAGGCGATTGCGGCACAACAAATACATGTCCTTCAACAGGTGCCTGGGATAACAGCCGATATAATTATATGTCTTACTGTCCTTTAGTCAACAGATTTACCCAAGGTCAGAAAGATAGAATTAGAGCTACTGTGATGGTTGCGCCTAGAGCAAGTTTACTAACTTCATTAGGTTGTGGGGCTGTAGGAATGAATGAAATAAGCAGCAATAATAAATTTTTTATTTTCCCGAATCCTGCACAAAGTATAATTAATATAAAAGCGGATATAAAACTTTTAGGTTCAGCTTATGTGGTTTATGACAACACAGGTAAGACGATTTTAAAAGGAATAATAAATTCAGAAGACACAATTATAGACTTGGGAAATTTATCAGCAGGTATTTATTTATTTAGTATTGGTGATAGTTTAAAACAGACATTTAAAGTGATTAAAGAATAAAGTAGCCTATAAAGTACATGAATCAATGTAATTCTAGTTTTGTTGTTTTGTAAAAAAGGAATTTGATATTGAGTAGGATTTTAAATTAGCACAAAAAACATTCTGATCATAGGTTAAAAAAACATATTAATGAATAAATCAATTATTTTGATGTAAAACCAATTAAAAACAGTACATGAAAAATATCTTTTTAAAATTCTTATTTTTAACTTGTTTAGCTCCAACCATAACTTTAGCTCAAATATCATCTCCACAAATTGATTCATTGGTGGCTGTTGCTTTGTTGAAATTTAAATTAGTTGGTGCTGCTGTTGCTGTTGTGAAAGATGGAAAAGTAATTCACTCTAAAGGATATGGTCTAGCGGATATCTGTAATACTCCCCAAAAATAGCACCAAAGGTTTAGTTAAAAAAATCTTTAATTTTACTAAACCAAATGACCAAACAAACCAGACGCAAATTTACGGCTGAATTTAAGGCTAAGGTAGCCTTAGAAGCCATCAAGGATCAAA
>CAINMV010000036.1 GCA_903850915.1 uncultured Bacteroidota bacterium
AGGTGTTTTAACATAAACGTTTGTGCAAAGTTACATGTCAGTTAAAAATTTCTACTACCGCCATTGCATGTTTTGTGCACAGCTTATTTCCAATAACTGATACCAATATTTTTTTGAACTGTAGATCGTCAGCATAAAGTGGACATAAGTGTTACTTAACAAAGTTATACTTAAAAACCATAAATTGCTTACAATGAAAGAAAAAGAACCAAAAAATGCGGAGGCGGTTATCAAGGATATTCGCCGACGAACCAAGCGTAAATTTAGCTCTGAGGAAAAAATCAGAATTGTTATTTCAGGATTGCGTGGTGATGAATCCATTAACACCATTTGCAGAAAAGAAGGCATCGCACCAGCGTTGTATTATCGATGGAGCAAAGACTTCATTGAGGCCGGCAAACGGAGATTAAATGGAGACACCTTGCGGGAGGCAAATACAGATGAAGTTAATCAGATCAGAAACGAGAATGCAGAACTTAAAAACCTAGTGGCCGAGTTGATGCTTAAGAATCGGACGTTAAAAAAAAGCATGAATGGTCTCGAATCAAATTCCAGAAGTATATGAGAATGACAGCGGCAGAAAAAATGGAGATCATCAAGATGGTAGAACAATCGCCTATTGGCGTCAAGGCTACCTTGGAACAAATTGGTATTCATAGAAGTACGTTTTATGCGTGGTATGATCGGTATGTCAAATTTGGCGAGACTGGATTGGAAATTACTACATCAAAACAGCATTGTGTTTGGAATAAAATACCCTATGAGATAGAATCGCAGATTATAGATTTTGCTTTGGAAAATCCTGAATTGTCTGCCCGTGAGTTGGCCATACGATACGCCGAATCCAGTGAGTACTTTGTATCCGAATCAACGGTATACCGGCTGCTAAAGAAACGAGGATTACTAACTGCTCCCAACTATGTAGTATTGAGTGCGGCAGATGAATTCAAAGACAAAACCCTTCGGGTGAATGAGATGTGGCAAACGGATTTTACTTACTTCAAAATCAAAGGTTGGGGTTGGTACTATTTGTCGACCATTTTAGATGATTACAGCAGATACATTGTGCATTGGGAGCTGTGTTCAACAATGAAAGCCGAAGATGCCGTTAGAACGGTAGATCAAGCGTTGCAAAAAGCGAAGATCAAGATAAATGCAAGGCCAAGATTACTGTCGGATAATGGATCATGTTATTTATCGGGGGAGTTAAAATCCTATTTATCCAAAAGAGGCGTAGAACACACTCGTGGTAAGCCTATGCACCCACAAACCCAGGGTAAAATTGAGCGTTATCACAGGACTATGAAGAATAGAATCTTACTTGAACACTATTATTCACCAGAAGAATTAGAAAGGGCATTGGGTGAGTTTATTGATTTTTATAACAACAACCGCCTACATGAGTCCTTGGACAATCTAGCCCCTGCCGATGTATACTTCAATAGGGGTGCGAAAATCCTGAAACAAAGAGAAGAAATCAAGCAAAAAACCATTTTACAAAGACGAATAAATCACCTATTGCAAATTCAAAATCAATCACTTAGTTTTGTTTAACACTTGTCCTAATGAACTTGACGACGTACAACGGGAACTTCACCGTTCTTTTTTTCTTTGGTTCTGCTGATGTAAACAACCAGCGAGAAGTTTGATTTTTGACTTGACGACATTTGGCACATTTTTTATGTTGTGCCCCCCTTTAAATGTTATACAAATGTACGTTTCCAAAGGAGAAAATATCCGCCTAACTCATTGTTATTCAGTCTTATTATGTCTAATAGCGTCTAACTGCTTGGTTTCTTTTTTGGCTTTAAAAAAAAGAAACCCCCTAAGAAACCAAAAGTATAGACAAACCTAGACTTTATTAGAATTTGAAGAACATAAAAAAAGCGTGTAAAACCTTGATTTTACACGCTTTTAGACTGTTTTAGACAATCTATATGCGGAGAAAGAGGGATTCGAACCCCCGGACCTGTAACAGTCAACAGTTTTCAAGACTGCCGCAATCGACCACTCTGCCATTTCTCCGCTACAAAGGTACGAAATCACCTTCATTCACAAAAGTTTTTGCTGTATTTTTTTTTCAATGTGTATCTTTGTTGTCTTCGTATGAGAAAATATATATTGCTATATCTATTGCTATTATTGCATCTCGCTGTTTTTTCGCAGACAAAAAAAATAATTTTGCCGGTGAAAAATGAGTTCGATAAATGGGGGTATATCGATACGCTCGGTAAATTAACCATCCCATATAAGTTTGATTCTGCTTTTCGATTTTTTGAAGGAAAGGCTTTGGTAGCTAATAATTCAAGTGAAGGAACGGAATACAAATTCATTAATCCCGAAGGTGGTAAATTTGGAAATTCATTTTTCGCCTATGCACAATCCTATTGCAATGGAATGGCGTTGGTACGTATCTCGCCCGATGATAATTCCGGAATTTGGGGTTATATGGATGCTCAAGGACAACTGTTTTACTTCAAAGATTGCTTGGAAGCAAGGAACTTCAATGGTGGTTTTGCTCCCGTTAAATGGCTTAATGGATGGGAGTTTATTAATAAAAAAATGAATACGGTTATTCATGAAAAGTTTGATGAAGTTGGTGCGTTTAGTCAAGGACTTTGCCCGGTCGCCTTTGGTTTCGACACTCTTCGCAGATGGGGTTATATGAATTCTTTAGGGCAAATGGTGACTACAACAACGTACTTAAATGCTGGTGAATTTCACAATAATTTAGCTCCAGTGCAATTAAAAACAGAGGTTAAATTAGGACGAAAAACAGTATCACAAAAATATTATGGTTATATTGGAGGCAATGGCGATTTGCTTATCCCGGCTAAATACCAAGAAGCATCTATATTTAGTGAAGGTTTAGCTTTGGTGAAATTAAATGGCTCTTTATTATTTATAGATGTATTAGGAAATGAAGAAATTCATTTAGACTCGGGATTTGTCGCATCTAATTTTCATAATGGATTTGCAGTTTTGCACCGACCCAATGGTAATGTTTGTTTTATTGACAAAAAAGGTAATATTGCTTTCGATTTTGGATTTTCCTTGCTGACTGATTTCATTGAAGGTTTCGCTTTTTTTACTCGAAGCAACGGATCACAAGGATATATCGATTGCAGTGGCAGTATCATTTGGGAAACGAAGCCAATAAAAAAATAATTTTATCTTACGTAACACAATTTTAATAATGCGCTTTTTATACGTCTTAATATTGGGTATACTTGCATTTACCCAGTGTAAAAATTTTGGGCACAAAAAGGACTATGGCAATTTGCCTCAGGATAGCGCTCAGTTTATGATATGGTGTGATGCGCTTGCTAAGGATAGCAATAATTCTGAGGTTCTTTTTTTACGTGCTGGTTATTTCGCCAAGAAACATCAATATATTAGAGCCTTAGCTGATGCCAATAAGGCAACTATTATTGATACTACAAAATCAGATTATTTTCTATTGTTGGGAGACATATGTTTCGCTGTAAATAAAACAAAAATAGCGGCTCTAGCCTACGAAAGAGCAATTGTTTTGGATAAAGAAAATTATGCGGCTTTCCTTAAATTAGGCCAGCTATATTATATCGTTAAAGAACATCCTTCTTCCTTGCGCAATTATGATGAAGCTTTGAAAATCACCTCTAATTGTGAAGAATGTTACTTTTTTAAAGGATTAAACTATCGAGAAATGATACGATTGGAAAATCATGATGAGCTTGCTATTGCAATGTTTCAGAAGGCTATCTCTTTAAATCCGAATTATTATGAAGCGTATATTCAATTGGGTGAGTTAAATGAAACAAAAAACACAAAACTAGCTCTGGAATATTTTAACGCGGCCTTGCGCCTACAGCCCAAAAGTATTGAAGCCCTTTATCACAGAGGCTACCACTATCAAATGATTAATAATTTTGATAGCGCTGGCGCTGATTATAAACGGATTCTCGAAATAAATCAAACGTATTTAGATGCCTATTTCAATGTGGCATTTATGAATATGAAGCAAGGGAAATGGGAGACTGCAATTGAAGGATTTAAAATTGTAGTGAAACTTAACGAAAACAATGAAGGTGGTTGGCTTAATCTGGGTAAATGTTATGAGAATACTCGAAAGATAGATAAAGCCAAAAAAGCTTATTTCGAATGCCTCCGAATAAATAAGGAGAATTCGGAGGCGATAAGCAGGCTTAGGACCCTTAAATAATTTTGCTTGTATTCCCCTTTAATAATAGTATCCCTTTTTAATAAAACTAATCAAATACTTCGCCTTTGAAAATCATCTTCACGGTTACCAACGATTTAAATTACGATAACCGTATGCATCGTATTTGCAGTTCACTGCAACAGCATGGCTATCAGGTTGCGTTGGTTGGTCGAATAATGAATGATAGTAAACCATTGCGTGATTTGCCTTATGCCCAGAAACGGCTACGTTGCTTTTTTAATAAAGGTAAACTATTTTATGCAGAATATAATATTCGACTCTTTTTTTATCTGTTGTTCACTTCTTCCAATGCTTTATGCAGTATAGATTTGGACACTCTTGCACCAGGGTTTTTGGTTAGTAAACTAAAGGGTTGGAAGTTGGTATACGATGCTCATGAATATTTTACACAGGTTCCGGAGGTCATTCATCGGCCTCATATTCAGGCGTTTTGGGAATGGTTGGAAGTGCTACTCGTGCCGAGAATAAAAAATGCTTATACAGTAAATAAATCAATTGCAGCATTGTTTGAAGGCAAATATAAAACTCATTTTGACGTAATTTACAATGCGCCACGTTTGGATGAAACACCGTTAGAAAATAATTTTTCGAAACGTATTTTGCTTTATCAAGGTGCGCTCAATGCATCCAGAGGCCTAGAGCAGCTGATAAACATAATGCCTAAGCTTGATGCCGTATTATGGTTAATAGGAGAGGGCGATCTGTCAGAAATGCTTCGCAAAAAAGTTACTGAAGCTAACCTAGAAGAAAAAGTTCTTTTTAAAGGGATGATATCGCCAAGCGAGTTGGCAAATTTTACTCGACAGGCCACACTAGGAATTAATGTTTCTGAAAATGCAGGCTTGAGCTACTATTATTCACTTAATAATAAGTTCTTCGACTATATACACGCAGCATTGCCTTCAATAATAAATGATTTTCCAGAATACAAAGCAATGAATAAATCCCTCAACGTAGGTGTTTTAACCAATTGTGATGAAGAATCTATGCTTAACGCAATCAACAAACTCCTAAATGATGAAGTTCTTTATCAAAATTTGAAACAAAATTGCGTAATTGCAGCTAATATTTACTGTTGGCAAAAAGAGGAACGCAAATTGTTAGAGTTTTATGCCCGCCTTCGATAAGCATATTCATGTTATTTCATTCGACGTGCCGTTTCCTCCAAGTTACGGTGGTGTTATAGATGTATTTTATAAAATTAAAGCTTTGTCAGAAATGGGCATTAAAGTTCATTTACATTGCTATCAGTATGGTCGTCGCGAGGCTCAAGAGCTCAACGCTATTTGCGCAAGTGTCAACTATTATAAAAGGGAGCGCTTCAGTAATCCTTATTTTGGTTCTAAACCTTATATCGTGCGCACCCGAAATACCCGACGTTTGTTGCATAATTTGCTGCTCGATAATTTTCCAATTCTATTTGAAGGCTTACATTCATGCTGTCATATTGCCAATCCGGCGCTCGAAAAACGATATAAGATGGTTCGTATGCATAATATTGAACACCATTACTATACGAACCTAGCAAAGGTGGAACGTAATTTTGCGAAGAAATATTTTTTTAATTTAGAGAGTCTTCGTTTAAGTAATTTCGAGTTCACACTTAATCATGCGAATTGCATTCTGGCAATTTCACCTAACGACAAATCCTATTTTGATGCAAAGTTTAAGAACGTGATTTATTTGCCCGCATTTCATCCCAATAAAAATGTTGTGGCTATTTCAGGAAAAGGGAGTTACGTGCTATATCATGGCAACCTAGGTGTTGGAGAAAATAATGAAGCTGCTTTATACTTGGTAAATGAAGTATTTAGCAAGTTAAATTTGCCATGTGTCATTGCTGGAAATAATCCGTCCATTATTTTAAAGCAACAAATTCGAAAATATGGTAATATTACGCTCTATGATAATACCACCATCGAATCGGTACACCATTTAATTAATGAAGCTCAAATTAACATTCTGCCTACTTTTCAAGCCACAGGCATTAAGTTGAAATTAATAAATGCGCTTTTTCTAGGGCGCCATTGTGTGGTTAATTCACCCATGGTAGCCAATACTGGTTTACAGGGACTTTGCCATTTGGCAAATACAGCCGATTCAATGGCGCAAACAATTACACAACTTTTCGAAAAAGAATTTTCATCGCAAGATATTAGTCAACGTATAGAATTTTTCCAAAGCAACTTTAATAATAGTTCCAGTGCCCTGCAAATTGATGCTCTAATTGAAAGCAGAATTGAACGGTAATTTCTTTTCCCGTAAATTCTTATTCTCTGCCTCCTTTCTCTCCCGAAAATTGATCGTGGTCGAATTTAAATAGCACGTTAAAGGTGGTTAAAGATCCATAGCAGCGTGTAATATATTGCTGTAGATTTACTTTTTCTTGGTCATCCAAATTGCTGTTTGCGTTAATGCGTTGTTCTAAAGTGCGCATACGGTCTCGAATCATAACTATTTTATGAAATAATTGTTCGATTGGAATTTCTTTAGATGCCAGATTACTTTCACCTGGTTTTAAAATCATTTTACCGCCAATCCACTTTTTACCTAGATCTACAATTTCGGGGTAATCACAATATTTTTTTAATATAGTAATAAGCGTGCGCTCAACGTCGAACAGACTAACTAAGTCAGTGTCCGGTTCAACGGCATCGATAACTTCTAGTGTAGAATCTTCTTTTTTAAACTCTTTTATGCCAAAATCGATAAAGGTTATTAAATACGTTAAGGGCTTCACGTTAATTACCACCCCCTGTCCGTAATTACTGTGTTTTACTCTACTTCCTATTCCTAATATTTCCATTGCAATTGAATTGATTTTTAGATGATTAACTATTATTGTAAATTTTGTCGCGAAGTAATAAAATAATTTTAATTATTCAAGACGGTAATTTCATTATTCATAGATTACTTTAATTTTTATTCAGGACTTTCGTTGCCGGAGTGAAGTAGTTTCTACTACTATTAACTTCGTTTATTCTGATTTGAAACGTAGTGTCTTTTTGCAAAAGTTGGATGTAAAACTTCATTATTTTCGGTTCAATTTTAGAGTATTTTATTAACACCTTATAGTCTGATTTCTTCAATGGAACGGGGCTTGTAAAGGTTATTTCTTTGGAGTATGGAATGTAATTCTCATTGAAGTAGATTACATTGGCCCAATATTCATCAAATCGGTTTTTGTATTCTACAACGATAGCTTCTGTTTCTTTTGGATACATATATAGTTGGATCGATTTTCGTGCCCAGCCAACAGCAAAAAAGGCTGGTAGTGTTAAGAAAAATAATATAAGAAAATAACGTAAGGATCGCTCTTCTGCATTAAAAGTGGTTTTCTGCTTTCGCCATTCGTTGTATTTGTTGTTAATAAAGAAGTAGCAGCAAACTATAAAAAGTAAATAGTGTAATACTCCCCAAAAATAGCACCAAAGGTTTAGTTAAAAAAATCTTTAATTTTACTAAACCAAATGACCAAACAAACCAGACGCAAATTTACGGCTGAATTTAAGGCTAAGGTAGCCTTAGAAGCCATCAAGGATCAAA
>CAINMV010000037.1 GCA_903850915.1 uncultured Bacteroidota bacterium
ATTATTTTCGAGTGCAATTCATACCCAAAAATAACCTTTTGGGGTTTGAAATTACAAATAAATGAAACGCCGAAACCCATATCCAGTTGGCAATATAATGCAATCAAATCTGCATTCCTTTGGTATGCTGATGAAAGAAAGGACGTTTTCGAGTGAAAATTACAGGTACGGTTTTAATGGGAAAGAAAATGATAACGAGGTTCAAGGACAAGGAAACTGGCAAGATTACGGAGAGAGAATGTATTCGCCACGATTAGGTCGCTTCCCAAGCCCAGACCCTTTAATTATTCATGAAAAGAAGTATCCTGAATTATCTCCATATCAGTTTGCAAGTAATACACCGATACAAGCTATAGATTTAGATGGATTGGAGGCATTTGGAGTTTATAATAAAGCGACCAAAACTTTAGCTCTCATTCCTGATGAAAGTCAAACAAATCCCAAATTAACTTACAAATTTGTTAGTGCTCAGGCTTATGCAAAGCTCACACCTGAAATGAAATCCAAAGCTAACTATGGGATACTTGTTAAAAATGTATTTACTGGAGGTCATTCAGAAGGTGGTGGGAAAGTTGCATCTCAAACTAATCCAAATGAGAAACCAATATCAGCAGGTAGCTATAACATCTTAGAGAATAAAGGTAATACTAATCCTGACCACAATTCATTCTTTGTATTAGACCCTCAAGATAACAGCCAATATGATAAGGTTGACAATAGACCTGGGGAGGTTAATTCTGCGGGTGAACAAAGGACTGGTTATAATTTACACCCTGGTAGAGTTAGTTTTGGATGTGTTACAATAAATAAAGATGACCCGAACATGACTCCCGAAAAAAGAGCGGAAGAATGGAATATTATTAACAACGCTATTAATAACACAAAAACAGAGCAAGTGCCTGACAACAGAGGTATTCAGAAATACGTGCCAGGAACAACACAAACTAAATTTGGAACATTAAAGGTTGTTGACGAGAAACCAGCAGCAACTAAAACTGGGGGGAATTAAAAAGGCTATATATGACAAGAATTATTTTGAAATATTTTGCACTTGCCTTTTTTGCTGTAATCATATCCTGCACACCTAATCCAGCAATACAAATTAATGATACTTTGGAAATGGGCTTAGGTAAAAAGTATTTTGATTATGTTGTAAATCTTAATGCTTCTGTGAAAGGCGATACCTCTGTATTACATAGCTTTTTAAATGTTAAAGACCTATATGATGGGGCAGCTTATGAGCATGGATGGGTTTTGATTGAGTTAATGCGAAAATTGGGTGATGAAGCATTTGCGAATGCCTTAGGTAAATTAAATAAGGAGCAGTTGGAGAATTTGAATATTTATTTTAAGGGAGGTTTAGATATGCATGCCAAAGCAAATGAGTTACCGAGAGATTATCCAAATAGTTTTAAAAGATTAGGCTACGTAAACGAATGATAAATAAAAAATCCCATTTGCAACAGGTCGTTAAACAACACTATCATAATTATCTTGAGAAATAAATCAAGATACATTAATTAAATAGTCAATGAAAGAATTTTCTTTTAAAATAACAGGAATGGTTTTCATAATCCTGTTAATTATTAATGGTAAGTGTAAAATACCATGTTCCGAGAATATGAGTAATTCGTTAATAAATGAAATCCTAAATATTCTTACGACTCTATTTATAAATAAAATTCTAATCTAATTTAACAAATGAAACTGAAAATTGGTGGTCAATGCCACCGAATATTCCTTATTAGCATTTATGAGGCCAACATCACTCTCAAATCTACAAGGTTTCAACTTTACAGATTTTAGGAATTTGCTTTTTCCTGCACCATTTTCTGTTCCTTTTTATACTTAAGGTATAAGTGGCTACAAAGGATAATAACTCCTACAGTTACGCTACCCACAATAATCCATTTGATGGTGCTCCTGCCTTTAGAGTTAGCACTTGACCCAATATCACCGGTTACATTTGCAGAAGTAGCTGATTCCATTCCGCCTAACCCGCCATTTGCGATGCTCGAAGCAACCGGATTTCCTCCCATAGAAGCTGTGGCACCTGCTCCTGCCGATGTAACGGAAGCAGCGTTTGACGTTTGCCCAAGACCCGATGAAGTTCTACCAGCTGAAGTGCTAGCACTACCTTGATTCACAGAATAATTTCTCCCTGTAAATGATTTGCTGGAGTTAATTGATTTACGTGTTCGCAAAAGTAAATCCAGCATAGTTTGTTCGGTGACATTCATGATATTATTTATCTGTTACAATGTTGATTTTGAATTCGGTGGTTGAGATGGCAATAAGATAAATGTATCCATAGCGAAATACTTCTTGTTTTTTGTCATTTATATCTGGAACGATAGCAGCTTTAAAGTTAAATCCCATTTTGGTTAATTCGATAGCGCTTATGCGGTATACTTCGAGGTCTAATAGTCCCTCAAGAATTTTTATATTGTCCAATCTCGCCTTTTGAAGGATAATTTCATATTGGTAATCGTCATTTTTCATCTGATAGCTTTCTTGATTCTTATGGCGTATACAACAATACTTTTGTTTTGAAATTTTAGTTTCGAAGTCTTTAAGACAATATCTGTAAGTGCAGGTTTTGATAAACATGATTTTGGTGGTTTTATTATATTAAAATTGATAATCCTTTTATGAAATGTAGTTAATACTTTTTATAGCGGTCATTATTAAGCTAAAGCTATGCCTATAGAATCCACCAAGCATGTATATGTTTTGCCCAATGCATCTTGCCGTAGCATTTTCAACATCGCGGATTTTTACAGACCATAATCCCCTTATGATTTTATTTCTTTCTTCCATTTTTCTCTTCTGCGTTATTAATTGCCCTCATTACTTGACTTTTCAAAAAATACACTCTCGATTTTATTTTCTGCTGGGAAATAATGCCTTCACGTCGCCATTGATTAAGCGTAACGAGCGAAACCTTCAATAGCTTCGCTACCTCTTTCCTGGTTAATAAAGTATCATCAACGGTTTCCTGAGGCATCTTTTGAAGTACTTTCGCAACGCTTTCTTCGATGATGCATCGCAACTCGTCCTCATCTAAATTGAAGATTAGTCGGTTGTTCTGGATTCTATTATCTAACATGACCGTAAATTTAAATACATTAAAAAAAAAAAATTAAAAGACTGCCAGTTGGCAGTGTTTTGTCAGTGGAATTTTATATCTGATTGATATCAGGACTTATAGAGGGATGAAAATAATTTGATACGTGGTAAAACTGTAGCAAATTCAATTTATGGGTCTTTTGTTTTGAGAAGTAGCGCTAAAAAATCATCGTATTTTCAAGAAAGAATCATTTTTAGTGAAAAAATCGAATCATTTATTAGTCTTGTTTAAAAGTGGTAAGTACTAATAATAATTGGATCTTTTACCTACGTAAATCGGATTGCTCTAAAACCGCAGCAGAGACATTCTAATCTCAATGGAATGATTATACCAGAGATGATACAATTTGATTTAGCGAATGCTAATTAGAATTTTATGTGTTTCTTCTATGAAATAGATTTAGGCGATTTCTTAACTATTAGAGGGAAAATTAATTCATAGTCATCATCATAACTTTTACTCTTTTTCGATTGATGACGCATTGAGCTTTCGCTCAAAGTAATATTGAACTTCTTGCAGAATACTCTGC
The DNA here is from genome assembly GCA_903850915.1 of uncultured Bacteroidota bacterium. Lineage (GTDB taxonomy): Bacteria > Bacteroidota > Bacteroidia > UKL13-3 > UKL13-3 > CAINMV01. The sequence goes on from CAINMV010000037.1 coordinate 3,660, forward strand.
CAACAATTTCCTGAGAAAGATTATCCCTGATGTACCCGTTTTTTTTAAGCACCGTTATCAAGGAAGTTACATCAGTCTGTGTATATGATAACCCGATCCAAGAGCCATCTGTGTCCAAAATGCTTTTATCCTTAAGGATTTTGAGAAGCATAGTATCATAATTCGGAACAATAAATAATTTTTCGAAGGTAATTAAATTGGTATCGGTTTTTGGTTTAGTTCGCTTAGCGTAAAACTCTAACCAGTCAGTGATTAATTTCTGCCTTTCTGCAAAATCTCGAAAGGGACAGATCTTTAGAAAAACCTTATAGACTTGTGATTCAACAAGATTCACAAAGTCTCGTTTTTTTGGATAATTATCATTGTAACGATTCAAGAACAATCTGATTAGATCCTTATCCAGCCAACTAAGTTGATATGCTAAAGCTCGAACATAGAGTTGACTATTGTTATCAATAATAATCTTACCACAAATAGGCTCAAAATGATATTCAAAATCAATTTTGTTATTCTCGCAATAAAACTGAACTTCTTCTTTTAGTCTATTTAAATACTCCACTTTTACTATACCTTTTTTTAATGAAGTCGAATCGTTAAACTTTTTTTCTATCTCTTGATAAATTTGGATTATATCAATTTCATGTTTCTCCTGTTTAAATTTCCATAAAGTGTTCCGATTCTCACTTAATTTTAAGGGCTTGGTTCGAGTTATAGTTTTTAATTTCATCATAATATTTTTGATAGAATACAGAATACTTTTTTGTGATTGGAGATGTTTAGAACAAAGGTAGTTCTTGGTTCAGAAATAGCTTGATTAACCATAAGAAAAAATAGGTTCGGTTTGCCCCGAAAGAATATTTGTATCCACTTCTGTATCCACTTTGCTTCTTAATTCACCTAAAGCACTTGCTATCAGAGAGTTAAGAAGTTAAATTGTGGCTCCATCGGGAATCGAACTCGAATCTGCGCCTTCGGAGGGCGCCGTACTATCCATTATACTACAGAGCCGTTATTAAATCAAATTGATCGCAAATTATATCAAAAATTTAAGCACAACAAATCGGTTTAAAACGGATGCAAAAGTAATAAATTAAACGTTGTTGAGCCGATTAAACTCATTGTACCGCTATTCGTATTTTCTTTTTTCATTCCAATGTTTGAATTATCTTTTTAACGACTCCATCTCAAATTGAAAGGGTAGAAAAGAACGTGTGCCTATTTCTGAAATATAAATATCTCCTATTTCTCCTTGCAGTATTGTCCTAATTGGTTGCTTTTGACGCATCTCATATTCACTGATGCTTTGCAAACAAGCTCCACAACTCATAGCTGGCTCTGCCACAACTTGTTCTGTTGCTTTTACAGTGATGGCCATCGATACAATAGTCACTCCTGGATAGGTTGAACCGGCATAAAAAATAGCCACGCGCTCGGCACATAAGCCACTCGGAAAGGCAATATTTTCCTGATTACTGCCTTTAATAATCTCACCATTAGCTAATAAAAGCGCGCACCCTACATAAAAAGCTGAATAAGGAGCATACGCTAATTGAATTGCATCTTTGGCAGCATTTAATAGTGTTCGATCAGCTGCGGTTAATTCCGCTGCCGAAGTATAACGTTGCAATAAAATCTCCTTTTTTATCAAATCCATTTTTCAAGTTTAAGTAAATTTATGCAATAGAATAGATTAAATTAATTCCTAGATTGTTTTTAGCCTCAAAAATAATGTCAAGTGACGGCGTCATGTTTTTTATTACCCTATTGAAATGATGAAAATTGATTCTCCCGATTACTGAAATAAGTGAAATTTTAACCATTTACAATTCCAACATAAACTTTACTTTCGCATATTATTTTATTACCAACACATGAAAAAGTTCTCTATCATTTTTATCGTATTTATCCTTTTCACATCGAGTGTTACCGATGAAGGGATGTTTCCTTTAACAGAGATATCTAAATTAGATTTGGCAAAGGCCGGACTTAAAATTCCTGTAATTGAATTATACAATCCGAATGGCACAAGCCTAGTTGATGCTGTAGTTCGTGTTGGCGGTTGCACTGGATCTTTTATTAGCAACGAGGGTTTAATAATTACCAATCACCATTGTGGTTTTAGCAGTGTGAGTTCAGCAAGCGACAGTGTTCATAATTATTTGCGTGATGGATTTTACGCGAATGAAAAAAACAAAGAAATAAAAACAGGTCTCACTAGCAAAATTATCGATTCGTACACCGATGTGTCGACTCTTGTATTAAAGGGAACAGAATCGGTTTCCAATGACGTTGAGAAAACAAAACTTATTCTTGAAAACAGAAAACAAATTATTAAAAACGAACAAGCCAAAAACAAAGATCTTGATTATGAAGTAAGTGAAATGTTTACTGGGCGAACCTTTATTCTCTTTCGTTACAATACGTTGAAAGATATTCGCATTGTCTATAATCCGCCTTTAGCCATCGGAGAATTTGGTGGTGAAAGCGACAACTGGGTATGGCCTAGGCATAATGGCGACTTCTGTATTTTGCGCGCTTATGTTGCACGTGATGGTAGCAGTAAGCCTTTCGATAACGATAATGTGCCTTTTCAACCTAAGAAATTTTTGAAGGTGAATGCGAAAGGAGTCAAAGAAAATGATTTTGTATTTATCCTCGGTTTCCCAGGACGCACATTCAGACACGTGCCTTCACAATTTGTTGAATACCAGCAAAAATACCTGATGCCATTCGTTGCTGACCTTTATGAATGGCAAATTGCGAAAATGTTAGATTTGGGTAAGAACAGCGATAACAAACAACTATACTATGCATCCAAGATTAAAGGATTGGCAAATACGTCGAAGAACTTCAGAGGGAAAATTCAAGGACTGACACGAACCCATCTTGTAGAAAAAAAACGCTCAAATGAAAAGTTGATGGAAGAAATGCTAAACACCAATGATGTAGGTGGCAATAATAAAAATTTATTTAAAGAAATTGAGGAAACATATTCAGCTATGTTTGCTCGTGCTTACAAGAATGTGTGGCTTCAACAACTGGGCAATGTGAGCTATCTCACCACCGCTAGTAACAATTATCTTTCATTAAAAATGATGTATTCAATAGGTGATACCATTGGTGTAAAGTCGGCCATAGAAGGCACCCGGAATGCATTGGCAAATTATAATCCAGAAATCGAAATTCCAACCTTGGCGCATTTGATGTCGATGGCATTGCAGTTTCCTGAATCGCAACATATTAAAACAGTGGATGCCTATTTTAAAGGGATGGAAGAAAATGCAATTGAAACAAAAATAAAGTTGATGATCAAACAATCCATCTTTAATAATACGGACAACGTGAAGGAGTCGATGGCGAAAAGATCCGAAAAGGCAATAAGTACTAAAGGAATATGGTTTAGTCTTATAAACTCCTTAACGGACGAATTGCGAGAAAATGAAAAATTTGTAATGGCTTGGCAAGCTAAAGTGGCTAACCTTACAACGCGCTACAACGATGCTGAAATGCTCATGAATATTACAACTTACATGCCTGATGCCAATTCTACATTACGATTAACATATGGTTATATAAAAGGTTATGCGCCACAAGATGCCGTATACCATAAACCATTTACAACCTTGAAAGGAATTGTAGAAAAACAAACGCCGAGAGGCGATTACGTGATGCCTACATTGCTTCGCCATTTAAGTGAAACGAAAGATTATGGGCCATGGAAAGATAATGAACTTAATGATATACCCGTTGGATTCCTTTATAACCTAGATACCACTGGGGGAAACAGTGGCAGTCCGGTAATGGACGCTTTTGGCAATTTCATTGGAATAAATTTTGATCGTGCCTATACGGCTACTATCAACGACTATGCCTGGAATGAAAATTATAGTCGCAGCATTGGATGTGATGCCCGATACATCTGTTTTGTATTAGACAAATATGCGCATGCAAATGCTGTTCTGAATGAGATGGGTGTGAAAAACTAATTGTTTAAAAAGCAACTTTTTTACTTAAAAAGCAAAAAGTGTGACGTAAAACACTTTTAGCAAAGATCCTGTTTTCTTACTTTAGTTATTGCGAGGGTGGTGGTTATCGAGCACATCTAAGAATTTTTGCGACTGCAATAAATCTGGAAAGAAATCAAAAAAGGCCGTATGCTGATCAAAGTTATGCTGAAGGGCACTTTCAAAAAAAGCAATTCCTTCCTTCTGCAATCCACTTTTATAGAGATAACCTGCCACACGATAATAATATTGTGTGATGGTATGATTTTCTTCGATTTGATTTAATAGCATTTCAATAGCCGAATCATGATCACCATTCTCAAATTTCACTGCACTCCAGTCAAGCCAGGCTTCATGTAAATTTGGGTTAATCGTTGTAGCTTCCTCAAACGCTTTTTCGCATTCCTCCATTAGCCCGAGAGAAAACAGAACATCGGCATACGCAAACCAATATTCGGCATTAGTTGGATCAATATCGAGGGCTCGTTTATAATAATGCTGCGCCTCAATCATTTTATCTTCATTATCATAACAAATGCCGAGGCCAAACCAAGCCTCATCAAGTTGAGGTAGCATTTGAACAGCCTTCTTATAATGATTGCGAGCCTCATCAAACTCTTCTAGTTGCTCATAACATTCACCAATGTTGCAATGACAGAAAGCATCAGGACCATCCAACTCCATCGTGGTAAGGTAATTGTCGATAGCTTCTCGGTATTTATTCAAATGCATTTGGGCATTTGCTTTATTAAAATAAGCGTTGCTTAAGTTTTCATCAATAACTATAGCATAATCAAAGGCCCATTCGGCCTTTTCGTAACGTTGCAATTTACTGAATGATATTCCTAGATTGTACCAAGCATTAGCATTGTAAGGATGACGATCGATAAATTTCTCATAAAAACGTGTGCTCTCTTCATTATTCGATAAGGCTTCATAGCACAATCCGATTTCAAAAAAAGCTTGCTCGTTGTGTTGATCAAATTCCAAACTGCGCGTAAACATTTGGAGCGCCTGTTTAAAATCTTTCTTGCTTTCATAAAGAAAGCCGAGATGCATATAAATTTCACTTTTCTCGTCGGTAAATTCTAGAGCATTGTAAAGGCAGGCTATAGCCTCATCAAATCGCCCTTGTAATTCAAGTGAATCTGATTTAGTAATATAAATTTCAGGATTGGTGGGTTCTAGTAATTCAATTTCTTCGATTACTGCGAGGGCGCTTTCCGCATCTTCTAGCAAGTTATGGGCTTGCGCTTTTTTTAATTTAAAATGTAGGTTAAATGGGCTTTGTTCCAGAGCAATTTGCGATGCATTGAGTGCTTTGCGCGGTTTGCTTTGGGCAAGATAGAATTCGATGATGTCTTCCAGGGTTTCCTCATCCAAATAAATGCTTTCGCGATTCTGAAGCATTTTTTCAAAATTCTCAACCGCCTTGCGCACATCATCACTAAAAAAATCATTCCTGTCTATCATCATACCCTTATTTAAGTAGGTCAAATATAACAAATAATATCCTAACTCACAAGTAAAAATAGCGTCATTGAATGATGCATCTTCCCTGTTTTATTGCAGAATTAGATAAATAACATTTACTTAATAAGCTGAGAACCTTGCAACTAGATTGTTTCTTCGAGGTGATTCAAGATTTGACTTCGTAAGGTTTTAACAAATCATTTCAATGTCATGTGTACGAATATTTAAAAGAATCCAATAGAATTATGGAAAATTTATTCTCTAAAACACCTCTCTAATTGCAATTTCCTTTCCATTAAGTGTAAAATTATCTCCCGCTTTTTTACCTAGCAATTGCGTGGCTACCGGTGCTTGGGTTGATATTATATTAATTTTCACATCGTCGATGACTTTGGCACCAATGCTTGATAAAATAAAGTAATTAATATCACCGCAATTGATAAATGCCCCTGCTTGAACTTCTTTATAAATAACATCTATCTGAACTTGATTAAGCTGTGCCAATTGCTTTTTCCCTTCAAAAAATTGCAAGCCTGCACGATCACTATCAATCTGACCCATCACCTTAGAGGTTTCATACTTATCGCCCATGGAACTTTTCCCCTCGCTATTGGCGGCTTCCTGGGCTCGCTCCATAGAAGTTTTGGCTTCATCAATTTTTCCTTTGACGATTTCCACACACAATAACTTTAGCTTCGCTTTAAAGTTAACGCGATCTTGCTTTTTCCATGTTGATGTTTTCATTTTCTTACCAAATTTTCACTACCTCTTTTCGAAACATCGTATCACCATCTTTAATATTAAACGCTTTGAAGAATTCAGGCATATTACTCAGTGGGCCATTAATACGAAACATCGCTGGAGAGTGAACATCTGTCATTATTTGCGTTGCTGCACTTTTATTGGTACGCTGCACCATCCAGCTATATGCAAATCCTAAGAAATATCTTTGCTCTGGTGTAAGGCCATTAATGGCTTTGCCATCTTTTGCTTGTTGCGTTTTCATAAAGGCTTCATAGCCCATTACAGCCCCTCCTAAATCGGCAATATTCTCACCTAAAGTGGCGTATCCACGAACATGCAATGTTTGCGTATCTGACTTTACGGTGTAAAGATTAAATTGTTCGGCAAGGCTTTTAGAACGTGCGCTAAACTTATCATTATCGTCTTTAGTCCACCAGCTCTTTAAGTTTCCTTCTGCGTCATATTGACTTCCTTGGTCATCAAAACCATGCGTGATCTCATGGCCAATGGTACTTCCACCAACTATTGCATATAAAATAGCATCATCAGGCATTTCATCATTTGTAAATCCGGGAACGATAATATTACATCCTGGTATCACTATTTCGTTGGAGGTAGGCTGGTAATATGCATTGTAGGTTTGAGGTGTCATATCCCATCGCGATTTATCGATAGGCTTACCATATCTTGCTATCATATCATTAAAAGCCCAGTTATTAACGCGAATAATATTTTTTAGATATTCCTGCTTGTTAATTTCGATGGTACTCATGTCTTTCCACTTATCCGGATAGCCCATTTTAAAATTCACTTTACTTAACTTATCCAAGGCTTTTGTCTTTGTGGAGTCGCTCATCCAATCCAACTTTTGAATGTGTTCCCTATAAACAGTTATAATATTATTCGCAATTTCCGTGAGTTTCTCTTTGGTGTTTTTTGGAAGATAATTAGCTACAAACTCCTGACCAATAAGGTCGCCTAGCGCACCATCTGTTTCCTGCACAATTCTCTTCCAACGTGGTTTCTGCTCTTTCTGTCCATTTAGTTGCTGATAATAAAAAACAAAATTTTGATCTTCGTATTTTCCACCTAAACGACTAGCAAAGGTGTTTAACAAGTTCCATTGTAAATATATCTTCCAATCTGAAATCGATCTTCTCTCCATAAGGTTATCGAAAGCCTTGAAAAACTCTGGCTGGCCCACATTCACATAATCAACATCCTTCAATCCAACATTCTGGAAGAATCGTGACCAGTTAAAATGAGGCGTCAATTTTTTTAATTCGGCTACCGTAGTTTTATTGTAGTTTTTTTCAGGATCACGAGATGCCTCCAACGTTCGTGAGGACTTTGCTAAGGCCTCTTCCATAGCAACCACAGTTTTCATGTACTGATTGTCAATTTTTGTTTTAGGAAGTATGCCGTCTTCACAAAGTAAGTTAAAGCATACAGTTAAATGCTCTTTATATTGCGAACGAACGGTACTGCTGTTCGCATCCGTATTAAAATAATAATCACGCTCTGGCAAACCAAGGCCTCCTTGCATAATTATTGGAATATATTTCGATGCGTCTTTATCATCTTTGTCAATATAAAAGGTAAATGATGGAGATGCCCCGATTGACTTCAGATGTGCGATGGCATCTATCACATCGTCCTTGGTTTGTATTTTATCTAAAATTTCAAACTCCTCTTTTAATGGAGTCATTCCTAATTTATTAATTGTGGCCGTGTCCATACCACTAGCATACAAATCGCCGATTTTTTGTTCATTACTTCCTTTTTTTAGATCTGTTTTTGCGCCATACGTTTGACATAATCTATTGATAATATTATCGATGCTATCACCGACCATTAAAAATATACCATTTGTTTTTTCGGAAGCTGGAATGGGATGCGTTTTAAACCATCCATTATTTGCATATTGAAAGAAATTTTCTCCAGGTGAAATGGTAGTATCACGATTTTCGATCAACGGATCATGTGTAAATTGCGCTTCAACGTTTTTAGCTTTATTGATGCCGCAGCTAATAAAAAACGAAATGGTAAGAATAATAGTAAGAAACTGAATTTTGCGAATCATGAAAAATGTTTTTTTGATTGTACGAAGGTAGTGAAAAAAGTGAGTCAGTATGGCGCAATAGCGTTGTGAATTTGCAGAAAATCATTCATTAGCAGATAGTTTTTTTGTTCCTTTGCACTTTTACTTCATTATGGTAATTGCAATACACGGCGGCGCTGGCACTATTTTAAAAAGCGAGATGAGTGCTGAAAAGGAATCGGCATATAAACACGCCTTACAAACTTCGCTAAATAAAGGCTTTAGTATTCTAGCAAAAAAAGGAACAGCAATTGATGCAGTAGCCGCTGCTATTCAGGTGCTAGAAGATTCACCATTATTTAATGCTGGTAAAGGCGCAGTTTTTAATGCAGAAGGCAAGCATGAGATGGATGCTAGTATTATGAATGGCCGCGACCTTAGCGCTGGCGCTGTGAGTGGTATCCGCAACGTTAGAAATCCAATTACATTAGCGAAGGCTATTATGGAAAAAAGCGAACACGTATTTTTAACAGGCGAAGGGGCAGAAATTTTCGCTAAACAACATCACCTTGAATTTGAGGACGACTCTTACTTCTATGATGAAAATCGATATCAACAATGGCAGAAGATTAATGCTACCGATGCGTTTCAACTTGATCACACATCAGAAAAAAAATTCGGAACCGTTGGTGCTGTTGCACTCGATAGTTTTGGGAATTTGGCTGCCGGAACAAGTACCGGAGGCATGACAAATAAAAAATATGGACGAGTTGGTGATAGCCCTATTATTGGTGCCGGAACCTATGCCAACAATAATACTTGTGCAATAAGCTGCACTGGCCATGGAGAACTTTTTATTCGCAGTGTGGTGGCTTATGATATTAGTTGCCTAATGGAATATAAGGGTATGAGCTTGAAAGATGCATGCCTCTTGGTGGTTCACGAGAAATTATTAAAAATAAAAGGAGAAGGTGGATTAATTGCGATAGATAGAAATGGAAATATTGAATTGCCTTTTAATAGCGAAGGAATGTACCGTGGATGGCAAAATGTTGCCGGAGGAGCTGTAGAAATCTATGGAAATTAAGGTTAAAATTCAAGTAAATAAAGGACGATGGGTTTGTGTAACACTATTTTTTTAGCTAAATAGATGACTGGATTGCAACTATTTGCAACCTATATTATGGATTTTTCGACGTTAAAGCATCTATCGATAAAAACAATTCCCAATCGGTGTGTAAAATGATGCTTCATACAATTAAAAAACAACAATGCTGAATATCAAGAAAAATACCTTTCTGCTGTTCGCCTTATTAGTTGGAATTGCCGGAATGGCACAAACCATCAAGGAGAATAAGTTTTATAGTAATTATAAATATCTATTAAAATTAGATTCTGCACAGCTTCGCTTTCTAAATCAGAAAAACAAATTAGATACTGCTTGGTTATTCAATTCTATTGTAGATAGTTTTTATAAAGACAGTAGCTACAACTATTCTAAACTCGGTTTTGGAACCTACCTAATTTGCTATGTGCAAGAGCATCAAATTTATTTTAACACGTACCACAAAAACCCATTCATGCTTGATGTTTGGGGGGTAAATACAAAGAACTTTGTTATTGTAAAGGACCATCAAGGAAAAGTTATAGAAAACGCTAAAATAAGCTTACCCAATGGGAAGAATTGCCAATACAGCATAGGCATGGCATCTTATGAATTACCGAAGATAACGAATGGAACAATCGTAAAGGTTGAATATCAAGGTTACTTCGATTATATGGTGGTTAACCCTAGCTATTACAATGCACCACGTTTCAGAAATTCATATCCGCAAAATCGAAGCAATAAAATACTTCCAGGATATATCGCATTAAATCAACCTAAATACAAAAAACTTGATACCGTTAAGTTTAAAGTATTCCTAGTTTATAATGATGGAGTATACTACAATGAAAAGATTACACTTTGGATTGTTGATGATAATGGCAGAGAAAAGAAAATTGGTGCTTATAAAAGTAAAACATCTGGCGCTTACTTTGGTCAGTTTGCACTTAGTGATACGTTAATCTCTGATCGTGAATACAACTTAATTTTTAGAAACAATTTAAATGAGGAAATTAAAAGAACGCGATTTACTATAGAAAATTATGTGTTAAAACAAAACACCTATGATTTATCGATGACATCGAATATTATTTATCCCGGACAAAAAATAATTGCAGTTGCCAAGGCGCGAGATGCTAATAATTTACCCATAATGGATGGGTATGTAAAGTTTAACATACGATTATCGTCCATAAGCCAGGTGAACACCAATATGTTTTTTGTGCCGAACAAGTGGTACCAAAGTATGCTCACAATGGAAAAGGAACTTGACCCATCCGGATATACAAGTATAGAAATTTCCGATACGCTATTCCGTAATTTTAATGGAGCAATTACAGTGGATGCTACTTTTACGAATGAAGAGAATGAATTAATCACACGTTCTGTTTCTTTTAATTATGAAAATAAAAATCATACCTACGCAATTACTGCACAAAAAGATAGTATTGCTGTAAACTACTATTTTCAGGCACACCAGGCAATAAAAGAATTGCGACTTGTTACCTTTTTTACAAATGAAATACGTCGCACGACGCTAATAACAACGCCATACATCGAGAAGTTAGACTATGCTGCGGTGCGCTATGAATTGTATCAAAACGACACCTTGGTTGCCAGCTACTATTGTCCTGAGATTGACCAATGGCTTGGAGTATACGGAAAAAGAAGCTTTGACTCCATTTCAATAAAATTATATAATCCACTGTTAATTCCAGTGCATTATGAAATTTATAAAGATACAAAAAAGGTCGCTGAAGGTAAATCGTCAATAATAAATTTTTCTGCAGGTGATGCTACTAGTTCATCATATTACATATTTTGGGGGCATAATTATAGAGGAGGATTACGTAATAATTTCAAAACACAGTCTTTTCATTTTCAAGAGAAAAAACTTTATGTTGATTTAACACAACCAGAGGAAATTTACCCAGGACAATCAGTAAAAGTAAATATTAAAGTTACCGATGCGTATAATAAGCCTGTTGAAAATGTAAACTTAACAGCATATTCAATAAATACGCAATTTGGAGAAATCCCATTGCCCGATTTGCCCTACATGGGATTAATTCGCAACGACGAACCTTTGCATTTCACAAGTCCCTATTTTCAATTGTTTAACTGCAATACAAGCCAGCAATTAAAGCCATTTCAAATTGATGCTCTACATCTCGAAAGAAATGAGATGTATCGATTAATCTATTCGAAGGATCAAAAAACAATATTGAAGTTTAAAACAAAAAATAAGTTGCCTGAACTCGCCATTTACCTCTTCAGCCAACATCAATTGCAACCGGTGGTAAGTATTATTATTGACAATCAAATTCTCTATCATTCCCGAAATACATATTCCCAACAATATACATTTCCGGTTAGCAGTGGTTCGCATAATTTAAAAATTAGAAGCAACAGCTTATTATTTAATTTGGGTGAGTTTAATTTTGAAGACAGTACAAAATATATTTTCGGGATTCAGCTCGACAATATAAAAGGCATGGATACCACGAAGATGGTAAACGGAGGATTTGACAAAAAAGAATATTTGGATTACATCGGTCAATCTTTGTTCATACATATTGATGAAGGTTTTGATACAATACAAATTTATCAGGGTGGAAAGTTGTGTTTTTTTGGAAACCATAATTCAACCTATAAAACAATTAGTATTGATCAAGATTTATTTTATGCGATAACTTTAATAGAACGAGGGGACATTAAAATTAAGTTAAATGGACGGTATGAACATGAAATAGTATTTGAACCTAACAAAGTATACTACATGAATAAAACGGAAGTTAAATCCTTCCCGATGAGTGCAAAAGGAAAGGCCGCACTCAGCTATTTTGATAACAACTACAATAACAAATATAATCTAACGTCGTTCGACCAAACTAATATAGACCCCGAAATAATTATTCTCGACACTTTTAAAAAAGATGACCCAAAAGAGAAACAAAAGAATATAAGGCAACGGCCTTTTATATATTATAGAAATTACGCTCCTGCCTACAACAATGTTCGTAATGCTTTAGCGGTATATCAAAAACACGATTATGTTCCTTACAAACGTGCTTGGCTTATCAACAGAAATGATGAATCTAAGTCGGTGATACAGGCTTATGAAGGTTATATAAGTTATGTTGATTCAGGATACTACGATCTTATTTTACTCAATGATACCGCTATGTGTATCACAAAAAATATTTACCTACCTTACAATGGCACATTGCATCTCTTTCTTTTTGCCAATGTGGTTCAAGAGTTAGATCAGATCGCCACCTGGGATTATGAGCAAATTGTGAAACGCTTAACAAAAATTCCACTTCGACTTTTCACAGATACACCAATCACCATTAGACCAAAGCTTATGAAAACAATAACCTGGAATAATAACTATGGCAAGTTAAGTGGCAATGTGGAAGATGCAATATTTCATACACCTCTAGATATGGTGACAATTATTGCAGAGATAGACGGGAAATATCATGGAGGAGCTCTTACCAATGCTGATGGTGATTTTGAAATAAACTATTTGCCAGAAGGAAATTACATGTTGAAACTTCGTGTTGATGGATATCACTATCAAATTGCCTACGATTTGAAGGTGGAGAATGGCATTGAAAAAGTGCTGAAACTTCGATTGCTGCATTTGGAGGATAGTGTTACACTCGACAAAAATGGTGTTGCTATTTACAAAGATCGAAATCGGTATGATGAAAAAAGGAATAATGAAAAAGCAAGCAGCGCTATTCGATATTCAATTTCAGAGGCCGACAACATTAGCGCATCTAGTCCGGGGTATTATAGTATTGAGAATACACCGAATTTAATGGGCTATTCAGCTGGCACCTATAGCATGAATGGACAATTGGAAAGTGTTGAAGTTACGGTGGCGGGCAACTTTCTTAATGATGGTGTGCTAGAAACATCTGTTCCAATCACTAAAATTAATGAAGAGAAAATGCAACAACATTTAAATGATCTTTCACAAGATGTTGCAGCCAATAGAGTTAGAAATACATTCCGTGATTATGGATATTGGGTGCCAAATTTACTTACTAACCGACAAGGCATCGCATCTATTAACGTGCAGTTTCCAGACAATATCACAAGTTGGAAAACGATTATTCCTGCAATGAATGGAAGTAGACAAAGCGGATTAACGACTATGATTACCAAATCCTATAAGCCTTTGATGGCAACCTACGCGGCACCACAATTTTTAATTGCTGGCGACTATGTAAAACTAAAAGGAAGAATTATTAATTATACCGGTATCATTCAGAATGCAAGTATTACGTTTAGCGTTAACCAAAAAACAAGAAAACAATATGAGGCAGCGCTTGACAAGGTGACAACAGATACCCTAATGATTAAGGTTGGAAGTGCCTATGATACATTAACAACTGCCTTCACATTGAAACTTAACAATGGATATACTGATGGTGAAGAGAGGTTAATTCCAATAAAGCCTAATGCCATTTCTATTTCAAAAAGCGAATATATTTCATTGATAAAAGACACCATGGTGCAATACATTGTGCCCGAAGAAGTAAGGAAAGCTCATGTCTATGTATACAATACAGAGATAGATCAATTGAAGCATGAAATAAACGAATTGAAGAATTATTCCTATGGCTGTACAGAGCAAACAACCTCAAAATTACGTGCAATGCTGGCTGAGAGAAATATTGCCGCAACATTGAAATTATCCTTCACAGGAGACAAGGAAATAAAACAACTCATTAAGAGATTGGAGGTTTTAAAGAATAATAAAGGAACGTGGGGTTGGTGGGAAAATGCATATGAAGATTACTGGCTTACGATGTATGTAATAAAAACATTAAATGAAGCACGCTTGGCCGGTTATTCAAATAATATTTACATACGAGCTGCAAATAGAATGCAAGATGAACTACCAATTATGAATATTGCGAATCAATTAGAGGCACTAAATTTATTAAAGGATCTTGATCGAAGAATTCCATATGATACGTTTACGCGTAGAATGGATTATTCGGTTTTAGATATACATCAGAAATTACTCTATCTACGTTTAATGCAACGTATACATCCACAATTTGATGTTTCAGATATTATAACCTATTCGCATATACTACCTAATGGTGCACTATCCTGGGGAGGAGAGCGTTTCAATTACAAATATGATGATGCCTCAAATACCCTGCTCGCCTTTGACATTCTCAGTAATGATAGCGCTGGTAGAAGTTTTTTACCAAATATTAAAAGTTACTTTAACAGCGATGCATTTACTCGACACACCTTAGCAAGAGCGGAAATAATAACATTATACTTGCGTGATTGGAATCAACACCATGCCAAAAACAAAAATATCTTTGGTGATGTAATCGTAAATGGAAATAAGCTTGCAATAAAAGACTATCCATTTATTAAAACCTACTCCAAAAAAGATACCATCTCTATTGAACATCAAGGAAACGAAAGTTATGTTAATATCATCAGCGATAGGCTAGAATCGAAGCCTCAACCCAACGATTCTTTTTTTAGAATTAGCACCTATATAAATCAGAAGAAAGATTCTATCTCTTTGAAAACGGGAACAATAAACACTCTTGAAATACAAATCGAGGTGATTAGAAGTGCCCAAAATGTGATGTTAGAGATACCTATTCCTGCTGGTTTTACTTATTATAATAAAGGGCAGGGCAAGAGTCAAATTGAAACACATCGAGAATATGACCTTGACAAGACATCAATTTTTTGCTCGAACATGCCTCGAGGTAAATATAGTTTCTATGTGCAAATGGTCCCTAAATTTAGTGGCGTTTTTAATTTACCCCCTGCCAAAGTTGAATTAATGTATTATCCAGAGATTCGAAATAATGAGATCCCTAAAGTTGTAGTTGTAGAATAATGAACTCTAGAACTATTGTGTGTTTAAAACAAGTACTTTCCTGACATTAATTTGACTTCCTATTTTAAAATAAATGCAATAAACACCCGGTTCATTTAACACCACTTTTACTTTTTTCGCATCCGGCATAATTTTACGAATTACTTGACCCAAACTATTTGTTATCGTTATCGCGTCCACAATTAAATCGCTTTCCAAAAAGATTTCGCCCTGTGTTGGGTTTGGATAAATTGAGCAAGTGCGTAAAGTAGATTGATTTTTTATTATACCCGAAGTTGCATTCGCATTTCTTACAAATAGTGCATAGTTCTTATTCACCTTATTGGCATAGGTTGTTATGCCATAACGAGTATCTAAATACCATGCTTTTGAATTCTGGTTTGGTAACGTTGTCGAAGACCAAAAAAAAGCAGCTTTCATTCCATTAAAATAAACTGTACTAACCGATGGGTTTATTAGGCTTTCGTCATTAATTGATTGTAGCTCTTTAATGTCGGGCAAGCGCCAATCCGTATGGCCAGAGAAATTTAAATTCTCAGCCTCTATGAGCGCCTGCTCCCAAGTAATACTATCGGCAGAAAACGATTGTTTCCAAATTAAATTCGTTAGTAAATCTGTTGTTGTTCCATCACCATTGTTTGTATAATGATTCGGTAATAATGGAGGAGAAGTAATATCGCGTACAGCTCTCACATGAAATCGCTTCGTTCCGCCTGCACTAATGGTTTCCAGCTTTGGATGATTACCCACGCCACCTCCGGCATTAGTACACCAAACTTTAGTGGCATCATTCACCTGTTTCTGGCTGCTCCACCAATACTCAGCGGCAGTAAGTGTGAAGTAGGTAGTGTTAATTGCAGGGTTAGTTTTATCATGATGAAGGATGCTAAAAAGCTCGTGGCAATTGGGTAAACGCCAATCGGTATAACCGCCTAAAGTTAACGTGTCGCAATAAATGGTGGCATTTTCAATGGTCATTTCTCCTCCATCGGTTTTTTGCCACATGAGTTCGGTAACAGTATCCGTGATTGTACCGTTACCATTTAAACGATAGAAAGGCGGATTGAAATTATAATCGGCATCTTCTCCGAAGGTGTTGGTATAGCTAGTGGTCTGGCCCGTTCCAGGTAATCGCTTCATCGTTTTATTCACGGCTTGCGCATTTATTATAAGTGTAATAAAAACTGATATGATGGCTAAAGATAATTTTCGAGGAGTTTGAAGCATTAATACAATTAGGATAAAAAATTTATACTATTTAAAGTTGAGTTAGCCGACGAAGATAAAATCATTTTTAATAAAGCGGATATTTTGACAAGATATAAAATTATAAATCTTTGAAAAATAGTTGCCTGGGGTTAAATTTCGCAAGTAAATAGCGTAGGATGATTTATTCGAAAACCGACAATTGAAAAAATATTGCTTCGCGTATTTAACAATGATTTTACTAAAAAGGAAGATGAAAACCAAAATGAATAAATTTTTCATGATACTGTGTGTTAAAATTATTGAATTAAAAAGCGCTCTATTACCCAGAAAAAAGCAATACCGGAAATTATTAAAGAGATCGGGTTAACAAGCTTTGTCTGATACCATATTTTATTACTAAACCATCTTGCTATAAATAAATAACAACTTGCAATCAATAGAAGTTGTGCAATTTCAACCCCTAAATTAAAACCTAGAATTCCAAGTACTAAATCATTTGGGGGCAATCCTACACCGCGCAAAGCAGATGCAAAACCCATCCCATGTATTAGTCCGAAGAAAAAAATCAATAGAAGCCTTGCTGCTTTAAGTCTAGGCTGAAATAAATTCTCGAAGGATACAAAAACAATAGATAGTGCAATCACCGTTTCTACCCACGCCGCATTCCATGGAATATAACCAAGTGTAACTAAGGCGAGTGTTGTTGAATGTGCAAAGGTGAAAACCGTGCATTGTATAAATGCAGTTTTTATTTTTGAATTTAAGAAGAAGAGCGAAACAATAAATAGGATATGATCATAACCCCACGGTACGACATGCTCAAATCCAACGTTTATATAGTTCCAAAATGACATTTCATCTAATCCATGACAAACTTATATGTATAATTCTCTGAAGCGGTTTTTACTATCACGAAATAAACTCCTTTTGAGAATACGTCAGTTTTTATCTTTTTCTGATAGGCCTTACTTGAAAAAATAATTTTCCCCTCCATCGAAATAATATCGATAGAACGAACATCGTCCTGCTGAATATTGGACGACAATTCAATTGAGAATTCACCTCGAGCAGGATTCGGATATAATAATATTTTCCCTGAATTGGTTTTATAATCATTTATACCTGAAGATAAAAAACAAGGTTTAAAACCGTTGTAGGTAGAGGTGGTGGTGCCCCCGGGATTGATAAAATTGAAACTGTAAACACCGTTGCTGGTCCAACTGTAACTTACCTGATAGGTTTGTCCGGATAGGGTGTAAGACAAAATATATCCATTGTTACCATTGGCCATACAGCCTGTAATTACGGCTCCTTTCAAGGGAGTTCCGGCAGGCCTTATCGGATTTGCCGACGCTTGTGGAATGATCTGATGAGTGGTATCTTCTGTAATTTGTCCCACCATATTACCAATCATATAAGGGGCAGCGGCGCTGCCATGATAATGATAAACACCATTTGTTCCGTAATGTCCATGATTCGCGTCCAACACTTTCATTGAAGAACCATCTGGCTCCAAATTTCCGTAAACAGCAAAGCCATCTAGGGCGTAGGCAATCGGAAGCTTTTGGCTTGTGCTCCCGTATAAATGTAAAGGAGCGGTATGATAATGGTAATCGTCAGCACGACCACAATGTCCTCCCCAATTATCAAGCTGCCCGTCGAGGAACGCATCTACACCCGTGTTGGTATAAGGATTAAATATTGCTACACCATTTACCGCTACTGCAATTGCACCTCTAGAAAAATGCGCAGGACTTACCGGTACAGGAACTGCCGCAACCACCGGATTCAATGGAATGCTCCATGCATTATTACCAATATAACATTGAGGGATTGGTACTTGTTGCTGCCAACCTGTGATGCCTGTCATCATAGCATGTGTAGTAGGAATACCTTTCGACTCTACATAGAAAAAAGAATTGTCCCAGCGCGTCACTACATTTGGTTTAAATGGAACAAAGGCGGAGTCCATAGAAAGCGGATTTGTGGTGGAATTTATTCGACGAAGATAATTGACAGAGAAACTATAACCAATAGAGGCCAACCCAACAAGCAAAAGATAAGTTATATATTTCAGTTGCTGACGCTGAAATATGAAATAAGAAAATGCCCAAACGGCAACTAAAAATAAAAAAACACCTATTGTTTTTTTATAGTCGAAAGTGGTGTAAGATGATGTCTCTTGCGATTGCGAAATTACAATTGACTCATTCTGCTTCTGGATTATAGCATAACGCTCCTTTATAAACTCTTGATCTAAATTGGAAAAAGAGTTTAAATGATAGTGCACTGTTTCAGAATTTGACTTTTCGAGAAAAACTTCGCCTTCTTTCAACATTAGAAAAGAAGCCTTAAACTTTGAATTGTCGACTAAATTCCACTCACGTGTTTTTATTGCTTTCAGATCTAAATTGTGACTGAAAGAAACGACAAACTGAGAGGCGATGAAGAACGTAAGTAGAAATCTTTTGAGCATATTTTAAAAGGTTCGTTATTGTATAATTAGTATTGATTTTGTTGCATTAGTTTGGTTGCGTAATTTATAATTTCACTTTTTATTTGCAACACATAAACACCATTAGCAAGTATAGCATTTAAATTTAAAATGCACTCATTGGTGAAATTAAAATTACACTCCTTCCATTCTTGTATTATGTTTCCTCTTAAATCGCATAGCACAGCGGTGAATGCGAATTCTTCACCATTTAATTTGAGTTTAATCACAGAATTAAATGGATTAGAAATTTGAAGTTTTTTGAAATCACTTTTTGGTTTGATACCATTATTTTGTAGGATTGTTTTACGTGCTAAAACAATATTATCTAGAATTAAGTTGGATGACCAAATAAATTTTGCATTAGGCCATGCTGTAGTTGCAAAATTTGTATATGGTATTGAGTTCGTAACTTGAGCTGCGGTATATAAGGTTGCACTTGGCCATGGGTTATCATTGAATCCAACACTATTCCAAGTAGTTGGAATGGCATAGTGAACACCATAACAATTGGCATTACAAGTTGGAGTTACAGAGGCTGTTGCTGTTGATCGGGTGCCATCTGGTTTCTCTATAACTGTATTTAAATCTTGGATGGGTGCAAGATAAAATGTTTGTACTTTCCAACTGGCATCAGTAACAGTACCATCACTAAATTGTGCGATAAAGCCGCCATCACCAGGATGAAATAAGTTTGTTGCACTTTGAATTTCCGATCCTAGACCAAGGTTCTCTTCCCAATCCACTAACTTAACAGCAATGGTATATGGCCTGGAAACTTTAAATCGAACAGCACAGGAATTAAAGGGTGTAAATGGAACTGGATCTACACCAACTAAAACACCATTAATATATAATTCAAAATAGTTATCTGCAAAAATATACCCGGTAATAACATCTCCGCTAGCATCAATAATAGTGGTGGGCATTGCGCTTAAGTTGGCTGCCGCTAACGATGATGGAATTATGCCATTGCACTCGTTATGCAAATCGGTAAGTTTCGTGCCTCCTACAAAATTTGTTTCTGCAGGTACAATCCAATCCTTATTATCAGTAGATTTTATATTTCCTACAGGCGTCACATGATTACTTGCACAACTAGGCATTAGGTTTGCTGTGGCGGTAACACCTAGTCCTTGGGTAATTGAACCTGAAGTTTGTGAAAACAAAAAATCATGATGAAATACACTCAATACAATTAAGAATATTGTTATTCGGTATTTATTTTGTAGCCTCAATTTTTTATTTTTTAACAGCCTAAAACAGTGCATCATCAAATTCTAAAAGTTATCTAATTAAAATTAATTTACCTCGTTTATCGCCTGATTTTTCTCCATGCAGTAAATAATAATAATTCCCTGCTAACAATTGGTTGCCATTGCCATCATTACCATCCCAAATTATTTGAAATTTACCTTCATTAATTACATTATCATCCAACAACGCACGTACCTTTTTTCCTTCTTCGTTATAAATTGTCAAATTCATTGATTCAGTGTTCGAAATTGAAAACTCTATTTTAGTGCTTTCATGAAATGGATTTGGTGAAATTAATTCATCAGCATAATCACTATTCCAAATAATAGGTATACCTGTTGAAACAGAATCATAGCAATTTTTAATAGCAATAAAATAGGTTGCTGAAATATCTTTATTGTGTCTTGACCCATTCTCATTGGCGGCTTTGTAGGCGCGCACATATTCGACCTTAACGCCTGTTCCACTAACCGTAACCCTTATATGTCCGGAGTTAGGAAGAATTTGACCTTGAAAATAACCATACGTTGCTGCTTGAGATGCGTTTGAAAAGTTCGGATGACTTGGTTGAGGTGACTCTTGGTAAATAAGGCAATCTTTTTGCTGCTTGCCAAAAAAGTGATCATGCCCATGAAAGAATATGGTGACACGATTTTCAGTAAGTAAATCTTTGATAGGCTTGTACCAACCTGGACGATTTACTGTAAATCCGTATGTTCCATTTAAATTTTTCCCACCCCATTCATACAAATCAGCAAATTCTACTCCGCCCCGGCCATCAGGATCACCGCCTATGATTTGATGAGAAAATACAAACTTAAATTTAGCAGTGCTTTTTTCAAGAGTGTATCGAAGCCAATCATATTGAACCTTTCCAAGGGTCCAACGCCAACCATTTAATGAGTCGGGCTTTACATTTGTATACCAATATGGATCGAGCACAATATACAACGCATCGCCCCATTGCCAAGAGTAGTAATTTTCACGCTGGCCAACATATTTATGATTGGTTGTATCTCCACTATAAAAATTATCGGGTGAAGGATTTAAGAAATATTTTTTACGTTCTTCCGTATCCCAAACTCCAATATTGTTTGCTGTGCCATTCAGATACCATCCTGCCTCGCCTTCATGATTTCCAAGGGCAATAAAAAGTGGCACCGAATGTGATGACGTTTCATAGTAGGAACGTAATAAATTGCAACGATAAGGAATGGTATCGTGGGGGACCACTTTTGCAGTTGTTTGTAATTTGTCCGTCATTAGAAAGTCACCCAAATCAATCATAAAATCAGGTGCATCTTCCAGCTGATTTTTGAGGCATCGCTTATAAACCGCCGTATCTGTTTGCTCATCTAAATGAGGATCTGCTTGTACTATAAAAGTATAGGTAGAACCCAGGCTTCTTTGTGTTTGAAAACAATATTCCGGCTGATTATATATTACACTTGTACCTGGCTTACGATAATTTAATTTATAAACGTATTTTGTGTTTGCTTGCAATCCCGAAATTACAAATTCAGCGGGTACACTATCTGCAAAAGTTTGCCATGTTGTTTGGTTAGAATATACGCCTGAGGTAGTACCATATTGAATTTGAGCTTCTGTCGAATCTTTAAAAATAACTTGCACAGTAATGCTTTTATCTGTTGGTCGTCCAAGTAATTCGGTATGAATAAAAGTTTGGGCATTCGAAATACAAGATATTTCGAATAGAAAAATAACAAGAAATTTACTAAAGCTCATTGGTGTTGTAGCAGCGTATTAATTGTGGTTTATAATTATTTTTTTAGATATCCGACCCGCATCAGTTTCTACCGTAATTAAATATATGCCATTCGGAATTAGGCTAACATCAATAATATCTGAAGTTGATTTCGTAATTTTCTGTCCTAATAAATTACTCATTGTCGCTTCCTTTAAAGTTAAATCATCCGATATTTTAATGTAAATTTTCTCGTTGCCCGGATTTGGAAAAACCCTAACATTGTTATTGTTAAACTTCGAGTCGATTCCTGTTGATGCACAAGTGCCTATGGTATAAGAAAAAGCCACTTCTCCATTTTTATGGATGCCACTTAGTGTGTCGGCAGGCAAATAAGAGCGAACATAATCTACTTTTATACATGACGGAGTAATATTAACTCGAATATGGCCGGTACCATCCAATGTATCTGAAACATAGGCATCTGCGTTAGCGAGCATTCCAATTTCATAGGTGGAATCGCTTGGCATAGGTACAGCTTGATAAACAATATTATCCATTACCTCATGCGCGAAAACATGATCGTGCCCCTGGAAAAATATGTTGACGCCGTTGTCGACAAATAACTTATGAATTGGCTTTGTCCATCCCGGACGTTTCGTTGGAAAGCTATAGGTAGTTCCCTTGTTACCATCGTAGCCGCCCCATTCAAATAGCTTCGCATTGGTAACACCTCCGCGTCCTTGTCCACGAATATGATGGGCAAAGACAAATTTATATTTGGCACTGCTTCCTTCTAATGTATATTTCAACCAATCATATTGTGGCTTTCCAAGTGTCCAATCCCAATTTGTTGGCTTAGCTGATGTATCGCATTGATCTCGATAAACATCCAACACCACAAATAAAGCATCTCCCCATGTCCATGCATAATAATTCTCAGGATTGCCAATACCATAAGATTCCAAATCAGTATTGCCGGTGTAAAAACCATTGGGATAAGGATTTGGATAATAGTATTTCCTCCATTGTGTGGCCCAAACACATAAATTATTACCCGGATTTTGAGCATAATAATAATCATTTTCACCTTCATGATTTCCTAAGCAAACATAAAAAGGAATTGAATGACAGATGCTACCAAGGAATGGCCGGTAATCTTTATGTAAGGAGTCTAATTCTGCTGAGGTAATTGTAAATGGATTGTGATCATCGCCAAAAATATCACCTAAGGAAAGCATAAAATCAGGTTTGTCTTTCGCTTCATTATTTAATGTGTTCTGATACATACTTTTTACCCCTTTTTTATCATAAAGATGTTCATCAGCCTCTATAGTAAACGTAAAGGAGGAACCTTTGGCTCTTTGGGTGTAAAAGGAGTATTCAGGGCTGGGCGTGAATGTAGTAGCTGAAATGGTTTTCGATTGAACTCGATAATAGTACTTTGTGTTTGCTGCCAGATTATGTAAGTCAATCTCATCTGGCTTATTGGCCTGATTGTAATATTGGGAAGTGGCTTGCGTATAATTTCCAGATGCTTTTCCGTACTCGAGGTAATAAACCATATTTTGATTGAAAAGAATACTCGCGGTGATTGATGTATCCGTAGGTCTTCCTAAAATTATAGATCTAGTTTGGGAGAAAACAACACCATGATACCCGAAAATGAGTAATATAAGTGTGTAAAAACGTAATAAAAATAGGTGTTTGTAAATTTGCATTCGATACATAAAAGTCGTTTAAAATTAACACTTAAAAATCCTTTTTAAAGCCCTTTTGACTCGAGAATAAAAAAAAGGTTTAATTAGATTTTAAAAAAACTTTATTGCAATTTTTAACCTCTAAAATGAATTTGACAGCCTACCGATTTCGTCTCCTTGACTGGGACTTCCTTGCCTTGAAGTATTGCATCTACTGCCTTCTCCACATATTTCTCCTTAACTTTTGAGGGTTCAGCCCCATTATCATCAATTGCCCCATTATATTTTATTACCCAGGCGCCATTGTCCTTCCATATCACAAATGCATGAGGCGTTTTTTCGGCTTTAAAGTTTTTGGCCACCATCTGATTCACATCAATGAGATATGGGAAGTTAAACTTTTCTGATCTGGATTTCTTCACCATTTTATCAAAAGTATCTTCTTCAAAAATTAGCGTGTCTGTGGAACTGATGGCAAGCAGAGGCACTCCAAGTTTGTTGTATTTTTTGTTTAGAGCGTTTAGGCGCTTAGGATATAATTTAGCAAAAGGACAATGGTTACAAGTAAAAATAATAATAAATCCCTTAGCGCTTTTATAATCTGACAAAGACACCATGTTGCCATCTACATTTTTTAGACTGAAATCAACGACAACACTTTGGTTATGAATTTTAAAACTAGTAAAGAGGGAAAATGTCGCAATTATAAGTAATCCTAATTTAGCTTGGATAAGCTTAGTTTTAAATTTCATGGTAGTAATTTATTTAAAGTTTCAAAATTAAGAGATTCGGCAATTAGCCTTTGGTATTGCCTTTTGCTATTAATAAATAGCGTGGCCGGAATGGAGCCACTCCAATTTTTATCAATTTGATTAATCCAAGTATCAGCCACTGGCTCGTTTAGGAGAAAAACAATTTGTCGGATATTGGTCTTTATTATTAAAGGCGATAATGTTTTCTTATAGTCCTTCTTTAAATCCAAACTAACAAAAATAACTTTTATAGCATCCTTTTGGTGAGCGTCTGCAAAGCTAACAAAGGCCGGTAGCTCTTGAACACAGGGCGCACACCAGGAAGCAAAAAAATTCACGATATACGTAGTGTCGGATGAATTAGTGAACTTTTTTTCTAAATCTTTAAACCGAACAACTTCGATATTTTGCGCAAGGAGCTCAGAAGAAGAAAATAGTATGGAAAGGAAAATACTAAACAATAAAAATTGTTTTACGCAGCGAGTACTACCTATGAATATCATAAACTATTCAACAATGAACTTTTTGGTTATTGTTTGCTTAAATTTCTCATCAGTGACTTGAATTGTATATGTACCTGGTTTAAAATTACGCATATCAATTCCTTCGTTTAATTTAGGCATTGGCATCATATATATCGTGCGGCCCGCAGCATCGAATATTTTAATATAATATACTTTGAGCGCTGGGTTAGAAGAGGAAACAAATAACTTGTCTTTCACTGGGTTGGGCGATACCATAAAATCCAAATCAGAATAATTTTCTTGATTAATACCTGCTGGATTTACCACAACAAAAGAGGCCATCATCCCCTCATCTTCATGGGTAAGGGCATGACAATGATACATATAGGGCCACTTTGAGTCTGCATAGTCTTCAAATTTTGCTAAGAACGTTACAGAACCACTAATAGGTATCCAAACAACATCTTTCCATCCTTGTTCATAGGTTCTTAAGTTAGTTCCCATATTTCCACCCGACCTCGAAATGATATGAAATGGAACGTCATGCAAATGAAAAGCGTGTCCAAAAATGTTATTGTTCACGATCGTCCACTTCTCGACAGCGCCCAAATTTACCGTTTGATTTGTTTTAGTTAAACTAAAGAACGCATTGTCTAAAGAAAATGCTGTTCCTGCTTGACCTCCTGTAATTGTAATGGTTCTAGATTTACTCACCTCGGCGGTAGTCCAGTAGTTATTTTTAATTAATGTAACAGGAATTAATGTGATTGGATTGGAAGTGGTTGCAACAATATTAATTCTTAAAATGTTGAAATTGGTATTGTTGAGTAATCCACCATTGATGGGACCGTTATTGCCTGTTGGATTGCTAGGGTTACCTTCGTTTCCTGGCCATCCGAAAATATTTTGCCCAGGTGTTAAGGCCTGCAATTCACTAGCTGAGTTATACGCAATCATATCGAGGGTTCCACCTATAGTTGCCTTAGTTAAATCCACTAGAACTTCGTAACGTTCGCCAGTTTGAACGGCCAAACGAGTTACTGGAATAGGAGCGTCAAGCAATCCATCATCATTAGCAATAACAAAGAACGTACTATTGTCACTAAATCCAATATTATATCCCCTCTGAATCTCGCCATTCAAAATTCTCAATCGAACAACCTGTTTGGGTAAATTTAATTGCGCTTTAAGTGTGCCATTTACCATCTCGTAATCGCCATAGTTATCTATTAAACTAAAAGCCATTTGATTGCCTGTTAAAAATCGCCTACTTGTTAATGCTAAAGGAATATCGTCAATTCCATATTTCCGAGGAATAGGCAATGCATCTTCAGTTGAATCCCGAATAATAATAAAGCCACCTATACCTTTAGTAACATGCTGCTGCGTCATTTCATGCAAATGCGGATGATACCACAATGTTGCGGCTTGATTATTAACCTGCCAATAGGGTTGCCAACTCGCACCTGGAGGTATTATCTGATGTGGGCCACCATCCATTATTGCGGGTAAGTGCATCCCATGCCAATGAATAGTTGTTGAATCATTAAGTTTATTCGTGACATTAAAGTTTACTGCGTCACCTTTTCTCATAATTATTGTTGGGCCCCAGAAATTAGATTTATTTACAGCACCTGTAATTGTCTGATTTCCTGTTCTAAATTGCGCGAAGGTGTCTTTTAAGATTAAATTAAATGTAGTCCCAGAAAGTGTGTCTGGAATCCACAAATTATTGTATTGGGCTAATAGAAAATTAGCCTTGAAAATAATTAAAAAAAATAGAGTGTTTTTTGAAATCTTTTTCATTGCTTATGATATATTTTTATTCGGATTTTGTAAAAACTAACTCCTACTTTTTAATCAGCTTAAGCATTGGATTAATGCCTCCTAACTCCTTTAAGATGTATATTCCTGGCTGCAAAACAGAGAAGTCGAAAGACTCAATTGCTTGCCCATGATAAATACGCTGGCCTAGGCTATTTAGTAAATCATAGCAGGCATCCTTATTTTGTGTGTTGATTTTAATTTTTGAAGTTACCGGATTAGGTGAAAATGAAAATGCATATTGGTCTGTTTTCTCCTTTTGAATTCCAACTCCTGCCTGACAAAACGTTCCAGTTCCCACCAAGGTGGTCATCTCATTACACAAATATAAATAATTTGTGATGTCCTTGGATGTCATGGTTTTCGTTAGTAAGTTATTAAATTCATTCGGGTCGATGGAAAGATTATAAAACTCTTCTTTGCCGTAATTAAATTTGATGAGTTTGTATTCTAAATTTCGCATTGCTTTACCTTCATCGGAATCAGGAATTAGCTTAAAAATTTCCGAGAAAGCCCAAGGTCTAGTTGTGGTTGCCTTATTTTTAATAATTGGAACTAAACTTTTTGTATCTACAGGTTTGTTGGCTGGAATTTGACTTTGCCAATTGTTGCTTCCCATCAACTCCAATATCGTAGCAAAAAGATCGGCAGTATTTACCAAGGCACTGCTAACACGATTGGGATTTACTACCGAAGGGCCAGAGACGATAAACGGAATATGAATTCCATATTGATAAACCGTTCCTTTGGCTCGACTTGTATCTGGTGTTTGTGCTGTTCGTGGGGTATTGCCGTTATCTCCAATAAAAATAATATCTGTGCTATCAAATTTATTCATCACGCGCAAGGTGTCGAATAGCCTTCCTATTTCATGATCCAAAGCCTGCACCATAGCCTTAAAATATTGCTTCGGATTGTTCTTAATATCCACTGCTGTTCCTGTAAGTGTAGTATACGAATGCAATCCCGCTGGAGGTAAATGAAGCGGCTCGTGCGGAGCATTAAAAGCAAGCCAAAGAAAGAATTGTTTGGTTCCTTGTCCTTTCAACCATGTTATCGCATTATTTACATTTTCAGTAGTGGCATAATTGGTAACATTGCTTGAGATTCCATCGGTATATTTCGTCCAATTTGTAAAGCTTGGAAGCTGACCGATGAAGGGTCCTTCAAAATGATCGTATCCCATTTTAAGTGGATTCAGTAAATTAGATGCCGGATTGGGCTGATGCAAATGCCACTTCCCGATATCCGCTTTGGCAATATTGGGATTATAAAGCTTTAACAATCGCGGTATTGTAATTTCTGCTGTATCCAATTGATTGGATCCTCCAGCTCCTCCAACAATACCACCTACGCCCGTTCTAAAACTATAACGACCCGTAAGTATTCCTGAACGCGTAGAAGAACATACAGGGTTAGAGGCAGCATTGGTAAATCGTACTCCTTTTTTTAATAATGTTCTAATATTGGGTACATCAACAGTATCTCCATGATCTTCATAAAAACCAAAATAATCTGGGCTTAAATCATCAGCGATAATCAATATTGTATTTCTTTGAGCAACAGCATGCATGCTATAAACTAAAAAGAGAAGTATTAGAAATCTTTGTGTCATATGTTGTTTTTTAGAGATTTCATCTCTACTCAGTAATGCTCTTTACTTTACAAATTAATTTTTAATGAACTTTTTGGTTATTACGTTTTTGGTTTTGTCATCTGTAAGTTGCAGATAATATATACCCGAGGCTAAGCTGCTGATATCAATGCCATTTTGCAGCACTGGGCTTGGCAACATAAGCATTGTGCGACCAACAGCACTATTAATTTTTATATAATAGGCCTTAATGTCTGTATTTTGAAAAGCAATAAATAATTTTTGGTTTGCAGGATTAGGATACAAAGAGAAATCTGTTGTTGGATCATGAGAATCATTGATGCCGTTAGGTGTGTTGCTGGTTACAATAAACTGACCCATCATTCCTTCATCTTCGTGTAACGATATATGACAATGGAACATAAAAGGATGAAGGCTATCTGCAAAATCATCAAACTTTGCAATAAATTTTACTACTGTTGATGTGTTGCCTGTCTTCCCTGGAATAAAAACCACATCCTTCCATCCTGCTTGTGCGGCAACGGGTGCAACACCATTCACTGAAATAATATTAAATTCAACATCATGGATATGGAATGGATGACCAAAAATAGAAGAGCTAGTGATTTCCCATATCTCTGTATTATTTAAGGGCACTTGATAGTCGTTTTTATTGTATTTAAAGAGATGGTGATTTAGCACAAAATAGTTTGGACCAGTGGCTCCGGCGCCGGCACTATCTGTAATGGTTAATTGCCTAGTCACAGTTGCGCTAGCTGCATTTAATAATGTATTGTTTACCAATGCCGTTGGAATTACATTAATGGGATTATTTGTTGGAGCACCGATGTTTAAGTGTAAGATATTAAAGTCTTTTTTACCTAATGCATTTCCAAAAGGGCCTGTAACGAAATTTTCACCACCAGCAACAAAATTTCCTAGAAGTGAATTATACGCTTTTAAATCAACGCTAGTTCCTGATTGGCCTGAGCAGTTTACTAAAATTTCTACGCGTTCACCGGCATGAATTAAATATTTTGTAACTGACACTGGAGCGTTTAACAATCCACCATCAGAGGCAATTACATAAAAAGACCGCCCATCGCTAAAGCCTAAATTATACGAACGTTCGATAGCGCCATTTAAAACCCTAAAACGCAACACTTGCGCTGGTACATTAAATTGTGCTCTTAGCACTCCATTCGTAAGCATACTATCTCCATAAGGAGCCACAGTGAATTGATTTGATGTTGAAAATTTGCGATCTGTAAGTACTAACGGAATATCATCAACACCATATTTTCTTGGCAATGGCAATGCCGCCTCAACTTGATCACGAACAATAATTAAACCTCCAATACCTTTTGTTATTTGATCCATCGTCATCTCATGCAAATGCGGATGATACCAATAGGTGGCGGCATTATTATTTACGGTCCAATAGGGTTGCCACAATGTTCCTGGAGGAATTACTTGATATGGCCCTCCATCCATTACAGCTGGCAAATGCATTCCATGCCAGTGAATTGTAGTTGAATCGTTGGTGCTGTTTTTTACATTCATGTGCACAACATCACCTTTATTAAGGAATAACGTTGGACCCCAAAACTTATTATTAATACCCCCTGTGATGGTTTGATTACCCGTTTTTACTATTTGTGCAAACGTGTCCTTGATGTTCAAGTTGAAGGTAGTTCCAGATAACGTGTCAGGAATCCAAAGGGTATTGTATTGAGCATTGACAGAAGTAAAAATGATTAGAAAATTTAGAATAAAAAATACTTTTTTCATGGATAGCTTGAAACTTTTTGGGGAATTGAAAATGACCTTGTTGTTGTTGGACGACAAAAAATAAAAAAACCTTCGCAGGCATCACCTACGTAAAAGAAACAGACAAATGGGAATAGCCAAGCATTAAGCTCATTTAAAAGAACTTTATTGATAAAAAAATTGACTACTTTATTAATGTACCGCCGACTCAAGCTGGTCCTCATCAATACCTTGAGTTTTTAAAATTGCCTTTGCTTTATAGGCGAAGAACGCAAGATATGCGAAACAAAATACAGTAATAATATAGCTCATGTGAATGCCAATACTATCGGCTATTTTACCTTGAATAGGAGGAATAATGGCACCACCTAAGATCATCATTATTAAAAATGCTGACCCTTGGCTAGCATATTTTCCCAAGCCAGAAATTGACAATGCAAAAATAGCTGGCCACATGATGCTACAAGCCAAACCACCGCTTAAAAATGCGTACAATGCAACCTGACCAGTAGTTAACAACCCAATAAGCATGGCTGCCATACCGAAGAATGAAAACAACATAAGCGTTTTCGCTGGTTTTTCGTTACCCATAAAATATGCCACAATTAAAGCTACTACACAAATCGCATATTTGTATAATTGAGAGATATCTTTCCCCCCGAAGCTATTTACTAATAATACCAAGCCAAAGGCAAGAAAAGGAACTATAACAATTAACACCTGTCTCAATTGTTTTGAAATATTAAATGCGGCGATAGCAGGTTTACCGTTTATCGTGACACGGAAACTCAATTGTTTTGAAATATTAAATGCGGCGATAGCACCTGCCCATCTTCCAATCATTAAACTACCCCAATACAAAGAAATAAAAGGAGCAATATCACTAGCATTCAAACCACCGAAAGCCTCTTCCTTCAGTAAAGAACCCATATTGCTTTGTATGGTAACTTCAACACCAACATAAGTAAAGATCGCCACCATACCTAATACCAATTGAGGGTATTTTAAAGATCCCGCACCCGGCTCAAACACTTCATCTTTGGTAATCTCTGGTAACTTTACCATCGAAAAGAAAATAGCAACTGCGAGAAAAATTCCAGCCAAAATAAGATACAATGAATTTATTGATGTAATAGAAACCGGCGCATCGCTGCTAACAGAACCAAACAAAATAATACCTACCACCAAAGGTCCGAGTGTAGTTCCTAAGGAGTTAACTCCACCTGCCAATGTTAATCGGTGTGCTCCTGTTTCTGGACTTCCCAATGCAATTACAAAGGGTTGAGCACAGGTTTGTTGTAATGAAAAGCCAAGGGCAACAATAAAAAATGAACCTAGAATTAGAGGAAACTCACCTACATTAACTGAGGGTATTATCGCTAAAGCACCAACTACTGAAATTAACAAACCATAAATGATTCCTTTTTTATACCCAATTTTATTTAAGATGTCAACCTTTATTATCTGCGACAAGGCAAGTAGTAAAATTGAACCTATAAAATAGCCACCATAAAAGGTAAAATCAACCAACTGCGATTGAAATTGACTTAGGCTAAAATGACTTTTACAAAAGGGAATAAAAATCCCATTTGAGGCAGCCACAAATCCCCAGAAAAAGAACACAGAGATAATGATTGATAATGCTGAATAGTTTTTGTTTGTAGGGTGTACCATAATTTCTTTTTTTTAGTGATGAAGTTTACATTTTATAAAAAGGGAAAATAAAAAAAAATCCGGCGACTGCCGGATTCTTTTTTTTTAATAAATAACACTCAAATTAATCAATCTGTAATTTCATAGTTTTCTCCAGACTACCAATCTGACATTTAACAATATAGATTCCAGGCTTCAATGCACGGATATCGAAATCCATTTCATTATTATTTGATTGTACCAAGGTTCTATCCATAACCAACTCGCCAAGTACATTATATATATGCACGAATACATCATTTGATGTGGCTTGTCCTATGTTGATATGCAAAACCTCCTTGGCAGGGTTCGGATAAATCTGAATCGCATTTACTTCTTCTTTATTAATACCAGAATTAAAGCAAGTGCTACATGTGTTCCAACATACTAAAGGAAGCGAATCGTTCTTAGATCCCGATTTGTAAAGACGATTTGTAAATGCACCTGTAGTTTTAACACAAGGTAAAGCAACTGCCAATGTTTCTTGAACTGTCCAATTACCAATAACATATTTAAATTCATACTCGGTAGCAGTATCTAATGCAACAGTAGCTTCGTAAATTTTTGTTCCCGCAATAAGTGTCATTGGAGTACAAACACCACACCAACCGTTGAAAGTACCATTTAAAGTTAAGGTATCGGTAGTTTTCACTGAAGTGTTTTTCATATCAACTTTGAACTTCACATTCACTTTCGCTGGTGGCGGAGGTGGGCCTCCTGCACCGAAAACAACATTGTCAAAATAATAGGTTTTAGCTCCACCTGCCTGAACTCCTGTTACACCGAAGTTAAAAAATATCGAAAGCATTTTATAGGTATAACCAAAATTAATTGCGGCAGTTCCTGAGGCTTGGTTTGCAAAATCGAAAACCAAAACATCCCATCCATTTTTTACTTTTGTTTTCGCTTCAGTCTCTACGCTTTTTGTTGGATCTGTTGGATCTTCTGCTTTTAAGCGCACCATGATACCGGTATCAGGAGAATAAACCCTAACACTTAATTTAGTTGAGCCTGCTACAAATGGGATTGCATTAGCTAGGCCTGATGAAGTGCTTAATGTAGTACCTGCCCATAATTCAGCAGTAGCACCTTTTATTACTTTACCAACTTTGTTGGCTGCATTATTTGGATCAGCAACAACAGAACTTGCATTACCACCAAAATCAACCATAGTATAATCTACATTGGTAGAATCGAAGTTGATAGGTAATTTAATTTTGGCCAATACCGGACCGCTAGTTGTAACAAATTTCACGTCGTCGCAATAGTAGACTTTAGTTCCAGCAGCGCTTCCGGCAACATTAAAATTAAAAAACACAGAGAGTTTCTTGTATGTTTTTGAAAGATCTAAAGCTGCCGTTCCGCCTGCTTGATTTGCAAAATTAAATTCAAGTGTTTCCCACGCGTTTGATAAGGTGGTACGCGCTTCTGTTTCAACACTGATTGCTCCATTTGTTGCATCCTCTACTTTCATACGAACTGGAATGTTCGCATCAGGAGAATAAACACGCATGGTGATTTTTGTAAGAGAGGCTGTAAAAGGAATAGCGGTAGCTAAGCCTGAAGTGCCTAACGTAGTTCCTGCCCAGGTTTCAGCGGTGTTGCTTTTCGTTATTTGGGCGACTTTATTCGAACTTACAACAGGGTCGGTTACAATGGCACTAGCGTTTCCACCGAAATCTCCGAGATTGTAATTAACGTTGGTACTGTCGAAATTAATCGGCAAGTTTACAGCTACCTGAGCATAGCTGTAGGCATAAAAAATAATGCTTAAAAGTAATGTAGAAATTTTCTTTGTCATGGGAATAGGTTAATAAAGTTTGAAAATTATAAAATTAGACGATAAAAAGGTTTGAAACTGGCGGTAAAATTAATAAAAAATAAAATTTTATGTTATTTGAATGATTAAAATGGTAAAAATTTGAATGACTTAATGACAACCTCTACTTCTTTATTATCAGAAGGTGCTATTCCATTTAAAAGCCATAAATTAAATCGAACATTCGTACTGTCGCTTGGGGCAGGCACCACTATTGCATCTGAAGTCAAGCCACCTTCAAGTTTGCGTCTTGCAACATTGGTGCTGTCGAATGACCACGTGGCCAAAAGGTTATTTCCTGGATAGGTATTTCCTTCATAGGTTTCCCATAAAATTTTACCCGACGACCATTTGAACATGTGAGTGCATGGCCCTTTTAGTTTGCTAACCTGCATCTGTGGCTTGCGCGTTCGCTCAGGATAGGGTGCAGCATTATCAAACCAAACCGGCTGTGCGCTGTACGTTAATAAAAGCGAATCCGATGCATTATTCCAACGAGCAAATTCGATATCTACTTCGCTATTGGCTTGCTTTTGAAAGGAATAGTCGTCCCATGAAAACAATCCGAAAACCACTTTCTCATTTAAAGTGGTTAAGTCACTACCGGTGGTAAAAATATATCGCCCATAGCCGAATTCTTTTACGGAAATTAATTCAGCACAACTCCATATGTTATTGCTCTTGGTAATTTTTAAATGCAAGTAATTATTTGAATCGAGCCAAATATTACTAGACGAATTTGCGAAGCGGTTGGGTCCTGGACCAACTTGCGTTCCATTACTGTTTTTAATGTTCCAGTAATATCCTGAAAAGAAGATGTCGCCAGTTTCTACAGGTGTTGGAATAGGCAATGGATCCGATTGCTTGCAGGAAAACAAACAGGCAGCCAAACAAAAAAACAAACTTGTGAAAATTATTTTACCTGACATAAATTACTTTTTTTTGATTTGACAATTGAATTTCAATAGCTCCCGGTTCAGTAATACGCTTTAAGTTTTTATCAATGAACGAAAAATCTTCTTTATGCATTATAAAACGAAGCTCTTTTGTCTCCCCTGGATTTAATGCAATTTTCTGAAAGTTAGTTAGCTTTTTCACGGATGGCGTGATAGATGCTACCATATCCTTATAATATAGCTGCGCTACTTCCATCCCGTTTTTGCTTCCGCTATTAGTGATTGAAAAATTCAACACAATAGAATCAGTATTGTTTAAAATCGTATCCGAAAACTTGAACGATGAATATTGGAATTGAGTATAAGATAGTCCAAATCCAAAATCGAACTCAGGCCGGTAGGCATTTTGAGAGAAGTCAATATCCTGATCTTCGGAGGCTTTGTGGTCGTAATGTACTATTGCATTGGATGCCATTGGATAAGTAAACGGTAACCTGCCACTTGGATTAACTTTACCTACGATACAATCAGCAATGGCTCTACCCCCTTCGTCTCCGGGTAAATAACCATATAATATTGCATCAACTTTCTCTACAATATCATGAATAATTCGAGGGCGATTAAAGCAACAAACTAGTATAATCGGTTTTTTAAGCGTTGCTAATGCAAGAACCAATTGCTTCTGTGCATCTGATAATTCAAGTTCGTCAATATTTCCAGGGATTTCTGTACACGGCTTCTCACCCAGACAGATAATTATTTTATCGGAACTTTTGGCTTCACTTATAATTACATTCATATCTCCCAAAGAATCGAGAGAAGCACCCAAACTATATGAAACACCTTTCTTACTGTAATTTGATATTAATGACTCCAGTATTGTCTTTTTGTTTTTTGTGTTATACGTTGCATCTACACCTTGCCAGGTATGCGTCCAAGCTCCATTAAGTAAATTGAGACTATTGGCTGCGGGTCCGCATACAAATATTTTCTCCTCCTTGTTTTCCAAGGGCAATAAGCCATCTTTATTTTTAAGCAATGTCACTGATTCACATGCCGCTTTATAGCTGACATCAGAAAACTCCAGAGACCCAAACTTGGGATACATCGATAATGGGTAAAATGGTTGATTAAAAAGACCCAAATCTTTTTTCAATTTTAAGATGCGCGTTACCGCTTCATCAATACGACTTAATGGAACACCACCTTCATTCACCAATTCTAACAACAATTCATTAAACTGAAAATCGTTGGGAGTCATACTCATATCGATGCCCGCCATTATAGCCATTTTTACAGCTTCCTTTTTGTCTGTTGCCACGTGATGAACGGAAACCAATTTGTAAATATCCTCCCAATCTGTCACAGCCACTCCTGTAAACCCAAGTTCGTGGCGCAATAATCCGGTTAGTATATCGTAATTAGCATGCACCGGCGTACCATTAATATCTCCAGAATTTATCATCACCGTTTTTGCTCCAGCATTAATGGCTTGTTGAAAAGTAGGCACGAAGTACTCTCGTAATTCCCTATCTGATATCCAAGCTGGAGTTCTATCCTTACCACTTAAAGGGAAGCTATATCCCAAAAAATGCTTCATACATGCCGAAACTTTATATGGATTGTCAGTGTTACTGCCTTGTAACCCATTAACCGCAGACTTTGCCATAGTTTTTGCCAAGAATACATCTTCTCCATACGTTTCAAAAAAGCGCGACCATAAAGGTTGTCTTCCCAAATCGAGCACAGGTGAAAAGTTCCAAGGAATTGCACTAGCACGAGTCTCATAAGCAGAAATTGCATTGGCTTGTTCAACAAGTTGAGGATTCCATGTTGCAGCCTGTCCTATTTCTTGTGGAAACAATGTTGCACCCATGGTATAATTTGCGCCATGTATAGCATCGATACCATAAAGAACTGGAATTTTCAATCTAGAAAACTGGTTATTGGTATTTTGAATAGCGTCAATTATTTGGCGCCAATTGTCCATTGCGATTGTGCCACTTCCACAGCCTACATTTAATATGGATCCCACTTTATATTTTGCGATAGCCAATTTCAATTTGTCGATATCCAACGCCTGTGGATTCTTTAAATTGCAAATATCGCCTACAGCGACAACCCCTAAATCAACCTGCGACATTTGCCCAACCTTCTCTTCTGTGTTCATCATTTTGAGTAACGAATCAATAGAGATATCTCTATTATATTGTGATTGCAAAGTCACAGATAAATGAAGTAAGGCTAAAAGAAAAAGTAGACTTCTATTTTTCATGATTAAGCTTCACAATTTTAATTTCATCTAAATAAATATCACCTTCCGCTTCCAACTGCATCATAAACTGCTTCACTTTTCCCAAATCGGCATCCTTAGCTTCAAAAGGGAATTTATTTAAAGGTATGGTAACCGTGGTCCATGTTTTATCATTAAAAATTCCTGATGCCAATTGCGCATTAAAACCATAATACGTTTGTACGCTTGTATAATCTTCGAAAGCAAAGGCAACGGGTAAATTGCTAAAGCTTCCTTTTACTGCCTTCACATGAAACTGAACGGCTGCGTCATTAACAACCTCTATCATATCTTTAGCTTGCCAATTGTTCCAGCCAAAACCGATGCCAATCCAATTGCAACCACCTGTGATTTTATCCCATTTTACATGTAAAGAATAGGTGCCGGCATAAATTTCTTTAGTCTCTTTTGTTAACTGAACACATTGCGTTTCAGGGGATACCCAAACACTGTTGTCCATGTTATCTGCAAAAATTACTACATCTTTAAATCCATTGATAGAGGAAGTGTCTTCCGATGCAACGACATCATACAACTCTTTTTGCTTTACTTGTACCAAAGAAGATTTATGAACAACACATTGGCTGAACATCAAAAGCAAAAAACAGAATAGCAACAAATGCTTCATTATGGTTCAATTGGGCTAGAGGTGAAGATAAGATAATCGATTTTGCAACTTGCAAAACCATTGTCCTTATTGGCTAAATGGTACATCGATATTTTTCCTATTTTATTTGGATTATGTTGGCTGTTACCTTTAGGCGTTACCGGCTGACCATTTACCATGGAGGTAACATCGCTGTATTTTATAGTTACCAATTTCCATCCCGACCAGTTTACATCTATTTGATAATCATATTCGTCTTCATTGGCAGCGTTAAATATTCCATCTGCATTTTCATCTTCTTTAAACTGAAATAAAACTAACGATGAATTGGTATTTGGCACACCATAAATTAAGCAATTGAAAAATACCGCATCTGGATTCGTGGCTAAAGCCAAGGTATTAGAGGCGCTGTAGGCTGTTGCCGGAAAATCGATATAACCGATACACCAATCCCAATTTACCGTACCGGCCATATTTAAATATTTTGCTCCTTGTGGAGCATACGTATCAGCCTTTACATTAAAATCCATGTTCGCACCCGATTGAGCAAATTTTGTCCAAGCCGAATTAAAACCATTTTCAAAATCGGCAATTACCAAACCATTATTTACTTTAGTTGACCTGATTTTAATAGGCAACAGAAAACTATCTGTAACACCTTCCACTGTTAATTTAGCAATACAATTTTCCACTCCAAAAATTGGAAATACGGTAGTAGATCCATTCCAGGTTCCATTGTTAGCATCAATTGTTTTGCTTTGGCCTGTAATTATTTTCTGGGCTTTTGACGTCGTCCCTGTAATGGATATCTGCCATTTTACAGCTTTATTAAAACTAGCAGTGAAGTGCGACACTTCGCCTGCAGCAAATGATACACTGTCCTTATCGCACTTGAAGTTGTCTATTAATTTAAAGTTACTGTAAAGATCCTGAATGCTCGGCCCATCAAACTTGGAATTGTCTTTTCGACAAGCATTTAATAGAAGCAAACAAAAAACGGCAATTGTTATATTTTTCATGGTTAGAAGGTCATGTTATAGGTGATAGCAAATTGATTTAATTTGTACTGCGGATTCAAATTTAACTTATCGTTGTAGTTGCTGTATTGGTAGTTACCACAAAGATAAATACGATCAGAAAATCGGCATCGGATTCCAAAGGCTGTGATTTGTTGATGTAAGTCATAATTTACATTGGTTAAGTAATCTACAACAGAGTAGGCGTTGCGTGAATCACTAAAATCATTGCCTTTGTTGTTTACATTAATTGTGCCCAATAAAATGTCGATGTTTGAGAACAGTTCATATTCCAATCCTACAGTCATAATTAGCGTGTTCAATTTAACATGCTCTACTTCCACCTGCGACTTACGCATAGTAGATTGCAAGTCTAGTCCAGCTTGAATTTTAAATGATCGTTTTGTGCTAATAATTTTATTGATTTCTAAAGCCGCATTTACTTTTGTTTGAGTAAATTTCTTCAATGCAAATGTACCTTGACCTCGTATTTCGGATAAATTATTGTGCGTTGCATTGCATGTAATACCCTTTTGATTATCGAACTTGGCTTTCAGATAGGCGCCTACACGATTAAAGGTGGCGATTCCGTATGGTAAAATATTATTATAGATAGGGCTAGTAACCATTAGGTTAGAATTCACTGAAGTGGTATATAAATTGTCATTTCGTATTATATCCATTACACTTAATGGCCGACTGGATTGTGCATTACCATATCGGTTATAAAATTCTGGAGTGGCATTATAATTTACGTTTTTACTTTGAGCACCAATGCTTCTGAAATCAGGTCCTACATTTAAATAACCTAGGCTTAAATTAAGATGTTGTTTAGGTAATTTAAACTCGGTATAGGCATGGATAAAATAATCCTGCATCGAAGAAGCCGTTATGTTTTCCGTTGTTTCAGATAGGCTACGACCCGCTTCAGCCTTTATTTCCAAGGGTTTGTTCTTGATTTGTGTTTTATAAATAAAACTAAAAGTATTGACAAGGTTACGATAGCGGTTACTATCGATTATTGTTCCTTTAACATCGAATACAGAAAAGTTATTGTACCCGAATCCAAAATTTTTACTTTGTAATATGTTGACGGTAAATCCGCCCATTAGCCTATCGGGCACTTTGGCAAAATCTGTGGCAAGCAATCGTGTGAGGTAACCATCAAAGTCTGCTTCCTTTAAATATTTCGAGAATTTTAGTCCAAAATCCAAATTCACACCTTGCTGTCTCCACGTATTATTCAAATAGAACTTCTCGTACGAAATAATTTGATTCTGAAAATTGAAAATAGCGGGCAAGGAGTCCAATTTATCTGCGTGGTGATTGTATAGGGTAAACGGCGTTTGTTTTAAATTTAAATCGCCAACTTGGTAACGCACTACATTAGCGATAACACCCTTTAACCAAAGCTGACGGACATCAAAGCTCACACCAGAACCCCAAAAACCACCATATTGATTACGAATTCGAAACATTCCAAGTATCTCAGTGTTCTTATTCGGCTTAATATTAACACCAAGATCTATCAAGGCATAACCGCCTGTGTTTCTTTTCGTGGTTAGCGTATCTGGAAAGCTATCCGTTACCAGAATCCTATTGTTCGACATCATTGAACGCGCACCACCAATAAAATCTACGGCACGCTTTTGCTGTGCGAATAATGCTCCAATGCTAAAAAGCAGGAACAACATGCCAAGGGGGATTTTTAATTTATACATTTAAAAAAATATTTTAATTTCAGCGGTAGTTTCATAACCACTGTATTTGTCTTTACTAAAACTTGAGTCGTACGAATTCATCCACCGTTGTCGCAGATAAAGTCCGGCACCTTTACTTAGTCGTATATCGAATCCTGTTGCAATACTTATTCCTGTTTGGTTTTTGGGTCTCCTTGAGACTACATCTGTTTGTGTTTCATAATTGGCAATAATTCTTTCAAAACCGGCATAGTTACACCAGATGAAATTATTGCTAATACCAAAATAGGTTTCTAATTGATGATAGTATGTTCGTAATAGCGCCTTCTCGGTAAATATTGTTAGGGGTGCTAAATTATTTTGAGCCGAGCTAAATTGTCCGAGATAATAAATATAGAAATCATGCGCCCCCATACTGCCATGGTATTTTGAGTTTATTTCAACACTATTAAAATACTTTTTCTTTAACGGTAGGCCTGTTGTCGCATCTATGGAGGTAAGGTTTACCGTTTCATAAACATTTCTGTATATTTTAGAAAGATTATTGTAAGGTCCGACGTTGCTTGGAAAATCCCATCTCCAGAAATGTGCCAACACCAAGCTGTTTACAGGATGAGCATAGGTGATTTTAGAAGAAAGATTCTCAATTTCAGCACTGACATTATACCCTATTGCTGTTTTTATTTTTCC
Source organism: uncultured Bacteroidota bacterium (assembly GCA_903850915.1). GTDB lineage: Bacteria > Bacteroidota > Bacteroidia > UKL13-3 > UKL13-3 > CAINMV01. The sequence goes on from CAINMV010000037.1 coordinate 44,405, forward strand.
AATATTCACTTGTGCATTTAAATCCACGCCTTGTCTATTATTTACCAGTTGGCCAATAGGAGCCATTGTACTTGCAACAGCAGGTAATACAGGCTGTGTGCTTGTATTGGCAGTAAGTATTTGGGTTTGCTCAAAAGAGGTATTAATAAATGATGAGCTATTGTTTACCACCTTAGAGCTAATTCTGAATAGATGCATTTCAAGTGGATACTTTTTAAATAAATCACCTGAAATTTTTAAAGAAAGCGCCTCTCCCCATCCATTCGATTTTTCTTGCACGAAGGCTCTGCCCATCCCCAATTCACCTTTAAGTAAAATGCGTTTAATTTTATTTCGAAACTCTAAAGTTGCCACATTAAAACCTATGCGGGTTTGTTGTAACGTATCGGTATAACTTACATTATTAAACGTATTGGCACTGATATAGTTACTGCCATATTCTTTTTTTATCTTTCCTCCTATTGAGTTGTTTGGCAAAGGTGAAAGACCTCCATTCAGTTGTGTTTTGCCATACATCATCACACCAGAAAATCCTTTTGGCAATCTGCTTGCCTCTAAAATCATTCCTTGAAAAGCTTGCTGACCCCAACGCTCATCTTGATTGATACTTCCTGAATTATAAAAATCAGCATAGCGGGAATCCATATTTTTAGTATTCGGATCCCATGGGTTACGTTCAAAAATACTATATCTATTATAACCTTTATTTGATTGAAATGTAAATGGTGTAAGTGAATACCAGTTGATACCTCCGGTACGAACATTAAAATCACCTAATGAGCTTGTGAAGTTTCCATACAAACTAATACCTAAGTTCAAACCTTTAACATTTTCCGTTGTTCCGAGTCCGGTCATGGGTGTCCACATATACAAATCGGTACCAAAAGTGGTGTTTTTTGCCACACTTCCGCTCATATTCAACATCAGTTGAGGAATTTGACTATCATCACCAACAAAAATATTGTTTTTATTGTTTTCGAGATGGGCATAGGCCTGGTTTAAATGACGATAATTGGACACAAAACGATAATACCCATTCACACTGAACTGTTTCAATGCAGTGGCGGCAGTCTTCGGAAAATTTCCGACTTCAAAATATTTCAATCCATTCTGATAAGTACTATCAACAGCTGTATTTTTTTCCTGAGCCATTGCTAAAAAACCGGGCTGGAATAAGAAGCCAAAAAGTATTAAACACGTAAATTTAAATTTCATACTATTGTTCGTTAAACGACCTCATGTCTTTTTTCTTAAATTCAATCCATCGCGCCTGTCCATCTTGTTCAGCACGTTTCTCAACCCAAAAAGGAATATTGGCATAAGCCACCTTTCCATTTGACGTTACCTTAACAAAAATACGATAGGCGCCTTCGACCTTTGGTGCTCTCAATTCAATGGCACTTCGCGATCCGTGTTTTATTAGTCCATGAATTTCTTGAGCTTCTTCTTCTGCGTCTCCGCCCGATTTCTTATCGCTACTTTCGGAAAGCACTTTCCAAGTGTAAACAAAAGCATGGTTAGAATCTTCTACTAAATTATCCATGTTCACTCCTATTTCAGCAACCACATCTGCTTTATAAATCTCCTCGGCTTTCAACCTGATATCCTTATTATCGCTGGAGTTATTAAGTGTCATACTAACAACAGTTGGAGCCGGCAGCGTTGGATTCTTGCCTGTGAAAACCATTTCAAGTGCGTCGATTGGTTCTGTAGGTAAGTTATCTTTTGTAAACAAACCAAACCAAGTTTCAGTATACTCTTGTTTCATACCCCACAAGAAGGCGTATGAGCCCAAACACTTTTCTTTGTTGGCGTCGATATAATTTTTATAGCGATCATAAAAAACTCGCTTTTTTTCAGCACTAGTCTGTTCAATGGCTGCCTTCCAAGTAGTGTTCGGTGATTCCCAATATCCATTAGGCCCCCATTCGGTAATCATATAAGGGCCATCCCAACCAAATTTTGCAATATTTAATGGAACATTAGCGATGTCACCATACGTATTCACACAATAAACATCAACGTCCGGTGCATTCTTTTTAATTAGTTGCACCTCTGAGGAATCTAAGCCTGCCGTAACAGTTGAAGTTGGATGGTTTGGATCAACTGCATGTGCATACTTGGCAATATCTTGCACTGCATTCCAACATTTTGTATTTGTATAGTTTAGGTCGAGCTCATTACCAATACCCCACATCAGCAGTGCTGGATGATTTTTATATTTATCTATTATCGTCTTAAAATAATTTAACTGCTTGAGTACTTTTTCTGAGTCGCTGTAATTAAAGCCATGACGTTCGTGCTGAAGCCACAACCCTAACATCACGGTGAGTCCTCTTTTTTGAGCTTCATCAAGCACCTGCTGCGCATTTTCTACGCCCCAAATTCGAATAGAATTGCCTCCAATAGCCACCACTCGATCAAGATTTACGTCACCTCCTAAACCCTTCACGTAATATGGTGCCCCATTCCTATAAAAACTGTAATGTTCACCTTTTCGTACTACCTTAGTTTGTGCTGAAAGGCATACACTAAAGTTTAGAAGTAATATAAAAAACAATGTTTTTATATCAAAATTGATCCTACTTTTAAAATAGTTCGTAATTCCAACTATTGCAGGAGCATTTCCTGAATGGGCTTTGGTATATGAACTAAGAGGATGGTTTGTCATTGTTTGATTTTAAAGTTACAATTCCTTCTTTTTATTAACCGACCATATTAAAAACAGCGGACTGGCTTGATTCTGAATTTTGAATTCGGCTTATGTCTCGCAATTGACTCATCAAAGTTAACTTAAAATTCTTTTTTGCCCTATAAATTAATGAATCTACTGCTGTTAATGTTGTCTTCATCTTTCGTGCTATTTCGGTATTGCTATAGCCGTCCAACTTACTTAGGGTAATTGCCATTCGTTGGTTGTCGGGCAAGCAATTTAAAGCATGAAAAAACAACCCAACGCTCTCTTTATCTTCAAGTCTTTTGTCTGGCCTGTCCTTACAAATCAACCGATGCGCTATCTCGTCAAGTCCTGAGGTAATGCCTGCCGTACTCACTCGCTTCTTTCTTTGCTGGCGCTTAATTTCATCTAGCGATTTTGCAACAGCAATGCGGTACATCCAAGTACTCAGTTTCGATTCACCCTTAAACTTATCAATAGAGTTAAACACTTCAATAAAAACTTCTTGAGAAACATCCTCTGCATCCTCTTTATTCATAAGAAAACGATAACACACATTAAGAACCGTTTCTTTATAGGCAGAAACAAAGTCATTAAAGGATATCCTATCCCCAGAGCGAAGTTGGTGTATTAAATGCGCCTCAGTCATTTGCTTTATTATAATATGATGATGAACTAAAGCAGAATGGAACCCTATTTTTTGTTGAGGGCTGAAATAGAAAATTAGAATTTCCAAAAAATACGAACGATCGAAACGTATTAGTAAATGCATAACCCACCCTCACAAAGACTTCGTTTATAAAAGCAAATGAATTTAACATGGGCATATACAATCTAATTAAGATTATCATTACGTTAATTAATTTGCAAGATATTGTATTTTTTACAATAAGGGTGTTTTTTTAAGAAAAAAAGTGCCATTTTTTAATTTTATGACAATTATGGCATTTTCATGCGATTCGGAACAATAAAACGATTATTAAAAGAAATGAGGGGAATGCGGATAATATCTCAAGTGAAATTTTTAACTTACTTAATGCTGTGCGTTTCCAAAAAAACCAGGATTGCATAAGCCAATTCAAAGTAAAAAGCTTCATAAATTTAGAGAATATCCTTTAATAAACGCGGCTATTGCTTAACAAACTTGCTGGCCATTTGGTTATGATCGCCAACGCGAATAACATAAAAGCCCGTTGCGAGTGTATGCGTATCCAACAAGGTATTAGCATTCAACAAAACACCACTTTTTACAGCCTTTCCTAGTGCATCATAAATGCGGTACGAAAGTGGAGCATTGAAAGTTCCTGTAGTTATTGTAATTTCATCCTTTGATGGATTCGGATAAATAAAAATATCAGGTATTAGAGGCGAATCTGTATTTATTCCAATGGGCAGTTGATTGGGGTCTTTTACAGAGCTGCTTTTACAAAGCAGCCAATTAGATGGGTCCACCTGCACTGCAATTACTGAGTCTTTAATGGTGATTGCTGTACCTTGAACATTTTTGGTGAAATATACTTTTATGGTAGTATCCCCTTTTGTAGTTTTAATTTTATACTCAACTGGGGTGTTAAACAAACTTACACTCGATGGCATCGAAGTGGACTGTGCATTAATAATACTCAGACGGCTACCCAGCTGATTCCAGAATAGGTTAAACGTAGGATATCCTTCGCCAAAGTACCATTGATTAAAAAATCGAGTGAAGTCCTTGCCTGACAAATCTTCAACCACCTTTTTGAAATTTAGGGCTGTGGCTGTGCCACCTTTAAATTTTCGGATATACTCCTTCAAAATATTAAAAAAGAGGGTGTCGTTATTTAATTCAAAACGAATCATATGAATAATTGAGGAGCCCTTTTGATATGTTAGGCGACTGCTGAATATTCGTCCTACATTGCTAGTATCATTGCACCATACACTACCATCGGGAGCACTCATAGCGCTATTATGCGAGTTCACCATATATTGTGGCGCCCTTGCTGTATCCAAATATTGATAAGCCAAATACGCGGTATATGTAGCAAACCCTTCATTCACCCAAATATCATTCCACGTGGCACAAGTTACCGCATCGCCAAACCATTGATGTCCGAGCTCATGAGCAATTATTTCGTAATTTATTACACCTAGAGTAGTCATGGTTTGATGTTCCATACCACCACCGAGCGGCGCCATACTATGTCCATATTTTTCATTGGCAAAAGCATAAGGCCCAAACAATTTACAATACAATTCCATAATAGATTTTGTATTGTTAAATTGGGGCTTCATGGCTGCAATAGTGGTGGGGTTATCGTAAATGTAATTCTGAATTAAAATAGGCGGGGTATTCACCGGATAGGCATAAAAACTATAATCATAGTATTTGGTGACTGCCACTGAAATTAAATAACATTCAATTGGATTGGTTTGTTGCCACTCATAGCGTTTTTTATTACCTATGACTACTGTGTTTTTCAATTTGCCATTCGACCCCACTTTATTCGCACTATCTGTGGTTATGTATACATAAGAAGAATCAATTTTATCTTGCAGACTTTGTTTGCAAGGCCACCATTCTTCAGCGCTATATGGCTGGCTTAAAGTATAGGTAACCTGGAGTCCACTCGATGCGTCGGTTGCATTTGTAATTCCATCACCAATAGCGGCAGTGCCTGGTTTTGGTGGAGTACCATGATAATATACTTTTATATCCAAAAGTGCACCTAGCGCTTTTGTTGTTGGAAATTTTGCATAACAAAAGTTTCCAACATGGGCGGTCAACAACTTTTGTGTTCCAGAAAAAACAGAATCCAAAATCATGGCATTGTAAAGCTCAAAAGCGAAAGTATCGAGCGGGCTAATTGCTATTGAGATAGATCTTACCCAGCCGCTAATATCCGTTGAGGTACGCTCTAAATTTAAATTAAGGTGGTAGAATTTAACATCATACTTGTTCATAAGAACTTCCTGGATGCTTTCCGGTCCTGATTCAGGACAGTAACGACCGCGATTGGATTTAACCTCGGAACAAAAATTTTGTTGTGCAAAAATGGTTGAGGTAATTGAGCTAATCAGAATAAATAGCAGAAACAAATGTCTCATGATGAAAGAAAATTAAAAGTTCAAAATTGCACGTGTAATTTGTCACTCACCGTCATCTTATTTTTCGGCAAGTTAGATATATTATAGGAACGAAAAAATGATAGCGATATTTATGTATCGTTTTCAGGCATTATGATGGCGAGAATGAGTTTTAGTTTCTTATGTTTTAAAAAACAGAAACGAAAGATTAAATAAAAACTATAGTATCTAATTAATCAGGCAGATAAGATGATTTTAGGAAGGTAAATTACGATAGTATCACTGTAATAACCAACAATTTAATTAACCAGCCACTACATTACCTTCGTCGAAGACCCTAGTTTTTAAATTATAGGCATTGCCTGCTTCCATAATATGTACAATAAGCCCTTCAACACTTATTGGCTGCTTCTCATCAATATCGGCAATATTATTATGACGAATATTTCGTCCATCAACAATAGTTACAGCGCCACTTCCAATTGCAACCAAATCGCTACCATGTCGAACCACAACGCCAGTATCTTCACCTAACCCAATACCCACAGCGCCTGGGTTTGCAGCCACTGCTTGAGCCAAACGCGAAAATCGACCTCTCTTATCGAAATGTGAATCGATGATGACACCCGGCAAAAAACCAAGTCCTGTGGTTAGCTTCACCTCCCCTTTTAAATGTGCTCGACCTGCATTACCCTCGTATATCATAGTGCCACTCATGGCCATAGCGCCTGCGCTAGTGCCTGCAATAATAAAATTCTCCTCTTGATATCGTTGTAAGGTAATGTCTAAAAAATCTGTTCCTCCAAAAATAGACGAAAGACGCAATTGATTTCCACCACTGAACATCAAGCACTGACATTGCTTTAATCGTATAATATTATCCTGCATTATTGCATCATTACGATCGCGAATTCTCAGGTGTCCTACATTCTCAAATCCAAGAACTTTAAACGCGTGAAAATAATTATCGGCTACCTCATCAGGAATAGAGGATGCTGTAGTCACCACTTCAATCCGAGAGGCCTTGTCCGTTAAAAACTTGGTGATATTCTTAAGAATACCCATCTCCATAAAATTCAAGCGGTTCCGCTCAATAATTCCTGCCTCCAAATCTGTACCTTTATCTTCGGCTCCGCCTACGGGTATTAGTATTCCTTGTATCATGTATAATTGCAAAAATAGGTCTTAAACAATTAGTTTTAAGCCTATATTAAGATTAGCAAACAACTATTTTTTTATGGTATAGACGTATTTATTTTTCAACACGTTTTAAAATTCTATCTTGCAACAAAAAAGCCTCGATTCTTTTTTTTATAAATCACCGTTTTTCAAGAATAATAATCCTACACACTCCACATGAATATTATTGATATAAAAGTAATGAAAGGCCCCAACTATTGGAGCATTCGTCGCCATCATCTGATTGTGATGCGTCTTGATTTGGAAGAAATGGAGGAACGCCCTACCAATATGATTGACGGGTTCTTAGAACGCCTAAAATTGATGTTTCCAACCATGTATGACCATCGATGTAGTGAAAATCAACCTGGTGGTTTTTTTTACCGTGTAGAAACGGGAACATGGATGGGCCACGTTATTGAACATATTGCACTCGAAATACAAACGCTTGCTGGTATGGATGTTGGCTTCGGTCGTACCCGCGAAACAAGCACTAAAGGAGTTTATAATGTCGTATTCAGTTATTATGAAGAGAAGGCCGGCATATACGCCGCACGCTGTGCTGTTCGAATTGCGGAAGCCCTTATTGATAATCTTCCATATGATTTATCCGACGACATTCAAAAGCTACGTGAGATGCGCGAAGAAGAGCGCCTTGGTCCATCTACGGGTTCTATTGTGGAAGAGGCCATCAAACGTAAAATTCCGTATATTAGATTAAACCGTGCTTCTTTGGTTCAACTTGGATACGGCATTAATCAAAAACGTATTCAGGCAACCATAGCAAGCACAACAAGTAGTATTGCTGTAGAAATTGCCTGCGATAAGGAAGACACAAAGAATCTTTTGGAGGCTGCCGAAATACCAGTACCACGCGGACGAATATGCGTAGACCTTGAAGACCTTGACTTAGCGGTTAAAAAATTGGGATATCCTTTGGTGACTAAACCTATCGATGGAAATCATGGCAAGGGAGCTACCACAAACCTGCAAAATTGGGAAGAGGTGGTACGAGGTTTTGAAGCCGCCAAAAAATATGGACGCAAAATTATTGTTGAAAAATTCATCACCGGATTTGATCACAGGATTTTGGTTATCAATTACAAATTTATTGCTGCCGCAAAGCGCACTCCTGCCGCAGTTACTGGCGATGGGAAGCACTCTATTCAAGAACTTATTGATATCGTAAACCAAGACCCTCGTCGCGGCTATGGTCATGAAAAGGTGCTGACTTCCATAAAAGTAGATGACTTCACCTTAAATATACTTGAAGAAAAGCATCTCACCTTAGCTTCGGTACTGCCTGCTGGTGAAGAGCTTTGGTTAAAACCAACTGCAAATATTTCTACTGGTGGCACGGCAACCGATGTTACCGATATGGTTCATCCAAGTAACGTGTTTATGTGCGAGCGTATTGCACGTATTATAGGACTTGATATATGTGGTATTGATATAATGACCCATGATTTAAGTGTTCCTGTTTCAGAAAACGGGGGCGCTATTTTGGAAGTTAACGCTGCACCTGGTTTTCGAATGCACCTCGAACCCACCGAAGGTATTGGAAGAAATGTAGCCGAACCTGTCATTGATATGTTGTATCCTCCTGGAAACAATGTAAGAATTCCTATAATCGCCATCACAGGTACCAATGGGAAAACAACCACCACACGTTTAATTGCACATATTGTGAAGCAAATGGGCCATAATGTCGGCTTCACAACTACCGACGGCATCTACATCCAAAACCAAATGATGATGAAAGGAGACTGCACGGGGCCTGTTTCTGCAGAATTCGTATTAAAAGATCCTACCGTAGATTTCGCAGTTCTTGAAAGCGCTCGTGGCGGAATTTTAAGAGCTGGTTTAGGATTTCACAATTGCGATATCGGCATTGTAACCAATATCGCTGCCGACCATTTAGGACTTCAAGGCATTGACACACTTGAGCAATTGGCTAGAGTAAAAGCAGTAATACCTGAGAGTGTTTTACCCGGTGGCTATGCGATTTTAAACGCCGATGATGAACGTGTTTTTGCTATGAATCAAGGCTTAAACTGTAAAATTGCCTATTTCAGCATGGATGAGCATAATCATCATATTATTCTACATACCCAAGCAGGCGGTTTGGCTGCTGTTTTTGAAAACGGCTACGTAACGATAATGAAGGGGACGTGGAAAATTCGCGTTGAGAAGGTCACCAATATTCCTCTTACCTTCGGCGGAAAAGCAGAATTCAATATTGCCAATGTTTTGCCGGCAATTTTGGCGGCACATATTCGCAATTTTAAAATCGAAGATGTACGTTTGGCTCTTCAAACCTTTATTCCATCACCAGTTCAAACTCCAGGACGAATGAATATGTTCGACTTTAAACACTTCAAGGTGCTGGTTGATTACGCTCACAATGCCCACGGACTGAGTGCCATTGGTAAGTTTATTGCCAAAATAGATGCAACGAAAAAAACCGGTATCATAGCTGGTGTAGGCGATAGACGAGATGAAGACACCATTCAACTTGGGGAGTATGCTGCCAAAATTTTCGATGAGATTATTATTCGTCAAGATCGAAACTTAAGAGGTAAAACCGATAAAGAAATCATCGATTTGATGCTTCAAGGCATTCATAATATTAGTCCAACGAAAAAAGTTAAGGTTATTCCGAAAGAATCGGAGGCTATTGACTATGCTATTAAACATGCTACCAAAGGAAGTTTCATTACCATTTGCAGCGATGTTGTGCCTGATGCGCTCGAGCAGATTATGAACTTGAGGGAAGCTGAAGGTTAATTTTAACCGGTTTTTGAAATCATGAAATCTCTTCTTTAAAGCGGGAAATAACACGCGTCGGCAATTAAACGCCTATTTAATCGGCATTTAGGGCAAAAAAAAAGCCGGCAAACTGAATCACCGGCTTTAACCATGAAAAACTTAACCTGAAATTAAGCTAATTTAGCTATTGCTTTAGCTAACTTAGATTTTTTATTGGCTGCATTATTTTTGTGAATAATACCGCGTTTTGCTAATTTATCTAACATACTTGAAGCTTTAAGAAATAAAGGTGCTGCTTCGATTCTTGTTTTACTTGCACGAACTGTTTTTAAAACTGTACGTGTAGATTTCATTTGATAACGGTTACGCATACGTTTTGTTGCGCCGCTACGGATACGTTTTATTGCTGATTTATGATTTGCCATTGTTGAGCTTTATTTTCTAAAGGGCGACAAAAGTACGAGTTTTATCCAAATATTCAAAATATCTTTAAAAAATATCTTAAAAGTCTAAAACCATGGCTCTAAAAACCGCATAACATCCTATTTATAAGCTACTTATACCCAATATTGGCAGTATAATTGCCTTTTCAATTCATATATTCGAAAATGCCAATTTTAAAGCCTTAATTCGTAGTCTATGGAATGGCTCCAAAACCTAACAAGCTCTGAAGCACTGTTGACGTATGGCGGTTTTGCAGCTATATTGCTGGTTGTTTTTGCGGAGACAGGCCTTTTGGTTGGTTTTTTTCTTCCTGGCGATTACTTTTTATTTTTAGCCGGCGCGTTTTGTGGTAGTGGTAAATTAGATATTGCCTACCCAATTCTTGTAATATCTGTTTTTGTTGCCGCGGTAGTGGGTAATTTCTCGGGGTATTATATCGGCAGGTATTTAGGAGATAAACTATTTACTCGAGAAGAATCTTGGTTTTTCAAGAAATCATATCTAGCGCGTACCCGACTTTTTTACGATAAATTTGGCGCACGTGCCTTAGTTTTAGGGCGTTTCCTGCCAATCGTAAGAACCTTTGTGCCTGTATTTGCAGGAGCCGTGCGACTTAACTTCAGGAAGTTTTCTATATACAATATCACTGGCGCTGCTTTATGGGTAGGCATCTTAATTAGTTTAGGATATTATTTTGGGAATAAATTTCCAGGAATCATAAACTATGCCACCTATATCATCATTGGGTTTATTATCATCACCACCTTTCCCGTAATAAATACCATCAGAAAGTTAAAAGACATTAAACTTCCAAAAGGAAAGGAATAACGAAAACGCTATTATTTAATTTTAATTTACGGCTATCCAAGCCATTAGTCCTACTCCAACTTTCAATGCTTCTTCCTCTATGTCGAAAGTTGGCGTGTGAACAGAGGAGTCGATGCCTCGAGCTTCATTACGTGTACCCAGCCGATAAAAACAGCTGGGAACAACCTGAGAATAATAAGCAAAGTCCTCAGCTGCCATCCAAATATCCAAATCAATCACATTCTCGTCCCCCAAATAGTCTTGTGCGAGTTTCTTATTTATCGCAGTAAGGGTCTCATCATTATACAAAAAGGGATACCCTTTGCGGATTTCAAAATCACATGTTCCTCCCATGGCCTTTGCCATATCTTCAGCCATCTGCTTCATTCGTAAATGCGCCTCTCCTCTCCATTTCTCATCTAAAGTACGAAAGGTGCCTTCTAAATAAACTTCATTAGGAATAACATTGGTGGCACCGTTGGCGATTACCTTTCCAAAACTTAATACACTTGGGATTATTGGATTGGCTGTTCTGCTCACTACCTGCTGCAATGCCACAATAATATGAGAGGCTATAAGCACGGGGTCGATATTTAAATGCGGCATCGCTCCATGTCCACCCTTTCCATTTACGGTTACATATAACTCATCGGTAGATGCCATATATAGGCCGCTGCGAAAGCCCACTTTACCAGCAGGAATCTGTGGCATCACATGCTGACCATGCATAAACTGTACGTCTGGATTTTTCAGCACACCTTCTTTAATCATCAAACTAGCTCCGCCAGGAAGTTTTTCCTCCGCTGGCTGAAACAACAATTTTATTGTACCATTCCACTCCGATTTCAGCTCATTTAATATTTGAGCAGCACCTAACAATGACGCTGTATGCGCATCATGACCGCAAGCATGCATCACACCTATATGTTTGGATTTATAACTTACATCATTAACTTCATTAATAGGTAAGGCGTCCATATCAGCACGAAGCGCTCTAATTTTACTTTCAGGATTTTTACCTTCGATAATACCAACAACACCAAACCCTGCTACACCCTTTTGATGCTTGATTCCAAGGGCCGTTAGCCGCTCACTCACAAACGCCGAAGTTTGTTCTTCGTGAAACGACAACTCAGGATTCTGATGCAAGTGCCGACGATAGCCAACTACATCGGAATAGAGCGCATCGGCACGTTGTTTTATTTTTTCTTTAAGATCCATAATAATTAAAACTATTTATTTCAATAGGTCGTCGATGGTTTGTTGTGCAACACTATGATAGCCCACGCGGGCATGAGCATAAACCTTGGTAGCGAATGCCTTTCCTTCTTGTGTTTTCACCAGTGCTTTATAAAGCGGCACAATAAATTTACGTCGACCCACATTTGTTAAAAATAACTCCAGCTGGGCTTCTGCAGGTAAATAAGAACTTGCTATCGTATGTTGAAACCAATCACATAATATTTCGCAATTACCACTGTTAGTGAAGTGGAATTTTTTATCCAAGGCGGCAATTTGATCTTTAGATAAACCTTCGGGAAGTGACCGAAGAAACTGAAGCCACTCGTGGGTGCTCCAGCCTTTTGTTTCAAGCTCCTTTGGAAGCGCCCCCGCCATAAATGCTTTTGCCTGAGAAGCAGCCTTTTCGAGTAAAACACTATTCACACGGAAGGAATTCGATGGAATGCCAGGACCGAAAATCCAGTCGTTCATCTTTATTTTGTTTGCAACAGCGGTATCACCATGAATTAAATTTTCATTTAAATAAGCAATGAATTTCGCTGTGTTCATACTTTGAAAGGCGTGTTCAGAAAAGTATTTTTTTAGAAAAACATCCATCTTTTCTCGTCCAACAACACTCTCTATAGTCTTTAAAAAAAACTGTCCTTTTATATACGCTATATCATTCATTCCGTCATCGGGATCACGATCTTTTAATTGCAGATACAGATGTGTGTCTGCGCTTGTGTCACCCAATTCCTTCACCGTCGACTCTAACTCATTAAAACCCAATACATCCAAGATATCAGCATAGTCACTTCCATAAAGTTTCTCCATGATTCTATTTTCAAAATACATGGTAAAACCTTCGTTCAGCCAAAAATCGTTCCAAGTAGCGTTAGTTACCAGATTACCACTCCAGCTGTGTGCTAACTCATGTGCTACAAGCGCCACTAAACTGCGGTCGCCTGCAATAATCGTTGGTGTGGCAAAGGTGAGCCTTGGATTTTCCATTCCACCAAATGGAAATGAAGGAGGTAGTACAATCACATCATAACGTCCCCAAGCATACTCTCCATAGAGTTCGCCGGCTGCATCAACCATTTTTTGCATATCCTCAAATTCATAGATACATCGTTCGAGCATCACAGGCTCAGCATAAACACCTGTATTTTTACCAAACGCATGAAAACGAACATCACCAACAGCAATAGCCATTAAATAACTAGAAATAGGTTGTGGCATATTAAAATGATATTTACCATCTTTATGCACTAAAGTATCGTTTTCTGCACTCATCAGCGCCATTAAATTGGAAGGACACGTGATGTCGGCACTATAGGTAAATTTCACACCTGGGCCATCCTGACAAGGAACCCAAGTACGAGCTAATATTGCTTGCGACTGAGAGAACATAAACGGGAACTGCTTTCCAGCTGTTTGTTCTGGTGTTAGCCACATTAATGCTGCAGCATCGGGAGCCGTTTTATAATAAATAGTAACCAAACTAACGCCTTTATCAACAAATATATTTAAGGCTTTACCCAAAAACTTCACCTCGTCTCCAAAGGTAAATTTCACATCACGCTCGTCATCACCTTGCGTGATGCGAGAAATTTCAAGATCTCGTGTATCGAGAATCAGTCGATCTGCTCCAGTTAAATTCTTGAAATTGATTTTTGCAAAACCCATTAGTAAGTGCTTGTCAAAATCGACATTCAGATTTAAGTGTATATGTGTGATGATGGCCTCCTCTGGCTTTGCAAATGAATGGACATCGGGCTCATTATGATCTATGTTTTGGGGTTGTGTAGGTTGTGACATATTACAATTAATAAATAAACTGAAAAATATTAGGAAAAAATAGAATGACTTAAACATTTTAATAGAGAAAGTGCTAAATTGAAAGTTATGTTTATTTGGCAGGCAACTTTAGTTAAATATAGATGCAAATTAAAGTTATTTTATAAGATATTAGATTCGTGATCCTAAATAAACGTATAATATTATATTCAAGATGTTTCTTTTCGATAGATATTTACAAACATTGTTGAAAATTTGCAATCATTAACTTTTATTGACGACCAATTCATGCTTAAATTTGCCATTCATAAAATAATACAATCTATTCCATAAAGATGATTAAGAAAATCCTATTTAGTGCGCTGGTCTTAGGTGTTTTTTCTGCCTTTTCCCAAACTACTAGTCCTGCAACCCCAACGGATAGTTTAACCAACTATACCTATGCTAATGATGATAGCTCAACCCAAAGTGGAGGGGAGGCAACGCCAATGGTGAAACCCTATGTTCGTTTAAAAATGACGAACATCGATACAATCACCAACCTTATCACTTACCGTGAAATTGTAGAACAGGAAGAATCACAGGAAGATTCGATATATATCCGTTGTTTAAAGCTGTTGAAACGCAAATTTGGTGTTTATGGAAAAATGATTCCTTTAAATAAGAAAAATGAAAAAATTCAGGTTACGTTGCAGCTTCCTGTTTACACAAAGCCGAATAGCTTCTCAAAAGTACCCGTTGGAAATATAGATTTCACATTTACTCTTGATATTAAGGCTGGACGCTATCGCTATAAAATAGACAATATAAGACATTTGCCACCTCCAAATTCACTAACACCAGAGCCACGCCCAGTTAATATGGAATATTATCTTGAATCGAAAGTGGGTGTAAAAAGTACAGATCTGATTGTAAAAGGTTCCGACGAAGAAATTAAGAAGTTTATTGTCGAACTTAAAAAACGTCTTCTTGACCCTAGAATGGCAGACGACGAAGATTGGTAGGCCATACTTATTAAAAACTCAAAAGCCCGAAACTATTTGGTTTCGGGCTTTTTTTTATGCATTTTAAAAAGTAAATAATATTTACGAAATGTTTCTATTGCCGTTATCCAACAAATTCTTATTCCATTAATGCCATCAAGAAACCCAAGGTGCAAAATATAATTACGTATAAATTTACTGAAGCCCTTAATATAAATCATGGGATATGAAATTGTAACACCTTGCTCGAATAAGGCTTTGGCAGAGATTTCGGCATATCGATGAGAACGATTACGGTGATCTGCAACGGTATAATAACTGTAATGCAATAAATTGCCTTTTAAATGTTGGATTTTAGCATCTGGCTTATGCATTTCAAATTTATCATGAGGATTAATACCTCCCCATTTGCCTTTACGACTATCCCACAAGCGTAATTTAACATCTGGGTACCAGCCACAATGTTTTATCCACTGACCACAATAGTTGGTTAAGCGATTCATAGAATAACCATCAACATTAAAATTTCTTTTTAGTTTGCTAATTTCTTGTTTCAATGTTTCATCGAGACATTCATCAGCATCCATACTAAGTATAATCGGATTCGATGCTTGTGTGATTGCAAAATTTTTTTGTTGGATATGCCCTTCAAAAATGTGGTTTACAATGCGTGCTCCTAAATCCCTAGAAATTTGTACGGTATTATCGGTACTATTTGAGTCTACCACCACCACCTCATCCGCAAGCCCTGCAAGTGAATGCAAACAACGCGCAATGTTTTTCTCTTCATTGTGTGTGATAATAACAGCCGATATTTTTATCATTGTAACTCGATAAAATATTTCAAAGCCAATTCGTACCCTCGCAAACCCAATCCGATGATACTACCCTGGCATGCTTTTGAAACTAATGAAGAATGCCTGTATTCCTCGCGATTAAGAATATTGCTTATATGCACCTCTATGACTTTAGTAGAAATAGATGAAACACAATCAGCTATTGCCACAGACGTATGTGAATAGCCCCCTGCATTTAAAATAATTCCATCATAAATAAAGCCCACTTCTTGTAGTTGATTTATTAATTCACCCTCCACATTGCTTTGGTAATAAGAGATATTAACTTCAGAGTATTTCTCAATTAGCCGTTCGAAATACTCTTCGAAATAAATGTCACCATAGATTTCTGGCTGCCTTCGTCCTACTAAATTTAAATTTGGCCCATTGATAATGCAAATATTCATTTTGTATTTTTGTGCAAAGTTAAATTAAATATTTACTCCTGTTGTTTCCAAAATAAACAAGAAAGTAAATTAAATTATGAGTTGGACAGGGTATAAAAAAAGCTTCAAAGCTTATTTGCAATTAGAGAAGGGTCTCTCCAAAAATACTATTGAGGCGTATCTCGATGATGTGAATAAACTTACCCAATTTGTAGATTTTCACCAACTTAATTTATCGCCACAAGAATTTACACTTAAATACCTTCGCGAATTCATTGGCTGGCTTCATGAACTTGGCTTAAGTGCCTTTTCGCAGGCTCGCATTATATCAGGTATTAAAGCATTTTTTGAGTTTCTGTTGAATGAGGAGATTATTAAAGCTAGTCCAGCCGAACTATTGGAAGCACCACGCCTAGCCAGAAATTTGCCAGATGTGCTGTCGGGACAAGAAATAGATAAGATTTTAGATTTTATTGACCTCTCCATTCCCTTCGGACATCGCAACAGGGCTATTGTGGAAACACTTTACAGCTGCGGTTTGCGGGTAAGTGAATTGGTTAACTTAAAACTCACCGATATTTATCCGCAAGAAAAGTTTATTAGGGTTACCGGCAAGGGCGATAAAGAACGACTTGTTCCTATTGGCAAGATTGCGTTGAAACAAATTGCCAACTATACTAAAGAAAGGGCACAATCAAAAATAGATACTGGGTCTAAAAATATTCTTTTTTTAAACAACCGTGGTAAAGCCATTTCCAGAGTGATGGTATTTCTTATTGTTAAAAAACTTGTAAAAGAAGCTGGCATCAAAAAGTCTATTTCGCCACATACTTTTCGTCATAGTTTTGCTACAGTATTAATTGAAAATGGGGCCGACTTAAGAGCTGTTCAGGCAATGCTTGGACATGCCAGTATTACGACTACAGAAATATATACGCATCTCGATCGTAAATATTTGCATCAAATAGTGAATAAGTATCACCCAAGAGGAAACAACAATTAAGATAACTTAGAAACGCTTACCAACACCCATTCCTACTTGAAACTGCCAGGGATATTCACGATACCAATGACTATTTTTTGAAATACTAGTGACTGCGATTTTAAATTGAGGAGCAAGTGACCACTCCACATTTCGCTTGGCTTTGTAAACAATTCCATAACCTAGTATTGTATTAATGGCATCCTTATACGAAGGAAAGAGGTCAACGTTCGCTGTTTTATTAATGATGTCGACAAAACCAACATTATCGGCATCAGGCATTCGAGCTGTAATACCTCTAATAAACATATATGAGAATCCTATATGAATAACTGTGCTTAAATTTTTATATTTAGGCATCGGCATGGCGTATTCAAAAACTACAGGTATTTCGTTGAGTGCATATTTATTGTTAAAAGAATGCGTATTCCCAACAGAGATTGTATCACCGATGTTACTCATATTTTTTTCCTGCAGGTTGGGATCAATCTGTGATAGTGAAACAGCTTGTCCGCAATTGCAAGAAGAAGTAGTTGTATTGTAATAAAGGGTTTGATTAACCTGCGTAAAATAATAACCCGACTTAACGCGAAGATTTTTAATGACATTCATTTTTACACCAAAACCAGTAGTATAACTAAAACCTATTTTGCTAATACCCTTGCGTAGATTTTTATTGTCGGCAATAGTTTTAGGAGTAAAATACTTAACCAAAGGATCTTTTAGAATTATATTACTTATACCTGGAGCATAGTAAATTTCTAATTCAAAATTATCTTCCTTCTTTTCATTCGGTTTAATTCGTATCGCTTCAGCAGCTAAAACAGAATCAATTCTCAAAGATTCATTTGTATTCGGATCTGCCACCTGAGCCACCTCTTCAGAATCATTTTTTACGCCTGTGTTGATTTCTGCTTCTGACGTTAAACCATTAATTGAGAGCAACGTTGTAGGCTTTGGTGTATTTGGTGAACTAGGCGAAGCGATAGCCTCTTCATCCTGTAAAATTATTTTAGTTTGATTTGAATTGTAGCGGGCAACCTTTTGGGGTGTTACCTTTGGATGAACTTCATGAACTTCAACTGTGCTAAGGCGCTGATGTAATTCATTAAGCGCTAAGGACTCTGTTTTTTCTCCAACATCAGCAATGGCGGCAAAGCGTACTTGCTCTTTTTGAGTATCAACAATAATTCTTTGGGCTGAGAAATTCATTGAAGTTAACCATAAAGCGATAGCTCCAATAAAAACAAAAGGAAGAACCCAAAAATAGTATCTCCGTTTTTTCTGAACAGGTATTTCTGCATCAAGTTGCTTTAACAGCTTCTGCCACGAAGCATATTTTGGCTCCTCCTTAAAATCTTCAAATTTACTTTTTAATGAACTCATGGTTAATTTTTAACATGTGATAAAAATGATTTTTCCATTAAATTTTTCAAGAATACCTTGCCACGACTAAGCTGCGATTTGCTAGTTCCTTCGCTAATTCCCATAGCCTCAGAGATTTCTTTATGCGAATAGCCTTCGATGGCATACATATTTAGTACCATACGATAACCCTCCGGCATTTCGTCCATAAGTTTAATAATATCCCTTGCTGTCATATTGTCGATTACGTAATCATTCACTTGAACATCGTGAGCTTGAAATTCATCAAAAGGCATTCTCTTAATTTTTCTATAGTGTTCAATGGCCGTATATACCATGATGCGCTTCATCCAACCTTCAAAAGAACCTGTGGCGGTATAGTTTCCTACTAATTTATAAATTTTCATAAACCCTTCCATCATCACATCTTCAGCCTCCATTCTACTCTTTACGTAACGAAGACAAATTCCCAGCATCAGCCCAGCATACTTTTTGTAAAGTCGCTCCTGGCTTTTCCTGTTGTTTTGTCTACATCCCTCGATGAGCTCAGCCTCGCTTTCTTGCATGACAGTTCGGTGATTTTTAGGGGTAATCGCAACGAATTTCATAAACGTTGCGTACCCTTATCAAAAATACAAATAAAAATTAGGCAAATTTCATTGAAAACATAAAAACACTAAAACAACATAGAATTAGCAAAATTAAATTCTATTAATACTAGGATAGAATCGAAAAATCGAGTAAAATGGGATGATTTCCGATTTTTATTTGTTTTTTCGTATGCTGAATTCGGCAATTGGTTATGCAAAAAATACAAACCGTACTTTCCCCATTACTACTTCAACTTACAAGCTTAGAAGAGAAAGTTGTGGTTGTTATTGATGTGTTAAGAGCTACAAGCAGCATTTGTGTTGCCTTTGCCCATGGTGCATCCAAAATTATTCCGGTGGCCACCCCCGAAGAGTGTATGCAATATAAAATACAAGGTTTTATTGCTGCTGCTGAGCGTGATGGTAAGCCTGTTGATGGCTTCAGTATTGGCAATTCGCCCTTTAGTTACATGACTGAAGAAATAAATGGCGCATCCATTGCCATGACAACAACCAACGGAACACAGGCCATACAATTATCCAAAGCAGCCCATCGAGTTATTATTGGAAGCTTTTTAAACAAAAAAGCGATTTGCGATTACTTGATACAGGAAAACCGCGATGTAATTTTACTTTGTAGCGGCTGGAAAAATAATTTCAATCTAGAAGATACATTATTTGCAGGTGCTTTAGCCGACGCCCTTGCTTCTGAATTTATTATCGCTGATGATGCTAGCATTGCAGCTATAGACCTCTACCGTTTGGCAGAACCAAATTTAAATGAATATATACTGAAATCGAGCCATGCACATCGCTTTAAGGTATTAGGAATTGAAAAAGATATTCGCTTTTGCCTGCAACAAAACATTTACAATAAGGTGCCAGTACTAAAAGATGGATTCTTAATTTCTGTATAATTTCCGCTATCTTGCTCTTCAATGAAAAACTATACCATTCTCATTTTATTTGCAATTTTTTTTCTTACCAATTGTAAGAAAAAGGAGATGGTAGATTACATTCCGGGCACTTGGGGAGTATTTTCGTACCTGGAAGACGGTATCGATAAATCTAATGATTTTGCCCTTACCTATCAAGCCTATAAAATTATTTTCGATGCTAAAGGCACCTACGAAGAGTTTTATCGATACCAAGGAGTTGAGACATCTATTCAAGGCACCTGGACATTAGAAAATAACAACTCGAATTTGATTTTGATTGATAATAATCCAAGTTCCTTGCAAAAAATGCGCGTTTATCAAGTGACCGACATCATCACCATCGATGCTATGAAGTTATGTATAAGCAATAAAGTGTATAATTACCACAAATTGTAAAACCACTATTTATATTAAAATCAATACTGCTTGATGAAGTATACGTTTCGTGCATTCTATTTAGCATAAAAAATAGACTCACAGCCATCCGTGGTTTTTTTATAAGTTTGCGCTAATTAAAAAGTCCCCTCCATGAAAGCGTTTCGCAAAATATTTATTCTTATCATCGCGGCCTTAGTTTTCTTCGGCATCGGCTATTTTGCCTTTGCAGGCTATACCTACAGCGAAGGAAGTCGAACAGGGCTTCTCCTTAAATTTTCTAACAAAGGCTATGTTTTTAAAACCTACGAAGGTGAACTTAATTTAGGCGGCATGACCCAAGAAGGCGGCACCATGCTCAACAATATCTGGGATTTCTCTGTTCTAGCCGATGAAACAGAAACCATTGCCTCACTCAATAAATACGAAGGAAAGCGAATTAGATTACTCTACAAAGAAAAGATGCGCCATTTTCCATGGCAGGGAGAAACCAATTATTTTGTTTACAAAGCCGAAGTTATTGAATAAACATATTTATGAATGCTATTTGTAAATTATTTCAAATACAATATCCAATAATTCAGGCGGGTATGATATGGAATAGTGGTTGGAGGCTTGCTTCAGCAGCATCCAATGCCGGCTGCTTAGGACTTCTTGGTGCTGGTAGTATGTATCCGGAGGTGTTACGTGAAAACATTCAAAAATGCAAGAGTGCCACGGATAAACCTTTTGGCGTTAATATCCCACTAATCTACCCGGATATAGATAAACTAATACAAATTATCATTGAAGAAGAGGTGAAAATTGTTTTTACTTCTGCAGGCAATCCCGCTACTTGGACCCAACCCCTTAAGAAACACGGAATAACAGTGGTGCATGTGATAAGCAATTTAAAATTTGCTCAAAAAGCACAAGATTCCGGTGTAGATGCCATTGTTGGAGAAGGATTTGAGGCTGGAGGGCATAACGGAAGAGAAGAGACCACAACAATGTGTTTGATACCGCTTTTAAAATCGAAAATTACAATTCCAATTATTGCTGCAGGAGGAATTGCAAGCGGCGCTGCCATGCTTGCAGCCATGAACTTGGGTGCTGAAGGAGTGCAGATTGGAAGTCGCTTTGTTGCAAGTATAGAATCGAGTGCACATAAAAATTTCAAACAGGCGGTAATTAACGCCAAAGATGGCGACACTCAATTGTCGCTAAAAAAACTACAGCCTGTAAGACTTCTAAAAAATAAATTCTTCCTTGACGTAAAAGCAGCTGAAGATCGATGTGCTTCAGAAGATGAACTAAAACAACTATTAGGTAGAGCCAGAGCCAAACATGGAATGTTTGAAGGAGACCTAGAAGAAGGAGAATTAGAAATTGGCCAAGTAGCAGCAAGTATAATCGAAATACAATCGGTACAAGAAATTGTAACTGAGATAATAACAGAGTACAATACCCTTGTTAAAAGCGGTTTTGATACTTACTAGGCTTCTTGTTGAGCTTGCTGTATAATGCTTTGGAATAAACCCAAACCATCGATATTAAATAATTCCGGCAATGCAGCTCGTTCCGGATGAGGCATCATTCCAAATACGTTTCGTGCACTATTTGTTATCCCTGCTATATTTTGCAATGAACCATTAGGATTAGATTCATTCGAAATATTTCCATCGGCATCACAATATTTAAATAGAATTTGATCGTTAGCGATTAAGCTATTTAACGTAATATCGTCGGCATAATAGCGACCTTCACCATGCGCTATTGGAATCTTTAGCGCCTTAGATGTATCGAGAGCAGAAGTAATTAAACTGCTGGTGGTGGCTTTGATGTAAACATTAGCACATGTAAATTTCATGTCTGTATTGCGTAAAAGTGCACCAGGCAATAAGCCAGCTTCACATAAAATTTGGAACCCGTTACATATACCCATTACGTAGCCACCTGCATTTGCAAATGCAATAACATTTTGCATGATGGGACTAAAACGAGCAATGGCACCGCTTCGCAAATAATCGCCATAACTAAACCCACCTGGCAAGAAAACCATATCACACCCTTGCAGGTCGTGATCTTTATGCCAAAGTTTTACCACCTCTTGCTTGGTGTTTTTTTGCAAACAATAGATTAAATCTTCATCGCAATTACTACCTGGAAATACAACTACTCCGAATTTCATGGTGCAAAGATAAGGGGAATTTCCTAGAACCAATATCGTGATTGATATCTCCTATTTCGTATTTTTGCCCTAATATGAGTAAGAAAGCAAAACGACCCTTAATTTTAATCACCAACGACGACGGAATTACGGCACCAGGAATAAAGAATCTGATTGAAGCTGCAGCACCCTTTGGTGATATTTTTATCATTGCTCCGGATAGTCCACAAAGTGGCATGGGACATGCTATCACCATTAGCAAGCCATTGCGTTTAGATAAAGTGAAAATTTACCCGGAACATACTGCATATCAATGCAGCGGAACTCCAGTAGATTGTGTTAAACTTGCAGTAGATAAAGTACTACACCGCAAACCAGATATTTTATTGAGCGGCATCAACCATGGTTCAAATAGCAGCATTAATGTAATCTATTCGGGAACCATGAGTGCCGCAGTGGAAGGCGCCATCGAAGGCATCCCTTCGGCCGGTTTTTCATTATGCGATTATAGTTACGAAGCCGATTTCAGCTTTGCTCGTGAAGTGGTGCAATGGACCATACACCGCATTCTTAAGCATGGATTAAGCAAGGGAACACTATTAAATATAAACATACCTAAATTAACCTTGGAACAGGTAAAAGGATATAAAATATGTAGACAAGCCAATGCAAAATGGAAGGAGTCCTTCGATGAACGTTTGGACCCTAATGGAAGAAAATACTATTGGCTCAAAGGCGACTTCGATAATTTTGATAAAGGCCGAGATACCGATGAATGGGCACTAAAAAATAGCTACGTTTCGGTCGTTCCTGTGCAATTTGACCTTACTTCACACAAAGACATAACCAAACTTCACAAATGGACTTCTTAAAAAAAGACAACGACTGGCTTGGAGTTCTTATAGGATTGCTTTTGCCAATGACTGTATATGGTATGGCCTTAGGAATTAAAAGTGTGTTACATGCCATGGTTACCACTCCGTTTCTTTTAATTTTATGTGTAGGTGCCAATTTTATTCCGGTACAATATTACACCCGCCTCAATCTCAATAAAACGTCGCGTGGACTCGTGTTGATTACGACCTTTTTGGGGTTGATGTTCTTTTATTATAAACTCTACATTTTAAAAGATTAATCCTGAATATCCGAAGGTTAATTGATTGGTAACGCTATATTCACCATTACCAGAATAATGCTTCTTATACCATATTTACATGATGAGGGGGGCAATTTCAATAAAAAGTATCTAAATTTCGCACTATGAATAACAACTCAAGAAATCAATTAGCAAGCTAACTTTTGATTTTATGATAGAAATCAATTTGAGTGTATGATAAACAAAATTAACTTTGTAATAAAAGTGAATTAAATTAGAGGTACTTCTTTTACATTGTTTAATAGTTCGCGATTTTAAGCAACAACATAGCATGAAATATTATATTATAGCTGGAGAAGCAAGTGGAGATTTGCATGGGAGTAACCTAATCAAACAGCTTAAATTAAAAGATGCACAAGCCGAATTCAGAGGCTGGGGGGGCGATGCCATCCAGGCCGCCGGAACCACACTGGTTAAGCATTACAAAGAGCTGGCTTTTATGGGATTCACCGAAGTACTGATGAATATCCGCACCATCCTCAATAATATTTTCTTTTGCAAACAAGATATCACCGATTATAAACCTGATGTATTAATCCTAATCGATTACCCAGGATTTAACCTACGAATTGCCCAGTGGGCAAAGAGGCAAGGGATTAAAGTTGTTTATTATATTTCGCCACAGGTATGGGCATGGAAAGAAAACCGAGTTAAAAAAATTCGCGATTGTGTTGATTTGATGCTCGTAATCTTGCCTTTCGAAAAAGCGTTTTATAAAAAGTGGAACTTCGATGTTACCTATGTGGGGCATCCTTTGCTCGATGCTTTGAAGGATATTCCGGTAACAAATTTACAATATAAAAAACCGGTAATAGCATTGTTGC
Organism: uncultured Bacteroidota bacterium; assembly: GCA_903850915.1. Classification (GTDB taxonomy): domain Bacteria; phylum Bacteroidota; class Bacteroidia; order UKL13-3; family UKL13-3; genus CAINMV01. The sequence continues at coordinate 68,955 of CAINMV010000037.1, forward strand.
CAGGTAGCAGGAAGCAAGAAATAAAAGCATTATTACCAATAATGTTGGAGGTGATTCCTAATTTTCCAGAATACGAATTTGTTATTGCTCAGGCGCCCTCACAACCTGATAGTTTATATGATGAAATTATTGGAAAGATTAAAGTAAGTAGATTGAAAAATAACACCTATAGCCTCCTCCAAGTTTCATATGCAGCGCTCGTAACAAGTGGCACAGCAACACTTGAAACAGCACTCTTCAAAGTGCCACAGGTGGTTTGTTATAAAGCAGGAACACTTTCTTATGCAATTGCAAAACAGCTTGTAAAAATAAAATATATCAGTTTGGTAAATTTAATTCTTAATAAACCAGCTGTGACAGAATTAATACAAAACGATTTAAATGCTAATCAAATAAAAAAAGAACTAACCTTGGTTTTAAATACAAAAAGAGCTGCCATTCTTACTGATTATTCTCAACTCATTGAAACCTTGGGGAACAGTGGTGCATCGGAAAAAGCAGCATCAGCAATTACTGAAAAGTATTTATAATTAATGCACTTTTACTGTTTCTCCTTGAAGTAGAGACATGATTTTTTTTTGATGGTGGTTTTGGTGAAAACACATGAAATTAAGTATATCGATAGCACGCATCGCGTGCAAATTTTTATGATAAACCCAGAATTGATTTTTTTGGGTGTCAGTTAATATAGAAAGCAATTGCCGCAAATCATGTCGGGTTTTTGTAAAATCATGCTTTACGTCTTCTAACTTTAAAAAATCACTGGAAGGCACAACAAATACAGGAGCTTCTATTTTTAATCCGTTATTTAATGAAAGCTTATAGAGGAAACTTCTAAATCTTATTTTCAATACACTACCCTTTAGTGGTTCTTTATTTTTAATTGCTTTGTATAAGAGCACTAAAAGGCTTCTCTCCGATTTATTGATATGAACCATGTGTTGCAGCGCGCTCCACTTTCCTGGAGCTAAAGGCTGATTTAATTCAGAATCCTGGTATTTCGAGAGTTCAATCCAAATTATATCAGTATTTGTTTCCAACATGTTAAAAGCTTTTTCAAAAAACATAGGTTATGGTGTATTTTTGCAACGAAAGTAAGCAACAATAAATTATGTTCAAACGTATTCGTCTTGTTTTGCAAAGAGAGTACCTGTCGCGGGTAAAAAAAAGATCATTTCTGATTATGACCTTTTTAACGCCCATATTAGTCGCCCTCTTTTATGGAGTTGTTTTTTATATCATTCTACATCCTCATCGTTCAGATAAAGACAAGCAGATTGCTGTTTTTGACAAATCAGGGTATTTCTCCAACAAACTAAATAATGGGGATCATATTAACTTTACCTATATCAACAGCGAGAATGTAAAAATCAATTTTGATGAGATGGGTTTTGATGGATGTTTAATTTTGAATTGGCCCGACAGCAGCAAGAAATTCCAAGCTGAAATATTAACCAAAGAATCATTAAGTATTGCAGAGCAAGGCTATATAGAAAGAACCATTGAAGAAATCATCTACACAGAGAATTTAAAGGAGCTGAATGTAAATCAGGAGTCCCTTAAAAATGCGCATGTTCGTGTTTCATTAAATTCTAAGAAGATGGAACATGGCATAGCAAAGGAAAGCAGTTCAGGAGTAACGACAGGCATTGGAATTGCCACGAGTGTATTAATTTATTTTTTCATTTTCATTTATGGCTCACAGGTAATGCGTGGCGTTATGGAAGAGAAAACAAATCGAATTGTGGAAGTAATTATTTCCTCGGTAAAACCATTTGAGTTGATGATGGGAAAGATCCTTGGTATTGCCTTGGTGGCGCTAACACAAATGGCCTTATGGGTAATTCTATCTACTATTGCTACTGGCGTGGTTGGAAACCTGATGGGAACTTCAATGCAAAGTGGAGGCCAAGCGCAACAGTTGTTTCAAGCGGCACCACAAGGAGGAAGTGAGCTTGATTTTTTAAAGATATTTGCTTCTCTTAATCTGGGGCTACTTGGCTTCTCGTTTATTTTCTATTTTATTTTTGGATATTTGTTTTATGCAGCACTATTTGCTGCAATTGGATCTGCCGTGGACAGTGAAACGGAACTCCAACAATTTACATTACCTGTAACCTTGCCTTTGGTTTTTTCGTTTATCCTCACGATATCGTTGATTCAATCTGATCCAAACGGAAGCACCTTATTTTGGATTTCAATGCTCCCCTTTTCTTCACCTGTTGCTATGATGGCAAGAATTCCATTCCTTGAAGCTGAGAATTATTGGCAATTAGGCCTATCAATGTTTGTTTTGGTTCTTTCGTTTATCGGAACCGTTTGGTTAGCAGCCCGTATATATCGAACAGGCATATTAATGTATGGTAAAAAAGCAAGCTGGAAAGAAATCTATAAATGGTTATTCTATAAAGGATAAGTAAAACGTATAAATTAATTAAATTCAAACCACCTTAGAGTATAACAAATATCACTTAGTAACCACCCTCTCTTTTACGGAAGAACCACTCTGCGGTGAGGGTGAAAATTAGAAAGCCAAAGATCCACTTTAGATTAATGAGATCTTGCAATTGCTGACGCTCGTAACTTACAGGTTTAATGATTTCGTTGGAGTTTATAGCCTTAATTATTTGCTGCATTTCTGAAGGATAAAATAATTTACCATTATTAATAGACGCTAAAGATGCAAGCAGCTGATGGTTAGCTACTGTTTCTGTAAATTCAGCCTGAAGTGGAAATACCGTAAACTGGCCAGAGGTTGATTCTGGCTTTCCACCTACAATAGTATTGGCGGTATAGCGATAAGCGCCAATAGGTAAAATACCGCAATCGAGATGGTATACCTTGACACTTTTTGAAAATTGAAAATCAAAAGATTTGCCCCCTTCGTTAATCACTTTTAGCCCTACATCCGATTCATTGGTCAGCTCATAACCTGGTGTATATACTTCTGCATCGAACATCACATTTTCGTTTTCTTCAAACGTTTTTTGAGTGGACGTAATCCGCAATAAACGCTTATCTTCCTTTGCAGATAGATATTGTATAACCTTAGTCATTACTTCATTTGACGCTGTTTGGGATTGGGTTTGCGCATATTCCTGCAGTCGCCACCTCCAAAACCCTTCACCACAAATAATTCCCGTTTTATACTCATTCGCTTTGCTAAATAAAATCAATGGCATATCAGTTTGTGTTGCACCGATCTGTTGTTTAAATAACATATTAACATCACCAGCGGTAGTATAATTTCCGAAAGGAGTTTGAAGTGGAGGGAAATTTATACTATTGTTAAGTGTCTCTTCACTAAATGAAAATAAATTAAACTCCTTATTTACTTTTGGTATGGCGTCGTTGGTGTTTCCGCGATTATAAGAGATACTCAAACCCTCGTTAAGGCTATTGAATACAGGTAGGTTAGATTGGCTTCCGAGAATATAAAGACGAGGCACTTTGCATTTCGATAATGTTTCAAGAAGATTTTTGGATGATAAATCAACTGATGGAATTTGGTGTAGAATAACCAAAGTATATTCACGAATAAAACTTGATAAGTCGCTGGACAAATCACGAGCGTAAACAATATTTACCTCATAATTTTGATTGGCCTCTATCGCATTTTTTATCGCACCTAAATCTGGATGTGGCGCATTGGCAAGCAACATTATTTTCTGACGACCATCAATTACATCAATATATATATCCTTTACGTTATTGAGATAACTCAACTCGCCTTTTTGATGGCTTACGGTAATGGTGTATCGTTGCATGCCTTTAGCTTTAGCATTAAAGTTAAGCAAAAGTGTTTTCGTAAAACGTAAATTATTGGCTACAATACTTTGCACAGACTCCAATTGACCATTGTGAAATACAGAGACAATAATATTACTTCCATTATATCCATAAGCTGCAGCCTCAATTTCAATTGGAAATGAATTTCCGAGATAGGCAATCGAATTTGTTCGAACTCGCTTCACTAAAACATCACGCGGTAGAGTAGTGTCGCCAAGTGCGATAGTATATACCGTCGTTCTTAATTTTTTATTTGAATATACTGGATTACTGCCTTGATTATAAATGCCATCGCTAGCCAAGATGACGGCTCCTAGATTTTGCCCTTCAAATTTATCATACACAGCATCCAAGACTGCACTAATATTTGTTTGTTTATCATCATAATTAATCTTTGGATCATCGTTCAATTGTTTTCCAAAGCTATAATATCGCACATCGAAGGTCTCGCTTAATTTGCTTTTCAATACTTCCAGATTCTCCAAATAGCTAGTCTGATAAAATGTTGAGTCCTTATTTAAAAGAACCGAACGCGAATTATCTTGAGCTAAAACAATTACAGGTTTTTGAACCTCACGCTGAAACGATTTAATTAAAGGCGAAAGAAGTAAAAAAGATAAGACAAAGATTGAAATAAAACGGAGCGCTGTCATCCACCAAATTAGTTTCGTGTTTGGTTTTTCGGTTTTTCGAAGCAACTTATACGGATAAAGTGCAAGTGCATAGGTAATGCCTATCGAAAAACAGCCAAAAATAAACCACCACGGTTTCTCGGTAATCAGGGTAAATAATAACACAGAGCGAAAATAATAAAGATTTAGCGATTGTTCAGATGACTTGTACTAACGATAGAAACTGCAAGCCCATTCTATAGTTTTCTGCACCGGGATGAATTCAAATTTAAGCATAGCCTTAATTTTCGAACTATCGTATTCGTATTTTTGGAACGCAGCGCGTGTAGTTTCTTCCGTAAGTAGGGGTGGTTTTCCGCTTATTGCACTTACAATGGCTAGAAATTTTTGACCAATATTTGCTAACCAGAATGGCGTTTTTATAAACGGCTTTCTATTATTAAAACAGTACGCAGCCACTTCATAAAATCTTTTGAATGCATAGTTTTCAGATACAAGAATAAAACGCTCATTAAAAATATTTGCATCAATCAATCGAATTATACATTGACTTACATCTCGCACATCAACAAAACCATTGACACCTGACGTATAAAAACGTATACCACGAGCAGCTGTTTCAAACATTTTTCCACTTCCTCTTTTATAGTTGCAGACCCCAATAATAATTCCTGGATTCACAATAACAGCATTTAAACCTTCCTGAATTCCTCTCCAAACCTCCATTTCAGCGGTATATTTACTTTCGGCATAAGCTGTATTATTATGATTGTTTTCCCATTTTGTTTGTTCGTTAATTTGATGTTCCTTTTCGTTCCTTCCAATGGCTGCGATGCTGCTTATATAACCAAACTTTTTAACACCAAAATGAAGTGCCAAATTTACCATATTAGCGGTCCCCTCCGTATTTATCAAATGCATTAGCTCACGGTCCTTTTTATGAAAAGAAACTATTGCAGCACAATGAATCACCTCCTCAACGCCTTCAAAAGCGAGTTCCAAGTCACCCAACTCTAAAATGTCAACTGTAAACCACTCAAGATTTTCAAGTAGTTTGGAATCCATACTATTGGTCGATGCAATAAATTGAAACTCTTCCATGTTACTGGTTTCTCGCTTTAATGCACGAACTTTTTTATGTTGCTTAAGCAAATCACATACTATATAAGAACCTAAGAAACCTGTTGCTCCACTTACTAAAACCATAACCTTTTTTTATTTTATAAAGAACGCATCGCTTAAGGCAATATGCAACCGCATTAGTTCAGTCTTCCCATCATCATTATCGGCACAAACTAATACTGTAAATTCGTTAGTAGCAATAAACTCATCAATACAAACAGATTCAATTTTCTTCCCTTTGAAGAATTCTGGAACAATAATCTCCGTTATTTTAATGTCGCTGCGTGCAATTTGTGTAGTAAAATTCTGCATTACCCCTAATAGACTTCCTTTTATTTTGCCGTCATCATAGCCATTAGAGGTGTCTTCTGCTGAAGCACAAAAAATCATAACATCGGTTTCTGGCAAATGTACACATCCTGTAAATCCGGTATTTATGTTTTCAATTTGTGGTAAATCCAAAAAATGAATGTCTAATTGCTTCTCAATATTTAATTGTTTACGATTCCAATTTGTAATTATCAGTTGATTGCTATGGTTATTATCACCTCGATTAAGCAGTATAACTTTATCGTCAACATTGCATGCCCCTTCAATATTTACTTGAGATGTAATGCTACGAAGCATTTCGTACATGTCATAAAAATTCAAATACTCTAACTCATCTTGCGAAGCTAGGTTCAGTAAAATCCCAACATCACGAACTTCAGGCAAAGAACCCGATCCAAAAGCCAATAAATGACTAGGTGGAACAAGAGTTACAGCTTCAAGATCTGGCTTTATCTGTCTTATTATTCGTTGGTTATTATCCGTAGGTCGGTCGAATAAACGAATAGCATTAATAATATCCCAATTATTATTAAGCTCATACAAGAAATTACTGTCGTCGCCAATAATATAAATTTTATCCTGCCATTTTTCAATTCCTGATCCTGAAGGGATGTTATCGAATATTTTCGATTGAAGCAGCTCAAGTTTCATTTTATTATCAATTATGGTGCTAAAATACATGTTAGAGTTATTGTAAAAAAAATAAAAACACTTTATTTATATCTCCTACACCATCCGTTCGAATCAACGCTATAGAAATTGAAGTTGAAAATCAGCTTGCTTGATTAAAACAAATCCAATTTTATCTTTTTTAGGAATTTCATTATTATTTAGTTCACCTTAAAATGGAGTGATGCCATAAATTTAATTTATTTTTAAATGATATTTTGCAATTCGAAATAAAATAAGCGTTCAAATAAAAATACACAAATACTTTTTATCCCTGTAATGAAATATCCTTCATCGATGAAAAAACATTGAATAAAGAAAATAATTGCATTTTGCTTTTCTTTGCTTCATCCTACGAAATGGCCTTTGAAACCCTTTATTAAAAGGAGTTCTAGGATATATATGTTTTATGCTAATTTTTTTTGTTGTTCATATTAACAAATTGAATTATCATTTTACCTAAAAACACGATTCAAAAATCAGTGTGTTTTTTACAAAACAGTTTTCTATTATTTCCAAATTTATTTACCAAAAAAATATTTTTAAACAATTTTCGAAAAGCACTAAATGCCTACAACCCTTTATTTATAGGTATTTTAGCTTATTATAAAAATTTTTTCAACGTAATATTATTTTTCAAACGAATGTGTAAAACTTTTTTAAATATTATATGAACTCTTATGTTGTAGGTTTTATAGGTATTTCAAGGGAGTTGTGATTTTGAAATTATTAACATAGAGCGATCATCTATTGCAGAACAAGAAAATGAATATACATTTGTTCTGTCTAAATTATTTATTTTATTATGGCTAAAGCTACTAAAAAAGCTGCTAAAAAAGCAGCACCAAAGAAAGCAGCTGCGAAAAAAGCAGCTCCTAAAAAAGCAGCTGCGAAAAAAGCAGCTCCTAAAAAAGCAGTTGCTAAGAAAGCAGCTCCTAAAAAAGCCGCTGCGAAAAAAGCTGCTCCTAAAAAAGCTGCTGCTCCTAAAAAAGCCGCTGCGAAAAAAGCTGCTCCTAAAAAAGCTGCTGCTCCTAAAAAAGCCGCTCCTAAAAAAGCTGCTCCTAAAAAAGCCGCTACAGCTCCAAAAGCTTAAGCAGTTTGCATGTATAACATGCACTTTAAAACTAAAAAAGCCATCTGTTAATTCAGGTGGCTTTTTTTGCTTATAGTAACTTCGTAAAGAACCTCTATCTTTAAACTTTCTAAAGTTAACCATGAAAAAATTCACGCTCATTTTATTATTGTCCAATGGTTTCATCCTATATAGCCAACAACATTTAATACAAGTTAACCGGAAACAAAATTCTCCAGAGGAGGTAAGTATTTCCATTAACCCAGTAATACCAGGCCAGGTGGCGGCCTCATCAAATATAGCAAACTATTATTATAGTACGAATGGGGGTAAGACGTGGCGAGAAAAAACCATGGAATCAAAGCATGGTATTTGGGGAGATCCGGTTGTACATTTCGATTCGCAAGGAAAACTATATTATTGCCATCTCGGAAAGAACGCTGAGAAAAAATATCCAAAATGGATAGATAAAATTGTTGTTCAACGTACATCTTTAAATAACGACACTTGCTTTGAAGATAACAGTATTGGATTTAATCAAGGTAAGGTGCAAGACAAAGAATGGCTTAGCAGTAATGCTGACGGCACTTTGTATATGACATGGACCGAATTCGACAATTACAATAGCAAAAAACCTGAAGATCACTCACGAATTCGTTTTTCTAAATCTACTAATCATGGAAAAACCTGGAATACGCCTTTGGTGATTTCCGATACAGAAGGAGATTGTCAAGATGGCGACAACACTTTGGAAGGAGCTACAACATGTAGCGATAGTAAAGGAAATATTTATGCCTGTTGGGGTGGATTGAATGCTATTTGGTTAGATAAAAGCACCGATGGAGGACGATCATTTGGTAAAGATAAAATTGTTGCCAACCAAGATGCCGGTTGGGACATTCCAATTCGCAACTTATACCGAAGTAATGGAATGCCCTTTATTTGTTGTGATGCCTTTGGCTCTAAATTCAAAGATAGGGTTTATATTAATTGGTGCGACACGCGCTATGGAGATGCCGATGTGTTTATTAAATATTCTGATGACGGTGGAATCAATTGGAGTCAGGATATTCGAATTAATGACGATCAAATTAAAAATGGAGTAGCACAATTTAGTAACAAAATATGCATCGACGCCTCTAATGGTAATCTCTATGTTGTTTTTTATGACCAGCGCAATAGCAGTAGCGGCGCCTTTATAGATGTTTATTTGGCCTTGAGTAAAAATGGTGGCGCTACTTGGGAGAATCATCGTATTACACCATCTTGCTTCTCCACACCAGGGTCTAAAGAGTTTTTTGGTGACTACATCGACGTGGATGCGGTTAACGGAAATGTAATGCCAATTTTTACTATATATGAGAATAAAACCTTAGCTGTTTATACGTGTACGTTTAATTCAACCCCTCCGAAAAAAACTAAACTAAAAAATCAATTGTTGGCCAAAATTGCGAATGACTCACTCTACCTTCATGTTGCCGTAAATAAGAATGAGAGCTATGAATTGTTATTTTATGCCAACGGAAGAAAACTTAAGTATAACGGAAATAAAAAAGAAAACGATTATGTAATAAACGCAAGAGGTTTTTATAACGCCACAGTAACACTAAAAGTTGGGATGAGAAGAAGGACAATTCATCTTATTAATAATAACTAAGATACGCTACATTTAATTGTTAATTGTAGACATGCAATTGATTTGCTGATTTTAATACGCTATATGTTTTAAGTGGTCGGGTTGCGGGTCCTTTACTAACAAACCCATCAAGCATAAACGCAGATCCACAGCAAGTTTCAAAAGCACCAACTCCATATTTACCACATCGATATTGAATTCCGCTACTGTCGACAGTTATCAAATTACAAGCATCATAAGGATGATAAGAACAGGTTCTTTCGATTGCTAAATAGTTGTCGTCGAAATTATGCACGACAATGATTCCTTTATTACCACCGGTAACATAAATAAAACCGCCTAAAAAGTTAAGTGGAGCACTTGAATTTAAATTCAAGTCTATATAAATGTTCACCGGCACCAATGGAATTTCGTCATCTTTATTTTTGTTTCCACATTGAACAAACATGACGATAGTCAATAAACCAAAAATAAACTTTTTCATGCATGGCAAATTTAATCTTTATTTTTTATGTACGAAGCTTAGCATTAATATTGCACAATGAGTTCACATCATGTGGTACGCGATAAACAAGAACCAGCACTTATTATTGCGAATGGAGCAGCGTGTAGCGACGAATTACTTGGGCAGTTACTCGAGTGGAATCCATTTATAATGGTGCTTGATAAAGCTATTTATAGAATTCAAGAAAAAGGAATAAAAGCGGATTTGCTTTTAGGTGATTTCGATGCTGGTATTGACATTGAGAAAATTCGTCAGGATCAATACCCCATTGAAATTATTTATGCGCCGGATCAAGAAAAAACCGATCTGGAGAAAGGCATCGAATATTTAATAGCGCAAGGACACCGAACTGCAAATATTTTATGGGCCACTGGGCTCCGAGCTGATCATACCCTCAACAACCTCAGTAGTATGGCAAAATATAAAGAGCAAATAGAATTAGTAATGCTTGATGACTGGAGTAAAATTTTTTGCTTGAAACCTTATTTTGAGAAATGGTACCCCGCAAACTCACCCATCTCTATTTTACCCATTAGTAAAGCGAATAACATCACAACCACCGGATTGAAATTCAATTTATATAATGAGAGCCTGGAGCTCGGGGTGAGAACCTCGAGTAGCAATCAAACCCAAGATGACGGTTTCATTACAATCAACCATCAAAGCGGTGATTTGTTTTTAATGCAGTGCCATGACTAACCTATTTTTTACATTTAATTTTAATATATTCGAAACATAAATTAAACTACTAAACCCACCATATCATGAAAAAATTTTTTACACTTCTAGTTTTTACTTTTGCTATAACTTTTGCTAACGCGCAGCGTAAATGTGACCTACAAGTTAGCCCATTCCTTCCTGGCAATGGCTGGATTATTCAAAATGGAAAGCCATTTGACATCACCGTTAAAGTAAAAAACCTTGGTCCAGATGCAATTAAAACTACCGATACAATACTTTACTTACTTAAAATAGATGGAACCTATATCACCAGTAGTGGACAGCCATTGGGAAAAGCACTTATTGGTTTGAGTATTCCAGTTGGTACTGAAGTTACCCAAAGCCTTTTTACTGGTCTTACAATGACATTTACAATTGATGGATCACACCAATTTTGCACCGAAGCAACGTTGTTCAATCGTGCCGCTGTTGATGGTGCTTCTGATGTATCTCTATCAAATAACACAGGTTGTGCAACAGTATTAATGAATAAATTTACCAGCGGTATCAATGCAAAATCTGATTTGTTGATTAATGGAATAAGCGTATTCCCAAATCCAGTGCATAGTATTACCACATTAAATTATGTTGTAGATGGTGAAAATGATGTAAAAATAGCTATCAAAGATTTACAAGGAAGAGAAGTTTTACAAGTTTTAAATGAATTACAAAATGCTGGTAATTATGAGAAAACTATCGATCTTTCTTCATTTAGCAATGGAATTTATTTGGTAGAATATAATGTGGGTGGTAAAGTATACACTTCGAAAATTATTAAAAACTAATTCTCTAAAAAGCAATAACAAACTCCGTACATGCATCTGTGTGTCCGGAGTTTGTTTTATCTATCATGAAAAAATTACTTCTATCTCTTACATTATTATCTTTATTCTCAGCTACACGAGCCCAAGTTCGCTCTTGCGATTTGCAACTCACCTTGCTATTGCCCATTGAATACGATTTTATTCAAACTGATAAGCCGATGGCAATTTCTGTGAAAATAAAAAATTTAGGACCTGGAGCTATTACCACCAAAGACACCGTTATTTATACTTTAAGGTACGATGGTGATACCGTAAAAAGTGGGGGTAAGCCAATGCAAAAAGCCTATGTGGGTTATAATTTGGCAGCAAACCAAGAGGCTACCGAGCCATTATATACTGGAATCTCCCTTAACTACAATACCGGTGGTGTGCATATGTATTGCGTGGACGTGAAATTAATAAACAGAAGCACCACGGCAGGTGCTTCAGACCCCGTTGCCGCCAATAATACCGGTTGCCACCATGTGTATGTTACCACTTTTACCAATGGCATTAAGTCGAATGGTGGTGCTTACAAAAACCAAGATTTACGTTTAGCTCCAAACCCTGCAAATTCTTTAACTACACTTTCTTATGGCGTTGCAGAAAAATCGGATGTGAAGATTAATATTCTTGATTTACAAGGTAGAACAGTGATGCAAGTTGCAAATAGCATCCTTGAAGCTGGGGATTATGAACTTCCTATCGACATGAATAAATTTTCGCCAGGGGTTTATTTTGTTGAATATTCCAATAATGGCGTAATCAACACAGCTAAATTAGTGAAAGAATAGCTAAAACTTGAAACAAATTAAGAGCCTCGCACAAAAAAATGTTCGGGGCTTTTTTATTTTCGTTACTTTTACACCCCAATAATTCAATCTTCTCATCCATGTTAAACATTGTTTTGTTCGGACCTCCGGGCGCAGGAAAAGGAACGCAATCCACTAAACTTATCGAAAAATATAACCTAATTCACTTAAGTACAGGTGATATATTTAGGGCAAATATTAAAGGGGAGACTGAGCTTGGGAAAATGGCCAAAAGCTATATGGATCAAGGAAAACTAGTTCCCGACTCACTTACTATTGATATGCTTCAAGATGAAGCAGATAAGCATCCTGATGCTAAAGGTTATATTTTTGATGGCTTCCCTCGCACCAATGCACAGGCTAAGGCACTTGACGATTTTTTGGCAACAAAAAACTCAGCGATCACCATGATGCTAGCGCTGGAAGTAACAGAAGATGAGCTAAGAACTCGTTTGGCAGAGCGCGCCAAAACAAGTGGCAGACCGGATGATGCTGATCCACAAATAATTCAAAAAAGAATTGACGTGTATAATGCCGAAACTATGCCTGTGAAAGGATATTACGAAGCACAAAATAAATATAGAGGGGTGCAAGGCGTGGGTGATATTAATGACATCTTTATTTCACTTTGCAACGAAGTTGACTTAAAAAATTAAATTGTAGTATTAAATTCATTTCCAACTGATTTAAAGGGGGGAAAGTAAATAATAAAAGTATATGCCTAAAGATAAATCTATTAAGTCCGTTCTAATTATTGGTTCCGGTCCTATCATAATCGGACAAGCATGCGAATTTGACTACGCTGGAAGTCAAGCCAGCAGAAGCCTGCGTGAAGAAGGAATTGAGGTTACTTTAATAAATAGCAACCCGGCAACCATTATGACGGACAAGGTAACGGCCGATCATATTTACCTTTTGCCTCTTACGGTTCAAAGCATAGAGCAAATATTAAACGAACAAAAAATTGATTGTGTGCTCCCAACTATGGGTGGGCAAACGGCATTAAATTTATGTAAAGAGGCAGAAGAGATTGGTCTTTGGAAAAAATACAATGTTCGCATTATTGGCGTTGATATCAAAGCTATTGATACCACAGAAAACCGTGAGCTTTTCCGTCAGTTAATGCATACCCTTGAAATCCCTGTTCCTCAAAGTAAAACCGCGAACTCGTTTTTGGAAGGAAAGGAATTTGCTCAAGAAATTGGATTCCCTATTGTTATTCGTCCAAGTTTCACATTGGGCGGTACCGGAGGTGGTTTTGTAAAGGAGAAAAAAGATTTAGACGAAGCCTTAAATCGCGGTTTAAAAGCATCTCCGATACATGAAGTGTTGGTTGAAAAAAGCGTTTGGGGATGGAAAGAATATGAGCTGGAACTTTTACGCGACAATGTCGATAATATTGCAGTGATATGTACTATTGAAAACTTTGACCCGATGGGCATTCACACCGGCGATAGTATTACGGTAGCACCTTCTATGACTTTGAGCGATACCGCATTTCAAAATATGCGCAATTTGGCTATTAGGATGATGCGCAATATTGGCAACTTCGCAGGTGGCTGTAATGTTCAGTTCAGCATGAACCCAGAAACGGAGGAAATCTATGCCATTGAAATAAATCCGCGCGTATCACGCTCTTCAGCATTAGCTTCAAAAGCAACAGGATACCCAATCGCTAAAATATCAGCCAAACTCGCCATTGGATACAATTTAAGTGAACTTAAAAATCAAATCACAAAAACCACCAGTGCATTCTTCGAACCTAGTATCGACTATGTCATTGTAAAAATTCCACGTTGGAATTTTGATAAATTTAAAGGCGCAGACCGCACCTTAGGATTGCAGATGAAAAGTGTTGGTGAGGTAATGGCAATAGGACGTACCTTTATCGAAGCGCTTCAAAAAGCATGTCAGAGCCTAGAAATAGGAAGGGATGGATTGGGCGCCGATGGAAAACAAAAAAGAAAATTAGAAGAAATTGTTGAAGGGCTAGAAAACCCTTCATGGAATAGGCTTTTCTTAATTAAAGATGCATTAAGTTTGGGCGTCCCTATAAACACAGTGCATAAAATTACCAAAGTGGATTTATGGTTTTTAAACCAAATACATAAATTAGTAGCACTTGAACAGGATTTACGACGCTACAACCTAAATAATTTACCAGAAGATTTATTCTGGGAATTAAAGAAACATGGATATTCAGATGTTCAGATTGCTTATATTTTAGGCAATTGCACGGAAGATGAGGTATACGAAAAACGAAAAGTATTGGGAATTACTCGGACTTATAAAATGGTTGACACCTGTGCCGCTGAATTTCCGAGCGAAACAAATTATTTTTATAGTACCTACGAAAGTAGTGCACTTTAAAATTAACGAATTCTGAAATTTTGGCTGCGCTGAAACGACGCACTATCGCGCTCAATCTTGAATTCGAACACCACCATGTACTTGCCTTTTCCTGACCATTTATTAGCTACAATACCTTTTTCTTTATCTACACATCGGGTTTCCATTTGATCCCAGCTTAGCGCAATTTTATCGTTGTTGTAAAAAGGCATCAATTCTGGCGGAGGAGGACAAAACACTGTGCCACAAGCACAATATCCAACTTGTGCTACCTGCACCCACTCATCCCCAACCCATTTAAAAATGGATAATGGCGACATCGGATAGGCTCTTTGCAAATCCATTCCTGTGTGGTTTTCAAGTGTTATTGTAATGCTTTTTTTCTTTTTATAACAGCACTTGCTATTAATCAAAATTGAATCCTTGTTTACATTCTGAGCTCGAACACCTATAAATAGAAACGAGAAAAGAATCATTATTAATATACGGTACATGGTATGAATTAAAACGCTAAGGTATAAAATAATATTGTTTGTGACTCTTTACCCCTTATTAAAAAAAGATATTGTCCGAAAAGAAAACAAGCCCATTACAATGCAATCGCAATATTGGTTAACCATAAATGCTTCGTGTTTCTTAAACGTATTAATTTGCGATTTGAAAGAAGGCAAGAAAGTTGGAAGCTCTTCAATTATACTGGTTGGCAATTTAAAACCAGAATTGTTACAGGCTATTTCGCAAGGTTTTGGTTATACATCAAATTCTTGTCAATCGTAAACAATATGTCAAAACTATTCTCAACACATAACGCTTGAACGTCTTTTGGTATGCACCATCGATTTGCCATTTCACTTAATAATTATTCTTCACCGAAATAATCGCGGTCAATTTGTTTAACCTCGTATGTCTGTTGTGTCGTGCAGCCTAAATTATAGTCAATCATTAGCTGAGCTAGTTGATGACCATCTATTAAAACAATTTTAGCTTCATTTCTCGGTGTGTATTCGGTAGCTTCTTTAGTAAAGTTTGACGTTGTAATGAAGATTCCTTTTTTTGCTCCTTGCCCGGCTAATGCTCCTACAAATTTCTGAATCTCTGGTCGACCGACAACATTGCCTGGTTTCCAACGCTTAGCTTGAATATAAATTATATCTAAACCAAGCTTGTCTTCTTTAATCGTACCATCGATACCTTCATCTCCACTTCTTCCCATGGCTTTTCCTGCATCTTTGATTGAACCACCGTAACCCATTTTAACTAAGAGTTCAACAACAAGTTTTTCAAAAAAGGCAGGAGATAGTTCAACAACTTCGTTTATTAGTTCAAATGCCAATGATTTTCTGATAGGCTGTTTCTAATGATTCTTCGGGCGTCTGTATGGATTGTTCCTCAATACTTTCTATTTCTTCTTCTCTTTTTGTTGTTTGAAATTCTAAAAATTCAGAAAATTGTTTTAAAAACTTCACATTAATTGAACTTGGTTTTTTATTTATGACGTCTAGTCCTCGTTTTGAAATAATAACAATTCCTTGTTTTGGACTATCAATTAAACCAGCCTTCTTTAAATAAGTTTTTGCCCATGCAGTCCTGTTATAAAACACAGGCGCGACACCGCTTGGTAACAATTCTTTTTGTTCCTCTTCAGAAACACCAAATTTTACTGCAAGCTCATCCGTAACGTATCGCATTTTATATTCCTTGCCGTCTGAAATAAATTCAAGTAAGGGCAACATTATTGATTGATAGTCTGGGATCATATTTTATTTCTGTAATTTTATTGATAAGATTTCATCTATTTAAGCTAACCCCTAACTCTATTATGTCGAAACCCATAAGCTCTACTGGTTCTGCTCTAACAGCTCTTTCAAAAGCTCTTGTTTATTAAGGTTGTAAAAAAGTAAGCCTTGCCTAGCAATAGAGATACTTCCGTTTTCTTCACTTACAATAATGGCAATGGCATCGGTTTGATAGGTGATGCTAACCGCTGCTCGGTGTCGGGTTCCAACGTTCTCTGGTAAATTGGTAATTTCGGTTGAAATAGGCAATATACACCCTGCTGCTTTAACTCTATTTTTATTTATTATAAGAGCACCATCATGTAATGGACTTTGTTTGCTGAAAATAGTCTCGATAAGCTTTGAAGAAACCACAGCATCGATATTGGTGCCACTTTGAGAAATAAATTTTAAATCCGTGGTGCCCGTAAAAACCAACAAAACTCCCATCTTCTCTATCGACATCTTTTCGCAAGCCTCTATAACAGCCTCCATCATATGATGTTCCTTTTCTCGGTGGTTCATTGCAAACGGAAAAAAACGGTCGACAGCAAATTTATTTCCCCTCAACACATTCTTTCCAAGTAACATTAAGAAACGCCTAATCTCCTGCTGGAAAATAATTATGACGATAATAACTCCATACTGCCAAAAAGCACCTAAAAATGCACTTAAAATTGGCATTTCAAAATAACGGGCTACGCCGTAAACCGCAATTAAAATGTATAAACCTACGCTTACGGTAAACGCTGTACTTCCTTTTACGAGCAGAAAAATAAGATATAGCAATAAGCCCAATGTCGCCAAATCCAACAAATTTATTAATCCAAAGTTATCTAACATAAAAAGGGCAATTTTGCCAAAGATAAAAAATAATACTTAAAAACGAAAGGTTTTGGAGCCCTGTAAGAGTTAAAAGGCGAATACACTGATGTGTAATTACGATCAAATTTTATTTACTTTCGAGTAGTTTCTGCAAAGCGAACATCTCATCACGGAATTTAGCAGCAAGCATAAAGTCAGTTTCTTTGGCGGCCTTTTGCATGGCCTTTTGTGTGTCTGAAATCATCTTTTCAATCTGAGGGCGACTCATCAGCTGAATCACAGGATCCGCCGCAATATTGGCCTGTTCTGGTTCAAAATAGGTTTTATTAATATTGCCTTCTTTAGAGTCTGCGACTTTCGTCTGTTTAATTATCTCGTCAATGGTCTTACGTACCGTTTGTGGTGTAATTCCATTTTCTGAATTATACGCTATTTGTTTTTCACGACGTCTGTTGGTCTCCTCAATAGTTTTACGCATACTTTCTGTCATGCGATCGGCATACATTATCACTTTCCCTTTATCATTTCTTGCTGCCCTACCTATGGTCTGAACTAGTGAAGTGGTACTTCTTAAAAATCCTTCTTTATCAGCATCCATAATCGCTACAAGACTCACCTCAGGCAAATCAAGGCCTTCACGTAATAAGTTAACACCAATCAAAACATCATAAACACCCAATCGCAGGTCGCGCAAAATTTCTACACGGTCAAGTGTTTTTACTTCGCTGTGGATATAGGCACATTTAATATTTAAACGGGTCATATACTTGCTCAACTCCTCGGCCATGCGTTTGGTAAGTGTTGTAACTAAAATCCGATCACCCATTTTAATGCGTTCGTCTACCTCATCCAATAAATCGTCTACCTGATTTACACTTGGCCTAACTTCTATTATTGGATCGAGCAAACCGGTAGGACGGATGAGTTGCTCAACAATGAGCCCTTCCGCTTCATTTAACTCATAGTCGGATGGCGTGGCGCTTACAAATATGACCTGATTAATGATGGAGTTAAACTCATTAAATTGCAACGGACGATTATCCATCGCTGCTGGTAAACGAAATCCATTTTCCACTAATGCTTGTTTTCTGCTGCGGTCTCCGCCATACATCGCTTTTATTTGAGGCATCGAAACATGGCTTTCATCTACAATTAGTAAAAAGTCATCTGGGAAATAATCTAATAAACAAAACGGACGTTCGCCTGGCTTGCGCTTATCCATATAGCGAGAGTAGTTTTCAATACCACTGCAATAGCCCAACTCTCGCATCATCTCCAAATCAAATGTTACACGATCCTCTAGGCGTTTCGCCTCCATATTTAATCCAACATTTCTAAAGTACTCGCATTGTTTTACCATGTCGTCCTGTATTTCACGTATGGCATGCTGTAAAGTATCTTTTGAACTAACGTATAAATTCGCCGGATAGATGGCTAGCATATCTACTTTCTCCAATCTCTGACCTGTAAATGGATCAAAAATTTCGAGTGCCTCAATCTCATCATCATAAAAATGAATTCGATAAGCGTAATCCGCATATGCAATAAATACATCCACCGTATCTCCTTTTACACGAAAATTGCCTCGATTAAACTCAGCAGTAGTGCGACTATATAATCCATCCACCAAATGAAACAAAAGGGTTTGTCGACTTATTCGTTGGCCTAACTTTAAATGAATAATACTTCCTTTGATATCTGAAGGATTTCCGGCACCATAAATACACGATACAGAAGCCACAACAATAATATCCCTTCGTCCACTTAATAGTGAAGACGTGGTTCTTAATCGTAGCTTTTCAATTTCTTGATTTATTTGAAGATCTTTTTCGATATAGGTATTTGTAGAGGCAATAAAAGCCTCCGGCTGGTAATAATCATAGTAACTTACAAAATACTCAACAGCGTTTTCAGGAAAAAACTGCTTAAACTCTCCATACAGCTGCGCCACCAAGGTTTTATTGTGGCTTAACACCAACGTTGGACGATTCACTTGTTGAATTACATTTGCAACTGTGAACGTTTTGCCACTGCCTGTGACACCGAGTAAAACTTGTGATTTTTCACCACGATTCAAACCACCAACAAGCTGAACTATAGCAGCAGGCTGATCGCCAGTAGGTTGGAATTCGGAGGTTAATTGAAAATCCATGGTTGAATAATGCAAAGGTAACTCTAAAAAAGATACTGAATTTGAGATTTAATAGCTACGCTATTAAATTACGTTTAGAAACTTACGTGATAATATTCTTATTTATTCCTGGTGATATCTTGTCCTAGTTTAGTCGATTGATATATTAAACCAAAACTCTTTTTTATCCCCTGGAGGTAAATTGATGATTCCTTTTTTTCTTTCAATATCATGATTATGCGAAATGCTATCCGCAACGCCCCACCAAGGTTCAATGCAAACAAATGGAGCATTAGGCTGCTTCCATAATCCAAGATAAGTGCAATCTTCCCACGATATTTTTAAATTATAGTTTGCGCTTTTTAAACAAACAGCTTTCGATTTAAAACCTGACAATACTAAAGCATCGTCAGAAAATAATTCCTCATTAATAGCAAGCATATGGTTTTGAAGCGGAATCTCGTGTTGAATTTCCGTGAGTAATCCATCTTGTAAAACATTTCTGCTTAGCTTTATATCACTATCAAACTCAAAATAATACGCTTTTAACTTTTCATCATTATAAAAAGGGCAAAGAAATGCAGGATGCGCTCCAATGCTAAATGGCAACGTTGTGTTGCCTTTATTAATAACGATATAGGTGGTTTTTACACCCATCACATCGATGGTATACTTTATAAATAAATCGTAGTCAAAGGGGTATTCCGAATTTTTTGTGTCGTCTAATCTAAAAAGAAGCATGTTCAACCCTTGCCCCACAAGCTCAAACTCTCGATCGCGTGCAAAACCATGTTGTGGCAATGAATAGTATCGATTATGATATACGTATGTGTTGGCTTTTAACTTTCCTACTATTGGAAACAAAACCGGCGCTTGACGTTGCCAATAGGGTTGATTTTTAGTCCACAAATAATTAACTCCTATTTTCTTTAAAGAATGCAATTCAGCCCCAAACGAAGCAACTTCAATTTCATAATCCTGAAAGGAAAGAATGTGAATCATTATTCGCAGCTAAATATTAATTGCCATCATTTTATGCGCCAATAAAATTCGATTTGCGCTTCTCTATAAAGGCCTGAACGCCCTCTTTATAATCCTTGCTATTTCCGGCAATTTCCTGGCAATACATTTCATATTCCAACATTGTATCCAAATCACTTTGAAACGATTTGTTAAGCATCTTCTTCATTAATCCGTAGGCTTTAGTAGGCCCATTGGCATAGGTGGTGGCAATGGCAAGCACCTCTTCATCTAGTCTATCTTCCGCCACCAAACGATTAACCATACCCCAATCAAAAGCTTGTTGGGCGGTTACTTTACTACCTAATGTAGCTAACTCAAAAGCCCTTGCACTTCCAATTAGTCGGGGTAAAAAATAGGAAGACCCGCTATCCATAACCAATCCTATATTTACAAAAACCTCTATTAGCGAGGCCTTTTCAGAGGCGACAATAAAATCACATGCCAATGCTAGTGAACATCCAGCACCAGCGGCAACGCCATTCAATCTACAAACAATAGGCTTTGGCATATTACGCATAGCTTTAATTATTGGATTGTAACGTGTAGTTAAAGATTCAATAAAAGATCGTTTTTCTGCTCCCGAAATTGCCTTTAAATCCTGACCGCTACAAAATGCTTTGCCGGAACCTGTTAAGACTAAAACATTTACCTTCGGATCGCGTTCCATTTGTTTCAAGGCTTCTTGTAATTCAAAGCTTTGAGTATTGTCGAAGGCATTGAAAACATCTGGCCTATTAAGCGTGATGGTTCCAATTTTATTTTCAACTTTTAACAGAAGTGTAGTGTATGTTTTTTCTTCTTTTTTAGCCATATTAATTGATTATTTATAGGGGTTAATTTTAAAATATTAAATGGTTAGTGCTTCTAGTTTCTCCGAGATATCAGTAAAATCTATGACTCCGGTATCATCTTCATCGCTAGAATAGAATGGAATTGCAAATATCTCACCGTGTGAATCGATTATTTGTTGGTTAACAAGAACGTAGTCAGACCAAGGACTAACGGCAATTGTAATTTTGTGAAACGAAATCGACTCTAGTTCTGCATCAGTATATTGGCCGTATAACAAAACAAAGTCAAGATCAAGTTCCATTGCTATGGCAATTATTTCATCGGAGGGTCTTTGATAAAATTCGCCAATAAATTTAACGCCACTTAGCCAACCCATTATCTCCTTAGCGTGGGCTACCGTAATATTTTTTGAATTGCTGCTATCGAAACAAAAGCCAATATAATCTGCCATCATAGCAGCAGCATAGCGCGCAACGGTGAGGTTGTTCACTGATAAAAAGGCAATCGGATGTTTGTACATATCTTTGTGGCGAAATTAATACTTTTGGCGCATAGATAAGTAGAGAAAGCATATCATGAATGTTACTAAACTCCTGGAATTTAATGGACACGTGGATTGCATCTACACTGCAACCCTAAATTTAGAGGTAAGTCAGCTTTATACCGCCGGTGGTGATGGTATTGTGGCTGCTTGGGATTATGCTTTAGGCGGCGATGGTGCTATGTTAGTGAAAGTAAATAATTCGGTATATAGTATGTGCCTCTTCGAAAATAAATTGCTCTTGGGAAGTAGTACTGGAAATTTATTTTTAATAAATCTAGCCTCGAAAATTGAAGAGCGCAACATTGAAGCCCACGCCCAAGGGATTTTTGATATTGTATATGACGAAATTAATGAACGAATCCTTACATGCGGATTCGACGGTGTGCTTAATGTTTGGAATAAAGAATTACACCTAAAAAGCTCCATCAAATTGTCTGAGAAGAGTTTGCGGAATATTTGCTTATTACCTGAAGCCATCGCTATCGCCTCCTCCGACTTTACAATTTATATTCTAGACTCAACCACTTTTGAAATAAAACACCGAATTAAAAATCATACGAATTCGGTATTTGCATTAGCCTTCAATCCAATTAAAAAAGAACTATTAAGCGGAGGCCGAGATTGTTACTTAAAAGTTTGGGATATTGAAACCTGGAGGTTAAAACAGGAATATGTTGGGGCTACCTTGCATATTAATCATATTGTTTTTAGTCCTGACAACCGCTATTATGCATTGTCGAGTATGGATAAAACACTCAAGATATTTGATGCTGCAACGCACTCCCCATTAAAATTTATTACTCGAGAAAAGAATGATGGACACACCTCTTCAATAAACAAGGCACTCTGGCTTAACATAGATTCCATTATCAGCATTAGCGATGACAAAAAAGCCATTTCCTGGTTCTTAGAATAATTCTCAAACCACTATATTCGAACTCTACACTTTTAACATCTAAGACGAAAATATTGAATCGGATCCTATTGTTTTTTAGTTTGTTGATGAGTATCAAACTCTTAGCGCAACCCATTACCATTACAGGTAAAATAACCGACGGTGCTACAGGGGAGAGTATAGGATATGCTTCGATATATGTAAAGGGGCAAAATATTGGTGTTACGGCCGACTTCGAAGGGGCTTTTAAAATCATCATCACCAAACCCACCGACTCCTTATGGTGTAGCGATTTGGGGTATTTCACAAAAGCGAAAGCACTCTCAAAAATACCAATACAAATAATTAACTTTTCTTTAGAAACCAACAACGTCGATCTCCACGAAGTAGAAATCAGACCCAAAGAAAACCCAGCCATTACACTAATAAAACTAGCAAACAAAAACCAAAAAAAATACAACCCTGATAATATCGATGCTTATAAATATGAAAGCTTTAGTAAGTTGGATCTATCGATTGATCACCTTAATCCTAGGATTCAAAAATCGGTTTGGTTTAAAAATATTAAACCCCTCTTTGATAGTATAAATGGAATTCGAAGTGATGAAGGCAAACCTTTATTGCCTGTTTTTATCTCGGAAACGGTATCCGATTATTATTTCCAGTCGCCACCTAAAAAACATCACGAAGAAATAAAAGCCACGAAAGTGCAAGGTGTAGGTGTAGTTGATGGAACCACTACCGTTCAAGTGCTTGGAGCCACCTTGCAACAATATAATTTTTATGATAGCTGGGTAGTAATTATGAAAAAGGCATTTATCTCTCCAATCGGTGACGGTAGTCTTTTTTATTATAAATATAAAATTCGTGATACAGTAACTATAGAGAATAAAACATGTTATAAAATTGAGTTGACACCTAAACGCAAAGAAGATCTGGCATTTACTGGAAACATCTGGATTTCAGATACATCATATGCCATTATTAGAATAAGCGTTACCATTGGAAAAGATGCGAATCTCAATTTTGTCAATCAAGTTAAAATATCTCAAGAGATGACAGAGGTAGCTCCTGATGTTTATCTCCCAAAAAATACTAGAGTTCTAATCGACCTTGCGGAATTGGTAAATAATACACCGAGTTTTTTAGCCAAATTCACAATCTCTAATCATGATTTTGAAATACATAAAAGTCAGCAAACTGCGCTCTTCGAACATAATGTAGATGTAGTGCAAAATGCTATAACACAAAAACGAGACACCACTTATTGGCAGCAGCACCGACACATTTCACTTGACAGCAGTGAATTGCGCGTTTATAATATGGTAGATTCCCTGCGAAATATTAAATCGATAAAAAATGGAACCGCCTTAGCTAAATTTATGGGTACTGGCTATCAACAAATCGGGAAATTTGATTTGGGTCCATATTATTACTTGGCAAATAAAAACTATGTACAAGGATTCCGATTCAGTGTTGGAGCGCGAACGAATTATAAGTTTAGCCATGTAACAACTTTTAAAAGTTATGTGGCCTATGGCTTTAAAGATGAAAAAGTACGTTATAGCATCCTTGAAGATTTTTTAATTTCGAGGAAAAAATGGACTAACTGTGGGTGGCAAAGAAGGGTAGACGTAGATCAAGCCGGGATTAGCGACGGAAGCAGTGAATTTAACAGTGCAGCCTTTGCATTAACCTCCATTTTTTCTAACCTAAGTAGGATTAACCTAAGTGAAGAAAGTAAAGTCTATTTCTTGAGACAAATTCAAAAGGACTGGATACTTAAACTTAATGCTAGCAATAAAAAATACACGCCTTATTTCCCCTTTCGCTATATACGTGAAGATGGTATAGTAGACAGCACTTTTACAAATACCACTGCTAATATTGAGTTGCGTTTTGCACATAATGAACGTGTACTTGTTGATGACAATACCCGTTATTTAATGGGCACAGAGCGATCGCCAGTAATTGCATTCGGTTATACGAAAGCATTAAAAGGCCTTATTAATGGAAGTTTCAGCTACGATAAACTCTATATTAATATTCGGCAATCCATTAACACAAGGATCTTAGGACATGCCTTCTATTATATCAAAGCAGCAAAATATTTTGGAACAGTACCCTTTCCTTCTTTAGATGTTCACCCTGGAAATCAAACTTTATATTTTTCAACCACCGCGTTTAACCTGATGGATTATTATGAATTTGTAAGCGACCAGTTTGTAAGTGCTTTTTATGAGCAGTATATGGAAGGATTAATTACGAACCGTGTTCCACTTTTACGTTGGCTAAAATGGCGTACTTTATTTACAGTGAAAGGGATTTATGGCAGTATTGACCAAAAAAATATCGCAATCATCCCTTTAGAATATCAGCATTTTAAAACGCTAGAGAAAAAGCCATATATAGAAGTCAGCTATGGTTTCGAAAATATCTTTAAATACTTTCGCGTGGATATGGTACATCGTATCACTTATCTCGATACAGATGCTCGCAGATGGGGGGTTCTGGTCTCTGCCCAATTTAATCTTTAATATCTTTCTTGAAAAAAAACGTTTACTTTACCATCGAAAAATGTCGTCAGCATTAAACGAAATCAAAAAACCAATAGCACAAGAGTTGGTGAAGTTTGAAGAGAAATTTAAAGCCTCTCTTAAAAGCGATGTAGCCCTTCTTGATACCATCATGAATTATGTGGTAAAACGCAAGGGAAAAGAAATGCGTCCTATTTTGGTTTTCTTAAATGCACAACTTTGGGGTGAGATTAACGATGCAACCTATCGTGGTGCAAGCTTAGTAGAACTGCTTCATACGGCTACTTTAGTGCATGATGATGTAGTGGATGACTCCATGGAGCGTCGTGGCTTTTTTAGTATTAACGCCTTATGGAAAAACAAAATAGCGGTATTAATAGGCGATTATCTGCTAAGTAAGGGATTGTTAGTGAGCATGGATAATGATGAGTTTTTTCTCTTAAAGATTTTAAGTGATGCCGTTAGAAGAATGAGTGAGGGCGAACTTTTGCAAATTGAACGTACGCGTCGTTTAAATATAACTGAGGCTGATTATTTTAATATCATCGGTAATAAAACAGCATCACTTATTGCCGCTTGTTGTGGTATCGGTGCAGCCACCGTAACCAACGACAAGGATAAGGTGGAAACCATGAAGGAGTTTGGAGAAATTATTGGCGTGGCCTTTCAAATGAAAGACGATCTCTTTGACTTTGGCGCTGAAGATGTGGGAAAACCCACTGGCATAGATATTAAAGAAAAGAAAATGACTTTACCGCTAATATATAGCTTAAATAACTGCAACGCCACTGAACGAAGAAGAATCATCAATATTGTAAAAAGCAAAACAAAAAATCAGGACAAAATTGATGAAGTAATTCGTTTTGTTCATGAAAAAGGAGGTATTAATTACACCATAAAAACAATGCACGAATATAGAGAACGAGCTATTGCTATACTTCATGGTTTACCTCAAAACGATGCCAATAAATCATTAGAGTTGTTAGTAAATTATGTGGTAAATCGAGAAAAATAAACCTTACCTCGTTTTTTACAATCATCATTATTACTGCGTAATAAATTAAAATTTCGGTGACCTAAAATCGAAAAACGATAATAAATTGGTGTGATTTCGATTTTTGTGATGTTTTTGGATAGTTTAATAATCACCAAATCAACACAAAAATGCGTCTAGAAAAGATATGTCGGGCTTTGATTATGACGTTTCTTGTGAATAAATTACGGTCGAACTTACGTGGCTTTGAGTTTACTTTGTTTAATTATTCATAATAACTTTCTCAGAAAATGGCAATCCTCGAAACAATCAACGACATCAGCCTTCGTGTTTCCAATATACTAATCCAACAGCAGCAATTAAAAACACAAGCTGTTAATTGGGAAAACCTCTATCGAGAGGCCACCGAAGTTCAAAAGAAACTGTTAGAGCAGGGTACAACACAATCGAAGCAAAATGAGACTCTAATTACCTCCGTTGAAGAATTAAAGTTACAACTCTCTAAACAAAAGCTGGAATTAGAGGAAGCATTAACAAAACAAACGGAAGGGAGTACCGAAAATGAAAAGCTAAAAAGCCATATTGCCGGCATCACTCTAGAACTGCAACTTCAAAAAAAACAAGAGGAACAACAATTAAGTTTGCATTTTGGGGTTGAAAAAGAACAAGAAAAACTCAAAGCGCTAAATGAGGACTTGCAAGAACAATTGAAGGCCTCACAACTATTAAACCAAGAGCTTCAGGAGGAATTGCAAGCAACGAAAATTTCCATGGTGGAGGAACTGGCAGATGCCAGCACTAAGCTTCAGCAAAAAAATAATTTAACAGACGAATTATCTAAAATTAAGGAAAAGTATCAAATCGATTTATCTGCTTTACATAGTAAGAACTCAGAGCTTGAAACGCAACTGGAAACATTTAGAGTTGAAAATCAAAAAATAAGTGAATCGAAAAAGGAATTAGCGTCTATTAATACTCAAAAAGCAGAATCAATTGAATTCCTAACACTTCAACTTACTAAACTAGAGACTAAAATCTCCACGACACCAATAAATAATCCTGATGTTTATCTGAATTCTAAAATAGAGCAACTAACCGCACAAATTCATAACTTGATTTTTGAAAACAATCTTATAAAACAAATAGCAAATCCAATAAAACAGAATCAACCAGTTAAAATTGCCGAAAAAGCAAGTGAGCAGCCGTCCGGTTCCCAAAATCAAGTTCATTTTCTATATGCAGAGCTTCAAGAGAGCCAAAAGGCCTATTTAAGACTCGAAAATCAGTTAAATCAATATATCGAAATCTTATCGGAGCGTCAAAATATGACCAATTTAGAACCCGATTCATTAAATAATTTACAAGAACAAAATAAAATCGTTAAACTTGCAGAAGCGATAGAAGGGAATACGGTTACTTCAAATCTGGAGTTAAAGCAAAAGTTGAATGAGATGATAAAAGAAGTCGACCGTTGTATTGCTAAACTAAACAGCTAAATTAAAATTTGTTTTTTCATACGTGGCCACGCTTAAAGTAACGATTGCAGGAAAAGAATTTCCGCTTACCGTAGATCAGGATACCCATGATCAAGTGCTAGAAGCTGCTGCAATGATAAACCAAAAAATAGAAGAACATCAGCAACAGTTTAAAGTGGATGAAAAAGATGCCTTGGCTATGTGTTCGCTTGAATTAGCAACACTTAATAGCCAATTACAAAGGCAAGCACAAGAGTGGCAACACGCTCATAATGAGATTGAAGCAATTCACGCCACACTTCAAAACGCTGAAACTATTTAGTCTTTTAGTTTTAATACTCCCCTCCTCGTAATTTTAAAATATATAAAATTTGACGCCTCGAAGTACGAGGTAATTACATTATGGATGAAAAGATATTATATGCTTTGATAGCATGTTTAGGTGGCGGAATAGTAGGAACCATTATAACGGTTTTTGTTAATGGCGCCAGAAACAAAAAAGAGGCTGACACAGCACAAGCTGAAAAAACTAAAATTTTGAAGGACGCTGAAAATGAAGCCACCGTTTTAAAGAAAAATCGAATTCTAGAAGCGAAAGAAGAAATTCTTAAACTTAAAGAAGAGAACGAAAAAGAAATGGTGAAACGCAACAGCAATGTAGTGCAGAGCGAACAACGTAGTAAAGCATTGGAGCAAAGCGTGAAGCAAAAGATGGACAACCTCAGCCGTAAAGAAGCTGAATTGGAAAAACTGAAAACTGACCTCACCACACAACTGGAAATCAACAAAGCGAAACACGATGATCTACAAAAACATCAAAGCCAACAGATAAAACAACTGGAGGTGATGGCCGGCCTTACTGCAGAACAAGCGAAAACACAACTCATTGAACGCTTAAAAGATGAGGCCCGTGCACAAGCAGCAAACTCCATTAAAGACATTGCTGATGAAGCCAAATTAAACGCTTCAAAAGATGCTAAAAAAATTATTGTTCAAACTATTCAAAGAACAGCATCAGAGCATGCCATCGAAAATTCAATCTCTGTTTTTCATATTGAAAGTGATGAAATTAAAGGCCGTATTATTGGTAGAGAAGGTAGAAATATACGTGCATTAGAAGCAGAAACAGGTGTAGAATTTATTGTGGATGACACCCCTGAAGCAATTATTCTATCTTGCTTCGATCCATATAGAAGGGAGATTGCCCGTTTAAGCTTGCATCGCTTGGTTCAAGACGGCCGTATTCACCCAGCACGTGTGGAAGAAGTGGTAAAGAAAACCAAACGCGACCTAGAAGAAGAAATAGCTGAATTAGGAAAACGAACCGCCATTGACCTTGGTATCCATGGCTTACACCCAGACTTAATTCGTTTGGTAGGTAAAATGCGATACAGAAGCAGTTATGGTCAAAACCTTCTTCAACACAGTCGCGAAGTGGCAAACTTATGTGCTATAATGGCTGCCGACTTAGGATTGAACGTGAAACTTGCAAAACGTGCAGGTTTATTGCACGATATTGGTAAGGTAAGCGAAGAAGATCCAGAGATGCCGCACGCATTATTGGGAATGAAAATTGCCGAACGTTGTAAAGAAAATCCTATTATCTGCAATGCCATTGGAGCACATCACGACGAAATAGAAATGACCGATATTATTTCACCTATCGTTCAAGCGTGCGACTCCATCTCAGGTGCTCGTCCAGGAGCTCGTCGCGAAGACACTGAACAATATTTGAAACGTCTAGGTGATCTAGAAAAACTGGCTCGTAGTCATAATGGCGTCCTTAATGCATATGCTATTCAGGCAGGCAGAGAATTACGCGTTATTGTTGAAGCCGAAAGAGTATCAGATGCTGAATCAGATGTAATGAGCTTAAATATCGCTCACAAAATCCAGACCGACATGACGTATCCAGGACAAATAAAAGTTACGGTTATACGTGAAAAACGCGCTGTAAACTACGCGAAGTAAGTTGTCGTGCTTTTTAAAAGTTCCTTTTGCTATCTTATCTCTTCCTCGTTAAGCCCTTCATTAAGGATCTTTCTTTTTTATAATTCTAGTCTGATTTCTGTTTAAGAGGTCATCAGTGTATTTATTGCAACCATTTTATATATATTTGTACTAGTACATATACACGCGTGGGGCTCATTTATATACAACGTAATGTTACTACTTTACTAGTGGTGTTTTTTTGCTATTTCTCAGCCCAAGCCCAAAAAAAAAATCCTTCGGCCTCACCCTTCGTCAGATCTTTCTTTTGTAAAAAATATGGGGCAATGGCAGGCCCCGTTTTTATTTAAAGCAACGGTGCCAAATGGTGCCATTTTTCTTGAGAAAAGTGGTATCACGTATAACTTCGTTGATGATGAAAGCCGACACCAGCTTCATAATTTGATGCATCGTCATTTTGTAGATTCGTCAAATATGCCCTTTTCCATTAAGCTGCATGCATTAAAAATGCAATTCAAAAACTGTAATTCAGAATTGAAAATAAAGGAAGAAGAGATGTTAGCTACTTATCATAATTATTATCTTGGAAGCGATCCAAGAATATGGCAAAATAGGGTGCCCCTTTTTAATAAGATTGTCTATCACGAAGTTTATAATGGCATTGATTATGAGGTTTTTACGGCTGGACGATCTTTTAAATATAATTTTATCGTAAATCCTAATGCCG
This sequence comes from uncultured Bacteroidota bacterium, assembly GCA_903850915.1. Classification (GTDB taxonomy): domain Bacteria; phylum Bacteroidota; class Bacteroidia; order UKL13-3; family UKL13-3; genus CAINMV01. The sequence continues at coordinate 99,062 of CAINMV010000037.1, forward strand.
ACTATAATCAAATTGTCATGCAGTACGATCAAGGGTTATTGTCATTAGATGATGGTAAGCTACGCATTAAAACAGAGGTTAACGAAATGTTGGAGGCCGCACCTTATGCCTATCAAATAATTAATGGTGCGAACATTAAAATTCAATGTTCTTTTGCATTAAATGGAAATGAAGTAAGTTTTCGAGTTGGAGAATTCAATCAGAATTATACTTTAATTATTGACCCAACAATAATTTTTGCGACATATTCTGGAAGTACCGTCGACAACTTTGGATTCACGGCTTCATTTGACAGTGAAGAGCATCTTTTTTGTGCTGGCATTTGCGAATCCATCGGATACCCTGTTAGTTCAGGTGCGTTTCAATCGACGTTCCAAGGTGGCAGTGCTAGGAATATTTTTAAGGGTGTCGACAACCCCCCTATTGGCTGGGATATCTCGATAAGTAAATATGATTCAAGTGGCGCAAAAGTACTTTATGCGACCTACTTAGGTGGAAAAGAAAACGAATACCCACACAGCCTTTTAGTTGACAATAGTGATAATCTCGTGGTTTTAGGAAGCACCTTCTCCAATAACTTTCCGCATACAAGTAACGCCTTCGATACTGTTTTAAATAGAAATGGCGACACCATAAGTACGGATATGTTTATTACTCGGTTTGATGGCGCAGGAAAGCTCGTAGCGTCCACTTTTATTGGTGGTGATGACTATGATGGCAACAATATGGGAGGTAGCTTACAATATAACTATGCTGATGAATTTCGGGGAGATATTATTAACGATAATAACAATAACTACTATATTGGATCGGTTACAGCATCAGCAAATTTCCCAATGAAAAATGCGCTGCAAGGAACCAAAAAAAATGGTCATGATGGAGTTGTTTTTAAAATAGACTCAACGTTAAGTAATCTTTATTGGAGTACCTTTTTGGGTGGCGACGCTGACGATGCTATTTATTCAATCGACCTCGATAAATCGTTAAACGTTTATGTGGCAGGAGGCACCATGAGTAATAACTTCCCAACTACATCAGGAGCCTATCAAAAAAACAAAACAGCCTCAGGTGATGCAGATGGTGTAATCGCAAAGTTCTCAAACAATGGGCAACTTTTAATTGGAAGTACCTATGTGGGAACGTCTGGGTACGATCAAGTGTATTTTTTAGAAATTGATAAGGATGGAAATATTTTCGCCACCGGACAAACTGAAGGCGCATTTCCAGTGAGCAGTGGGCTTTACTCAAAGTCTAATGGCTCTCAATTTATCATTAAACTAGATGGAGATTTAAGAACATATATACTCTCTACTACTTTTGGTAGTGGTCGTTTAAACAGCAGCGGAAGGCCCAATCCAGACATTTCGCCTACGGCCTTCTTAGTTGACAACTGTGATTTAATTTATGTCTGTGGCTGGGGAAGTAACCTCGGAATGAACCACCTTGGCTCTACCAAGGACATGCTCGTATCAAGCACAACACCACCATTATACACTACCACCGACAACAATGATTTTTATATCATCGTTTTTAATAAAGATTGCCAGAATGTTAAATTCAATACCTACTTCGGTGAGAATGGAGACGTAGATCATGTTGATGGTGGTACCAACAGATTTGATAAACGTGGAATTATTTATGCTTCTGTTTGTGCCAGCTGCTATGCCACTGGATCCGGATTTCCAACCCAACCACCAGGTGTAGCCTATCCTTCCAATCTTTCCCCACGTTGTTCTAATGCTTCATTTAAGATAGATTTTCAACTTCAAACTTCTATAATTGCAGCCTTCCGCCCTAGCCCACGTATTGCCTGTGTTCCACAAATGGTAACCATGAATAATAAAAGTAATGCATCACATGTTTTTTGGGATTTTGGAGATGGTAAAACAGATACAGTCTATGATCCAAAACACTTATATTTAAAAGCTGGAAACTATAAAATCAGACTTATTTGTGAAGATACAAGCACTTGCAATCACTACGATACCATCTATGATGAAATAAATCTGTACGATCAGGCAGTAGCCGATTTTAGTTATGAGATATCATATTGCGAAAGCAGTGTTACCTTAAAAAAGCAAAGTAAAAATCAAATTAACTTTTTATGGGATTTTGGTGATGGAAAAATGGATAGCACCACCGATAATCCGAAACATGTTTACGCGCAAAGCGGAAAATACAATCTTACATTATATATTAATAAAGGTTTAAATTGCTCTGATAGCATCACTAAAACAATCGACTTCGATAAATATAAACCTACATCTCCTATAATCCCAAATGTATTTACACCCAATGGTGATGGGCAAAATGACGTATTTGAAATTGGAGGTGTAAATCCAAAATGTGACTCAATTGAAATAAAGGTATACAATAGATGGGGGCTACTTGTTTTTGAATCGAAGGAAATCGGGAACTGGTGGACTGGCAAGGATAGAAATAAATTATTTCCTGATGGCATCTACTATTTTACTCTTAAAGTTACCGATTACAAAGGCAATATAAGTCAACGAAAAGGCGATATCACCCTTGTCCGTTAATCAACAAAAATTAACATGGGCATGAATAGCATTCCTGTATTTTTACAATCGATTATGAAATTTAGAATATCGCTTTTCGGCATTGGTGTTTTACTCACAATGTTTTGCTCCTCATGGGGGTTTTTCGGACACAAAACTATAAATCGCCTGGCCGTGTTTACCTTGCCTGAGCCATTAATCGGATTCTACAAGCAAAATATTGATTTCATTACAGACCAAGCCACCGCTCCCGATAAGCGCAGATACAGCGATCCAAACGAAGCTCCTCGTCATTATATTGATTTAGATCACTACGAACAAAACTTGCCTATTGATACCATGCCTTTATTTTGGAAAGAAGCCGCTCAGAAATATACCGAAGACACCTTAAAGGCTTATGGCATTGTGCCTTGGCATATCAATTGGAAAATGAAAGAACTAACTCAAGCTTTTAAAGACAACAATAAAGACAAACTATTACGACTTAGCGCCGACATTGGACATTACATCGCAGATGCTCATGTTCCATTGCACTCCACCGAAAATTATGATGGAAAGATGACAGGACAAGATGGAATTCATGGGTTTTGGGAAAGTAGATTGCCAGAATTATTCTACAGCAACTATGATTATTATGTGGGCAGCGCCGAGTATCTAGACAGCCCGTTTTACAATGTTTGGAAGGCTGTTCAAGAGAGTTTTAATGCTCGTGATAGTGTTTTGCGATTTGAACGTGAATTAAGTTTAAAGTTCCCGGAAGATAAAAAATATGCACTTGTTGCAAAGGGTGCAAATATGGTGAAAGGATTTAGTGAAGAATATAGCAAAGCATACGAAAAAATGCTCGACGGTATGGTTGAACGTCGATTAAGGGCATCTATAAAACTCGTAGGAAGCATTTGGTACACGTGTTGGGTAAATGCAGGTCAGCCTTCTCTTAAAGGCATGAGCGACAACCCATTGACCGAAGAGCAAAAGAAAAAAATTAGCGAAGAAGAGGAACAATTTAAAAGTGGGAAGATGATTGGAAGGCCGGAGAACTAATTAAAAGCCATCTAACGAAGCAAAATAAAATTATTTTTTCGGCTAAAAACTTCTCGCAATTTCGTTATTTTCATGTAGATTGCTTTACTACATTTGCGGTAATAAAATTATTATCCTCGATTTATGTTATTACATTTAAAAATTAAAAACTACATCTTAATTCGAAATTTGGATATCGATTTCGAAGAAGGATTTGCAGTTATTACGGGAGAAACAGGAGCTGGTAAATCTATAGTATTAGGGGCACTTGGACTTATACTTGGCGAAAGGGCAGAAAGCAAACAATTATTTAACGACAAAGAGAAATGTATAATTGAGGGCACTTTTAATATTGCACCATACGATCTAAAATCCTTCTTTGAAGAGAAAAACCTTGACTATGATGATATCACTATCATAAGAAGAGAAATTGGTGAAAATGGAAAATCACGCGCATTTGTAAACGATACTCCCGTTACTCTTTACGACTTAAAAGAACTTGGAAGTCTTTTGGTTGATGTGCATTCACAACACGAAACACTTCAGTTAAATTTAGCAAAATATCAAATCGGTTTTATTGATGCTTATTGCGGAAACAAAATATTACTGCAACAATATGCAACGCAATATCGCCAATATCGTGTGGCGCAAATTGAGCTCCAATCATTACTGGAGCAAGAGTCACAAATGAAAAAAGATTTGGATTACTTCCAATTCCAATTTAATGAATTGCATGACGCACAGCTTAATGAAGAGGAATATGAAACAATACAGCAGGAAATTGATCTACTAACGAACGCAGAGGAAATAAAAACCAATGCGTTATTGGCTGTCAATGTATTAACTGAACAAGAGATAAATATTCTAGATCAACTTAATGAGGTAAAACAAGTGTTATCGGGGGTGGCAAAAATACATGCTCCTTTAATGGATTTGAGTAACCGACTTCAAAGTAGTATTATAGAACTTAAAGATATCTCTCGCGATCTGCGCCATATCTCTGAAAGTACATTTGCTGATGCCGAAAAAATAGAAATCTATAATAACAAGCTTCAAACAATTTTCAATCTTCAGAAAAAACATCAAGTACAAACGTTAGGTGATCTTTTGAAATTATGCCAAGAGCTGGAACTGAAAATTAATAGTATAACGGGGTTTGATGAAAAAATAAACGCGTTGAAATCTGGCATTGCAACCTCAGAAAAACAACTCCAAAGCACCGCGGCTGAACTAAGCGAACGAAGAAGTCAGGCAATACCAAAAATTACCGATTCATTAAAAAAATTGCTTTTACAAGTTGGACTAGTTAACGCCGCTGTGGAATTTGAACATCGTATTAATGAAAAAAGTTATAACGAAACTGGTATAGATAAAATTCAATTACTCTTTACTGGTAATAAAGGGAGTGCGTTAACTCCAATTCATAAAGCAGCCAGTGGAGGCGAGTTATCTCGATTGATGTTATGCATAAAGTACTTAATGGCACAGACGACTCTACTCCCTACTCTTATATTTGATGAAATTGATACAGGAATCAGTGGCGAAGTAGCGCTGAAGGTTGGAGCTATAATGCAACAAATGTCTCAGAATCATCAAGTATTTGCCATCACTCATTTACCACAGATTGCAAGTAAAGGTAAAAATCACTTTTATGTTTACAAAGAAATTCAGGATAGTATTACTGTAAGTCAAATTCGTAAGTTAGATGACGTAGATCGTCAAACCGAAATTGCGAAAATGATTGGAGGAGAAAAACCGTCTGAAACCGCACTAGCCAATGCCCGAGAACTTTTAGGTAATTAGAGAATTATAAAAAAGAATCTCAATGAAAATCATTCAAAGTAAACCAGCGGAAATCTAGGAGAGTCAACCACATTTGAATCAACAACCTTTCGCTCTGAATACCACAAAACAAGATCATTTATTTTCATGAAATTACTCGCTTCTATGGTAATGGCATGGGTTCCCTCTTCATCATAAATTGAAAAAACTTGAAATTTCTCTGCATAAGAATCACTTACTAAAATATTTTTAGTAATATGAGATTCTACTGTATCCTTAGAAATAATTATAGTTATTTTATCTGTCCCACTTAGTTTAGCATCGGCTTTTAACATTTTTAAATTTAATCCATTGGCAGAGCAGGTAGCGGGGCACTCAAACACACGTTTCCCATTTACTAGAATAAGCCAATGAACAGGGGTAGCGGCATTAGCAAAAAAAACAAACGTGATGAATAAAATAAATGTATTGGAAATTCTCATTACTAATTCATGTTTATAAACTGAACATCACTAGTGGCTTTATATATTCTAATTTGAAGGGTATCCCCTTTGTCGCTAATACTTTTATTGTCGCGCTCCTCATGCAAAAGTTCAAAATTGGGGTTTTCATCAAACCAACGTTTAGGAACATGGCCTTCAACAGGGCAAAATTTAGAATCCCAAACAATAATGGCATTTTGTTTTAAAAAAAGACCTTCATTACCATAATAAATCGAAAAGTTTCTTTTCGTATCAAAAGGGTCTAGATTTAAAAGATGTGCTACAAAGGGATCGTAATAATAAAAATAACTATCTAGAAAGTTATTGTCCTTTAACCATTGGCATGATTGGAACTGCACCATCTCAAGCCTACTTAATCGATACGGAATGTCATTTCTATTGACCTTTAATGGCATAAAAAAAACCGCTAAAATGAGAACTAAAATAAAATATTTACCCCAACTCCAAAATTGCTGAAATAACATTAATTCAAGTAAATATTCGAAAGCAAAGAATGATGTGAGTCCAATGCATGGACCTATTCCAGCCATTACACGTGTCAATCCAAGCGACCCGAATATACCTAATTTCCAAAAGATACTATGCGCTATAAAATAGGCTGCAAAGCTTCCAAAAATTAACACAAATCGTATATTTAGCATGCGATTCTTACCAAAACTCTTTGTTTTTAATTCATTAAAAAACGAGCGTATAAAAATCAAAATAGCGAGAAGAACCAATAATACCTGAGGCACCCCAGCAATTGCTTCATTAGCCCTTATAAACTGGGTTATTGGACCTTTACCATATACATTTACTGCACGTAAATAAGGATTAGTGCTAAAAACCCAAAGCCAGTTATGTGCAATTAAATAGCCTATTATTGAAAAAAACAAAGTTCCCGCGCTAAGTAAAAAAAGCGCAAATAATTGGCGATAGTATAACGTTATTAATACAAAAACAGGAATAATCAAAAAACCTTCACTTCGTACAAAAGGCAAAAATGAAATGATTACGCACGCCCAGCGTTCATGGAAGTTCTGATACAGGTAAATACCTGCTATTAAAAAAAGAGCAAATAAAATTTCCGTTAAGCCACTGAATACACAAACAAAATAAATAGGAACACTAAGCACAAAAACAACACTCGTCCAAGCCAACTTTTGGAAATGCTGCCTAGCAATTAAAAAGCTAAGATATCCTGTTGATATAGCCGAAATGATATTAAAAAACTTTATACCTGAGAATCCGAACTGAGCCCATGGTGAAGCAAGCAAAGTGAATAAAGGTTTACCCCACTGATCGAGTAAATTTGTTGGATGTTTGAATGCATATTTTGCAAATAAATAATGCATCCAACTGTCACCTCCGCCATAGGTGCCAGTACTCAACAACGAACAGGCTAAAAAAGTGAAAAAATAAACACCCAATAAAACTGGGACCATCAGCCTGTCGCGCTGCCACCATTGTTGTTTTTGAAGCATAGTGCAAATATAACAAGCATATTTTGACAAAACCGGAAACGTCAAATTTTATCATACCGCCTATTATTACTCTTTACGCTTGGAATCGATTGTTATAGTAACCGGCCCGTCGTTAATGATTTTCACCTTCATATCTGCCCCGAAAACACCGGTGGAAATAGCCTTTCCAAGTTGCTGTTGTAATGCCAATATCATTTTTTGATATAGTGGAATGGCAATGTCCGGCCTAGCCGCACCAATATAACTTGGTCGATTTCCTTTTTTGGTTGATGCATGCAACGTAAACTGACTAACCAAAAGTAACTCACCTTTAACATCAAGTAAACTTAAATTCATAATATCATTAGCATCACTAAAAATCCGCATATTGCAAATTTTCTGTGCAAGCCAAATAACATCTTCATCTATATCTCCAGGTTCAATTCCAAGCAATACAAGCAACCCAGAGGCGATTGAAGATATTTCAATCCCATCTATGGTTACTGATGCTTCAGATACTCGTTGAATTACTACGCGCATAAAAACTATTTTTGGTTACTTTGCATGGAAGTTGAAAAACACCATGACAAAACTTTCTGTAAATATAAATAAGTTTGCTACCCTGCGCAACGCTAGAGGGGGTAACAATCCAGATATAATTAAAGCGGCTCTCGATATTGAACGTTTCGGAGCCGATGGTATTACAGTGCATCCTCGACCCGACGAAAGGCACATTCGTTATGCCGACGTCGTAGAATTAAGCAAAATTCTAACCACCGAATTTAACATAGAAGGCAATCCAAAAGAACAAAAATTTGTAGACTTAGTTTTGGCAAGTAAGCCTATTCAAGTAACTTTAGTTCCCGATTTGCAGCATCAATTAACAAGCAACCATGGTTGGGATACTCGTAAAGAATTTGATTTCTTAAAAGAAATTATAGCGGTATTTAAAAAAGAACATATTCGAGTTTCTATCTTCTGCGACCCACACACTGCAATTATTAAAGGAGCATCCGAAACCGGAACCGACCGTATTGAACTTTATACAGAGTCCTACGCAAAAAACTATTCTATTAATAAAGTAAATGCAATTGAGCCATATATAATAGCTGCAAAAGCAGCTCATAGTATGGGATTGGGCGTGAATGCCGGTCACGATTTAGATCTAGAAAACTTAAATTATTTCTATAAGAATATCCCGCATTTAGCAGAAGTATCCATTGGGCATGCTTTAATTTGCGATGCTATTTATTTCGGACTAGAAAATACAGTGAAACTTTACAAAAGTCGATTAGTGTAAAAGAAGTAAAATCCTATTATATTTATCCGTTCATAGTAGCAATAAATTCCTCATTGCTGCTTGTAAGACGCATGTGCTTCAACAACATTTCAATGGCTTCCTCTGAGTTCATATCACTCAAATGTTTACGTAAAATCCAAATACGTTGTAAAAACTCCTTTGTTAATAATAAATCTTCACGACGAGTTCCCGATGCTGGTATATCAATAGCTGGATATACACGTTTATTCGCAAGTTTACGATCAAGTTGAAGCTCCATATTACCTGTACCCTTAAACTCTTCGAAAATAACCTCATCCATTTTACTTCCGGTGTCGGTTAATGCAGTAGCAATAATAGTTAATGAACCTCCATTTTCTATTTTACGTGCTGCTCCAAAAAAGCGCTTTGGTTTATGCAAAGCATTGGCATCAACACCTCCACTTAAAATCTTACCTGATGCAGGTGTCACAGTGTTGTATGCACGTGCCATTCGAGTAATGGAGTCCATCAAAATCACAACATCATGACCGCATTCTACCATTCGTTTTGCTTTCTCGTGCACCATATTACAAAGTTTCACATGCTTATCGGCTGGCTCGTCAAAAGTGCTTGCAACTACTTCAGCTCTAACGCTGCGTGCCATATCTGTTACCTCCTCTGGTCGTTCGTCAATTAATAAAATAATTAAATAAACTTCTGGATGATTCGCAGCAATGGCATTGGCGATATCTTTTAATAAAACTGTTTTACCTGTCTTGGGCTGCGCCACAATTAATCCGCGCTGTCCTTTACCAATAGGGGCAAACATATCAATTAAACGTGTTGAATAGTTGTTTCTATTATGAACAAGATTTAATTTTTCATCTGGGAAAAGCGGTGTTAGATGCTCGAAAGAAACCCTATCGCGCACTTCTGCTGGCGAACGCCCGTTGATGCTGATCACTTTAATAAGTGCAAAATATTTTTCACCTTCCTTTGGTGGGCGAATTGTGCCTTTTACGGTGTCTCCTGTTTTTAATCCGAACAATTTTATTTGCGATGGCGAAACATAAATATCATCCGGGCTAGGCATGTAATTATAATCACTACTCCTCAAAAAACCGTAGCCATCAGGTATAAGCTCTAACACTCCTTGATTGGTTATTTGATCATCGAACTCATATACAGTGGCCGGCTGAAGCTCTTTCGGACGGTTATTATTATGATGATTTTGATTGTTTGTATTCGGCTGCTCTTCGCGTGAATCGTTGTTTGAATCCAAATTATCAGGTATTTTCACCTCCTCAACTTTTCGCGGATGATGTGGCTTTGGATGAACATGGGGTTTGGGCTTATGTTCTTCTCTCCGTTGTTCTTGTTGTTTTGATTCTTCCTTTAAAGCAAATCGCTTGCGCTTATTCTCCTCGTGCTCTTCTTCCTCTGTTTTTTTAACTTCTTCCGTTTGGTTCGAGGATTCAACAACTTCTAATTTTACCTCTACCGGCGTTGCCTCTATAGCAACATCCTCTTCATCCGATTTCTTCTTTCGTCCTCTTTTCTTCTTTTCCGTAACAGCATCCGATTTTAATTCCACTTCCTCTGAGGCAGGCTGCACAGCTTCTGGTTTCTGCTTTAGTAAAATCTTACCGATTAACTCTTGCTTAGTTAATTTTTCGTGGTTAGCCACACGGTTTTTTTGTGCTATTTCCTGTAATTCGGAAATTAACATCTCGTTTAATTGAGAAAGGGTGAAGTTCATAATGGAATGAAATCCTTTATTGTTATTTTGTTAAATTGAGTTTTACTTTTTGCGATAGCATGTATTCTTTAGGCACATTGATGGTAAACCAAAAACCACAATTGGGGCACGAAAAATAAAAAAAGTTGAATGTTAAACCCCGGAGTTTGTTCTGCCCTATAAAATTTTTAGCTATGCAATTCTTTAAAGATTTATAAAGAATTAATGTTGCAAGTATAAGGAAAAATCCAATAAACCAACAAAAATAATTCATAATGTATCTTAAATTAAAAAAACAGATTTCCGGCTGTGGAATACATTAAATACCTTCGCACCCTAGCGACAATGAAATACATTACAATTGCTTTTAAACAACTCTGGGGCGTTTGGTTTTATATCAATCTAGTATTCTGGTTTTTTATTTTATTTCCTATTTTTTACGTTACGTTAAGTTACGAAAAATTGTATCCTTGGGCACACCGTACACGTCGCATATGGGGGGGTCTAATCCAAATCTTTTCGCTGCAATTGTGGCGTGTTAAATATACCTCACCTATTGACTTAAAAAATAAAAACTATATCCTTTGTAGTAATCATACATCATATCTCGATATCCCGATGATGTGCCTTACCATTCCTGGGTATTTTAACTTTATGGGTAAGGCCGAACTTACTAAAATCCCACTATTTGGTCGATTTTTCCGCACCATTGATATCGCTGTCAATCGCAAATCTATTCGCGATAGTTATAGGGCATTTAAATTGGCAAAAGAGCACATAGCCACAGGCGCAAGTATTGTTATTTTTCCAGAAGGTGGAATACCCGAAAGTGCACCTACCATGCGTAAGTTTAAAGCAGGTGCCTTCAAAATTGCCCTTCAATTGGGAGTCCCGGTTTTACCCATTACATTTATCGATAACTGGCATTTGCTCCCCGACGATGGAAAATATCGCGCTAAACCTGGTATTGCAAGGGCTATTGTGCACGAACCTATGGAGGTTCTCCAACTTACAGAAGAGGATCTTGAGGCCTTCGCTGAGAAAATTTACAACACTATAAATGGCCCATTGTTAGAAAATGGCATGGTAAAAAGTGAATAATGAGCCGGATTGCTTGCTTTTGACATCATAAAAAAACAAGAGTTTATACTATCCTTGTATTCGCTATAAAACTGCTATTCAGGGTCTGATTCCAAAAAATGTACTAAATTATATTTTCACCTTTAAAGTAATGTCCATTAAAAAATATCTTCCACTTTTCTCCTTGGTTTTGTTGGTTGCAGGTTGCGACAACTGTAATAATAAAAACGTTAAAATCGCTAAATGGGCTACTGCAACTGATGGTGCTACGCTTGCTTGTGGCTCAACAATAAACGCTCAATTGGCCTTTAATGATGGAGAAGAGAAAATTGATAGCGTGGTTTATGCATTCGACAGGGAGCGTAAAATGGCGTCAAGCATCCTAACTGAAGCTTTCAAAATATCGACCGAAACATTAAATCCAGGGGTTTACAACCTTACAGCTACAATATATAAATCAGATAAAAAGGAAGTTCATTCCGCCGCCATTACGCTAGTGTCTGATATAAAGCCTGAACTGATTGAAAAAAAAATTGGTGCTGTATTTCCTCATAATACAAAAAACTTCACTGAAGGCTTTTTTATATTAAATGACATGGTGTATGAAAGTACGGGCATGAATGGAACTTCATATACTTGCCGTTATAAACTTGGCAATGTAGCGGAAGAGAAACTTACTACCCTACCTAACGAGTACTTTGGAGAGGGTAGCATCTGCTACGACAATAAATTAATTCAACTTACTTGGAAAAACGGAATTGGTTTGATTTATGATGCAACAACACTAAAAAAAATAGGCGAATTTCGCATTGGGGGTGAAGGATGGGGGCTAACTTACAATGGCTCACAGCTTATTATGAGTGATGGTACACATCGATTGTTTTTTATGAATAAAGAAACTTATGCGGTTGAGAAGATTGTTGAAGTGTACGACAATATTGGCCGCGTAGTTAATTTAAACGAACTAGAATACGTGGATGGTATAATCTACGCCAACATTTGGATGAAAGATGAGATCGTAAAAATTGACGCAAAAAATGGGAAGATACTTTCCTATATAAATTGCGAGGGATTACTTACTTCTGCCGAGATTGAAAAATATCAATGTGATGTGCTGAACGGAATTGCATATGACTCAAAAACGAAAAAGTTATATATTACCGGTAAAAACTGGCCTAAAATCTTCGAATTAATTTCGAATTAACTAACGGTATTAGTTCTGTCTCCAACCTGAAGGATTGCTTCTCCAAGCCCCTAAATCATCTAAAATACTTTCATCAATATATTTTAAATCAACGGCAGCATTTAATAGCGCATTGTAGTTGCTTAAAGTAAGAATTTTACAATTGGCATCATCAAATTGCTGCTGTGCCACATCAAAGCCATAGGTGAAAATGGCAGCCAAACCTACTACCTCAAACCCTTCCTCTCGAAGCGCTTGAATCGCCTTTAATGAACTCCCTCCTGTAGATATTAAATCTTCGATAACTACCACTTTGCTTCCCTCTGGTAGCTTCCCCTCAATTTGGTTTTTCATGCCATGTTTCTTCGGTTCAGGCCTTACATAAGCATATGGTAACTGCATTAAATCGGCAACAAGTGCCCCTTGCGCAATACCTGCAGTTGCCACACCGGCAATGGCCGTTACAGAGCCAAAATTTTGTTGAATTGAAGCAACTAATTGCTCTTTTATATAACTACGAATGCCATGATGCGATAACGTAACTCTATTATCACAATAAATAGGCGAACGCCATCCACTAGTCCAAGTAAAAGGGTCAACCGGATTTAATTTCACAGCTTTTACTTCTAATAAATATTTTGCAATCTGTGTAGCTACTTCAACGCTCATGTGTAATTGTAATTAATAATATTTCGATTTGTGCTTGCGAAAATAATCAAATTTAAATTTGCAAAGGGGAAGTTGTAAAAACGAATACAGACAGAAAAATGTCACTTGAATTACTTTATTTAAGATACAAGGAATGAAATACTATTTTAAGCAAATACCCTGTGGATAGGGCAAATTTGATAAAGATCAAACAAAAGTCAATTCAAGATTTGTACCAATGCAGGGACTCGAACCCCGATCAAAAGTTTAGGAAACTCTCGTTTTATCCCGTTAAACTACATCGGCCTAATAAGATTGCGAAAATAGTTATAAAATTTAAGACCGACATGTAATCACGTAACCTAAAAAAGATAATGTTATTCTCTTGTATCTTTGCATAATGAAAATCACAATCATAGCAGCTATTGGAGCCAATAATGAATTAGGCAAGGACAATCAGTTGCTATGGCATATTTCTTCCGACCTAAGAAGATTTAAGCAGCGTACTACCGGGCATTGCATTGTAATGGGCCGAAAAACGTTTGAAAGTATTGGTAAGGCGCTGCCAAACAGAACAACGATTGTAATTACTCGCAATAAGAATATAACATTGGATGGTGTTGTCTTTGTAACAAGTCTTAGAAACGCTTTTGTTGAAGCCCGAAAACGAAATGAAAATGAATGTTTCGTTATTGGTGGTGCTCAAATATATTTACAAGCACTGCCGTATGCCGATAGTCTCGACATTACGCATGTGCATGAATCATTTGATGCAGATGTGTTCTTCCCGGCAATTCCTGGTAAGGTTTTTAAACAAACAGAGACCGTTAATTTTACTTTTGATGAGGTAAACAGATACAATTATAGTTTCACAACCTATGAAAATCAAGTCAAGAAAAACCGTGCATTATTTCTTGATCGAGACGGCGTTCTTAATCAAGAAATTGGGGCTTATATCACCAAGCTCGATGAATTAAAAATTAATCTTTCGATTGTTCCTTTGCTAAAACAAAAACAAAAAGATGGATATTTGTTAATTGTGATTACCAACCAAGGCGCCATCAATAAAGGTGTGCTCACGCATGTTAAATTACAAGAACTTCATGAGAAGTTAAAATCGGAATTTGCTTTACAGGATGTACACTTTGATGAAATATATTACTGCCCTCATCACTCGGATTTAAGTAATTGCCTCTGCCGTAAACCCAAAGCTTTGATGCTCGAAAAAGCAATCGCGCGCTTTAATATTAATATAAATGAAAGTGTATTAATCGGCGATAATGAACGTGACTTAGGCGCTGCAAATGCTGCAGGGGTATTAGGAATTAAAATAATGCCGAATGAAACAAAGAATATTATTGTCCCGTTATAATAGAGTTCAATTTATGAATATTAACTCTCGTGTTCCTCTAGATACTTCTTCAATGCATTGATATTTGCGATTCCAATTGAATTTTGCTTTTTAGCATCTGCCAACCACAAAGTAAACCAATCCATCATATAAATTGTTTCATAACATGTTTCCATGTTAAAATCAGATATTATTTGCTCCGTAAAAGTATAACTCTTCGCTGTAAAATGACTTCGTAAAAAATCAAAACGAAGCTTTACACGAGGATGTTTATTGGAATGTAAAAGCACGAAATTTGTATTAAAACTACCATAAAAGGTCTCTATCACATTATGGTTACTCTCAGGAACAACAATTAAGAACGCCTCTCCTTTTGCATTTTCTTGTATCTGTTGGCAAGTTCGTAAGGCCACTGGTTCTAGGTATTGATCGGTGATAAATACAAACTTCTTTCCGATAACTTTTGAATAAGGATCGAATATTGCTTTTCCGCGCTCAGTATAAAACGCGCTATTGCTTACCTTGTCACTGATTTTTCTCAGCTCTTGACTAAAGTCTTTTCCACAAAGTTCCCCTAATAATAAAATAAGAGTCGATAAAGGATAACCCAATGCCATACGGGGTTGAAAACCTGGAACAGCGCCATATATTTTGATTCCTTGTGCAGTTGCTTTAGCCATTAGCTTTCCTCCCGTGGTAATACAAATAATAGTACATCCTTTTGCAAAAGCGGCATCAAACATAGCCAGGGTCTCTTCCGTATTTCCCGAATATGAACTTAGCACCACTAGGGTTTTACCATCTGCATAAGCAGGTAAATTATAATCGCTGATAACCTCCATTGGTAGAGGTAGAATCTCCGAGAACAAAACTTTTGCTATTCGTGAACCAATACCTGATCCGCCTAAGCCCCCTGCAATAATATTTCTAAACTGCGATGCTTTAAAATTATGCGGTGTGTAATTTTCAAGAACAAAGTCTATTTGTTTACTAAAACTCTGCAGCTGCTCTGATTGATATTTCATGATTCAATTTTTATAAATTCAAATTTCGTTTTCAGTGGCAAATTTAATTTGTTTTTGCACTTAATAAAACAATAAATTAGAGATTAATACGTTAACCTTGTTTTTTATTATGAAAAAATTAATTCTAATTGCTTCTATAAGTCTGCTATTGCTTTCGGCTTGCGACAATGCCAAGTTTAATCGATACCCGGGGAAAAAGCTTGATGCTATCCCACAAGAACTTTTTGGTGTTTATTGTGAACTGGGTGTTAAGGGCAAGAAGAAGGATAAAATTAGTATAGAAAAAGACAATTGGTCAGTGTATTCAAAGGATGTAAAAATTTATCTGAACGACTCTAATGTAATTTCGTCCTATAATGGCGCTTACTTTTATAGTACACTTAATAAGGATAGCCTTTGGAATGTTTGTTATATAGAGCCTAAAGGTAAAATTTTAAATTTTTATTTGTTTACTTATGATAAAGTATTGCCCAAAGAAAAGAACACGATTTTAAACTATTTCTATCCTAAATTTAATCAAGATAGTACACCCTTTTTTATCATGGATGAGGAGAAGCTATTTCGATATTCGAAAAATGATCTAATAAAAGATAAGCCTTTAATTCGGCTGAAGCGCAATTAAGAATCAGCATCTCGGTTTCGAGTAAATCTATTTTTTTCTTTTAGTGATAAAGAAATCTTTAACCAATTTACTGCACTCCTCTTGCAATATACCGGCCTTAATTTGAGTTTTAGGATGAAGCAAATCACCATGGATGTGATATCCTCTTTTCTCATCGGGGGCGCCATAAACAATACGTGATATTTGCGTCCAATAAGCAGCACCTGCGCACATTGTACATGGCTCCACGGTAACATACAACGTACATTCATTTAGATATTTTCCATTAACGAAACTTGAGGCAGCCGTAAATGCAATCATTTCGGCATGCGCCGTTACGTCATTAAGCGTCTCAGTTTGATTAAAACCCTTAGCTATTATTGTTTTACCATGTACAATAACTGCCCCAATAGGCACTTCATCCTTATCAAGTGCATTTATAGCTTGCTTTATAGCTTCACGCATATAGCGCACATCAAGTTCATCTTGGTCTTCTAGTTTACTCATCGGGTAATTGCAAAGATAATTGGAATCTGATTGTTAATTAAATTCTCATCTCGATATAGTTGAATTCATTATTGTTGTTGCAACGTTCTATAGTTTTCCCGACTAAATCAACCGTGACTATACGCTCAAGTAATCATTCATTTGAAGAATGTTATATCCTATTTAATAAAATGGTTTATAACACGGCTCTTAGTTATGTCCAAAATAATGAAGATGCCGAAGAAGTAACACAAGATGTATTTATTGAATTGCATCGTTCTTTGGATTCGTTCAAAGAAGAGTCCTCATTAAAAACTTGGATTTACAGAATTGCAATTAATAAGTCTCTAGATTACTTAAAATATAGAAATAGAAAAAAAAGAATGGGAATTCTTTCTGACATCTTCAAAAAAGATTCGTTAGAACCAGCTCACCATATCGCTGATTTTGAGCACCCTGGAGTTAAATTTGAAAATAAAGAGAAAGCGAAAATCCTATTTAAGGCAATTAACACGCTTCCAGAAGCACAAAAAACGGCTTTTATCCTTGCGAAAGTAGAAGGATTAGGAAATCTCCAAATTAGTGAAATTATGAATAGACACGTTGGTGCTATAGAGTCGCTGCTGTCGAGGGCAAAAGAGAATTTAAAACGCGAATTAGGCGGTTTTTATAAAGAGTAATAGAAGGAATAAATATATAAAATCGTCAAACAAGCAAATGCAAACTGCAAAACAACAATGGATCGACGCCTCATTAAATGCGCTTGAAGGCATCAATCAGGCTGAGCCAACACCTGAATTATGGGGACGCATTGCGCTGAATATTCAAAAAAAGAAGGTCTCGGTGCTTTCTCCTTACCAAGTTTGGATTGCAGCGGCCTCTATTTTATTGCTTATGTTTATAAATGGTTGGGTATTAAATTCTTTGAAGGGCTTAAACACGAAATCAAAGAATTCCGCTTACAGAATCATCGAACTTTATGAACTCAACCCTTCTAATGTTGAATTGCCTTAATAAATCTATCATGGAACGTAACAAATTACTTACCATTGCGGTAATCGGGCTTTTACTGATTAACTTAGGTACCATAAGTTTCTTGTGGTTAAGGAAACCACCCCACCCAGAACAACAAAAAGAGGAAAAATTCAAGATTATTATTGATAAGCTTGAATTTAACGCAGAGCAACAAAAAAAATATATGAATTTAGTGCATGCGCATCATCAATCTTTTGAAAAACTTAACGAAGCAACCTGCAATTTAAGAAGAGACTATTATTCTTTAATGAAAAATGATGCTATAGACAGAATACAAGCAGATTCATTGAACACTTTAATTGGAAAAAATCAAAGCGAAATAAATCAACTAAACTTTGAACACTTTTTGAATATTAAGGCACTCTGCGACGAACATCAGAAAGTACTTTTTAACAATTTTGTAGGTGAAATAGGTCGACTATTTAATCCACCACCAAAGAGACGATAATTTTTCAGCTTCAGTTTAAAGTTGCGACCAAAGATATTCTCTTAAAATTTCTAGCATCTTTCTTTACTTTTGAACCACAATATTTAAAGCATTTGGTGGCAAAATAATGAAAGCGCAATTTTACTTTTTTCTAACCTTTATTTCAATTGGGTTTATTAAATGCACTAATAAACCCTCCACCTATTTATTATCAGGCAATATTAATAGCGATTTGAGCGCTTTGCTTCAGAAGGACGATTATGAAGTGGCCGTGATGGATTCTACGATACAGTCATCACGAGAAATGGAGTTATCTTACCAAATGCAAATGGCCTTAGAGAAAAATAAAGTTTGGTATGAGGATTATCTCTCTAATTATAGAGAGTCTCGAGTATTACCATATCACCACAATTTTGGACTAACGAAGGATGAATATAACGAGCTAATGAACATGAAGTTAAAAGTGACGTTAGTCGCATCTTCGAAATCATTAGTAACTGTTTTAAACGAGAATGGCGTAATACACTTCGATAGCCATGGGGCAATTCCATACCTCGATAATATTAAAATTAATATCCAGAAACAAAATATCGAAATGGACCAAAAAATATTGGAGTTTTCTGATACTATTTATGTGGCTAATGAAAATCACGGCCTAAAAAGCCGATGGAAAGGTTACAACTGGAAGTACAATGAACCATTGGTGGACGATACGATTTCCGATGGTCTCTACACAAAAAATTATAGCATTTCCATCGGTCAACTATACAAAGATGGAAGCACATTAATCACGATTAGCAAGCGAGAAGAAGCAGATGGCGAGTTAACCGTTAAGTTTGATAAACCACTAGTATTTCGCAAGTGCTGCTTCTAATTCAACTCCTTCTTCCTTTCCATCTATAGGAAACCGTATTACCTAAAACACCAATCATTACTACATAAATTACATGTATCATTTGTTCAGGTAGTAACCATCGCATTAGTTTTTTAATTACAAAAAACGTGGTAGCTTGATAAAGTAAAATCCCTTCTGCAATTAATTTCAATCCAAATTGAATTGCAAAAACAAATAGCATGGATGAATTAAAGAAGAGTCCTATAAAATTAATTAGCAACGAAAGATTAAAGCAATAACATAAAAAAAGAATACGTGTGATATTTCTATTCTCATATTTTGTGCTTTTACTAACCCATCTCATTCTCTGTTGTATAAATTCTATTAGATTCGCTGTAGCATGGGTGTTAACAATAACATCTTTGTTCTTTAAGAATAAAACACGACCTGGAAAACTTAAAAACATTTTATGCATCAAAAACTCATCGTCCCCGCTAGGTATATGTTCGTTGCCTTTAAAGCCACCCACGGCGGTATAAGCTGTTTTTAAATAAGCCACATTAGCCCCATTGCACATATTTGGCTTTTGCCAATGTAATGCAGCCCCACCAATGGCTACTAATCCGGAAAACTCCAAGGCTTGAAATTGCTGAAACAGGGTACCACCTTTTTTCATTGCTACTGGTGAAGAAATAAAACAGGCATCATTCTCCTTTTGAAAAGCAACGATTGTTCTCACCCAATCCTGATGAACCTCACAATCGGCATCTGTCGTAATAATTAATTGACTTTGGCATTTTGATATAGCATAATCAATAGCTTGCTTTTTAAAGGTAATATGGTTTTCTTGATAGTCGGGATGAAGTAAGCGAATACCGTGATTCATATATTTAAGAACCAAAGCAGATGTATTATCTGTTGAAAAATCGTCAACAATTACAATATCAAGCAGATGTTTTGGATAGTTCAGTAATAAAAGCGTTTGTATTAAAACCTCAATCTTTTTTTCTTCATTTCGGGCAGGAATAATAATACTCACAGTGGTTTCTGGAACAAAATTATGCGGAACCTTAAAAAACTTTAATCCAAGCCAGCCCCAAGTATAATAAAGCATCAAGGTAGAATAAAACAAAGCAAGAAATATAGATAGATAGGTAAAATAAATCACGTTTTGAAAAACTCAATTTTAGATAAAAAAAGCAAACCTAACAGCGAAGGTAAGAATAGATTTATACACCAAATTACATAAGATGATGCAAGAATAGTTAATTCATTAGAGATAAATGGCTTGAAAAAATAAATAGATAGTGCACCACGAACTCCTAATTCCACCAGTGCCATAGTTGGGATAATAGCCAAAGCAATATAAATACAAGAGGTAATGATGAAAGAATCTGCCCACGAAATGTCAATATCAAAGAATAGTAAGATGAGATAATATTGTAAACTAAAAATAATAAAACGGAATAACGAAAGCATCAGCAATAATGTTAAAATTCGGTTACTGAATGTGGTAAATACATTAAAAAGATGCTTTATTATTGCACCTTTTTTCAGCTTTGAAACAATCCAATATAAAATACTTAAATTAAAATAAAAAAGCAGTGTAAATACAGTAATAAAAAAAGGGATAATCCTTACTAGTAATGATGCTGACACGCTTAAATTCTCGTATCGTATTATATATATACATAAGCAAAAACCTCCTAAAATTAATGTAATGGAAAGCTGGCTTATACTTCCAACCAAACTTATAAGTAACCCTTTGGTTCTGTTAGCGCGTTTTAAATAAAATATACGTGCCGCAAAATCTCCCAATCTATTTGGTGTAAAAATGCTAAGTGTAATTCCACTTATAACCGCAAAAAAAGCCTCCAACCAAGTTACTTTTTGAATGCTATCAATTAAGAATTTCCACTTGCCAGTCTCAATACCCCAATTTACTAAAACAAGAAAAAAAACACTAAACAACAATATGATTTTTGATATATCCCAAGATAAAATTAGAAACTGCGACCAAAGCAAATTGAATTTGTTCTTTATAAACAGCTCTTGGTATAAATAAAAAAGGCAAAGCAGCCCTAAACCCAATTTTAGAGGAAAATTTATACGTTTATACCATAGAGATTTTAACATAATTGAATTTTCAAAAATATATTAATATGCGGTAACTTTATCTGCAATATCTTTGCGGCAATGACAAATTCGTCGCGTATTATTTTAGGCATCGACCCAGGAACACAAATTCTTGGTTATGGCGTTATTAAAATTAATGCAAAAAAAATGGAAGTGCTTACCTTGGGAGTGGTAAAATTGGATAAGTTTAGTGACCATGGCGTGCGACTAAAACGCATTTTTGAACGTCTAACCTTCTTAATAGAAACCTATACCCCTGATGAAATGGCACTCGAAGCACCTTTTTTTGGTAAAAATGTGCAAAGCATGCTAAAGCTCGGCAGGGCTCAAGGTGTAGCTATGGCTGCAGGGCTAATGAAAGGACTAACGATTAACGAATATGCACCGCGTAAAGTTAAACAAAGCATCACCGGAAAAGGAACTGCAACAAAAGAAGAGGTTGCGCTTATGCTACAACGTATTTTTGGTTTTGAAGAAATGCCTAAATTTATGGATGCTACTGATGGCCTCGCCGTTGCGTATTGCCATTATTTAGATTCAACAAACATGATTAAAAAACAGGCCGCAGCGGTAAAAAAACCAGTTAAAAAGCAATCTTCAAAAAATGCATGGGGAGATTTCGTGAAGCAAAATGAAGATCGCATAAAAAAACTGTAACGTTTTTTTTAATAAGAAGCTGACTTTAACAAAGGACAAATTTTATAACGCTCATCCTTAGTGTCGTTATAAATTTTTTCAAGCATAGTCACTACTGTTTTAACTCCAAGCTTCTCGCACCATTCAAATGGTCCAAAGGGATAGTTAGTTCCCAATTTCATTCCGGTGTCAATATCAGCTTTGCTAGCGGTACCCTCTTGCAAAGTATAATAGGCCTCATTAATAATCATACATAATATTCTAGAGGTAACCATGCCAACCCTATCTTTAACAGGCGCAATCTTCCAATGTAACATTTCCTCCAAAATTTGAATACGAAATTTTTGATTGTCATTGTGATAGCTAATTTCCTTAACACTTCTATGAATAAATGTCGGAAGACAATTCATCCCAAAAATGCTATCCTTCAATCTTAGGGTGTTTTGTAAGCTTTTCAGCTCCAATCCAACAGAGGATAAAATAAAAATGGTATCGCTCTGGCTTAAAAGATAACGCTCCAACGCCACTTGATGCTGTTCAAAATTTAAATCAAAAAACACATCATAATCATCCAGAGTTTCAGGAATCGTCATATTATGATAAAATATCTCAGCTGCTGCTGGTAGGGTTTGTTTTAGTTCTTCAAACCGCGTTAATTCGCCTAGTATTCCTATTTTCATTTTATACGCAAAGCAACATAAAATTTTACATCATGCCAAAGCAAATTATTTTCACTGAAAATGCGCCAGCACCAATTGGTCCTTATTCACAAGCTGTACTCATAAATAACACGCTCTATTGCAGCGGACAAATCGCCTTAGACCCCAAAACAGGGAATATGATTCAGGATAATATAAGCTTGGAAACGGAGATGGTTATGCATAATATTGACGCGATTTTACACGCTGCCAATATGAGTTTCGAAAATGTAGTGAAAGTGACGATTTTCATCACCGATATGAATAATTTTGCTACTATAAATCAGGTTTATGGAACTTACTTTCAAACAACTCCACCCGCGCGTGAAACAGTTCAAGTGAGTAAACTTCCCAAAAATGGCAACGTAGAGATAAGTGTTATTGCGGTATCTTAATTATATAGTCCTTTATTTCAATTGCTCTTAAAATGCATTTTGGCTGCTAAAGAAGTCCAATATTAGCGTCTGCTGTAAGAATATTCTTTTGCTTTAGGAAACTCACCCACTCTTGTGCGATGTTTCCTTTGAGAACTCGTGGAAACTTGGTTTGACCACCTTCCTTTCCTCTTGTCTTTAAAAACTCATTGAAATAGGCATTCGGAACCAACGTTACAAAAACATCCTTTAATCCGTGCTTCCTTTCAATAGCATAATCATCGTTCATTAATTTCAAATGGCCATCTAATTTGTTTTTTAGTTCTTCTTTATCTACAGAAATGTCGCAACCAATGAACCATTGATGTGCAAAAAGTTTATCATACGAAACCCCTATAGTGGTAAATTCATTAAAGGCAGTACTATATTCATCACTTAAATAAGAGATACCTGAATTCATATTGTCAACCGAAAGATGCTCTCCACATAAACTTAAAAAATGTTTGGTTCGTCCGGTGATTTTAATTTCAAAATTATTCAGCGAAATAAACTTTATAGTATCTCCAATTAAATATCTCCACGTCCCAGCTACCGTTGAAATAAGTAAAGCATATTCCTTGTTCAACTCTACCTCACCCAGCGTCAAAGATTCGGCTTCCGGACGGATTTCATAATTTTCATCGAAGTTCTTCTCGTCAAATGGCACGAATTCGAAATAAATACCATTATTTACAAATAGGCGCATGCCTTTACTTTCACTGTGATGTTGATAGGCAAAGAAACCTTCCGAAGCAAGATAAGTTTCAACATACATTACCTCTTTACCATAAAGTTTTTCTAAGCTTTTTTTGTATGGTTCAATAGCAACACCTCCATGAATATATACATTTAAATTAGGCCATATCTCATGAATGTTTTTGAGATTGTACCGATCAATTATACGTTCAAAGATAATTTGAACCCAGGCTGGGACTCCTGCTACCGACCCAACATCCCAATTCGGCGCCTGCTCTACAATAGCATCGATCTTCTCTTTCCAGGAACTTTTCGCTAAAATATGACTCTCCGGTTTCGAAAATTGTTCAAACCAAATAGGCTGACTTCCAATAGAAATTCCACTTAAGTCGCCGCTATAACTAATTCCATCATAGTTTAAGGTGGTACTTCCAGAAACAACCAAAGCATGTTTTGTAATCGCTTCTATCGGAGATTTCTTTTCTCTAGAAATTCTTAAAAACTGACGTATACTCCCCCGCTTGATAGCACGCAACATAGCACTACTTATTGGAATGTACTTTGTGCCTCCATCACTAGTACCGCTGCTCAAAGCAAAGTACTTTATTTTGCCTGGCCACGTTACATTCCTTTCGCCCGCTCTTGCTCTATCCCACCAGGGTTTTATGTCAGCATAATTATGGATTGGTACTTGTTCTTTAAAAGATTTCTCAAGATCGTTACCCAAAATTATTTTCTCGAAATGATATTTTTTTCCAAATTCAGTAAACAAGGCGCGCTCCAATAACTTCCGCAACATCAATTGCTGTTGCTTAATTTTATTGGGATGCGGAATTCCTAATTGTTTACGTATTTTATTTCCTTGTTTTACGATTTGTGATAAGAGACTCATTGTTTTGTTTAATATAACTATTGTAAAACCTTTTGTTATTTTTTCTGATGCTTCTTTCGAGGAGTAACCGTTGTTTCAGGCAAGCTGTCCATTAAATCTTTCTGATATAGCGTTTGCTCCCAAAGGGTATTATTGTCCTTATCAATGCTACGAATTAAAATCTTTCTTTCTCCGGGCATACCAGAAACATAAAACAAGCAGAAATTCTGTTTCACTGCTAAGGTGCCCTCCACACGCATCGGATTTATTTTCTCAGAGAGATTTAAAATATTATCAACGCCACTCGATAATGGGGATGAGGTAATATCGTATAATGTATAACTGCCTATATTCTTATTGTTAGCGAGTCTTTCTTTTTTAATTACTTCACTATGATGGCGATCACCTGTAATAAAAATAACTCCTGAAATTGTATTCTTGGTTATAAAATCAATTATTTCCTTTCGTTCTTCTTGATATTGATTATAACACTCGGCCTTAGTGTTCTCATTTAAAAACTGCCCTCCTAAACAAATAAACTTAAATGTTGCCCGTGATGTGATAAGTTCGTTTTTTAACCACGCTAGCTGTTGTGCCCCCAGCATAGTCTTAGGAAAATTAAGTGCTTCGATACTTCTCGAGTCATCACGAAACGAGCGGCCGTCGGTTAAATAAAACTCACAATCGCTATACGAAACTTTAGTGTAAATACCCTTATCATTCTCCCCATAGGTTTTATTGCACCAATAATCAATGAATGTTTTTTTGGTAACATCTTTCAATATGTATGATTTACTCGCATCATCTGGTCCATAATCATGATCATCCCACATGGCATAATTGGGTTGTGTAGCAAAAAAACGTTGCATGTTTTTATCCTTTCTAGTGTGGGCATAGCGATATGCAATTCCACTCGCACTGCTATAATCGGCTTCCCTAAGATAGGTATTATCGCCAAGCCAAACCATCAAATTTGCGTTTGCGTTTGCCATGGTATTAAAAATTGCTGTTCCCTGGCCATAAGGATTTCCCGGCCTATCATAAGCACTATCGTTTACATAATTACAACTTCCAGCAATAAATTTAAAGTCGGGTGCTGGCGCACGCCATTCCCATATTTCACGGGTAGTAAATGTTAATGGATATGAAATCTTTTGCTCCTTTCCATCCAACAAAACAGAGTAATTGTATTTAACACCCGGCTCCAAGTCTTTAAGAATAATTTTAACTGTCTTTTCTTCTTTAAGTTGCTGAATGTCTTTAGTGTTATCGCATAATTCAATTTCAACGACTTCTTTTTGCTTCGCGCTTTTTTCGGGATAATATTGAATAGCAATTTTCCGTGCACCTGAAGTCATTAGCCAAAACATCACTTCTTTGTGTTCACAATAGCCCAACATAGGCCCGGCAAGCAATTTAACTTGTTGCGAAGTCGAATCGTGAAAAAAAAGAATTCCTAGGATTAAAGCAGTTAATTTTCTTAAAAACATTTTTAGCATCTTTAAATAAAGTGCGTAAAAATAACAAATTTTATATTGATGATGGAGAGGCTAAATTTCACTCAGGATTTTTAGGGTTGCTCCGGAATTACGAATAATAAATTGCTTGGCATTATAACCCATTTTTTTTGAAATGCTGTCGTCAGTTAATAACACTTTTATTGTTTCCCTTAATTGAATGTCTCCTTCGATTTTTATACCGCCACCTGCCGCTTCTAAATGTTCTCCTTCAGGGTGCTTTTGCGTTTCACTTCCGTAAATTACGGGAATACCAAAAACAGCGGCCTCTAAAATATTATGTAAAGAACCTCGGAATCCGCCACCAACAAAGGCAATATTAGCATACGAATATAGCGATGATAGCATTCCGATATTGTCGATGATTAACAACTGCTTACCGAGAATATTATCAGTGTTTGCCTCTGAGTATTTTATAAATGGTATACTGCCTTTCAAAAGCAAATTTCGTTGGATATCGTGAGGTGCAATTATTATTTTATAATTTAATGTTGAATCATAATTATTCAACATATATTCTTCTTCCTTGGGCCAGCTACTTCCCAATACAATTAACTTCTTTCCTTCTGTAAAACCTTCAATTAATTTATTCGAAGTCGCTTTTTCTTTATTAGCAAGAACACGGTCAAAACGAGTATCTCCAGAAACTATACTTGATATGCCATTCTGTTTAAGAAGAAGTTGCGACGATTCATCCTGCACAAATATTTTTTTGTATTTCTTTAAGATATTAAAAAATAAAGTGCCATACCAACGAAAGAAAATTTGTTTTGAATTAAATAAGGCACTTACTAAATATACGGGTATCTTACTGTTATATGCAGCGTTAATATAATTCAACCAAAATTCATATTTGATAAAAAAAATTTTATTGGGATTCAATAGTTTAATTACTCTTTGCGAATTTCTAGGCGTAGCCATCGGAAGATAAAAAACGACATCGGCTTGCGCATACTTATGTTGTATTTCGTATCCAGAAGGAGAGAAAAAGGAAATTGCAATTTGTAATTTAGGTTGCGAAAGTTTTAACGATTCGATAAGTGGACGGGCTTGTTCAAATTCACCCAACGATGCACAATGAAACCAATACAAGGGATGCTCTGAATTACGCTGCTGCTGAAATAAGACTAACTTCTTTAGCGATTGTTGTCGGCCACTAACAAACAAGTTCGCCTTTCTATTAATAAAACTATAGAGATAAATACAAGCATGAAAAAAACGCAACACCAAATTATAGATAAGCATAGGCAATTATTTAAAGTAAACAGGTTCACTCTTGTCGTTTGCTTTAATAGGTAGAACCCAACTGCATTTCAAAGCCGCAATTATATCAAGATACTTTTTTGTGTCAACACCTCCAGTGCCATAATCATAATATCTTCGATTTTGTGTAAAGGCTTCGGTAAACTCAATTCCAATATTAAAGTTAATAAGTCTTTTTAATCCCAAATTACTTAATCCTAACTGCTGACTTAAAGCAAAGCCATTTGACAATCTATCGTATCCTCGTAAATAAACCTTATTAAATTGCATGCCACCCGGTGCACTAAACAAATATTTATGCTGAAGAAACCCTACACCTATTTGAGCTGTTAGGGCGAGCTGAGGCGTTTTAGTGAACACCGGAAAGAGTTTTCCAAATGTGCCTAAAATCTCGCTCCCGCGCATCGATGCCGAAACAAATACAGGGGTGCCATCATCGGAAAATACATAGCCGTTCTTATCTTTAAAAATGTTGACATAATCCACCCCGTGAACATTTCGTCCAAAGAAAAGATTGGAGTTGACGCCTATTAAATAATTTTTCTTGCTTTTATAATACAAATCTAGGCCTGCACCATTGATAAAACCATACCTTAAGGCCAAATCACCCATGGGAGTCGCCACTTTATAGCTTAAATTAACTTCCCACAAGGATGCATGATAACGTGGGTTCAATAAAGGTTTCTGGGCATTTAAAAAAACACCAAAAAACAAAAATAGAATTGCTAAAAATCGATTCATATAAGATTGTATCGTTGCGGTAATAATAACCGTTGCTTTACCTTGCAAATTTGCTTAAAATAGTTGATAAATATTATTGCATTATTTTTGCATTTCATGAAGAACGAATTTACCCACTATGCCTTGCTTGCAAAACGCCTAGGATTATCGCTAATGATATTTCTGTTATGCCGTTTGGTATTCTTGATTTATAACTATCACTATTTCTCCGCTTACCCTTTAACTAGCATACTTTCTACATTTATTTATGGCTTGCGATTCGATATTAGCACCGTACTTTATCTTAATGTTCTTCTTTTTATACTGCATATTTTACCCTTTAATTTCAGAAATACGCCTTGGTATCAGCGCCTACTTCTCTTTGTATTTGTGGCATTCAATACTATTGCGCTAACCTTTGAAATGGGCGATACCGCTAATTATAAATTCGCACATAAGCGTTTAACAAGTGAGTTTTTTGGTGTACTTGACGATTTTAATGATCAACTTTTCAGTTATCTAATTACATTTTGGTACTTTATTGTCATTTGTATTTTAGTAATATGGGGAATCGCTCGATTGTATAATTATTTCACAGCGCTAAAAGAAACTTCCACTCAAAAAACAAAAACCCAGATTCTATTTATGATGCCTGCCATCATGCTCTTCTGGATTGGAATTCATGGTGGCTTTCAAGAGCCTAAAATTAGTCCGGTGACTTCACTGAAATATGTCGATGCACCGCTTTCACCTCTAGTTTATAATACTTGTTTCTCTTTGGGAACCTCCTTGGAATACCGAATCTTGCAGCCTAAAAATTTCTTTACGAATGAAGAAGAATTGAAACAACATTTTTCTTTACTACATTGCTACACAAAAGACACAATTGCCCAAAAAAGAATGAATGTAGTGTTAATTGTATTGGAAAGTTTCAGCCGCTATTTCGTACAATCGCTTTCGCATGAAGAAGAAACTTGTACTCCGTTTCTTGATTCGTTAATTAATACAAAAATGGCCTATGTGGCCGCCAACGGTTTTGCCAATGCTCGTCACTCTCACGAAGGTAATGCGGCCATACTTACTTCTATTCCATCCTTAATGATTGATCCTTTTATGACGTCGGTTTATCGAGAAAACAACGTGAACTCTTTCGGCACGATTCTTAAAAATTATGGATACCAAACAGCTTATTTTCATGCTGCTAAAAATGGAAGTATGAAGCTTGATGATTTTACTAAAAAATGTGGATTTGATGCCTATTTTGGTAAAAATGAATATCCCAATCAAAATGATTTCGATGGCAATTGGGGTATTTTTGATGATAAATTTTTTCCTTTTTTTGCAAAAAAGATAAACGGGTTTAACAAACCTTTTGTTGCAACAATTTTTAATTTATCAACGCATTTTCCTTATGTAATGCCAGCTGAATATCGTAAGCTTTTTCCAGAGGATAAAAGCAAAGACCCAGAGTTGGCAATGATTCGATATACAGATTACGTATTACGGGATTTTTTTGAAAGTATAAAAAATGAGCCCTATTATAAGAATACCCTTTTTGTAATTAGTGCAGATCATACTTATGATGAGCTCTCTAAAAATGGCACTTATTTAAGCAAATTTAGTATTCCAATTTTGTTCTTTTCTCCTACTGATACAATCCTAAAAAAACAAATTGAATTCCCTATTCAACAAGTGGACATTATGCCATCGATTTTGGATTATTTACATGTTCCCGATTCTTTCAAATCTTTTGGAACAAGTATTTTTGATTTGCAGGCACCGCATTTCGCATTCAACTATGAGCAAGGTCTTTATCAAATTACAGAAGACAATGCCATGCTGCAATTCAATGGCACAGATGCAATTGGCTTCTTTGACTTAACAACTGATCCTTTTCAAAAAAATAATTGCTTAAACTCAAAAGATTCTAGAATTGAAAAACTAACCAAGAGAATTAAAGCGGTAATTCAAACCTATAATAACGCGATGGTAAAAAACTCACTGCTTTAGAGCTCCGAGAAACGGTTGGATTTTATTGCCAAAGAGAATTTGCTAGTCATTAATTTCTAATTACCATCTTGGTTTGTATATTACCCGATGCGGTTCTTATTAATGCGTAATAAAACCCTTGAGGCAACTCCTTTAAATTAAATTGAAGTTGATTTATGCCTTCTATAATTTTATAATTTCTTTCAAATACAGTCTGGCCTATAACATTGATTATTTCAAAATCAATGGCTATTTCATCTGAAGCCTTTAACTCCAAAATAAAGGCTCCCTGATTTGGATTTGGATAAATTTTTAAACTAGCATTGTCAACCTTCACATCTTTAATACCATATTTGGCTAATGCCTTTTTCGTGGCAGCATAGGCATTTACCTTACCTGCGCCCCAGCGGCTAGAGTCTGGAGTCAGGGTGGTGAAATTATCTTTGATTGCCGTCTCTTTCAAAATTTTCTGAATGTCTTCAGGGCGAAGAAATGGATTTGCTTGTAAAAGTAAAGCTACGATGCCTGATACTGCAGGTGATGACATCGAAGTTCCACTAGATTCGGCGTAATAATACTGCTTATTGGTAACTGGATTTATATATTTAACAACAGAAGAATTATAATTGGATCCACCGGTAGCATAACTAACATCATATGAATTAACGGAAGACGCAATAGTTAATCCTGGGGCCGCAATATCTGGCTTCATCCTTAAATCTGCTGTAGGTCCATGGCTGGAAAATGGCACTATTTGATTGGTACCCACATATCCTGAATAACTCAATGGGGTGCCAGAAAGATTAGTAAAACTAACCTTAGACGCAAATGCAGCTACTGCTATTGCAGACTTCGTGCACGCCATCTCTCCTAAGGTATAACTTGAATTTCCAACTGCAGCCCAAGGAAATCCAAGGTTGGCAAACTCACCATAGTAGCCTCGATAGGCTTCAACATAGCCATCCCAAAGATGAACAGTTCCATCTTTGGATTCCATGGTCAAACATAATGCATCGGCCGTTTTGCTAAAAACATCAAGTAATATATGGGGCTTACCGTTATAATCAGCATACTTGCGCGTGATGGTAAAAAAGCAAGTGTCATTATTTGATCCTACTAAATAAGAATTCGTTGTAGTGTTATTCAAGCATAAAAGACCTGTGGTATTCCCTGCTGTTGAACCATTATATAAAGTTAACTTAAGACAGAAGGTTTTGTTTTTCTCTCCCCAAATGTCAACCCACGTCGTTTTGGTGCTTAACGACGGATCGAAACTAAGAAAGGTTTGTAACGTAGTATCAACCGACGAAAATGTTTTCTGTAGATGGATTTTTTCTTCTCCATTATTACCAGCAGCTAAAACAAAAATTCGGCCTGGCCCTGTAAGGTTATCGCAGGCCTGACTAAAAAGAGAGGTCCCATCGTTAGGTCCAATCGAGCATCCCCAACTTAAATTAACCACAGCGGGTTTACCAACAGAAGCTGCGTAATTATAAATATAACTTATACCATCGATAATACTCGACATTCCCGCTGTTTTCCATTCATCCTTTTCTGGTTGAATGCCCACAAAAACCAAATCACTTTCATAGGCCATTCCTCTGTATTTTCTATTACTTAAACTTCCAATGCCTGACCCTGCTGCAATACCACCTACATGCGTACCATGCGAGAAAGAAGCCACCTCGGTTCCTTTTGACAACATGGCGGTGGTGTCAAGTAACTCATTTCCGTATGCAAAACCTACGGGCGGTGTACCTGAATTTTTTTGTTCCCAAACTCTTTTAAGTCGTAAACGAGTTCCTATCGTATCGTAAAATGTAGGATGACTATAATCGAAACCTGCATCAATTATTCCAACCACCACATTTTTGCCAGAATAGGCCATAGGCAATAAAATACCTTTGTGCACAGAATCAACACGCGTTACCTTTCTAGATATATCAATGGTGGGTATAATTGGTTCATCTAATTGAATAAAATCAATACCATCCAACTGAATAAAACTATTGATTTCTTGCTCTGGTATTTGAACTGTCCAAATAGCGCCCGCTTTGGTTCCAACGAGAATCCCTAAACCCAACATTTGGTTCTCTTCGATAGATTCACTAACCTTTATTAAGGCGCTTAAATAGGTTTTATTATTTATTGTAATGCGAACTAAACCCTTGTGGTGAAAAGGGGTACCTTGCGCTAAATATTGCTGTAGATTGGCCGAAAGCTTGGCATTAATTAATGCTGTCGACTGACCAATAGATTGTAAAAAAAGGAAAAAGCCGAGAAGTAGAAGTAAATATTTTTTCATGAATTATAAATGGAATTTTTAGTCATCCATCATATCCTCATTCTGATCTTTAATAATACGGATATCTTTAATATTAAGTTGCATGGATTTAATATCCCTGAACGTATTTTCTTCGATTGTATAACACATCGCAAAACGATTTCCTGCTTTGATTTGACCAAAAAATTCGCCTAATCCAAAACCAATGCCTTCGAAGGTAGTTACACAATCTTCTTGCTTTACATGCAACTTAAGATGGTTGTTGCCTACAATTTTCGTTAAACCTGCATCAAATAAATTATTAGTCATGAAAACCGGCTTTAAGTTCTCCGGTCCAAAAGGCTCCATTTGTTCTAATATTCTAAAGAACTTGGGTGTAATTTCTTTAAAGGGTACCTCAACATCATAATCCACTACCGGAAATAAACTCGTTGTGGCTATCGATGCAGCTACTACTTCTTCAAACTTCTTCTGAAAGGCAGGCACTTTATCGATTTCAAGTGTCATGCCTGCTGCATATTGATGCCCACCAAATTGTATGAGCTCATCACTACATTTTTCTAAAGCTTGGTATAAATTAAACCCATTTACACTGCGCGCACTTCCAACGGCTTTGCCGTTGCTTGATGTTAATATTATTGTGGGACGATAGTATTTTTCAATCACTCTGCTCGCCACAATACCTATTACCCCTTTATGCCAATCCTCTTTATATAAAACATTACTTCTTTTATTCTCGGTTTCTGTATCAGCCACCATCTGTAATGCTTCAATAGTGATGTTACGATCAAAAAATTTACGATCATCATTGGTTTCATTTAACTCTTTAGCCAAAATTTTAGCTGAATCCAAATCCTCTGCAATCATTACACGAACAGCATGTTTCGCATCAGCTAAACGTCCTGCAGCATTTATACGTGGACCTATTCCAAAAATCAAATCACTCACACTATAATCCTCTTTTTGCATATAACATTCAAGAATAGCCTGCAACCCAGGAAGCGGTGTTTTACGCAGTTGGCGTATACCATTAAATGCTAATAACCTGTTTTCTCCAGTTATATGGACTAAATCACTCGCAATACTTACCACCACGAGCTGCATATATTTCTGCCATAAATCATCAGCCAATCCTTTATGCTTAGCGTATGCTTGAATAAGTTTAAAACCTATGCCACAACCACTTAACTCTTTATAAGGATATGGACAATCCGGGCGCTTGGGATCGAGAATAGCCACAGCAGATGGCAACTCTTCACCAGGCAAATGATGATCACAGATGATGAAATCCACATTTCTTGAGGTTGCCAAATCCACTTTGTCGTTGGCTTTAATACCGCAATCAAGTGCAATGATTAAAGTAAAACCTTCATCAGCAGCAAAATCAACGCCTTTAGACGAAATGCCATAGCCTTCAAGATGCCTATCGGGAATATAAAAGTCTATTTTATCATAAAGATTTTTAAAGAATAGATAGGTAATGGCTACGGATGTTGTGCCATCAACATCATAATCTCCATAAATCATTATTTTCTCCCCACTCTCAATAGCTTTATCAATTCTCGCGATGGCTTTATCCATATCGCGCATTAAAAAAGGATCGTGCAAGTGTTTTAAATCTGGCCTAAAATAGTCTTTGGCACTTTGATAGTCGAAAATGCCACGCTGCACTAAAACTGAGGATAAAACTTTGGATATATTGAGCCTCTCTGCAAGTGTATTCACTATAGTTACATCAGGCAAGGCCTTGGCTACCCATCGTTTTTTTAAGTGCATACAATTATTTTATTTGATTGTAAAAATACATTTTATGTTTGTAAAATGTCTCTATAAATACAAAGGTACAAATTATGTGCCTGATAATCAATAAGGACGGCGTAAAATTAGCATTGTAGCCAAAGCAGTACTTGATGAATAACATTACCTTTGCTCCAATTAAAAAAAACAAATCGTGCGTCTTATTGCTTTGCCGGAAGGCACATATACTGTGGGGTTGGATAAAGTTTTCATTCCTTTCAATCCTAAAACCGATTCGATAAAAGACCGGCCCGCTTCTCTTTTAGTGGAAATTCAACCTTTTCTATTAAATACGACCCATGATATAATACTTTGTGATACCGGTCTCGGATATACCGATACCCTAGGAGAACTCATCCTACATAAAAACATTAAAAGCCATGGTATTATGCCTGAACAAATTACGAAAGTACTACTTAGTCACCTTCATTTTGATCATGTGGGCGGCACGGTTGTAAGAGAGAATGGCACCTTAAAACTCGCATTCCCTAGGGCAACATATTATGTTCAAAAAAAGGAATTTCAGAAAGCCATGGAAGCTCCTTCAAAATCCTATAGACTCGAAATTCTAGATGCTTTATTGAATTCCGGACAGCTCGAATTTTTAGATGGGGATGGCTATATTAACGAAGATATACACTATGAAATTACTGGTGGTCATACAGAATTTCATCAAGCCTTCACTATTAAAGATGATCACGATATTTTCTTCTTTGGTGGAGATGTGTTACCCGACCTTTATCAATTAATACGAAAGTTTGTGGCTAAATATGATTTCGATGGGAAGAAGAGCGCTGAATTAAGAATAGCATTTGGTGAGCGTAGCATTAATCAAAACAGCACGCTGCTTTTCTATCATAGTATTAAAGTTCCCTTTTGTAAAATTGTAAAAACAGAGATCGGCTTTCGCGTGCGTGAATAATTTTTTGAAACACGAAATACTTCAAAAACCAAGGTAAATATACGCTTAACACCTATCAATGGAAGATTTTCTCGATTTGTCAATGCATTAACAACGATTTGTCATTTAAATAATCTTTAACATAACGTTTGCTTCATATTCCTTGAATTATTATACCTTTGTACATTAATTATAGAAATCATGACTTTAGAATCTTTGTTTTTAATTGGAAACTTCGGTACATCGGAGATGATACTGATTGTTGTTGCAATACTTATCTTTTTTGGAGGTAAAAAAATACCTGAATTAATGAAAGGTATAGGAAGCGGTGTTCGTGAGTTTAACAATGCTAAAAATAATGTTAAATCACAAATAGAAGATGGTATGCGCGAACCTCAGCAAAAACCAGAAGAAAAAAAGGAAAACTAAGAGGTAAATTCTTTATAAAATTTAAAGCCATAAGATAATGTTAAAACGTTATCGTATGGCTTTTGCTTTTTAAAATGGTGAAACAAAATCATTTAATGTGGTATGAAAACGGTCCTTGTCGGATAGAATTGGATTGTGAATACGCCAATCAATATTTAAAGATTGGTCGTTCCAAAGTAATCCTCCTTCACATTCCTTATGATATACATTTGTGCATTTATAACTAAATAATGTATTGTCTTCAAGTGTTGCAAAGCCATGCGCAAAGCCTGGTGGTACCCAAAACATAGTAAAGTTTTTTTCTGTAAGTTCAATACCAAAATACTTTCCATAGGTGGGAGATGATTTTCTAATATCTACCACAACATCGAGAACAGCGCCACGTATTACTCGCACCAATTTACCTTGGGCAAATGGGGGAACTTGAAAATGGAGCCCTCGTAACGCACCCTTATGACTCATACTTTGGTTGTCTTGAACAAAGTTAATATCAATTCCATTTTTTTTGAATTCTTCTATATTGTAAGATTCGTAAAAATAGCCACGTTCATCTCCAAAAACTGAAGGTTGTATTATAACGAGTCCGTCCATCGGACCAGAAGAAAAAATCATAGAATGGGGTTAGTTAATAAAAATTGTTAGGTAAGCATTCCTCCACAAACTGTTAGTGTTTGTCCTGTAATATAACTACTCATTTCACTTCCTAAAAATACACAGGCATTGGCAACATCATCGGCTGTTCCAACACGTTTTAAAGGAATGGTTGTCAGCCAGCCTTTCACCACCTCTTCCGATAACTTTCCAGTCATCTCGGTTTCAATGAAACCCGGAGCAACGGCATTACAACGAATGCCCCTACTACCTAATTCCAATGCCATCGATTTGGTAAACCCAATCATCCCCGCTTTGCTTGCCGCATAGTTAGATTGCCCAGCGTTTCCCTTTATTCCTACTATAGAGGTGATATTTATTATACTTCCACTACGCTGTTTCATCATTACTTTTGTAATGGCACGTGTTGTGTTAAATATAGATTTTAAGTTGATGCGCATTACATCATCCCATTGCTCTTCCGTCATTCGCATTAACAAATTATCCTTTGTAATACCGGCATTGTTAACCAATATATCGATACGACCAAAATCAACCGACACATTACTTATAAGCTCTTCTGCTTGAAGTGTGCTACTTGCATCACTTCGATATCCTTTTGCTTTAATGCCAAACGCTTCAAGTTCAGCAGCAAGCGCCTCTCCTTGTTCTATAGAGGATAAATAGGTGAAGGCTATATTGGCGCCTTGTTTAGCAAATTGGATTGCAATGCCCCTTCCAATTCCTTTGGATGCGCCAGTGATTAATGCCACTTTATCTTGTAATAATTTCATGTTACTAATGTTTTATGGTTCGGCAAAAATAAATATTTTAGCCGGTAATCTTTAATTCAAATACAAATCAAGAACCTTTTGGATGGAGCGATAAGTGTCTAATTTCTCAAGGTCTATCTGAGACTTTGTAAACCATTTTATTTCTGTAATGTCTTCTTCTAATTGTGGCTTAAGGCGATCGTTACTTGGACTTGTCATTCGATACCAATGCGATATTTTTAAAACATTTTTTTGTGGCATAAAAAAAGTGTGATACGTTGCAGTGAATTTGGTTTTTACTTCTACTTTAAGTAAACCGCACTCTTCCATTACTTCCCTTTTAGCTGCAATAGCTTCCGTTTCTCCTTTTTCTATTTTTCCCTTTGGAAGATCCCAGCACCCCTTACGATAAATCATAAGAATTTGCCCTAGTTCATTCTCGATTACTCCACCTGCGGCTTCTACTATTTCATAGTCGCTAGAGAAACCTTCGAATGCTTTTATCATATTTTCGGCATGCACCACCGCTCCACTATATTTATTGTTCGTTATTAAATCTTGCGATATTTTTCTAATCTGTAGGCGGTTATCACTGTAAAAATGCTGATAAGTATGGTCGTGAATGAGGTGATCCCAATCATCGGTAATAATAAATGGCTTGTCGTTTATATAAATAGTATACACTGTATGCAATTACGAATTAAAAAATGAGATTTCGAATTATTTTAAAATTTTTAGGCTTAGGTCCAATGCCTTCACTGAATGCGTTAAAGCCCCAACTGAAATAAAGTTTACGCCTGTTGTAGCATATTCATGAAGGTTAGTCAAGGTGATACCCCCACTTGCCTCTGTTTCTATCTGAGAAGGAATAAGCGCTAATGCTTCGCTAATTTGATTGGAGTTAAAATTATCCAACATTATCCTGTCAACATGTCCAGAGGATAGAACCATCATCACTTCTTCAATGCTTCGTGTCTCCACTTCAATTTTCAACGATGGATTCGTTTCCATTCTATATTCATGAGCTAATGCAATGGCTTTTTCAATGCCACCAGCAGCGTCAATATGATTATCTTTTAACATTATCATATCATATAAGCCTATACGATGATTTTTTCCTCCTCCAACTTCAACTGCCCATTTCTCCAACAAACGCAATCCTGGCGTTGTCTTGCGGGTATCTAACAACTGGCATGAAGTACCTTCTATAGCGCTTACAAATATCCCTGTGGTAGTGGCTATTCCACTTAACCTTTGCATAAAGTTTAATATCAGTCGCTCACTCTTTAAAATGCTATGCGTTTTTCCGTTTAAATAAAAAACAATATCACCAGGATGAACATTAGAACCATCTTTAATAAGCACTTCCATCTCCAATTGTGGATCAACCATTTCAATAATGGTTTGTGCAAGTTCCACGCCAGCGATAATGCCATGGTCTTTTACCAATAATTTAGCGGTATCTGTTTTTAAGGCAGGTATGCAACTTAGACTGCTTTGATCACCATCACGCAAATCTTCATTTAAAGCAATGGCTATGAATTGTTTTATTTCATAATTGGAAGAGAAGTTGATGTTCATGCTATTTTTTCTTGCAAAAATAACAAAATAAAAAATGCCGGCTTTGCAGTTCCGGCATGATATAGGGTTTTAATAGGAAAATTATTTTAACACATTATGGCATTTCGATTTTTAATTCACTAATGCTTTTTTGCCCTCCGATATCTTTTACAAAAACATATACCTTAAAGGCACCTTTATTGGTAATGAGAGTACCTACGATATATTTTCCATTATTTGAAGCACCCTTATGCTCAATGTTGAAACCTGATGGTACGTGTCCACTAAAAAAGTTCTTTAAAACAATTTCGGCTTGAGACCTGCTGTATTGGTCCTCGCTATTCGGTAGCGTAATATCTACACTCGCTGCAAAATACTTTGCTATTTCTTTTGTGTTTCCCGCTTTAAAACTGTTACTCAGCTCACCAAAGATCTCCTGAAGGGTGATTTGAGGCTTGCTTTGAGCACTGCCAAAAACAAAAAAAGTGATAAGTACAAGGATTTGCAGCTTCTTCATAATCCTATTTCTAGCCATTTCTATGCCAAAAATTAAATTCAAGGCTTTTTTTATTATTAAAAGCAGTATTGGAAAAAACTAGCGTAATTTGTACCATGAACAAGCGTGTGATCCTATTAATTCTAGATGGTTGGGGCATTGGCGATAAATCGCGCAGTGATGCTATATTTCACAGCAATACTCCCTTTATACGTGGGTTGTTTGAAACCCGACCGAATAGTACTTTAACCACCTTTGGAGAAGCAGTTGGATTGCCCGATGGGCAAATGGGAAATAGTGAGGTTGGCCATATGAATATTGGTGCAGGAAGGGTAGTATATCAAATGCTGACAAAAATTAATATCGTTTTCAGAAACAAGCAGCTTCATTTAAATAACACAATACAACAGGCATTAAATTATGCTAAAGCAAATAATAAGAAGATTCATCTAATTGGATTGCTTTCTGATGGCGGTGTTCATAGCAGTATTGATCATGTAAAGGCATTGTTAAGTTTCTTCAATGAACATAACCATCGTGATGTTTTTTTACATGCTTTCCTAGATGGACGAGATACAGATCCTAAAAGTGGTATTGGCTTTTTAGAAGAAACAAGAAAGCACATGGAAACTAGTTGTGGCCAATTGGCCTCTGTAGTGGGGCGCTATTTCGCCATGGATCGTGATAAACGATGGGAGCGCATTAAGTTGGCTTACGATGTTATGGTAAACGGAGTGGGTTCACCTTCGAGAGATGCAGAGGCCACTGTGAAAGAGTTTTACCATCAGGAAATCACCGATGAGTTTATGCAACCCATTGTAATGGTAGATGAGAATAATGCTCCACTTGCTAATATTCAAGATGGCGACTTGGTGCTAAATTTTAATTTCAGAACAGACCGCGGTCGTGAAATTACAATGGCATTAACGCAACAGTCGTTTCATGAGCAAAATATGCATCCGCTTGACCTTTACTATTGCACTCTTACAAGCTACGACGAGACCTATAAAAACGTAAACGTTATCTTCGAAAATGAAGATTTGAAAGAGACTCTAGGAGAAGTTTTATCCGCAAACAATAAAACACAACTTCGCATGGCAGAGACGGAAAAATACCCCCATGTTACTTTCTTTTTTAGCGGTGGAAGAGAGGCCCCTTTTCCTGGTGAAGAACGTATTATGTGCCAATCACCTAAAGTGGCTACCTACGATTTACAACCCGAGATGAGTGCCGACTGCCTTCGAGAGAATTTGGTAAAAGTAATCCCTGATAAGAAATTCGACTTTGTAGTTATTAATTTCGCGAACCCAGATATGGTGGGCCATACCGGTATTTATAATGCTGTTCAAAAAGCAGTTGAAACGGTAGACCGTTGCGCCCATGATATCGTGGAAGTAGGTTTGCAAAACGGATACGAATTTATTATCATTGCCGACCATGGCAATGCCGATAATATGATTAATCCAGACGGATCACCCAATACCGCGCATAGCATGAACCCAGTTCCTTGCTTCTATGTGGGTAGCGAGAATATAAAAATACACAACGGAAAATTAGCCGATGTAACACCTACAATACTGCAACTGATGGGGATTACCCAACCAACAGTTATGGATGGAGAAAGTTTAATTGAAAAAATAGCATTACAGCATGATAAAATTTAAAAAAATCCTAATTGCCAATCGTGGCGAAATTGCCATACGGGTGATGCGTGCCTGCAAAGAAATGGGAATTGCAACAATAGCTGTTTATAGCGAAGCGGATAGAAACGCATTGCATGTGAGATATGCCGATGAAGCGGTGCTTCTAGGTCCGCCGCCAAGTAAAGAATCCTATTTGCTTGGAGCAAAAATTGTTGAGGAAGCGCTTCGACTTAATGCCGATGCAATTCATCCCGGCTATGGTTTTTTGAGTGAAAATGCTGATTTCGCTGATGCTGTTAAAAAGGCTGGTCTTGTGCTCATTGGCCCATCACCAGAGTCGATGCGGATTATGGGTAGTAAACTTGGCGCAAAAGATGCGGTCAAAAATTTCGACATCCCAATGGTGCCTGGTGTTAATGAAGCCATCACCGACATAGCAGCAGCAAAAATGGTAGCAGCTCAGGTTGGATTTCCTATATTAATAAAAGCCAGTGCCGGTGGTGGTGGCAAGGGTATGCGTGTGGTAAACGACGAAGGAGAGTTTGAAAGCCAAATGCAAATGGCAGTTAGCGAAGCGTTGACAGCTTTTGGCGATGGCGCTGTATTTATTGAAAAATATGTAAGTAAACCCCGTCATATCGAATTTCAAATTTTAGGCGATAACTATGGTAATATTGTTCATCTTTTCGAAAGGGAATGTAGCATTCAACGTCGGCATCAAAAATTAGTAGAAGAAGCCCCATCCTCTATACTTACAGTCGCATTGCGACAAAAAATGGGCGAAGCAGCTGTGGCTGTTGCAAAAGCTTGCAACTACTCTGGTGCTGGAACAGTAGAATTTTTAATGGATGAGAATCTTAACTTCTATTTTCTTGAGATGAACACCCGATTGCAAGTGGAACATCCAGTAACAGAACAAATCACAGGAATAGACTTAGTGAAAGCACAAATCAGGGTGGCGCAAGGCGAGACGCTTTGGTTTAAACAAGAGGACTTAAAAATCAATGGTCATAGCATCGAACTGCGTGTCTGCGCTGAAGATCCTGCCAATAATTTCTTACCCGATATAGGAACCCTTTCCACATATAAAACACCTCAAGGTTTTGGTGTTCGTGTTGACGATAGTTTTGAACAAGGAATGGAGATTCCCATTTATTATGACCCGATGATTGCAAAGCTCATTGTGCACGCCAATAGTCGAGAGGCTGCAATAGAGAATATGATGAGAGCCATCGACGATTATACCATCGTAGGTATAGAAACAACCTTGCCTTTTGGCACCTTTGTAATGCATCACCCTAAATTTAGAAGTGGTGATTTTGACACAAAATTTATTGAAAACTACTTCAAAGCTGAAGATTTAAATAGCACACCTTCCAACGATGCATTGAGAGTAGGTGCCTTAATTGTGCAACAACTTTACGAGAAGAAAAATAAAGCTCAAATTCAAAAAGCAGCTGAGCCTCAATTAAGTATGTGGCAGAAAAATAGAAAGTCATTTCGATAATACAATCTATAAATTATCCGATAACGTATATTTGCAACTCGTTAAGTAAAATTTTCATCATGAAATATAAAGCTAGTATTCAAATTATGCCTCAGGCAGCTCTACTCGATCCACAAGGAAAAGCCGTAACACATGGATTACAACAAATGGGTTATCTCAACATAGATAGTGTGCGAGTAGGTAAAAATATAACACTCGAAATTGAAGCTAATTCTGAAGATGAGGCTAAAAGTGCGGTGGAAGAAAGTTGTAAAAAACTATTGGCGAATATGATTATGGAAACGTATAGCTATTCGTTAACTCTGCTTTAATGAAAAAACAAATTCGTTTATTTTTAGTTTCCTTTTGCTTTGTTTTTAGCACTGCTACATTTGCTCAGGATGCAGAAAATGTTCGTATGACCCTAAATGAGCTATGCAGTCCAGGAATGCATGGAAGAGGGTATGTGCAACATGGCGACTCACTTGCGGCTGACTATATTGCAGGTAGGTTAGCGGCAGAGAATGTGCTTACCTTCAATAATAATTTCTTTCAGGATTTTAATTTCAACATTAACACTTTCCCTAATGAAATGCAAATTAATATCGATGGTGTTGATTTGGTTCAAGGTTACCATTTTTTGGTAGATGCTGCCAGCAAAAGCATTAAAGGGACCTATGAAATAGCTTGGGCTGATAGTGCTACAATTTTCGATAAAAAACAATTTCGTAAATTCCATAAACATCTAAAAAAGAAGGTAATTGCTATAGATGTATCTTCATTCCGTAGTCCAGAATCACGAAAAAAAATGATGTCTATCATCTACAAAAATAGATATAAGGCAAAGGCAATTATTATTGTAACCTATGGTAAACTTACTTGGGATGCTGAACAAACGCAATTAAAATATGCACGCTTCACCATAAAGGCAGACAAGATAAACCGAAATAGCAAAACAATAACCTTTAATGTAGATGCCCAACTGGTAAAAAACTACCATAGTCGCAATGTTATAGGCTATATTCGTGGTAGCGATTATCCAGAAAAATATATCATCATAAGCGCCCATTACGATCACTTGGGTATGATGGGGAAGTATATCTTTTTCCCAGGTGCAAACGACAACGCATCTGGCGTAGCCATGATGTTGGACTTCGTTAGAATGTATCGCTTCCATCCACCAAAATACACCGTAATTTTTATTGCATTCGCTGGTGAAGAGGCCGGCTTGATAGGCTCTAAATACTATGTGGAACACCCTCTTGTGCCCTTAGAAAAAACACGATTTGTGCTCAATTTAGACTTAATGGGCACCGGGAAAAATGGTATCACGGTAGTTAATGGCACCGTATTTCCGGATGAAATGTCGGTGCTTCAAATGAAAGAACACTTTGGGCGCTATCATATGAACATTGAACAGCGAGGAAAAGCAGCCAACAGTGACCATTATTGGTTCACACAAAAAGGTGTTCATTCCTTCTTTATTTATCAAAGAGGAGACTACACTTACTATCACGACATTTTTGATAAGCCAGATCAGCTAGAATTAGAGGGTTATACCTCTACATTTTATTTGCTACGCGATTTTCTAAGAGAGTTTCAAGATCGACATATGTAGCACTTGCCCAACAAGCTCTATATCCTCAAATTATAGTTTGCTTGTAAATCCTTTTGTACTGCGATTATTTTACTATCCCTTAATTTAATTCTTAATTTTGCTAAAGGCGAACCGAAAGAAAATCCGCCTCTTTAAACGTATTTTTCTTATTTTCGCGCTTCAAAATCAATAAATTAATCGTAATACTCAAACAATGGCAACAACACAAGATGTATCCAACGGCATGTTCTTAAAATATAATGGAGAACTAGTACAGATATTCGATTGGCAGCACCGTACACCGGGAAACCTTCGCGCTTTCTATCAAGCACGCATGCGTAACATCAAAAACAATAAAATTGTAGAAAATCGTTTTCGCAGTGGGGAAGAAGTTGATATCGTACGTGTAG
Source organism: uncultured Bacteroidota bacterium (assembly GCA_903850915.1). Taxonomy (GTDB): domain Bacteria; phylum Bacteroidota; class Bacteroidia; order UKL13-3; family UKL13-3; genus CAINMV01. Next base: position 142,907 of record CAINMV010000037.1, read on the forward strand.
ATTATAAAATAATGCAATATTTATACAACGACGGTGAAAATTTCGTTTGTATGGATAAGGATACCTTTGATCAAACGTATGTTCCAAAAGAATATTTCGGCGATAGCATCGACTTTCTGAAAGAAGAAATGGACGTTACTATTACTTTTTTCGAAGATCAACCTATTATGGCTGCTCCACCAACGTTTGTGGAATTGGAAATCACGTATAGTGAGCCCGCAGTTAAGGGCGATACAAGCACTAATGCGTTGAAATCGGCCACCGTTGAAACAGGTGCTGAAGTTATGGTGCCTATGTTCGTAAATGAAGGCGAACGAATTAAAATTGATACCCGTACTCGCGCTTATGTTGAGCGTGTGAAATAATTATCATCATTAAAAAATCTTTTTCAAATGAACTACAATCAAATTCAAGAGTTGCTAGGAGCGAAAGCCGAGTTGCTTTTAAACCACGAATGCAAAACCATTGACAAAAGCATGATTCATGCTGCCTCGCCAAATTTCGTTGACGAAGTATGGACGAACAGCAATCGAAATATTCAAACGTTGCGTAGCATGAATACGCTTTATAACCATGGCAGATTGGCTGGTACCGGTTATTTAAGTATCCTACCCGTAGATCAAGGAATTGAGCATAGTGCTGGTGCTTCTTTTGCAAAAAATCCAATTTACTTCGATGGTGAAAACTTAGTAAAATTAGCAATGGAGGGTGGTTGTAATGCTATCGCTTCTACCTATGGCGTTTTAGGTTCTGTATCGCGTAAATATGCACACAAAATTCCTTTTATTGTTAAAATTAATCACAACGAAATTCTTACCTATCCTAACAAATATGATCAGGTAATGTATGGCAATATTAAAGACGCTTGGAACATGGGTGCGGTAGCCGTTGGCGCAACCATCTATTTCGGATCTCCAGAAGCAGCACGTCAAATTGTAGAAGTTGCTAAGGCATTCGAATATGCTCACGAACTAGGTATGGCAACCGTTTTATGGTGCTACTTGCGTAACAGCTCATTCAAAAAAGATGGCGTAGATTACCACGCAAGTGCCGACTTAACCGGACAAGCCAATCATTTGGGAGTAACAATTCAGGCGGATATAATAAAACAAAAACTACCAGAAAATAATGGTGGATACAAAGCGTTAAATACAGGTGGTAGCAGCTATGGCAAGTTAGATGAAAGAATGTACACAGCGCTGTCTAGCGATAACCCAATCGACTTATGTCGCTATCAGGTAGCGAACTGTTATATGGGCCGTGCCGGACTAATTAATAGTGGCGGCGAAAGTAAAGGCGCAGGTGATAAAGCAGATGCTGTAATTACCGCAGTTATTAATAAACGTGGTGGTGGACAAGGTTTAATAATGGGACGTAAAGCATTCCAAAAGCCAATGAACGAAGGTGTTGAATTGTTACATGCCGTTCAAGATGTTTATTTAGAAAAAGGCATTACTATAGCCTAATCGGCTGTTTCTCATTTATAATACAAAAGCCCACTAACGATTGTTAGTGGGCTTTTGTATTTATTTCCAAACCTGAGTTCCTTCACTACAATTTTTGCAAATCTCAATTTCACTTCTCGATTGCAATAATGCTGAACGGAAATTTCGATAAGTTTGATTTCTCCATACCTTTCTAAACGAAGAGGCTTGGATATTACCCATTGGATGCAAGGCATCTTTATCAAAACAACATGGTACTACTGCCCCATCCCAGGTAATAACAGCACTGCTCCATAACCGCCAGCATTGGTTTTTTAATTTGTTTTTTAAAACATATTCTTCGTCGCTATTTTTCCGATAACGACTATACTGTTGCTGTTTCGGTAGTAAAGGACTGCCATTAACAAAGTCATTTACTTGTGCCGTCTTTAACCTCACCTCATCCACTCCTATTGTTTTTGCTAAAGTATAAAGATCCTTTATCTGATGCTCATTTGAACTAAACACTACCATTTGAAAAATTAGATGAGGCTTAGCACTGCAAAGCGCATGTTTCCATTTTACTATATTTCGTGTGCCTTCCAAAACATGATCTAGGTGGCCACCTATCCTATATTTTTCATAGCTCTCTTGCGTTGTTCCGTCAATAGAAATAATTAGTCGATCCAGGCCACTCTCTACCGTTATTCGTGCCATCTCATTATTCAAATAATGTGCATTTGTTGAAGTGGCAACATAAAGATTTCTGCGGTGTGCTAAATTAACATAGCGAATGAAGTTTCTATTTAAATAGGGCTCTCCCTGAAAATACAATAGAAGATAAATAGTTCGTTGAGACAGCTCTTCAATGGCCTTTTCAAAAAGATCGTCTTGAAGCATTCCGATTGGCCTAGAAAACGATCGAAGCCCACTTGGACATTCGGGACACCTCAAATTGCAGCTCGTGGTTGGCTCAATACTTATACTAATTGGATCGCCCCAATGGATTGGTTTCGATAAGAGTTTAGCCAGATGGTAACTACTCCAAACTTGGATTGCATTAAAAACTCTCCGTAATGTGAGTTTATTAAATAAGTTGAGCCCATCGGCAACCCGGCGATTAATCACTCAACGAATATAGTATGTATTAGATTAAGATTAAAAAAGTAGGACAATTAAACCTTATGAAAGAAGAACTTATGGGTTCCTTAAATCATTTACCTCGCAATTTGGATGCTTTGCAGCATCGAAGGTGAAGAAGTTATCGTTTAAAACTACATCGCCTTGGAAACTTTGTACTTCATAGGTATATATATTTCCGTTTTTATCGTACACGCTCGAACGTACAATTTGTTTGCCCACCTTATCAATGAAAAGTTTAACCTTGAAGAATTTTTTATTTTTATCTGTAGGCGTTAACTCAATTTGAGCTACCGCTTTTCCATTTTCTGTTTTCTCTTCGACGAATTTATAGCTAAAGCCCTTTTCATACATCGTAAAAATCTGCGCTGGATTAAATCCATTCTCATTCGGGTTGTAGTTGTTGATTTGCACCTCGTTGTCGGCAGAGCTATAAGTCCATACAGTTTTGCTATCGCAAGTGATTTCTTTATTTGCAACCTCAACCTTAAACTTATTCCCTTTTAAATTTAACACACCCTTTTGGGTTTGTTTCATTTTACTTGCCTTGCTTTCAAGGGTATAGGCAAATTGTGCTTTTATGCTTTTGTATTTTTTGTATTTAGCTGATAGCTCATTCAAAAGGGTCTGCGCTTTTGTATCTACTTGTGCACTAGCACCAAAGGCCAATAAAATTGATAAAAACACAAATATTAATTTTTTCATGATTTTGGGACGGTGAACTTTTAAAAGGCAAATTTAACGATTTTGCTGCAATTCGGTTTATTCTGCGAAATCAATTACAAATATAATACCAAAAAAGGCTACCACATGTCTTCTATTCCTCATATTAAGTGCTTTTTTGACTGTTATTTTCGGTTTATTCGTTTTTACTTTACTAATCATAAAGCTCATATTTCATGTCCTTTTTAGTGTAACCCATGGCTTTAATTCTATCGCGAGCCTCCTTAACAATTGCATTCCAGCCACATAGGAAGAAAGTTGCGGCTCGTCTATCTTCGAATAGCTTCTCATACACGGCATGAACATAACCAATATGACCTAGCCAGTTTGCTCTTGTTTCTCTGCTAAGCACGGGTATAAAGTGAAATTCTGGATGTTCAGCTTGTAACGCCTCAAATTCTTCGCGATATAAAATATCTTTAATCCAACGGTTGCCAAAAACCACATAGATGTTCTTGTGCGCTTTTTGGTTAGAATAGATATCCAATATCATACTGCGCACAGGAGCAATACCGGTGCCTGTTGCAATAAAGCAGAGATCGCTTTCAATAGTTTCAGGAAGCATAAACTTACCTAAAGCGGTAGTGCATTGCAAATGCGTTCCAACATTCATATTTTCCCATATCCACGAGGTACCTATCCCATCTTCTTTTTTAACAATACAGATTTCAAATATATTATTGTTGCTTGGTGCTGAAGCTATACTGAAACTTCTATTTGTTTGAGTGGAGGCGATAGGCAAATCGAGCATAATAAACTGTCCAGATTGAAATCGAAATTCAACATCATTAGACATTTTCAAGATAAATCTTTTTACTTGTAATGTTTCGTCGATCACCTGAATTACCTCGGTTGTATAATAATGATATTCCATAATGCATGGCAAAGTAACAATGCAAATTTCGAGTTTAGAAATAAATTATGGATTTTAAGTAAGGCTTTAAAACTAAAAAACAAGGCCAATGTTCAGACTAGAAACAATTAAACGTTCATGAAATGGATATTCTTTTTTAAAGGTGTTGCCATTAGCATGTTTTATCTTAAATGCACAAATCCAATCCAAGCGAGAATTAAATTTATTCTGATAGGAGAGTCCAAAGCTTGTATAACTATTAATTTTATATAACGCTTCGGTTTTAGAGAATAAGCGATCGTTGGTAGTGTTTTTAACAATATAATGTGCACCCACTCTCGATAATATTTGGACCCCGGCTAAAACCGTAAAAAACCCGTGTGATTTAATATGTGCTAGTTTATAACCAACTTCCAATGGAACAGTAACATTTTGTAAACTGTTTTTACGCTTACTTTCGTTATTGAGGCGATACGTGGCAGTTTCCGTTTTAGAACCATTAATTGTGTTCAAATAAAATGTTTCAGGGGCAATATCAATCGCTCCAATTTTATAGGTTGTATTTTGATAGCCAAATCCAATATTAGCACGCCAATGGTGGTTAATTGGGTAGCCTACCAAAAGCTGCAACTCAAATCCTAGGCCTGGATCTACGTAATTATTGAAGCCTGTATTTAAAGGTTTTGATACGTTGATGCCTATTGAAATCATGTATGATAACTTTTTATGCGACCCAAAGGAAACTAAGTTTGTCGTTTTAGGAAGGGTTTCTGCACCAAGTAATGCAGCAATATAATTAACCTTTTTTGTGTTCAATGTAATTAAGTTTGCTGAATCCTTAACCTGTTCTAATGGCAGATGAACAACCGTATGGGAAACCTTCTGTATATTCTTATCATTATTTTTTAGCGAAACAGAGACCGGAGGCTGAAATTTATTTTGCTGCTGCTTGGGTGCCTCAGAATATTCCTTATTGTTTGATTCGTTAATTCGTTGTGCTGGTTGTAACGATTTTTTTTCTGATATTGGTGTATGGGTTATTTCCACAACATCTAGTTTTGCTATTGTGGATGAATTTGGATTAGTCATATGGTAAAAATATAAAACCCCTCCACTAACTAAAAGCAATATTGCAGCGGAGTACCACAATAGATTTCGGCGCGGTGCTTTTCGTATTTCAACACGAACCACCTCCCAAACCCTTTCCGAAGGCTCCATTTTAAAGCATTTCGCTTCATTCTTTAATTGTTCTTCAAAACTTTCCACAACACTAAATTTAAATACATCTAATTTTTTAAATAGATTTTAGAATAATCCTGTTTTAATTCATAAGTCTAAATTATAACCATATAAAAAACCAAACCGTTTTTTCAACCTAACTTCTGCGTAGGAATTAATATTTTATTTTGCTCCAAGATTCGCACCGCTAAAAGAGCTTTTGCCCTTGCATATTGAGATCGCGAAGTGCCTTCACTAATATCAAGCATTTCGGCAATTTCGCGGTGCGAGAAGCCTTCAATTGCAAACAAATTTAATACCGCCTTATAACCAACAGGCAACGTCTGTATACAATCCATTAAATCTTTACCACTGAGCCTAATACTTGCCTCTTCTGCATGTGGTGGAACTTCATAGGCCATCGAATCTAATGTTAAACTTTCTTTGATTTGTTTGTTGTGATTCATGTAATTTAAAGATGTTGTAACAGTTACCCTTTTCATCCATCCTTCGAATGATCCTTCATGACGAAATTGATACATCGAAGTGAAAATTTTAATGAAGGCCTCTTGCAAAATGTCTTCGGCATCTTCAACATTTTTGGCGTAACGATAACAAACGCCCATCAAAGTCGAAGAATATTTATCGTACAGTCTCTTTTGTGATTTTTCATCACCTTTCAAACACTGTTCAATAAGCGTTTTGTCATTCAACATTAAGGACTTCTTTTAGGTAGACAGTATTTTACTCTAAATTGCTGCGTAGAGTGACATGCTTTTTTAAAAATAAACACATTGTATTGTATATCAGCGAGTTGCAATTGTAATAAAATAGTTAAAAACCCAACCTTGAGGTATTTTTACCTATTTTAGGATATAAAAATCCGAGGTAAAAGTGAAACTTTAAATTAAAATCCGAAACCAAGATTTAATCCGAGTTTCAATCGTATCGAATTAGAGTAGGTATCAAATAAGCGGCTGCCATAACTATAGTTTCCAGAGCACGACATCAAACCTTCTCCGGCATACATATCTATCGTAAAGCTCTCACCAACCTTCGTATGGTAACCCAATAAAAAACCGAGATGCATGGCTCCTGCCTTACCTTTCTTGCTTACTGTATTATATCTATAAAATCCGGTATTGGGATCATAAACCTCTTCGCCAATATCATAATTAAATGAACACGCTTTGTAGGAAGCAAATGGGGCAAAATAAATACCATTAAATACGGTGGCTTTAGAATTGATGAAATACTTAAACTGCATCTCTATCTTATATCCGGCATATTTTGTAAGGCTTGCATTAGTATTATTAAAATCTAGAAACGTGCCTTCTTTTTGAGCAAAACCTGCCATAGTTTTCAATGCTGTTTTCTCGCCAGTTTTAAACTCATACCCGAGGCACATATAGTTGCTAATAGCTTGTAAAGGATAGACACTAATAACATTAGTATATCTAAATAACTTCTTCTTAACCTTGTATTTTACTTTAGGCTGCTCCACTTCTTCATTTTCAGTTGTAGTTTGAGCCATTACTGAATTTATATTAAAAACGATAAGAAGTAGCAAAGAGATAAAAAAAATAAAAGAGAATGCAGATTGATTTTTAATGAATTTCATGGTTTTTTTAATAATTACAATAAACAATTTGTTTTAAATAAATGTTATGTATGCAATTTAATGCAATATTTTTAGACAAACAACATAAAAAAGACCATAACGGCAAATAGAAAAATAAAGTATGGTTCACAAAGTAAATTTATAGCAATAGAGTACTATGCTTTGAATCGAACAAAATGAAGTTATCTTCGCCGTCTTTAAAAAATGATGAAAAATCACTTTGTTAAAAAAATATGGGAGTTGTCTTGGCCTATTATTTTAGGGCAGATTAGCTATGTTTTAATGGGTATTGCCGACAATATCATGGTGGGTAAGGTTAGCAGTGCTGCCGTGGCTGCTGTAGGATTTAGTAATACTATTTTTTTTACTGTAAGTATCATTGGCGTTGGAATATTTAGTATTCTTCCCCCTTTAATTTCCAAGGCAAAAGCCGAAGGCGAGAACCTCCGTTGTGGTGTTTTGTTGAATAATGGCCTATTAATAGCCCTTTGGATGGGTGCTATATTTACGCTTATCACTTGGGTGCTTTCCGTGAATTTCAGCTGGTTCAAACAAGACGCAGCAGTTACAGAAATAGGTATCGGTTTTTTAAATATTATTGGCTTCTCTGCGATACCTTTATTTCTGTTTTTAGCTGCCAAACAATTTACCGATGGGTTGGGATTCACAAAAATCTCAATGGCAATTGCCCTTAGTGCTGTTGGATTAAACATTTTTTTAAATTACCTGTTAATTTATGGTAATTGGGGCGCTCCAGCCTTGGGGGCTCAGGGGGCTGCTTGGGCAACATTAATTGCACGATTTGCAATGGCCTTCGGACTGTTGCTTTATATTTTGAGAAGCAAAAAAACAAAGCCATATTGCCCTCCTAGTTTCGTTTCTCAAAATGTAATATATCATCGGGAAATATTAAAAGATGGTGTACCTTCGGGGTTGCAATATTTTTTTGAAATCGGAGCCTTTGCTGTTGCCAATCTTTTTATGGGCTGGATGGGAAAGGATATCTCTGCGGCATACCAAATCGTAATTAGTCCTGCGGCATTAACCTATTTATTCGTTTCTGGTTTTGGTATCGGAGCATCAATTTTAGTTAGCGAAAGCCTGGGTGAACATAATGCAGTTAGCGCCTACAAATTTGGTTTGAATGCCATCAAAATGACTTTAATTTTTGAACTATTTACATGCTCTATTTTTATCGTTTTTCATAAACTCATTCCCCTTGCCTACATCCATGATGAAAATGTTTTAAAACATGCCATTCCTTTAATGCTAATTGCTGGTTTCTTTCAAATTCCTGATGGCATCCAGTGTGTTTCTTTGGGCGTTTTGCGTGGATTGTATGATGTGAAAATTCCAACTTTTATTACATTATTTGCCTATTGGGTGGTATCACTTCCTTTGGGATATTATTTGGCGTTTGTAAAAGGCTATGGTGCTCCTGGGGTTTGGTGGGGTTTAACTATTGGTTTGCTCACCTCGGCCATTTTACTTTCTGGTCGCTTTTTTCAAATTGCAAAGCCTCGCTAATTTTCATTGATTTCATTCTCATAAAAAAAATAATTTTAACTAAACGGAGCCATTTCGTACCTTCGTATTTCATATATAAATGATGGTAACAGCAATCACCAACGACATACAAATTATTGTTGAAGTAGAATTTCAACAAAAACAGCCTGCAGGTATGTTAATGGAGAATATTTTTGCGTATAGAGTTACCATCCAAAATAAAAGTGACTTTACTATTACAGTTCTTCGCCGTCATTGGTTTATCCACGATTGCCAGCACACCATACGGGAAGTGGAAGGAGAAGGTGTAGTGGGTATTCAACCACGCATCGTACCAGGTGCGCAATACCAATATGTATCAGGCTGCAATATAAAAAGTGATATAGGCAAAATGCATGGTTACTATACCGTTGAGCGGCACATAGATGGCAATATCATTAAGGTGGTAATCCCTTCCTTCAATATGATTGTGCCTTATTTAATGAATTAGAAATCCAAAAATCTTTTTTTAACGCGGCAAAAATCGTATCGCTATTATGCTATTAAAGAAATTTAGCGGATAAGCGTTACAGTGCCATCGTATTCTAGTTTTCGCCCATCGTAACCAGTTACAAGTACCTTGTAAATATACACGTCTTGTTCGCAAGCTTTACCAAGATAGGTTCCATTCCAACCATGAGTGCTGTAGCTTTTCCAATCGTAGAGTGTTTCACCCCAACGATCAAAAATTTTGATGTTAAAATCGATGATGCCACCAGCAACAACCCTAAATAACTCGTTAGCTTGTGGACCACTTTCATCCGGACTAAAAACATTAGGGATAAATACGGTCACATCCGGACCAATATAAACACGATGAACAATCTCATCATTACAACCTTCCCTGCTTGTAACTTTTAAGGTTACATTATACCATCCTGTATCATTGGCAGAATAAGCGTGTAGCATCGATCTGTCGATGGTTGTTGCTGTAGTTCCATCACCATAATCCCAATCATAAAACATCGGTTCATTACCTCTGCTTTTGTTTTCAAATTTTATCTTTGGTGACGCAACAGTGGTGTTCCAAGGATTGGCCTCGAATTCGGCTACTGGGTATGGATATACTTCAATATAGGTTGTTTGAGTAACCGAATTAAAGCATCCATGCATTGAAGTAACTTTTACTTTTACTGTATAAACTCCACTATCATTATACACATGTATTGGATTATCCAAAATGCTATTGTTGTCTGCACCCGAATTTGGATCACCAAAATCCCAGTCGTAAGTGGCTCCAACACCGGCATCCGTGGTACTTGCAAATTGAACAGAAAGTGGTCGGCAACCTTTTAAAATATTACCTAAAAATTTAATTGTTGGCGTAGGGTAGATATCTGCATCGAAGGTAGCTTGAACAGGAGCACATACGCCATTTTGAGTGGATACCACCTTGAATTTAATTTTATGATTTATCATCTCAAAAGCACTTGGATGATAGATTGTTGAAGTGGATGTAGCATTATCGAAACCACCGTTACTATCTGCAGACCAAAGCACTCCGAAAGGCGCGTTAATATTTGATTTTACTGCAATACCATTTTGTTTTATCTCCATCTCGCAAAGCGTTTGAATAGGATCCATGGTAATCAAAGGTTCATCTTGAACACTAATTACAATAGAGTCGGATTTTTCGCAATACGGAGAAGTTGTTTCTTTAAAATGATACAATATAGTATGCGATCCCACGCCTGCTATTTTGGTATTAAAAATATTGCCACTCACACCAGCTCCAGTATACGTTCCAGTACCTCCTGAATTAGGCGTTCCATTTAGCGTAATATTACCCAAGTTTAAACATGCCGGTGTTACCGGTGCTAATTTTACATTCGGAATTGGATACACTTTAATCGTTGTACTATCTTCATCGGTGCATCCAATAGCAATTACAGAATATTTTAATGTGTATGTTTTTAAAGCAGTGGTTGTATTCACAGCAGGATCAAAGAATCCATTGTTAACACCAACACCGCTCCAGCTGCTTCCTACCAATGGCGAACAACCTGACACGGCATAGAGGTCTACAAGACCATGATCAGCGCAAACATCTGGCAAAGTTCCGGCATTAGCAACTGGCACGGGTATTATTTGAAAGGTAATGGTATCGGTATTTTCACAACCTGTTAGAATGTCTTTAAATTTATATAACAAATCATGTGAACCGACACCTGCTGTTGAGGTGTTGAAATAATAAGAGTATCCTGGTGGATTGTTTACGCTTGAAAACGCAGCAACAGGAGTGCCAACACTTAATAAGCTCCATACACCAAATTTTACATTAAAAGGATGGGCAATGGTGTCTAGTAATACACTTCCAAAGTTCTCACAAAAAACTTTATCTGGTCCAACAGATACGAGTGGTAACGGATTAACTTGCACCAAGGTAGAGTCGGTAGATGAGCAACCGTTATACGTTACTGTTGCATACACATAAAAGCTGCCTCCTGCATTAGCGGTTGCTTTGGGGTCGAATTGATCCCCATTTACAATAACTGCAGGCATTGATGGACAAGTCCAATAGGTAGCAGTAGGAATTACTATAGCGTTGTTATATTTAACTGTACACGATAAATTAATTAATTGGCCATCTACACATTTCTTAGGAAAAACAGGAAATGTGATCACTGGTCTGGCTTTAACATCAACATTTATAGTATCGTAATTAGTACAACTAACTAACCCATACGTGACAGTCCCTTTTACAACAAAAGAGGTATTTATTAAAGGGTTAACAGTAAGTGAGTCAGTAGTACTTACAAGTGAATTGGATGTAATTTCCCTCCATTCATATACTTGTGCACCAGTAGCATGAAGTGTAACTGTATCGTACTTGCAAATAGCGACATCGGCAAGAGGACCGACAACTACAGGATCGTTCACAAAAAGTAAAACAGTATCGAAAGCATCGCATCCAAAACTATCTAACATTTGTAAGGTGTAAACACCTGAATCTTTTGCTATTATTTTTTGTTGATTGGAAACGAATGACCCATTTCGATACCAATTGTAAGTCATTCCTAAATTCGTATTTGCAGCATCAAATTCCACACTATCTCCATAGCAAATACGATGATCGGTATTCGGAGGTATAGTAGGAAGTTCTTTTACCGCCACCTTCACACTATCATAAGAAATACATCCTATATTATCAGTTACTCGAAATATTAATAAAGTATCGGTTGTTGGGGTAATAGTTAAGGATGCTAAGGTATCGGTTGCATTCCAAAAATAACGATATGGAGTAGTTCCCCATTTTGCATTGCCATTAATGGTAATAGGTTTACTTCGGCAAACAAATGTATCGTTTGGCGCAAATGCATGAACAAACGTATCTACCTTAATCGTATCAAAATAAACGTCGCTACAGAAATTCGATGTAATTGTATGTCGAATAACATAAGATCCTCCGGAAGGAAACTGATAGATTGCAGTATCGTCATTAAAATTAATTCCTTGAATTTTAAATTGAAATGTTGGATTATAGTAGCTCCCCTTGGGGACAGAAACGCATCTATACTTTCCACAGCCCAAATCAGTATAATAACGATCGGCATGCGGTGTTGGCTTTACCGTAATGGTATAAGCCCTTGTGGCTCGTCCATTCAGCGGACAATGATCGTCTTCAACTGTTGCTCGAAAATAATACGGTAACGTACTAGCATCGGCTTCCGTTGGCGTCCAACAAAATTGCCCTTGCGCTCGTTTCACTGTTCCGTTATTATCCGACCAGGTTGCAGCAGGGATCGAATGATCCCAAAAGATCCTAGTGGTATCTGAAAAATTTTGATCGTTGGTTGTTATATAAAAACAGAGTTGCGAGCCGGCACATACTTGAAATGGCTGCAGGGATAAAAGTGTTGGAGTTATATTATTGCAATTTGCCAATATTATAAACTGCATATCTCGCGTAGCTATGCCGATTAGCTTATAGACTCCATTAATTTTCCGCCACTCTTCAACCTTAATTTTCATTACCGTTTCTTGCTGCTGCAAAGGACGAAAAACCATATCGCCCGTTTGTGGGTCGAGATAGAATCCTTGAGGTGGGGTGCAGGTAGGGCAAGGAGTAACATTTGGATTTCCGCTTGGAAAACACGTTAACGGATAGTTTAAGCTCCAAGGTGAAGAATAGGTTGCACCATTGGGAAGAGCCTTCTTATAGACTAGAGAATCACCATCCTGGTCCACAACACCATGGTTATAAATAACATCCTGTCCGGCACATTTAATTGCAATCGGCGGATTTTTAAATTCAGGTCCATTATCACAGGGTGTTATGCAACGATTCAACCATAGCTCAGTACTGAAATTTGCCCAACTATAGCCTGTGTTTATAGGCCCACTTCGACAACATTCGCTGAATGTAAATTTATACCAGCAACAATTGGCAAAATTACCTCCAAGATAGACTTTACCTTCAAAACGATGTTCCTCAATTCCATAGGGAATGCTTGTTAGCATTGAGTTGGCTGGATTACAAGGTTTATCTCCATTACAAACTGGCGTAATATCTACCATAGAAACGCGTGTACAATTTACTGTTCCTGACAAACTTGATGCACAGGAGTCGCTAGTAAATTGAAGTTGAACTGTCGATGATTTCGGAATACCTCGACAATCGCGATAAAATTTAAAAATAATTTTAAACGTGTCATTCGTTAGGCACTTCCATTGAATATCTGCACCCATTACATGGTCGGCATAGGACCTGTTACTGAATAACAGCATCGCGCAGGCAACAAGCACAAACAATAACTTTTTCATGGTAAGAGTATAAAAAGACCGGACCGTGATTTTTTAACCACAGTCCGGTTAGATTTCAACGAATGGGGATTGCCCCTACTACTTATCGGATTAAGTGCACGGTACCATCGTATTCGTACTCTTTTTTATCCATACCGGTAACCACCACTTTGTAGATGTAAACATCAATTTGAGAATCAAGCCCATTGTATTTACCATCCCATCCATGATCTTTATAGCTTTGTGAATGATACAATTGCTCTCCCCAACGACTATAAATAAACATTTCAAAAGTTTTGATTCCTGTAGCCACCACCTTAAACTTCTCGTTCGCCAATGGCCCATCTTCATCAGGAGTGAAAGCATTTGGAATAAACACGGTTAAATCAGGTGCGATGTAGATATTGTGTTGAATCATATCCTCACAATCACCTTTAGAGGATACTACCTTAAGAGTTACTGTTCTCCAACCCGTATCGGCATCCGGGTTATTAATTTTATACAAATATTCTGGATTTTGCAATGTTGAGGTACCAACACCATCACCGAAATCCCAATCCCATGATTTAATAGGAAGTCCACTATTATCTGTAAGGTCTTTGAACTTGTATTTAGGTAATGCTACGGTAGCCCAATCTGGTGCATTTGGATCGAAGGTAAACTCCGCTTTTGGAATTGGATAAACTTCAATCATTTGCGGACGGGTACTTGTTTCGTCGCAGCCATTTTTGCTAATAATTTTTAATAAAATTGAATAAACACCCGGAGCACTAAACGTATGCGTTGGGTTGCGGGTGGTGTCATTATTTAATGCGCCGCTAGCAGGATCTCCAAAATCCCAGAGGTAGCTTACATTGTCGCGAACAATATTTGTATCTTGAAATGTAGTTGTGAATGGAACACAGCCAACCAATTTAGGTGAGTTAAAGCTCACAATAGGAGTTGGATAAATTGGCGCTTCTGCATAAACAGAGTCGTAGCGACAAATGCTGTTACCTGTACTAATTAAGGCAATACTCATCTTCTCTGCTGCTACCTCTGCTAGTGTTGGAATATAGGTGATGACAGAATCGTTCCATGTTGAGTTTATTAGAGTGCCACCACCTACATTCACCCATTTAAATCCGTAAGGGGCATAGGTATGGCCTTTAATCACAACACCGGAATCTTGCGTTTTCTTAGCACATAAACCACCGATTGGTTCAATACTCACATGCGGAGGCATCTCCACATAAAATTTCATTGAAGTGTCTTTTGAACATGTGGTCAATGGATCTGTATAACTATATTTTACCATATGCCATCCTGTATCTGTAACTACAGGGTCAATACTTGTGGTGAAAAACTCTGTACCATCAAGAAAATAACGACTTCCATTGCCTCCTGGATTTGGAGTAAGCACAATTGGAGGGTCTGTTTTACATACCGCATAACTAGATGCTTTTATGGTTGGCTGCGGAATTGGATGCACCGTTATCTGCAAGGAATCCATGTCGCTGCAACCAATACGAGTAACTTTGTAATATAGTGTGTATGTTTTACTAGTTCCAGAAATGTTCACATTCGGATTAAAGTTAGAGCTATCCGGCAATACTCCAGTTCCCCACCATTTACCATCATAGGGAGTGCTATGAAGATTATTTGTTAATTGTAAAGGCCCACTGCCTACGCAAATAGCGGTGTCAACTCCTGCATCAACAACTGGAATTGGTGTTACCGTAAAGTCAACAGTATCACTATTAGAACATGCAGGTGATATTAGATCTTTGTACCAATAAATAAGCTGATACGTTTCACCTAAATGATTAACACCATCGCCTGCTTTAACTGGATCAAAGCAATAGCTGAATTTTCCGCCTCCAATAGGTGTACTATCTAATGGATAGGTAATTGCTTTGCTAGCATCTAATACATACCATTTCCCACCATAGGGGAGTCCCATTGTATCAAGACTAAAACAAGTGTTGTAATTTGAGCAGAATGTTTTATCGGAGCCCGCCAATACTACCGGAGGAGGCACCACTTGAACAGTTACAGAGTCTTTTACTTTACAACCGCTAGGTGCGGTTGCCTCCATAATCACATAATAGATACCACCTGATGGTGGGCTTTGAACTGGATCAAAATAGAATACTCCTGTTGTTGGATCCATTGATACAGCAAGCGGTTGAGAGTTACTGTACCAATTTACGTATGTAGGTGGCACATTCGCTCCATTAACCTTTAGCGTTCCTGTAAGGAAGATAAATCCACCATTAATACAGCGTTTTGGAAATACTGGGAAGGTAATCGTAGGCAGTGTATTTACATTCACAACAACAGTATCGTAGCCATAGCATGTTTTACCTTTTATAGTTTGAGTACCTTTAATATAGTAGGTAGTTGAAACCAATGGATTCACAGAGATACTTGTTCCAGTAGCTGTTACCGAGTTTTTATTGTTTGTCCATTCATAGGTGTCGGCACCTGTGGCTGTTAATGAAGTAGTATCGCCGTAACAAATAATCACATCAGCCAATGGACCAACAATTACCTTAGGATTTACAAAAAGATTAAACGTGTCGAAGGCCTCGCAGCCGAAGGAGTCAATAACTTGAACAGTATATTGAGCGCTATCACTAATTGTAATTGTTTGAGAGGTCGATAAACTTGCACCATCTTTCTGCCAAACATATAGTTGTCCTGGATTGCCGGCATCAAGCAAAAATGACTCTCCAAAGCACAAGCGCTCATCAGGGGGAAGAGCCACGACTGGCAATGGTTTTACCTCGATATATACCGAATCCGACGCGATGCAAAGATCTTTATCCAACACACTTACACGATAGTAACCAGAAACCGTAGGTGTGATCGTAACATCAGCAAAAGTATCATTAACTCCAGTACTCCACTTGTAACTGATAGGTAGTACACCATGACGAACATCGCAAGTTAACTTGATATTCTTTCCAATACATACATGTGAATCAGGCATACAAACCACGCTTATTGGGGTATCAACCTGAATGGTATCAAAATAGGTATTTGTGCAACCATTAAAAAACATCGTATTTTTTACTAAATACTTTCCACCTTGCGAAAATTGGTATTGGCACGTGGCTGTTGAAGCCCAAACCGTAACAGGAGAACCCGTTCCCACTGCTTTTGGAACATACCACTTGTAAGAAGCACCATTAAAATAGGTACTCGTTGGCGTTGCGGCAAACTCCCAAAGTCCGCATCCTTTTTTAGTAAATGTTCGATTGTTTTTGGGTGTTGGTTTTACAACGATAGAATATGAACGCGTCATAGTTCCATTTAATGGACAATGGTCGTCGTAAGCCGTAGCTGTAAAATAATACGGCAAGGTACTTGCGTCATCATCGCCTGGTGTCCAGCACATCGTCCCGGAGGCATGTTTTACCGCACCATTATTATCCGACCAAACGCCATTTGTGATTCCTTTATTCCAATTTATTCGCGTTGTATCTGATAAATCTTGATCATTGGTATTAATCGTTATACATATCTGCTGCCCCGCACACGCCTCATAGGAATATGGTCCCGACAAACTTGGTAACTTATTATTACAGTTTTGAATAATTACAAACTGCATATCCCGGGCTGTTTTTCCTATAACTTTATAAACGCCGTTCGCATCTTTACGCCATTCTGTAACCATAATTTTCAATACGGTGATTTGCACTTGCATTGGACGGAAACACATATCACCAGTACGAGGATCAAGATTAAATCCTGTTGGAGGATTGGCATTCGGGTTCGGGTTGTTTCCACCTAAACAAGTAAGTGGGTAAGTATAACTCCAAGGAGAAGAATAGCTTCCTCCCAATGGTGGAGCCATAGCGTATGAAAGTGAGTCGCCATCAGCATCAACAACACCGTGGTTAAAACAAACATCTTGACCAGCGCATTTGATTGCAACAGGTACGTTTTTAAATTCTGGACCATTATCACAAGGCTGTACGCAACGATTCAACCAAGATTCTGAATAAAAGTCAGCATCGGCATAACCTGTAGTAATATTACTATTACGGCAACACAACTGCCAACGCATTTTATACCAACAACAATTGGCATAATTGCCGCCGAAATAAACCTTCCATACGGCAGTATGTCTCTCCACCCCAACTGGAATTTGAGCAGTTGATGTACCGCTACCTCCTGAAATAGGACACGGTTTCTGACCTGACGAACACACTGGCGTGATATCTTCCACCGTATAGGACTTCATGGTTCCCTTACTTACAGTGTAGGAGTTAGCGCAAGAGTCACTAGTGATAGCCATTGATGCTAAGTCGCCCGAACTCATTGACGAGGCGCCATCAGTACAACGACGATAAACCACCAAGGTGATTTGAAAGGTATCGTTACCAAGGCACTTCCAAACAATATCCATACCCATTACGTGGGTGGCGTTAGCCTGCTTGGTACCCAATCCTAGGGCAAAAAGAGTGGTTAATAAAACAATGCGTAAAAACTTATTCATGTCCGATGATGTTATTTTTTTATTACTTTTATATACCTGATTTTAACAGGTGATGCTATTAATTTTTATGTTGTGTACTTTAAGCTTGGCAATTTAATCAAATTGGAATAATTTATACACATTTTATTAGAATATTTTTCTTCCTACCGATACATTTATTCCTCCCGAAAAAGGTGCGATGTTTTCGTAGTTGTTTTTTGAAATATTGTTAATATACTTGTTATAGGAGAGGTCGACACCGATTCCGTAAAGCGGAGAAAGTGCGAAGTTAACACCCAAACCGAAGCATAATTCTCGGGCTGTGTTAACAAAATCTGTTTTTGAAATTGCTTTTTGTTCCATTGTCAGAGAATTTAAGCCCACCCCATCTGCACTTAAAAGAATGTTTTGGGAGCCACCGAGATAAAGATGGAACAAGGAATTCGTGTTAAACAACAAGTTGTAATTGAGGCCAACTGGAATTCTTAATACAGAAAAGTTGGTTTTACTATTTAAAACAACTTGCAATGGAATTGGTAAGATTTCATAACCTATTATTCTACCATTGTTATCCGTGATTGCCTTATCGCTTACCTCAAAATCGAAGTTCGATTGAAACCCTAACTTACTATATGAAATGCCACTTTGAATGCTAAAATTAGGGAGAAATCTATATTCAAGAGCCAACGTAGCACCATGAGTTACCCTTGCCTGTTCTGAATTTTGGCGAACATAATCATATTGTTTATTTACGAATGGCGCACCACCCTTATTCAATGCAAAACTGCGATAACTCCCCACTAATGAAATGGTAGCACTTACAAATAACTTCCCTTTATGAAAATCGCCACGACCCTTAGGCTTAGCATGCACCGTGCTTTTGCTAGTTTTATTTGGACTACGCTTTTGAGTGGTTGCTGCGGATTGATCTTGCAATCCGGGTGCAATTGCTTTTAACTCCTCAGATTTAGCGTTTATATCTTCAACAACAGAGAGAGCTTTATTTTCAAAAGCTCCTTCTGATGTTGCGATTTTAACTGAATTACCAATCGAATTATTGGCTATCGGTTCATAAGTAGTCAGGGTTACATGCGATTGTTTTGTTTCAGCAACCGTGAGTTTTGGAGTGATTTGGGTTGATTTTACTGATGCTGTAATTGATGCTGGTGCAATTAGCGCTGTTTCATTCTCTACCTCCGATTTTACTGTTTCGGTAGTCGAAACTTGGTGTGTTGAAATTACCTTTGGCTCGATAACGTTACCATCTGCCAATTTTAGGCTAGGGTTGCTTTTCGTTACCAACATCGATGTAATAGCTCCACCTATTACTAGCAATGAAAACACCCAAACAGCAAGTATGCGACCTGATTTTTTAGCAGGTAATGAAGCACTTAATGCATCCCAACCCGTAGGTATGTCAGGTACGACATTCTCCAATTTGTGTTTTAAAAAATCATCTAACTTGTTCATATTGTACTGTTGTAATATTTACTTTAGAAATGTTATTTCTTTTCACTTCACTTTTTTTTTGATAGTCGTTACGAATAAGCTGAATAAGCTTCACACGGGCTCTGCTCAATTGTGATTTTGAAGTGCCTTCGCTCATTCCTGTAAAGGCTGCAATCTCTGCATGTGTCATCCCATCGATGGCATACATGTTAAGAATGAGACGATACTTTAATGGCAATTCACCCATAAAAACCAATACCTCCTCAGAAGTGATCGTTTTCATCCAATAATCCTGCTCTTCTTGATCAATATCATCAACATCTGTTACTCCATAAGACTCGTCTACAAACACATTGTTAGAAAGACGACTTTTCTTACGGATTTGGTTGATGGTATTGTTTCGAATAACCGTTGCAATCCAAGCTTCGAGAGGGGTGCCAGACTTAAACTTCCCAAATTCAGTAAAAACTTTCAAAAAACCATCGTGCGCGAAATCGGCTGCTTCTTCTTTGTTCTCGGCATAGCGTAAACAAATTCCAAACACTTTTCTCCGATACAACTCGTAAACCTCCTGCATAATGCTTCGGTCTCCTTTTTGTATTCCTTGAATATGTTCAGCCTCCGATTTTAGCACGTTCGTAAGTGTAGTTATATATTACAATACAATAAAATTAAAAATGGTTGCAAAAAAACAATTGATTCTCTTGTTTTAGCGAAGTAGTGTTACTATACCCTTGAAAACCAAGCGTTTACCTGTTGGATCCTTAAATCGGATGAGGTACACGTAATTCCCAGTTCCACAAATGGATCCATCGCTAGAGCGACCGTTCCAGGCTATCGTCTCTTTTGTTGAGGTAAAAACAAGTTCGCCCCATCGATCGAAAATAGTCATTTGAAATTGTGTAGTGCCTGCTGGTCCAAAAGCTTTAAATACCTCATTTTCGTATGGCCCGCCTTCGTTGGGCGAAAAGGCAGAAGGTACAAAGTACTTATAAAGATTATCTACCCTAATTATCATTGAAACGGTGTCTTCACAACCCAATTTGTTCTTGGCGGTGAGTATCACCTGAAACCAGCCGGTATCAGTATAGGTATGCGTTGGTGAAATATCTGTAGATGTATTTTGATCCCCAAAATCCCAAATATACGTCATTGAGTTCGTGCTTTTGTTAGAGAATGTGAAATTCGCTTTTGTGATTTCAGCCTTGAGTTTATCGGGTGTGAAACTAGCAATTGGATCGCTTAAAACATAGAGATAATTGGTAATTTGCGTGTCGCAAGGCCCGTCGATGACATAAAGTTTTACTAGTTTTACACCTGACGAATCGTAGCTATGCACTGCATTCGCCCCAATTGCGGTGTCACCATCACCAAAATCCCAATGGTAATAGGTGAAATTTTGATTGTATGCGCTAAAAGTATAGTAGTCACCGATACATAAAGAATCTACCTTAAAATTTGTTACAGGCTTGGCTTGAATTATCACCTTTACCGAATCGATAGCAGTACAACTATTATTGTTGGTGGTTAAATAGTAGGTAGTTGTAACCGATGGTGATGCAATGGTAGTGTAACCGGTGGTAGTGCTTAGCCCTGTTGCTGGCGACCAAACCGCAGTACCTAGCCCTGTTCCAGAAAGAGTAACACCCGAACGTATGCAGATAGTAGTATCTTTATTAAAAATATCGGCATACGATTGCTTGTAAATTTTGACCAGCTTAACTGATGAATCTTTCTTTGTTTCCAGTGAATCGAAAACCACGAGGCTGACATAAAACGAGCCGGTATCTGAAAAAGTATGAGAAACCGAAGAGGTATCCGCTTTAGTAAGAATATTACTACCTCCAGAAGCTGGATCACCAAAATACCAGATATAGTGGTGAGAGACCAACGACATATTCTTGAAGTTTGCCGTTAAAACACCACACAGAGGCGCCACAAATGTAAATTGAGAGGTAAGTGGAGTGCAGTTAACAAAATTAACCGTAATTGATTTCGTACTTATACAACCCGTGGTGGTATCCGTTACAGTTACTGTATATGTTTGGGTGTGTGTAAACCTATATTCCACACTATTTCCTGTTGCATTAGTGCTTTGTGGGGTAGGATTCCAAGTGTATTTAAATGCAGGATCAAGCGTGGCATTAATAAAGTTGTTTTCACTATCACCTTGACAATATGTTTTAAAAGAAGATGGAATTATAAGGACATTGGGTGCCTGAACTACTAAAATTTGATGCGTAACACTGTCTACAGGCTTGTTACTTAAATCTAGAATATATAACTTAACATTGTAGGTACCATAAGCTGAAAAAGTATGCGATTGCGTAATCTTGGTTAAGTTAAAGGCAAAGTTACTTGCGCCAGATGTAGGATCATCGAAGCTCCAAAAATAGGCGATATTAAGCCCAGTAGATGTATTAGTAAATCCTGTGGTTAAAGTGCCACAAACTGGAGAAGTATATGTATAGCTAACCGCAGAATATGTTTTATTCAGCAGCAAAAATAAAAACAAAAAGGTGATTACTTTCCTCATTTATAGAAAGCAAATTTAGTTTACTTTGTGCAAATAATCATCATCCTAAAAAGTGAAGCAAGAAGACATAAAATTCCCATCGGATTGGAATGAAATGTTGCATGAAGAATTTGAAAAGTCATACATGCATAGTTTAATGTCGTTTTTAAGGGAAGAAAAGAATAACGGAAAAACGATATATCCCAACTTCAATGAAATCTTTAATGCCTTTAAAACCACTACCCTTTCCAATGTTAAAGTAGTTTTGCTTGGTCAAGACCCTTATCATGGTGAAGGCCAAGCCCATGGACTAAGCTTTTCGGTAAAATCAAATGTAAAAACACCACCCTCATTACAAAATATTTTTAAAGAGCTTCAACGCGATTTGGGGTGTGTGCCACCGAACCATGGAAACCTACAAAAATGGGCTAATCAAGGTGTTCTTTTACTCAATACTGTTTTATCAGTAAATGCAAATGAGCCGGCATCACATCAAGGTAAAGGATGGGAAATATTTACAGATACTGTGATTCGAAAACTACAAGAGAAAAAAGAGAATGTAGTGTTTTTACTTTGGGGAAAATTTGCACAAAGTAAAATTCCACTTATACAACACTCAAAGCATTTAATTTTGCAGGCCCCACACCCATCGCCCTTTTCGGCACATACTGGATTTTTTGGATGTAAGCATTTTTCTAAATGCAATGCCTATCTAAAAGAAAATAATTTACAAGAAATAGATTGGCAATTAAAATCTTTGACTTAAGAAATAAGGATGTTGGAAATATGAAATTATAAATTCACCTTATCCACCCTGCGTTGGTGCCTTCCACCTTCGAAAGCAGTTCCGATAAACACATCTACCATTTCTTTTGCCAAATCAAAACTAACAAATCGAGCAGGCAAACAAATAATATTTGAATCATTATGTTGACGTGCGAGGGCAGCCAATTCAGTGTTCCAGCATAGAGCTGCACGCACATCGGGGTGCTTATTGGCTGTGAAACAAACACCGTTTCCGCTACCGCAGATGAGAATGCCGAAATCACTTAATTGCTTTGCAACATTAACCGCCAAGGGGTGTGCAAAATCAGGATAATCACAACTTTCAGTGCTAAAAGGACCAAAATCCTGCACATGAAATCCTTTTAATTCTAAATATGAAATCAGTTGTTGTTTATATTCGAAACCGGCATGATCGCCACCTATTGCTATTTTCATGATACTATATTAATTAACGAATTATTTAAAAAAATCGATTTGGGATGCACTTCTTATAATTTATTAAGCCCATCCTGATTTCTGATCTTCAATATCTTTTTGTCGCTTTACGTAGGCTGCAATAAAAATACTAAACTCAAACAAGCCATATAAAGGAATAGCCATGATAGTTTGGCTTACCACGTCGGGTGGCGTAATTGCAGCGGCAATAATTAATATTATTATTATGGCCCACCTACGATATTTTCGCATTAGCTGCGGTGTTAAAATTCTAATTTTCGCTAAGAAATACACAAGCATCGGTAATTCAAAAACCAAGCCCGTAGCTAGTGTGAGCGTTGAAACTAAACTTATATAAGAATCTAGGGTTATAAGTGCTTTAACTTGTGTACTTATTCGATAGTTACCCAAGAAATTTACCGCCATTGGACAAAGCACAAAATAGCCAAAACACACACCAAGAAACATAAAGAAGCTAGTGAAAAAGATTATCCCTGTTGTATATCTCCGTTCGGTAGGCTTAAGCGCTGGTCGAACGAAACGCCAAATTTCCCAAACAAAATAGGGAAAAGCCAATATTAAACCAACACAAAACGATATCCAAAACTGGTTACTCAGTTGTTCGCCCAATTCACGACTTACAATTTCGAAATCGAGCCTTATATTACAAAATGAATCGTCGAAGTGAAAGTGTTGTGCTGCTTTACAAAGCAAACGATAGGTAACAAAATCAGCGTTTTTAGGACCTAATAAAACCTGGTCGTAAACAATTTCTGGATATAAAAATGCAAACGTGGATGTAATAGTCAGCACAATTAATACGCGAATAATATGCCATCTTAACTCTTCTAGGTGTTCCCAAAAGCTCATCTCCTTTGCAGGAGCATCTACATCTACTTGATCTATGGGCATGGATTGTTATTGATTAGTTTTGTACAGCTTAATATTAAGTGCACGCGAAAATAATAAAAGAAAAACGGAACTATGTAAATACATCGCGACGTTAACTAAAGAATAGTATTTTCGCAAAGCCATGGACATTCCTATTCACATTAAAAACCTAAGCAACAATCCCCATCCTTTATATCAAACAGCGCTTTCTGCGGGTGTTGATGTATGCGCTTTTACCTCAGAAAAGTTAATATTAATGCCTCAGCAACGAATGCTTGTTGGAACTGGATTATACATCGCATTGCCTTCTGGATTTGAAGCGCAAATAAGACCTCGAAGTGGGCTTGCGTTAAAACATGGCATCACGGTTTTAAATAGTCCAGGAACGATAGACGCCGATTATCGTGGGGAGATAAAAATTTTACTCATCAACCATGGTTCAGAAGCCTTTGAAATTAAGAACGGGGATAGAATCGCACAGATGATTATTTGCAGTCATTCAAAGGTAGCTTGGATTGAAACAAACGATTTAAATGAAACAGAGCGTGGTGCTGGAGGCTATGGAAGCACTGGCATCTAAAATTATAAAAAATTAGATTATGGATTTCTTAATCAAACCATCACCGCAAGAGTTAAATAACTATTGCAAAAATACAATTGCCGATTTTTTAGGGATAGAATTTATTGAGACGGGTGACAATTATTTAATTGCTCGTATGCCCGTGAACGAAAGAACACAGCAGCCACTTGGACTATTGCATGGAGGGGCAAGCTGTGTATTAGCAGAGCAAGCAGGAAGTATGGCCGCAAATTTATTTTTAAATCGTGATACCCATGTAGCGTTAGGGTTAGATATTAATGCAAATCATTTAAAAGCTGCTCGAAAAGGCTATGTTTTCGCGAAAGCCATTCCGATACATATAGGAGCGAGAACCCAAGTATGGGAAATAAAAATTACAGACGAGAAAAATGAATTGACTTGTATTTCTCGGTTGACTATGGCCGTGATACCTGTTAGCCCAGACACACAAAGAAAACAAGAATTGATTTCATGAGTGCCGAATTAAACGCGATTTATCATGCGGCAATACTCGCAAAAGGGCATGCTGTTTTTTATCGTCTTCCAAACGAAGCGGCGATTTATGGGGCAATTTGTGAGGAGCTAAACGAAATACCCGTTGATGGTGATGGGTTTATTATAAAGCCATTTAGCGATTCTGATTCGACAAGAATTGTTACTGAGGAGATTGCCTTTCGCTTTCTAGAAGAAATTTCTTTTAGTTTTAATAAGAATAATCGATTCACAAAAGATCTTCAAACCTTTTATTCGAAGTGTTTCAATAAAAGGGAAAATAATCTTGTTCCTTTTTTTAACGGTATTTCCGGTATTTCGAGCTCAAAACAACAGTATATTTCTGCAGTAGAGAATGCAGTTTCAGAGATAAAAGCTGGAAATATAACCAAGGTTGTTTTATCACGTTGCAAACCACATCACTTTGTACAGCGAAAACATCCAATTAACATATTCCTTGAATTGTGCTCGCGTTATCCTGGAGCCTTTGTTAATTTAATTTCCTCTCCGGTTTATGGCACTTGGATTGGCGCTTCGCCTGAATCACTCTTAGAGCAGCAAAATGAGTACTATTGTACCATGGCCTTGGCAGGCACAAAAAAATCGAAGGAGCTTTCGTCATTTACCACCAAAGAAGTAAAAGAGCAAAAAATAATACAAGAATATATTCAAGAGCTACTTTTAACCAAAAATATTGATGCCGTATTTTCCGATATTTCAGCCTATCGCGCCGGTGAATTAACCCATTTAAAGACAAAAATAAATTTTTCGGCAACCGCAAGCGAACGAATTTCAATTGCAACCATGCTACATCCTACACCTGCAGTTGGGGGGGTTCCAAGAGAGAGCGCCATAAATTTTATAGCTAACCACGAAAATTACAATCGTGAACTATATGCAGGATATTTCGGTCCAATAAAGAAAAACGCGATGCAATTGTTTGTAAATATTAGGTGTATGCAATGGACCCCTGACAATGCAATACTTTATGCAGGAGCCGGCATTACAGAAGATTCTGACCCCTTGGCAGAATTTGAAGAAACCGAGAACAAAATGAATATTATTGGTTCGGTGTTATAACACAATTAAGCTATAAATTTATAGCCAACACCCTTTATTGTAGTGATAAAATCTTCACCTATTTTTTCACGAATTTTGCGAATATGAACATCTACTGTACGTTCACCAACATAAACATCGTTACCCCAAACACGAGCTAAAACATCGTCGCGGCTAAAAACCTTGCCTGGCGAACCAGCTAGGATATATAATAACTCGAATTCCTTTTTGGGTAAAGAGATAGGCTCTTCATTCTTGTAAACCACATAACTATCACGATCTATTTTAAAAATTCCGACATTTAGATTCGGCAACTCCTCCTCCTTAACATAACGCTTAATAATTGTTTTAAGGCGAGTACTTAATGCAGCAGGTTTAATGGGTTTTGCTATATAGTCTTCAGCTCCTAGGTCGAAGCCTTGAACTTCGCTGTGCTCTTCATTTCGCGCCGTTAAGAAAACGAATGGGATATTTTTTAATACTTCACTATGCTTAACCTTACGACAAACCTGAAATCCGTCCATTTCTGGCATCATCACATCATGTAAAATTAAGTCTGGCTTTATTTTTAATGCTAATTCGTACGTTTCAGTGCTTTTATTTGTAACTGTAACATCGAAACCATTACGCTCAAGATTAAATTTAATTATCTCGAGAATATCCAAATCATCGTCGGCAACTAGTATTTTATATTTCTTAATCATTGTTGCAAATTTGTTATTTCAATGCCGTGTTAATGTTACTTTAATATTAATATATTATTAGTATTAATATTAAAGCCATAAAAAAACCCTGTTTCAGAAAACTAAAACAGGGTTCTTTTTTAAATTACAACTACAATATTAATATCTTTTGTTGTAACCGCCTCCATTTCCTCCGTCGCGATTGTAACGATTTCCGCCTCCACTTCCGCTTCCGCCACGATTACTGCTTTTGTAATCGTCTGTTTTAGGGCGAGCTTCGTTCACGCTAAGAACTTTTTCCATCATTTCATAACCGTTAAGTTTTTCGATGGCTTCTTTTGCATGTTCGTCGTTAGGCATTTCTACAAAACCGAAACCGCGACTGCGGCCACTCATTTTGTCCATGATAATGCGTGCTGATGATACTTCGCCATAGGCTTCAAATACTTCGCGTAATTGATCGTCTGAGGCTTTAAAATTGATGTTTGCTACGTAAATATTCATATTTACAAATAATAAAAAATAAAAAAATAAAAAAATAAAAAATGATTAACACATATTTTTACTTGGGAGAATTAGACGACGAAAAATAAACGATAGGGAAAAGAATTCTTGGTAGGATTAATTTGCGATACGATACTTTTTTATAAATCTAACCCACTTGGGTGTGGATATGTTGTGCAAAGTTAGTCAAATTAATTGATTTGCAAATTAATTTTTCCTAAAAATCAAAATCCTTTATTTCTTTACCAATTTAACTTGTGTGCCATTATCTAAAGAGATAAAGTAAACACCAGCGTTTAAAGAAGTAAAGTCAAGTTGAATTTCATTAGCAAAAGTTGTTGCAAGCTCTAATTGACCTAATATATTATAGACCTTCAAGGTGTGGCTTGCATGATCATTTAGCTTCAAAATCGCAGTATTTGTTACCGGATTTGGATAAAACAATAAATTATTATTGCTTTTTCCCAAGTCGAGTATTCCGGTATTTCCAATTACCGTAATAAGCTGATTTTGAGTAATAGTATCAGTAACAGTGCCATTAGAAGCAATCAAACTTACAGTATATTTTCCGGTTGATGTATAAACGTGAGAAGGATTAGTTTGCGTAGATGATTGACCATCACCAAAATCCCATTTTAATGACGTTGCTTGTGGCACTAAATCATTAAACACTGAAAGATTTCTAAAGTTTACCGGATGAAACTGCTTTATGGTTAAACTATCGGCTTTAAAATTTGCAAATCCCCAACCTGCTGGAATTCCATCTAATTTGGATTGTTGGGCAAATTCTTGAAAATATTGATTAGCGATATCGGCATCATGAATAATAACCGTATTCTCGTCATTTTTGGTGTCTGCATTGGTACTCCAATTGTGAGAACCTGTAGTAACTTGAGGGTCTGAGTAGTAGTTATTAGCATCAACGATTGTTAGTTTATGATGAAGTAATCCTGAACCAGCATATTTTATTAAATTATTTCCCATTACAGCTTTCATATCAAAAAAACCAAGGCTGCCACTAGCGGTGTCGTCAATCATACCCGCCGTAAAAACACCCACCGCAGCACGCGCAGCAATTGCTTGTGCTATATCACGACGAGTAAACGTAAGTATTTGAAAATACAAGTCCGTATTTGCCGATTTTATAGAATTTATAATACGTTGTGTAACGTTATCGCTAGGGCTAAAGTATTGTTCTACTAATTTACCACCAACCATAAATAGATGCGGCGTGTTGTCGGCTTTAAATTGACCAAAGCGAGAGTTAGTAGCATTGGGTGAATAGCCATTACTTCCAAACATTTCTTCAAATTCAATGGTATAGGCTTTAGCCAGAGTTTGGTCCTGAATTATTAATTGATTATTGGCATCTAAATTGATTTGTCCACCCGTCCAATTGGTGCTACCAGTAAGCACCAAAGGATCGTTTGGATTGGTGCTGTTAGCATCAATAACCACAAATTTGTCATGCATAATACTATAACTCGAGCTTTGTGGGCTTCCAATTTTACCAATTGCTGGATTTATGCTTCCTAAACCCAAATTTGCATTACCTCCGTCGTAAACCAAGCGGACCTTAACTCCACGATTGTAGGCATCATTAACGGCAGCTGTAATATCACTCAATCCGCTATTGTTCCAGTTATACATGGCAATATCGATGGAGCTTTTTGCACGTGAAATATACGCAATAATGGTATCGTCGATACTCTGATTTGCAAACACTGCATTATTGAAAGTACTTACATCGTTGCGCACCGCACGAGAAAATAAAACCTTGATTACACCCGAAGATAATGATGCTGTTCCCATTAATACCGGCGCCGTTACGGAAGAATCGCCGTTTGGACGTAACGATATTGCCTTCACATAGTAGATGGTTGCCGGCTGAAGACCTGTAAGTTTAATAGTATGCGAAAGTACCTTATTTGTGTCGTTGAAGGATCCCAATTCGAGCGCTGGTGTTAAGCCATATTGAATTGTTGTACTACCAGGGAATGCTGTAGAAAACAAAACATCGAAAGTGTTTGTTGTAATATTTTGTTGAAACAACGAGGTTGTAATCTTTGGACCGTTATCGAGGTCAAAATCGGCATAAGATCGAGGCAATAATTGATAACCAATTAATGGATTTGTAGCTGAATATTGACTCATGATACCTGCAATTTTACAAATCGATGGCGGAATTTGTTTACCTGCGATATCGGTAGTCGGCAGTATTCTAATTTGAGTAGCCGTATTGTTATCGAGACTATAATTTTTTCCCGATGTTCCAGCACTAAAAGTACCTGTTCCGGATACTAAAACATTAGTTACCTTTACTAGCATACTTTCATACTGTTCTGCGAAAAGGGTCGTACTACTTAATTGTATTGGCGCCGGAAGTGGATTATTAGAGCTTATCACCGTAACCGAAGCAACAGGATCGAGTTCTAGTAAGTTGTTATACATTTTACAGGTTCCGGTAACTTCAATACTATCTCCAATGTTTATTGGACCCATCAAAGCAGCAGAATATGCAGCAATACCTCCTGTTCCGTCTTGAAAATAGCGTATTGCGGCTCCAAGCTCACCGCCATGGGTAACCATACCGCGAACAGTAACTTGAGTACCAGCTACTGAAGCACGAGCAGCGCTAATTGGCGCAACCACCTGAGCTTGAGAAGCAAATGCTGAGATAAAAACACAGAAAAAGAAGAAGTAAAATTTTGTCATTATAAAAAATATTGAAATTGAAAACTCTTTGATTTTTTAAAAAATCGTTGATTAAAATTTAACGCAAACGGTCAACACTCTTAACCAGATTATCATCCTTACGGATAAAAAAGTAAGCAGAGATATAAATGATTACTAAAATTGAGATAATGTAAGTTCCGAATGCAAAATGGTATTCAGAATAGTTGGTGGTAAATAAATTATACAAAGCGAAAGCGAAAGAAAGTAACGTTCCTAGAATTAGATACATACAAAGTTTCATTTGCTGTGGTCGGTTTTTATAAATAAATACGGTATATAGCGTGATGCCCATAAGCAGAAACTGAAGTACTATATGCAAAATATTGGTGTGTATTTCATTGCTGCCCGTGTTAATACTTTGCCATGCAGAATAGAGTACATTATTTAATTCTACTTTAAGAGAATAAAAGTTAGATTTTAAAAGCAACGCTTGAAGCAATGTGGCAACGAGCAAAAAAAAAGTTTGAATACGTTGTATCATAATCAATAAAAGGCAAAGATACTAGGATTTTCCACTATCATTCAAATCGAAGATGTTTCACGGTTAACCCATCATTAATTAACTGATTTAGAGAGGAGATACCAATTTTAAGATGTTCTTCGACATAATTAGCCGTAACACTTTTATCACTTTGCTCTGTTTTTACGCCTTCTGGAGTCATCGGTTGGTCGCTAACCAAAAGTAATGCGCCTGCAGGAATATGATTATAGAAAGCTGTAATAAATACGGTAGCTGTTTCCATATCAACACCCATGCAGCGAATACTGCGTAGATATGCTTTGGTTTTTTCATCATGCTCCCATACACGTCTATTCGTGGTATAAATTGTACCCGTCCAATAGTCACGTTCAAAATCGCGAACGGTAGTACTTACGGCCTTTTGCAACGCGAAAGCTGGTAATGCAGGCACTTCAATAGGGAAATAATCGTTACTTGTACCTTCACCTCTGATGGCAGCAATAGGTAAAATATAATTCCCAATTTTGGGTTCATCTTTTAAACTTCCACATTTTCCCAAAAAAAGCACCGCTTTCGGGCTTACTGCACTCAGCAAGTCGATGATTGTAGCCGCATTTGCACTTCCCATACCAAAATTAATAATCGTTATGCCGTTTGCTGTTGCATTCCGCATAGCTCGATCTTCTCCATTTACTTTTACATTATGCATCTTCGCAAAGAGATCAACATAATTATTAAAGTTAGTGAGTAAAATATGTTTACTGAAGTTTTCGATTGGCAATCCGGTATACCTTGGCAACCAGTTCTCAACGATATCCTGCTTTATGTTCATAGTTACGAAAATATGTAATTTGTGTCAAATACTCTTGTTTTCAGTAAACTGTGTTTGTTAAACGTTTATTAAGATTACTTTTGCATAAAAACAACAATTGTCTGCTTTAGAGAAAATATCGAATTCAAAATGGGTAAAACAGCTTTTCCCATCGTGTATCTGGAGCCTAAAAGATAATGGGGATAAGGTTATTTACCTGACTTTTGATGATGGTCCGATTAGTGATGTGACACCGTGGGTTTTAAAAACCTTGGATGATTATAAGGCAAAAGCTACCTTCTTTTGTATTGGTTCCAATGTTATAAAGAATAAAAATATTTATACCGATATCATAACCTCTGGGCATGCTGTTGGAAATCATACCCAACATCACCTTAATGGCTGGAAAACTTTATTCAGAGAATACATAAGTGACGTAAATGCTTGTGATGAACTAGTGCATTCAAATCTTTTCAGACCACCTTATGGAAAGCTTAAACCAATGCAATTGCACACATTAGTTAAAAAATATAACGTGATTATGTGGAGCTTTTTAACTGGCGATTATTTGGCAACATTAAATTGTGATGAGGTTTTTGAGAACATGAGAGAAAAGATAAAAACTGGCGATATTATTGTGTTTCATGATAGCTTAAAAGCTGAAAAAAACCTGAAGTACCTGCTTCCTAAAGTACTACATTATTTTTCTCATCAAGGTTATGTTTTTAAAGCTATTCATTTAAATTAAGTCGACTTCATTCAATGGCAAATTAAAATTTTATGTTAACTATATTCGGATACAGCATTTTCTTAATTCTACTATATTTCGTAGCATTCCTATTTATACTTGTTAATACTTTTCTTCATTATAGAAGAAAGAACTTTCAAAAACCGATCACTGAATCCCTTCCAAAGGTTTCCATACTTGTTGCTGCACGCGATGAAGAAGAGAACATAATTCGATGCTTGGAGGCGCTTAATGAATTGTCATATCCGAAAAATAAAATTGAAATTTTGATTGGTAATGATGACAGCACCGACAATACGGTAAAGCTGGTTGATCAGTTTATAAAAAATAAACCTCATTTTGCTTTTTACGATATAAAAATAAAGTTAGGAAAAGCCAAAGGAAAGGCCAATGTTTTAGCACATTTAGCCCAAATATCCACCGCCGATTTCTTATTTGTTACCGATGCCGACATTGCTGTTCCAAAAGATTGGATTCAGAATTTACTGCCGCACTTCACGCCTGAAATTGCCATAGTTTCGGGAAGCACCTATGTTGAAGGCAAAACCCTTTTTGAGAAATTACAGTCGCTTGATTGGATGTTTTTTTCAGGAATTCTAAACAGCTTTGCGAACGCAGGCATTCCTTGCACGGCAGTTGGGAATAATATGGTTGTTCGAAAAAGCGCCTATGTCGAGATTGGTGGTTTTGAGAATATGGACTTTTCGATTACTGAAGACTTCAAACTATTCGATGTATTGCGCAAAGCTGGATTTGGTTGGAAGAACATTCTAACTAGTGACACTTTAAATATTTCGAGGCCGGTCGCAAATTTTGATTTACTAATAAAACAACGTAAACGTTGGATAACCGGCGCAATGGAGTTGCCTTGGATATGGAAAGTGCTATTTATTATACTTGGTTTTTACACCCCATCACTACTCGCTGTAGCTTTATTCTCACCAAAATTGGGAATGATACTTTGGTTTGTGAAGTTATTTCTCGAAGGTTTTTATATGGGAATTATAGCCGCACGTATGAAACGCACGGAGAATGTAGGAAGCTACCTTTGGTACCAGGTTTATTCCTTGGTGATGCCAATACTTTACTTTTACTATTTACTACGACGTGATGTAAATGAATGGAAAGGCCGTATGTACGCCTAATACAGAAAGCTACAATGAAAAATAACGATCTTTAATTACTTAGAAATTACTTAAAAGTATTGGCCTTCATTAAAAAACAATAAAGCAGATTTAAAGCAGATTTAACTACCTTCGTAATAATTTTATAAGAAATAGTAAATATGAATAAGTGTTTTACATTATTTATTTCCTTTTTATTTTTTTCAAGCCGTTTATTTGCTCAAACGCCTGGTGATACAGCAAATACTCCGTATTGGATTGATATGATGCAAGATTTTCGTATTAACTATAATACCACGGTTAGTGCCTTCAATAAATACTATGAAAATAGAACAATTGAACCCCATACTGGTTATAAAGTTTTTAAACGCTGGCAAGAATATTGGCTCACAAGGGTAGATGCAAATGGTAATTTTCCTGCTAACGATGCATTATGGAACGCTTACTATGATTATTTTGGAACATCTTCAAGTGTAAACAATTCCTCAATTGCAGGAAACTGGCAGCCATTAGGCCCGAATTTTGTTCCTGGTAATAGCACTGGCCAGCCAAACGGCAATGGAAGAGTGAATTCCGTTGCATTTCATCCTACCGACACGAACAAATTTTGGATTGGCGCGCCTCAAGGCGGGCTATGGAGTACTTCTGATGGCGGTTTAACATGGGCAAGTAATACCGATAACCTTCCAACGCTCGGAGTTTCAGCCATTCTTATCGACCCAATAAACACTAACATAATGTATATTGGAAGTGGTGATAGGGATGCCGGTGATGCACCAGGCCTGGGAATATTAAAATCCACCAACGGTGGGGCCACCTGGAGCCAAATAAACAATGGTTTAGGTAACTTCACTGTAGGAATGATGGAGATGAATAAATACAATAGTAATATTATTATAGCAGCCACCAGTTCGGGTATTTATAAAACCATAAACGCGGGTAATACCTGGGTTAAAAAATCATCGAACAGCAATAATTATAAAGATATTAAGTACCATCCTACAGACACCAATATCGTTTATGCCGTAGAAGGTGTTGTTTTTTATCGAAGCACCGATGCCGGCAATACATTTACGGCTATTAATGGTGGAACCAGCGGTTTAAACACAACCGGAAACCGCTGTGTAATTGGAGTTTCAAAAGCCTCTCCCAACATGGTATATCTTGTTCAGTCGAATGGTGCATATAAAGGCACTTACCTTTCGTTTGATAAAGGTTTAACCTTCGTTTCGCGTTCAACAACTCCTAACATTTTTGATTACAATGCAGACGGTAGTGGAACTAAAACCCAAGCTTGGTATGATATGGCTGTTGCTGTTGATACTGGTGATATTGGAGTGATTTATGTAGGCGGCGTAAATGTTTTTAAAAGCGCTGATAGTGCAAAAACATGGACCTGTTATGCGCATTGGGTTGGAGGTGGATTTCCATCCATACATGCAGATCAACATGCATTAGCCATAGACCCTAAAACAAATAAATTATATTGTGGTAATGACGGTGGTATTTATTCAAGAAGTAAATCTGCCACAGCCTTTACCAACCTCACCTCAGGCCTTAATATATCCCAAATATACCGAATTGGTCAATCAGCGCAAACACCAAGTATTGTAATTGCAGGATGGCAAGATAATGGCACGGGGTTCTATCGTAATTCTATTTCCGGAACTAACAAATGGAAAACAACAATGGGTGGCGATGGGATGGAGTGTATTATTGACCCTACAGATAGTAACTTTATGTATGGTGCTCTTTATTATGGTAATATTAATAGAACCACAACAGGTAGCACCCTTACAAGCACGGTTTCCAATAATGGATCCTTTGGCATTAATGAAGATGGAGCTTGGATTACTCCATATATTTTACATGAAAAGAACCCCAATGTAATGTTCGTAGGATACAAAAACGTTTGGAGAGGGAAGAACATAAAAACCACTCCCACTTGGAAGCAAATTACAAAAAACTCGACAAGTAACATAACCTTTTTGGAGCATTGCGCAAGCGATACTTCTCGACTTTATTATTCGAGAAGCGATGCCAAGTTTTTTAGAACAGATAGTCTTTATTTAGACACACCTAAATTCAGAGACTTAACTTCAAAAACACCGACACCCACTTCAACAGTAAATTGGATTGAAACCCACCCATCAAAGCCTAACACCGTTTATATCATACAAAATAATAACATTTATAGAAGCAATGATACTGGAAATACCTGGGTAAATATAAATGGGACACTTCCAGGAGGATCAAGAAACTGTTTGCTCTTAGACCGTGAGGCGACGGATGGGATATATGTAGGAACTGATGTTGGCGTATTTTACCGAGACAGCACCATGACTACTTGGGTTCCTTTTAAAAATAATATGCCAGCCACATCACGTATTACAGAGCTTGAGATGTTTTATGATTATGCAAATACGACAGCTTCCCGAATTTCCGCCTCCACCTATGGCAGAGGATTGTGGCAGAGTGACGTGTATTTAACCAACAGCGCACCTGTAACTTCGTTTATAGCGCAAGACACTGCAGTGTGTATTAATGGAACAACAACACTACTCGACCTAAGCTCAGGTAGTCCTGATTTTTGGCAATGGACCATCACTCCTTCTACTTTTACTTATATAAATGGAACCAATGCGAATTCGCAAAATCCTCAAGTAAATTTTAACGCGATTGGCAACTATACCGTTAGGCTTTATTCTAGAAAAAAAGGATGGGGATATAACACGCTCGAGAAGTCTAATTTCGTCAAGGTATATGCATTACCAGTGGTTAGCGTGAGCGGAAATCGTAATATTTGTATCGGTGATAATACATTACTAACTGGTGGTGGTGGTAACTCATATGCTTGGTACGATGGTTCTGTTTTGATAAGTAATAATGCTAGTTATTCGGCCAACCCAACAAGTACAAAAACCTATAAATTGATTTGCAGTAGCATTCCCGGTTGCTCAGACTCGATGAATGTTATAGTAACAGTAAATTCAAAACCAAATGTTACCATTACCCCTAATTCTGCAAAACTTGCGAATGGCCAAATGGTTCGATTAACTGGCAGTGGTGCTGCTAGTTATACTTGGGCTCCATCAAGTGGATTAAGTGCAACCACAGGAACAAGTGTAGTTGCCTCACCCAATGTAACCACCACCTATACTGCTACTGGAACCGATGCAAACAATTGTACCGACACACAAACCGTAACAATAACAATTGCATCAACGGGCATTCACAATTTGGAATTAAAGTCGCAAGTACTAATTCAGCCTAATCCTGCACATAACGAAGTAAATATTACGGTTCCATGGAATTGCTCGATCACACTTTATGATTTGACAGGTAAGATTGTCTTAACAAAAGAAATCTCGACTGGTAAAAATGTGTTAACCATTGACCAACTGCCAAGAGGCGTTTATACCGCAGAGGTGGCTATTGGAGATGAGAAATTGTATTCGAAATTATTACTTCGCTAATTTATTGACTATAATGGCTATTCGCAAAACAACTGAAGTAAAAAAAGCTCCGCTGCTAAAAAAAGCCGGCTCACTTAAAATTGGTATTGTAGTATCTCAATGGCATGATGATATTACAAGCATATTGCTAAGTGGTGCCTTAACTTACTTAAAGTCGCTACGTATTCCGACTAAAAACATTATTGTGCATTTTGTGCCTGGCAGCTATGAATTACCTTTAGGTGCGCAATGGCAACTGGAGCAAGGCGTTGATGCTGCGATATGTTTAGGCTGTGTAATTAAAGGAGAAACCATGCATTTCGATTTTATATGTAATGCAGTAGCTCAAGGAATTAAAGATGTAAACTTGAAATTCTCAAAACCCGTAATATTTGGAGTTCTTACACCCAATACCTTAAAGCAAGCGCAACAGAGAGCGGGTGGCAAATATGGAAATAAAGGAACAGAGGCGGCCGAAGTGGCAATTCAAATGCTTGCAATTCAAGGAAAATAACAAAATACCTAGTTGACAACCGGTATCATATTGTTTAAAGGAAGCTAAAAAGCACTTAATCTTTAACAAAATCCATTCTAAACTTTTCGCGTCTATGCTGCGTGAGTTTTAGTGGATTGGCAGAGTTTTCTGCCTCATTCTTTCTTGTTTTATAAAGATCAATTGCCATATAAACGGCATTTCTAAAACTTGTTTCGTCGGCTATTCCTTTCCCTGCAATATCGAAAGCTGTACCATGGTCGGGGCTAGTGCGTATTATTGGCAAGGCAGCCGTGAAGTTAACGCCACTTTCGAAAGCCAGTGATTTAAATGGAATCAAACCTTGGTCGTGGTACATCGCCAAAACAACATCGAATGATTTATACGCTTTAGTGCCAAAAAAACCATCAGCACTATAAGAGCCATAAACAATAATATTCTCGGCTTGAGCTCGCATAATAGCAGGTGCAATTATTGTTTGCTCCTCCTTACCAATTGCTCCTTTGTCGCCAGCATGAGGATTTAGCGCCAACACGGCTATCTTTGGATTATCGATACCAAAATCCAATTTTAGTGTTTGGTGAATGGTGATTATTTTATCATATACCTTTTGCGTCGTAATGTTCTTGCCTATTTCAGTAATAGGAACGTGCTCGGTAACCAAAGCTACCTTTAGTTCCTGGCTCAATAGCATCATTGCATAATTTTCAACTCCAAACTCCTTGGCTATATATCCAGTATGCCCTGAGAATCCGGGTAAAGGAATATTTCCTTTACTTAATGGAGCTGTTACCAATGCATTGATTTTACCTGCTTTTAAATCGGCAACAGCAGCTTGGAGCGATTGTAAAGCGTATTTACCACCCGTTTCATTTTCTTCACCGATATTTAATTGCACCTCTTCTTCCCAAACATGCACCATGTTCACCTTTTTTACCAATGCTTGATCAGCATCTTTAATTCCATTGTAATTAAAGTCGTTAAGGCCCAACAACTTTTTGTGGAATCCAATTGTTTTTGTTCCGCAATAAATGATTGGGGTGCAAATTTCTGCCATAGCAGGATTCATGAACGTTTTCATGATCACTTCCAGGCCGATACCATTAATATCGCCAACGCTTATTCCAATTTTCATAAATGCAAAAATACGAGTTGCGTCTTATATACCGTAAGTTTATTCTTTACGACCTTTTAAACCCCAAATTGAGAAAGATGGTGGTTCAGGTGCTTGTAAAACATGTTGTTCCACTCATCGCTGGTAAGTTTTCCAAAGGAGTGAGAATCCTTGTTGTGGAAATATGAAACACCCAATTCCTGTGTTTTTTGAATAAAATCAATCAATCTATGTCTTTCTTGCTCAAAATCTCTTGAATCCCGAATTATAAATGCAGGAGCTGTTTGATTATTTTTTTTATAATCAGCATCGTTCACAACCATTTTTTTTACAAACATTTTTAAAAAGAAACGAAGTAGCGCATTTGGTTTTTGGTGTTTATCATCAAATACCATTTCGTAAGTAATATTGCAATGTGCGAGCATTTGAGCCACATTCATTTTACCCCATAAAGGAACAGAAGTTGAGTTTAAAGAATTGATTCTTTGAACAATATTATTAGCAACCTCTTTGGTAAAAATATTCGGTAGTGGCATATGTTTTATATTAATTATTGGCACAAGTAATGCGCCTGTATTATTTAGTTTAAACTCGCTGCGTTTGCATTTGCTGTGGATTTTATCACCAATAAATTTCGCAGTGCTTCTTCAATTGCCTTATTATCATAACCACATTCACTCCACAATTGTGGCTGTTCTCCGTGTTCAACAATCATGTCTGGAATTCCGAGTCGGACGACGGTTGCGTTATATGTATTATCGGCAGCAAATTCTAGAATTGCAGAACCGAAACCACCTTCCACGCATCCATCTTCAATAGTAATAATCTTGGTATATTTCGTGAATATTTCGTGTAGCATATTTAAATCAAGCGGCTTCACAAAACGCATATCATAATGCCCAACGTTAACACCTTCTTTTTCAAGTTGATTGATGGCAATTACCGCTTCATTGCCAATATGACCAATACTAAGCACAGCAATATCCTTACCCTCTTTCAATTTTTTGCCTTTTCCTATTTCCAATAATTGAAATGGCTGCTTCCAATCGGGCATTACACCATTCCCGCGAGGGTATCGTATTACAAAAGGTAGTGTATTTGTTTCGTGCTGTGCGGTATACATTAAATTACGTAATTCCTCTTCATTCATTGGTGCACTTACCACTAAATTCGGGATACAGCGCATATACGCAATATCATAAGCACCATGGTGTGTCGGCCCATCAGCACCCGCCACACCAGCGCGATCCAGACAAAGAACCACCTTTAACTTTTGAATTGCTACATCATGCACCACCTGATCGTAGGCACGTTGCATAAACGAAGAATAGATATTACAGAAAGGTATTATGCCTTGTGAAGCGAGGCCAGCAGAGAAAGTTACTGCATGCTGCTCGGCGATACCAACATCAAAAGCACGATCAGGCATGGCTTTCATCATAATATTTAATGAAGATCCACTTGGCATTGCTGGCGTGATACCCATAATTTTACTATTCAATTCAGCCAATTCAACCAAAGTATGTCCAAAAACATCTTGGTATTTTGGTGGCTGCGGCATTGCGTATGTTTTCTTAAAAATCTCTCCTGTAACTTTATCAAACAAACCCGGCGCATGCCATTGCGTTTGATCTTTTTCGGCGAGCGAATAACCCTTCCCCTTCACAGTATTAATATGCAAAAGTTTTGGACCTGGAATATTTTTTAAATCTCGCAATACAGACACTAAATGAGTTACATCGTGTCCGTCGATAGGTCCGAAATAACGAAAACGAAGTGCTTCGAAGAGGTTACTTTGCTTGATTAGTGTAGATTTAAGCGATGCTTGAATTTTTGAGACAATACCTTGAGCTGTTCCACCTCCGATATTTTTTAAAGCTCCCAGCATTTTCCAAACATCATCTTTTACCTTATTGTAAGTAGGAGATGTGGTGATATCCGTTAAATATTCCTTAAGAGCACCAACATTCGGGTCGATGCTCATGCAGTTATCATTTAAAATCACGAGTAAGTTTGAATTCTCTATTCCGGCGTGATTAAGTGCTTCGAAAGCCATTCCTGCCGTCATGGCGCCATCGCCAATAACTGCGATATGCTGGCGGTCTTTTTCACCTT
The DNA here is from genome assembly GCA_903850915.1 of uncultured Bacteroidota bacterium. Lineage (GTDB taxonomy): Bacteria > Bacteroidota > Bacteroidia > UKL13-3 > UKL13-3 > CAINMV01. The sequence continues at coordinate 183,089 of CAINMV010000037.1, forward strand.
TGTAATGACTTGCAACTGCCATTCCCAAAGCTGCTGAGATTGAGGTGCTACTGTGGCCCACACCAAAAGCATCATATTCACTTTCACTGCGTTTCGGAAATCCACTTAAACCTTTATAAACACGATTTGTATAAAAATCATCTCGACGACCCGTTAAAATTTTATGACCATAAGCCTGATGGCCTACATCCCAGACCAATTGATCATAGGGCGTATTAAAAACATAATGAAGGGCCACGGTCAGTTCCACCACGCCTAAGCTAGCTCCAAAATGACCTCCATTAACAGAAACTATATCAATGATGTATTGACGCAGTTCATTCGAAATTTTTAATAGTTCCTCTTCTTTGAATTTTTTCAAATCATCGGGACTATTTATCTGGCTAAGTAACTCGCCGGCTTTAATTTGCATTTTGTTAGACATTTTTTCAATCTTATTTTTGAAGAAAGAAAGTGTGTAAAATTAACTTTTTTTTCTTAAAGTACGTTTGCAAAGACAAGGTTTTAGAACCCTTTATCTCCCTTTAATTGTAGGCCAATCGTACAAGAGACTTTTTTATTTTATTTCTAAAAATGTTTATTAAAAGAACCTCATTTAAGGGTTTAAAACTTGAGACATACATTTTTTTCTTCAGTAAAGAATTTCAAAGCCTCAAAACCGCCTTCTCGGCCTACTCCACTTTGCTTTACACCACCGAATGGGGTTCTTAAATCACGTTCTAGCCAACAATTAATCCAAACAATACCACTTTCAATTTTCGCTGCCACTCGATGCGCTTTCGATACGTTATCAGTAAATACCGTTGCTGCTAAGCCAAAAGGGGTGCTGTTAGCCATAAAAATTGCCTCCTCCTCGGAAGAAAAAGAGACAAGAGTAACAACAGGACCAAAAATCTCCTCTTGATTTACGCGACAATCGAAAGGCAGACCTTCAATAACCGTAGGAGCTATAAACCATCCATTTTTACAACGACCTTCTAAATTTACTGCATGACCTCCAAGTAGAATTTTACCACCTTCGTCCTTTGCCAACTGAATATATGACAGTATTTTATCAAAATGAGGTTTGGAAACTATAGCCCCTAATTTTGATGATTCTTCCAATGGGTCACCAACCGTTCTTTTCTGGACTTCAAGTAAAAAGGCAGTTTTAAATTTATTATAAATAGTATCTTGAATAAAAATTCTTGAACCGCAGAGGCAAATTTCACCCTGATTAGTAAAAGCTGCTGCTACACTAGTTTTAACTGTCTTCTCGAAACTACAGTCATCAAAAATAATGTTCGGATTTTTGCCGCCGAGTTCAAGACTCATTTTTTTGAACATAGGAGCCGCAACGCGAGAAATTTCGGCCCCTGTTTTAGTTCCACCCGTAAAAGAAATTGCTTTAATTTCTGGATTTGCTGTAATAGCGCTGCCCACCTTGGGGCCAAGCCCATGTATAATATTGAGCACCCCAACTGGCAATCCAGCTTCCTTGCATATTTGACCAAGCATAAATGCCGTCATCGGAGTAATTTCCGAAGGTTTAGCGACCACACAGTTGCCCATGGCTAAAGCAGGAGCTATTTTCCAAGTAAATAAATACAACGGAAGATTCCATGGACTGATACAACCTACAACACCAATAGGTGTTCGGAGTGTATAATTAAACGTGTTTTCATCCGTCTTATGAAATTCCCCATTGACATTCATTGCCGTTGTAGCATAGAATTTTAGATTACTTACAGCTCGAGGAATATCCATTACACGACTAAGCCAAAGAGGCTTACCCTGATCGTTAGTTTCGGCTGCCACAAAATCTTCCATACGTGCCTCAATTCCTTTTGCAATTAAGATTAAGATATCACTACGCTGCTCCTGAGTTCGTTTGCTCCAAGCAGGAAAGGCCTCCTTGGCAGCGTTAACAGCCATTTCTACATCCCTTTCATCACTGTCTGGCACTTCACTATAAACCTCTCCAATAGCTGGATTATAGCCATCTAAATAATTTCTAGAGATGGGTTCCACGTATTCGCCATTAATAAAATTCAGGATTCGTTGCATGCAGCAAAAATAAAAACAATTCGCCAATACCCTAAAAGAACTTGCACTAAGCTAGAACAACGATTATTGTAGCTATAATTTCCATTTAGCGTTGCGATTTTACACCTGTTAGAAACTTGAACGAGAATTAGATGATAATTATCAGGCAGAATTAATTTCCGTTGTAACCAATTAATTTTAACTTTACAACCATGGCGATATTCAATTCTGTCATATCATGGTATTTTAAAAAACGATCCAGCCAACTGGATTACATGCAAAGCCATGCAGCCGAATTACAAGAAAACACACGAAAGCGTTTGTTGAAAATGGCCGTAGATACTGAGTTTGGACAACGCTATGGATTCGAAAATAGCAATACCATTTTCAGCTTTAGAGATAACATTCCCATCAGCAATTATGAAAGCCTTTACCCGTATATTGAACGTATGTTGCGAGGAGAACAAAATTTATTATGGGGTGGCGACATAAAGTGGTTTGCAAAGAGTAGTGGCACAACAAACGATAAAAGTAAGTTTATACCTGTAAGTTTTGAATCCCTTGAGCTTTGTCATTTTCGTGCTGGGAAAGACGTTCTCACAAGTTATTGCAGTCGTTTTGAAGACACCGACATTTTTTCTGGAAAAGGACTCGTCCTTGGTGGTAGTCATCAGATTAACAATGTAAATCAAGATATTTTCTTTGGCGATTTATCCGCTGTATTATTAGAAAACATGCCTTTTTTGGGAGAGATATTGCGAGCACCTAAAAATGAAATAGCTCTGCTAAGCAACTGGGAAGAGAAGCTAGAAAGAATTATTGCAACTACGGTAAATGAAAACATCACAAGCATAACTGGTGTTCCAACTTGGACGCTTGTTTTGATGGAGCGCATTCTTGAAAAAACGGGCGCAAAAAGCATTGCAGAAGTGTGGCCCAATCTAGAACTTTATATTCATGGTGGCGTTGGTTTCGTTCCATATAAAGAACGCTTTTTAGCGCTTGCTGGTAAACCCATTAACTTTTTAGAAACTTACAATGCAAGCGAAGGATTCTTTGGCATTCAGGACCTTTCGACCCCCGACGAATTGCTTTTGATGCCAGATTATGATATCTATTATGAATTTATGCCAATTGGTGAATATGGCAAGGAACATCCTCAATTGCTTAGTTTGGATGAAGTAAGTTTAAATCAAGTTTATGCCCTGGTAATTAGCACTAATTCGGGTTTATGGCGCTATATAGTTGGAGATACCGTTCGGTTTACTTCATTAAAACCTTTCCGAATAAAAATTACAGGTCGAACACGTTTATTTATTAATGCCTTTGGCGAGGAGCTAATGATTGAAAATGCGGAACAAGCTATTAAAGCCGCCTGCGATGCAAGCCATTGCTGTGTTAAAGAATATACCGCAGCTCCTAAGTATTTTTCAGAAAATCACGATGCCGGGCACGAATGGCTTATCGAATTTGAGGAAGAGCCCGAGAATTTTAGGTTGTTTAGCAAAGTATTAGATGATACTTTAAAGCAAAACAATAGCGACTATGAGGCCAAGCGTTTCGGTGATTTAGCGATGAAACCACCAATAATTCACAAAATGCCAAAAGGTACCTTTCATAACTGGCTTGATAAAAAAGGCAAACTCGGTGGCCAACATAAAGTACCTCGATTAAGTAATGATAGAAAGATTTTAGAAGACATCCTAGGTTTGTAGTTACCACTTCAAATTTGCATTACTTGATTAATTATTGACGTTTATTTAACCCGTGATAATTTTCTATTTTCGCTTTGTAAATTATGCTCCTTATTTCTAAAATTGCACTCGTTACTTCAGCTCAGGTTTTAACACATGCTGCTGATAGCACAATTAATAGTATTTACACTGATAGTCGCCAGGTGGTAAGTGCTGGAAGCGATGATTTATTTATTGCATTACGAGGAGAACATTTCAATGGAAATATGTTTTTCAATGACGCATATGCCAAGGGTATTAGAAACTTTTTAATTGACGAATCGATTGATGTCTCGTCATACCAAAATGCCAATATACTTTTAGTACCCAATACCATAGTTGCACTGCAACAAATAGCCACCTCCCATCGTAACAACTTTACCCTGCCGATTATTGGAATTACAGGAAGTAATGGAAAAACAATTGTCAAAGAATGGCTTAATACGCTATTAAATAATGATTTTACAATTGTAAAAAGTCCAGGAAGTTACAATTCGCAAATTGGAGTGCCTTTAAGTGTTTTATTACTTCAATCGAAACACACCTTAGGCGTTTTTGAAGCAGGCATTTCACGTCCAGGCGAAATGCAAAAACTAGAAGATATTATAGCACCTACAATTGGCGTTTTTACTTCACTCGGAGATGCCCATAGTCAACACTTTGAATCGGAGGAGCAAAAGTTAAGAGAGAAGTTTTTATTATTTAAAAATTGCAAAACAGTTGTCCTAAATCATCAATACCTGGATCATGTAAGGATTTACCAACAAGGTTTTACGTGGAGCAGGGAAGATAAAAATGCTACCATTTTTGTGTCTGATACAAAAACAGAAGTAAATGAAACTATAATTTCTTACGTTTTTGAAAATTATAATGGAAAAATCACCATTCCTTTCAGTGATGATGCCTCAATAGATAATGCAATTAGCTGTTTGTGCGTGGGGTTACTATTAAAATTAAAGCCTGAGTACTTAGCTCTACATTTTTTGGAACTACATGCCGTGGATATGCGACTCGCATTGCAACGTGGAAATAATGATAACATCATCATTAACGATGCTTATAATAACGACATCAATTCATTGAAAAATGCGCTATCTTTTATGAACAGGCAGCTTCATAAGGGTGAGAAAACGATGGTGATGTCGGACATTTTACAAAGTGGAAAAAACCCCGAATTGCTTTACCAAGAAGTAAATGAGTACCTTAAAAAATATTCTGTACATCAATTTATTGGAATAGGAAAAGAAATTTCCAAGCACAAACACGTATTCACAATTCCTTCTGTTTTTTATAAGTCTACAGAAGAGTTTTTGAAGACACTCAATAATAAGACTGTACTGTTTAAAAATTCATTGATACTGCTTAAAGGCGCTCGCAAGTATCATTTTGAAGAACTAGCACGTTTTTTTTCTGCGCAACACCATACAACGAGCTTAGAAATTAACCTTAATGCCATTGTAAGCAATTTTCACAGCTACAAAAAAATAGTTGATGAAAAAACAAAAATAATGGTAATGGTAAAAGCATTTTCATATGGGAGTGGAAGCAATGAAATTGCTGCCATACTTCAGTTTCAAAAGGCCGACTATTTGGCTGTAGCCTATGCTGACGAAGGTGTTCAGCTACGAAATTCGGGGGTTACATTACCTATTATGGTAATGAATACGGAAGAACAAGGTTTTGAACTTTTAAAACAATATCATCTTGAACCCGTTTTATTTTCTATTTCCCAACTTCGTCAGCTCGCATCGTTTTCAAAAGAATCTATAGATGTTCACCTCGAATTCGAAACAGGAATGCATCGTCTAGGCTTTGATTTGGAAGAAACAGAGGAAATATTAACACTACTGCAGCAAAACCCGAATTTGCACCTCAAAAGTGTTTTTTCACATCTGGCAGCGGCAGAAGATCCAAACGAAGATCTCTTCACAGAACAACAAATTAATACATTCACCACCATCTCTAATAAAATAAAAAAGTCCTATCCAACTATTATCAGGCATTTGCTAAACTCTCCAGGCATTGCACGTTGGAGCTCGAAAGCACAATTTGATATGGTTCGTTTGGGAATTGGATTGTATGGCATTGATCCTAGTGGAGAAATAAGTAGCGATTTAATTCCTGCAAGCACCTTAAAATCTGCCATTTCTCAAATAAAAAAATTACTACCCGGCGATAGTGTAAGTTATAATCGTCGATTTGTCGCTAAAAATAAAATGCGCATTGCAACCATCCCCATTGGCTATGCGGATGGATTAAATAGGGCCCTCGGCAATGGTAATGGCTTTTTTTATATCCACGGAAAGCCTGCTCCAATTTTAGGAACAATATGCATGGATATGACAATGGTAGATGTAAGTGAAATAAATTGTATTGAAAATGATGAGGTGATAATTTTTGGTGGCCAGTTGCCAGTAACACTTGTTGCAAATAATGCTAAAACCATTTCATACGAAGTCCTTTCCACTCTATCGCAGCGAATAAAGAGAGTATATGTTCACGAATAATTTTAAGTAGTCGCTTAACAGCAAACCTTGATTTTAAGACAAAAATCAACAATCTGAATTATATAACTTTATGATTTTTTGTTTCTATTTACATTACTTTTGCATATTATCAAAATGAAAAATATAACCCTCATCGGTGGTGGACTATCCGGTTCTTTAATGGCCATTTACTTGGCAAAGCGTGGATTCAATGTTGATGTTTATGAAAGACGTCCAGACCCACGCGTCGCGAATGCTTACCAAGGAAAAAGTATTAACCTTGCCTTATCAAACCGAGGCATCGAAGCACTAAAAAAAGTGGGACTTGATGATGCCATTCTTAAAACCGCTATACCTATGAGTGGAAGAATGATGCATAGCAAAAGTGGTGAACTTTCATACCAACCTTATGGAAAAGATGGGCAAGCCATCAACTCCGTTTCAAGAGGTGGATTAAATATTCGATTGTTGGAACTTGCCGATGAATTTGATAATATCAAGTTACATTTCGAACAGCGTTGTGTTGGGTTAGATGCCGAATTCAAAAATGCTGTTTTTGAAGATCAAAATGGCAATAGAACGAATGTTGACAGCGATATTTTTATCGGTTCGGATGGTGCATTTGCCGCTACTAGATTGCAAATTCAGTTAACTCAACGTTTTGACTATAATCAGGATTTCGAAAACTATGGATATAAAGAATTGCATATTCCTCCAGCACCTTCGGGTGAGTTTGCTCTTGACAAAAATGCATTGCATATTTGGCCACGGGGTAAATTTATGATGATTGCATTACCGAATGTTGACAAGAGCTTTACCTGTACATTGTTTTTTCCATATGAAGGGGAACTGAGCTTTGAAAGTATAAACACAACAGAAAAAGCAGAAGAGTTTTTTCAAACTTATTTTGCAGATGTAATTCCAATGATGCCTGATTACAATAGCACCTACTTAAATAATCCTATTGGTGGGCTAGTAACCGTTAAGTGTTTTCCTTGGGTTTACAAAGATAAACTTGCTTTAATTGGGGATGCTGCCCATGCTATTATACCTTTTTATGGGCAAGGCATGAATTGCAGCTTTGAAGATTGTATCGTATTAGACGAATGCATTGAAAAATATGGTGACGACTGGACAACGATATTTGCCACCTATCAAGAGTTGCGAAAACCCAATGCAGATGCCATTGCCGACCTTGCAAAACAAAATTTTATTGAAATGCGAGACAAAGTTGGTGATTTAACGTTTTTACACAGAAAACAAGTTGAAAATGATTTGGTGAAATACTATGGTGATTTTTTTAAATCACAATATGAACTGGTAAGTTTCAGCACACAACCTTATGCCTATGCCCGAGCTCAAGGTAAAATTAACGATACCATATTAGATATGCTTATCAAAAATAATATTGAGGTAAAACCAAACGACGATAGAATATTGGAAATTCTAAAGGCATCCAAATAGTGCTTTAATTGGATTAAATTATATGCTATCATCAACCCTTGAAGTTAAATCCGATCGATTTAAATTATATCTTTGATTTGTGAAAAAAGTATTCAATATTATTTTTTTTCTGCTTAATGTGATAATGGTAGCAGCTTTATTTGTAAGTTATGCTGCTGTTTATATCAATCCAGACATTTTTTATATTCCTGCGTTTTTCGGTTTAGCCTATCCATTTATACTTCTTGGAAACTTCTTACTCATGTTATGGTGGATATTCCAATTACATTTAAAATTTCTAATGTCTTTAACAGCTATAATTGCTGGATGGTCTTATATCGGAAGAACTTTTCAATACCATAACAAACAAACTCCCATTGATAAATCGGTGAAGGTGATGAGTTATAATGTGATGAATTTTGGTTTCGAAAAAAATAAAAATTCACGAGATGATATTATCACGATGTTGGCAGAAGAACAGCCTGACATCCTTTGTATGCAAGAGTTTTATAGCAATAGCAACTGGCCAATAAATATTGAAAGTAAAATTGCTGATGTACTTCATACCAAGTACTACTATTTTAACAATGTAAACAGTGCGAATAAAAAATATAAAGTAGGCACAATTATATTTTCAAAATTTCCAATCAAAAATTCAGGGGTTGTTTCCTATAACATACCAACAGGTAATAGCACTATTTTTATCGATGTTGAAATTAGAGGTGTTACCGTTAGGATATTTAACGTGCATCTACAATCCATTCGTTTTCAATCCAAAGACTACGATATTTTAAAAGACTTTGGTGATGATAAAGAGAAGACTATTGCAGAATCTAAGTCGGTAATAGCGCGAATGAAACAAGCCTACATCCTAAGGGCAGAGCAGTCGAAGTTAGTGCAAGAGGCCATCAGAAAAAGTCCGGGCAAAGTACTTGTTTGCAGCGATTTAAACGACGCTCCGGTTTCCTTTGCATACAACAAGGTAAGCGATGGTTTAAAAGATGCATTTAATGAAAGTGGTTTTGGATTAGGCAGAACCTATGGTGGTGCTTTTCCAAGCTTCCGCATCGATTATATTTTTGGCAGTCAAAGCTTTGATATGTTAAATTTTGAAGTGCTGAATAAAAAATATAGCGACCATTTTCCACTTAGGGCCTTCGTAAATGTGAAGTGATATGTTCAATCAATGCTTGTTCAATAATAATTTATCGATAACCTTTGCCAATCTATGTAAAAGTAAAAAGAGGATTCTTGCAATACCGAATTAATTTAGTAATTTCGCCCCGCAAATAATAAAAGTTATTTGCTATGCTCTCTTCCGACAATAAATTCCTTACCGAAGGCCTTACCTTCGACGATGTATTGGTACTTCCAGGATACTCTGAAGTTCTTCCGCGTGAAACTAATACCTCCACCCAACTTACAAAAAATTTACGTATAAACGTTCCTATCATTTCGGCAGCTATGGATACTGTTACCGAATTTGAGCTCGCAATAGCTATGGCACGTGAAGGTGGATTGGGCATTTTACACAAGAACATGAGTATTGAAAATCAAGCGCTACAAGTTCGGAAAGTAAAACGATCGGAAAGTGGAATGATACTTGACCCCATAACACTTCGTGAAGATCAAGTTATTGAAGACGCGATGAAGATTATGCGTGAAAATAAAATTGGTGGTATTCCTGTAATAGATGGAAATGGAAAGCTGAAAGGGATTATCACTAACCGCGACCTCCGTTTTGAAAAAGACAAAAACAAAAGGATTTTTGAGGTTATGACTAAAGAAAACCTTATTGTAGCTCCGGAAAAAACAGATTTTGCTACAGCAGAAAAAATGCTGCAACAATTTAAAATTGAAAAACTTCCTGTTGTAAATAAAGATAATATTTTAGTAGGGTTAATAACCTATAAAGATATTTTAAAAGTTAAGTCAAATCCTAACGCATGCAAAGATAGTTTTGGTCGATTGCGTGTTGGGGCTGCTGTTGGAGTTACCGCCGATACCGAAGAGCGTATTGACGCACTCATTAAAGCCGGCGTAGACACCATTATTATTGATACAGCACATGGACATAGCCGTGGCGTTATTAATGAATTAAAAAAAGCAAAACAACGACACTCCGATTTCGAGTTTATTGTTGGAAATATAGCTACCTACGAAGGAGCAAAAGCGTTAGTTAATGCAGGTGCAAGTGCCGTAAAAGTTGGCGTTGGTCCGGGTTCCATTTGCACAACCCGTATAATCGCAGGAATTGGAGTTCCGCAATTAACCGCCATTAATGAAGCATCTAAAGCATGCAAGCCGGCTGGAGTTTCTGTAATTGCTGATGGTGGTATTCGTTACAGCGGAGATATTGTGAAAGCAATTGTTGCTGGGGCCGATTGTATTATGGCAGGATCCTTATTTGCCGGCGTAGAAGAAAGTCCAGGTGAAACCATCATCTTCGACGGTAGGAAGGTGAAATCATACCGCGGAATGGGCAGCATTGAGGCCATGGAAAAAGGAAGCAAGGATCGCTATTTTCAAGATGCTGAAGAAGAAATTTCAAAATTAGTACCCGAAGGAATTGTAGGACATGTTCCTTTTAAAGGTGCATTGCGAGAAGTGATGTATCAATATATAGGTGGACTTCGAGCAGGAATGGGATATTGCGGGGCAGCTACGATAAGCCAATTGCATGATGCAAAATTCATTCGTATTACAGGCGCCGGTATGAAGGAGAGTCATCCACATGATGTATTTATTACTAAAGAAGCTCCCAATTATTCTCGATAGTTTTTTTAAGAAATTTGAATTTTGTTTTAACATCCTGGTTTAATTCAGGGTGTATCAAAAATTCGAACATCACAACCAATTCTCAACTTTTTCAATTTCTGTATTGCGGTTAATATCATTTATTATCTCTTGATGAAGGTCATTTTATTGAAAATTTTTATGGTTTATCTTTGCCAAAAATAAAATATATGATCTCAGAAAAAGAATACACCTCCGTAGAAGATGCATTGCAATTGATTCAGTCCAATCAACGTATTTTTGTGCATGGAAGTGCTGCAACACCAAAATATATTTTAAATAAAATGATCGCGCAAAAAGAGCGCCTTCACAATGTTGAATTAATTAGTATCACACAAAATGGAGTGGACTTTAACGACCCCACCCTTGCCGGACACTTTTACATCAATTCCTTGTTTGTATCTGAAAGCACTCGAAAGGCTGTTAACAGTGGCATGGGCGACTATACACCTGTTTTCTTAAGTGAAATTCCTTTGTTATTTACCCGTGGGATACTTCTTTTGGATGTTGCCATTGTGCACGTTTCACCGCCTGATAGGCATGGATATTGTTCTTTAGGAACCTCCGTTGACATTGCCTTAGCAGCTATAAATACAGCTAAAAAAGTTATTGCTCAGGTGAACCCTAAAATGCCACGTGTACATGGTGATGGCTTTATTCCATTTAGTAAATTCGATGCGGCGGTTTGGGTTGATGATGATTTGCCAGAAGTAGTATATTCTGCGAATGCTAACGAAGCTACCGATAAAATAGGAAAGATTGTAGCCGAATTAATTGAAGATGGCTCTACGCTTCAACTTGGAATTGGAACCATTCCCGATTCCGTTCTTAAAAATCTTACCAACCATAAAAACCTTGGGCTTCATACCGAAATGTTTTCAGATGGAGTAATTCCTTTGATTTTGAATGGAACTATAAACAACAGCCATAAAAAAATTGTAAAAGGATATAACGTCACTTCATTTATTTTAGGCACCCGTAAATTATACGATTTTGTAGATGACAATCCTATCATCAAATCACTGGATATTAATTACGTGAACGATCCTCGGGTATTAAGTTTAAATCCGAAAGTTGCAGCAATTAATAGCGCCATCGAAATTGATATCACAGGGCAAGTTTGTTCAGACTCAATTGGAACCTACCAATATTCAGGAATTGGCGGGCAAATGGACTTCATTCGAGGGGCCGCACTATCAGAAGGAGGTAAACCTATTATCGCAATTCCTTCTGTTACAAACAAAGGTGTATCTCGCATTGTTCCGTTATTAAAACAAGGAGCAGGTGTGGTTACCACAAGAGGCCATATTCATTGGGTAGTTACTGAATTCGGCGCTGTGAATTTGTTCGGAATGAGTATGGAGCACAGAGCACATGCGTTAATAAAAATAGCACATCCCGATCATCGGGAGATGCTAGAAAAAGCGGTACACGATAGATTCTATACCTAGTTTTATGATTAGAATGCTGATCTGAAAGCATGAATAATAAATTTTATTCAACTCTTTTTTGCTCATATTAATGTAGCTCCCTAAATTGCGCGATAATATGAGTTCATTATCTGTAATCGCTGTTGAAACCTTTATAAATCAGCCTGTCGAAAAAGTTTGGGCCTTGTGGACCGAACCTCAAAATATCCAATGTTGGAATCACGCAAGCAATGATTGGCATACTCCTTATGCTGAAAATAATTTACAAGTAGGCGGACATTTTCTTTATCGCATGGAAGCCAAAGATGGTAGTTTTGGATTCGACTTCTCCGGAACGTATACACAAGTAATTTTACACGATACAATTACCTATACCGCCGATGACGACCGAAAAGTAAGTGTTTTTTTTAAGAAAACATTGGAGGGCACACAAATAACAGAAAACTTCGAAGCAGAAGAAACCAACCCCATCGAAATGCAAAAAATGGGATGGCAAAGCATACTTGATAATTTTAAAAAGTATGCGGAAAGCCAATAAGAATAAACTTCTCGCTGTGTTTTTTAAAAAATAGCACCTTCTTTTAACGCAGTTTAAGCATCTATTATTTGCTTTGTATGGCAATTATACTTTTTTCTATATCCAAAGTTACAGATATCATTTTTCATTTGCGCTAAGTAAAATACCTTTATTCGCTATATGACTAAAATCATCCTAATTGAAATTAGGCCATTGATGTTGGCTTCACAATGCCTAAATTATTGAATTATACATTGTTTTTTTCTGTTTAAGGTGCGTAATTTTTTTACTGATTTTTGAGTTGAAAACTAAATTATTTTGATTTTTCCAATTTCCATCTATATTTGAACCAAATAATAGAATTCATGGGTGCATCTTCCTTAATTGTCCTTGCTATTGCTGGAATCGTTTTCTCGGCCGGTGGAATGATGATTGCCAAGATATTTGTTAAAGGAACTAAGAATCCGCAAAAAGGTCAAGCCTACGAAAGTGGTATCAAATCAACTGGCACAACATGGTCGCAATTTAATGTTGGATATTATTTGTTTGCACTTGTTTTTTTGGTGTTCGACGTAGAGCTAGTTTTTCTTTATCCATGGGCTGTTGTCGTAAAAAGTGTTGGTATTACTGCGCTAATAGAAATAATAATTTTTATATTTATATTGTTCATGGGGTTTTTATATGCACACAAAAAGGGCGCTTTAAAATGGATTTAATTCTGTTTTAAAACATCAAAACCCCAGTATAGTGCATCGTGTTTTAATTATGGAGAACGAGACAAACAAACAAATACCGGATTCATTTCCGGGGGAAATTTATCCAGTGGCAGGCACCGATGTTGTTCTGACTAAATTGGATGACGTTATTAATTGGGCTCGTTCTAACTCTATTTGGCCGCTCACCTTTGCTACCAGTTGTTGTGGCATCGAAATGATGTCGGTAGCATCAGCAAAATATGACTTTTCAAGATTTGGATTTGAAGTAGCACGTGCTACGCCTCGCCAAGCGGATGTGATTATTATTGCCGGCACCATCGTAAATAAAATGGCTCCGGTGCTAAAACGATTGTATGATCAGATGGCCGATCCAAAATATGTAATTGCAATGGGTGCCTGCGCAATCAGTGGAGGACCCTTCTTTTATAATACCTATTCTGTAGTTAAAGGCGCGGATCATGTTATTCCTGTTGATGTTTACATCGCTGGATGCCCGCCAAGGCCAGAAGCACTATTGCATGCTTTAATTTCACTACAACATAAAATAAAAAGCGGTGCCACAAGAGAACAAATCAAAATTGATGGAAATAAATGACAAACGAAGATTTAAAAAATAAATTAACAGAATTATTTCCTTCAGCAACGTTTGAAGAAGGGGGAGAGTTTATTAATTTTTTTATTGAGCCATCACAATGGAAATCCTGCGCGAAAGAGCTAAAGGAGAAAGCCGGTTTAGATTTTGATTATTTGTTTTGCGTCACTTGTGTAGACTGGAAAACTCATCTCACCATGGTTTACCACCTTTCATCAACAATACACCGACATAGTATTGTTGTAAAAGTGAAGTTAAATAGAGATCAACCAGAGATTGATACTGTATGCGATATTTGGAAAACAGCAGAATTTCATGAGCGGGAGGCATTTGATTTTTTTGGCGTTACTTTTATCAACCATCCCGACCTAAGAAGACTATTTTTAACCGACGATTGGGTCGGATTTCCACTAAGGAAAGATTACGATGACCCTATTAATATGATTAAACTATAAGATGTTTGAAGAGATAGGTACCACAGAAGACGGATATATGGTGATTAACATTGGTCCGCAACACCCTGCAACACATGGGGTATTGCACCTAGTGATGACCTTAAACGGTGAAACCATCGTTAAAACCGAACCACACCTAGGCTATATCCATCGCTCCATCGAAAAAATGAGCGAGAGTTTAACGTATCGCCAATTTATCTATGCTACAAGTCGCATGGATTATCTCTCTTCTCACATTAATAACCATGGATGTTCTTTATGTGTTGAAAAAGGATTACAAATTGAAGTTCCAGAGCGCGCACAAATAATACGCGTTATAATGGACGAGCTTACGCGCATTGCCTCTCATGAGCTTTGGTGGGGCGCTATGGCGATGGACTTAGGCGCGTTTACCCCTTTCTTTCATGCGTTTCGCGAACGTGAAACAATTACCGAAATTATGGAAGAAACGTGCGGTGCTCGTTTAACCATGAACTATATCTGTCCGGGTGGCGTAATGGCAGATTTACATCCCGATTTTCAAAAGAAGGTGAAAAGTTTTATCACACTTTATAAATCGAAAATAAATGAATACAATGAACTCGTTACGGGTAATATAATTTTTCAAAACAGGATGAAAGGCGTAGGATATCTTTCAAAAGAAGATGCCATTTCTTTTGGATGTACCGGTCCTGTGGGTAGAGCAAGTGGTGTAAGTTGTGATATAAGAAAATTATATCCTTATGAAGTGTATGGCAAGTTGCAATTTGATGAGATATTAGAAACAGCTGGTGATTCCTTTGCCCGTTACATGGTTCGTATTCATGAGATGAACCAATCCATTCGAATAATTGAGCAGCTTATCGATAATATTCCGGATGGTGAGTTTCTAGCCAAAACCAAAGCTGTATTGAAATTACCGAAAGGAGAATTTTATCAGCGCGTAGAAACAGCCCGCGGAGAATTTGGAGTGTATATTGTAAGTGAAGGAGGAACAACGCCTTACCGAATTAAATACAGATCACCCGGTTTTTCGAATCTTTCGGCACTTCCAACAATGGTAAAAGGTAGTAAAATTGGAGATTTAATTGCGGCAATGGGAACATTGGATTTGGTAATTCCTGATCTGGATAGATAAAAAAACAGATACAAGAGGAAGGCTATTTCAAACGTTAAAAACAGCATAGAAAACAATATATAAATGGTCGATTATAAAATGCACCAATGTTAAGTTTAGAAAATATAATCAACGGAATCCATACCTGGTTGAACAATACCTTCGACCCAACACTCGCGCTTACATGTGAGTTTGTTTTGTTGGGTATAACCGCCATTGCAATTTTCGCAGTGTTAGGCTTGGTTTTGGTACTTATGGAGCGTAAGGTAGCTGCTATCATGCAAATACGTAAGGGGCCCAATAGAGTAGGCCCTTTCGGAATGTTTCAAACCGTAGCAGATACCTTAAAACTTATAATGAAAGAAGGGCTTACTCCAGATGGAGCAGATAAAGTATTGTTTAATCTCGCCCCATTTATTGTAATGATTGCAGCCATGTTACTACTTGCTCCTATTCCTTTTGCCAAAGGGGTGCAAATGTGGGATATCAATATCGGTGTGTTATTTATATCAGCCGTTTCTTCTATTTCGGTAATTGGTATTTTAATGGCTGGATGGGCAAGTAATAATAAATACTCCTTACTTGGTGCTATGCGCAGTGGTGCTCAAATTGTGAGTTATGAGTTATCGGCTGGCTTATCGGTAATAACTATTGTAATTTTAACTGGTAGCTTGCAATTATCCGAAATTGTTAATGCGCAACAAAATGGATGGTGGATTTTTAAAGGACATATTCCTGTTCTTATTTCATTTGTAACTTTTATTATCGCTGTTACAGCAGAAACCAACAGAGCGCCTTTCGACTTAGCCGAAGCGGAGTCTGAGCTCACAGCTGGATTTCATACAGAATACTCTGGGATGAAGTTTGCCTTGTTTTTTCTAGCGGAATACATCAATATTTTTATTGCATGCGCCATTGGTGCAACGCTTTTTTTAGGTGGATGGATGCCATTTCATATTGGAAATTGGGAAGGTTTTAATGCCATCATGGATTATATACCATCATCAATTTGGTTTGTTGGAAAAACATTTTTTCTGATTTTTTTAATGATGTGGTTCCGATGGACATTCCCACGTTTGCGTGTAGATCAACTACTTAACTTGGAATGGAAATATTTGTTGCCAATTAGCATGTTGAATTTATTGGTGGTAACGGTTATGGCAATTATGGGTTGGTATTTTTAATTTTTAAAAAGGATGTTTATAACAAACTACATAAAGGAGATTTTTAATGGCGTGAAATCATTGTTAACTGGCATGAGAATTACCGGTTACTATTTTGTGCACCCAAAAGAAATCATTACCGAACAATATCCCGATAATCGTGCTACCTTAAAAATGGCCAATCGTTTTCGTGGCGAAGTAGTTATGATTCATAATGAAAATAACGAACATGCTTGTACTGGATGTTCTGCGTGCGAGTTGGCCTGTCCCAATGGAACGATAAAAATCATCAACAAGTTTGATATTAACGCAGAGGGGAAAAAGAAAAAAGCAATCGACACGTTTGTATACCACCTTGAGCTTTGCACTATGTGTAACTTATGTGTTATTGCCTGCCCTACCGATACCATAAAAATGGATCAAACGTTCGAACACAGTGTGTTTGATAGAAGTCAATTAACTAAAGTATTAAATCGTCCGGGATCAAAAATTAAAGCTGGAGTAGAATAATGAATACAAGCGACATACTCTTTTATTGCATTTCAGCCTTTATTTTAGGCACTGGTGTATTGGCTGTAACAACCGGAAAAATATTTCGTTCGGCTATCAGCCTTTTGTTCTCCTTAATGGGAATAGCGGCTTTGTATTTTTGGATGGCACTCGAATTTATTGCTGCCGTTCAAATTGTAATTTATGTTGGTGGTATCGTTGTATTAATTATTTTCTCCATTTTCCTTACCCAAAAATCGGGGGAAGAAATGCCCAAACCCCCTCTTAGTAAGATATGGTTTTCATTTTTTTCTGTCCTGGTTGGTTTTATATTCACCTATTATCTTATCCATCAATATGGTTTTGGTAATGGCGGGGAGCAACCCTTTGAATTAAAAATTGCAGACATCGGAAATCAAATGTTAAGCCTTACAGGAAAGGGATATATCCTCCCATTTGAGGTTATAAGTATATTATTACTTGCAGCAC
Source organism: uncultured Bacteroidota bacterium (assembly GCA_903850915.1). GTDB lineage: Bacteria > Bacteroidota > Bacteroidia > UKL13-3 > UKL13-3 > CAINMV01. The sequence goes on from CAINMV010000037.1 coordinate 200,519, forward strand.
TAATTGGTGCTATTGTAGTTGCCATGAAAATTAAAAATAAGAGCGAATGAACGGGATACCATTAACACATATATTATTTGTAAGCACAGCCCTCTTTTTTATTGGGATGTATGGCTTTTTTACACGACGCAACATGATCACTATTTTAATGTCTGTTGAGTTGATTTTAAATAGTGTAAACATCAATTTTGTGGCTTTCAACACATACTTGTATCCGCAAAATTTAGATGGAATTTTCTTTACCATCTTTATCGTTACCATAGCCGCCTCCGAAGCGGCAGTAGCCATTGCCATAATCATCAACCTATACCGTAGCCTTCATTCTGTAGATGTAGATGAGACCGGTGAACTAAAATTCTAAGTACATGAACAGCTCTTTATACATATCACTCATACCGCTGCTTCCCTTAGTAACATTTGTGTTATTGGGTTTGTTCGGAAGAAAATATTTCAACTCAATTTCAGGTATTATCGCAACTTTTAGTTTAGGTTTTTCCTGTCTGCTTTCGATTTCAATAGCGTATCAATATTTCTTTCATTCGGAAAGAGTGAATGGCGTTTTACAACAAATTATTCCTGTAAAATTTACGTGGTTACAATTCAGTCCTGGCTTATCCATTGATATGGGTATTGTACTCGATCCATTATCCGCAATGATGTTGGTGGTAATCACTTTTATTTCCTTGATGGTTCATATTTTTAGTTTAGGCTATATGAAAGGCGAAGCACGTTTTGCCACGTATTATGCCTTCTTATCACTATTTACCTTTTCAATGTTAGGGTTAGTAATGTCAACAAACATCTTTCAGATGTATATGTTTTGGGAGCTTGTTGGAGTTTCATCATTCCTTCTCATCGGTTACTATTTTGAGAAACCATCTGCGGTAGCAGCAGCTAAAAAAGCCTTTATTGTAACCCGTTTTGCTGACCTTGGATTTTTAATTGGAATATTAATTTTATCGTTTCACGCTCAGACTTTAGATTTTCAAACACTTATTACGCGTCTTACCGATCCACAGTCTGCGCAATATCTTAGCATTACTGCTGGATCTCTACTTGGAGTATCAATGCTAACGTGGGGACTGGTGCTGGTATTTATTGGTGGTGCCGGAAAATCGGCGATGTTCCCTTTACATATTTGGTTACCCGATGCCATGGAAGGACCAACACCGGTTTCAGCATTAATACACGCTGCTACTATGGTTGTTGCTGGTGTTTATCTTGTAGCTCGCTTATTTCCGATATTTGTTTTTGATAGCGCTGCCTTAACCGTTGTTACTTATGTCGGCGCCTTCTCTGCCTTGTTAGCCGCAATTATTGCTTGTACCCAAACTGATATTAAACGAGTGCTCGCTTATTCCACCATGTCGCAAATAGGTTTTATGATGTTTGCTTTAGGCGTTTCTGGGCATGGCGGCGAAGAGGGATTGGGCTATATGGCATCGATGTTTCATCTTTTCACACATGCCTTTTTTAAATCGTTGTTATTCCTTGGCGCTGGCGCTGTAATTCATTTGGTGCATAGTAATGAAATGATTGATATGGGCGGCCTCAGAAAGCACATGCCAATTACCCACATCACGTTTCTAATTGCATGCCTAGCTATTTCTGGTATACCTCCTTTTGCTGGTTTCTTCAGTAAAGAAGAAATCTTGACCGCAGCCTTTCATGCAAATAAAGTTGTATTTTTTATAGCCTTGTTCACTTCTGGCTTAACAGCGTTTTATATGTTTAGGTTGTACTTTTCCATATTCTGGAGAGGTGAAGTGCATCTGCATGGAGAACATCATGGTGAAGGAACCCTTTCAATGAAAATTCCATTGATTATTTTGGGAGTATTGGCGCTGATTGCTGGTTTTGTACCCTTCTCACAACTTATTACCTCCGACGGTATTGCGCTAGAAACACACGTCGATTTGCTGTTCTCTTTAACACCCGTGGCTATGGCTGTAATAGGCATTTTAATTGCAATACGATTGTATAAAACCGAAAACAATAGGTCCGATGGTGTAGCTTCGGCATTCGGTGGTTTTTATCATGCTTCGTATAAAAAATTCTATGTCGATGAAGTATATTTATTCATCACAAAAAAAATAATTTTTAATTTTATTGGCCGACCGGTAGCGTGGTTCGATAAAAATATTATCGATGAATTAATGAATCAATCGGCCGCAATAACGGCAGCAGTTTCTGAAAATATTAAAGGTTTACAATCTGGTAAAGTGCAAGGATATGCCATGTATTTCTTTTGGGGAATTCTAGGGTTATCTGCGCTCTTTATTTATCTTTTTAATTAAAATATATTAAATGAATCTATCTTTACTTATACTTGTTCCTCTGTTAACGGCAGTTGCAATTTTACTTTGCAATGGATTGAAACAGGTGCGCAGCGTGGCATTACTAGGTTCTGCCGTACAGCTTTTGTTGGCACTCGGATTGCTTTATACATACCACCAAGAACGTGAAACAGGAAACACGGCTCAAATGTTATTTGAATTCAATTACACCTGGTTCGCTAATTTAAACATCAACTATCACATTGGTGTGGATGGCATCTCAATTGCTATGATTTTACTAACCTCATTTGTGGTAATTTCTGGTGTGCTCGTATCGTGGTCCATGGAGATGCTTAATAAGGAATTTTTCTTTTTGTTAATGTTCTTGAGTATGGGTGCCTATGGCTTCTTTATTTCACTCGATGTATTTACCTTGTTTTTCTTTCTAGAGGTGGCGGTGATACCTAAGTTTTTACTTATCGGAATTTGGGGCAGTGGAAAAAAAGAATATAGCGCAATGAAGTTAGCCTTAATGCTTATGGGTGGCTCTGCATTAGTATTTGTTGGACTTTGTGGACTTTATTTCAATAGCTCTATTAATGGTGCTCATTCGTTCGATATTCTCGCGCTTTCCAAAACTCATATTCCGCTGAACGCCCAAATGTTATTTTTCCCGTTTGCATTCATCGGGTTTGGAATCTTTACGGCTTTGTTTCCTTTTCATACTTGGGTTCCCGATGGACATTCCTCAGCTCCAACGGCAGCGTCTATGTTTCTGGCCGGAATATCTATGAAACTTGGTGGATATGGCTGTTTACGTGTGGCTGTTTATCTAATGCCAGATGCAGCACATGCCTATTCAGGAATTATTATTTTACTTTCAACGATTGCAATTATTTATGGTGCATTTGCTACTATGATGCAAACAGATTTAAAATATATTAACGCTTATTCTTCAATAAGCCATTGTGGATTTGTAATTTTAGGCATTGGCATGCTTACCCCCACTTCTATTACAGGTGCTGTATTGCAAATGGTATCGCATGGTTTAATGACAGCCCTTTTCTTTGCCGCAATCGGAATGATTTACACGCGAACGCATACTAGAATTGTTGCACAACTGGGTGGGTTATTAAAGGTGATGCCATTTATAGCCTCTGTATTTATCATCTCGGGATTATGTTCCCTTGGACTACCTGGTTTTAGTGGATTTGTAGCCGAAATGACGGTGTTTATGGGCGCTTGGCAAAACCCAGATACCATGTATAGAATCGCCACCATCTTGGCTTGTGCATCCATCGTAGTTACAGCGGTTTATATTTTGCGCGCAGCCGGAAAGGCGGTGATGGGACCAATTAATGATGATCGTTTTACTTCACTTTCAGATGCGGTTTGGAACGAAAAACTGGCTGCTGTTATTTTAATCTCAGGTATTGTTGCTATTGGTGTGGTACCTTTTTGGTTAAGCAACCTTGTAACTCCCGGTACCGAACAAATCATCCTGCAAACAGGACAAGCTTTATTACTTAAATAAATAGAGGAATGATATTGAATGACTTTTTTATTTTTATGAAACAAGAGTTGATGTTATTATTTATCATCTTTCTCTTGCTGTTAATTAAAGTTGGTAAAGATAGAAGCAATGAAAGCTTACTATATTTAATAAATTTACTGTTACTTATAAATGTAATTGCCGGATTTATTCTTCCGGGCGAGGGTTCTTTATTTAGCGATATGTTTAGAACCAATCCATTGATTGCTCTTGAAAAAAATATGTTAAACATTGGTACTTTAATTATTTCGATGCAATCTTATTCGTGGCTCAAATCGCATAAGCACTTGTTGGAATTTTATATACTTATGATTTCTACATTATTAGGTATGTTCTACATGATTTCTAGTGGTAACCTATTGATGTTTTATCTTGGTTTAGAACTCTCCTCTATACCTCTTGCGGCATTAGTTAATTTCGACTTAGAGAAAAAAGCTTCTTCAGAAGCAGCCATGAAATTTATTTTATCTTCTGCCTTCTCATCGGGGTTACTGCTGTTTGGTGTTTCGCTTATTTACGGTACCACCGGATCTTTAGCATATGCAGAAATTACGTCGCATCTCTCCACGGATCCATTGCAAATTTTTGCATTTGTGTTGTTTCTCGCTGGCTTTGCCTTTAAAATTTCTGCTGTGCCATTCCATTTCTGGACCGCCGATGTATATGAAGGTGCACCAGTAGCGATTACATCCTACTTATCTGTAATTTCGAAAGGAGCCGTTCTTTTTGTTTTTGTTTCTGTTTTATATACTGTTTTTAAACCGTTGGCCGATGTGTGGTATGGAATGCTTTTCGTACTTTCAATTAGCACCATTATCATTGGTAACCTATTTGCCATACGACAAGATAATTTTAAGCGTTTCCTTGCCTTTTCTTCCATTGCTCAAGTAGGTTTCATCTTAGTGGGAATATCTGGTAGCTCTTCTATGGGAACAGCAGCAGTTATCTATTTTGTGCTCATTTATATTTTCTCAAATCTTGGCGCTTTCGGTGTTGTTTCAATTGTAAGTAGCCTAACGGGCAAAGAGCGTATCAGCGATTACAAATCTTTCTATAAAACAAATCCATTTCTATCGTGGATTCTTACCATAGCTTTATTTTCGTTAGCAGGTGTGCCGCCAGCAGCTGGGTTCTTTGGAAAGTTCTTCTTACTTATTGCAGGAGCCGAAAAAGGAAATTATTTACTCATTTCTATTGCGGCATTAAATATGATCGTTTCGTTTTATTACTACTTACGAATCGTTAAGTCTGTTTTTATGGAACCCAATGAGTCGCCCATCGAAAGCCTTACTATTCCATTAATCTCGAAAGTTGCATTATATATCTGTCTACTTGGCATTGTAATTTTAGGCTTATGGAGCGTGGTTTACGACTATATTTTTACACTATCCCCTATTTTTTAATTTGTTTTTATTGCATCAATTATGGCGCTAAATTCCAATCATACTGTTGAAGATTTAAACGAAGTGAAATGTGCTATCGTAGAAAAAAATGTCTCCGCAATGCGCGCTTCTTTTCTAAAAGAAATATTGGAATACAATAAATATATTGTAATAGTGGTGCCAAGTGCGCCCGCAAAAAGTGCGAAAACACCATCCACAGAAGCTTCTGAAGCTACAGAAACTCCAGTTTCCTTAGAGGCTCCAACATCATTTACGGTTGGTGTTACTGATGTTCGATTTAATTCTATAAACGCTGTTTTTGGAAGGCTATTAAAGAGTGCCGATGATCATGTTGTCACGTTGTCGTATTGGAATCAAAAAGACACCGTTTCGCATGATGAAGTTCCGTATTATGAGCAAGCTTAGGTAATCGTTACTGCAATCGCACCAATTCCTTATTTTTGTAATCCAATCCTATTTTATGAAACTGGAGCCTGCTCAATCAATTAAAAATATTGCTACATTAATTAATGCCAGAATCATCGGTGATTCCAATCACTTGATTACGGGTATTAATGAGATTCACCGGGTAACTCCGGGCGACCTCACCTTTGTAGACCATCCCAAGTACTACGATAAAGCACTAAACTCCGCCGCTACTTTTATTTTAATCAACAAAGAAGTAGAAGCGCCTCATGGAAAAGCACTATTATTTTCGGACGACCCTTTTCGTGATTACGTTTATTTGTGTAAACATTTTATGCCTTTTGAGGCCACAAACTTGGCCATACATCCATCATCTCACATTGGAGAGGGAACAATAATACAACCCAATGTAAGCATCGGCCCTAAGGCTAAAATTGGAAAAAACTGTTTAATCCATAGTGGTGTTGTAATTTATGATCATACCGAAATTGGTGATAATGTAATTATTCACGCAAACTCTGTTTTAGGCTCGGATGCATTCTATTACAAACGTCGTCCAACCCATTATGAGAAAATGCATAGTTGTGGAAGAGTAATAGTAGAAAACAATGTAGAAATTGGAGCCTGCTGCACCATTGATAGGGGCGTTTCATCCGATACGACTATTGGCGAAGGCACAAAAATGGATAATCATATTCATGTTGGCCACGATACAGTTATTGGAAAAAACTGCCTTTTCGCTGCTATGGTAGCCATTGCCGGATGTGTTAATATAGAAGATAATGTGATATTATGGGGGCAGGTTGGGGTTCAAAAAGATCTGACTATTGGCATGGGAGCCGTTGTTTTAGGACAAAGCGGCGTCAATAAAACGCTCGAAGGTGGCAAAACTTATTTTGGTACACCTACACGCGATGCCCGTGAGAAAATGAAAGAACTGGCAATGATAAAACGCCTTCCCGAAATTATCGAAAAACTATAATTTTGTTTTTATAGCAATTATTAGCCACTATTTTTAAACCTAAACCGTTAAAATGGGTAGCCCTTTGTATTCCTTATTTTATATGGTTTTCAGAATATTAATGCTTGTTTTTGTCAAAAAAACATATGACATTAACATGATAAATCTCATTTCCTAAATTGACCGTCATCAGATTTTATTTGTTAGACTCTATCGAAACTTGTGCCATCAAAAATTATTTATTGTATAAAAGATTTTAAACACAAATCAATTACAATGAATCCTTCTAATAAATCAAAAATTTCTAAACAATTAAACATCATGGACAAGTTATTTAGCAAACAAACCCTATTAGCACTGCTTGTGCTTATTACAAGTTCGGCTTACATTATTAGCTGTACAAAGAAAAACGAGATACTTCCTTCGCCGGTAAACAACAATCCTATTATAACAAGAGGATCGGCAGTTTTACTTCCAGGAAACATGACAACCGGAAATGTAAATGAATGGAAATTAGACAAAGTGCACTCCAACGTAATGTGGTCAAGCAATTATATGGGATCAGCTGGATTTTTAACTGGACGCTTCAATCAATTTGGTATGCACGATGTTACAACTGCCGAAATGATTAAATACAATACAAAGGCACAACCGGTAAAAGATACATCGTGGGCATTTTATGAAAATGATCCTTCAAAAACCTACATCAGCGGTTATGTTCAAATAAATACCTCAAACACTGGTGAGCCAGGAAGAGATGCTGGATGTAATGTTTCCAACCTAGGTACCGTTGCTATCGACACCTCTGCTCAAAATTTAATGGTAAATAACTTAGCAAAAATTCGCTCAACTAAAGTAGAATTCGATCCATTAAGCGCAGGATATATTGTTACTCTTAATTTAACTTGGCAAGGAAAATTAGGTGCTCCTATCACAAAATCGATCATTGGTAAAATGAAATATGTGAAAAGAAGTACTATCGCTGGAACAGCACCGTATGATGTATTTGGGTTACAATTGCTTTTCCAATTTAATTGTAGAGATTTTGGTGTTACCAGCACAAGTATTGCCGATAATATCAATATAGAGTGTAACATGAACTTCAACAATAAATAACCCCCCAAATTATACAACGATTATGAAACGTTTAATATTATATGCGGGTTTAATTCTCGCGCTAGGGCTCGGTTTAACCGGCTGTTATAAAGATACCATCTTACCCGACAGTTTAGTAGATCCGGATGGAACACCTCAATTTGTAAGTTTTAAAACAGATTTAGCACCCATCTTCAATACGAAATGTGCCCTAACAGGTTGCCATGTAGATGGAGCTCACAAACCATATATGAAAGCAGAGGTTTCTTATGTAAATATTGTTAACAATGGTTTTGTAAATACTGTTTTACCGAAACAAAGTATTCTTTACAATATGATTAATGGTGAAATGAAAGAATATATACCTGCTGCTGCAGACAGACAAAAAGTGTATGACTGGATCAGAAACGGAGCACCAAATAACTAAACCACTAAAAAAACTAATCACATGAAACGTATAATAAATAATATAAAAAATAAGCTGGCTTTGGTGTCTTCTATATTCCTATGCTTGCTCCTATTAGGTACCTCTGCTTTAGCTCAAGATAGCACAAGTGCTAAAGTTAAAGCAAAACCAGAAAAAAACACTTTTGGTAGTGTTTGGCTAATCGACAATCAAACTGTGATGGTTCCGATAAAAGGAACTTTTGAAATGGATATCCTGCATCGCTTTGGAACTATCGATAAAGGATATGAAGATTTATGGGGTTTGTTTGCTCCATCAAATATTCGCCTTGGGTTTAGTTATGTTCCTATTAAAAATTTGAATGTGGGTTTTGGCTTAACAAAAAGCAATATGTTGTGGGATGGTAGTTTGAAATATGCTATTTTTACGCAAACCAAAGGCTTAATTCCTGTAAGCTTAACATACTATGTTAATGGCGCTTACGATTCAAGAAAAGAACCCTCCATTTATGATGGAAGCGCACTTAAATATGATGTAGAGCGCTTTAGTTTCTTCCACCAATTATTGATTGCACGTAAAGTAAATGATAAGCTTTCTATTCAGTTAGCACCAAGTCTTTCGTGGCAGAATGCAGTTAGCGGATATTACACAAAAAATGATAGCACTGGTCAAGAGATATTTAAGACGATGAAAAATGCACATCTTGCTTTGGCTGTTTCTGGAAGATACAAACTTACAAACGTTACCGCCATAACCGCTAGTTATGATCAACCTTTAACTACACATCCTTCGTACAATCCAAATCCAAACCTTTCTTGTGGATTTGAATTTAACACAAGTAGCCATAGTTTCCAGGTTTTTGTTACCAACTATTCTTTACTTAACCAACAAAGAAATAATTTATTTAATACTAACAATCCTTTAAAATATACCGATGCTGTTACCAACGAAGAGGTTAAAGGTGGTAAGTTCCTTATTGGATTTAATATTACACGATTATTTAATTTTTAATTTTTTGACTTAAGTTTTGTGGAATTTTATTTTTCATTTTATCGAGAAATTTTTCTTCACAAAGGCCCTGGTAAATAACCAGGGCTTTTGTATTAAATACCTAATTTTGTAATTCGAAAACTATAATTGAATATGAATAGCCATATCCAAAAAAAAACTTTTTTTAGCTTGTTTTTCCTTGGTTTTTTACTCGCTTTTTTTATTCGTTGCCATAATGAAATTAACACTTCATCAATTTTAGAAAAAATAAATTTAAAAGATACTGTTACACCACAAACTATTATAAAAAAGCCAGGAAGTTCATATTCCGACACCTTATTTATTGATGGTCCTTCAGCCCTTTTCTTTAATCCAGATTCGATTCAAGTTGAAAAATATAAAACTATTGTAAGCAACAATATGTTCGAAAGCATGAAACACGATTGCTATTTTCAACAACGAAATTCTAAAATAGTTTTAAAGAAATATTGGCCCAAAATAAAAATTATAGAAACAGTAAAAACTAGATATCTCGTCTTTATAAAATCAAACAAAACTCAATCTTATATTGACCTTGATGGAAAAGGAGATATTTGTGGTATTTTCCTTTTTAATACCATAAAAGATCCACAGATAATTGATATGATGAATGTTGAAACAGAATTAGATTATTATTTTAACCACTAGGTAAAAAAAACCAAGCATGGACGATAGTATATTGATATATTTTGAAAGGCTCGAACTTATGGCTTTTTTTTCAGGCTATGTCGCTATATACATTTTTTTAAATGCATTTACCAATAGCAAAAAAACAAGGCTGTCCAAAACTTCAAAAAGATTACTATCCTTACTTCCATATTCTTACACCCTCACTGCTATATTATTTTGGGGATACGTTTTACGAAATCTATTCCCAGAATATACCGTTCACCATTATTTAGCCCAGTTTAACGCCCCATTTTGGCAACTAATTGCACTAGCCTCAATCCTATCTTGGGTTCCCATATTCCGCAAAAAAGGTTATTATAGTTTACTTCATAGTCTTTTTTTCTTTGGGTTTCTACTAATCGATTTTTATTATTTTATCATTGGTAATAATGGCCCCGAACTATTACAAAATGATATGAAGGTATTCACTGATAGCCTATTGTTAAACCTATCAACTCTGATTGTGATTGTGGTTATACGTGCCTTTTCGGTTAAAATTAAAGGCTAACAATAATCAAAGTAAAAAGGCTTCCGTCTTTTATACATAAACAACTGATAATCCCTTTTTCTATGGGTCTTGGCTAAACATTTGTGTTTTATTAGTAGTATTCATGCGATTTTCTTCAGTTAACTTCTTGCTGATCAAACACTTGATTGAAATAACAATCAAACTTAAAAATGATTATTCTCACCCTAAAACATGATAGCCGTCAGTATTTGAGGCTTAATATAGTCCTAAACTTGTACCATTATTTAACTATCATATTTAAATAAATTAATCAACCTAAACTTCGATATTATGAAACTCTACAAACAAGTAAAATTCTGGGCATTCTCAACCATGGTAATTGCCGTGGGCTATTTAGCCAGTTGTACCAAAGGAAATCAGGTTCTCGACTTGCCAACTCCTACTCCTACCCCAACTACTAATAGTAGTAAAGATCTTGTGTCGGTAAAAGTAACTACCGCCCCTACAATAGATGGAACCATAGACGCGATATGGGACCAAGCCACAAAATTGAATATTAAACCAACCGTTCCTGATCCAGGAAACAACCTTTTTACTGGTTATATTGGCGATGCTTATCCTGTAACATTACGTTCGGTTTATGATGATACTTACGTGTATTTCCTTGCAGAATATGCAGATAATACCAAAAGCACGAATGTGCAGCCTTGGTATTTCAATTCAAAAACTAAATTATGGGCTCAAGAGCCAAATTCACGCCAATTTGATGCTAATGGTGCATTAACACGTGTTGGTTTCGCCGAGGATAAAATTGCAATGCTATTTAATATTGACAACTCAACTTCAAAATTTGCTTCTCAAACATGTTATTCTAGTTGTCACGTTTTTACTCCTTACATGGATTATTCAACCACTACGCCAACTTACAAATCTAATGCAAGCAGTGGTAATCACTACACTAATGGTGTTAACGAAAAAATTGATATGTGGTGGGGGCATTTAAGCAGAGACGTTGCTTTCAAACAAATGGATGACAATTATCAAGATTGGGCTGGTGGTCCAGCAATTAGCAATCTTACCGGCGGAAGCTCTAATGGTCGTCATGTTGATGATATTGTTGTAAATGGTGCTTCAACAACTTGGCCATACAGACCAACCTACACAACTGCTGCTGCTCAGGGCGCTACCAATAACAGACAAACGTTAAAATTAGATGGCACTGGTGCATCGGTTACTGTGCCTTGGTTTATTATCCCAGGTGTTTCTAACTACGATTTTATAAAAGCTTCTGATACTGCTGTTGGCGGATTAGCACAAAAAGTTACTGCGGTTAGTTCAACAGGTGTTTTAACATATGGTAATGGGCTATTATTAGATCCAAACTTTGGAACTGACTTCCAAAGAGGCACAGACACTATTTATGGTGGCATCGGTGCAAAATGCATCCCAAGCTTTATTGCTGCTCCATTAATTGGGGGTCGTGCAGATATTATTTGTGATGCCGTTTATACAGGTACAGGATGGGTAGTAGAGTACAAAAGAAAATTGAAAACTGGAGATACATTAAAACAAGATGTGGATTTCACAAACTTACCTGATTCACCTTTTGGATTTGCAGTTTGGGATGCTTCAAACTACCAACATGCAATTCAGCCAGGATTGGTATTGAAATTCAAAAAATAAACGACCCCCTAAAACCCTTTAATAACATAAAATCATGTTACACTATAAATCAATAATCGGGGTCATCCTAATGAGCATTACCTTGCTTGTGATGTCAGGATGTTATAAAGACAAAACTGTAATAATCAATAAAACCTTAGAAGTAACAAGAGATGTAACTTTTGCTGCTGACATCGCGCCTATATTTAGTAAAAGTTGCGCTGTAAGCGGATGTCATGCATCGGGTGGTCATATCCCTGACCTAAGTGCTGACAAAGCATTTAGTGCTCTTTCTTTAGGTGGATATTTAAATACCGGAAGCCCAGAAACCAGCGAACTTTATTTATGGTTATCAGGTAAAAAAACCACTGTAATGCCGGTAAGTGGGATAAATACAGATTATAACGCACTAGTACTCGCTTGGATAAAACAAGGCGCCCAAAACAATTAAAAAAAATTAAGTCATGAAAAAGAATTTTAATATTAAATCCTCATTAATACAACGCGCTTGTTTTCTTCTAGTACTGTTGCTTGGCATCACCACAGGAAAAGTATTGGCGCAAGATGCAACAACTACCGCAACACCAAAAGAAAAACCAGTAAAAAACACTTTTGGTAGTTCTTGGTGTATGGATAACCAAACCGTCATGGTTCCAATTAAGGGAACCATGGAAATGGATATACAACATCGTTTCGGTACATTTAAAAATGGAGTAAAAGACCTTTACGGAATTTTTGCTCCATCTAATATTCGGATTGGCTTAAGTTATTCGCCCATCAAAAATTTATTTGTTGGTGCTGGTATCACTAAAGATAGAATGCAAACAGATTTAAATGCAAAATATGCCATTCTTCAGCAAACGCCAAAGAGCATGCCAGTAAGTGTTACCTACTATGTAAATATGTCAATCGATGGTCGTGAAAAAGTAAACTTCCGTTATCCTGTTCATCGTTTATCGTATTTCCATCAATTAATGATTGGACATAAAATAACTGAAAAGTTCTCTGCTCAAGTTTCTGCCAATTATTCTTGGTTTAATAATGTAGAAGGTTATGTTGACAGCAAAGGCGAGATTCAAAATAAAATGTATAATGGACATGCCTCTTTTTCGGCTATCGGACGTTATAAATATTCAAGCAAATCTGCTATTACTATTGGATACGATCAGCCATTAACATCGCATCCAACAAACAACCCAAGACCTAATATTAGCTTTGGAATGGAAACGTGCACTAGCTCGCATGCATTCCAAGTTTTTGCCGGCAACTATTATGGTATAATACCGCAAAGCAATAGTATGTTTAATCAAAACGATTATCACAAACTTGGTCAGTTTTTAATTGGGTTTAACATTACCAGACTATTCAACTTTTAATTTTATTAAAATCAATTATTATTTATTTTTTATGAAACCAAAATCAATTATCACCCTATTGCTGACAGTAATTATAATGATCAGCTTTGCATTCAAAGTAAACCAAGCAAAAAAACCTTGGCCAGTTCCTGATGCCGCTAAAGGTAAAAAAAGCCCTATCGCAGGAAATGCACAGGCAAAAGCTATTGCTGATGGGAAGGTATTATGGGGCACTCATTGTAAATCGTGCCATGGTGCAAAAGGCCTAGGAGATGGAAATAAAGCGGCTCAGTTAAAAACCGAGCCTGGTGATTTTTCGAAGGCCGATTTTCAAGCTCAATCTGATGGCGCTTTATTCTTTAAAATTAGTGAGGGTCGTGAGGATATGCCTTCTTTCAAGAAGAAAATTCCTGATACAGATGAACTTTGGAGTATTGTTGCATTTGTAC